>JAJUJL010000031.1 GCA_029265355.1 Chloroflexota bacterium | reverse complement strand
GCCATGGTTTCTCCCGCTGGAGCAGCATCTCCTTCTCTCACGAGGGTCATGTGGTGTGCGAGTCCTGCCACAACCCGCCCTCCGCACACTACCCAGGCGCCTGCGTCAACTGTCACGCCCCCGTCTCCTGGAAGCAGATCGTCTTCGATCACACCGGTTTCACCGACTGCCTCTCCTGTCACATCGCCACACCCGGTCACTACATTGGCCAATGCTCGAACTGCCACAACACCGCAGACTGGAACGTCGTCTCATTCGATCACACCAACTACACCGACTGCGCTACCTGCCACATTGCCGCCCCTGAGCATTACATCGGCCAATGCTCTGATTGTCACGTCACCATCGACTGGAACATCATCGACTTCGACCATACCAACTACCTCGATTGCATCTCCTGTCACCAGGCAGCCGAGGACCACTGGCCTGGGCAGTGCTCTGACTGCCACAGCACCGAGGATTGGCTGGACATCACCTTCGACCACATCACCTACACCAACTGCAAAGCCTGCCACGCTCGCCCCGCCGGACACCCACGCGGCCAGTGCTCCAACTGCCACACCACCGACACCTGGTTGATCCCAACACCTACGCCCGAGTCATCGGTGGCGCTACCTGTCCTGCCAGTGAGCGAGGAAGATCGTATCACCAGAACAGAAGAATCGGCCGACGATGAGCCGACCTTGCGCTTCACACCTGCGCCGACTTCGGCAGAGCCAACCATCCGTGCAACACCAGCACCATAGGAGAACCTATCGCACATCTGGTATGTGAAGAGCAGACGACAACGCATCAAGCATCCCATAAACAGCCTGCCACCGAAAGCCTGATCGTTGGCAGGCAAGGCCTGGAAGATGGGGTTCGTGACGATCCCGTGCACGGACCCCGTCATTTTTATCCTTTTTTGTGGTACACTCCCCGCGCTGATGGATGCAAAAACCCTGAACACCCTTGAATACCCCAAAATTCTGGAGCGATTGGCTTCCTACTGCGCTTTCGCGGCCTCGGCAGATAAAGCGCGGCAATTGCAGCCCAGCGATGACCTGGTGGAAGTGCAGGAGCGCCAGGCGCGCACCCGCGAAGCGCACCAGATGCTGCTCACACGCCCAGACCTGACCATCGGGGGAGCGCGTGATATTCGCGCCTCGATTGACCTGGCGCGGCATGGCGGCGTGCTGCTCCCCGCGGATTTGCTTGATATCAAGTACACCTTGATCGCCGGAAGAAACCTGGTGCGCACCTTCGAGCGGCTGGAAAGCCAGTTTCCCAACCTTTTCCAGATTGCCCAGCAATTACCGGTACCCGTCGGTTTGATTGATGCCATCAGTCGCGCCATCACGGATCGCGGCGAGATTCTGGATTCCGCCTCACCCAAGCTGGCGATCATCCGCCGTGATATGCGCATTGCGCATGACCGGTTGATGGCCAAGCTGCAGCGCATGGTCAGCGATCCGAAGAATACACCCTACCTGCAAGAAGCGCTGATCACCCAACGGGACGGACGTTATGTGCTGCCATTGCGCGCCGAATTCAAAGGCCGCATCAAATCCATCGTGCATGACCAATCCTCTTCCGGCGCGACGCTTTTCGTTGAACCGCTGGCGGTGGTCGAGTTGAACAACCAGTATCGCGAGATGCAGCTCGCTGAACGCGACGAAGAAAGGCGCATCCTGGCTGAGCTTTCCCTCCAGGTGGGGCGCAGCGCTGAAGATCTGCTGCTGGCATTGGACTGCATTGCCGATTTGGATTTGTGCTTTGCTTGCGCAAAATACGCCGATGATCTGTCGGCGACGGAACCGAACATGGTGCCATTTCGCAAGACGGGCGGTAGCCGTCATCCCGGCAGCGTCATTCGCCTGGTGCAGGCTCGCCATCCCCTCCTCGACCCAAAGACCGTTGTTCCAATCGATGTCGAGCTGGACGACCAGACCTACGGGCTGGTCATCACTGGTCCAAATACCGGCGGAAAGACGGTCACGCTCAAGACCATCGGCCTGCTGTGCCTGATGGCGCAAACGGGACTGCATATACCTGCCCACAGCGGCTCACAATTGAGCGTCTTTGATGACATCTACGCCGACATCGGAGATGAACAATCCATCGAGCAATCTTTGTCGACATTCTCTGGGCACGTCACCAACATCATCCGCATCCTGGAGAACGCTGACCGGCGCAGCCTGGTGATACTGGACGAGCTGGGCGCTGGCACCGATCCCCAGGAAGGGGCGGCGCTGGCCCGCGCCCTGCTGACCCACTTGATGGAACGCGGTATTACCACCCTGGTGACCACCCACCACCCCGAATTGAAAGCCTATGCGCATTCCACACCCGGCGTGGTCAATGCCAGCGTCGAGTTTGACCTGGAGTCTCTCCGCCCCACTTACCGCCTGACCATCGGCATCCCAGGCCGCTCCAATGCCCTGGCAATCGCCCAACGCCTGGGTATGCCCGAGGCAATCATTGCCGACGCGCGTTCCGAACTCAGCCCCACCGACTTGCGCGCCGAGGATTTGTTGGACGAGATTCACCACCAGCGTGAACTGGCGCGCCAGGCCCGCATGGCGGCAGAAAAGGCGCGCACAGAAGCGGAGAAGCTGCAGCGCGAGCTGGCGCAACGCCTGGAAACGATCGAAGACGAGCGCCGTTCTTTGCTGGAGAGCGCCCGCCGAGAAGCCCAGGAACGGCTGGAGGAGGTCGAGCGGGAGATTCAGCGCCTGCGCAAAGAGCTGGCGCGCGCGCGCCAGCCTCTGGAAGCCATTGAGTCGGTAGAGGAGCAGATCGAGGCTATCCAGGAGAGCGTAGAAACGCCAGAAGAGCGGCGCACACCGCTCGTTCCGGGGGCCCCGCCGCGACGCGCCATCCGCCTGGGAGATAAGGTGCGCCTGCGCAGCTTGAACGCCCAGGGTGTGGTCAACGCTATTGGGGAAGAAGAAGCAGAAGTTCAGATCGGTGTGCTGCGCGTGCGAGCGCGTTTGAGCGACCTGGAACTGGCCGGCGCGCCGCTCACCGCGCCCGCAGCTCCCCCGCCAGCCGCTGCCGGGCGCAAGGCGCTCGAACCGCCAACCGAACGGCCTGCCACAGGCGTAACTTTCAGCCCATCACCTGGCCTCGAGCTGGACCTGCGTGGGATGCGCGCCGACGACGCCTGGGATTCGCTCGACCGTTACCTGGACTCCGCCTACGCGGCTGGGCTGCCCTGGGTGCGCATCATCCATGGCAAAGGCACCGGGCGGCTGCGCCAGATGGTGCGCGAAGCCTTGCAACAGCATCCCCACGTGCGCTCCTTCCAGGCTGGCGGCGAGAAAGAGGGCGGCGATGGGGTCACGGTCGCCAGCCTACGCACCAGTTGACAATGAGCGCTTCCACAGGCTGCTTTAACGAATACCCGCTGGCGAATCGCCAGCCTACGCACCAGTTGACGATGGGCGCTTCCACAGGTTGCTCTAACGAATACCCGCTGGCGAATCGCCAGTTCACCTATGAAACCCCGGTTTGCACTCCCTGGTAGTAGATCTGGCGTGTTGGCGCTGCTCTTCTGCCTGGCGCTAGGCGTAACAGGCTGCCGGGGCATCGCGCCAGAGCCAACCCCGACCGTAACACTCACGCCAACGGCGCTGGCGTCCACGCCAACCGCAACTGCCAGCCCTACCCCCACGCCGCTGCCCAGCCCCACGCCGACCCATACCCCAACCATCACGCCCTCTCCAACCCCGCTGCTGCTGGCGGAGGCAGGCACGCCTTTGCCCAGCAGTCTGTCGCCCATCACCTACCGCTCTGCTGAACAGGTATCCGGCCTGGCGGCCTGGTCGCAAGAAACCTTGACCGACCTGGCCTGGTCGCCAGACGGCAGTGTCCTGGCCGTAGCCGGGTTGGATGGACTGTATATCTACGATCCGCTGCAACACCAACGGTTGCGCATGATTGAAACCGAGGACAATCTGTTCAGCCTGTCTTTCAATCCCAGGGGAGATTTCCTGGCAACTGGTTATCGTTTTGGCTCAGACGAAGACGGTTACGGCGGCAGCGTGGAATTCTGGCGCACCGCCAATTGGGAAGCCCTGGGCGCCTTCTACAGCGAAAATCAGGCAGTGAGCAATGTTGCCTACGCGCCATCCGGAAAATCATTTGCCGCCGCCTTCACCAGCCCGCAAGCTGCAGACAACCGCATCCTGATCTGGGACACCTTCACCTGGGAGATCTCCCAAACCTTGCGCACCGGCAGCGTGCTGGAAATCGCCTATTCGCCCAGCGGACAGCAGGTCGCCACTTCCCCCGATCGATTTGCGATCAAAATTTGGAATTTGAGAGACAGCCGGCTGCTGCGCAGCATTTACACCTCCTTCACCGGCGCAGTTAACTGCCTGGAGTATTCACCGAATGGCGCCTGGATTGCCAGCGGTCATTATGACGGCGCCATACGCATCTGGGATGCGCAGACCGGCCAATTGCTGCGCACGCTGCCAGCCGATGGCGTGGTGGAAAGCCTGGCTTTCAATAACGATGGGACAGTTTTGGCAGCGGGCTACAGCTACGTCGATCATGTTGTGCGCCTGTGGGATGCCGAAACCGGGTTGCTGCTGCGTACATTGGAAGGTCACCAGGCCGCGGTCGAAAGCCTGGCGTTTTCACCGGGCGGCAGCATGCTGGCTTCCGGTTCGTATGATGGGGTCATCCGCTTGTGGGGAGTGCGCCCATAAAGCGCCATCTGCGGCTCACTGCCATGCTCTGCCTGCTTGCCAGTCTGCCCGGGTGCCTGGCGGCGACAGCCTCTCCAACGCCAACCACACCAGACCACCCGGCGCTTACCCATCCGCCCGCAAACACGACGCCAACGCCCGGGTCCGCCACTCCCATTCTCGCTGCCTCGCTTCCAGCGCCCACGGCGACTGCTGAGCCTGCGCTCACCGCCGAGTCAGGCAAGCCAGCGCCTCCGCCGCCGATCATCCGCGCCGAAAACTTATCCACCATCACCATCACCCAGGCGCTTCAGTTCTCTCCCTGGGAGCTTGTCTTGGCGTTGGCCTGGTCGCCGGATGGTCAGCGCCTGGCAATCGCCGCTGGCGAAAAGATCTTCATTTACCAGGGAGATTCGCTCGAGAAGCAGCTCACCATCAGCGCGCCGGTGTGGAATAGCAGCCTGGCATTCGACCCAACCGGCGCCTGGCTGGCAGGCGCCGGGCGCGATGGGCATGTGCGCACCTGGAATGCGCTCACCGGAGAACCCGGCCTGGATATCAGCGCTCACGCTAAGGGCGCCAATCACGTCGCCTACATCCCGCGCCGCGCCATGCTGGCAAGCTCTGGCAACGACGCAGTCAGCCGCATCTGGGATAGCGCCAGCGGAGCAAAGCTGGGTGAAATCATCGGCGGAACCTTCGCGGTGCCCTCATTTGTCCTCACCCCAGACGGAGAGTTTATCGGGCTGGCCAATGGCAACCTGGTGCGTTTTCGGCAAGTGACCTCTGAACGCTTTGCGTTCACGGTGTACGGCAGTGGTTGGTTCTATTCGCTGGCAATCAGCCCTGATGGGCGCTGGCTGGCAACCGGGGAAGTCAACAACCAGGTTCAAATCTGGGATCTTTCTGACTGGCAAAGCGGAGAGCGGCAAACAGAACAAAGTTATGCGACAGCGAGTCATCAGGGAGTAGCCAATACCTCATCAGCATTGGTCTGGCAGGTTGGCTTCCATCCCTCTGGAGAGCTGCTGGTCTCTGCCGGGGGTGATAAAACCGCTCGCATCTGGCAGTCGCCTGGCGTTAACCTGCTGGCAACCTTACAAGGGCAACGTATGGCGATCACCTCAGCAGCTTTCAGCCCGGATGGGCGGCGACTGGCGACCGGCAGCCTGGATGGCAGCGTGTGGATCTGGGGAATCGCCGGTCAGCCCAGCTCAGTTGGCGGAGCTTCAGCGCCATGATTGGCTGGGTATCGGCGGGCGTACTTTTCGATCACCCTGCGAATGTACCAGATATACGGATCGGCGTTCGGGCGGCGCTTTTTGATCAACGCCATGGCCTGATCGGCTGAATAGCCCTGGGCGATGAGTATGGCAGCTCCCATGGCCACGCCGCGGTGCCTGCCCCAATGACAATGGGTGTAAACTTTCCCGCCCCTTTGAAACGCTGCCAAAGCGGCTGCAACGCCGCGCGCCAGCACCCGCACCGGAATGGGAAACAGGGGCGAATCAAACACCGGCAGCCACAAAACCTCCATCGGCGGGTTGTGAGCATCTTTTATTGGAGGAAGCCCCAGGCGCATATTGACCACCAGGGATACCCCCAATGCTCTCAGCCGGTCAAAATCGCCTCGTCCAGGCGGGGTGCCAATAAACAGGCTGTCCGTAATTTGTGAGAATTCCATACCAACTCGTTGATCCTTGCTCGCGCGATTGCCGATGGCTGCCTATAACCAGGTTGAGCCAGCCCCCTGGCTGGCGCGACAGGCAAATACCCGGGCGTTGCGATGGCACTTCTCGCGATAGGCTTCGCTCAAGGCAGACACGAATCCATCCACGTGCTGCTCTTCGACCAGATTCACCGTGCAACCACCAAAACCAGCGCCGGTGAGGCGCGCCCCGATGCAGCCTGGCAGGCCGCGGGCAATCTCAACCAAAGCATCCAATTCGGGCAGGCTCACCTCGAATAAATCACGCAGACTGGCATGCCCGGCGTACATCAATGCCCCAAATGCGCGCCCATCCGCACGCCGCAATGCCGAGACGGCCGATTCAACGCGGGCGATCTCGCGCACCACATGCTCGGCGCGAGGGCGCACATCATCCGGGAGCAAGTCTTTGTAGGCTGCAAAAACTGGCGGTGTGAGATCGCGCAAGGATCGAATATCGGGCAAAACCCTGCGCAGCAGCATCACCGCCTGCTCGCAGGCTGCCCGTCGCTCGTTGTAAGCCGAGTGCGCCAGGCTGCGCCGGATAGACGAATCGGCGATCACAATCACCGAGCCAGGCAATAAAGGCAATGGCATCCAACTCAGGTCGCGGGTATCAAAGCGCAAAGCGTGCCCCTCTACACCGCAGGCGCTGGCAAACTGGTCCATTAATCCGCAAGACACGCCCACATAGTGGTTCTCTGCCTGTTGGCAGATCTGCGCCAATTCCAACCGGTCGAGCTGCCAGCCACCCAATGCCTGCCAGGCAGCCGCAAAAGCAACCTCGACAGCCGCCGAAGAGCTCAACCCTGCGCCGATAGGGATATCTGAGGTGAATACAGCCTGCAGTCCGCTCAATGGCAGGCCGCGACGCTGCAACGCCCACGCCACGCCAGCCGGGTAATGCGCCCACCCCGGTAGGGGAGATCCATCCAGGGTGTTTTTACTATCCAGACCCTCCAGGTTAAAAACAACTTCCTGCTCGAGGTCTTGAGCATAAAGCTGGATGATCCCATCTGATCGAGGGGAAACTGCCAGGCTCACCCGACGGTCGATGGCGGCCGGCAGCACCACTCCCTGGTTATAATCCACATGCTCGCCCAGCAGGTTCACCCGACCTGGAGCTTGCGCCAGCAGCTTCGGCGGCGACTGGAAACGTTCATAGTAGCAGCGTTGAAGATCCACGGGTAATCACCTCTCCTCAGCACATTTTCGTCAATCCGAGAGCAGCGTCGCCAGGTTGCCCAAAATCACAAGCCCGAGCAGCGCCCATTGCAAATAAACTTGATGAGAAACCGCGGCTGAATACAGCCCCAGGGCTGGCAAAGAGATCATCAGGAAGGTGGCCAGGTGAAATTGGAATTTATGTTTTTTGATCCACTGTTTGAGCCCAAACATCAGGTTTGATCCGCCAGCCTTTCATCGAACGTCGTCCGCAGGGAATCTCATGACAGCCACGCGCCAATCTGGGTGAGTGCGCTCACCAGCAGCACCAGTGAACCCGTGTAGATCAGCAAACTGCGCATGACATCGCCCTCTTTTCCCGCCATGCCGGCTGTGCTCGCCCCCACCACAACCTTCGTCGGCGCCATGACCGAGGCAAGCGCCGCGCCAGCCGTTTGACCTGCCAGGATGATGGTGACTTCCAATCCCAAAATGGTTGCCGTGCGCAACTGCAGCGCGCCAAACACGACATTCGAATTGGTATTGCTGCCGGTCATGAAAGCCCCCAGTGCGCCGATCCACGGCGCTACCAGCGGGAAGAGCGCGCCGACGCTGTCCGCTAAACCGCGCGCCAGCGTGTCGGTCATTCCCGAGGTTTCCATGATCACCGCCATGGTCACCATCGAAACGATGCTCACGCTGGAAGAGATCACTCGTCGCAGGGTGCCATCCAGGATGCGGTCGATCGCGCCGGGCGTATAAAGCCCCGCTTGCCGGTAAATCAGGTAAGCGGCGGCCGCTGCGTACAGCAGAACTACCCCGGTGTGCCGGAATATGGTCAGATTGCGCCCATCTCCTGCGGGAGTGACATAACCTAGTGCAGTGACCGTCTCGGGGAAGTTCACCCGCAACACCACCTGTCCCAAAAAACTGTGCAGGGGTTGGATGAGCTGCACAGCCAGGATAATGACCACCAGCAGGAAGTAGCCCGAGACTGCCACCATCAGTTTCTTGAGATCCAGGCGATCATTGCCAGTCTGATCGATCCTGCCGTTGTAGCGTCGCGCCAGCGGGTACGCGGCCGCCAGTCCAGCCATGCCCCCCAGAAACGCTGCGATATTCCACAGCCCACTGACTGCCGCGCCATACTGCACGGCACCCATCACCACGCCCAGCACCAGCACCGCAGGGCTGAGTCGCCAGACGGCGCGCCAGCCTTCAGCGGCGTGTAACACCTGCCAGCCTACCAGTAAGCTGGAAGCGCCCAAGAAAAACGCCGCCGCTGGCGCCAGTGCCTCACCTGGCAGGTTCGTCGAAGCCATCAAAGCATTGAATGAGGAACCCAGCGAGCCAAACGTCACCGCCCAACCGTGACCGATGGAAGGCACGACCACCGCCGCCAGGGGCGAAAAACCCAGCCCCACCAGCAGCGGCGCGATAACCGCCACTGGCACGCCAAATCCACCCACCCCTTGCAAGAAAGAAGCGAATACCCAACCAATGGTCAGCGCTTGCATGCCGCGATCCGCAGTCAGGTGAGGTAAAGCCGAACCAATTGTCTGGATAGCGCCAGCCTCGTCCGCCACGCGGTACAGCAGGAATGCTGCCCAAATGATCAGCAACACATCCAGGCTGAGCAGGAGCGCTTTGACATGCGCCAGGGAGATCAGTTGCGTCCCCGCGCCAAAGGAGAGCGCGGCGATCAAGAAGGAAGCCAGGTAACCAGCGCCGCCGGCGCGAGCTGCTCCCCAGCGCAGCCCGACCATCAGGAACAGGATGAGAGCGATCGGGGTGAGTGCGAGCCAAAAATTCATGATCGCCGGCTAGAGATAGATGCCCTGCGGATCAAGTTCCTCCCTGAGAATGGACAGTTCCATCGCAGTGATCCGTTCCGTTTCTCGCAGGCTGGCGGCAACCTTCAGATCCCAACCGGTGTTGGCGCGCGCTTGCTCGACACTGACGCCCGGATGCAGCGCGGTCAGAATCAACTCACCGTTTTCGTCGGGCTCCAAAATACCCAGGTCTGTGACCACTGCCTGGGGTCCGGCGCCGCGCAAGCCCGCCGCCTCCCTTTCCGCCCGCCCGCCCAGGAAACCGGCTGAAGTGCGAAAGTCCACCCGCTCCGGAAAGCGCCGTTTCTGGTGAGGGGTGATCACGTAACAGCGGCTGGCCCAAGCGGCGATCTCCATTGAACCGCCCGAGCCAGGCAAACGCACCTTCGGGTGGTGATAATCGCCGATCACCGTGGCGTTGATATTGCCAAAGCGATCGATCTGCGCTCCGCCCAGGAAACCCACATCCACGTTGCCGCGCTGCAGGTAGAAGGCGAAGATATCATACATGCTGCAAACCGACAGGGAGCCGCTCACCAGGGTGGGGTCTCCAATCGAGAGCGGCAAGCGCGACGGTTGTGCGCCGATCACCCCGGCTTCGTAAATCATCACCAGGTTCGGGGCATGCGTGCGGCGCGCCAGGTTGCAAGCCAGGTTTGGCAGGCCCACACCGACGAAGACCACATCGCCATCGCGCAGCAAACGGGCTGCGTTGATGGTCATCAATTCAGATGCTTTATACTCCAGGCTCATGGCTGCACCTCAATACTGACCGTAGTCCACCACCGTGCTGGGGCGGCTGCCAACTTTCAGGCGTGCGTGCACTTCCTCGCCCAATTTTTCCCAGTAGGCAGCCCGATCCGGCACACCGTACACCCATTCTTCGAGGTAAGCCTGCACTCCCTGCGCCGTCTGGCTGATCTGGTCCCACTCCAGGTAAAATGCGTTATCTCGATCGTAATAACCCTGAGTGTAGGAAGGGTGCGAGCAGTAGGGCACATGGCACACCGCATCGACGATGAAACCGGGGATCAACGTGCGGTTCGGGTCGGAGCGGATGATCGCTTCATCCACAATCTCTTCGGCGGTCACAATGACGCGGTTGGAGGCAAATGCGGCTTCTTTCTGCTCACCGATGATGCCCCAGATTTGGGAATTGCCCTGGTTGTCTGCGCGCTGCACATGCACGATGGCAACATCCGGTTTCAGTGCTGGCACCACAACCACCGGCTTCCCCGAATAGGGGTCGGTAACCGTGCGGTGATTGGGATTGAACCGCTCCAGGTCTCCAGCCGCAGTGGGGTTCATCGGCATGAAGGGCAAGCCAGTGGCGCCTGCCTGCAAACGCGAGATCATTCCGAAATGGGAATATTCTTCCCATTCCAGGGCGCCCGCTTCCAATGCCGCGCGCACGATGCGCAGCGAACCGACTCCCGGGTTGCCCATGTAGGAGAAAATGATTTTTCGGGCGCAACCCGCCGCCACCATCTGATCATAGATCAGGTCTGGGGTAGCGCGCGCCAGCACCAGGTTCTTGCGCCGCTGGCGAATAATCTCGTGCCCGGCTGCGAATGGGATCATGTGTGTGAAACCAGCGACGTACACCAGATCGCCATCCTGCACAAAGCGCGCCACCGCTTCAGAGAGAGACATTAATTTATCGCTTGGCATCAGCTACCCTTTTCTCGTTCGCCCTTTCGCTCACCGTCTTTTTTGTCGCGCTGGCGTTGTTTTGCGGCCTTACGCGCCTGCTGCCACTTGCGCACCGCCGAAAAGCGGTCGCTGGGCGCTGGCGGTTGGCGAAAGCGAAACATTGTATAAATGCCGAGAGGTATCAACAGAATTCCAACACAAAACAGGCTAAAGATCGGATCGCCAGCCTGATCGGAAGCAAAGAACAAGATCAAGATGATCAAGCCCACAAACAGCAGATATTGCCCGATCTTGAAACTGATTTCTTCGCTGAACAAGCCTGGTCCTGCCGTGCAGTAAGTGTTGGAAAGGGCATCCCTTTCTGCCTGGATGTGCAGGAAGGGATGCCCGGAAATCGGATTTCAATCGATCAGCGTTTGGATCTGCTCGTGCATATACAGCGGCAGGTAATAATGCCCACCCGCATTCTTGCCGCTGGAGCCGGAGCCTTTCCACCCACCAAATGGCTGGAAGCCGGGCCAGGCGCCAGTGGTGGCGCCCTGAGGGCGGTTGGCGTAGGTGACGCCCGCCTGGATATTCTCGAAGAACCAGCCCACTTCTTCTTTGCTGCCGTAGAAGCCGGCTGTCAGGCCGTAATTCACGTCATTGGCGTACTGCATCGCCTCGGATAGGTTTTTCACAGGCGCTACAGTGGTAATTGGCAGGAACATCTCGTGTTTCCACAGGCGATGATCGAGCGGCACATCAGCGACCAGGGTGGGAGTGCAGAAGTAGCCCTTGCTATACTCGCCCTCTGTCAGCACTTTTCCTCCGGTCAGGAAGCGTCCAGCCTGGGAGAGCTCTTCGGTAAAGGCCTGGAAATCGCGGAAAGAATTCCTGTTGATCACCGGTCCCAGGTAAACGTTGCGATCGGTGGGATCCCCGATGGTGAGCTTATTGGTCAGTTCAACCAAGCGGGCAACCAGTGGCTCGTACACGGGTTCTTCGATATAGACCCGCGAACAGGCCGAGCATTTTTGTCCCTGCAAGCCAAATGCAGAGCGCACGATACCGACTGCTGCTCGCTCCAGATCCGCGTTGCGCGAGACGATGGCGGGATTCTTGCCGCCCAGTTCCAGGATGATGGGGCGCACATAGTTGCCTTGAGCATAATCCCGGAAGATCTTCATTCCTACGTCGAAGGAGCCAGTGAAGGTTATGCCGTCCACCTCATGGCTTTCGATGAGCGCCTGCCCCAGCGTGCTGCCCGGTCCGGTGACGTAATTGAATACGCCATCGGGTATGCCGGCATCGCGGAAGCATTCTGCCAGCAAACGCACAATGTACGGGGTGTCTGTGGCAGGTTTCATTACGAGGGTGTTGCCAGTCACCAAAGCTGCCCCCGCGGGACCTCCGGTCAAGGCTGCGGGAAAGTTGAAGGGGCTGATGACCAGCCACACACCGTACGGTCGCAGTACTGACAGGTTGGTGGCCGTGTAGCCCACTAGTGGGTCGCGTCCCATTTCAACAATGAAGCCATCGTTTTTTTCCATCTGGTAGCAGGCATAGCGGATCAAATCGGCAGTTTCCGCCACATCACCCAACGACTCCATACGGTTCTTGCCCACCTCCATAGCCATGACTGCGCCCATCGCAAAGATGCGTTCGTCGATCAGGTCAGCAGCTTTCCTCAACAGCGCTACCCGTTGCTGCCATTTCATACCGCTCCACAGTGGGAAGGCCTTTCGCGCCGCTGCCAGCGCAGCCGTGGCATGGCTGGCATTGCCTTTTTGAAAGACGCCCAGCACCATATCCGTATTGGCAGGGGAGCGATCTTCAAACTTCTCATCTGCGAACACATCCTTGCCGTTGATCAACATGGCATGCTCTTTACCCAACTCCCCCTTCAGTTTTGCCAGGGCCTCATCGAAACGATCGTGCAGCTCAGGTGGAGGGCTGAACATGGTAGCATAGGTCAGCTTGAAGGTCTCGGTCATATTGGGTCTCCTTTATATTTTCTCAGCAAATCAGTGTTTGGTAGACATATCAATCGTGACTGGCGGGTATTCCCGTGCAGCCAGCAGCTCACTCTGAACAGGGTTGACAACTAATAGTATAGCGTAGGCGCGGCTTCTCGTCAAAACCCTCTCGCGGCCCCGCTGATTTGATCTTAGCTGGAATTGCGAAACCGGCGTACTGTGCTGGTCGTGACAATCTCCTACCCGGTCGTTTTGGGAGCCCACAGCATGCGAGCAGCTATTTATCTAATCCCACGCAGGTCATGCGCATTTTTTCATGCAGCTCACCTCATTCCCTTAAAACTCGAGTTGCGCGCTGCTCACTTTTGCGCTAAACTCATAAGCAATCAAACCAGGCAGCCTACGCATGTTTTCTTCCGCCTTCACTTATATTGGCGTCGATCCGACAGCCGGTCAAAAGCCGATGGTATTTGCCGCGCTGAATGACAACCTGGAAATGCTGGCGCTCTCGCAGGGCGACCTGGATGAAATCCTGGCATTTGCCGCCGGGCAGCGCCAGGCATTCATTGCCATCAGCTCGCCGCGCCGCCCCAACCAGGGATTGATGGATCAGGACCAAATTCGAGAACAACTGGTGCCCGCCCCCCGACCAGGCCGCTGGAATAACTTCAGAGTGGCTGAGTACCAGTTGCGCCAGCATGGCATCAGCATTCCGCAGACTCATGCCAACCCAGGCGATTGCCCCAACTGGGTGCAGAGCGGTTTTCAGCTTTACCAGCGATTGGAAAAATTTGGTTACCAGCCGTTTCCAACAGCAGACGCTGAGCGTCAAACACTGGAAGTGTACCCACACGCCTGCTTCACCTGCTGGCTGGGCAGGCTGCCTTTCCCCAAGCAATCCCTGGAGGGTCGCCTGCAGCGCCAGCTTGTGCTGTATGAGAAGCGTATGCAGCTGCCCGATCCGATGCGCTTTTTCGAAGAGATCACCCGCCACCGCTTGCTGCAAGGCAAGCTGCCAGAAGAGCTCCTACACACGCCAGCCGAGCTGGATGCCCTGGCAGCCGCATACACTGCCTGGCTGGCGGCGCACCACCCCGCAGAGATCACTTTGTTGGGCTATCCTGAGGAAGGACAGATCGTGCTGCCCATCGCCGAGATGAAAGCACGCTATTAACCCATGCCGCGACATACCGCCAAGATCATCATCAATCCCAGCGCAGATTTGGGCCGCGCCTGGCGCTCTGCCGCCGACTTGCGACCCGTGATCGACGAATTTGGCGGTGCGGATTGGAGCGGAAGTGCCTACCCGACTCATGCCAGCGAGCTGGCCCAGCTGGCTGCCGAAGACGGTTACCAACTGGTGATTGCCGCTGGCGGGGACGGAACCGTGCACGAGGTAGTCAATGGCTTGATGCGCGTCCCCGCCGCGCAACGGCCTGTGCTGGGCGTCATACCGCTGGGGACAGGCAACGATTTTGCCCACACCATCGGCATGCCCCCTGCCCCCATTTCGGCGCTGCGCCAGATCTTCACCGGCAAGCCGCGTGCGATTGACATTGGTTTACTGCAAGACGATCGCGGGCGCAGTGAATATTGGGATAACACGCTGGGTATCGGTTTCGATGCCACGGTAACCATCCGCTCGCGCAAGTTCACTTATCTGCGTGGCTTTCTGGTTTACCTGATTTCCGTATTGCAGACCATCCTGCTCAACCACGCTGCACCCCGCATGGTGATGACCAGCGACCAGGAGAGCTGGGATGAAAAAACGCTCATGCTTACCATTTGCAACGGCCCGCGCGAAGGCGGTGGCTTTTTGATTGCGCCCCACGCAGCTCCCGACGATGACATCTTCGATTATGCTGCCGTTCGCAAGGTCTCTCGCTTGATGATGTTGCGCTTGTTGCCAGAATTCATGCGGGGCACCCACCAAGGCTTCAAGGCTATCCGCATGGGGAAGTTGCACCGCGCCTCTATCCAGGCGGATGCGCCGTTAACCATCCACACGGATGGTGAAATTTTCGCCGGCTTTGGCGTCGATATTCGAAAACTTTCGGTCGAAATCCTGCCCGGCGCACTGCAAGTCATGTGTTGACTTGTCTATGACCGTCATTTGCGAAACTCAGTATGCCCGATCTGCTGCACCACCTGCAAAACCGTGATCTGGGCTTCCTGCGCATTGTCGCCGAGGTTTGGGGCGTGGAGCTGGCAGCCTCAGATGCGCCCAGCGCGGCGGGTCAGTTGGCCCTGGCCATGTTATCCAGCCGCCAGGCAGCCGATTTGATCGAGAGCCTGCCTGGTGGAGCCCGGGCTGCGCTCGATGATCTTCTGCGCTCTAAGGGCGCCCTGCCCTGGGCAATGTTTACTCGCCGGCATGGAGAAGTGCGCGACATGGGCGCCGCCAGGCGGGAGCGTGAGAAGCCTCACCGCCGCCCCGTCTCTGCAGCCGAGCGCCTGTGGTACTGTGGTATCCTGGGGCGGGCTTTCTTCGATACCCCAACAGGCCCTGTGGAAATGGCGTATATTCCAGATGATTTTGCAGCGCTCATTCCCGCCCCCACCGCCGCGCTGCCCAAGCCATTCGGAAGACCCGCTTCCCAGACCGAGAAAGCGACGCCTTTTCCAGCCAACGACCGCATCCTGGATCACGCCTGCACACTGCTGGCAGCCTTGCGCCTGGAATTCTCTCCAGAGGCCATCTCCACTCTGGCCGTCGACTGGCAAATCAGCAGTTTATACCCAGTCTGGCCAGCGCTGACCCCCCAATTTGTGCGCGCCATCCTGGAAGCGGACGGCTTGCTGGGTGACAATGGTCTACCCAAACCCGAGCCGACGCGACACTTCCTGGAACTCTCGCGTGCCAAGGCAATTGCCCAGATGGCACGCGCCTGGATGCACAGCCCGGTGATCAATGATTTGCGCATGACGCCCGGACTCGCCGTCGAGGGGGAGTGGCAGAACGATGCTTTGCAAGCCCGTTATGCGCTGCTGGATTTCTTAAAGACCGTCCCTCGTGGTGCCTGGTGGAGCTTGCCCGGGTTCATTGCCGATATTCACGCCCAACAGCCGGATTTTCAACGCCCAGCGGGCGATTACGATTCCTGGTACCTGCGCGATGCCAGCAGCGGGCAGTTCCTGCGCGGCTTCGAGCATTGGGAGCGCGTCGAAGGCGCCATGATCCGCTATATCATCTCTGGACCGTTGCACTGGCTTGGCATCCTCGACCTGGCGGCCCCCCAGGCAGACGCTCCGCCGCAAGCGTTTCGCTTCTCTGCCCAAGCCGCTGAGCTACTGGCTGGCGCGCCGCCCTCGACCGCTGCTCTGGAAGACGAAAAGCTCCTGATCAGCTCAGATGCCCGGCTGCGTGTCCTGCGCTTGGTGCCGCGCGTGGTGCGCTACCAGATCGCCCGCTTCAGCGAGTGGGAAGGCGAGAAGGAAGAAGCTTACCACTACCGCCTGACACCCGCTTCCCTGGAGCGCGCTCGCAAGCAGGGCCTGCGTCCCAATCACCTGTTGGCGCTCTTGCGACAGCATGCTTTGACCGTGCCGCCCAGCATCTCACGCGCCGTGGGTCGCTGGCAGGATTACGGCAGCGAGGCGCGCCTGGAAAATGTGATGATCTTGCGTGTGCGCAACCCGGAAATCCTGCAAGCTGTGCGCAATTCGCGCGCCGCGCGCTTTCTGGGCGAGCAGCTCGGACCGACCGTGATCACCATACGCCCAGGTTCCTGGGTAAAAGTGCAGGCTGCCCTGGCTGAACTGGGCTACCTGACCGAGGTGACATTAAGCCAGTCAGGAAGCGGCGACGATGGATAACCCTTTTATCCCACATTTATCCAACGTTTATCCAACATTATTCCCACTCTTACCCACAGGATAGGCTTATGAATCCATCCATCGAAGTCTTGATT
Organism: Chloroflexota bacterium; assembly: GCA_029265355.1. Lineage (GTDB taxonomy): Bacteria > Chloroflexota > Anaerolineae > Anaerolineales > UBA4823 > JAJUJL01. The sequence goes on along the minus strand of JAJUJL010000031.1, from coordinate 26,309 downwards.
ACCACCCCCCTGGCGCCCTCGCTGGTCGAGAGTCTGCAGCAAATCTCACCGAATCTAAAAATTACCACCCTGAAGGCCAACAAACCTGACGAAGTCAGCGATGAAATGTGGCAGAAGACGGAAATTCTGTACACCAATCGCATCCTCCCCACACCTGAGCAAGCTCCCAAGCTGCGCTGGATTCAATTTCATTGGGCTGGAGTGGACCACGCCCTTCAGGAGCCAATCTTGCGCCAACCCGGGATCGTTGCCACCACCCTCAGCGGCGCGGCCTCCAGCCAAATGGCTGAATATATCCTGATGGCAGTCCTGGCCCTCGGTCACCGGCTACCGGATCTGATAGCTCACCAGAAACGCGCCGAATGGCCGCAGGACCGTTGGGAACGTTTTATGCCTTTGGAACTGCGCAACAGTACAGTCGGCTTCATCGGTTATGGCAGCATCGCCCGCCAGTCGGCGCGCCTGCTGAACGCCTTCGGCGCAAAGGTGCTGGCAAGCAAGCGCGATGCCATGCACCCCGAAGACCTGGGCTACACTCCGCCTGGAATGGGCGACCCGGGAGGGCACTTCTTGACTCGCCTGTATCCTCCTGAGGCGCTGCGCCAGATGCTGAAGGAATGCGACTACGTGGTGGTTACCGTGCCCAAAACCGCCGATACGAAGAACCTCATCAGCTCTCCCGAATTAGCTGTGATGAAACCCACCGCTTTCCTGGTCGATATCTCCCGCGGCGGGATCGTGGATCACAAAGCGCTGATTGTTGCCCTGACCGAGCGCAAGATTGCCGGCGCAGCATTGGATGTCTTTCCTGAGGAACCTCTGCCAGCCGACAGCCCGCTCTGGAAGCTACCCAACGTCATTGTCACCCCGCACATCTCCGGCAATACACCCTTCTACAACGAGCGCGCTATGGAACTATTCGCCGAGAACCTGCGCCGTTACCTGGATGGGTTGCCGTTACTGAATGTCATCGATGTGGAGCGAGGCTATTGATCGTGCAGGCAGATGGCAACCCCCCTTTTGACGCTATCCTGTTTGACCTGGGCAGCACGCTGATTTACTTCGATGGTGATTGGCCAGCCTTGCGGGCGGCGAGCAACGCTCGAGTGCTGGATACTTTGCTGGCAATTGGGCTGGACCTGAACCAGCAAGCATTCCTGGCAAATTGGGAAACGCAACTGGTTACATACCAGGATGAGCGGGATGAGCATCTGGTCGAGCACAGCACCTTGTATGTGTTGCAAAGCGTGTTATCGGAGATGGGTTACACAGCAATCCCAGAGCGACTTCTTCGCCGGGCGCTGGCAGAGATGTACGCAGTCACGCAGCAGCATTGGAAAGTTGAAACTGATGCTCACCCCACCTTAGCGGCGCTGCGCAAGCGGGGCTTACGATTGGGCCTTCTCTCCAACGCCGCAGATGATGAGGATGTGCAGTCGTTGGTCGATCAGGCCGGGTTGCGCCAGTTTTTCGATTTTATCCTGACCTCCGCTTACCTGGGGTATCGCAAACCTCACCCGCTCACCTTTCAAGCTGCCCTGGATCGTTGGAGGTTGCCGCCCAGGCGAGTCGCCATGGTCGGTGATAACCTGCGAGCCGATATCGGGGGCGCTCGCCAAATGGGAATATTCTCCATCTGGATCACGCGTCGGGCAGCGTTCACCAATCCTGTCGATCTCCGGGAGCCCATCACTCCCGACGCAAGCATCGGCGCGTTGTCTGAATTGTTGCCACTGCTGGATGAGCTGAACCCGGGCTAACCCAAACCTGCCTCGCACAGAGTTAGTCGATCCATTTTGCATCACTTCAAAACACTCTCCGTGATATCGAGCTGAGCAGACCCATCAAAAAGGCGGCGCAGGGTGAGCCACCCCACGCCGCCTCAGGTGAAGCAATGCAAATTAACCGGCTGCCCCCAGCGAGCTGATTGAGTCAGGGCGTTTCTCCAAATTCACGGTCACATCCATATACTTGCCATCTCGCCAGATCGTGAGAGTGACGGCGTCGCCTGGCTTGGCGTTCAAGGCAATGAAGATCAACAGATCGTCAAAGGAAGTAACAGGTTGCCCGTTGATGGCAGTGATAATATCGCCGCCAACCTCCACCGTGCGCCCGTCTATCGTGACGCTATCGCTGGAACCGCGCAAATCGGCCTGGTCGGATGGTCCATTGGGCAGCACTTCAGCTAAATAAGCCCCCTTTTCAAAGGGAAGCTCCATCGCCTGGACGAGCAAGGGTGTCACGCTGCCGCCGCGCACGCCCAGCCACGCCCATTCGTGCTCACCTTTTTCGATCAGATCAGGTACAACAACCTTGACAATGCTGACCGGAATGGCGAATCCCACGCCCAGGTTACTGCGGCTGACGCCGTCGGTTTCGATCTGGGCATTCACACCAATCACTTCGCCTTTCAAGTTCAAAAGCGGCCCGCCGGAGTTACCAGGATTGATGGCGGCATCGGTTTGGATCGACTGCGGAATCGAAAACGGGGTCAGCGCTGGGATGGTGCGCCCCAACGCGCTGATCACACCGCGCGTCAGCGTACCTTGCAAGCCGAAGGGGTTACCGATGGCAACTACCGTTTGCCCCACCGCCAGCGTCTCCATGTCTCCCAGGGGCAAAGGCTGAAGGCCCGGCAGCAATTCCACTTTGACCACCGCCAGGTCGCTGTTCAGATCCTCCCCAACCAGTTCGGCCAAGCGGGTAGTGCCCTCCGAGAAGGTGACCTCGATTTGATCGGCGCCATGCACAACATGAGCGTTGGTGATAATATGCCCCTCGCTATCATAGACAAACCCAGAACCTTGCCCTTCGGGGATAAACTGCCCATCGCGGTTATTGTAGATCGTGATGTTGACCACCGATGGATTGACGGCTGCGTACAGGTTCACCAGCGCTGTATCATCCTCGACAAGCTGCACCGGCCCTCCAGAGGGCTGTCCCTGCGAGGTGGATGCGTTTCCGGAAGGTACCTCCACCGTCACCACAACCGTCCTTACCGGCTCTGAAGTCGTGTCGTCCGGCACCGCCACCCGGCAAGCCAGGGCTAACAACGATAAGACCAGGAATACCCAGATCAACTTCGGGGATAATTTTTTAATATTGTTCATATTGGTTTGACCTCCTTCAAATTGTGCGATAATACCTTCAGGACTTACGCAGTTGGGGGAAGTTGGGGGGTATTTTGGCGGGCGAAGCCCGCCAAAATATCCCCCAACCCACCCGAAGTGCGTAACTCCAAACCTTTATAACCCGGAGCTGGAGATAAGGAAGTTTGGGCAAGCTGGGCTTATCCAAACTTCGCTGTTTCCCAGCATGGAAGAGAATAAACAAATCAAACACATGTAGCATTAAATTATATCCCTGCTTCTTTAATATAAACTGAAACCAGGATAAGAAATGTAAACCAAACATTCACAAGCTACAACATCCACACAAAAGGAGAATAGATGAAGCACATTCAATCCAACCCCACCCATCCAACCATCCGGGTGCTTTCTGAAGAACAGGTGCAAGCCATGCACCAGGCAAGCCTGCAAATCCTGGAGAACACCGGTATCGATCTCAGAGAAGAAAAAGCCAGGCAGCTCTTGCTTTCGAACGGCGCGTATTTGGGAAAGCGCGGGCGTGTGCATATCCCCAACCATTTGGTGCAGCGAGCGCTCGCCTCGGCGCCTAAACGCCTGCCCATCTGCAACCAGGAGGGCGAATTGGTCATGCCGCTGACGCCCGGAGAGGTCTACTTTGGACCCGGCTCCGACACCATTTACACCCTGGATCTTGAAACCGGCGAAAGGCGCTATCCTGTGGCCGAAGATGTATGCAGAATCGCCCGCCTGTGCGATGCCTTGCCCAACATCGACTTTGTCATGTCCATGGGTACGCCGGTCGATGTGCCGCCGCAGGATCATTACATACACGCCTTTATCCAGATGATGCGCGGCACGCGTAAACCGTTGGTCTTCACGGCTCGCGATCGGCGAGATATGGAGCACATCTGGCAAATTGCTTGCGCCCAGGCCGGCGGCGCCGAGCAACTCCGCCAGCGACCCTTCTTGATCAATTATTCCGAGCCGATCTCGCCACTGTTGTTCCCTGTCGATCCCGTTGAAAAGCTGCTCTTCTGCGCTGAAACGGGCATTCCGGCGGCTTTCATTCCCTCCACCAACCTGGGCGGCGGCGGGCCGGTGACCCTCGCTGGCGCCGTAGCCCTGGGCAACGCCGAAACCCTGGCCGGGTTGGTGATGACCCAGCTTATCCACCCGGGCTCTCCCTTCCTTTATGGCGCCAACACAGCCGCCATGGACATGCGCACCATGATCGTCAGCTACGGCTCGCCCGAATGGTGCCTGGGCAACGCCGCCCTGACCGATATGGCTCGGCACTATGGCCTGCCCGTCTGGGGCACCGGCGGCGCAACCGACTCAAAAGTGGTTGATGCCCAGGCAGGCCTGGAAGCTATGCTGTCCATCTACAGCGCCTACCTGACGCGCGCCACGTTGGTGCACGATGTGGGTTATATCGAGGCTGGCTTGACTTCCTCGATGGAAATGATCGTGTTATGTAATGAGATCATCGATACAGTGCGCGTCATGATCCGAGGCGTCACCCTCGATCACACCACCCTGGCTCTGGAAGCCATCGACCAGGTAACCACGGGCTCTGGCTTTATGGCAGACGCTCACACTCTGGAAAACTGGCGCAATTCGCTCTTCATCCCCCAGATCATTGACCGCCAGCGCTATGACCGTTGGTCGGCCAGGGGCAGTCTGGACACCTTCCAGCGCGCCAACCGGCAAGCGCGCAAGATCTTGAGTGAGCATCCCGCCAGAGCGCTCAGCGCTGAGGTCGAGGAGGTCATTGCCCAGGTATTGAAGGAAAGGGCGGTTTAACCGAGGGCGTCTCAATCAGGCGCAAGTGTCATCCAGCCGGCGGACCTTGCAGTACCCGCCTGCCAACATCTTCCGGCTGATCCATCGCATTCCACATAGCTTCGATCCACCAGGTAGCGCCGGCTGCTTCCCAGGGCGCTACCTGGTCTGAAGCCGCTCGCCGGTCTTTGCCCGGCGTCTCGCCCTCCACCACAATGTCGAAGTCCGTTGCGTTCTTGCGATTCGCCTGGATATACTGCCGGATGGCGCGGATATCCTCAGGGCGGGCCTGTTTCACCTGCCTGGATCCATTTTTATGCTTGTGAACTACCGAGGGCAATAACCCATCGTAGCGCAGGGCGCGCTGCATAGATTTGTCGCTTGGCCAGGCGCCCACCACCCAAATGGGAATGCGCGGCTGCTGAACTGGCGGCGGAGGAAGCATGAAATCGGTGGGCTGCACCGTGTAATGCTTGCCCTGGTAGCTGAACGGCTGCCCACGCCATAAGCCGGTTAAGATATCCAGGCCCTCATCCAGCAGCTCGGCGCGGGTCTTGCGGTCGGTCACCTCACCAAAGGCTGCGAAGCCCGTATCTGGCGCGCCCAAGCCAACCGATAAAATCACTCGCCCCCCGGAGAGATTGTCCAGGGTGGCTGTCTCGCTGGCCAGCTTCCAGGGTCGCATGCGTGAAACGGGGGTGATCATCGTCCCCAGCCGGATGCGTTCGGTGCGCATCGCCGCAGCCGCCAGGCTCACCCAGGCATCCACGCCCCAGACCGGTTCCCACATAAAAAAGCCATCCCAGCCGGACTGTTCAGCCTGGTAAGCCAGCTCAGCGGCCTGGCGCGCATCCCCTTTGGGGAAAACAAAGCCATACTTCATGTCCACCTCGATATTGCCAGATCAAGGGTACCACCTGGCCAAGATCAGGCCATGATAGCAACCGTGCGTAAAAATGGCGCGGCAAGCGCCTCATCACCGTGGATTTCAACCCGAGCTCTGGCATCCAGCAGGGATAAACCCTTGGTAAAAATCCGCCAGGCCGTATCCTGGCTCAAGCGCAATTCTGCACCGGGCTGCTCGACGCGCCCATGATAAAGCTGCCAGCTTTGCTTCTCCCGGCGCAGCGTCCATTCTCCCCCGGCCTGACCGGTGACAGCCAGGCTGATCGTCATTCCATCCGGCGCAGTCGTGTGCCGGTAAGTGTGCGGCAGAGCGCGCATGAAAGTGTCCAACACCGGGTACATCAAACGCCGCGTATCGATGCCCTTGCTTTTTCCAACCGCGTCTCGGATGTGCTGCTGGTGCATCCACTTTTCGGTGAACTCGCGCGCCAGGTCGAACCAGTTTGGCGAGGTCTCCTCGCCTGCCCAGGCAACCCCTGTCCGCGAGATGTCGTATGGCTCCAGCGCCTGGAAGAATATCGCCAGCTCCCTGCCGCTCATTTCCAACAGCGCAACCAAGACCCGCGGGCTAAGACGCCTGGCAGCCTGCACCCACTGCGCATTGAGCTGGTCCAAGAAACGCACCAGGCTGCGGTAATCGGAGATCGGCTCATCGGGCTGCAGCAGGGGTAAACCATCCCGCTGGAAAGACAGGCGACGCAGGTCGCCATCCAGCAAATGGGCAGCCACATCGCGCACACTCCAGTCCCCGCAGGCGGTTGGCAGGCTCCACTGTTCATCGCTCAGCCCGCGCAGCAGCGAGAGCAACAGTTCATGCAACTCAGAAAAAAGATGAGCAATCAAGATCGGGCTAACCGGTTGCACCGCTGCACCCCTGGCGATATCAGGCGCCTGCTGCAACAAAGGCTGCCGACACAACTTGCCTGGCCTCTTCCTGAATCTGGCGCAAATGCTCTGCGCCGCGAAAGCTCTCGGCATAGATCTTGTAGACATCTTCGGTGCCGGAGGGCCGCGCCGCAAACCAACCGTTCTCGGTCACCAATTTCAACCCGCCAATTGGAGCCTGGTTACACGGGGCATGGGTGATTTTTGCCAGCACCTTCTCACCCGCCAGCATTTCAATGGGTACCATCTCCGGCGACAAATTCGCCAGCACTTTCTTTTGATTCGTGTTTGCCGGGGCGTCCAGGCGCGCGTACTGCGATGCGCCAAACCGCTGCTCCAGCTCCCGGTAATGCTCCCCGGGATCACGTCCCGTGACCGCCAGGATCTCGGCAGCCAGCAAATCCAGAATGAAGCCATCTTTATCGGTCGTCCACACGCTGCCATCTTTGCGCAAGAAGGACCCTCCCGCGCTCTCTTCCCCGCCAAAGCCCAGAGAACCATCCAATAGTCCGTCCACAAACCACTTAAAACCCACCGGCACCTCGCACAGGCGCAAGCCAAGCGCCGCCGCAACCCGATCGATCATCGAGCTGGATACCAGCGTCTTGCCCACTGCCACATTCTTTCCCCAGCCGGGCCGGTTTTGAAACAGGTAGTGGATCGCAACAGCCAGGTAATGATTAGGGTTCATCAATCCTCTGCTGCGGGTGACAATGCCATGCCGGTCGTAATCGGGGTCGTTGCCAAAAGCAATGTCGAATTGATCTTTCAAACCGATCAGGCCAGCCATCGCATAGGGCGATGAACAATCCATGCGGATCTTGCCATCGTGATCGACCGTCATAAATCGAAAAGTGGGGTCCACATGCCGGTTCACAATGTGGATGTTCAGGCGGTAGCGCTCGGCGATTGGCTCCCAATAGGCGAGACCCGCCCCTCCTAGGGGATCGACCCCAATTTTTAGACCGGCGCGAGCGATTTGTTCCATATCCACTACATTTTGCAGATCCCGCACGTAGGGTTGCACATAATCGATCCGCCGGGTGGTTTCCGCTCGCAGGGCCTTTTGCAAATCCATCCGGCGTACAGCCCTGAGGCGATCGCCCAGGATCGCATTGGCGCGATCTTGCACCCAGCGCGTGGTCTCCGTATCCGCTGGACCGCCGTTGGGTGGGTTATATTTGTAGCCGCCATCTTGCGGCGGGTTGTGCGAGGGGGTGATCACCACGCCATCGGCGAAGCCTGAAGTGCGCCCACGATTATGCGTCAATATAGCGTGCGAGATCACCGGTGTGGGAGTAAACCCGTAACCGTCTTGAATGCACAGCTCAACCCCGTTGGCCGCAAACACCTCGATGGCGCTCCAGAAAGCCGCCTCGGAGAGCGCATGGGTATCCATCCCCAGGAACAGCGGGCCGGTGATGGATTGCTCCCTGCGCAGCTCACAAATCGCCTGGCTGATTGCCAGGATGTGATCCTCATTGAAGTTTTTTTGGGTGGATGTGCCGCGATGCCCAGATGTGCCGAAGGCAACACGGTGCTGCGGATTTTCTGGATCGGGGTGATTGGTATAGTAAGCTGAGATTAATCGGGGAATGTTCTCCAACATCTCAGCGGGGGCTGGTTTTCCGGCAAGTTCGTGAGGGGACATTAATTCCTCCAATTTGTGGTTGCTCTCGGCAGTATCGAATCGGCTGGCAAGCGATCCACCTTCGCAGCCGGCGCAGGGATACAGGGCTATTCTACAACAGTATTGGCGTAAGTTGGAGGTATTTAGTAGATGGCTGAGAAAACGAAAAAAACCGGTTTATAATAAAAGGTCATTCACTTGCTTGCCAGGTCCGGCATCTCTTGAGGGAGCACACGCATGATTTCAGCGGAAAAAATCGAACAATGGGTGGAAGAAGTGCAACAGCGGCCTGCCTCTGCTGAGCTGATCATCCGCTTTATCGCCAACCGCTTACGCGATCTATCGGCGCGGAACGAGGAGCTGCTCGCCGAGAACATCGCCTTGATGACCGAAAAACGCGTCGAAGAGTATGAGCAGCGCATCGCCCACCTGGAATACCAGTTGGAAGTGCTCAAACGCCAGCTCTCTGGGGACTTAGCGCTGCACACGGCGGAGGCTGCCGCAGAAAAGCAACCCGCTCTGACCAGTGTGCTGGTCTACAACAGCCTGGGCAAAGTGTTGCGCCTGGAGATCGACCGCTCCGACACGCAAGAGCCAATCCAAATTGCCCACTTGCAGGGGAATCTCGAATATCAGGAGCATCCTATCCGCCTATTGGCAACGCCCTCTACGGAGGAACTGCTCTATTTTTTCACCTCCGGAAGGATCGCCGTGGGGCCAGTCGATGCGATACCGGTTATCCAGCCTACCGATGGGCCAAGCTGGCAGGCGACGCCATCGCCTGAGGAGCCGCTGGCGGGCGAGAAATTGGTTTGCATCCTGCCCATCTCGCGCCTCACGGTCGCGGATTACTTTGTGCAAGCCAGCCGGCGTGGCTTTGTCAAGAAGATCGGCACCAACATGGCTCAATCGATCCTGGCCAATCGCTATCTGGGCTCCGGCGTGAAGCAGCCGCCGGATGAAGCCTATGAGCTGCTGCTGTGCGGCAAGCAGGCGCTGCTTGTGCTGCTCAGCAGCCAGGGTTTCATGGCCTCCGTGGATGTCGCGCAACTGCCCTTCTCTGTCGTCGAAGCGCTCCGGCTGGAGACCTATGACTACATCATGGCGGCATTGATCGCCGCACCCGACCGCTCGCTGGTGGTGATGACCCAGACCGGCAAGATCGTGCACCGCGACACACAGAGCCTGGATGCAACCCCGCCTCAAAAGAAAAAAGGCATGGCGCTGTACTCGCCATCGCGCCGCGCCGCTGGCGTGCGCGTGGTGGGCGCGGCGGCGGTCAACGAACAAGATCGAGCGATTAGCCTTCACAGCGATGGCAGCCTGTTCCTGCATTCTGTTCGAACCATCACCCGTGGCGGGGCGATCGAGCCCCACGGCAGCGTGCTGGCTTTCATCGCCGGCGATTTTTAATCCGGGTCGTAAAACCCAAAGACTGCGAGCAGCGATCATGGGATTGCACGTTGGACTCGACTTCGGCACCTCCAATTCTGGCATGGCCATCAGCGACGGGCATAGCGTGCGTATCTTACCGATAGACCGGCAAAACGTGCTGCCAGAAGTGGTGAAAAGCATCCTGTATATCACCCGCGAAGACCGGCGCTACATCGGGCAGGAGGCGGTAGAGCTGTACTATCGCCACAATGTCAACCGCCTGCGGCGGTTTGTCAAGAAGCGCGTCGGCGAGATCGAGTATCACGGCGCAGAGATGTTTTACGTGCGCGATGTTTACACCTACGTTGACGAGCTAACTCCCGGTCGCCTGCTGCAGTATCTGAAAACCGCCCTGCGGCGTGGCGGAGGCAGCGATCATTATGCCGGGACGCAGATCTTCGAACGCTATTACCGGGTTGTAGATCTGATCCAGGTCTACCTGCAATTGTTGAAAGAGCGCGCCGAAGAATTGCTGGGCGAAGAAATCAGCGCGGTCACCCTGGGGAGACCGGTGCATTTTTCCACACAGCCCAACCTCGATCAGCAAGCAGAAAACACACTGCGCCAGGCTGCACTGCAAGCCGGTTTCCGGCGAGTGGACTTCGAGCTGGAGCCAGTGGCTGCCGCCTTGTTCTACGAGCAGACCCTTGCCCGCCCGCAAAATGTCTTGATCTTCGATTTCGGCGGCGGCACTCTGGACCTGGCAATCATGCGCCTGGGTGATCCCCGGCGACGTAAGGTTTTCGCCAGCGGCGGTATTGGCATCGCTGGCAGCGATTTCGATCGCGCCTTGATCCAAAAACGGCTGCTGCCCCACTTCGGGTATGGAGAAATCGTGCACCAGCCCGATATCCTGGAGCTGATCCACGCGGTGCCAGATTGGATCGCCCTGCCAGAACTGAGCACGCCCAAGAATCGCCACACGCTGGAGCGCGCCATCCAGGCAAAAACTGCGCCAGTGCGGCTAAAGACTCTTCAATCTTTGATCTTCAACGACCTGGCCTTTTCGTTCTACAACCAGGTGGAATCGGCCAAGATCACCCTCTCCAGTCGCGGCGCAGCGCTGGTAGAACTGAAGCAGGCTGGTATCGATCTGTGGGAATTGATCACCCGCACCCAGTTCGAAAAGGATATCCAGGACTACCAGGTGCAAATCGAGGCGGTCTTGCACGATACACTGGCTGCCTCCGGGTTGGAAGTGGAGCAAATCGACGCGGTGGTGAAAACGGGCGGCTCTTCCAATATCCCCGCTTTTTCTGCCATGCTGCAGCGCGTTTTTGGAGAAGAGCGCGTGGTGGAGTCCAACACTTTCAGCAGCGTCACCGCTGGGCTGGCGATTCGCGCTTACCAGGGCAGCGCCTTCTAAGCGAGCAATCACCTGATTAATGAACCAGCTTCCGGAGGGCTTTTTCGGTCAACGAAGGCCGGCGCGGGTCAAAATGAGCACTCACCGCCGAGGCATACGGTCGGGCAACTCTCAGCACATACACCGCCCAGCCTTCTTTGTTGATGGATTCCAGGGCTGATTTGTAATAATCGAAGATATGCACGCTGCCCAACTGGATGCCTGCCCGGAATGCGCCGGCTGCGACCAGGCCAGATACTTCCAGCGGAGACACTCCCTCCGCCTGGGAAACCTGCTGCAAAATGCGGTACAACCCGGCAAGCTGCTCTGGGCGCGGTAGGCGACTGGCATCGTGTTTCAAACTCTCCCAGCTTCGTTCCAGGTCTTGCACGTTCAGCGGCGGCACATCCACCATATCCGCGGCAACTGCGGATGAAGACTCCAGGGCGTCCAGCAAGTCGCGCACCGATTGGATTTCCACCTCGCTCTGGAGCAGGTCCGCGCTCCGCAGTTCAGCTACGAAGAGATCTAAATAGGCGCGAGTGCCGCCGGTCAGGTCGGAGGCGGCTGCCAGTATCCACAGCGGCGACCAGCCAAAAGCCAAAAAACCTGCCAACTCGACCACGTTGCCGACTGCCTTACGCACCGCCAGGTCGCCAGCGGGGATGGCCTCAGTTGGAAAGACTCCTTTGACGTCCCCCAACAACTCGACCGTCAAGCGCAGCATGCGGTAGACCAGCGCCTGGTAGAGGCGCGTGCGACGCACCCAAAGCGGCAGCGCCACTTCAGATATCTGAAAGACCAATCCGCCGACGGCAGCAGCCAGGGCGCGCAGCAGCCGCTCGGGCAAAGACACGAGATAAGTGGGCTTCAGGTAGGCGAGCAGCGGCGGCTTCACGTGGTTTGCGTCCATAAAATAGCTTAGCTCAACAGTGAAAGCACATTCACCGCAGCTTGCCAGAGCAGGTACAGCCCCAATGCTGCCAGGAACCAGACCCAGTCACGCTGGCTATGGATCATCGGATCGGAAGCAGCTATGACCAGGGTATGCGCAAGTTTATCGCCAGTGCGCTGGTGCAAAGGCTCGTGCATATTCACCATACCGGGAACGCCCAACAAGAAACCATCCCAGAAGCGGAGCGCGCCGCGCGCCAGGGCGGCCTGCCACGTGCAAGGGCTGCCATCTTCCATCACCACCCGCAATCGCAGCAATGCCTTTCCAGGGCTGGCGCCGTACAGCGTCTCGAATACGCCGAAGTAAACCAGGGTATTGATCACGCCAATCGCCAGGCTCAACCACACAGACGTACGCACATCCAGGGTGACATTGAGGCCCAGTAGAAAAACGACCATGCTGATGACAAAGCTCGTCACATAGCTCATCACCAGGTGCAACGCAAAAATGACGACGACATCCAGGAGGTAGGCGGCGGCGCGGATGCCGAAGCCTTTGCCCGCCGTTGGAGCCGCGAGCCAGCCGGAGCTACGGCCTTTCCAGGTATCCGCCATGCTCCGCCTGCGCCAGAGCCTCCAGGATGGCTGCCGCCAGGGCGCGCGCCGAGCGCTCATCCAGCTCGACCGCCACGCGCGCCCCTGGCCCCAAAGCCTCGTTGACAAAATCAATGTTCAAAGCATGTTCTGCGGGCAGGTTGAAGGGGTGGTCATAAGAGATATTCGCCTGGCGCAGCGTGAACCAGCCCGTTGTCCCTTTGCCGCTGCCGTTGATCTCGATCTGTTGGGCAATCATCGTGCACATCGCTCACCTCGCTAAGATTTGTTGCAGCCAGGGGTGTTTTTCAGGCATTTTTCAAGTATCGCGCCAGAAAAGCGAACAATTTTTCCCAGCCATCCACTGCCTGCGCCTGCCGATAGTTGGCTCGGTTGTGGTAGAAGAAGCCATGCCCCGCATTTGGATAACGGTGAAATTCATAGCTCTTGCCATGTTGCTTGAGCGCCTGCTCGAGCAGATCGACCTGCTCTGGGGTGGGGCTTTGGTCTTCCTCGCCAAAAATGCCCAGCAGTGGGCACGACAGGTCGGCAATGTAATCCACTGGCGCGACGGGCTGTTTCGGTGTGAGCTCGTCTTTGCTCATCACCACGCGCCCGCCCCAGCAGTCCACCGCAGCAGCGAAGCCTTTCACCCGGCAAGCTGCCAGGAAGGCATGCCGCCCACCGGAGCAGGTGCCGAACACACCCACCTTGCCGCTGCAATAAGGCAGTGAGCGCAGGTAGTCCAACGCTCCGGCAACATCCCCCATCACCTGGTCATCGGCCACGCCGCCCGCAGCGCGCACCTTGGCTGCCACATCTTCGGGGGCGCCGTGCCCATCCCGGTAATACAGGTTTGGCGAAAACGCCAGGTAGCCGTGATGGGCGAACTTGCGGGTTGTTTCGCGGTACCACTCGTCCCAACCGGGCAGATGATGAATCACCACCAGGCCTGGAAATGGGCCGGCGCCCAGAGGTCGGGCAAAGTAAGCATTGATCAACTGTCCCTGGTGCCCCGGGTACATCACGGTTTCGGCCAGCATACCTTCGTATTGGTCGGTCTGGTACATGGATTCTCCTTCCTGCCATCCAGCGGACAAAGCCGCTGCCTTGTCTCAATCAGCCCTCACCGGCGATGGCTGAACACGCGCAGCGCGACCTCAGGCGCCAACAGAGACGATACCGGTTTGAGCAACTGGTTGACATCGTTGAACGCCAGGCGCAACTTTTGATCGTAGGGGATGGCGTCCAACAGCCTGGCGATATACCAGCGCCCGATGGAATCGACCAGGTGCTGCCCGCCGTTGTTGCTCACAGTGCCTGGCCATTCCAAATCAGCGCCGGTGGCCAGCAGCCAGGCGCCCTGGGTGATTCTGCCAATTTCACGCTGGGCGAGCTGTGCCAGGCCATCCAGGCGGCCATTCGCCCGCCCCAGTTGCCTACCCAATGCCTGGGCAGACAGTGCGGCGACCGTCATCCCCTGGCCGTAAATTGGATTGAAACCGCACATTGCATCCCCCAAAACCACAAAACGCTCAGGCCAGCGGGTCAGCTTTTCATAGCGCCTCCAGCGACTGTCGGTATTGCGGTAGCCGTACGCTTTCGAGATCGGTTCGGCTGCCTGGACAGCGCCGTAGAACTCCTCCCCCAGGCTGCGAGCAAACTCATCGAACCCGGCATCATCCGTGGGCGGGTAATTTTTATTGATGCCAGCCATCATCACCACCCAGGTGTCGTTCTCTTCCGGGAAAATCAGCCCACCGCGCGGCACACTGGGCGGCGTCGCCAGCAAGAGCAGCATGCGCCAGTCTGCCTGCCAGTTTTCGGGTTTGCGATAACGACGGGTGACGTATCCCAGGAACGAATCCACCACACTTTCCTCGGGAGCCGGATAGCCGGCTTGCACCAGCCACTCCGGAGTGGGCGAGCGGCGTCCCAACGCATCCACCACCAGGTCGGCCGCAAGCACATCCTGGCTCAACCGCGGATGTTCGCCTTTCTGTTTCTGCCGGATGCGCGCGCCGGTGACTGCCGCGCCCTGCTCGCTGGTCTGCAATCCCGCCACTTCGGTGTCGTCAACAAACTCAACGCGCCCATCCTGGCGCAGCCGCCGGCGCAGGCCCGCTTCCAGCATCACCCGGCTGCAGCTTAGCAAGCGCTGTCCGGATTCAAATTGACTCAGCCACTGGTTGCGCATGAACACTTTGGTATCTTTGAGGATATCGAACTCCACCGCGCCCTCCGCAACCAGTTCCTGGTCGAGCCCAGGAAATAACTCTTTCAAGAGCTGCAACCCGCGCAGCAGCAAGATGTGGTACTGGCGCGACTGCGGCACACCGGGGCGCGGCTCCACACCGCTGGGCAGGGTATCGCGCTCGATCACCAGCACACGCTCGAAGTGATCCGAAAGCACGCGTGCCGCCCATAAACCTGCCATGCCCGCGCCCATCACAACCGCTGTGCCCTGAGAAGAATATCCACCGCTCGGACTGTTTTCCACCATACCACCTCACCCTTAAAGATCACTGCGCCTGTCTGAATTCCCAGCGCGCCTGGAGCACCCCTGGCTGCTACGAACTCAGCTCATTATACCTACAACTTGGAGGAAAATAAGGATATTCAACCATCCTGAGCCCCGACCCTCAGGCAGGTGTTCGGACAACCTCCACTTCACGGGTCATGGCGACCCCCGCAGGGGCATGGCAATTCCCCAACTGGCCATGGAGATCGCTTCGCTCGCGATGACAACCCTATCATGAGGGTCCGAACGGTTGTCTGAAATTGAGAGAGCCGGCTTGCATATTCGTAAATTGATTTCTTGCCGCCTATGGATATACTGATCGTGAAAGGGACGCCAAAATGAAAATATCTTCCTTTTTCGCCCTGTGCTGCGCCTTCTTGCTAATCTCAGCCTGCAGCACGCCTGCTGCAGTAACACCCAGTACGCCAACGGTCGCGCCGGCAGCCACGCAGATACCGGCTCAACCCTCTGCCACAGCGCAGCCAACCGCCGAACCAACTGCGACACCCACCCAGCTACCGCCGACAGAGACCCCGTTGCCCCCAACAGCGACGCCGGAACCTGCCCTGCCCGTCCTGCCGCCCGAACCGCAGCGCATCGAATTCGCCTCCGAAGATGGCGCTGCCCTGGTGGGCCTATACTACCCCGCAGCGGTCAACCCGGCTCCGCTGGTCGTCTTGATGCACTGGGCTGGCGGGGATAAGAACGATTGGGTCTATGTGGGCATGGCCGCCTGGCTGCAAAACCGCGGGCTGGCAGCCCCCTCGTTTGCGGGGAGAATGCCGTTCGACACTCCCTTCCCCTTCACACCACTGCCGCCAGAACGCTCGTTTGCTGTTTTCATGTTCGACTTCCGCAATTTCGGCGAGAGCGCGCCAGCAAACATACCCTTCGACCAGCTCGCACCCTTATGGGTAGCGGATGCCCGCGCGGCCTATGCCACGGCGCGCACGCTGCCTGGCGTTGATGCAGATCAAATCGCCGGCATTGGCGCCAGCATCGGCGCGGATGCCGTGGTGGATGCCTGCGGCGAGGGCTGCCTGGGCGCTATGTCCCTCGGTCCGGGCAGCTACCTGAATGTGTTCTATCCAGAAGCCGTGACCGCGCTGGACAAAGAAGGCAAACCCGTGTGGTGCGTTGCCGCTGACGATGAACCTGGGGATGCGCAGACTTGCCGCTCTGCCAGCGGCGACCATTACCGGCTGCAGATCTATCCCAGCGGCGGGCACGCCATGCGCCTGTTTCGCGCTGAAAATAATTTGACGCCGCCGATCGATGGCCTGATCGTGGATTTCCTGAGCCTGGTCTTCGGTTTGACGCAGTAGACCCGAACACGGTCGCGCTGCTTAATGATCAGGGTCAGGCGGCAATTTGCCCTGGCCCTGATCCGATATCGGCTATCCATCACCCCTTCGATCGTTCAGCCCTTCGCCAGGGCGCATTCCACCGCCGACGCCTGCAGTTGCGGCGCAGGCTCTAAACCTGGCCCTGCCAGCGCATGGACATGCTCTGGGTGAAAGCGAAATGCTCCGTTCTCAAATGGAGAACACCCTCCTGCGAGGGGAATAGTCGTAGGGTTGGGGAAACATGGTTATCTCCAGGCTAAGGCAGAATCCCGCCTCCCGCGACCCGGTGCGCCCAACGCGCGGGTTCCGGCAACCGGTAGCCACGGCAGCAAGCCAATGTAAATGCCAGCGCATGCTCGACGTCGATCAGGTGCCCTGGGGAGACGTACACCGGCTTTGTATTTTGCCGCGTGCGCAGCGCGACGCCGATGACCTTGCGCGGGTCGTTCTCGTCAACCAGCTCACTCCGCTCGCCGGGCAGCGCGCCAACCACAGCGTGTCGCCCGCTCAACCGCGATTTAGCCACGCCGATAGTGGGCTTCTCCAGCCACAGGCCCAGATGGCAGGCGAGGCCAAAACCACGCGGGTGGGCGATGCCCTGCCCGTCGAAGAACACCAGATCGGGCTCAAGCGTCAGCCTCTCCCATGCCGCCAGTATCGCCGGCCCCTCGCGAAAAGAGAGCAAGCCCGGGATGTAAGGAAAAGCCAGCGGTGTTACAACGCTCGCCGCCGACAGCGGGATCAACTCTGGAAATCGCAGCACCACGATGGAAGCGCGCGCCTGGTTTCCAGAATAGCTCACATCTGCGCCAGCGACGGTTTCCACCGGCCGACCGTCCCATACCAGGCGCAAGCGCTGGCGCAGTTGGTCTTGCAGGCGAACTGCCTCGTCCGGCTGGATCGTCCAGGGATGCAGCATGAATTTTTCTCTCGTATTCTCATCTTACCACAACTCGCCAGCGCGCCACTCCGCGGATAACGGCAGGTCCAGGTCCAGCGCCGGCGTCTTGGGCAGCCGCAGGATCATCACCCGTTCGTCGGGTACGAGCATCAAGCCTTCCCGGGCGCGGATAAACAGCGCGCCGCGCCAATCCACCCAACCCAGCCGGGCGTAGAACTCCGGCGATCCGGTGCACAGTGCGCCCAGGTCATACTCCGTGATAGATTCCGCCAGCCGGCGCATGACGGCGGTTGCCAGGCCGCGCCGCTGCAGGCGCGGCTCGGTGGCCACCATCTCGACATACGCCGTGCGCAGCAGGGGCCCATCCCCCGCCTGCAGCCAGCGCGTCACCCACATGGCGTGGCTGGCAAGCGCACCACCCAGGTATCCAAGAACATGCGTGGTATGGTTGAACGTCTTGAACAGAGCGCCCAGGTCTTCTTCATAGGCGCGGTTGCACATTTCCAAAACGTCGGCATACGCTTGCGGTGTGAGCTCGTCGCCAGGCAAGATTTTGATCGTTAGATCATCAGGCATGACCTAGCTGCTTGCCTGGCGCGCTTCCTGCAGCGCAACACTTCGTCCCCAAAAAGCGAAGACAATCATCGCCAGGGCGCTCAGCCAGCCGCCCAGGCTGAACACGTCCGGAGCATACAGCCCAATCCCGACGCCGCCGAACACCAGCGCAGCCGCCAGGACGCCAAACTGCCACATGCCATACAGAAAGATGAACGGCAGGTAGTGCGCGCCGACCACAATCATGCTGGCAGGGAAGAACCAGTTCTCCCGGTACAGCGTAGCCGCAGCAACGAGTAGAAAACCAACCGGAACGGTAAAGGCGATCTGGGTCGCCAGTTGCCCCAGGCTATTGCCAGGGCTGAGCCTGGCCGGGCGTCCCATCAGCCGCAATGTAAGTTGGGTGAGCGGGAAAAGCATGGCGCTCACCACGAACAGCGCCATCATCCCGGCGCGCGGCGAAGCCCAGGCGCTGATTGCAGCCGACAAAGCCCAAATCAAACCAGAGAGCATCTGGCCCACAAATCCGCCCAGGAAAGCGATGCGTAGCTCTTTTTGCGCTTCATGGATGTACATGGTTGGCCTCCATAAGTGTTATTCAGTTTATCAGAGGATAGGATACTTAAATGAAGATCTTCTGGCTCCAGTTCGAGATAATGCGCCTCAATTACCTCGCTGCGGTCGAAGCTCCAAATAGACTTGATCTCAGAAACGAATTCATCATATCGCCCACCTGGCTCGATTACCTTGTTCACCGTAGTCCGAATGGCATCGTTGAGCAACTTTCTCTGAGTCGAATCCAGATCGGTCAGTGGATGCCTCGGATTTAGCCGAGCGCGAAACAGGATATCCTGGGCAATAGCATTGCCCAAACCCGGGATGATCTGTTCCTGCGTCAGCAGGGCCTTGACGCTGCGCTTCTCATCAGCCATCAGCTCGTCAATCAACGCATCGAAATACGCGAAGGCAACCTCCCCAGCCAGCGTTGTTAGGCGCATGTCTTTGATCTACTGGCGGTTCTGCTCTTCTCCGCGCGGATAGAGCTCCATCCGTCATCAAAGATGATGCGCACGTGATACTTCTCCGGAATCTGCGCGCCGCGAGAATGGTACAAAGCTTTACCCCCGCTGGATCGTTTTACCATGCGGGGTTTGATTGACTTGCCTGGATAGAATCACATACTCGGGTAGCTCAAACATATCTTCTCTCCCCTGCTTTGTCGATCGAATATAGCAGGAATGGCCCTTTGTCGTCGCAACCTTCTCTTTCAAACCTCATTCCAATCTTCGTTGCCACCTGGATAGATGCCCGGTTTTCTTTATCGATCAGGCAAATCAAACGCGATAAATTCAAGCGGTCGAACCCGTAGTTCAGCACTCCCTGCGCAGCTTCCGTCCCCAGACCTTTTCCCCAGTGCTCTTTCGCGAGTAGATAGGCTACCTCGACCTCAGGTTTTCCATCGATCGTCCAGGGCAGCAGCCCGCAACGACCAATAAAGCGATTATCTTCCTTGAGTATGGTGGCCCAAAGACCTAACTCGGGATGCTCAGGATGCCCGTTGAGGAACCACTCCAGCTCTTCCTTGGTTTCTTCGAAGGTCAATATTCCCTCGGGGAAATATCGCCGCACTTCGGGGTCGCGGTAAAGGGCATACAGGCTGTCAAGATCGCCTGGTTCAAGGCGCCTTAAGATCAATCGCTGGGTTTCAAGGATTATCATCATAATGCTTCTCTCTCATATGTCCATTTCCAGAGGGTTCAGCCGGTAAGCGATGTCGTTTTTCCGGCGTTGAACTAACAACTCGAGCTCTCGATCGAGGATATTTTCCCACATCTCCCTGGCCTGGCGATACCTCCAGCCAAGCTCGGCCTGGGCCTTTGCGCTGGAAAAGAACATGTGCATATCGCCCGCCAATGCCGTCTCGCGAGAGATGAAAGCCGGCAAACCCAGCCTGCGCTGCAGTGGCTCCAGCGCCCAAAACAGCGGCGCCGCCAGCCAGGTGGGTAAGTAGAAATGGGTCTTGGCTCCGCCTGGCTTCGTCATCCAGAGAGCCAGAATATCCCGCGTGCGCATGGGATCGCCCGCCAGGATGTAGGTCTCGCCTGGGCGTCCTTTCTCGGCTGCCAGGGCGATGCCTTCCGCAGCATCGTTGACGTGCACGCCTGTGTTGATGGTGTCTGCCGCCCAAGCAAACGGGGGCTGCAGCCGGTTCAGGTACAGGCGCACAAAGTAGCCCCACACCGAATGGTCATTGGCGCCCAGCACATTGGCAGGGCAAACCAGTATCAGAGGCAAGCCGCGCTGGGCGTACTGCAAACCAAGCTGGTGGGCTTCAGCTTTAGTTTGCTCGTAGTAACAAGTATAAGGCTTCTGCCGCTGGTAACTCTCGTCTCGCGCCACAGGGCCTGTGTCGCCATAGTATAGCGTGGACGAGACATACACGGTGCGGGGAATGCGAAGCTCGAGCGCCAGGCTGAGCACATTGTCGGTGCCGGTGACGTTGGTGGCGTACATCAACTTGTGCGCTTTGCGCGGGATACCCAATTCGTACCACCCGGCGTTGTGGATGACGATCTCAGCGCCAGCCATCGCCTGGCGCATCGATTGGCGCTCGGTGATATCCCCCACCACACAGCGCGCTCCCATCTTGAGCAAGGCGCGGGCTGGCTGGCTGTCCGGTTGACGCACCAGGGCGGTGATCGTCCAGCCTCGCGCCCGCAAGCGCCTCGCCAGCGGCAGCCCAATAAAACCTGTGCCACCGGTGAGAAAAACCTTCATCTCAAAAACTGGCCGGTGTAAGAAGCGGGTACCTGAGCAACCTGCTCGGGCGTGCCCTCTGCAATCAACCTGCCACCCGCTGTCCCGCCCTCTGGCCCGAGATCGATCACCCAATCGGCTGCTTTGACCAGCTCCAGGTTGTGCTCCACGACAATCACGGAATTGCCCCCATCCACCAGGCGCTGCAGCACGCCCAGTAAGCGCGCCACGTCCGCCAGGTGCATGCCGGTGGTTGGCTCGTCCAGCAAGTACAGGGTGTGACCGCGCGTCCGTCGCCCCAATTCCTTTGCCAACTTGACGCGCTGCGCCTCGCCGCCCGACAGCGTGGTGGCAGGCTGCCCGAGCTGCAGGTAACCCAACCCGACATCGAACATCACCTGCAGGCGTGATCTCGCCGCGGGCACATCCTTGAACAGCGGCAGGGCTTCTTCGATGGTCAAATCCAGCACCTGCGAGATATTGTACCCGCCATACTGCACAGCGAGCGTTTCCTGGGTGAAGCGCCGCCCGCGGCAGACCGGGCAACGCACCTCCACTTCCGGCAGGAAGTGCATGTTGATGCTCAGCACACCGGTCCCTTCGCAGCGCTCACAGCGCCCACCGGGCACGTTGAAAGAAAAGTGCCGGGCAGACATGCCACGGCGGCGCGCTTCGGGTGTGGCCGCGAAAACCTCCCGAATTGGGGTAAAGGCGTCGGAATAGGTGGCGGCGTTCGAGCGCGGCAGGCGCCCGAGATGCGCCTGGTCAATGGTGATAAGCCGCTGAATATGCTCACAGCCCTCGATGGCATCGCACTCGCCCGGCGCATCGCCCGCCGCGTACAGACGCTGGCGCAGCGCCCGACCGAGAATGTCGAATATCAGCGAGGATTTCCCCGCCCCGGATACACCGGTCACCACTACCAGCAGCCCCAGCGGCAGGCGCACGGTGATATTTTGCAGGTTGTTCTGACGAGCGCCATAAATCGTGATAGCCTGGCGCCCTGGGGCGCGGCGGCGCTTTGGCGCGGGAATGGCAACCCGTCCCGCCAGGTAATCGCCGGTGAGCGACCCAGGCTGCCTGGCAATCTCTGCCGGAGCGCCGGTCGCGACCACCTGCCCGCCGTGCTTGCCCGCGCCGGGGCCAAAATCGATCACGTGGTCCGCGGCGGAGATCATTTCCAGGTCGTGCTCGATCACCAAAACCGTATTGCCCTTGTCGCGCAAGCGGCGCAGCACCTCGATCAACCGGCGGGTGTCGCGCTGGTGCATGCCGATGGTCGGCTCATCCAGCACGTACAGCATTCCGCTCAATCCCGAGCCAAGCAAGGACGCCAGGCGCAAGCGCTGCGCTTCACCGGCTGACAATGTTGGCGAGGAACGCTCCAGGGTAAGGTATCCAACCCCGAGATCGAGCAGGTGGACCAGGCGCGTGCGCAGATCCTCCAGGATGGGGCTGGCAATCAGCATTTCACCGGGGCTGAAAACAGCGGGGAAGCCGTCCAACCAGGCAGCCAACTCATTCAGCGGCAATCGCGAGACCTGCACAATGTTCTGCCCGGCGACGGTCACCTGACGACTTTCCAATCGCAGGCGCGTGCCGTCGCAATCTGGGCAGGTTTGGGTCACCAGGTATTCTTCCAGCTTGTCCTTGTAATCCGCTTCGTGCAGATGCTCGTGGAGGTGTTCAGCGTGGCGGCGCAGAAGACTGGCGGCAAGTCCTTCGAAGCGCCCCTGGCGCGCCAGGGTCGGCGGCTTGACATTCGGAAAGTGCCGGCTAAATTGGGGACTTTCCACACCAAAGAAAAGCAGATCGCGCTGCTGTGCGGTGTAGTCCTTGAGCGGCCGGCTGAAGTCGTCGTCAAACCCATAGTAAGCCGCAGCAGCTTTTAGAATGGAGGTGTAATAACGGACATACTGGGGATTCCACACAGAGACAGCGCCATCCAACAAGCTTTTTTCCCCATCGACCAGGCGTTCCAGGTTGACCTGGCGCACAACGCCCAAGCCGGTGCAGGTCGGGCAAGCGCCGGCAGGTTTGTTGAACGAAAAGCTCGCCATGCCCAGCTCTGGCACCCGCGCCCCGCAGTGCGGACAGGCAAAGCTCTCGCCTGGCGCGGAAGCGCCGGGGAGCGTTTCTGCCTCTGCTTCGCCTTCCCAATCGATCTCGGGCGGCTCGAAGGCGGGTGGCACGGTTTTTCCGCAGCTCGGACAGGGGCGCTGCCCCAGGCGAGCAAACAACACCCGCAGGTAGGTATAGACCTCGGTGGTGGTGCCCACCGTAGAGCGCGGGCTGCGGTTGGTGAGATGCTGGTCCACGCTGACAGTTGGCGAAAGCCCGCTGATGGCTTCCACCGGCGGCTTTGCCAGGCCGAAGGTGACCATGCCCAGCGACTCCATGTATTGACGCAGGCCTTCTTTGAACAGGATATCAAACCCAAGCGTAGACTTGCCCGAACCTGAGACGCCCGTCAGCACGACAAGCTGGTTTTTGGGTATCGAAAGGGAAATGTTCTTCAAGTTGTGAAGCCGAGCGCCGCGAATGGTGATTTGATCTGCTGTGCTCATGCGGCGAACTCCCCGGCAAGCTGCCGGACGTAGGGCTTCGAGGCGCCAAAGCTCACAATAGCCACATCGAGACACCAATTCTGGTAGCGCTTCAGCGCCCGTCTCAACGCCTCCAGGATCCAGCCGCTGTCATTGCCAAACGCCCCCCCGCCAAGCAGCGTGAGGTACACGCACTGGTTACCCGTGCCCTGCCAATTCAAGATGGCGGCGCACAGCGTGGCTTCATAGGCCGCCTCCAGCACCAGGCGGGCGAACGCCTCCCAAAGATGGGCAGGTTGGTGGGAATAAGCCACCGGCAAAGCCGAGCAATACGCCTGTGAGACTTTGTGACCCGCATTCCTCAGGGTTACTTCACTTTCCCACTGCAAGCCAATGCGCAACAGGCTGCGCAGTTCGTCCAGTCCAGCTTCGTCAGCACCTTCCAGGCGTTTTGAGATCTCGACCAGGCCGCTGTGAGACGCCAGGGCATAACCATTCTGCATCTTCCACAGTCGGTTGTTGGTGTTCCCCAAGGCCTCCCCAAGGTCAGCCAGGCAGTCGATCTGGTTGTCCGCCGATTGACCGGTTTGACCCTTCACAGGGACGAAATAATTGCGGTAGATCGTCCCCGCGCCGCAGGCGACAGCGCACGCCGGGCCCTGGGTATGGTCATATTCATAAATACCCACGCCCAACTCAGGTGTAGCCCTCGGCGAGGCCATTTCCAGCAGGTTGAACTGGGAGGCTACCTGAAAAAGGGCGCCGGCGTTGGCAGGGTTTGTGTGCAGCTCCTGGACATTGGCAACCACCTCGCTCACCGAAATCGAGCCGCCAGGCGCTGTGATCTGCCGCACGCGCTGGCGCAGTTCTGCCAGGGAAGGCGTTTCCAGGCGACCACAGGCCATCACCCTGCCGTTCACCCGGGAAGTCATCCTCTCACCGGCAACCGTGAGGTTCTTGCGCACCTCACCGGCTGTGGTCTCTGAAAAACCGGTCAACGATTGAAACCAGTTCATCGCAATCCTCCAGGGGGGTGGAGATGAGTCATGCCCAACGGTCGGGCTTGCCAACTCCCCGCCGCAGCAATTGGTGCGGCAGCACCAGCGTCGAACAATGGTATTCGCCGGTCTGCTAGAAAATTATACCTTGCTGTTCCTAATAGGCAGGATAACGGTAGCGGCTCACCTGCGCCGCGCAGCGCAGTGTCGTCAGTTACAACCTAGTGTTATGCGGCGATGTAGCATCCGACGCGCTCTGGGTGGTCTCGCACCATTGCGCTTCCCGACACGCCGCGCAGTGTCCAGAGAACAGCGAGATCCCCTCCAGCGACAAATGTAAAGACCATCCCGAACGCCGTGAAAAGATTGTTCGCAATCAGCAGCAGGCTCCACGCGATGAGCGTGCGCGGGACGATGTAGCCAAAGACGTAAGCGAGCACACTGCCCGTGCGGGTCATAAGGGTTGGGTTGGCGTGCGGATCGAAGTAGTGTCGCTTGAATGCTTCAAAGCTGAGTCCCAATGTCTGCGGGAAGTTGTCGACGGGGCGGAAGACGTAGCAATAGTTCAATGCAGTCGAAAGCGCAAGCACGACGGCAGCGGTAGCAATCAACGCCGGCCAGCCCCCAGCTCCCAAGGGGTTCAACTCGCGAGAGAGATCGGGGGTGGCCAGGTGGGTGCTGAGACCATCCCCGATCCGAGTAAGAATCACAAGAACCGTCGTCAACAGGAACTCAAACCGCTGACGCATATGTCCTCCTAAGCCGCATAACGGTTCAGGTGAGCGGCGGGTGGGACTTCAACGGGACACCTTTCAAGGTCAGAGCGCCCTCGGTCGCACGCTTACCCTCGGGCGGGGGAATCCCCGCCCGTCCGCTCCACCTGATTGTTGGGCTGTATGATATGAGCTATATTTCTCTTGCCAAAGGTCTCATGGGTAAGGAGACATAGTAGTTGGAGTAGAACTAATAATTGGTGTAGATGTTGGCGGCAATGGCGTATTCGTTGGAATCGGTGTGCCATTTGAGTCAACAAACTGTTCCTTGGCGACATCGAAATAAAATAGTGTGCCTTTATCCGATTGTAGTATGATTACTGTGCCTTTTTCTTCGATAACCCTCACGCCGCCACTACTATCAGGGGTGTTATACTGCTTAAAGTCGTGCGTGCTTTGGTGGAGCACCAAAATAGCTCCTTGTTGTGAATCTTGTGTTAAATATCCAGCATAGACCAGGTAATATCGGTCGTTAGTTGTTTTTCTCCATGAATTGAGAACGGTAACTATGGACTCGGAAAAGGGAACTGAAGGATGATCGTCAATTCCATCCGGCAATTTTATGCTAGCGACTTCGATTGTAGATGTTGCTAGCATTGAAACTTGTCGAGTTGGTTGGCGCGCTTTTCCCTCTGCTCTTTGAGTAGCCAATATTGAGATGGTGTTTAATTTTTCTTCTATCAGATTTCGAGTTTCACTCGACAAGTCTGTTCTCTGAAGCTCCTCTTGGTATGCTTTGATTTGATCTATATAGGGGTCAATAGGTTCTTTGGTTGCTACCAAATCTGGCAATATATTCGTCATGGCCCTACTTACTAAAGGCATTTTCAAAATGGCTAGTACAACGAGAAACCCTACCATTGTCAAAATGACAATTTGTAATTTCCGTGACATGATACACACTCCTTCTATGGAACGCCTTCATACCACATGATGTCAGATTTCCATTGAAGTGTTTGAGGTGGACCCAAAAAGTTGGACAATAAAACGGATCTGCTTAGGGGGTATCCGCCTCCGGTTGTGATGCCAACCAAGCGGTTTCGAACTCCGCCGGCGTGAGATACCCCAACGATGAATGGATGCGCTTGTGATTGTACACATCCTCGATGACTTTGCCACTCTGACTGCGAGCATCGGCAAAGTCGCGGTAATCGGACAGGGCCACCTCCTCTTCTTTGATGGTGCGCATGAAGCGCTCGGCATAGCCATTCGCTTCGGCCTTGCCCACCGCCGCCATGCTGATCTGGATCTGATGCGCTCGGAGCAGATCGACGTAGGCGTGGGCGGCATAATGTACTCCCTGGTCGCTGTGATGGATTTCAGGGAGGCGATCGGCCAGGGCCATCCGCAGGG
>JAJUJL010000016.1 GCA_029265355.1 Chloroflexota bacterium | reverse complement strand
GCGCTCGATGGTGTAGTGGACGGGATCGAAGCTCAGGCTGGCAGCGGTGTTGTTCCAGGCGACGAGCAACTGCTGTTGTTCATCGGGGGTGAGCATTGGCAGCTCGAGCAGGGGGGCGTTGGGGTGTTCGGCGAAGCTCTGTAGCAGGGTCTGCAGGTGCCCCAGCATACGCTGGACTTCCTCGGCCCCAAGGTAGCGCTGATCGAAGGCAATTTTGAGTGGGAGTTTCTCTCCAGGCGCTGACACCAGGCACAGCGGATAGTTGGTTTGCTCGATGCTGTGCACGTTTTCGATCTGGAGTTTGCCTGATAGCGCCTCGAGTGAGCTGAGCGCAGGGTAATTCTCGTAAACGATGATGGTTTCAAAGAGTGGTTGTCGGGAAGACACGCCGCACCATTCCTGAATTTGCGCCAGGGGACAGAAATGATATTGATTGATTTCCGCCATCTGATCCTGGAGCGCTTTCAGCCAATGCAACGTTTCCAGATTTTGGTCGATTTTTACGCTCAAGGGCAAAGTGTTGATGAATAAACCGAGCATGCTCTCAGCGCCATCCAAATCTGCCGGCCTCCCGGAAACTGTTACGCCGCAGATGACGCGTTCTTCGCCCGTATAGCGGTGAAGGAGCTGGCACCAGGCCCCCTGGATGAGCGTGCTCATGGTGAGGCCGTTTTGGCGGGCAAAGGCACTCAATGCGGCAGTCGCTTCTTCGGCAAGGTGAATTTCGATCTCGCGGTATCCACGGTTTTCCAATTCCAGGGAATCAGGCGAGCGCTTCAAGGGCAGCGTGGCCTGCACCTGGTCGAGGCTGAGATTTTGCTGCCAGAATGAGCGAGCGCTTTCATAGTCCTGTTTTTCCAACCAGCGAATATAGTCACGGTAAGGGCGAACCGGAGGCTCATCTGCTCGTTTGCCAGAAAGAAGCGATTGATAGCTGCCAAGCACGTCTTTCAGCAGCAACGGCAGCGACCAGCCATCCAGCAAAATGTGGTGGTGTGACCAGACAAAGTAGTAGCTGTTCTCTCCTGTGCGCATCAAAGCCAGCCGCAGCAGGGGCGCCTTGGAAAGGTCGAAGCCTCTGCGCCGGTCTTGCTGGAGGTAATCTTCCAGTTTGCGCGCTTGCTCTTCGGCGGGCAGAGCGCGCCAATCCAGCACCTCAAATGGAAGGTTGACCTCGCGCTGCACCACCTGCAGCATCTTGTCCAGGTTTTTCCAGGCGAAGCAGGTGCGCAAGATGGCATGCCGCCTGATTGCACTCTCCCATGCCTGGCGGAAGAGCTCCACCTGCAATTCACCGCGCAGGGTGCAGTAGGTCTGCTCAAAGTAAACGCCGCTGGCTGGCTCCAGAGCAGTGTGGAATAACATGCCTTTTTGCATGGGTGAAAGAGAGTAAACTGCCTCTATGTTGCGTTTGGTCATGGTTCAACCGGTGTTGGCACCGCCTCCTGATACCTGATGGAATGCGCGGGGCAACTCACGATCCACTGCTTCCGATCTCTCGGAGGAGGGCATCGATTTCGCCGTCGCTCAAGTCGATATCCTGAAAATCGGCCGGTGTATATTCCACCTCTTGTTTTTGCTGGCAGGCCCGGATGATCTCGCGCATGCGCACGAGAAATCGTTCGGTTAGCCAGGCAATGGTTTCTGGTTTATGAATAGCTCTGCTGAAAGTCCACTCGATGCGCAGCCGGTTTTGATAAATGCCGCCATTGAGGCTGATCAGATGGGGACGGTGACTTTTAGGGCTACGCGCCGGGCCTGTTTGCTCTGGGGCCAGGCTGAATGTTCCCTGCTGTGAGAACAATGAATCAAACTGGCCCAGATAGTTGAAGCTGATCATGGGTTTTAGGCCGGGTAGGCGGCTGAACTCTGTTTTCCATTCTGGGTGCAGATAACGCAGCAATCCAAAGCCTAACCCTTTCTGAGGCACCCTTCGTAACTGCTCCTTGATCGACTTCAACGCATAATCGGGATCGTCCGGGTTGTGCAGTTCAAAGCGCACTGGAAAGATGGAAGTAAACCAGCCCACTGTGCGAGATAGATCCAGATCATCCAGGAATGCCTCTCGACCATGATGTTCAAGATCAAGCAGTAGTTCTCTTCCATTGCTCCACTCGGCGTAGGCTTGCGCCAGGGCTGCCAGGAGAGCATCCTGAATGTCTGCGCCGTACAGTTCCGGAATCAATCGAAGCAGGAGTTGAGTTTCCTCAGGGGTTAATTCAACCAGGATGCTGCTGGCAGTTTCTTCCGTATTGGCGCCATCTGGGTCATCGAGCGGCAGATGAGGCGCCTGACGCCTGGACATTTCCAACCAGTATGGCAACTGATCTTGCAGCCAGCTCGAGTGAGCAGCTTCCGAGAGCTGTTTTGCCCATTGCAGGTATGACACCGAGGGCGGCAGCCTGGGAGGCGTGCTGTGCTGCTCCAGGTGATGGTAAATCGTTTGCATGTCTTCCAATAGAATGCGCCAGGACACCCCATCGATCACCAGGTGGTGCGCCAGCAGTAACAACCGGGCAGGCTGGTCAGGCCCAAGATCAAAATAAACGATGCGCAGCAAGGGTCCGTTCGAGAGATCCAGGCTGGACTGGTAACTGGCCGAGTGTTGTTCAACTGAGGCGCTCTGGCTGGCGGCCGGCAAAGCGCTCAGATCGTGCCAGTGGAAGACTTGATCCACTTGCACATCGGCGAGAGATTGCTGCCAGCCATATGGGTTGCGCTCGAAACGCAGCCCAATGGTCGGGTGCTGTGCGATCAGTTGCTTTACCGTCTCCTTTAGAATGAGTGGATCTAAGCGCTGGTGGACCTGCAAGAGCACGGTTTGATTCCAATGCTGAGGTTCAGGGAGTTGTTGTTCGAAGAACCAGGCTTGCACGGGTGTGAGCGGGGCTGGCTCCTGAGCGCCAGGTTCCCCAACGCGTTCCTGGGCGGCAATATCGCGCCCAACCCGCGCCAATTGAGCGATAGTGGGATATTGGAAGACCTGGCGCGGCGTAAGGTTCAGGCCGGCTTTGGCGGCTCGTGAAACGACCTGGATTGCCAGGATCGAGTCGCCGCCCAACTCGAAGAAGTTATCGTTGACGCTGACCTGCTCGAGCCCGAGCAGTTGCGACCAGATGTCTGCCAACAGCGTCTCTTTGGCATCGCGCGGCGCCTGGAATTCATTGCCAGGAATGTCCCAGCCATCCAAGGCGGCCCTGCCAGCCGGCTCGGGCAGCGCTTTGCGATCGATCTTATTGCTGGGTGTGCGCGGCATCTGGTCTAAATAAACATACGCAGCCGGGATCATGTATTCTGGCAGCATTCCACGCAGGTAGCGATTCAAGTCGCGTGGATCAGGGGCTGGCTGAGCCTGCGAAACCAGGTAGGCTACCAGGCGCTGAGAGGCGGGCATCTCATCCATTGCCTGGGGGGTGTGCACAGTGACCGCACATTCCAGGATGCCCGGGAAGCTGAGCAAGGCTGCTTCGATCTCGCCGGGCTCGATGCGAAAACCGCGAACCTTCACTTGCTGGTCAGCGCGACCCATGAATTCGAGGTTTCCATCTGGTCTCATGCGAGCCAGATCGCCGCTGCGATACATGCGTTGTCGCCCAGCGGGATGATTTTCGCCGTTCTGGTAGAAAGGATCGGGCAAGAAGCGCTCGGCGTCCAACTCTGGACGATTGAGATAGCCGCGCGCTATGCCTGGGCCAGCAATGAAAATTTCCCCCGGGATGCCAGGAGGCGAAGGTTGCAGGTGTTTGTCCAGCAGGTAGATGCGCACGTTGGGCAGCGGTCGCCCAATGGGGACACTGCGCTGGAAGGCGGCGAGATCCGTTACTTCATACCAGGAGGCTGCCACGGACGCCTCGGTCGGCCCATAAGCATTGAAGAAACGAATACCGGGGCGCGCCTGCATCCAGCGAGCTGCCACCTCTCGGCTGCAATTCTCACCAGCAGATACGATTGTCTCCAGATATTGGGCAGCCGAAAGCGGCAATGAGCTCAGCGCAGAAGGCGTCAGCACCATGTGGGTGATGGCTTGCTGGCGGATGGTTGTTGCCAGCTCAGCACCAGGGAGCCTGTCTTCATCTGCGATCAGGCTGAGCCTGGCGCCAGACAGCAGGGTGGGAAAAATATCTGCCACTGATCCGTCGAATATGTAATCGAAGAAACTCAAAACACGGCTGTTCTCCCCCAGGTTGAACTTTTGGATGTAAGCGGATGCCAGGTTGCAAACACCGCCGTGTTCTACCAGCACCCCTTTGGGCAAACCGGTCGATCCAGAAGTGTAGATCACGTATGCCAGGTTCTCGGGTTCGACGAGCCTTCCCGGGTTGGAAGTGCTATGTTGGCTGATTTCAACCTGTTCGAGATCGAGACAGACCTGCCGAAATGCAGCGCGCAGCCCCGGGCTCGAATCAAGCTGGGCGGCAAGGCGCGAGCTTGTGATCAGAATTCGTGCGCCCGCATCCTGCAGGATGAACTCCAGGCGTTGCAATGGGGTATGGGGAGAGAGCGGCAGGTAAGCGCCGCCCGCTTTGAGCACTGCCAGCATGCTCACGATGCGTTCCACAGGGTTTTCCAGTCGCAGGGCAACAATTTGATCGGTTGCAACGCCCAGGCGCAGGAGGTAGTGCGCCAACTGGTTCGCCTGCGCGTTCAATTGCTGGTAGCTGATCTCATCCGATTGGAATTGCAGCGCGCAGGCATGCGGAGAGCGCTCAACCTGAGCTTCAAAGAGCTGGTGCAGGGTTTGATTGGCTGGATAAGGCGCAGTGGTCTCGTTCCAGGCCGAGAAAAACGCCTGGCGCTCATCTTCCAGCAGCAGGGAAAACCTGAACACACTGCCGTTGGGATCAGCGCAGAGCTCTTGCAGCAGTTTTTCGAAGCGGCGCAGCATGCGTTGGATGGTCTCGGGTCGGAATAAGTCGGTGCTGTATTCCAGCGAACCGCGCAAGGCGCCCCCTTGGTCTTGCATGGAGAGGGTCAGGTCGAACTTGGCGGTGCCGCTGCTGAGCGGAATTGTTTCCAGTTGGACGCCAGGAAGATGCAATGTTTGATCAGGTGTGTTTTGGAAAGCAAACATTGCCTGGAAGAGCGGCGAGTGGCTCAGGTCGCGCTGCGGTTGCAACTCGTTGACCAGCATTTCGAAGGGCACGTCCTGATGGGCGTGGGCTTCGCTGATTGCCTGATGGACGCGATGTAGCACCTGTAAAAAGGAAGGTTCTCCTGAGAAATCGGTGCGCAGCACCAGGGTGTTGACGAAGAAACCGATCAGATTCTCCAACTCGGAACGATTGCGACCCGCCACAGGAAATCCGACGGCAATATCTTCTTGTCCCGAATAGCGGGAGAGCAAGGCTTGCCAGGCAGCCATCAAGACGGCGAATAAGGTTACGCCCTCGGCCTGGCTCAGCTCTTTCAACTTCCAACTTAAACTGGCTGGTAAAACAAAGTGCACCAAGTCACCCTTGTAGCTCATCTCGGCGGGTCGTGGCTGGTCGGTGGGAAGCTCCAGTACCGGCGGTAAACCGGCAAGCTGGCTGCGCCAGTACGCCAACTGGCTTTCCATCGGCGACTCCGCGCCTGGCTCACCTTCGAGCCATTTGTGCTGCCAGAAGGCATAATCGGTGTATTGCACTGGCAGCAACGGTAACGTGTCGAGCATCGAGCCGACGCTGTGCTGCGCCAGTCGATAACAGGCTGCCATCTCGCGGACGAAGACGCCGATTGACCAGCCATCGGCGATCATGTGGTGTAGCACGAGCGCTGCCAGGTAATCTTGCTCTGACAGCCGGTAGATGTGCATCCGCAACAGTGGGGCGACGCTCAGGTTGAAGGGTTGGCGGGCTTGTTCTTCCGCCAGTGACAGGGCTTTTTGCTCTGCGTCTGGCAAAGCCAGGTTGGTAAGATCAATGACAGGGATAGGGACTTCGACCTCGGGCTCGACGATGACGACTGGCTTGCCATCCACGGTTTCGAAGCGTGTGCGCAGGGTATCATGGCGTGCGATCACGCCATGGATAGCCTGGGTCAAAGCGGGTACGTCGAGCAGCCCCCGGATGCGCACCGCTCCAGCAATATTGTAGAGCGGGCTGCCTGGCTGCATGTGTTCCAGGAACCACAGTCGCTGCTGAGCAAACGATAACACCTTTTCTGCTGCGGGCTGCAAAGGTGGCAAGTTTGCAGCAGCTTTGCCAGCCAAGCTGCTGTCTGTGCTGTTCAGGCTGCTCAGGGCGGGAAAATCTTTCACCAGGTTGGATGCCAGTTCCATCACCGTGGGGAAGGTGAAGAGCATGCGCACATTGATCTTTTGCCCAAGGGCGTCTTGGAGCTGGTTTGCCAGTACGGCTGCCTGGATGGAGTCGCCGCCGAGCTCGAAGAAATTATCCTGGATGCCGATCTGTTCGCAATGCAACACCTGGCGCCATTTTTCCACCAACAACCTCTCCAGGGCGTTGCGCGGCGCCAGGCCCGGTTGCTCTGTGAGTGAGCGATGGCGATCAGGCGCTGGGAAGGCTTTGCGATCGACTTTGCCATTCGGTGTGAGTGGAAAGCTTTCCTGGAGCAAGAAAAGGTTGGGAATCATGTAGGCGGGCAGCTTTTGCCGCAGGTGGGCGCGCAGTTCTGCTGTAGATGGAATGGCTTCCTGGTCGGAGATGAAATAGGCCACCAGGCGCTGCTCACCGGGGTGATCTTCGCGCAGCAACACCGCTGCATCTTGAATGGCCGGGTGCTCTTTCAGGGCGGCTTCGATCTCGCCGAGCTCGATGCGGTGACCGTGCACTTTCACCTGGTGGTCGATGCGCCCGAGAAATTCGACATTCCCATCTGGGAGATAGCGGGCGAGATCTCCGGTGCGATAGAGGCGCGCCTGGGGGGTGTTGCTGAAACGATCTGGGATAAAGCGTTGATGCGTGAGCTCTGGCTGGTTCATGTAACCTCGCCCCACGCCAGCCCCTCCGATATACAACTCTCCCGGAACACCCACAGGCACGGGTTGTTGGTGCGAATCGAGAATGTACAGGCGCGCGTTTGCCACCGGCCGGCCGATGGTGGGTCTGCCTGGGCTCATGCGCACCCAACCAATCGTGGAGTCGACGGTGCACTCGGTGGGCCCATACATGTTGTAGACTTCGGTGATGGTTGCTTGAGCCAACCTTTCCCAGGTGGCTGGATCGATGGCTTCCCCACCGGGCATCAGGATCGAAGGTACCCAATCCGATTCCAGCAAGCCGGCGGCAAGGAGCAGTTTTAGCTGCGAAGGTACGCAATCGAAGCCATCGATGCGCTGGCAGCGAATGTAATCCAGAAGCGCCGGTCCATCCAGGCGGATTGCCTGAGGGATGATGACCAGGGTATGGCCGTGGGTGAGCATGACCAACTGCTGGACGGAGGCGTCGAAACTCAGCGGCGCGTTCAGGCTGATGCGCAGGTGGGAGCGGGTGTGTGAGGCGTAGATGCGCTGGTGCAAGGCAGCCGCCAGGTGCATGGCAGAGCGATGCGTAATTTGCACGCCCTTGGGCTTGCCTGTAGAGCCAGAGGTGTAGATGACATAGGCCAGGTTATCTGGTGCGCTGCGCAGAGCAGGGTTTTCATGATTGGAGGCCGGAGCTTGATGATAGATATCTTCCACCGGCAACAACTGAGCTTGCCACGGTACGCTGTCTTCCAGCGTGCATTTTTGGGTTATGATCAGGTCAACCCGGGCATCTTCGACCATGTAGGCCAGGCGCTCATTGGGATAGCTGGGGTCCAGGGGCAAGTAGGCGCCGCCAGCTTTGAGGATGCCGAGCACTCCCGCCACCAGGTCGACCCCGCGTTCGCAATACAAGCCGACCACGCTCTCAGCACCCACGCCGCGGCGCGCCAGCGCGTGAGCGATGCAGTTGGCGCGCTGGTTGAGCTGGCGGTAAGTCAGCAGCTCGTCCTCGTACACCACGGCAGGCGCATCGGGTGTGCGCGCTGCCTGGGCCTCAAAAGCAGCCTGCCAGGTCTGCTCGGCTGGGTACTCCAGAGTGGTGTCGTTCCATGTCTCCAGCAGCAGATGTAGCTCGTCAGGCGTCAGCATGGGCAGGGTAGAGATAGGCTGGTCCGGGTTGCTTGCCAGGCTGGATAACAGGGTCAGCAAATGACCCGCCATGCGTTGGATGGTCGTCGCATCGAACAGGTCGGTGTTATATTCAAAGGCGCCTCTCAAACCCTGGCTGCTCACCGCCATCATCAGCATGAGATCGAATTTGGCAGCGCCGCTTTCATATTCCAGGAGTTCGATTTGCAGGTCATCCAGGCTCAGTCTTTCCAGTGCATCTTCCTGGAGGTCGAACATCACCTGGAAGAGCGGGGAGCGGCTCATATCGCGCTGCGGCTGGAAGCGGTCCACCAACATTTCGAAGGGCACTTCTTGATGTGAAAAAGCGCCCAGGGCTGTTTTTTGGGTGCGGGCCAATAAGGATCGAAAGCTATCTTCATCGGCTATTTGGGCGCGCATGACGAGGGTGTTGACAAAGAAGCCTATCAAGTTTTCCCACTCGCGGCGGGTGCGGTTCGCCACGGGAATGCCTACGCCAAAATCGGTCTGGCGGGTGTAGCGATACAAGAGCACCTCGAAGGCTGCCAACAATGCCATAAACAGGGTGACATTCTCGCTGCGGCACAATTGGAGCAGTTTTTTGTACAGCTCAGCCGGCACATCAAAAACGTGATGCGCGCCGCGGTGACTGAGCACTGACGGGCGAGGCCGGTCGCTGGGAAGCTCCAAAACGGGGGGCGCTGGCTGCAATTGTCCTTCCCAGTAGCGCATTTGCGCCTGGATTGCCTGGCTCTGCAGATATTCATTTTGCCAGTAGGCATAGTCGGCATATTGCAGCGGCAACTCTGCCAGCACGGCTTTGCCTGGCGCGGCGCATTCCCTCGCCGCGTTTTTGAAATGGGTGTAGAGCGTTGAAAGCTCCTGGATCAAGATTTTAGTGGACCAGCCATCGTAAACGATGTGATGGATGGTCAGCAGCAAGATGTGGGTGTCCACTCCCAGGCGCAGTAAACGCGCTCGCAGCAATGGTCCATGCTGCAAGTCAAAGGGCTGGCGCAGTTCGAGGTCTGCTGCTGATCGAAATGCATCGTCTTGTTCGGTGGATGGCAGGTGACTGAGATCTGTCAACGGTAAGGATAAGGTCAAGTGAGGCGCGATAATCTGTACCGGCAGGCCTTCACGGATCATGAAACGGGCGCGCAGAATTTCGTGCCGCTCTAAGATGACATTCAAGCTGTGCTCGAAGGCTGCGATATCCAGCGGACCGCGGATGCGCAAAGCAGCGGAGACGTTGTAATAGGGGCTGTCTGGCTCGAATTGATTCAAAAACCACAGGCGCTGCTGAGCATGCGACAGGGGATAGCGAGTCTGATCTGGCCGCGGCTGTATGGGCAGGTTGCTGCTCGTAGACCGGGCTGTCCCCGTGGTATTCTCGATCTTCTTCTTCAGGCGCAGAGCGAGGAGCGCCTGTTTTTCGGGCGAGAGAGCCGCCAGGCGAGCGGCGAGCTGCTCGGTGGGTGGCTGGTTGGCAGGTTCCTGGCTGGCGTGCGTATCCAATAGGGCGTTCTTCATGCCAGCGATTCCTCCCCGGTATTTTCTGTAGACAGGATGCGCGCAGCCTCATCTTCGGAGAGCTGCTCGATTTCTTCCAGAAGCTTTTGTAGCTCTTCCTCCGGCTGAGTAGCGGCCAGGTGGGCGGCAATGTGTGTGGCAAGCCCGGCCACGGTGGGACACTCGAACAGGCTTTGAACCGGTAAATCTATGTTGAAAGCTTCCCTTGCCCGTGCAACGACCTGCGTCGCCATGAGAGAATGTCCGCCAAGCTCGAAGAAATTGTCGTGCACCCCAATCCGCTCCACGTGCAGCACCTGCTGCCAGATTTGACAGAGGCTTTCTTCGATGGGGGAGCGTGGCGCCGCATAGCCTTGGGTTGAGTACAGGGTTGTGGTGAGTGAGCTTTCATCCTCGGGCGCAGGCAAAGCCTCACGGTCAACCTTGCCGCTGGTGTTCAATGGCAGGCGCTCCAATGGCACGAAGGAGGATGGAATCATATAGCCAGGCAGGCGGGTCTTGAGGTAATCGCTCAATAGGTGCACATCCAATTCCACAGGTTGGAGAGGCACGTAGTAAGCGACCAGCCGGCGCTCTCCGTCTGGGCCTTGGGGCGCCGTCACCACGGCTTCGCGGATGCCTGGGTGCTGGCGTAGGACGGCTTCGATTTCACCCAACTCCACTCGAAAACCGCGCACCTTTACCTGGCTGTCGATCCGCCCCAAAAAGTCCAGGCTGCCATCCCGTAAAAATCGCACCAAATCGCCCGTTTTGTACAGACGGGGGCGCGCCCAGCCAAGCGCACCGGGTTGATTAAATGGATCCGGCACGAAGCGTTCTGCTGTAAGCTGTGGGGCGCCGAGATAGCCCTCTGCCAGGCTGGGACCGCCGATGTAGAGCTCCCCGGGTACGCCAGGCGGCGCCAGGTTGCGGTGCGCATCCAGCACATAGACGCGGCGGTTGGGAAGCGGTCGCCCGATGGGGACGCGGCCTGGCAAATGGCCGACTTGCTCGAGGTACTGGTTGACTTCGCAGGTGGTAGCGGTGATGGTGCTTTCGGTGGGGCCATAGGCGTTGAGCAAGCGCACCGCGCGCATTGGCGTTTGCTGCCACAATTGCAGGCTCTCCGGTTGCAACACATCGCCGCCGATGATGACTAGGCGCAGCAAACCGACTTTGGCAGGCGCGGCAAGCGTTTCTGGTGCCTTTGCCCAAGCCAGCACCACCTGGTGCCAGTAGGCAGGGGGTAGGTTAATGACCGTCAGCTTTTGATTGTGGATGACTTCTATTAACTCATCGGGAGTCCACAGCTCTTTTCCGCGCAGCACGACTCGGGCGCCAACCATCAAGGAGGGCAGGAGCTGTTCCAGGGAAGGGTCGAAGCTGAGCGAAGCGAATTGCAGGACGATATCCTGGGAGGTGAGCTGGTAGTGGCGGATGATATCCAGGCAATGATAGGCGAGCGCAGCGTTCGAGATGAGCACGCCTTTCGGTCGCCCAGTGGAGCCGGAGGTGTAGATCACATAGGCCAGGCTCTCCAGTCCAGGTGATATGGTTGGGTTTGTGTCTGGCTGCTGCAGCAGGGTGAGGTGCTCCCTATCCAGGTTTATTAACTGCGTCCTTGTTTGCGAAAGAGGGGCGGCGAGCTGCTGAGCATATTGCTCGTTGGTGATGACCAGGCGAACGGACCCGTAGGCGCTGTCCTCCCCATCTTGAAGCATAAACGTAATGCGCTCCGCCGGGTAAATGGGATCTATGGGCAGGTATACACCACCAGCTTTCAGGATCGCCAACAGAGCGACGACAGCGTCCAGGCAGCGATCCATAAATACGCCAACTCGATCCCCTGTGTTCAGGCTGCGCTGCCGCAGGTAGTGAGCAAGCCGGTTGGCGCGCTGGTTCAGTTCTTGATAGGTGATCTGACCACCTTGCCAGGCAATGGCAATATCGCCTGGAGCGCGCTCAACCTGCTGTTCGATCAATTGATGGACACACAGCCGGGGAACGACCAAGTCCACAGCGCCAGCCCAATCCTGGAGCAAAACCCGTCGTTCTGCCTCGGTCATCATCGAGAGGCTTGCGATGGGCAGTTCAGGGTCGTCTACCAGTGATTCGAGCAGGAGCTGCAAGCGCTGCAGCATGAGCTCAATGGTGCTGTGCTCGAACAATGCCAGGTTGTATTCCAGGGTCAATGCCAGCCCCTCGTTCGCCTCCGCCGCCAACAGGGAAAGGTCGAAAGGCACCACACGTTCTTGCAAAGGCAACGGCGCAAGGCGCAGCCCGCCAACTTCGATGCCGCGGCCAATCGCCTCCCCACCTGGCACTTCGCTGGCTGAACCCATCGCAAAAGCGGACATTTCTTCCTGACCAACCATGCGGGTGGTCTTTTGCCAGCTAAAGAGCACCTGGAAGACAGGCGTGCGGCTCAGGTCGCGCGGCGGCTGCAGCTTTTCGACCAGCAATGGGAAGGGGTAGGCGTCGTGCGCAAAAGCGCCGGTCACATTACCCTGGACGCGCTGCAGGAAAGTGGAGAAGGGCGGGTTTCCAGATAGGTCGGCGCGCAATACGACCGGATTGATAAAGTAGCCGATCAGGCGCGTGGTTTTATGGTTGCGCCCGGCTTTGAGCGTGCCAAGCAGGAATTCTTCCTGTCCGCTGTAGCGGCCGAGCAGCAATTCGAAGGCAGCCAGGGTGACGCAGAACAGGTTCGAGTCAACGCGTTGGGCGAGCGAGCGCATTTTACCCACCAGGCTGGCCGAGAGATGCATGGAAACAGCCCGGCCGCGATCGCCCTGCACCGCAGGACGAGGGTAGTCGAGCGGCAAGTTCAGGACTGGCAACCTGCCCGAGAGCTGCTGCCGCCAGTAATTCCACAGGGTTTCACCTTCTGGTCCTGAGAGCAGCGCGTGCTGGTCGGCCACATAGTCCGCATAGCGATACTTCATCGGCTTTAACCGGGCTGGCCCCATGCCAGATTCTTGCTGGTAAAGCTGGGGTAGCTCAGCCAGCAGGATCGCCATGGACCACATATCCGTGATGGTGTGGTGCAGGCAAATGAACAGAACGTGCTGGTCAGGGGCAAGGCGGTAGAGCACAGCGCGCATCAGCGGTCCGCGCTCCAGGTCGAATGGGCGATACATCTCTTGAGCCATTTGTTGCTGGAGGTGCGACTCGTCCCATCCGGAAGCATCCACCTGCTTGATCTCGGGCAACAGCCTGTCGTGCACGCGTTGGAAAGGCTCGCCATGCCGGGAGCTGAAGGTGGTGCGCAGTGACGGGTGGCGCTGCGCCATCAACTCAAAAGCGCGCAGGAAAGCGCTGATATCCAGGGGGCTCAGAATGCGTACGGCTGCCGCCAGGTTGTGCAAGACCGTGTCGGGCTTGAGCTGTTGGACGAACCACAGCGCTCTCTGTCCATAAGACAATGGGTATTCTTCGATCACCGCCGCTGTTCCGGTCGCCGGCGCGATCGCCGCCAGCGAGGCGGCTTCTGGCGCCTGGCTTTCGTCGATCT
The DNA here is from genome assembly GCA_029265355.1 of Chloroflexota bacterium. Lineage (GTDB taxonomy): Bacteria > Chloroflexota > Anaerolineae > Anaerolineales > UBA4823 > JAJUJL01. Next base: position 107,719 of record JAJUJL010000016.1, on the reverse strand, counting down.
TGTGCAGCAAAAGCGCTGTCAGCTCGGCAACCGTTCCATCGCGGGGTATGCTCTCCAAAGCCAGGGGGATATCCAGGCCGGACTCCAGCTCGCTGACCAAATCAACTGCGCTGACCGAGTCGAGACCCATGCTGCTCAGCGGCTGGTTTACATCCAGGTGCGTGAGGGGGATTCTAAGCAGGCGAGCGGCGTGCTCTAGCACATAATTTTGCAGCAAGATTTTGCGCTCTTCTTGACCCAGGGCCAGCAGAGCTTTTAGCAGCAGGGATTGCCTGGCGGCAACCGCCTGGCTCACAGCGGGTGAAGATTTTTCTTCGGATGGGGTTTCCGGCTGGCTGACGGCCAGCTTGCTGGCGTGCACGACGGCCAGCTCTCCAGCGAGGTAGGCCTGGCGGCAGGCATGGCGCTGGATCTTGCCGCTGGAGGTCTTGGGAATGCTGCGCGGCTCGATCAACACGACATCGTACACCGACACATCATGAGCCTGGCTGACTGCTTGGCGCAGCAGGCGGGTGGCTTGTTCCATGTCTTGCACTGCGTTGGCGACAACTTCCTGGACAACGACCAGGTGTTCTTCTCCTTCCGCCTCCACCGAAAAGGCCGCGCTGCAGCCGGGGCGGAAGGCGGGATGACAGCTTTCCACGGTGAGTTCGATATCCTGGGGGTAAATGTTGCGGCCGCGTATGATGATCAAGTCCTTGATGCGCCCGGTGATATACAACTCGCCGTCCAGCAGAAAGCCCAGGTCGCCGGTGCGCATGTAGCGCTGCGGGCTGCCGTTGGTGAGACGAGCGTGAAAGGTGTTTTCGGTCTCCTCGGGCAGTCCCCAATATCCTTGCGCCATGCTCCCGCCGCTGACCCACACCTCGCCAATCTCACCTTGAGGGAGGAGCTGTCGGGTCTGCGGTTCAACGATGGCCAGCTCGCAGCCGCGGGCAAAGCCACAGCCCACCTGCGCACGGGTATCCTTGCCGGGTTGAGCGGCGATCGCCACCTTGTGGCCCTGGCGCAGAGCATGTTTATCCAGTTGAATGGTTTTGAATCCTTCGCCGCGCCTGCCTCCACTCACCAGCAGCGTGGCTTCTGCCAGGCCATAGCAGGGATAGAAAGCCTGCGGCCGAAAGCCGCAGCAGGCAAAGGCGCGGGCGAAGTTTTGCATGGTTTCGGCGCGCACCGGCTCGGCGCCGTTGAAGGCCAGCGACCAGCGGCTGAGGTCCAGGGTGGCTTTTTGCTCGGGTGTGACTTTGCGCAGGCAAAGATCGTAAGCGAAGTTCGGACCGCCGCTGATGGTAGCGCCGTAACGCGAGATAGCCTGCAGCCAGCGGAACGGTCGCTGTAAAAACGAGGCAGGCGACATCATCACGCAGTACACCCCCGCAAAGGCGGGCTGCAAAATGCCACCGATCAATCCCATATCGTGGTAGGGCGGCAGCCAGATCATACCCACGTCGGAGGCCTGCACCTGGAAGGCTTCTGAAATGGTTTGGGAGTTGTGCAGCAGGTTGTGGTGGCTGAGCATCACGCCGCGCGGCGTGCGCGTCGAGCCGGAGGTGTACTGCAAGAAAGCCAGCGTGTCGGGATGGATATCTGGCGGCTGCCAGGCGTTCTCGCTGCCAGGGGGCAGCTCATCGACAGCCAGCCAGTCAAGGCGGCCGAATTCCGGGTACTGCCCGGCGATGAACTGGGCGATGGCGAAGATGGGCGGCGTGGTGAGCACCAGGCTGGCCTGGGCGCCAGACGCCAGCGCCAGCAGGCGCGGCAGCGAGCGTTCCAGGCGGGTGGGGTCGGGCGGGTAGGCAGGCACGGCCACCATGCCGGCATACAGGCAGCCGAAAAAGCCAGCGATGTATTCCAAACCAGGGGCGTAGAGCAGCAGAATGCGACTGTTGGCGGCGGCGCGGCTTTGCAGCAGGGCAGCAATTGACCTGGCCTGGCGATCGAGCTCAGCATAGGTCAGGTGGACGGCATCCGCCTCGCCATCATTGAGAAAGGTATAAGCGCGCTGCTCGGGTTGCGCCTGGGCTCGGTGACGCAGTAGGTCGACATAGGTGCCAACCTGCTGCGGCGCAATATACTTGTTGTGGTCAGTGGTCATTGTGTTCAATCTCCAAAATACAGCAGCAGGTCTCCGGCTGCTGGCAAGCTGGACGAGGCCAATGACATTAGCAGGCTGCGCTTGTGGATAGTCGCGTTTAAGAACGCGAAACTACCCTGGATTCAAGTGCCAGTTCGCCCTGGTTTGCTACTGCAGTGAGTTAAAGAATTGGGCCAGGTGGTTCGAGCATGCCGGTGTTTGCATCACCGGCGCTTGAACCAGGTGATGTCCGCTGCCTTATGGCCCTGAGTAAGCCGCCGAGGTGTCCATTTCTCCTCTCAAATCACTACCCTTCCGCGGGTAATCGAAACAAACGGGCCACACACCCGTTCACATTCACAAGGTTGGATTACGTAAGCGCAGCCAGGCGCTAGCCAGGCCAAGCGCCAGCAGCCCGGCGCCGCTGACCAGCAGCAGCGGGCGGCTTTCGCCAGATGGCTGGCTCCTGGCAGTGAAGGTTTGCATGTCGATGGCGGTGGGAATGTTCCAGCCGCGAAAATCGGTGGTTTCATCCTTTATGGTGGCGACTACATTGCCGCTGGAGTCCAGATCCAATGTGGCGGTTGTAAAACGGATGCCGACATTGTTCTGGCAGTAATCGGCAGGCTTTGACTCTTCCCCTTGCAGTGCGCTGATTTCCGTCGCCCATTCGATGGAATTGCCTACCGCCTGCCCCAGGTTGTGATTTTGGGTTTCACTTGTTCCAGGGAGGATATAAGCATCCAGGTCGCCGGTGTACACATACAGGGCGTCATCCGGCAGCGAGATGCAGTAGAATGGCAGGGGGCAATAAGAAGTTGGACCACCGTCGCGAATGTACACAACCAGGCGATCATCGCGATCGTTGATCTGCGTGTCGCCATCGCAATTGAGTAGAGCAGCGATGGCGGTGTTTACCGGCGTCAGCGCGCCTGTGCCGTACATCTCGGCGCGGAAGTTCAAGGTGATCAGGTTGGGGTCGTTGGTATTGCCCGAGCTGGTCGCCACCCACATGTTCTTCAGATCCAGGCTGGAGTCGATGGCTCCATTGCTGGGGCTGGTTTGGAAGATGGGGATGCTCTGGCTGCTCCATTCGCTGATGCTGCCATCATTGGTGTTGATTGAATACAGTGCGGCATACGCCACGATGACTGCGCCGAAAAGAGCCACCAGGATTGGGAACACCAGGATGGATAATTTCAGCCCCCGCCATGATTTCATGATTTGTCCAGACATGCTTGCCCTCCCGTGTGGAATCAAGGAATAGGCGGCCCTGGACCGCCCGCTGCAAAAAAATACATTTGCATAAATCAGTCAAACCGGAAAAAGCCCTGGCCTGCCAGGAGCCAGGTTGTGCGTTCTGGCTGTTGGCACCAAAACACATTTCGAGCTGTTTTAAAGGTTGAACAGAAGCCCGCGCCCCCACACTGCTATGGGTCATTTCGCCACTCCTCCCAGCCACCCCTGATTGGAGCAGACTTGAAAAAAATAAAAACCGGCCCTGTGGCCGGTTTCGCTATTTGCTCCTCGAAGGCCCCGCCCGGTAATCACCGGGCAAGCGACCAGGTAAGGACCCTCGATTCGTCGCATCCACGATTCTCGTCTCGATGCCGACTTCGTTGGATAAGCCTGGATATTCAGGTATTGTAAATACGTGTTTATATCATAACTTAATATTTCATTAACGTCAACAAGCACAATTATTTTCTAATTTGTGGTTATTTGTAATATCTATCACTTGCGCGGCGAACGGCAGGGACAGGGTGCAGCCGCCGACCAGCAAGCGCTCGCGCACCTGCCCCTCATCCAGGCCGAACGGCTGCAGAACGCAGGCAGCGGCGCGCACCAGCAGGGTGGTGTAGCGCGCCAGGTCTATGCCTCGAGGTTCCGGGGGGTGGGGCAGATCCCAGGCGTGCACGCCGGGGCGCCCGCGCATGTACAAGAAGCGCACGTTCTGGCCAGGGCGCATGGTCTTGCCGGCTGCCTGGAGCTGCATCGCAGCGCGCGCCCCCGCCGAAGGGCAACGGTAATTTTCCAGCTCGCGGCTGAGCTTGTGCTTGACCAGCAGGTGTTCCAATGGCACCCGGCCGCGCCGCAAGGCGACCAGGCGGCGGCGCAGGCTTTGAAATACCAGCGGCAGGTATTCACCCAGCGCCCCGCTGCGCGGCGCCTGCGCCAGGATGGAGATGATCTCTTGCTGCGCCTGGGCGACGAAGAGCGGTGTGTCCCGCCGGCGCGCCTCGATGCCGCGCAGCTTGAGCGAGCCATCCTGGAAAGCGCCGAAGTAGCGATTGGCGACCGGCAAGCGCGGGTCGCGGCGCGAAGGCAGGAAGGCCACCCAACGGTAAACGCCTTCCAGGGCAATTGGCAGGCCGGTGCGGGCGGCGATCTCTTCCAAAAGAGGCTGAAAATCAGCCGGCTGGGTGGCGCCGCTGCGCCGCACCCACAGGCCATCCACGTACATGTGCAGGACCTCGAAGCCCAGCTCCTCGGCGGTTTCCTTGGCGCGCAGCAGCGCTTCGCGGCCGTAGGCGGTGACCGCCTCGTGCGCCTCGATGCGCCCAAAGCGGGCGTTCTTGTAGCCCAGGTAGCCAAAGCAGGTCACCAGCAGCCACTTGTGAGCCGAGGCGCGGGCTTTGTAGGCGCTGCGGCGCGCATCCCAGGCTGGCATCTCCGCCAGGCGGGCTTTGAGTGCAATGCGCTTTTCCAACAGCGGGGCCAGCGTCTGGGGCACCAGCCCCTTGCGGCTGTAGTCGACCTGCAAATCCAGTTCGGGCACCGTCTCATAGGGTTCGGCAAGGGTGGCGCCGACTCCCACCGTTTCCGGTGAGATGTTGAAATGCACCATCACGCTGGGATACATGGAGATAAAGTCGATTTCCGCCACGTGGCTGTGCAGGCCGGTGATGGGTTGGTACACCAGGCCGCCCTGGTCGGCATGGAACAGCTCTAATGCGGTCTTGGGCTGCTCGGCCTGCTGCTTCTGCCAGGGCACCAGCACGCCCTGGCGCAGGGCGGTGATCATCTGCATGGCGGAGATGCCGCTGCCCGGCGAGAGACGGGCGGCGGCTTGAGCCGGCTGGGCGGTGACGCGGCACATCTCCAGGATGCCCTCCATGCCATAGTCGTGGTACAGCATGGCATTGTGGGCATCGATATGCCAGCGCCCGAACAGATGCACTTGCGCGCCGCGGTAGATGACTTGCCCGTAGGAGAAATAGGTCAATTCTGGGCGAGAGGCCGGTAGACGCTCCGCATCGCGGTTGAGCGGCAGCGGCAGGCCGTGAGCCTCAGCAAGCTCCAGCAGGCGCGGCAACAGCCAGGTGTCGCCCCAGGTGGTGAGCAGGATATCAGGGTCGTGGCGCTGCAGGATAGCGCCCAGGTTGATCAGCAGAGGCCGCGCCGCTGCCAGGCGCAGGTTGTACTCGGCTTTGCCGCAGCGGATGCGCAGGTGTGTTGGCTGAGCGTGAGCGGGGTCGCAGTCCGGTTCGAGGGAAAGGATGCGCAGCGGCGGCAGGGCTGGGTCCAGCTCCCAGGGGCTGTCCAGGACCTGGAAGGCCTGCACCCGGTTTTGAGCGTCTACCTCCAGGCGGCAGCGGCATAGTGGAAAGCTGCCAAAAGCGGCGGCGTGGCGCAGGGCGCTGGGCAGATCGACGTCGTAGAAGGTCAGTTCCGGAAAGGCAGCGCTAACCTGGGCGAACAGGCGCGCTTGGGCCTGTGGACTGGGAACCTGCACTGCCAGGGTGGTGATGGGCTGGCGGCAGAACAACTCGCTGCGCTCCTCGCGACGCAGATGCACGGGCTGGGGTCGCAGGTAGCGCCACAGGGCGCGCAGGCGCTCGACTGACCCAGAAGCATAGAAAGTGACCGGAAAATCCTGGCGCAAGCGCAGGCGTTCCCCTGCTTCGCTGATCAGCCAGCACACCAGTCCTTCTTCCAGGTCGTCGTAGAGATCGAGCAACCAACCCGTGTACTCAGGCATGAGGCGGCAGGTTGAGTTGTTCCAGCAGGCTGCGCAGGCGCCGGACTTCTTTGTGTTCTTCCAGCAGCATTGCCAGCAGGAAGACCTCGAAGGGCAGGGCGTGGGCGGCATAGGCTGCGGCAGCCAGGTGACGGTGGGCGTTGGCGAACAGCTCGTCCAGCGCTTGCTGGTCGCTGCGGCGCAAGGCGCGGCGGAAACGGGAAAACGACTCTTGCTCTTGTAAAAACACCTGGGTAACAGCGGGTAAAGTGCGTCCCATAAGCAACCTCGTCAATCACAGAAAATGCAGGGCTTCAGAATCCCGGCAAGCGCAGCGGGGCGGCTGGGGCGTCGGGCAGTTCGAAGCGCCACACGCTGCCGGCAGCCTGCTCGAGCAGCGCCAGCAGCTCGCCAGTTGGGTCGGGCTGTTGTTTGGGTGCGCCACGCAGCAGCGTGCCGGGCTGGCGGCCCTCGGATTGCAGCGGCGCGCTGACCACCACCGGAGCGGCGCTGCTCAGGCGAAGCAGGTGCACAATTGCCGACTGCAGCAGGCGGCGGCGGGCGGGCAGCGCCACGCTTTCATCCAGAAAAGTGGATAGCAGCTCTGGCACCAGGATGGGTTGGGCGGCGCTCTCTGCGGTGGAGAGCAGCGTGACCACCTGGTGGCAGGTGAAAGCGCGTGCCACCAGGATGCGCTGTAGCGCAGCGCTCATCTGCGGTGTGCGCCGGCGCAGCTCGCGTGCCAGGGTGTGGGCGGCGAAGCTGTTGCCGCAGTCCAGCACGCGCAGTGGGCCAGCCAGCGCCAGGCTCACCGCCAGATCGGTGACCAACCGGTTGCGCAGCGGACGCGGCGCAATCAATACACCCAGCCTTCCCGTTTGGGGCAGGATTAGAGCATCCATGCCTCCAGGGTATCAAATTTGATGGGTGAGAACAATTCCCCGCGGGGGGAAATAGATGGGGAATTTTGGGTTAACCGAGGGGGTGATAAGAAGTTTTTAGCGCCAGGCGCTGAAATCCCAATCGGCGAGCGCCTGGCGCAGCTCGGCTTTGCTGCCCAGGTCGAACTTGGCGAGTGCATGGCGCACATGGGATTTGACGGTTTCGGGGGAGATGTGCAGGCGGGCAGCGATCTCGCGGTTGGTATACCCCAGGCAGATGAGGGCGGTCACCTGCTGTTCACGCGGGGTCAGGCCGCGCCAGCGCTGCAGGCTGGCCTGGGCGGCATCGCGGCGCGCCAGGGCGTAGGAGAGCAGCTCGGCTGCCACCTCATCTTCGGGGCGCTGTTGCTGCTCTGCCAGCTCTTGCAGCGAGGCAACCAACTCCTCATCTATTTCGAAGTGGAGCCGGGAAGGCCTGGGTCCCAGGCCAAGTATCTCGAATAATCGCTGCCAAAAGGACATGATTCAGGTGAGTAGTTTCATGACGTATTACTATTGTACCAGAACTTTTGTTCTATTTTGAATGCTGGAATTTGTGTTATCCTATCTCTTCATGAAAATGGTGGATGTAATCATCGTCGGCGCAGGCCCGGCGGGTTTGTCGGTGGCGCTGCATCTCATCCGGCAGGATCCTGGCTGGGCGCAGCGGCTGCTGGTGTTGGAGAAGACGGCTCACCCGCGGCACAAACTGTGCGGGGGCGGGATGACGCGCCTGGGCTTGCAGGTGTTGAAAGACCTGGGCTTTGCGCTGCCGCTGCCACTGCCGCAGGCGCCGGTGGAGGATATCCGCCTGGTGTATCGCAAACGCACCCTGCACGTGCGCGGCAAGCCGCAGTTTGTGGTTTTTCATCGCATGGAGTTGGATGCTTACCTGGCGGCGGAAACGCGCCGGCGCGGTGTGCGCATTTGCGAGAATGAAGCCCTGAAAGATTTTCAAGTGGATGCCGATGGCGTTACCCTCGAAACCGAGAGGCAGATCTACCGGGCGCAGGTGCTGGTCGGTGCGGATGGCTCAAAGGGGTTGCTGCGCGCCTATTTCAATCGCATGGAACGAAGGTCGCGCACGGCGCGCTTGTTGGAGACCTTGCAAGCGGCGCAAGCGGAAGCCAGCCATTACCGTGAACGCTATGCCTTGTTTGACTTTACGCCGGCGGATCACGAGTTGCAAGGGTACTTTTGGGATTTCCCGGCTTATATCCAGGGGCAGCCGTTCTTCAATCGCGGCATCTACGATGCTCGCATGGTGAGGGCGCGCCCCAAGGCAGCATTGCCGGCGCTGCTGCACCAGGAATTGGATGACCTGCAGTCTGATGCAGGTGAGATACAGGGGCATCCCATCCATTGGTTCAGCCCAAGAGGGCGTTTCTCGCTGCCGCGCTTGCTGCTGGTGGGCGATGCTGCTGGGGTGGACCCGCTCTTTGGCGAGGGGATTGCGCCAGCTTTGGCATACGGGCTGCCTGCCGCGCAGGCGATTGCAGAGGCGCTGGCGCGGCGTGATTTTTCTTTTCGTGATTACCGACGGCGGATTATGAGCGCTCCGGTTGGGCGCTACCTGCTGTTGCGCTGGGCGGTGGCGTGGAGCTGCTACCGGCTGAGTTTTTTTCCCTGGTTTATGCACTTTATCTGGTCGCTGGGCGGCGCGTTGGCGGCGCTGTTCCCCGCACCCGGACAGCTATATCCTGATCACCGAGGCTTATATGGAAAAGAAGCAAATCCTGCTGACCAATGATGATGGCATTCGTTCGCCGGGTTTATGGGCTGCCGCAGCGGCGCTCTCTGAGATTGGCTACGTGCACGTGGCTGCGCCGCGTGAACAGTCTTCCGGCGCCGGACGCAGCCTGCCATCCACTTCGGATGGGCGCATCCAGTTGGAGCATGTCACCGTCAACGGCAAGACCTGGGAGGTCTATGCGGTGGGGGGCACACCGGCGCAAGCGGTGCTGCATGCGGCGTTGGAAATATTGCCGCGCATCCCCGACCTGGTCGTCTCTGGAATTAATTACGGGGAGAACGTGGGCAGCGGGATCACGGTTTCTGGCACGGTGGGCGCAGCGATGGAAGGGGCATCGCTGGGCGTGCCGGCATTGGCAGTGTCTCTGGAAACGCTGCAAGAGCATCACCTGTCCTATTCGACAGAGGTGGATTTTTCTACTGCAGCCTACTTCACGGCGTATTTTGCGCGCTGGCTTTTGGAGAAGCCTTTGCCGCCAGATGTGCACCTGCTGAAGGTGGAAGTGCCCAAAAGCGCCACCAGGGAGACGCCCTGGCATGTGACGCGCCAATCAATGCAGCGTTACTTCGAACCGGTGCGCCCGCAGCGCGGCGATTGGTCCCAACCGGGAACCGTGGGTTATAAGCGCAGCGATGAGGTGCTGAACTCTGAGCCTGGCTCGGATGTGCACGCCCTGGTCGTCAAGCGCCAGGTTTCGGTGACCCCGCTCAGCCTGGATTTGACCTCGCGCGTGGATTTAGACCTCTTGGAGCGCTTGATCAAAGAGAATTGTTGAGCAGAAAGAGTTAGCGATGATCGAATTGTTTTTGACGCCCGGGGATGCAGAGTCGGCATGGATCGAAGCCGGCTTGAAGGAGATGGTGCTTGGCTACCGGCGGGTGGAGCTACTGCCTGAACAGGTGGAATCCGTCTTGGGCAGGCCGATCAGTCTTCCGGCGCTGCGCCACGATGAACGCCTGGTCAGCGGGCGCGAAGATCTGCTGGCGTATCTGCAGAAGCTCGAGCAACTGGTAGAAGAATGGCGTCGCTTCCAAGCGGATGCCTGTTATATCGATGAGGATGGCGAAGTCTGCTAGCGGCCTGAGACGCTGCCGCCGCCCAGCGTTTGCAGCATTTGCGTGTGCAGCGCTGGATTAGCTGCCAGGATGGAATGCGGTGGGGACAGGTAATGAGGGGAGCCACGCATATCCGTGACCCGCGCGCCTGCTTCGCGGGCGATCAATGCCCCAGCCGCCAGATCCCAGGCCTGGAGGCTGGTTTCCCAGTAACCATCGAAGCGCCCACAGGCGATATAGGCCAGGTCGAGGGCGGCTGAGCCCAGTCGTCGCACCCCCAGGCTACACAGGGCAAAGCGAGCAAATAATTCCAGGTTGTTTTGCGGGTTGGTGCGGATATCGTAAGGAAAGCCGGTCACCAGCAGCGCCTGATCCAGGCTGCTTTGGTTGGCTGCCTGGATGGGTTTGCCATTCAACCACGCGCCGCGCCCGCGCTCGGCAGTAAAGCACTCATCGCGCATGGGGTCATAGACGGCGCCCAACTGCAACTCGCGGTCGTGTTGGTAGGCGATCGAGACTGCAAAGATCGGTATCCCATGCGCATAGTTCACTGTGCCGTCCAATGGGTCGATGTACCAGATACAGCAATCCTCGCCAGGTTGGTCGCCAGTTTCCTCCGCCTGGATGCGATGCCTGGGGAAGCTGCTGCGGATTTCCCTTAATATGTAAGCTTCGGAGCGGCGGTCCACCTCAGTCACCAGGTCAATGGCGCCTTTATGCTGGATGTGATGCTCGCCGCCATATCCGGCGCGCAGGATTTCACCCGCCTGGCGCGCCAGGCGTTCTACAAAGGTTAAAGTTGGCTGCATAACGGGAATCTTCTGTGGAGGTAGGATTTTTTGGGGGTTGATTAGGTGCGGTACTGGCTGATCAGCCGGTTTAATTCGTCCAATTCCGCTTGTATTTGATCGCGATGGTCGCGCACTTCGTTTAGCAGTGCCTGGAAAGAGGCGCGCTGTTCGCTGGGCAGGGTATTCAACAGGCGCTCGGTGCGCGCAATCTGGGCGTTCTTGTGGCGCAACTTGCTCTCTAAACGCTCGCGGTAGCCGTAATAAAATTCCTGTTCCTCCATTGGTGGAGGCATGGGAACAACGCCCATGGTAAGCACCTCCGCGACAGTGAGCAAGAATTCTTCGGTATCCACCGGTTTTTCTAAGAAACGCACGGCGCCCAACTTCAGGGCAAAGGCGCGGTCTTCGGGTGTGACGTAGGTTGCGGAGAGGAAAATGGTGGGTATGCGACTGGTCTTCGGATTAAGGCGCAGATGGTGCAGCATGGCAAAGCCATCCATCTTTGGCATCAAGATGTCCGTAATAATCAGCGCCGGGTGTTCGCGCTCGATGCGCTCCAGCGCTTCCTGCCCATTGGTGGCGGTGACGACCGGATACCCCTTGAAACGCAACGTAACGGTGAGCAGCTCGAGGATATTTGGTACATCTTCAACAACCAAAATTGGGCCGTAAGGGATATTCATAAGATTATTTTAGCCTGATTGGGTTTTCTCTTTACCCACAGATTTGTCAGGTTTCGCCTTCCATCTCTGCGGCGAGCTGATCGAAAGCAGCGCGCATCACCCGGTTGCGGGATTGCGCCAGGCGGCGAGCGGTGGGTGTGAACAATTGCTGCTCAATTTTGCTCAATTTGAAGAGGTATTCATGGAATGCGCTGTGCGGCTCGCCCGGCTCCAATTGCCCTGTGGCGATGAACTGCGCCGATGGACGGGCATAAATGGGTTGGTTTGCTTGCATGGCATAGGCCACCGCCCGTGCAAAACCGGTGGCCCCGATGGCATCCAATTTGTCAGCATCGTATAGCACTTTTGCTTCGATGGTTTGCGGGGGCTCATTTCGCTGGCGGAAACGATGCGCGCGGATACAGTGCTGGACAGCCTGGATGCGTTCCGCCGACCAGCCTTCCCTCTGTAGTATCTGACCAGCCAGATCAGCAGACGAAACTTGGTGCTGCTGGCGAAGATCCTGCGCAGTAGAGGTTGCCTGGCTGCTATCCAGGTCATGCAGCAATGCGGCGGCGCGCACTATCTCGATATCGGCACCCTCTTCGCGAGCGATGCGTTCTGCCAGGCGGTAAACGCGTTGGATATGCTCCAGGCCGTGCACCGGATCGCCAGAGGAGTACCAGGCGGAGGCCTGTTCGAAGGTTGGCATAGCCGCAATTATACCGGGTATGGCCGGCCCTTTTTGATCACGGTGCGCACCAGGTTGCCGCCAAAGCGATATCCCAGGTGGCGGTAATCGGAGACGCTCAAGATCAGCACATCAGCCTGTTTCCCAACTTCGAGCGAACCGACCTGCGCCGCGCGCCCGACCGCGGCCGCCGAGTTGATGGTGGCAGCGGCAATGGCTTGGGCCGGGGTGAGCTTCATGTAACGGCAGGCCAGGGCGATCGCAAACTGCATGTTTTCACACCAGGCTGTGCCTGGATTGAGATCGGTGGCGATGGCCAGCAGGCCTCCGGCATCCAGGATTTGGCGGGCAGGGGTATAGTGTGTCTCCGCCAGCCCAAAGGGTGTACAGGGCAGCGCCACGGCGACGGTATCGGAGGCGGCCAGCGCTGCGATATCTTGCGGCGAGGTGGCGACCAGGTGGTCGGCGGAATGAGCGCCCAATTCGGCTGCCAGGCTGGCGCCGCCCAGGTTGTCGAATTCGTCAGCGTGGATCTTAAGCGGAAAACCCAGCGCCCGAGCTTTTTCAAGGATCTTGCGGGATTGCTGCAGGGTAAACGCCCCGGTTTCACAAAACACATCGACGAACGGCAAGGGCAAATCAGGAGCCTGGCTGGGCCACCACTCTTTCAATGTGGGCAGCATTGTTTCGCAGAGCAGGTCGGTGTACTCATCTGGGTTGTCATTGTATTCCGGGGGGATGGCATGCGCGCCCAAGAAGGTAAAGGCAAGCTCCAATGGGCCTTCGGCATTCAACGCCAGCAGCGCTTGCAGCATGCGCAGCTCGGTAGCCATGCGTAGCCCATAGCCGGTTTTTACCTCGGCGGTGGTGGTGCCGCAAGCGAACATCGCTTGCAGGCGCGGCCGGGTCTGTGTGATCAATTTTTCCAGGGAAGAGGTACGCGTAGCTCGCACTGTCGAGAGGATACCGCCGCCGGCAGCCATGATTTCCAGGTAGGATTTTCCCTGCAAGCGCATCTCGAATTCGGCAGCCCGGTCGCCAGCCCAGATCGCATGCGTATGGGGATCGACAAATCCTGGCATGACAACACAGCCGCCAGCATCCAGGGCAGGTTCATTGGGATAGGCAGCTCGCAATTCTGCACTTGTTCCAATGGCGATGATCTTTTCCCCATTGATCAGCAGCGCGCCATCTTCGATGATATTGAGTGCGCCGAGCGCAGCGCCGCGCTGCGGTCCGCCAGCAAGAGTGAGCAATTGAGAAGCGGAATGGATGAGCATAGATCCTCAGTTTATGGGTTGAGATATTCCAGCCAGAGCTTTGACTGTATTATACCCACGCAGGTTGTCTGGCAGGTATTTCATGGGGCGCCGACGATGATTAAACCCAGGCTAGATTTTTCTTGCCGGGTAAGTCATCAGCTAAAATTGTTTAGCACTTATGCCTTGACGCAAAGTGGTGGGTTTTCGAGCGGGCTATGCCCGCCAGAACACCCCCCGAAATTCATCCAGGAGCGAAAGCAAATGAGCGTACGAATGGAGCGCGATTCGTTGGGAGAATTAGAGGTGCCTGCAGAGGCACTGTATGGCATCCAGACCCAAAGAGCTGTACTAAATTTTCCGATTTCGGGGCTGCGTCCCTGGCGAGCGTTTATCTGGTCGATGGCGGTGATTAAGCGCGCCGCGGCGGAAGTGAACCGCGACCTTGGGTTGCTCGAGGGGAGACTGGCGGGGGCGATCGTTCAAGCAGCCCAGGAGGTGATCGAAGGGCGGTGGGATGAGCAGTTTGTGGTCGATCCGTTTCAAGCCGGGGCTGGCACCAGTCAAAACATGAACACCAACGAGGTGATTGCCAACCGGGCCACGCAGATTCTGGGCGGGCAAGTTGGACAGTATTGGGTTCACCCGAACGACCATGTCAATATGGCGCAGTCCACCAATGACACGATACCAACTGCCATACGCCTGGGCTGCCTGTGGCGCCTGGATGAGCTGCTCGGAGTTGTGGAAGAGCTGGCCGCGGCTTTGCAGCAGAAGGCGATTGAGTTCGACGATATCGTAAAATCTGGACGCACTCACCTGCAGGATGCTGTACCCGTGCGCTTGGGGCAGGAATTTTCAGGATATGCCGTGGCCGTCAGGCGCGATGCCGAGCGCATCCGCCGCTCTGCGCAGGGTCTGCGCCGGTTGGGTATCGGCGGCACGGCTGCTGGAACCGGACTGAACGCTCACCCTGAGTACCATGCGCGCATGGTGCAGCGCTTGGCGGAATTGACCGGGCTGGAGCTGTTCGAGTCAGAGAATCTTTTCGAGAGCATGCAATCGATGGCGGACGCGGCGGATTTTTCTGCCGCGCTGCGCACATTGGCCATTACGCTGACGCGCATAGCCAATGATTTTCGCTTGCTGGCTTCAGGCCCTTCCACTGGGCTGGACGAGCTGCGCCTGCCACCGGTACAACCGGGCTCCAGCATCATGCCCGGCAAAGTAAACCCGGTGCTGGCAGAGATGTTGAATATGGCAATGTTTCATGTGCAGGGAAACGACCATACCGTGGCGCTGGCGGCCCAGGCAGGCCAGCTTGAATTGAATGTGATGATGCCAATTATTGCGCACAATCTCTTCGAGGCCATGCAAGTGATAATTGGTTCGGTGCGCGCCTTCACCGATAAATGTGTGCGCGGTTTGCAGGCCAATCGCGCCAAGGCGGAGGGTTGGTTGGCGCAGAACGCCATTGTGGTGACTGCCTTGAACCCGTTGATCGGTTATGCTGCAGGCGCGGCGCTGGTCAAGGAGGCGCTGAAATCGGGTAAGACGGTTGGCGAACTGGCGGTGCAGATGGCGCGCGCGGGACAATTGAAACATCGCGATGAGCAGCGATTGGTCACACCGCTAGAGATCGAGAACGCTCTATCCGATATGCGGAGGCTGACGGAGGGCGGGATCATCGGCGGTGGGATAGGCGGTTGATGGCACGCAAAGAAAGGATCGATTCATTTAAGGTATAATCGCTGCGTGCCAAGTAAGAACAAGCCTGAAGATTTGTCGGCGGATGAGCTGCGCTGGATGTTGGTGGAAAAGCGGCGCGCGGCTCGCCAGGAACGGTTGGAGCGGTTCCGACGCACAGGACGCGCAGTTATTCTGGCGCCCAATGCGGATGCGTCGCTGGATCATTTTCATTCCGGGGTGATCGAGGACACTGATGAGTCGCAGGCTGCCAAAGCTGGACGCTCCCGGGCGCGCAAGATTCTCGATGGGCTGTTGCTGCTGGTTGAAGTTGGGGCGGTGGCGGGGATCTTGTTTGTGCTCTTTAGTATCACCAGCGCCCTGCGTGAAGTCAACCAGGAATTTGCTGCAGCCCAGGTGCAACCCACCCTGACACCCACCCCGTTGATCCTGGCGGTGGTGTTGCCTTCCGGCCATACCCCGCCGAATGCAGGCGAGGCGCCACGTCCGAACGACGCAGAAATCCCCGATCACTTGCGTCCCCTGGTGCAATCGCTGGCGAATGTCCCCATCCCAACCCCGGGTGTGGAGCAGGCCATCCGTATCCAGGTGCCTGCTATTCGAGTGGATGCACCGGTTGTGCAAGGGGATGGCTGGGAGCAGTTAAAAAAAGGCGTCGGTCAGCACATCGGCTCCGCTGATCCAGGAAAAGACGGCAACCTGGTCTTGTCGGCTCACAACGATATCTTTGGCGAGATTTTCCGCGATCTGGACCAATTGAAGCCCGGCGATACGGTGGTGGTTTTCACCAACCAACGTTCATACACCTATGTGGTCGTGGAGACGAAAATTGTGGAACCCACCGCGGTTGAAGTGATGGCGCCGACCGCAAAGCCCACCTTGACTTTGATTTCCTGCTATCCCTACCTGGTGGATAACCAGCGCATCGTGGTGCAGGCGCGTTTGCAAGGGGATGGCGGATCGTAATTCCGTGGCAATTCCCCAGGCCCGGCAACCTGGGAGATGCCCAATTCTGATTGGAGAATTTGATTATGGCGAAGAAAATGAAACGGCAGGTACGTCGTCAAACCAACACGGTGAGCACGGCCGCAGAGTCAGCTACCGCTCGCACAGCTATTCGCAGTGGAGAGCGTGAGTTCAACCCGGATTACACACCTGTGATCAAGGACTTGAGACGCATCGGATTGCTGGCGGGCTCATTTTTTGTCGTGTTGGTGGTGTTGTCTTTCCTGCTCAACTAGCGTGAGCACGCAATACACTATTCAAGATTCACGATCGATTATCAACTGAGGGGATATTCGCCGAAGGGATACCGTGACAGGGTGGACCTCATCCTGTCACGGTATCTGGCTTTCAACTTAATTTGATTTTTTTCCTCGAAATCACTAGAATCGATTATATGGATAATCCCAGGCCGGTCTGGTCGCCTCGCGCCAAGTCAACTGTCAGCCTCGTGCTGATCGCATTGGCTGTTTACTTCCTCTACCGGTTTAATGTTGTACTGGCGCCGCTGGTGATGGCCTTAATCCTGGCTTATATTTTGACACCGGTGGCCAATTTTTGCGAGGACCGATTCCACCTGCCACGCGCCCTGGCGACGCTGATCTCTTACGTGTTTCTGCTGGGTGTATTGGGCGCGATATTGATGTTGATTATTCCACCACTCGCCAACCAACTGAGCGGTATGAGCCTTGACCTGCAGCGCTTTTTGGATGAAGCCCGTTCGTTTTTCCGGGGAACCATCAGCATTGCCGGGTTTAGACTGGACCTTGAAGCGAGTTTTCAAGGATTGATCCAAGGCTTGCAGGGCTTGATCGAACCGGTTGTTGGGCAAACATTCAGCTTTCTAATCCGGGCTATCGGCTCGATTGTGTGGGTGATCTTCACCGTAGTGGTTTCCTTCTACCTGGTCAAGGACTCAGGAGCGTTGTCCAATTGGTTGGAGCGCCTGGTGCCCCCTGCTTTCAAGCCCGATTACCTGCGCCTGACAGAGATGATTCGCGAGATTTGGAGCGCTTTCTTCCGCGGACAGATCGTCCTGGCTCTGGTGGTTGCCAGCATCATCACTGTATTCTGCCTGGTCTTGGGGTTGCCCTTTGCCCTGGCGATGGGCGTGTTGGCAGGTCTGTTGGAGTTCTTGCCCAGCGTCGGTCATGCTATCTGGCTTTTCATCGCCTCCATACTGGCTTTCTTTGTTGGCTCCACGTATCTACCGTTACCGAATTGGGCATTTATGCTGCTTGTCATCGGACTGCACATGGTGTTTCAGCAGTTCGATCTGAACTACTTGATCCCGCGCATCATCGGACGGCGGGTGCATCTTCCACCGGTGGTGGTCATCCTGGGGATTGTGACCGGGGCGGTGATTGCCGGTGTGCTTGGAATTTTACTGGCTGCCCCTACGATTGCTTCGGCGCGTGTGATTGGGCGGTATATTTATGGGAACCTGTTTGATATCGATCCTTTTTCGGAAAATTCTGCGCCGGAAATCGCTCAACCAGATTCCCACTGGTGGCGCAAGCCAGGCAAAGGCGCGTCAACGGGCGATGAACTGTAATAAAAAAAGGCGCTCAGCCAATCTGGCTGAACGCCTTATCTGAACAGGGCTGATACACTTCGGGTTGGGTGTGAGGTGACGGGCTCGACCCGCTAAAATCGCCTTTCCACCAATGGACAAAATTTTATCAGCTCACACACTGAGAGGGGATGAGCCGTAGAGTTGATTGCGAATTTCGACCAATTGGCGGCGCAAGCGGTCATCGCGTTCGAGCATGTCGGCAATTTTTTCGCAGCCATACATGACCGTGGTATGGTCTCGTCCGCCCAGCGCTTCTCCGATTTGGGGCAAGGAGCAATTGGCTTCCTCGCGCAGCAAATACATGGCAATCTGGCGAGGCAAAGCCACTTCTCGAGAGCGATCGCGACCGAGCATACGGTCCAGCGTCACATTGAATGTTTCGGCGACTTTGCGCACGATTTGATCGGGCTCAACTTCGCTGCGGCGTGGGAGCAGATCCACCAGGATGTTTTCGACGGTCTGCGCGGTCAGCGGTAAGCCACTCAAGTTTGAAAAAGCGGCCACTCGGGTTAATGCACCCTCCAATTCGCGGATATTGGATTGCACTCTGCGAGCGATGACTTCGAGAACCTCAGCGGGGATATTATAACCGGCGCGATCTGACTTACCGCGTAAGATGGCAACGCGTGTCTCCAGATCGGGCGGCTGGATATCGGCGATCAAGCCCCATTCGAAGCGCGATCTCAGCCGCTCTTCCAAAGTGACCATCGCTTTCGGGGGTCGATCCGAGGAGATCACCAGTTGTTTGTTTTGCCCATGCAAGGTATTGAAGGTGTGAAAAAACTCTTCTTGGGTAGATTCTTTGCCGGCAATAAATTGGATATCGTCGATCAAGAGGATGTCAATGCGCCGGTATTTATCGCGAAATGCCTGGGTGCTGTGGGAGCGGATCGCATTGATCAGATCATTGGTAAATTCTTCCGAGGAGACATACAGCACCTGCAAGCCGCGATTGCTGCAGGCATTACCGATGGCATGTAGCAGATGGGTTTTCCCCAGGCCAACCCCGCCGTAAAGAAAGAGGGGGTTGTAAGTCATGGCAGGCCTTTCCGCAACTGCCAGGGAAGCGGCGTGGGCAAGCCGGTTGCTGGCGCCAACGATAAAGTTTTCGAATGTGTAACGGGGATTGAGGCTCGGGCTTTCTGGTGAATGCTGTCGATGGGCTTCTACCACAATCGATGTTTCTGGTGGAGACTTTACCTCAGGGGGCTGTTGCCAGACAACGAAGCGGATCTCCACCGAGCGGTGCATAATGCCGGTTAACATGCGGTTGATTTTGCTGGATAAGCGGCTCTCCAACCAATCACGCGCATAGGCGTTCTGAACTCCGATGATGAAACTCCCATCTTCATAGGAGATGAGCTCTGCATCGCGTACCCAGGTATCGAATGCAGCCTTCGGCATCTCCATTTGAAGTTGACCAAGTGCGGCTTGCCAGGCCTGATCTGCGTTCATGTATGCTATCCTCCTCGAAAATCGCTGTCATCCAATGCGCAGCGACAGATTATTACAGCCCCTCCGATGGATCGCCAGGGGCAAAGATGTGTGGTACTATCTTGCTCGTACCCATTGACTGGGTATGTGATGACAGGTTGTGAACCCCCCAAAGGGACAAAAATTGATTATGCGTCTAATATTCTAGCAGAGGACTCCCCAATTAAGCAATACGCTAACCCTACGCCAGTCTAAAAAAAATAAAAACTTTAAGATTATCGAATGTTAAGAAAAACACAGATTTTTAGCTCAGCCGGCTTTCTTGCATAAATGCTTGCCCACCTTGTTTGTAGGGGTCAGGCATCGAGGCACCCCCACATGTATACCATTTCAGCAGGCTTCATGGACCGGTGACTCGGAGAACTGTTAACAATCTTAAACAATTGCAAGTTGAGAGTTAGGCATTTCGGCTGTCGATCATTCGGAAACCGCACATAACCTGGCATAGTTCTTGCCAAAAGCGTTGGGTTACAGAAAAGCCTGAAAAAGAGGCGTTGTAGAGCTGGTGTCGGTGGAAAATTGACACTCTATTGATTTTTTGTTAACGCAATTCTTGCACTCAGCCGCTATCCTTGCAGTAAATCCTATGCAACAAAAGAGGAGCGGCTTATGGCAAAGATTATTGGTATTGACTTGGGTACAACCAACAGTGTCGTCGCGGTGATCGAAGGCGGCGACCCGGTTGTCATTCCAACCGCAGAGGGTGGGCGGTTGCTGCCATCTGTGGTTGCATTCAGCAAAAACGGTGAACGCATGGTGGGGCAAACCGCCAAGCGCCAGGCTGTGGTCAATTCAGAAAACACCATTTATTCGATTAAGCGCTTTATGGGTCGGCGCTATGATGAGGTCGCTTCCGAGCGCAAAATTGTCTCTTACCAGGTTGTGAGAGGGCCGGCGGGCGATGCACGCGTCAAGATTCCGGTGATCGGCAGAGAATTTAGCCCTCAAGAGATCTCAGCCATGATCCTGAGTAAACTGAAAGCGGATGCGGAAGCCTACCTGGGCGAGCCGGTGAGCAAAGCCGTGATCACGGTGCCGGCTTATTTCAATGACAGCCAGCGCCAGGCGACCAAGGATGCTGGTAAGATTGCTGGCTTGGAAGTGATGCGCATCATCAATGAGCCGACTGCAGCAGCCCTGGCGTATGGCCTGGATAAGAAAAGCAATGAGACCATACTGGTGTTCGATCTGGGCGGCGGCACGTTTGATGTCTCGATCCTGGATGTGGGCGATGGCGTCATCGAAGTGCGTTCCACCAACGGCGACACACACCTGGGCGGCGATGATTGGGATGAAGTGATCGTGAACTGGCTGGCGGACGAATTCCTGCGCGAGCAGGGCATTGATCTGCGCAAGGATCGCCAGGCATTGCAGCGCTTGCGGGAGGCAGCCGAAAAGGCGAAGATCGAACTTTCCAGCGTAGTCGAGACAGAGATCAACTTGCCGTACATTACGGCAGACGCTTCAGGTCCAAAACACTTGCAGCTCAAGCTTTCGCGCGCCAGGTTCGAACAGCTCAGCGAGCATTTGGTGGAACGATTGAAAGGACCGTTCTCAGCAGCGTTGAGAGACGCTGGCTTGCAGGCCAACCAGATCGATGAAGTTGTTTTGGTGGGCGGCGCCACGCGCATGCCCATGGTTCAAGAGCTGGTGCAATCTCTCACCGGCAAGCAGCCGCACCGTGGGGTAAATCCCGATGAGGTGGTCGCTGTTGGGGCCGCAATCCAGGCGGGTGTGCTGGGCGGTGAAGTCAAGGATGTGCTGCTTCTGGATGTCACGCCTCTTTCCTTGGGCGTCGAAACCCTGGGCGGTGTGATGACCACCTTGATCGAGCGGAACACCACCATTCCGGTTAAGCGCACCGAGATCTTCTCTACCGCCGAGGACAACCAGACCGCTGTGGATGTGCATGTTCTGCAGGGCGAGCGTCCGATGGCGGCGGACAATATCAGCCTGGGTCGCTTCCGACTGGAAGGTATTCCGCCCGCGCCGCGCGGTGTTCCTCAGGTGGAAGTCACCTTCGATATCGATGCCAATGGCATCTTGAGTGTGACGGCTCGCGATAAGGCTACAATGAAGGAACAGCGGGTGACCATTACTGCCTCGACCAACTTGAGCAAAGACGAGGTCGAGCGCATGGTTCGAGAAGCGAAAGCGCATGAGGCTGAAGATCGCAAGCGGCGTGAGCTGATCGATGCCCGCAACTCCGCCGACAGCCTGGTTTACCAGACTGAAAAAACCTTGCGTGAACTGGGCAACCAGGTGGACAGCGCCGAACGCGAACGGATCGAAGGCATGCTGCGCGAGGTGCGAAAAGCTGTGCAATCGGAAGATGCCGGCCTGATTCGCAAGCAAGCAGAGCAACTGCAGAATGCATTGCATGCCTTGAGCCAACAGCTCTACGCCCGCCAGGCCCAGGGATCTCCATCAGGGTATGGAGCGAGTGGAAATGGGCGCGATGAAGGCGAAGTCGTTGAAGGAGAATTCCGCCAGGCATAACCGACATGGTTTTGCTAAAAAGTTCCCTCTGTGGCATACAGCCGCAGAGGGAACTTTTTTTCTCTGGAGTACGTCTAGCCTGTGAACTGCCCATCCAGGGCAGTGTCAGCTAAATTAAGCAACGAATCCCGTGATAAAATCGCTGCAGGCAGCGCGCCTGATACAGCTCAACAAACGATATTTACACCTCAACTCACCGACGCAAGGACGAAGGCATAGCTATGGCAGAAATTGAACAACCGGCGCTCGAATCTTCCCGTCGACTACCCTTTGGTTGGTTGGCAGGTGCATTATTCCGCTCTCGAGCAACTTTTGCAAGCATAGCAGCCCAAACGCGCCCGGTATGGCTGCTTCCATTGTTGGTGTACACCCTCACAGCCCTGGCGCGCGTTGCTGCCAATGGCTGGGTGCGCCAGCTTTCTGCGCAAAGCGGCAATGTACCGCTTCCTCCCGATTTTCAATATTATTCCCCCGAACAGCAGGCACAATTTATGCAGGCCATGCAGGCGACTTCGGGGCCGGTGTTTGTGTACATTTTTCCGGCCCTCACGGCGATTGGTGCGATCTGGCTTGGCTGGTTACTGGTGAGCGGAGCGCTGCACCTGGTTTTCACGATGGTGGGAGGCCGTGGGGAAACGCTCACATCCCTCAACCTGGTCGCCTGGTCGAGCCTGCCCTTTTCCTTGAGGGAGCTGGTGCGGGTGATCGCGCTGTTGAGCACGCGGCAAATGATCGACCAACCTGGCTTGTCCGGCTTCATTGCTCCGGATGCCGCCGGTTTCATGGCGTACCTGCGGGCTTTTCTGGCCCTGGTGGATATTTATTTGATCTGGCATATTGTGCTTCTCTACCTGGGGGCAAGGAAAGGCATCGGGGTGGCACCTGGTAAGGCGTGGCTCAGTATCTTGATCACCATGCTGCTGGTACTGGGCTTGCAGGCTTTGCTCACCTTCTTGCTCACCCAGCTTGGTGGTCTCACCATCGTGCGCCCATTTTTCTTCTAACCGGTTATGCCTGAAGCGTTCATCCGTATTTCCGATTTGCGGAAAACCTACCGTATGGGACGCGTGGAGGTGCGTGCTTTGGATGGCGTGGACCTGGAAATCACGCCCAACACTTTTTGGGTGATCATGGGTCCTTCCGGCTCGGGAAAAAGCACCCTGTTGCACCTTTTGGGCGGTCTCGACCGGCCCACTTCTGGGCACATCGAAGTCGCCGGGCAATCGCTGGAGGCGATGGACGAGAATGACCTGGCGGTTTTTCGCCGGCGATTTGTGGGTTTCATCTTTCAATCGTTTAACCTGATCTCCAGTATGACCGCCCTGGACAATATTATCTTTCCCATGCGTTTTGCCCGTGTGCCGCGGCGCAAACGCCGCGAACGGGCCTTGTCCATTTTAAAACGGGTTGGCCTGGAAGACCGGGCTTATCACCGCCCGACTGAGCTATCCGGTGGTCAGCAGCAGAGAGTTGCCATTGCGCGAGCCTTGATCAATGATCCGCAGCTCATCCTGGCGGATGAACCGACTGGCAACCTGGATACATCCAGCGGCATGAGCGTGATGATGCTGCTTTCAGAATTGCACCGCAGCGGTAAAACAGTTGTGGTAGTCACCCATGATCACCGCATGACTCAATTTGCTACCCATACTGTAGAATTGTTGGATGGGCGGATTGTGGATGGCAAAAACATCACTCCAGCGGGAAATCCGCATCCAGGAGAGGCTGTCAAGACCGATGGCAGCCCAATAGAGGATAAGAACCATGAATAGACATCGTTTACATCGGCTCTTTTGGGTTGGTATGCTGGCTGTTTTGATCTTAATGGCAGAGCAGTCTGTGGCCGCGGCGCCTGTGCAGGGTTCCGAGTTGAGAGGCGATAGCGGCGCGGCAAGCCGCTACCTGATGCCCGGTGGTGGGATGGCATTCGAACCGGGCTTTGATCTTCAATCGGCGCCTCAGCAAATCACGTCCACGGCGACGGTTGCGCCGGCGCCAACCGAGGCGATCGCGCCCACTGCAACGAGTCAGCCCGCAGATCCGGGTCGCCCGTTGATCGTGGTTGAGTCCTATGAGATTGGGCAGGAGTCCGTTGAAGCCGGTCAGGAATTTACTCTGCAGGTGCGGTTGAAAAATGTCGGCAATCGCCTGGCCTTCAACATCGTCGCAACCTTCACGCCAGGAGATTTTGTGCCCAGGGTGAGCGGTGGTGTTCTGGCAAAAACCGAATTGGACCCGGGAGAGCGGATCAAACTCAACCAACCGCTGACTGCTAGCATGGATTTGCTCGGTAAACGCTTTGGCACGGTGGTGATGACGCTGTCTTACGATGACGCCGATGCTGTATCCTACACGGGCACTTTCAATTTGAGCATACCGATAACGCCTTCACGCTATGTAGCGCAGCCAACCGCCACACCCACACCGACGCCAACCGCTCTGCCCAGCTTCAGACCCCAGATATTGATCACCTCGTATGAAACCGATGTTCCTCTTCTGCAGCCAGGCTACCGATTCAAACTGACTTTAGAAATTGAAAACCTGGGCAACGCGGATGCCAAACGCGTCACGATGATCATCGGCGGTGGTAGTGGATCTTCTGGCGGTTTGCCCGGTACGCCTGATGTCGGAGGCGTCTCGGGCGGCAGCGGCGACTTCGGCAACTTTGCGCCAGTGGCGGCTTCGAATGTGCAATTCCTGGGCGATCTCTCCCAGACGCAGCGTTTGCAGGCTTCAGCAGAGTTGATCGTCAACGCTTCGACAAACCCGGGCGCTTATCCGATGAAAATTTCGTTCACTTATACGGATGCGCGCGGCGCGGTGTTCAACGATGACCAGGTGGTCACCTTGTTGGTTTACTCTCCACCACAGGTGGATGTAAACTTTTATCGGCCTCCAGATCCTTTCTTTGCCGGGCAAACTGGCACTCTGCCTCTGCAGGTTGTCAACCTGGGGCGAAAATCGGTCATCCTGGGCACCATGCGGGTGAGCACGACTGCCGGGCAGATGATGAATGATTCGATCCTGGTTGGCGCGCTGGATGTGGGCGGATATTACACCCTGGATGCGATTCTCACACCCGATTTACCAGGGCCCTTGGAATTGCTGATCACCATCGATTACACCGACGATTTCAACCAGCCCCAGGTGATCACCCGCACATTGACCATTGAGGTTCAAGAGATGGTGATGCCGGAGCCGGGAGTGGATGGAGGTGGGGAGGGTATCCCTCCTGATGGCGGTTTCCCACTTCCATCCGAGCCGGAGACTTTCTGGCAAAAAGTGCTGCGTTTCTTGAAGGGTTTATTCGGTTTGGATAGCGGAACGTTGCAGCCCGCTCCGGTGGAAATGCCGCCGAGCGATGTTCCCATCGAGGAGCCTGTTCCACGGGCGCCAATCAAAGGATAAACGATGTCATTCCTTGATCTTGTTCTGCTGATCCTGGAAAATTTATCCCGGCGCAAAGCGCGGGTGGCGCTGACCGCTGTGGGCGTAGTGATTGGTTCCGCGGCCGTTGTCGTCCTGGTATCCCTGGCGATTGGACTACAGCGCAACGCCACTTCTCAATTGTATGGCATCGGAGACTTATCGCTGATCCAGGTCAACCCGGGATACAGTGAAGTCACCATGCCAGGTCCGGTAGGAGGGCCAGGGCAACCAGGAAACGAGATCAAGCTCACCACCAGCGCACTTCAGGATATTGCTGCCATTCCTGGCGTGGAGACAGTCATCCCGCGTGACTTCTTGATGTATGGCGGTATGCTGAATTACCAGCGCTTGGAAACCTGGGCCAATCTTCAAGGTATCGGCTTGCAAGATTTGAGTGAGCTTGGATTGAGGGCTGAGCAAGGCACAACGGTATTGGAGCGAGGCACGGTGATCGTGGGCTACCGGGTAAGCGAACAGTTTTATGATCCCCGCCTGCGCCCGGGGCAGGAGCCGCCTCCCCCGCCTGATCTGATGAACGCCAATCTGAAGCTGACACTGATCAAGTGGACGCAGGATGGTGTGGAAGTGCGCAAATCGGTGCCCTTGCGGGTCACCGGCGTGTTGGCGCAATCTGGAGAAGCTGACTATACGATTTACATCTCGATTGATGAGATGACCGCATTCAACGAATGGGGCGGTGGGCGGCGCATAGATCGCAACCGGGATGGCTATCCCTTTGTGACTGTGAAGGTTTCCGACGTTAAGAATGTGCTGGATATCTCTGAACAGATCAATGCAATGGGATTCCAGTCTTACACACCCCAGGCTTTCGTCGAAGGGATCAACAGTTTTTACCTGGTGCTGCAAGTCATCTTTGGCGGCGTAGGGGCAATTGCCCTTTTGGTGGCTGCGATTGGTATTGCGAACACCATGGCGATGGCTATTCTGGAGCGCACCCGCGAAATCGGGTTGATGAAAGCCATTGGAGCGACCAACCGCGATGTTTTGAGTGTATTTCTCGGAGAAGCTGCTGGGATTGGTTTTGTTGGGGGTTTGGGAGGGGTAGTGGTTGGTTGGAGCGCTGGGCAGATTATTAATGTGTTAGCGTTGGCCTACTTTGCCGGGCAGGCAGCCAACCAGGGTGGACCACCACCGGCGCTGGCGGTTTATACTCCGGCATGGCTGCCAATTTTTGCATTGATATTTTCGGTTTTCATTGGTTTGCTTTCGGGATTGTATCCAGCCTTACGGGCTGCAACTCTGATACCGGTAAATGCTTTGAAGTACGAATGACCCGTTAGAAAAAATCCCGCTGTAGCTTCTCAGCGGGATTTTTTCTTGGGATCAAAGCGCTCCGGGCGATTTTATCTTCCTGTACGAACTTTGTGGTCCAATGTGCGCGCCAGGATGCGATCAATCTCATCGCTGCCGGTATTCTTGCGCTTGTTTTTCTTTTGACCGCCCTGGTGCTGCTGGCGTCGCTCCATGGCTTCGCGCAACGCGATCTCCATTGCGGTGGGCACCGGTTCCTCTTTTTCCACCTCTTCAGGGATCGCCTCGCGCTCGCGTTCTTTCTCTTTATCCCTGCGTTCCATGATGGTTTTTACGGTAGCTTCAGGTTTTTCGATCAAAGATTTCATGCTCAAGCGTATTTGTTTCTTGCGCTTGTTCACATCCAACACCTGAACGTCGACCTCATCGCCTTCTTTGACGATTTCAGCCGGATTCTTCACGTAATCGTGGGTCATCTCGCTGATGTGAACGAGACCTGGGCGTTCTGCCCCGATATCAACGAAGGCGCCAAATTTTTCCAGACGAGTGACCCGACCTTTGAGCACCATACCTGGTTCGATCTCTCGCCATTCCAGGCCGAGCGGCTGGATCATCGTCAGTTCAATGCGGTTCCTTTTAGCATCGACTTTGCGCACCCAAACATCTACTGTTTGACCAACTTTGACCACATCTTCTACCCGATTGATGGGTTGCTCCTGAATTTGCGAGATGTGGACAACCCCAGGGATACCCAAGCCAATGTCAACCAGTGCGCCAGCCAGAGTGGTTTTCAGGATAGTTCCGGTAAACCTGGTCTTGCGTTTGATTTCGTTTAGGTTGAGGTTGGGGGCGCTCTCTGAGGTGATTTGTGTTTCTGTTTCCATAGCGCTTTCTCCCGATTTATAAGATTTCAAGCCGCCTGTGCGGCGGCTAATTTGCGTCATAAGAGGTGCGGATTAGCCCGCGAAGTGATATTATACCCAGCAAGACAATATATGTCAAAGCTGATAACTGAAGATCGGACAAAAATATGGAAACATCTCGCAATGACCCGTGAATTGGATGTTGTCCAAGCCCTTGTCCGAAGGTCAGCGATAAAAGGCTTGACAGGGCTTTGCATGCTGGTATCTACCCTGGCGCTCACACGGAATTTTTACATATTTATTATCTTCCCCTCTGGACATAGATTGAATAATGATTTAGACTTCATTATTGCTTGCTTCCAAGATCTAACTGCTTTTGCACTGCGAAAGGAATGCTAAGTGGTGGCATTATCTCAGGAAGCACTCCACGCTGCCAATTTATGGGGGCATAGACTGCGTAGCTGGCTTTTCTGGCCAGGAGCTCATTTTTGTCGCCTACCATTCTCTCTGTCTCAAACCGGTACAAACCAGTCCCGCGATGGGAAACTAGCCGGATGATGATCGATTACTCATCCACAGGAGGTGCAACTCAAGCGATAAGCGAGCCAAATTTGTGAAACTCATTGAGCGACCCGTAGTAGATGAGCCTAATCAATCGACCAAGGATGTAGAGGAGAATTATGAACAAACGCCTGTTTCCAATCATTTCGCTGCTAATGATCGCGGCTATGATCTTGACCGCCTGCGCTGGCGGCGGTGCAACTGGCGGCGGCACGATCAAGATCGCAACGCAGAGCCCCTTGTCGGGTGGCCAATCGGCGATCGGTGTGGACATCAAGAATGGTGCTGAGCTGGCGCTGGAGCAACTCAAAGGTCCATTGGAGGCGATGGGCTTCAAGGTTGAATTGGCGCCCTACGATGACCAGGCCAATCCTGACCAGGGTGTGGCGAATGCCAAGCGCATTGTGGCTGATCCCGAGGTTCTGTGCGTGGTTGGACACTACAATTCCGGTGTGCAGATTCCCTCATCAGAGGAATATCACACAGCCAACTTGGCGAATGTCTCTCCTGCCAATACCAATCCACGTGTGACTGACCGAGGCTATGCTGAAGTCAGCCGCATCGTGGGTCGCGATGACGTGCAGGGGGTGGTGGGTGCGCAGTTTGCCTTTGGCAAGGGCATGAAGACCGCCTACGTCATTCACGACAAGACTGCGTATGGACAGGGTATTGCTGAATTCTTCAAGCGCGAAGCTGAGCGCCTGGGGATGCAGGTCGTCGGTTTCGAAGGCACCGAGGAGAAAGCCAACTTCGATGCCATCTTGGCGCCCGTACTGGCGGCTAATCCGGACGTGCTCTACTTTGGCGGCATTTACGACCAGGCTTCTGTGCTTTTCAAGCAGGCTCGCGAGAAAGGCTACCTGGGCATGTTCTTGAGCGATGATGGCTACGACTCACCCGAAGCGATCAAGATCGGCGGCGCAGCGCTGCTGGAAGGCGGCGGTGTGTACTACACCACCGTTGCTGGCCCGGCGAAATTGTACCCAGGCACCGCCAAGTTCCAAACGGACTTCAAGGCCAAGTATAATGCAGACCCGAAGCCATTCGCCGCTCAGGGTTATGACTCGATGGCGATTTGTTTGAAGGCGATCGAGAACGCTGCTGTGGCCAATGGCAACAAGCTGCCTACCCGCGCCCAGGTCACTGAGGCAGTGCGTGCTTTGAAGGATTTCCCGGGCATCACCGGCACGATCAATTTCAACGCCAAAGGCGACCTGACCACGGCGAAGTACTTCGTCATCCAGGTGACCTCAGCCGATCCTGAGAAGTGGAACGATAATACAATCGACCAGACGCTAGAGATTGCTCCACCGCAATAAGCGTCGATCCGATTACTCCAACTCATTGATGAGCTGTCCGGGCGGGCAGCCGGAAATGAAATGGCTGCCCGCCTGGCAACAGACTTCAGCAGCGAGCGGGAAGTTTCGATTTGGGAGCTCTCATGCGACGGGTTTTCAACTCTCAGACCATTCGAGAAATCTTACGGCCGTTGGGCCAAATTGTGGTCTTTGTGACCGCAAGCGGTGTGGTGCTTTCCTTGCTGATCTTGTTGCTGGCGCTGCTTTTGCGTGGGTCAGCCGCAGATCAGGCGACCATCGAGCGCAACGGCATGGATATATTCACCTACACGTTGGTAAATCTGCCGCAGGTGCTCATCGATGGTGTGACGATTGGCTTTG
Organism: Chloroflexota bacterium; assembly: GCA_029265355.1. Lineage (GTDB taxonomy): Bacteria > Chloroflexota > Anaerolineae > Anaerolineales > UBA4823 > JAJUJL01. The sequence continues at coordinate 78,471 of JAJUJL010000016.1, read as the reverse complement.
TGTACGCCGCGATTGCGTTGGGTTACACGATGGTGTATGGTGTGCTGGAGTTTATCAACTTCGCCCACAGTGAAATCTTTGCCATCGGCGCCTTTGTGGGCGTTGAAGCCCTGATTTTCCTGGAAAGCGCCGGGATGCTGAGCGGAGCATCGAACTTATCGGCTTACTTGTGGTTGATCCTGGCGATCCTGCTGGGGATGATCGCGGCAGGGTCAGTAGCCATCCTGGTTGAGATGAGCGCCTACCGTCCATTACGTCATGCCCCGCGCCTGGTTCCGCTGATCTCGGCAATTGGGGTGTCTTTTTTCTTGCAAGATGCCATCCGATTGATCGAGAGCCTGACCACAGGCCAGTTCCACCGCATCATACCGACCTTTGGGAACTTTGACGAACGCTTTTCCCTGGCGAGCATTCCCTATTTGGGAACCAACATCAACCTGGATATTCAGGTTAAGTCTGTTTGGGTAATTTTTGCGGCGATCTTAATGCTGGTTGGATTGAATTATCTGGTCAATGCAACCAAGCTGGGCAAAGCCATCCGTTCGGTGGCGCAAGACCAGGCCACCGCCAGTTTGATGGGAATCAATGTCAATCGAATTATCTCGCTCACTTTTCTGATTGGCGGAGCGCTGGGCGGCGCGGCTGGCGTGCTGTATGCTTTGAAGTTTACGCGCATTGATCCTTTTGTCGGCTTCTTCCCGGGCATCAAAGCGTTCACTGCGGCAGTCTTGGGTGGCATCGGCAATATCACCGGCGCGCTGCTGGGAGGCATTGTGTTGGGGATGCTGGAGACATTCGCAGGTTCATATTTGAACGTCTTCACGGTCGGTGCTTTTGGCGCAGAATACAAAGATATCCTGGCGTTTGGAATTTTGATCCTGGTACTCATATTCCGCCCATCCGGCTTGCTCGGCGAGCAAGTGGGGCAGAAGGCGTAGGAGGCAGACATGGGTGGATCAAGAGAACGAATCTCCGCCTGGTTTGCCCAAGGGATTGGGTGGGCGAATCGGGGCTGGCATCCGTATGCGATTGCGATTGCCTATCTTGCGCTGGGGACGGCAATGGTCTACACCAGCCCGCGCTCCCTGGTGGGCTTCCTGGTTTTTGCCTCATCTGCATTGTTGATCTACTATATCCGCCTGGATAAGTCCGCCAAACTGGGATTGGGCATCTTGATTGCCCTGGTTTTGGTGCCAATTCTGGGTGTGCGGAACATCTTCTACCTGGAAACGATCTTCCAGATTAGCGTCTTCGCGGCTTTGGCGCTGGGTTTGAACATTGTGGTGGGCTTTGCCGGACTGCTCGACCTGGGATATGTTGCATTTTATGCAGTGGGGGCATACCTGTGGGCGATTTTCGGATCGCAGCAACTTTATCTCTTGGAAGCAATTCCTGGAACCGCCAACCCAGATACACCCTTTTTCTTGCCGGCCGGTGCTTTTTACTTGTTCATCTTCCTGGGTGTGGGTCTGGCAGCTTTGACGGGCATCTTATTGGGTTTGCCGGTGCTGCGCTTGCGCGGCGATTACCTGGCCATCGTGACCCTGGGCTTTGGCGAGGTCATTCGCGTTTTGGCGAATAACCTGGATAAGCCGATCAACCTGACCAACGGCCCACAAGGAATCTCTCCGATCCAACGACCCCCGCTGCCCCAACCGCTCTTGGATGGCTTGAATGCAGTTCTCAAGCCAGTGGTGGGGCATAATATTTCCCAGGGTGAGTTCTATAACCTGTTCTTCTACCTGGCGGCTTTGGCGGTGATTTTGGTCGTCATACTGGTTGTACACCGGCTGGATGACTCCAATATCGGGCGCGCCTGGACCGCAATCCGTGAAGATGAGACGGCAGCCATTGCTATGGGTGTGCCGCTGGTGCGAATGAAGCTGGCGGCTTTTGCTGCCGGGGCATCCTTTGCTGGCGCAATGGGGGTGCTGTTTGCTGCCAGCCGCACCTTTGTCAGCCCTGAATCATTCTCGTTTATGCAGTCGATTGGTGTGTTATCCATGGTAATCTTAGGAGGCCTGGGAAGCATTCCGGGTGTGATCGTCGGCGCAGCAGTGGTGGTCATTTTGAACCTGCAGGTGTTGCAGGGATTATCGCTCTATTTGAGCGAACTGCGGCAGTCTGATGCGGTCATCCCGATCATTAATTTTGCCTGGAAGAATCTATCGACGCAGCTCGACCCTGCCAAGTACCAGCGTATGCTGTTTGGTTTGATCTTGATCTTGATGATGATTTACCGGCCGGCAGGCCTGATACCTGCCGAGCGCCGCAAGCGCGAGCTCCGCTCTGAGAACAATGTGAACCTGGATGATGATAATCAAGCCAGCCCAAGCAGCCATGCAGAGGAGGCTCACAATGCCGGATGATCAAGTTCTACTGCAGGCCACCGGCGTGACCAAGCGCTTTGGCGGGTTGATTGCAGTCAACAAAATGGATTTTTCTATTAAAAAAGGCCAGATCCTGAGCATTATCGGCCCCAACGGCGCGGGTAAGACCACTTTCTTCAATACGCTAACCGGTATCTACAGGCCCGAAGAAGGAGAGATTCGCTTTCAGGGCACGATGTTGGTTGGGAAGCGGTCTGACCAGATTGCTGCCCTGGGTATCTCGCGCACGTTTCAGAACATCCGCCTGTTTGGAAACATGACGGTGATCGAAAATATCCTGGTCGGTATGTTTACGCGACTGAAACAGAATGCCTGGGGGGCGATCTCCAGGAACAAAGCTTTTTTGGAAGAAGAAGCGCTTGCCCACCAAAAAGCCATGACGCTGATGGAATTTGTGGGTTTGCGTGGCGTCGGGGATGAGCTGGCGCGAAACCTGCCCTATGGTGTTCAGCGCCGAATCGAGATCGCCAGAGCATTGGCTTCCGATCCAAAGCTGCTGTTGTTAGATGAGCCCACTGCAGGAATGAATCCGCACGAGACACAAGAGGCAATGCGGTTGTTTCGCCGCCTGCGAGATGAATTGGGTATCACCATCCTGCTCATCGAGCACGATATGCGCGTCGTCATGGGCATTTCTGAGGGGGTGAGCGTGATGGATTATGGACAGAAAATTGCTGAAGGCACGCCAGAAGAGATCCGCAATAATCCACGCGTGATCGAGGCATACCTGGGGCGGGAGGCAATTGCGACAATCCTGGATGGGAGCTCGGAAGCATCATGAGTCTGTTAGAGCTTCAGAATGTGCATTCATTTTACGGTCATATCCATGCCTTGAAGGGAATCTCCCTGCGCGTCGAGGAAGGAGAAGTTGTAACGTTGATCGGGGGCAATGGCGCCGGTAAGAGCACAACCCTGCGAACGATATCTGGGCTGGTGCATGCCCGTGAGGGGAAAATACTCCTGAACGGGCAGGATATCACCAACCTGCCTCCGCATGAGATCGTTTCCATTGGGGTGGGCCATGTTCCCGAGGGACGTGGTATCTTTCCACGGCTTACAGTCCGGGAAAACCTGGAGATGGGCGCCTATACTTTGTCTAACCCGGCAGAGGTCGAGCGACGCATGGAAGCGGTTTTTGAGCTCTTCCCGCGGTTGAAAGAGCGCATTTCCCAAAAAGGCGGCACACTCTCGGGTGGAGAGCAACAAATGCTGGCTACCGGGCGCGGGTTGATGTTGCGTCCCAAAATTTTGCTGATGGATGAACCCTCGATGGGCCTGGCGCCGGTGTTGGTGGAATTGATCTTTGGCGTCATTCGCAATCTCAACCAACAAGATGGTACAACGATCTTGCTGGTTGAGCAGAATGCGCTGATGGCCTTGAAGTACGCCAACCGCGCCTACGTGCTGGAGACCGGAAAGATCGTGCTTTCAGGCTCTTCTCAGGAAATTGCACAGAACCCAGAGGTGAAAAAGGCTTACCTGGGTGGGTAGTAACGTATGAAGCGAAATCCTCTCTCGCGCGCCGCCCAACCGGGCGGCGCGTGGTTCGTTCTGGCAGCCGCAGTTTTGTGGGGCACCACAGGCACCAGCCAGGCGTTAGCGCCTGAGAGCGCCCAACCCTTCGCCATTGGCGCGGTGCGGCTGGTGCTCGGTGCCATCGGCTTGATCTTGTATGCCATGCTGCGCCGATCCATCACCAATCCGCTGCGCTGGCCAATCGGTGTGACATTGATGGCTGGCGTGAGCATGGCCGCTTACCAGCTTTTCTTTTTTGCCGGTGTTGCCCGCGCTGGTGTTGCCGTGGGTACCATTGTTGGGATTGGTAGCTCGCCAATCCTGGCAGGTGTCTTGGGCTATCTGCTGCGCGGCGAGCGGCCTGGAAAGGTGTGGGGCGCGGCCACTGCGTTGGCGATTGTCGGCTGTGCGTTGTTGATCGGGGCTGGCACCGGCGATATCCAGGCTGCGAGCTCGGCTGTGGATGCAGCAGGGGTCTTGCTGGCAGTTGCTGCTGGCGGTGCGTATGCGTTATTCACTGTCTCGAGCAAAGGATTGCTCGAGACGCGCCCTCCGGAAGCAGTCATGGGGGTCGTCTTTGCCCTGGGCGCCTTGCTGCTGATGCCCCTGCTTTTCGTGGTTGATTTGCAGTGGTTGCGTGTACCTGGGGGTGTGCTTGTGGCGCTGCACCTGGGATTGGTGACAGTGGTCGTGGCCTATTCACTGTTCGCACGCGGTTTGAACTCCGTACCAGCCGCGACAGCCGTAACTCTGACGCTGGCGGAACCGGCCACAGCAGGCTTATTGGGTATCTTCTTGTTGGGAGAGAGGCTGACAACGCCCGGTTTTATCGGGATTGGGTTTATCTTTTTGGGCCTGGCATTGCTTTCTGTCGGGAATATGCGCAATTAGCGGTAGACCCGCACGACCCGGGCGCTGATTCCGCAAACGACATCATAGTTGATCGTACCCCAGCGCGCTCCGACTTCTTCAGCGGTGATGCTCTGATCGCCTTGACTGCCAATGATCACCACTTCGTCCCCAGCATGTGCATTCTGCACGGCATCCAACTGGACCATCACCTGGTCCATACAAACGCGAGCGACGATGGGAACCCGTTTCCCACCCACCAACACTTCATTGGGCTTGTTGCGGCGTAAGCCATCTGCATAGCCGACAGGTATGGTACCGATCAATTCGTTGGCGTGAGTAATATATTCATGCCCATAGCTCACCCCTCTCCCGGGCGGTAATGTTTTTACCTGGCTGAGAACAGCCTTCCAGGAGAGCACGGGGCGGAACGCTGGCGGGAGTAAGCATTCATTGGAAGGGTGCAATCCATAAATCGAGATGCCTGGGCGCACCAGGTTGACGCGGTTCGAGCTGCGCCACAAGCTGGCTGCGGAGTTGTAGGCGTGAATCCAGGCGGGTTGAATGCTCTGGCTGTGCAGGCTATCTAAAAGTGCAAAGAACTGTTTCTCTTGTTGATCGGTGGGTTGCTGCTCGTGCTCGTCGGCGCGTGCAAAATGGGTAAAGATGCCCTCCAAAATCACGCCAGGGGTGGACGAGATGATTTGAGCCATGGTGGCTGCATGTTCGATCTGCACGCCCAGGCGGCTCATGCCGGTATCCACTTTCAGGTGAACACGAGCATGGTCGCCGGTCAGCGAGGCTTGAGAGGCGGCAGCCTGTACCTGGGCGCTCTCCCACACGGTGAGGGAGATTTGTTGGCGGATTGCATCTGCCATGCGTGCAACTGGAACGTAACCCATGATCAGCAGCGGCGCCTGGATATCCGCGGCCCGCAGGTCCAGCGCTTCTTCGAGCCGCGCCACGCCCAGCCAGGTCGCGCCGCCTTTCAAAGCCGCCCTGGCTGCCTGCACACTGCCGTGTCCGTAGGCGTTGGCTTTCACGATCGCCATGACCGATTTTTGGGTGGTTTGAGCAATCCAGCGCACGTTCGAAGATAGGGCCTGCAAATCGATTTCTACCCAGGTGGCGTACAAGTTGCGTTCAGTCATGTTCGCCAGTATACCTGGATTTGATTCTAGGGAAAAGGTATAATTCTGTCAGGAATCCTCCACAATGAAGATATTAAACCAATCTCAGGAAGAATTGCTCAACCAAGAGCGGAAAATGCTCAACGATCTGCGGATAGCGTTGGTGCAATTTGGGGCAGCTCCCGAAGATGAGGAGACGCTGGCGCAGTCGATCCACCAACTGGATGACCTGTTTCTGCTGGTGGTAGTTGGCGAGTTCAATGCCGGAAAAAGCGCCTTCATCAACGCGCTGTTGGGTCAAAAGGTGCTGAAGGAGGGGGTGACACCCACAACAACCCAGATCAACATCCTGCGTTACGGGCAGGAACAGGAGCGCCGGGTAGAAAGCGAAGCCCTGCATGTGATCACTGCGCCTGTGGATATGCTCGCCGAGATCAGCATTGTTGATACACCAGGCACCAATGCTATCATTAGAGAGCATGAGGCCATCACCGCGCAGTTTGTGCCGCGCTCGGACCTGGTCTTATTCATCACCTCCGCTGACCGCCCATTCACCGAAAGCGAGCGTGCATTTTTGGAGCATATTCGCGATTGGGGTAAGAAAGTTGTGGTGGTTTTGAATAAGATCGACTTGTTCGAGCAGGAGGCGGAGCTGGAGCAGGTGCGCCAGTTCATTGCGGACAATTCCCGCCTGCTGTTTGGTGTCACACCCGAGATTTTTCCAATCAGCGCTCGCCTGGCGCTGCGCGCCAAACAGGGAGATGCGGCTGCATGGGCTGAGAGCCGTTTTGAGCCATTGGAGAATTATATTCAGAACACACTTGATGAAGCCGGGCGGTTACGCCTGAAATTCCTCAATCCATTGGGGGTGGGTTTTCACCTGGTGGATCGGTATCTTAAGGTGATCGAGTCGCGCCTGGAGCTGCTCAAGGAAGACTTTACCATGCTGGATGACGTCGAGGCGCAGCTTGGTTTATACAAAGAAGATATGCAGCGCGACTTCAATTACCGCATGGCGGATGTAGAGAATGTGCTGTTCGAGATGGAACAGCGTGGGCAGGTATTCTTCGATGACGTGATGCGCATAGCGCGGGTATTCGACCTGATGAACCGGACGCGCATCCAGGAGCAGTTCGAACAGCAGGTGGTCGCGGATGTGCCACAGCGCATCGAGACCAAAGTGGCAGAGTTGATCGACTGGCTGGTGGATTCGGATTTTCGCCAATGGCAGGCGGTGATGGAACATCTTTCGGCGCGGCGGCTGCGCCACAAGGAGCGTATTGTGGGGGATATCGGCGTGGGCAGTTTCCACCATGACCGGGAACGGCTCATCGAAGCCGTGGGGCGCGAGGCTGGGCGCGTCGTGGACAGTTACGATCGCTCCCGGGAGGCGCAAGCGATCGCGGATGGCGCCCAGGCCGCGGTTGCCACGCTGGCGGCCGTTGAGGTTGGCGCAGTGGGCTTGGGTACGCTTATCGCAGTGCTGGCTACCACCGTGGCTGCCGATGTGACCGGCATTTTGTTGGCAGGTTTGATGGCGACTTTAGGATTATTCGTCATCCCTGCCCGCCGCCGGCAGGCGAAAAACGAACTCAGAGCAAAGGTGGCTGAATTGCGCGAATCTCTGGTGCGCTCGCTGCGCGCCCAGTTCGAACGCGAGATGGAACGAAGCTTGCAGCGCATCTCGGAGGCAATCTCGCCCTATACTCGCTTTGTGCGCGCCGAGCGGAGCAAACTGGTCGAAATGCAGAGCAAACTGGAAAGCACGCGCAACCAGTTAGCTGGATTAAAATCCATCATCGAGGATTGGTGAACAGGTAACAGCAGTGGAAGAAGGAGTGATGAACATGGAATCTCACGCCTCTCCGGAAGTGTCCAGGTTTATTCCCGCGGCGATGATCCTGGCTCTGGTGGGCTGGGCGGGGTTGGGTTATCTTTTCCTGTTCACTCTGCCCACCCTGGGGCCGCGCTGGCTGTTCTTCTTTTTAGGCGTGTTAGCGTTGACCGGTTCTTTTCTGCCGGTTGTGGCTTTTTTGAATCGGCGCTTTCCCAGCACACCTCCGCCTACACCCGTCATCATCCTGCGCCAATCCCTGTGGATTGGTATTTATGGGCCAACGCTGGCGTGGCTGCAGATCGGGCGTGTGCTCAGCCCCCTGCTGGCGTTCTTGCTGGCAGTTGGATTTGTTTTGGTTGAATGGTTACTGCGCCTGCGCGAGAAAAGCCAGTGGAAACCTTGAGAAACTTTTGGGTTCAGAAAGAATAAGCAGGCATGCCTGGGTTGAGGGATCTGCCTTCAGTAGAACGTATGCTGCAAAGCGCGCAGGCGGTCGAGATGACCGCCTGTTTTGGCAGGCCGCTTACCTTGCGGGCTATGCGCCAAACCCTCGATCAGATCAGGAGTACCTATCGGGAAGGGCAATTGGTACCAGATGAGGCAGAACTCCTGCGGTTGGCGCAAGAGCTTCTCACCACATGGACAGCGCCGACCTTGCTGCCTGTGATCAATGCTACGGGGGTGATTTTGCACACCAACCTGGGCCGCGCCCCGCTCAGCCAGGCAGCGCTGCGAGCTGTCGCAGAAATTGCCCTGGGCTATTCTAACCTGGAGTATGATCTCGAAAAGGGAAAGCGCGGCTCGCGCCTGGTGCATGCCGAAGCGCTGCTGCAACGCCTCACCGGCGCACAGGCTGCGCTGGTGGTCAACAACAATGCTGCGGCAGTGATGCTGGTGCTGAGCGCTCTGGCGCGTCGCAGATCGGTGGTGATCGCCCGATCGCAGTTGGTCGAGATTGGCGGGGGATTCCGCGTACCGGATGTGATGAAGCAATCTGGGGCAAGGCTTTTGGAAGTGGGCACGACCAATCGAGTGCATGTGCGCGATTATGAAGAAGCGCTGCAGGAGAAACCGGCTTTGTTTATGCGCGCCCATCGCTCGAACTTTCAACTGGTGGGATTCACCAGCGAGCCCGAGCTTTCTGAGATCGTGGCTGTGGCGCACCGAGCCGGTATACCTGTGGTAGATGACCTGGGTTCGGGCACATTTTTGGATACTTCCCGTTTTGGCCTGGCGCATGAGCCGATGGTGCAGGAGTCTTTGGCTGCGGGTGTTGACCTGGTGTGCTTCTCCGGCGATAAGCTGTTGGGCGGGCCGCAGGCTGGGATCGTGATCGGGCGAGCGGATCTGGTGCAGCGCTTGCGCAAACATCCCCTGGCGCGGGCAATCCGAGCGGACAAATTGTGCCTGTCCGCGCTGACGGCTACGCTGCTTCACTACCTTAAAGATGAGGCTGAACAGGAAATCCCCGTGTGGCGCATGCTGTCTATGCCTGCCGGGGATGTGCGCCGACGCGCCGAAACCTGGTTGGCGAGGTTGGGAGAAGGCCGGGTGACCAGCAGCGAGTCAACCATTGGCGGTGGTAGCCTGCCGGGGGAGACGTTACCCACCTGGGTACTGGCGTTGGATGTGCGCAATCCCAACAAGATATTAGAGCGGTTGCGCCGCGAGAAGCCTGCGATTGTGGCTCGTGCGCAGGATAACAGCGTCCTGCTCGATCCACGCACGGTGCTTCCAGAACAGGATGAGCTGCTTTTGGATAGCCTCCAGCGAGTGTTGAAATCGAGTTGGGCAATTGGGAGAGGGTTATGAAGTCGGATTTGGATATGCTGATGGAAGCTCGAGATGTGGATGTGCTATGGGTAACCGGGCCGGCATTTCACAACCCACCGATGTATTACCTGACTGGTGGGGCGCATTTGACACATGCCGAGCTGATCAAGGTGCGCGGCCAGCCGCCCGTGTTATTCTACAATCCCATGGAACGAGATGAGGCAGCGCGCACTGGCTTGTGCACTCGAAACCTGGCTGAATACCAATCGGATGAGCTGAGCAAACTGGCCAATGGAAATCCCAACAAGGCGCAGGTACTGCGCTACCAGCGCATGTTGAGCGATATGGGCGTCCACGCCGGTCGCATGGCAATTTACGGGCGGATCGATGCCAGCCGTTCCTACACATGGTTTACCATGCTCCAGAAATTGATGCCAGAATTGACCATTGTCGGCGAGATTGATGATTCACCCATTTTCAGCGCGATGACAACCAAGGATGAGATTGAGGTGGAGCGCATACGCGCTATGGGGAAAATTACCACTCAGGTGGTTGGAAAAACCGCCGATTTCTTGAGCTCACAGCGCGTTCATGCAGGTATGTTGGTGCACCAGGATGGCAGCCCGATTCGCATTGGCGAAGTAAAAAAGTTGATAAACCTCTGGCTGGCAGAAGCGGGAGCAGAAAATCCGGAAGAGACCATATTTGCTATCGGAGGGGATGCAGGCGTTCCCCACAGCACCGGTACATCATCCGATCCGCTGCGGCTGGGAGAGACGATTGTGTTCGATATTTTCCCCTGCGAAGCTGGCGGAGGATATTTCTACGATTTTACGCGCACCTGGTGCCTGGGGTATGCCAGCGATGTAGCACAGGCGCTTTACGAGGATGTTTTGGCGGTGTATCAACAAATCATGGATGAGCTCGAGATTGGGGCGCAGTGCCGGGCTTACCAGGAACGGGTCTGCGAGCTGTTCGCAGCGCGTGGGCATGCAACGATACTGCATGATCCGAAACTGCAAGAAGGTTATGTGCACAGCCTGGGACATGGCATCGGCTTGAACATTCACGAACGCCCGTGGTTTGGACGTAACGCCAGCGAAAGCGATCGCCTGGATGCTGGAGTTGTGTTTACCGTGGAACCCGGCTTATATTACCCGTCGCGCGGCCTGGGCGTTCGCCTGGAGAACTCCGTCTGGGCGCGCCCGGATGGTAAGATGGAAGTGTTGGCAGATTTCCCGATGGACCTGGTCTTACCTGTCCGCCAGGGATAGGCAGCATTTTGTGGTGCAGCCCATCGTATAGGATTTGGATGTAGAAAAAAAAGATGGAAATAAAAGGAACGGGAGCGTTAACAGGCAATGCAGGCCGGCAACTCGTCCGCATCCTGGGCATAGAGACTTCCTGCGATGAGACAGCCGCCGCGGTGGTGGAGAATGGTCGAAAGATCATTTCCAATGTTGTCGCATCGCAGGCTAACCTGCATGCTCGCTTTGGCGGGGTCTTCCCTGAGGTGGCCTCGCGCCAGCATGTGCGCACCATTTTCACCATCGTCGAGCAAGCGCTGCAGCAGGCGCATGTGACGCTGGAAGATCTGGATGGCATTGCTGTCACACGCGGCCCGGGACTTCCCGGCTCTCTGGTGGTGGGTCTCAATATGGCAAAGGGTCTGGCGTTGAGTTCGGGCCTGCCCTTGATCGGGGTCAATCACCTGGAAGGTCATTTGTACTCTGCGTGGTTGTACGATGTGGGGTTGCAACCGACGGTTGAACCTCAATTTCCACTCGTGGCTCTGATTGTCTCAGGCGGACATACGGAGCTGGTGCTCATGGAGAATCACTTGAGCTACCGCCGGTTAGGCGCTACACTCGATGATGCGGCGGGGGAGGCATTCGACAAGGTGGCGCGATTGCTAGGCCTGGCATACCCCGGAGGGCCTTCGATTCAAAGGGCAGCAGAAGATGGTGATGGGCGCGCATTTGCATTTCCTCGCGCCTGGTTGGAGGATAGCTGGGATTTTTCTTTCAGCGGTTTGAAAACCGCAGTCCTGCGTGAGGTGCGCAGGTTGGAATCCTCGAGATTGAATTTACCAGTGGCAGACCTGGCAGCCAGTTTCCAGGCGGCTGTCGTTGATGTTCTGGTGGGGAAGACGCTGCGTGCAGCCAAAGCTTTCCATGCTGGCGAGATACTGGTTGCTGGCGGCGTCTCAGCGAATCGCGCCCTGCGGCAGGCAATTATGTCCCAGGCGGAGGGAAAAGTTCATATTCCGCCGATCTACTTGTGTACGGACAACGCCGCAATGATCGCTGCCGCTGGTACATTTCGTTATTTGCAGGGGCAACGCGATGCGTTAGAAATGGATGTGCTGCCAAACTGGCCTCTATTTGAGCTATTGAGTGCAGCAGAGAGCTAGTCAAAATGGACTTTCCTGGTCGGGCGCGTGTGCCTACTGGATTTGCTTCAACGAAATCTGCGCTCAAAGCCAGTGTGCCGAGACACTTAGGCGATCAGGAGTGTAGGATCATGAATTCTGCGCCAGCTTTATCGATCACTTCGCGTATTTCTCATTGGCTAAAATTGATGATACTGGCGAGCCTGTTTGGCCTTGCAGCATTGGTGGTGTTGAGAGCAGGCCTGACTTTGCCGATACCGGGAACGAATGTGGTCATGGATCCACGTGAAGTTTTCGTGACGATTGGCTCAGCGCTCACCGGACCTTTTGGAGGCATAGTCTGTGGTTTGCTAGCTGGAATGGGTGTTCCGGGAGGCATGGCATCGGCCTCGATACTGGCGCATGTATCAGGTGGTTTGTGGATGGGGGTGGGGTATAAAGTGTTGGTCTATGAACGGCAAAAAATGCCTGCCATGCTTTTCGGTTGGGCTGGTTTGATCCTGGTGTATTATTTTTTTATATTGATGCCTGCATTCATCCTGGGATTAAAGTTATTGTACAGACAGCCGATTGTGTTTACAGAGATGTATCTGCGGCTGGCAACGGGTGCATTACCAGAGGTGATCGTTACACTTTTGGCTACCTGCCTGGTACTCCTGGTGATGCCGAAGAGAACACGCCGCCCGCTGTGGTAGACTGGCCTCGTTTTTGAGTTGATCGTCTTGAGCTGAGAGAGATGAAGCGAGGGTTTCGCGGATCGCTGGGTCTTCGCCTGATCACCTGGTTCTTGTTCCTCTCGACAGTGCCGTTGGCTGTGATGGCGGTTTTTGTGCGCCGGAATGTCACCGAAGCATTCCTGAATCTTGCCGAACGTCGCTACCGCCAGGACGTGCGAATGCTGGCTATTCACCTTGGCCAAATGTCTGAAAAGCAATCTCAGGTTGATTTGCTGAAATCCATTTCCGATGCTCGCCAGGCAGCTTACCTGATAGCATTGGATGGCCGTGTGATTTTGAGCGCCGATGCCCAACCGGTGTTTGGATCGATGACGGAGCTTTATTCCGCTAAGACCGTGGCGCCAATTTTGGCTGAAGAAAGCTCGTTTGTGGTGGATAGTGAAACGGATGAATTCTTGATTTCCCAACGCATACCCGGGCGGGAGCAAATTGTGGTATTGGTGGTTAGCCAGCACCTGTTCCGGCAAGACCTGTCCGAGTTAGAAAGTTCATCTCTCGTGCAATTGGGCGTGAGCTTGATCTTGATCTCACTGATTGGTGGTGCGGCGATCTGGGTGATCGTCGGGGCGCCAATTGGCAGCCTGACCCAGGCGGCACGGCGGGTAGGTGAAGGAGATTTCTCTGCTCGGGTCGACCCAGAAGAGATGGAAGATGAACTGGAATTGCTGGCGCTGAGCTTCAATCGCATGGCTTCACAAATACAAACCCTGGTCACAGGATTGGAGGCCACTGTCGCAGATTTACGCTCTGCGGAACACAACCTGCAGATCAGCGAAGGCCGGTTTAGAGCGATGATCGAGAGAAGCGCTGATGGGATCGCGCTGATGGATATGAAAGGCAGGTTGACTTTTAGCAGTGGCACGGTATTGACAATGCTGGGTTATTCACCAGATGAGTTGAACGAAAAAGAGATATTCGAATTTATCCACCCTGAAGATTTGCAGATGATCAAGGCTGAATTGGATGCGCTGTTACAAACGCCGGGTGGATATGCTGAACGTGAACTGCGTTTTCGCCATCACGATGGGGCTTATCGCTGGTTGCAGGTTACCGCTTCAAATTCGCTGGACGATCCCGCTATCCAGGGTTTTGTGTTGAATTATCGTGACATCACTGGGCGGAAACAAGCAGAGCGTGAGCGTGAGCGTTTGATGGCACAGGTGCGGGAGCATGCCAGGCAGATCCAGCAGATTATGGATACGGTCCCGGATGGATTGATGCTGCTGGATGCATCCCGGCGGATTCGCCTGGTCAATCCGGTAGCAGAGATTTATCTGAGAGAGCTTGGAACTGCCAATCCCGGAGAGCCTTTGGAGACGCTTGGCACTTTCTCATTGAGTGATTTGTTGATGGAACCAGCAGATGGTCTATGGCACGAGATCATCCATAAGGAGCAGATTTATGAGCTGGCGGCACGTCCAATTGGTTCGCCGGCGCACTCAGAGGGTTGGGTGGTGATCCTGCGGGATGCTACTCAACAGCGCGACATTCAACGCAGGATTCAACAACAAGAGCGTCTTGCAGCAGTGGGACAACTTGCCGCGGGCATCGCGCATGATTTCAACAATATCATGGCGGTTATCTTGTTATACGCCGAGATGATGATCTCCGAGCCCAGCGCGCCGGCCGAGATGCGAGAACGCCTGCGCACGATTTTACAACAGTCTCACCGGGCCGCCGATTTGATCCAACAGATTCTTGATTTTAGCCGGCGTTCGATACTGGAGCGCACATCCGTCAACCTCGTGCCTCTGCTTAAAGATCAAGAGAAACTGCTCCGGCGCACCCTCCCAGAGAATATCAGGGTGGAATTCCAGTATGGCTCAGATGTTTTCAACGTCAACGCCGACTTGACCCGCATACAACAGGCGATCATGAACCTGGCATTCAATGCTCGCGATGCTATGCTGGATGGCGGCACGCTGCAAGTGAAGCTGGCGCAGCTACCAGCCAGTGAAACTGTTCGCTGTATCACTTGCGGCGAGATTGCCGGCGGCAACTGGCTGCTGATTGAATTTCGAGACACGGGTCCAGGCATTCCTCAACATCTCATGTCACGCATCTTCGAGCCTTTCTTTACCACGAAAGGCCCTGGTCATGGCACGGGGCTGGGGTTATCTCAGGTCTATGGCATTGTAAAACAGCACGAGGGGCACATATTTGTCGAAAATCTGGATCAAGGGGGGGCTTGTTTTAGTCTGTACTTGCCCCTGGTTGGAGGGAAGCCTGTATCAACAGCGCCTGGAATCGCTTTCCCAGCCGCGGGGAGCGGACAGATGATATTGGTGGTTGAGGATGATGCAATCACTCGTCAGGCGTTGCTAGATAGTCTCACATTGCTCACCTACCGATCGGTGCCCGCAGCAAACGGCGTGGAGGCGTTAGCGATCCTCGAGCAATTCGGCAACCAGATCGCCCTGGTTGTGACCGATGTGGTCATGCCGCTGATGGGTGGCCTGGCTCTGTTTGAAGAAATCCAGCGCCGTGGTATTGCAGTGCCGGTCATCATGCTCACCGGACATCCAATGCACCAGCAACTCGACCGCCTAAAGGAACGGGGCTTGCGAGCATGGATGCAGAAACCAGTGGGTTTGCAGCAACTGGCGCATGAAATATCCATGGCGCTAGAGCAATAGCAGGGAGCGTGAATATTGTCAGGAGAAATACAACCAGCAAGCAAGGCCAAGGTCGCGATTGTTGGCGCAGGTCCGATAGGGCTGGAACTGGCCGTGGCGCTCAAATGCGCAGGGGTGGATTACCTGCACTTTGAGGCGCGCCAGATCGGGCATGTCATTTCCCAATGGCCGCGTGAAACCCAGTTTTTTAGCACCAGCGAGCGAATAGAGATCTCGGGAGTGCCGCTGCAGAATACCAACCAGGGGCGGGCAACTGGCGAACAATACCTGGCTTACCTGCGCAGCGTGGTTGAACAGTTCGATTTGCAAATCAATACCTACGAGCCGGTGATCGATATTCGCCCTGTCCAGGATGGCTTCTATCTGCTCACCAGCAAACCATCTGGGAAGCGCTGGTATTTTTGCGAGAAGCTGGTGCTGGCGTTTGGCGATATGCATGCGCCAAATAAGTTGGGGATTCCAGGAGAAGACCTGGAACATGTCAGCCACAGGCTGAGAGATCCGCATGACTATTTTCGCATGAGGCTGTTGATCGTTGGTGGAAGAAACTCGGCCGTGGAGTCGGCGCTGCGTTGCTGGCGCGCTGGAAGCCGGGTGGCAATTTCATACCGGCAGCCAGATTTTGATGCCGAGATTGTCAAGAATCATTTGTTGCCAGACTTGCAGACGCAGATTAAACTGGGCAATATCCAGTTTTATCCGAACACGATTCCAGTCGAGATCACGCCTGAATTCGTGGTTTTGCAAAAACAAGATGGCGAAATTTTGCGGCATGCTGCTGATTTTGTGCTTTTGCAGACTGGTTTTATCCAATCCTCCGAATTGTTCGAGCGTGCTGGGGTGCGCCTGCACACGGCGCGCAAAGTACCGGAATACAATCCGGAGACAATGGAAACCAACGTGCCCGGTCTGTACCTGGCGGGCACGGCTGCCGCCGGTACTCAAAAGCGCTACAGGTTATTTATTGAAAACAGTCACGAACATGTTGGTAAGATTGTTCAGGCCATAACTGGCAAATGGCCAGAGAGGCTGGGTACGATAGCAGAGCGGCGCTATGAGCTGCCTCTCGAAACGTTTCAATCCAATTGACCAGCGGAGGAAAAAAGCATCCGCTGGAGCGATCTCCAGCGGATGTTTGATTCAAGTTAAAGGCGAGAGGCTCAGGGGATGCTAAAGGTGACGTAGTCGATCTCCGCGATGATAGGTGTGACATCGAAAGAAGAGATCGAGAGACCAGCCAGGCCGGAATCGAACTGTCGATCGCTGACAGTGCGAGTTTCTACGCCGTTAATATACAGGGAGAGGTCTTCACCAGAACAGACGGCGGTATATTCATTGGTGTCCAGGCCGGTGCGAATGGCGCGCGAGCCTCCCGAGAACAGCGCGGTGTACTGGTTGGTGCTGGTATTGTAGCGCAGGATCGAATAGGTGCCGTTGTTGGCGATATTGAATTCGTACCAGCCGCGATCGTTGTAGCGACAGATCAAGCTGACGTTGTTATTGTTGCGCCCCAGGTTCTCGACGCTGGTGTCGATGCGGATATCTGCCATCTCGATCTGGTTGTTGACGAAGTAAACCCAGGTATTGGTGCGATCGATCTCCAGGCGCAGCGTGCTGTTCTGCGTGGTTGCGGAATAGCCGCTGTCGTTTCCGCTGGTCAAGAAGAAATCCCAATCCTCGAGCCCGCCATCGAACTCCGAACTGTAGGCGATGTCGCCGCTGGCGCTGGCATCGAAGTTGTAGTAGTCTCCGCTCTGGGAAGTCTGTCCGCCGCTGCTGGATGAGCCAAAAGTGCCGGTGACCGCCAACTCGCGACCATTGATCTGGCCCTCGAGCAGCTCGCCTGTAGCCCAGCGGATAACGGTCAGGCTGAGGGTATCGGAGGGATCATGGCTGCGCAAGATATCACAGTAATCGGACATTGTGCCGTCTGTCGCCAGCACCAGGTTTTCCATCTGGTACAGGATATCGCCGGCGGCCACGCCGGCCTTGTCTGCAGGCGAGCCAGACTGAACAGAGGACACCCAGATGCCGGTTAGAGAACCGTCTTCATTGGAAACCGCCTGTCCATTGACACCCAGGCTGTCCAGGTTGTTTCCGGTCTTCAGCTCATCGATCACCTCTCTGGCGATATCGCGTGAGATGCCGAAGGATTGGCGCGTGTTGCGGTTTCCAGCATAGTGAATACCCACGACGCCCGCGTTTGGATCCAGCACCGGGCCGCCGGAATTGCCGGGTAGCGCATTGGCATCATACTCGATGACCGAATCCACCGAAGCCCAACTGGTCTCACCGTTGGCTTTGGCTTTGGAGATCACGCCTTTGGTGAGGGTGTATTCCGGATCCCCCAGTGGGAAACCTGCCACATAGATCTCCTGCCCAACGTCGATGGGATCGCTGTTCCATTCCAGGTAAGGATACCCGTCGCCATCGATATCAATGACGGCCAGGTCAGAGCATTCTGATACGGCCACCAGGCGAGCGTTGCGAACCTCGTCCTCTCCGGCAATGCGCACCTTGATCAGAGCCGATCCGGTGACGACATGGTTATTGGTGACTGCCAGGCCGGATGGATCGATGATGAAACCCGAGCCGCGACCGGCGGCATTCAATACCAGGCCAACTTCTGGGTCGATGAATGTGCCCTGGGCTTCGATCTGGATGATGGCCTGCTTGGCGTCGGTCAGGGATGAGATTGCACCTGATTTTGGCTCGGCGGTGGGCGCCGCGGTCGGCGCTTCTGTGGGGGCTTGGGTGGGCGGAGGTGGGGCGGATGTGTCGGTGGGCGCGGCGGGCGCCTGGGTCGGCGGTTCTGGAGAGGGTGTGGCAGCCGTGCCAAGGTTGCAAGCGATGCTCACAATGCTGACCAGAATCGCTAACCAGAAGAATGGTTTGAATATTCTTTGGTGCATGGCAGGTTAGTCTCCTTTGGGGCGGGAAAATGGATAATGCTCATCTGAGAACGGTAAACACATTTTACCCGAAATACCTTCAACTATGTAAAAAAAGTGACCTATAAATTGTGTTTTGCCACATTTTCATCAGGTGTTTTCAGGCAAATGACATGAAGCTCTCCAGGGCCATGCACGCCGATAGTCAGCGTCATTTCAATATCCGCAGTGCGGGAGGGGCCGCTGATCAGGACCGCAGCCGGAGATTGTTGTACTTCGGGCAGGGCGAGCGCTTGCGGCAGGTTTGCGCAGATATCGCTGGCGCGTAAGATGGCGATGTGCAGAGGCGCCAGCAGGGAGGCGGTGAGCGCCTTGCCGAGCCCGCTGGTGAGCACCAGGGTTCCGGTTTCGGCTATGCCAGCCAGCGCCCCGGTCAAGCCTGCCTGCGCCTGTGGGTCGGGTTCACAACTGATCTCGATACCAGAGGCTTGCAATTGGTTGAACAAATCTTCCGGCAGTGAGCTCGCCTCCCAGGATTGAATACGCTGAATGTTGCGCTCTCTGAGCAAGGATGAGAGGTGAGAAGCCAGTTCCTGCGGAGTGCAAAAGCTAACCTTGCCACCCAGGGCTTCTAATTCATTGGCAAAGCGGGTGGTCAGCTCCTGTGATGCGATTTCAGGAAGTCTGGAAGAAACCGAGCTTGATTCTGCCGTTTGATCTGGGATGGTGTGCTGGACAGGCAATTCTGAGCCGGTGCTCGAAATCTCGATTTTCAAAGCTTGCCGGGAGGCAAAACGGTCGCGGAAGGTGCGACTGGCGGGAATTGGGAAATCTTTGCTATAGCCCCAGCCCGTGAAAGCGGGCAAGCGTATCCACTCTCCAAAAGATGTGCGCAGAAATGGAGCCGCCAACCGAGTAACCAGGGCAGCGGCTTTTTGCGCCAGGACAAACCGCCCGCGGGACGAAGCAAACCAGGCAAAAAGACGCACACCGGTGCGCACCGGTTTGGGGGCATTGGATGGGGGCGCGGGCGGTTTTTGTTGGACAGCAGCGGGGGTCATCCCGGCGCGCACGCGAAGCAGCAACTTTGGCAGATCGATATCGACTGGACAGACTTCTTTGCAAGCGCCGCACAGTGTGGAGGCGCGAGCTAAATGTCCAAAGGATTCTTGTCCGAAGAGGCCTGGCGCCACGACAGAGCCGATGGGGCCTGGGTAGGTGCTGCTGCCGCCAGCTACCCCAGCGTAGCCATGCCCACCGATTTCGCGAAAGATCGGGCAGGCGTTGATGCACGCACCGCAGCGAATACACAGCAGCGCTTCGGAGAGCGGCGACTGGCGCATGGCAGATCGGCCATTGTCCACCAGCACCAGGTGGCGTTCCTGCGGCCCGTCTGGATCTCCCGGGCGGCGCGGGCTATGCATCAGGCTGGTATATACCGTCAGTTTCTGCCCCGTGGCAGAGCGGGGTAACAGGTATAGCATCAGCGCCAGGTCATCCAGGGTTGGCACCAGTCGCTCGAGACCCATCAACGCCACGTGAATGCGGGGCAGTGTGGTGCACATGCGCCCATTGCCCTCGTTGGTCACCATGCACAGTGTACCAGTTTCGGCGACACCAAAATTGACCCCCGAGACGCCCATTCCAGCCTGCAAGAATACCTGGCGCAATCGCTGGCGGGCAACCGAGGTCAGCGTGGGAATATCTTCGGTGAGCGGTATGCCCAATTTTTCGTGGAAGGTCTGCCCAACCTCGCGTCGTCGCAGGTGCACGGCTGGAGTGATGATGTGAGCAGGGCGCTCATGGCGCAGTTGTACGATATACTCGCCCAGGTCGGTTTCCACCACCTCGATGCCGGCCGCTTCGAGCACATGGTTGAGCTCGATCTCCTCGCTGACCATGCTTTTCGATTTAGCTACGAGGCGCACCTGGTGGCTTTGCGCGATCTGCAGAACGATCTGGGCTGCCTGGCTGGCATCTTTGGCGCGATGGACGACGACGCCATTTTGAGACAGCATGGCGGTGAACTGCTCCAGGTAGGTATCCAGGTTTTCAATGACTTCGGAACGCACTGCATGGGCTTTACGGCGCATCACTTCCCAGGGTTCGGGGAGCGAGGCGCGCGATTGTTGTCCCGCGAGGATGCGCCGCTCAGCGTTGGCGTCCAGGGCTGCTTGAAGCTCAGGATTGGCAAGCGCCTTTTGGATTTGTTGGGTGAAAGCTTCAGGCTTCATGTTCGTTGGTTTTCCGGCTGTTCGATCGCAAGTTGAGTATTTCCGCCAGGTGCATGGCGCAGCCTGGAAGCCCCTGGCGCTGCAATCCGCCATTGATGTGAATGATGCAGCCAGCGTCACAGGCTACCACCACATCCGCCTGGCTCTTGGCAATGTTGTGGATCTTTCTTTCCAGCATCGCAGCGGACAATTCCGGGTGTTCCACTGAAAAAACGCCGCCAAACCCACAGCAATCCTGGGATTCGGGGAGTTCTACGAAACCGGAAGAGCGAACGGATTGCAATAGCAGCCTGGGCTGCTCTTTAACCTTGAGATCGCGCAGCTGATGACAGGAGGCATGGTAGGTCAACCGCCCCGGAAAGGAAGCGCCGACGTCGGTGATACCCAAGACATCGACCAGATACTCGCTGAATTCAAAGGTGCGCGCTGCCAGCTTACGGGCGCGTTCCAACCAGGCCGGGTCGCCAGCGAACAATTCCAGGTAACCATGGCGGATCATCGCCGCGCAGGAGCCTGAGGGAACGACCACGGAGCCAGGTGTGTCTTCGAAGATGCCAATCGTGTGCATGGCCATCGGCCGCGCCTGATCTCTCAGGCCAGCATTGAAAGCCGGTTGCCCACAGCAGGTTTGTTCAACGGGGAATTGAACCTGCACACCGGCGCGTTCCAGCACATCGACGACTGCTTCACCGATTTGCGGGTAGAGAGTATCGACGATGCATGTGACGAACAGTTGTGCGATCGGTTTCATGGTCCAGGACTCACTGGGGAAGTTTAGGGTAGGATAATCGGACAACCCAGGCCTTTTCACCTGGCGATGCTTATTGTATCGTTTCAAGTCTCGCTCGGCAAGGCAAACAATTATGTGCTTGTGTTGTGGTAAGATTGTTTCCGGCTCGTATTCAGCCAGGCAGTTTTGAATTATTACGCTGCCAATAAACTCGAAAATTGAAGTGAGATTTGTGAATGAAGACCTTTCGTTCTCAGCTACCGAACCATTTTAGTTTACCTCGCCGTATCAACCGGCTGGCTGAACTGTCTTATAACTTGTGGTGGACCTGGAACTATGACGCACAGCGGCTTTTCATCCGCATCGACCGGTCCTTGTGGGAAAGAGTGTATCATAATCCAATCTTGTTTTTGCGCCAGGTTGAGCGCGCCCGCTTGAATGCGGTCACCAATAACCGAGTGTTTCTGGAGTTCTACGACCGTATCATGCGCTCGTTCGACCAGTACATGCAGCGTGAGGACACCTGGTTTCGCCGCAACTATGCTGATCTGTCTGAGCAAACCATCGCCTACTTCTCGATGGAATACGGTTTACACGAAATTTTCCGCATCTATGCGGGTGGCCTGGGGGTGCTCTCCGGTGACCATGTTAAAGAAGCCAGCGACTTGGGCCTGCCTTTCGTCGCGGTTGGATTCTTTTACTCGGAAGGCTATTTCAACCAGCGCATCACCGAAGATGGGTGGCAGGAAGCCACCTACACGCGCAATTCACTGGAGGACCTGCCGATACTGCCTGTGATGGATGAGCTCGGCAAACCCTTGATGATCAGCGTGGAATTGCCCGGACGCATACTGGCAGCGCGCATTTGGGAGATACGTGTAGGTCGTGTGCCTTTGTATTTGCTCGATACCAATGTGCCCGAAAACTCATTGGCAGACCGGAATCTCACGGCGCGACTGTACAGCAGTGATCTGGATGTGCGCATCTCTCAAGAAATTTTGTTAGGCATTGGTGGACAGCGCGCCTTGCGCGCCTTGGGTTACACACCCAGCGCCTACCACATGAATGAGGGGCATTCCGCCTTCCTGGTTCTTGAGCGCATTCGCGAACTGATGGAGGAAGATGGCTTAAACTTCAAAGAGGCCTCTGATACCGTGCGCACCAGCAACATTTTCACCACGCACACACCCGTGCCAGCGGGGAATGATGAGTTTGCATTGTGGCTGGTGGATAAATACTTCTCACACATTTGGGAACGGCTGGGGCTGACGCGCGAGCAGTTCATCGACCTGGCGCGCCACACAGTGAATTGGGGAGATGCGTTCAGCATGCCGGTCCTGGCGCTGCGCTTCTCGCAATACCGCAATGCTGTCTCTGAGCTTCACGGGCGCGTGAGCCGCAAGATGTGGCATTTCTTGTGGCCCGACCGCAAGGAAGACGATGTGCCCATTACACACATCACCAATGGCGTGCATACCGATACCTGGCTTGCCAGGCGGATGTCCTATCTCTATGATCGCTATTTGGGCGCAGATTGGCGCGACCACATCGAAGATGAAGAGCTTTGGGAGCAGGTTGAGAACATTCCCGACGAGCAGCTCTGGGCGGTGCGTCGCCATCTTAAGCGCAAGCTGGCATATTACATCCGAGAACGCGCCCGCCAGCGCTGGCGGCTGGGTGGAATTCATCCAGTGCAGACCCTCGCTTCTGGTGTGCTGTTGGACCCCTACGCGCTCACCATTGGTTTTGCGCGCCGCTTTGCGCCGTACAAGCGCGCTAACCTGGTGCTCAAGAACCTGCCGCGCCTCCTGGAACTGGTGAATCGCCCAGGCATGCCGGTGCAGATCATCTTTGCTGGAAAATCTCATCCAGACCACGAGGGCGGCAAGTTGCTGATTCAGGAGGTTTACCGCACGGTAAAACGCTCGGAAACCGCGGGGCGCCTGGTTTTCCTGGAAGAATATGACATGAACCTGGCGCGATACATCATCCAGGGCGTGGACGTGTGGATGAACACCCCTCGCCGGCCAAACGAAGCATCGGGAACGTCCGGTCAGAAAGCCGCCTTGAACGGTGTATTGAATTTTTCGGTCCTCGATGGTTGGTGGCGTGAAGGTTATAACGGTATGAATGGCTGGGCAATCGGAGAAGATGTGGATTATACCGACAGCCTCCAGCAAGATGAGGCAGATGCCAACAGCCTGTTGGATACGCTCGAGAAGGAGATTGTGCCGCTTTACTACCAGGACGGCGCCTCAGATGGCTTGCCCACTGAATGGATTGCGCGCATTAAGAATTCAATCCGTACCTTGGCTCCACAGTTTAGCATGCGCCGGATGGTTCTAGAATACTTCCGAGAGATGTATTTGCCCATCATGCGCCAGGCCGAAGATACCAGGATTGTCAAGTAGTATGGAAGCGTTTTTTTCACTAAACGCCTGGATGGCAGCCGGGTTGATTTTCTTGCTGCGCGTCAGCGATATGACCCTGGATACGCTGCGCGTGCTAGTGGTGATGCGCGGGCGCAAAGCCATCGCATGGGTGCTGGGGTTTTTCCAGGCAGCCATCTTTGTGATGGCCATCTCTTCGGTTTTGAATGATTTGGACAATCCACTCAACCTGGTGGGTTACGCGGCTGGTTTTGCCACTGGGAATGTCGTCGGTATGCTGATCGAAGAGCGCCTGGCGATTGGCCATATTCAGATGAGCATCGTTTCCTCTCGCCTGGGACCAGCGATTGCAGATCACTTGCGCCAGCAGGGGTATGCTGTCACAGAAATCCCGGCTCGCGGGCGCGATGGGATGGTCTCTTTGTTGACCGTCAGCTTGCTGCGCAAGAACGTCGATCGGGTGCGAAAGCTGGCGAACGAGATCGATCCACAGGCGTTTATCACTGCTGAAGATGTGCGCCCTGTGCGGCGGGGGTTCTGGCGAGCCTGATAGCCGGTATCATGTGGGATGCGGTTCTATCAGGGCTGCTGATCTTCGCGCTGCGCATCGTTGATATCAGTTTTTACACATTGCGCATCCTGATGGTGGTGCGTGGCCGCAAAGGACTGGCATGGCTGTTTGCGCTGTGCCAGTCTTTCACGTTTGTCTATGCCCTCCGCTCTGTGCTGAGCGAAATGAACAATCTTTACAATATCATCGGCTACGCAGCGGGCTTTGCCACCGGTCTGGTGGTGGGAATGACCATTGAAGGTAAACTGGCAATCGGTTATACCCATCTGCGCATCATCAGTCCTGGCAAAGGGGCGGCGATCTGCGAGAAGCTGCGAGAACATGGATTTGCTGTCACGGAGATAGCCGCTCGTGGACGGGATGGCGCGGTTGCGATGCTGAGTTGCAACGTCTTGCGCAAGCAGGCTTCACGCGCCATAGCGCTGATTGCGGCGGTGGACGGGGAGGCTTTTATCACCGCGGAGAATGTGCGCTCCATGCAAAAAGGGTTTTGGTAATGATTCCTCGAACACCTGATAGCCTGATCGAGGTACAATATTTGTGACATTTATCATCTGTGGAAGGTGATCTAAAGCATTGACCTGTAAGGGGGGCTTGCATAATATAGAAGCGCGCCCGCGGGGGTGTGAGGGTGTTTGATTAAACTCGAGCCGAGGCAGAAGCTGCGGATCAGGACATATTTGGAGACGTCAGTATGGATGCACTTATACTCGCCAGGCTTCAATTCGCGATCACCACGGTCTATCACTTTTTCTTTGTACCACTGACGCTGGGGTTATCCATCCTGGTGGCAGTCATCGAAACGCTCTACGTGCGCACCGGACTGGATGTTTACCGGCGCATGGCGCGTTTTTGGGGCAAATTGTTCGTGATCAATTTCGCCATGGGGGTGGTCACGGGCATCGTGCAAGAGTTCCAATTTGGCATGAACTGGTCGGAGTACTCGCGCTTCGTGGGCGATATCTTCGGCGCGCCGCTGGCAATCGAAGCGCTGTTGGCGTTTTTCCTGGAATCGACCTTCCTGGGGGTGTGGATTTTTGGCTGGAAACGGCTATCGCCTGGCCTGCATGCTGCCGCAATGTGGCTCGTGGCAATCGGTTCCAACATATCTGCCTTGTGGATCTTGATCGCCAATTCATTCATGCAGCAGCCGGTGGGTTACCAGATCGTGGACGGGCGCGCGGTGATGACCGATTTTGCTGCTGTAGTGCTCAATCCAAATATCTGGTACCAGTTCCCGCACACCTTGATGGCGGGATTGGTCACCGGTGCGTTCTTCATGCTGGGCATCTCCGCTTACCATTTGTTGCGCGACCATGAGACGGATGTATTCCGTCGCTCTTTCCAGATCGCCAGCCTGGTGGCGGTACTGGCTTCGGTGATGGTGGCGATGAACGGTCACAGCCAGGCGCAACACATGGTAGAGACCCAGCCAATGAAAATGGCGGCGGCCGAGGCGCTGTGGGAGAGCGAGGACCCGGCCTCTTTCTCGCTGTTCACCATCGGCGATATGCGCAACCGCAGAGATGTGTTTGCCATACGCTTGCCGGGGCTATTGAGCCTGCTTTCATACAACCAGCTCTATGGAGAGGTACGAGGCATGAATGACCTGCAGGCGGAATATGAGGCGAAGTATGGACCCGGCGATTACATCCCTCCTGCGGTGATCCCCTATTGGAGCTTCCGCGGAATGGTGGGCGCTGGCTTTGCCATGATTGGGCTGTCATTCTATGCCCTGTTTATGGTGATGGGCGATATGATCCAGGCGCGCCCGGCGGTGCTCAAGATATTGGTTTGGGCGATCATCCTGCCATACATTGCGAATACTGCTGGCTGGTTGCTGACCGAGGTAGGCCGCTTTCCGTGGGTGGTATTTGGCCTGGTGCGCCTCGAGGATGGACTGTCGCAGGTGGTTTCCAGCGGCATGCTGTGGGTGAGCCTGATCGGCTATATCCTGATTTACGGCTTGCTGATTTTTGCGACAATCTACCTGCTGCGCAAATTCGCGCGCGGCGGCCCTGCGCTCACGGATAATCATGAATCCGGAGAGGGCGAGACTCAACCCGCAGAAATGCCCTCCTTGGTTAGCGCTCAGGATTAGTTGCCTGGGATCGAACGGATGCGAAAGGACACGTAAGATGGACCTGAATACGCTCTGGTTTATCTTGATTGCGGTGCTCTACATCGGATTCTTTGTTCTCGAGGGGTTCGATTTCGGCGTCGGCATGTTGCTGCCGTTCCTGGGCAAGGATGACACGCAGCGCAGGGTGATCATCAACACCATCGGGCCGCACTGGGACGCCAATGAAGTCTGGCTGTTGACTGCGGGCGGGGCGACATTTGCGGCTTTTCCGCAGTGGTACGCTACCCTGTTCAGCGGTTTTTACCTGCCGCTGTTTTTGCTGCTGGTTGCTTTGATCCTGCGCGGTGTGGCGTTCGAATTCCGCAGCAAGGATGACAACCCCACCTGGCGGGCGATATGGGATTGGAGCATTTTTGTGGGCAGCCTGCTGCCAGCGCTGCTGTTGGGTGTGGCGTTTGCCAACCTGGTGAAGGGTGTGCCGATTGACGGGCAGATGCAGTACGTTGGCGGCTTTTTCAATCTGCTGAATCCGTACGCACTGATCGCCGGTGTGACCACCATCTGTGTGTTTCTCTTCCATGGGTCGATTTTCTTACAGATGAAAGCCTCCGGCGAAGTGCATGACCGCGCCCAGACTCTCTCCAGGCGTCTCTGGTTGCCTGCCACCGCGCTGCAGTTATTGCTCATGATCGCCACGTATATTTTCACGGCGATACTGGAACGCCTGGGATTGAATCCGGGCGTTATACCTGTGACAGGTGTGGCGGCAATGCTGGCCTCGGGATACTTTGTGCGCAGAGCACAGCCCGGGTGGGCTTTTGCATTGACCAGTATGAGCATTGCTTTTGCGCTGGTGACCATGTTTTTAATCATGTTCCCGGACGTGATGATCTCCAGCCTGGATCCGGCCTGGAGCCTGACGATCTACAACGCCGCCTCCAGCGAATACACCTTGCGAACAATGACCATCGTCACGCTGATCTTCCTGCCATTTGTTTTGGCTTACCAGGCCTGGAGCTATTGGGTATTTCGCCAGCGGGTGTCGGGCAAGCCAGAGGGGTTGACCTATTAAAGCCGGAGAAAACCCGCAGGAAGCGGTTCACGCCTTGCCTTTGCGATGAAGCTTGACCGGCGACTGCTCCGTCTGTTGGACGCGGGGCGGGGAGTATTCGCCATCTCTGTAGCCTGCGGATTGATAGCAACATTGCTGGCGGTCCTGCAGGCTGGTTTGCTGAGCAGGATTGTGACAGCGGCATTCCTGCGAACCGGCGCGATGCAAAGCGGCAGTGGACTCTTGGCGTTGCTGCTGGTCACACTGTTGCTACGCGCAGGCTTCGTTTGGGGGATGGATGCGGCTGGCAAGTCTCTCTCACGACAGGTGAAAGTGGCCATGCGCGCTCGCCTGGTAGCGCATCTGTTGTCTCTGGGCGTCGACTGGAACCAGCGACTGCGAGCGGCGAACCGCGCCCAGGGAACAAGCCAGGAAATACCCACCGCCGGCTCAACCACTGGCGCGATTGCCAACCTGGTGGTGGAGGGGGTGGAACGCCTGGAGGCTTATTTCAGCGAATATCTCCCTCAATTACTCCTGGCTTTGCTGGCGCCTGCGGTTACACTGGCATTTGTCTTCCCGGTGGACTGGCTGTCTGGAGTAGTGCTGCTCTTGACCGCGCCATTGATGCCCCTGTTTTTAGTGTTGATCGGAGATGTGGCTCAGGCAGAAACGCAGCGCCAGTGGGGCGCGCTGAGCCGCATGAGCGCTTTCTTCCTGGATATCCTACAGGGGATGGTTACTCTCAGGTTGCTTGGACGTAGCCAGGCGAAAAATATCGAACAATTGGGAGAGCGCTATCGCGGCGCAACGCTGCGCGTGCTGCGCGTGAGCTTTTTATCTGCCCTGGCGCTGGAATTGGCAGCGACATTGAGCACCGCAGTTGTCGCCGTGGAGGTGGGGTTGCGCCTGCTTTATGGGCGGATCAGCTTCGAGCCAGCTTTCTTTGTGCTGCTGCTGGCGCCGGAGTTCTACCTGCCATTGCGCCAGCTCGGGGTTCGCTTTCATGCGGGGGCTGCCGGTCAATCCGCAGCCGAGAGTATCTTCCAGGTGCTGGATACACCAGCGCCCGGTAATCGTCTTGCTGCAAGCGCCTTCCCGGCAGGAAGCGCGCCGATCGTCTCACCGCCAGGCGATGCCGGCACGATTCGCTTCGATCGGGTGAGCTTTCAATATGCGCATGGACCAGGAGCGCTGCATGGCGTATCCTTTTCACTGCTCCCGGGACAGGTGAACCTGCTGGTGGGACCGAGCGGCTCTGGCAAGAGCACGCTGGCGCTGCTGTTGCTCAAGGCCTTGGTTCCAGCTTCGGGCCAGGTGTGGGTGGGAGACCGGCGCCTGGAGTCGTTCAGCGAGGCCGAATGGCTGTCGAAGGTCGCCTGGGTTTCGCAGCAGCCGGTTCTCTTCAATACCAGCGTGGCGGAAAATATTCGCCTGGGGCGACCGCAAGCCTCGCGAGAAGAGGTGGAACGAGCCGCGGCGCAAGCGCTGGCAGACGGATTTATCCGGGACCTGCCGCAAGGTTACGACACCCCTGTTGGCGAGCGCGGCGTGCGGCTGAGCGTTGGGCAGGCGCAGCGCATTGCCCTGGCGCGCGCATTTCTTCGTCAGCCCGAGTTGCTCATCCTGGATGAGGCTGCCAGCGGCCTGGATGCCGTGCAGGATGCCGGGCTGCGACAAGCCATCGCAGAGCTGGCGCGCGGTCGAACGACCCTGATCATCTCCCATCGCTTGAGCGGGATCGAGGCTGCCGGGCAAATTCTCTACCTGGAAGACGGCAGGCTGCTCGGGGCAGGGTCGGATCAGCGATTGTCTGCCGCTTGTCCGCCTTACCGCAGGCTGCGCGCCGCTTATTTCCAGGAGAGGCCAGCGCAACTGGCAGCGCGACCTGAACTTCGGCCGACGGCACCATCACCGGTCGAAACCCCAACCGAGAGTCATGAGCAACCGGGCAGCAGGGCTGTATATAGCGACTGGCAGGTTTTGACCTGGCTGTTCTCCCTGATGACGCCCTTTAGCGGGTGGGTGGCGCTTTCAGCTTTGCTGGGCTTCGCCACCGTTGGCAGCAGCGTTGGGCTGATGGCAACCTCAGCTTACCTGCTGTCGGCGGCCGCATTGCAGCCATCGATTGCCGCGCTGCAGGTCAGCATCGTGGGCGTGCGCGCCTTTGGGCTGCTGCGCGGCGTGTTGCGCTACCTGGAACGCCTGGTCTCACATGGTGCAACCTTTCGCCTGCTGGCGAACCTTCGGTTGCAAACCTACCTGGCTTTCGAGCGTCAACCCCCTGGATGGTTGGTGGCGCAACGCAGTGGAGACCTGTTAAGCCGCCTGGTGAAAGATCTACAAACACTGGAAAATTTTTTTGCTCGCGGCCTGGCTCCGTTTCTCTCCGCGCTGCTGACGGGTGCGCTGATCGGTGTTTTCCTGGGCTTCATTCATCCAACACTGGCGCTGACCGGAGCGGGGCTGTATCTGCTGGCAGGGGTGGCGCTGACACTGGCTGCTTTACGCAAAGAGGGTCGCCCGGCTCTGCAGGCGCGACTCAAACTGACTGACCGCCTGGTCGAAGGCTTGCAAGGCATGGCAGAGCTGCGCGCCTACCAGGCGCGAGAACGTTGGCAGGCGGAAATCGAGACAGCCAGCAGGGCGCTGGCAGACCAACAGCGTCGCGACGAGCTGGGCGCCAGCCTGCACAGTAGCCTGGCGCAGGCTGCGGGTTGGCTGGCGATGTGGAGTGTGCTGGTCATAGCTATTCCGGAGGTCGCCAGCGGTGAGGTGGCGGGAGTGGCGCTGGCTTCGATTGTATTGGCCGTGCAAGCAGCCTTCGAGGCCATCCAACCGCTGCCGCTGGCCGGGCATGCGCTGAACGACCACCTGCAGGCCGCTCGACGGCTGCTCGAGGTGGTGCGCCAGGCGCTTGAGACTGAAGAGGCGGATCGGAGGCCGGCGATCGCAGGCGTTGATCTGCAGGTGGAGAAGCTTTATTTCGCTTACCCGCCGGCTGAACGCGGCGAGAACGCTCATTCGACGCCTGTCAGCCAGGTGCAGATCGGATGGACGCTGGGCGGGTTGGATTTTTACCTGCCCGAAGGAGGACGCCTGGCCCTGGTTGGTCCAAGCGGCTCGGGCAAATCGACTCTTCTGCACCTGCTGCTGCGCTTTTGGGATTACAATCACGGCAGTATTCGCCTGGGTGGGATGGATATCCGCAGCATCCCGGCTCGAGACTTGTACCGTTGCGTGGCGCTGGCGCCACAGCGTGTGGACCTGTTCAACAGCAGCCTGCGGGATAATCTGCTCATTGCCAGGTCAGAGGCAACAGATGACATCTTGTTAGCTGCGCTGGGTAAGGCGCAATTGAGCGCCTGGGTCGAAAGCCTACCACAGGGATTGGATACCTGGATCGGCGAGCGCGGCGCTCGCTTGAGCGCCGGAGAGCGCCAACGGCTGTCGCTGGCGCGCTTGTTTTTGACAGATGCGCAAATGTTGTTGCTGGACGAGCCTACCAGCGCTCTGGATGCGCTGACCGCCCAGGAAGTCTGGCAATCATTGGAGCAGTTTTTGAACGGGCGCAGCTTGATACTGGCAACCCATCAACTGATGCACCTGGAGACAATGGATCACATACTGGTGCTGCAGGGCGGCCAGGTGGTGGAGCAGGGTTCGCATGCTGAGCTGATTGCACAGGGCGGCTATTACCAGCGGTTGTGGGAAGCACGGCAAAGCGGGGCAGCAAAGGCCTGAGATGCCTGCGCCAGGCGAAGATTTCTTTCAACGCACACGTGGCAGATTGGTGTATACTTCCCCGGCGATGAAACAAGTACTCCAGGACTTACGCAGTGGAAAGACCTATATTGCTGAAGTGCCTGAACCGGCCTTGCGCCCGGGGATGGCGCTGGTGCGCACGGCGGCCTCGCTGGTTTCTGCCGGCACAGAGCGCATGGTGGTGGAATTTGCCGAGAAATCGCTGCTGGGCAAAGCGCGCTCGCGACCAGACCTGGTGCGCCAGGTGCTGGACAAGGCTCGCCGCGAGGGCCTTCTGACCACCATTGAGGCAGCCTTCAATCGCCTGGATCAACCCATGCCTTTGGGCTATTCTTCCGCCGGAGAGGTGATCGCGGTGGGAGAAGGGCTGGACGAAGTGCGAGTGGGGCAGCGGGTGGCCTGCGCTGGCGGCGGCTACGCTGTGCACGCTGAAGTCGCCTGTGTGCCGCGCCATTTGCTGACGCCGCTGCCGGACGAGGTGACTTACGAGGAAGGCGCATTTGCCACCCTGGGCGCGATCGCTATGCACGGTTTTCGCCTGGGCGAGATCCAGGTGGGCGAGCGCGTAGCGGTGATCGGGCTGGGTCTGCTGGGTCTGCTGGCAGCGGGCATTGCCCGAGCTGCTGGTTGTCGCGTGCTGGGCGTCGATCTCGACCCTCGCCGGGTGGAGCTGGGCAGGCGCATGGGAGTCGAGGCAGTGCTGCGGCCGCAGGCGGAAGAGGCCGCGGCAGTGTTTTCCCAGGGACGCGGCTGCGACGCCATACTGATCTGCGCCGATAGCAGCGCCTCTGATCCGGTGGAGCTGGCTGGCGCGATTGCCAGGGACCGCGCCCGGGTGGTGGCAGTGGGGGCGGTGGGTCTGCACCTGCCGCGCAAGCCTTATTTTGAGAAGGAGTTATTCTTCGTTAATTCGCGCTCTTACGGCCCGGGGCGCTACGACCCGGCTTACGAGGAAGGAGGCCAGGATTACCCGATCGGCTTTGTGCGCTGGACAGAAGGGCGCAACCTGGAAGGCTTCGTGGATTTACTGGCGCAGGGGCGCCTGGAGGTGCAGCCGCTCATCTCGCATCGTTTCCCCATCGAACAGGCGCCGGCAGCCTACGAGCTGATCACCGGCAAACGCCAGGAGCCTTTCCTGGGGATCTTGCTGACTTATCCGCAGGCGGCGCCTGGCGGAGGAACTGCTCCGGCGCTGGCGTTTGCTGCCGCGCCAGGTGCTTCCTCGGCGTCAGAGGTCTCGCTGGGTGTTCTGGGGGCGGGCAACTTTGCCACGGCGGTTATGCTGCCGTCAGTGAGAAAGATTCCAGGCATTCACCTGGAGAGCATCGCCTCGGCTGCCGGGCTGCACGCTGCCCATGCCGGGCGCAAATTTGGCTTCCGCCGCGCCGTGGGCGACGAAAGTGAGCTGATCAACGATCCGGCGATCAACACGATCGCGGTGCTAACGCGGCATCATTTGCACGCTCGCCAGGTCATCGCTGCGTTGCAAGCTGGCAAGCATGTGTTTTGCGAAAAGCCGCTGGCTTTGAGCGCCGCCGAATTGGACGAAGTGGCTGGCGAGCTACAATCTGCCCGAGAAAAAAACCAGGACCGTGCGCCACTGCTGACCGTGGGCTTCAACCGCCGATTTGCGCCGTTCGCCCAGCGTATGCAAGCGTTTCTTGCCTCCAGAAAAGAGCCGCTGGCCGCTGTCTATCGCGTCAACGCCGGCTATATCCCCAAAAAGCATTGGGTGCACGATCCCTTGCAGGGTGGGGGGCGGCTGGTGGGAGAAGCCTGTCATTTTGTTGACTTTCTCACTTTCCTGGTGGGAGCGCCGCCGCACCGTGTCGCTGCCCAGGCGCTGCCCGACCTGGGGCGCTACCAGGAGGATAACTTCAGCCTGACGCTGACCTTTCCGGATGGCTCGCTGGGGGTGGTGTTCTACCTGGCAAACGGCGACAAATCCTTTGGCAAGGAACGCGTCGAGGTCTTTTGCGGCGGCAGGATTGCCGTCTTGGACGATTTCCGCTCACTGGAGATGGTACAGGATGGGCGACGCCAGGTTGTTCAATCGCGCCTGAGGCAAGATAAAGGTCACGGCGCCATCTGGCAGGCGTTTGCCTCCGCCATCCAGACGGGTGGGCAGCCTCCCATACCATACCAGCAGATCTTCGGCGTGCACCGCGCCGTGTTTGCCGCGCTCGAATCGCTGCGCACTTCTCAGGCAGTAGAGCTGCCTGCTTAAGCGATTAACTCACTCGTGTCAAGGGCGCCTGCGTGAAACTCACCCGCCGCGTGGCATTGCTTTTCAAGGCCCTGCATGAGCTGGGGCCGCGACAGGTAGCACAGTTTGGCTGGTACCGGCTGCAACTCAAGAGCGGCTGGATGAAGCTGGCAACCGGCGCGCCTCATGAAACGGCGTCGCCGCCGGCGTTTTTTATCCCTCTGCCTGCAAAAGATGAGGTTTGCGAAAGCCTGGGTGCTGAGGGGCAGGCGCTCTTGCTTCAAGAAGCGGATGAGCTGATCTCCGGCAGGGTACGCTTATTCGGCGGTGAGCCGGTCCCATTGCAGCTTGCGCCGCCAGGTGACAGCGATAGCTTGCCGCATTGGACGGATTATGAGAACCGGCGTGCTCAAGGCACCTGGGAAGATATCAAGTTTGTCTGGGAGCCAGCGCGCTTTGGCTGGGCTTGCACGCTGGGCCGCGCCTATTTTGTCAGCCATGATGCGCGCTATGCGGAGGCTTTCTGGCAGGCTTTCGAGCTTTTCCGCAACGCTAACCCCCCTTACCGGGGTCCAAATTGGATTTCAGCCCAGGAGGCGGCGCTGCGCATCCTTTCCTTTACAATAGCGTATCACCTGTTTGCTGGTTCGCCGGCTTCAACAGCCGCGCGCATGGCAGCGATGGGCCAGGCGCTGGCAGAGCATGCCCGGCGCATTTTGCCCAGCCTGTCGTACGCCCGGGCGCAGCATAACAATCACCTTCTGAGCGAGGCTGCCGGTTTGTACACCTCCGGCCTGGCGCTGCCCAACCATCGCCAGGCGAAATCGTGGCGCAAGTTGGGATGGCGCTGGTTCAGCTTCGGTTTACGAACGCAGATCGAAGCTGACGGCACCTATACCCAGCACAGCCTCAATTACCATCGCCTGATGTTGCAATTGGCCTTGTGGATGGATTGCCTGAGGCAGGTCGCGCAGGATGATTGGACGGCAGAAACGCGCAAACTGCTGCAAGCCGCCGTGCAATGGTTGGCGGCCCTGGTAGATCCGCACAGCGGGCGCGCCCCAAACCTGGGAGCGAATGACGGTGCTTATATCCTGCCGCTGACGGTGCAACCCTTCAGCGACCTGCGCCCCGTTTTGCGAGCGGCAAGCTGTGCGTTTGGGAGACCTGCCGGGCCAGAGACGGTGGAGCATTCGGCGCAGCAGTGTGCAAAGGATGAGATGGCGCTGTGGCTGGCATGCTCCAGGTTGGGAAAAGGTGCTCTGCCAGCCCAAATTTCCCGGCCTGAAAAGCAAAGGCTGCACCTCGAGAACAGCGGCCTGGTGCTGCCTCACCCAACCCTGGATTCCTGGGTGTACCTCAGGGCAGCGCGTTTCCGCGGGCGCCCAAGTCATGCCGACCAACTCCACTTCGACCTGTGGTGGCGCGGCCTCAACCTGGCGCTGGATGCAGGCACCTATTTGTACAACGGCGCGCCGCCCTGGGACAATGCGCTGGTCAGCACACATGTGCACAACACCATCAGCGTGGATCGGCGCAACCAGATGCGCCCGGTGGGGCGCTTCCTGTGGTTGGATAAGGTCCAGGCGCAGGTTCTGGTGAACGGCGACACAGAATACGCCACTCGTATGGCAACCGCCGTACACGACGGTTATCGGCATCGGGGTGTGCGCCATGAAAGATCTGTGGAGCCGACGGCAAGCGGCTGGCGGGTCGAAGACCGGCTCTTGTTGAACGAGGCGTTCCCTCGCCACCGCCCGGCAAAGGTACGCTTGCACTGGCTGTTGCCCGACCTGCCCTGGAAGGCGGCGGAAAGCGAGACGGGTGTGATAGTGCAGGTCGAAACTGAGCGGGGGTATGTTCAGTTGACAATCGGAGCTGGAGAGGGTTGCCCGCAACCCGAGCCAGGGTGGTGCGAGGCTTTCAGCCTGGCGCGAGCTGGTGAGCTGCTCTGGGGCAGCAGCAAAGTGCCCCCGACGCGCGGTTGGTGGGCGCCCACCTATGGTCACCTGCAGCCAGCTCTCTCAATTGCCATCGAGCTGCTTGTGACCCTGCCGTATTGCTTGATTTCGGAGTGGCGACTGGAGGCTCGAGCTGATTAAGCCATGCACATTTTGTTGATCCACCAGGCTTTCGCCGCGCTGGATGAACCTGGCGGCACCCGCCACCACGAGCTGGCGCGCCACCTGGCGCGCCGCGGCCACCGCGTGACCATTATCGCCAGCCCGGTGAGCTACCTGACCGGAAAGCCAGCCCAGGGGCGCGTGCCCTGGGTGACGCGCCAGCCAGACGACCATGGGGTGACCGTGCTGCGCGCTTACACGTATGCAGCCCTGCATCGCAGTTTTGTGCACCGCGTGTTCAGCTTCCTGAGTTTTATGCTGTCGTCCTTCTTGATTGGCCTGGGTGTAAAAGACGTTGACCTGGTGTGGGGCACTTCACCGCCCATCTTCCAGGCAGCCACTGCCTGGGCCCTGGCGCGGCTGAAGCGGACGCCATTTATCTTCGAAGTGCGCGATCTGTGGCCTGCCTTCGCTGTGGCAGTCGGGGTGCTGCGCCAGCCGTTGCTGATCCGCCTATCGGAGTGGCTGGAGCGCTTTCTCTACCAGCACGCTGATCGGGTGCTGGTCAATTCTCCGGGATTTATTCAGCATGTCAAGGAACGCGGCGCCGGGCAGATCGTACTGGTGCCCAACGGCGCCGATGCGGCCATGTTCGACCCACAACAGACCGGCGAAGAATTTCGCCGCCGGGCTGGCCTGGGCGAGCGGTTTGTCGCTATGTATGCTGGGGCGCATGGCATGTCCAACGATTTGCCGGTGGTGCTGGATGCGGCAGAGCTGCTGCATGAGCGGGAGGATATCGTCATTGTACTGTTGGGGGATGGGAAGGAGAAGCCCAGCTTGCAGCAACGCGCCGAAGAGAGGGGATTGAAAAACGTGCTGTTCTTGCCGCCCTGCCCGAAAAATGCCATGGCTGAAGCCCTGGCAGCGGCCGATGCCTGCATCGCCATCCTGAAGCCTATCGCCATGTACCGCACCGTGTATCCCAATAAAGTATTCGATTACATGGCGGCTGGCAGGCCGGTGGTGCTGGCGATCGAGGGTGTGATCCGCGAGGTGGTGCAGGGGGCCGGTGCTGGCCTGTGCATCGCACCGGGAGATGCGCAAGCCCTCGCCAAAGCGATCCGCTACCTGGCTGACCATCCTGAAGAAGGACGTGAAATGGGACGGCGCGGTCGGCAGGTGGTGGTGGATAATTTCGACCGCCCGGAGCTGGCGGAGAGGCTGGCGGATATTCTCGAAGAGCTAGCCGGGTAATGCTTCGACCCCTACAACCGCATCCAGGTTGAGCGCCCCGTACAAGTGAGGGAATTGCTCACCATCAGCGCTTTCCCAGTGCAACTCAGCCTGCAAACGCCGTGGATCGATCCACAAAAGCAGCAGGTCGCCCGCGCCAGCGAAGAAGCGCTGCAGCACTCCGGGCACCTGCTCCGGGCGCGAGCAATGGATGAAGCCAACGGTTTCCAATGAAGCCGCGTGGTAGACACCCGCAGCTTGCGCAGCCAGCCAATCCCGGCGCGGGCAGATGTGCACAATCCATTGCTGATCGGTCATCCTGCCACTCCTGCCAGAAGCTCGACCACGCGCTGCAGGATGAAAGCCGCGACCTCGGCTTTGCTGATCAGCGGCAGGTTGTCGACTTTCCCAGAAGCGTGCAGCAATATCACCCGGTTGGTGTCCACGCCGAATCCGGCGTCGGCGGCGCGGATGTCGTTGGCGGCGATCATGTCCAGGCGCTTCTCATGCAGCTTGCGCTCGGCGTTGTCCAGTAACGCCTCGCTTTCGGCGGCAAAACCAACCACCACGTGTGGGCGAGCGGTGCTTTGGCGCACCTGGGCGACATCCCGCAGGATATCGGGCGTCTTCTCTAGCTGAATGGTGGGTATTCCAGTTTCCTTTTTTATCTTATTCTCCGCCGGCGCGGTGGGGCGAAAATCGGCCACGGCAGCCGCCATGAGCAGCACATCGCAATCTGGCAGGGCTGCCAGCACAGCCTGGTGCATCTCTGCCGCGGTGCGCACATCCACGCGCTGCGCGCCGACCGGTGTGGGCAGATCGGCAGGGCCTGCGACCAGGGTCACCTGGGCGCCCAGGTCGAGGGCCGCCTGCGCCAGGGCAAAGCCCTGCTTGCCCGAGGAGCGGTTGGTAATGGCGCGCACCGGATCGATCGGTTCCTGGGTGCCGCCGGCGGTCACCAGCACGCGGCGACCGGACAACGCCCCGCCGCGTCCCAATGCCAGGCGGATATACCCCATCAATTCGGCAGGCTCCAACATGCGTCCCTTGCCGGTCAACCCCGATGCCAGGTGACCCTCACCCGGCCCGGCGATGAGCGCGCCTCGCTGCTCGAGCAGCGCCAGGTTGGCTTGCGTCGCAGGATGGTTGTACATGCCGCCATCCATTGCCGGCGCCAGCACCAATGGGCAGCTTGCTGCCAGGACAGAGACGGTGAGCAGGTTGTCAGCGATGCCGTGGGCCAGCTTTGCCAGGGTGTTGGCTGATGCAGGCGCAATCACCAGCAGGTTGGCGCTGTGACCCAGGGCAATATGCTGCACATGCCCCTCGCTGCCCCACAGGTCTGCATCGACATAGGCGCGCCGACCAGTTACCGACTGGAAGGTAAGCGGGCTGACGAAATGGGTGGCGGCTTCGGTCAGGACAACGTCCACCAGCGCCCCGGCTTGCGCCAGCTTGGAAGCCAGGTCGGCGGCTTTATAGCAGGCGATCGAGCCAGTGACGCCGAGTAGGATTTTTTTCCCTGAAAATGGAGTATTCATAACCAGCCTCTCAGACGGTAAATCAGCAGCCCCAGGTACTCTTTGAGCGCCAGGGTGATGAGTAGCAGGTTGTCTGGCCCAGGCAGCAGGTTGAAAACCAGGTTGCGAATGTCGCCGTGGGCAAGCATCTCCCAGTCGGCCTGGGAGGTGCGAAAATCGGTCGGCGCCGGGATGACCTCCAGCCCCTGGTGCTCGAACAGCGCCACCGAGCGCGGCATATGGAAGGCGGAGGTGACCAGGATGATGCGCCGGATGCCGTTTTGCTCCAGGATGTGACGGCTGTAGACGGCATTTTCGTAGGTATTGCGCGATGCGGATTCGAGCCAGACAGCCTCAGCCGGCACCCCCATCAGCTCGAGCAACTGTGCATTTTCATTCCCTGGCTCCATTGCGGGATACAGCCAGTCGATTGCGCCTCCGCTGAACAAGATGTGTTTTGCTTTCCCCTGCTTGTAAAGGTAAGCGGCGTAGATCAACCGGTCGCCTGCCTCGCCCACCTCGGGCAGCGTGCGCGGGTAGGCAGGGGGAGCAGTATCGCCGCCCAGCACGACGATCACCTCTGCCGGAGGAATCTCGCCCTGGGGCAGGTAGCGCCATTCCAGTGGTCGTAACAGCGCCATAGCTGCCCAGCGGTTACCACCCACCCAAAGCAGGCTGAGCGCCAACAGCAATACCCCGCGCTGAAGGCGAGGTCGTTTTTGCAGCAGCAGCGCGACGAGGATCGACAGGCAGGCCAGCCCGAGCGGGTAGAGCAGCGGGGGGAGGAATTTCGAGAGAAAGATGAACATGGTTAAATCATTTTGGGCGGCTATTCAGCCGCCCAAAGCATAACAGGGATTCAAGAATTTGAGAAGCTATACACCCCCTCCGGCCTCCAGACACCCCGTTTAGCGTTGC
The DNA here is from genome assembly GCA_029265355.1 of Chloroflexota bacterium. Taxonomy (GTDB): domain Bacteria; phylum Chloroflexota; class Anaerolineae; order Anaerolineales; family UBA4823; genus JAJUJL01. Next base: position 39,554 of record JAJUJL010000016.1, on the reverse strand, counting down.
AAAATGGAGGAGGCTGGGAGGGGATAGGAGTTTACGGCCTGGCGACGAAATTCAGCGTCACCTTGGCCTGGTCTTCGGTGTTCAGGATGCCGCCGATGGAGATTGGCCCAAAGCCAAAATCGCTCATCAAGATGGTGGTGACCGCCTGGCCAGTCAGCGCGCCGCCTTCCAAGCGAGCCGTGACATCGAAACTGACAGGCCGGGTGGTCTGGCGAATGGTCAGGTCGCCGGTGACCTTAAAGGCAATTTCCTGCCCCTCCTGGTAGGTTTCGGGCAGGCCTTCGATGCTGGTGGGCGTGAAGGTGACCATTGGGTAGCTTGAAGACTCCAGGAAGCGGCCGCGAATGGCATTGTCACGGCGGCTGCTGTCGGAGGTGAACTGGCTGACATCGGCGCTGATGACGCCGATGGCAGAATTCTGCGGGTTGGCTGTGTCCACAGTGATCTCACCGCTGACCTGCGGGGTGACGCCAATGGCGACGTTGAAGCGGTTATTCTCATTGATGAAGGTCTCACCGACCTCGTATTGGAGGGTCGATTCGCCGGGCACGATTTTGTAGGTCACTGCACCAGTGGGGGCGGAGGATGGGGCGGTGGTGTCGGTTGGGACGGTAGACTGGGTCGGCTCAACCACAGCCGGGGGGCTGGTTGGCTCAGCTTGCGTCACTTCAGTCGCGACCGTCGCCTGGGTTTCAACAGCAGCCGGCGCGCAAGCAGCCAGTAGTAGAGAGAAGAGCAGGGCCAGTATCAAGAAGATGTAATTTTTCATTAGGTATCCTTTGTACACTTACTTCATCGGAAAATTTACGGCGCAGCAATTCTGATATTCAGCGCCTGGTCGACAAGCTTAGAAGTTGCAAGTATAGACAGAAATTGTTTAGATATTGTGAAGATGCCGTTAGAATAAGATTAGTAAATCAATCTGCTTTATCCAGTTTTATACCCGCTGCCGCCAGGGTCAAAGGGTGGTAAAGATCGAGCCTGAGCGCTTTGCCAAAGCTAAAGGCTGAGAGATCTCAGGCAGAGTTTTCTCAGCCTTGACGTTGTCGTATTAAGGGATAAAATACTCTATATACCATCTAATAACCATCCATATGGATGGTCAAGGAGATCAGGATGCGTCACTCAGGGATATCGCTTCGAACCTTGAACAGCCGAAATGCTTCCCGGGCAGAGTATGCTGCGTTGAACCAGCACACCAATCGTATACGTAAAGAACGCCTGCCCGATGATCCCCCGATCCCGCTCGAGGAAACGATCCAGAACTTGCAGAGCCTGCCGCCTTTTGTCGATGTGAGTATCTGGGCGGGTTGGGCGCCTGATCGGAGTGAAATGATCGCCCACGGTTACATCGTCATTCTACGCACGGAAGAAAACCAGCACCTGGCGCAGTTCGAAATCACTGTGCTGCCGGAATACCGCCGACAGGGGCTGGGGAGCCAGATTCTGGCGCCCATCGCTGAGAAAGCTGAGCAAGAGAATCGCACCCTGCTGATGACCAGCACCATCGATCGTGTCCCCGGTGGGGAGGCCTTTATGCGGCGCATCGGAGCAAAAAAAGGCCTGGAGGCGCATACCAACCAGCTCAAGATTGCCGATCTCGACCGCGCGCTGGTCGCTGCCTGGTTGCGGCGTGGGGAGGCGAATCTGGCCGATTTCGAATTGGGCTTGTGGGACGGCCCCTACCCCGAAGAGATGCTTCCCCAAGTTGCCGAGCTATACGAGCTGGCAAACCAGCAGCCACTCGGCGAGCTGGAGATCGAAGACATGCACATGACTCCAGAGCAGCTCCGCCAGATCGAAAAGAACAACCTGGCGCGTGGCAATCAACGTTGGACCTTCTATGTTATCGATCGTGGAAGTGGGAAGTTTGCCGGCTATACCGAGACAGTCTGGAACCCCAACCGCCCAGAAATCCTGCGCCAGGATATGACCGGAGTGCATCCGACGTACCGGGGTCGAGGCCTGGGTCGCTGGCTCAAGGCTGCCATGCTCGATAAAGTTATCCGGGAGCGCCCGCAGGTTAAGTACGTACGCACTGGCAATGCCGACTCGAATGCTGCCATGCTCAAGATCAACAACGAGCTGGGCTTCAAGCCGTACATGGCAGACGCGCTGTGGCAGGTGGAGCTGCGGCAGGTGCAGGAATACCTGCTTTCTCGCGCAGGCTGACCAGAGGCCGGACGGCTACCCATGCCAGATCCCGAAAAGATCACAATCAATGTGTCCGCGGTCGACCTGGGCAAGATCGACCTGTTGGTGCAGGAAAGCCTGTATGCCAACCGCTCCGACTTTATCCGCACAGCCATCCGCAACCAGCTCGATAAGCACAGCCTGGAAATCCAGCAGTCTGTGACGCGCCACTCGTATGTGATAGGCGTGCTGGTTTACAACAAAGTTGATTTCGAGCAGTATCGATCTAGAGGCGAGAGGATCAAGATAACTGTGGTGGGTATGCTGCACCTGGAGAACGACATCCCGGTGAGACTGGCGCAGGAGGTGGTCGAGTCGATCCAGGTGCGCGGCATCTTCCACGCCAGCGAGGCAGTCAAGGCGGCGTTGGCAGACCGGATGAAGTAGAGGCACGGGCGTTCTGTGCCCGCGCCCGTTCTTGACCTCCTGGGTTTTACCGGTTTCCAGGTTATTGGCCGAATCACTTCCGGCGAAACACCTGGCTTTCGATCACCAGCAGTCGTGGGTGGCCTGCCAGGTCGGGCAGCACCTGGATGCGCGCCAGGGGAAACGCCTGGTGGGCGAGCTCCACCGCTTGCTCTCCCTGTCCGGCTTCGATCTCCAGCAGCGCCAGGCCGCCGGGTTTGAGGCGCGCCGGCGCCTGTTCGAGCAGGCGGCGGATGAAATCCAACCCGTCCTCGCCGCCGTCAAGGGCGGCGCGCGGCTCCCAACGGCTCACTGGCAGCGCTGCGAGTGTGTTGCGGGGGATGTAGGGCAGGTTGGCGCACAGCAAGTCCAGCGGGGCGTCCCGCGTTGCCAGCGCGGTAAGCAGGTCCATTTGCACCAGGCGCACCCGTTCGAGCACAGCGTGTTTCAAGGCGTTCTGCCGCGCCACCCAGAGCGCCTGCCTGGAGAGATCGGAGGCAATGACGGTAAGTTCGCGATCGTGATGCGCCAGGCTGACGGCGATGCAGCCGGAGCCGGTTCCCACGTCGGCTGCCCGGCGCGGGCCGGGGTGGGTCTTCAACCAGGTCAAAGCCGTATCCACGAGCAGCTCGGTCTCCGGGCGAGGGATGAGCACCGCCGCGGTGATGGTGAAATCCAGGGCGTAGAACTCCCAATGCCCCAGCAGATAAGGCAGCGGCTCGCCGGATTCGAGGCGCTGAAGCGCGGCTTCCAGCGCCTCCGCCTGAGCGCTGGTCAGCGCCTCTTCGGGATGCGCCAGCAGCCAGGCGCGCGGCTTATCCAACAAATGCGCCACTAATACCTGGGCGTCCAGGGAGGGTATTTCGCAGGCTTGAGCCAGGCGTTGCCTGGCATGTGCGATGGCGGCAGCGACGTTTGCCGGTCGTGCGCTGCGGAGCATGGCGCTCGAGCTCGCGGTCACTCTTCCAGGCCGACTGCCGCCAGGCGCTCGGCTTCGTCGCGGGTGGAGAGCTCATCGATGAATTCATCGATATCGCCTTCCATCACCGCGGCGATGTTGTAGTTCGAGAGTCCGATGCGGTGATCGGTGACCCGCGATTGGGGGAAGTTGTAGGTGCGGATCTTCTCGGAGCGCTCGCCGCTGCCCACCTGCGAGCGGCGGGCGGCTTCTTGTTCGGCGCGGCGCTTTTCCTCCTCAATCTCGTAAAGCCGGGCGCGCAGGATGCTCATGGCGCGCAAGCGGTTCTGAAGCTGCGAGCGTTCGTCCTGGCATTGCACCACCATGCCGGTGGGGATGTGCGTGAGGCGCACAGCGGTGGCGTTCTTTTGCACGTTTTGTCCGCCAGCTCCCGCCGATTTGTAGACGTCCATGCGGATGTCGGATTCGGGGATATCTATCTCGACCTCGTCCACTTCCGCCAATACGGCGACAGTGGCGGTGGAGGTGTGGATGCGCCCCTGCGACTCGGTGACTGGCACGCGCTGCACGCGGTGCACACCCGATTCGTACTTGAGCCTGGAATAGGCGCCGCGCCCTTTGACCAGGAAGATGATTTCCTTGTAGCCGCCGATGCCGATCTCACTGGCGGAGAGCACCTCGATGCTCCAATGATGCTTCTCGGCGTAGCGCGAATACATGCGGAACAGGTCAGCAGCGAACAGGGCGGCTTCGTCGCCGCCGGTGCCAGCGCGGATCTCCATGATCACGTTGCGATCATCACGGTGATCCTTGGGCAGCAGCATGCTCTTGATCTCTGCTTCCAGCTTTTCAATCTGCGGCTGCAGCTCGGCGATTTCGGTCTCTGCCAGCAGGCGCAGTTCTTCATCCTCTTCGGTGTCGTAGAGCGCGCGCGCCTCATCCAATCGCTCCAACGCCTGGCGGTAGGCGCGCGCCTTAGTTACCAGCGGCTCGATCTCGGTGCGCTCCATGTTAAGCTCGGCGGCGCGCTGGTAATCGCCGCCGACTTCCATCAGCAGTTGATTGATTTCTTCATACCGGGCTTCGATCCCGGAGAGTTTGTCCAGCATAGTTCTAATCCTGATCCCGCAGTTGTTGGGGGATTGGGGTGCACGGGCGGGTTATCCCTCCCCAAAATCTCCCAAATTTATCAAAAAGATCTTGATGTGTACGAAGTGCAACAGGAGATTATACCAGAGGAGGGTGAAGGCAAACTCTTACGATGCAACATCGATTACAGAGACGGATTGGCAAAGAAAATTCTGGTCTGAGTGACGTTGATCGCACGAAACCTAACGACGTCCCAAATTTTTCATTTTCCGCGATCATGAAGATACTCAGGGGGAACGAGTGGAAAGTCCCCCAGGGAAACCTTCTCAAGTCAATACCCGCGCCAACCTGCTTTGACGTTTAAGGAGGGGGAAATGAACCCAACCCGACGCATCTACCGCATTGTCAGCCTGCTCGTCATCCTGGCCTTGACATATTGTCAGACGAGCTGTCAGCTCATCCGGGGTGGGTGGGCAAGCTGTCAGCTTGCCCTACATCTTGGCATGCAAGACGCAAATGAATGACCCCGACATGGGAAGGTGGTATTATCAATATGAGGCCTTGGACCGGGCTGACGCAGGCGACGACCTACAACAACGCTGACCTGGGCTGCATGGCGCAGGTGGGCAACAGCAACTACCACCAAGACTACAGCTACAGGGATTTCGACGGCAACCTGGGCAGCAAGAGCGGCGTGGGCGCGTATAATAACAATGATAGCCATCACAAACACGCCGTCACCTCCACCGGCAACGGCTGGATATTCACTTACGACGCCAACGGCAACATGACCACGCGCGTGGCAGGCGCGATCACCTACGCCCAGGGCTGGGACGCCGAGAACCACCTGGTGAGCGTGAGCGGCGCCGGCTTGAGCGCCTCGTTCAGCTACGATGGCGATGGCGTGCGGGTGAAAGGCACGGTCAACGGCGCGGTGACCGCTTACGTGGGCAACTGGTTCGAGTGGGGCGAGAACGCAGGGACTCCGGTATCCATGAAATCAGCGCTCGAAATCCGCTGCCAGCCTCCCCGGAACCTCCCGGCCCTCTCTGGCGTCTATTCAGTGCAGGTTTCGCTTTTTCATTCCTGCACAGGAGCCGCCGATGAAATCCCACCTTCTTTTCGCCATTTTACTCGCCGCGCTGCTGCTGGCAGCTTTCCCTGGCGCGGCTCGCGCCGATGGTATCATCATCCCCGAGCCGCCGCCGTGCTTCGAGCCGGGCAGGAGCGAGCCCTTCCCGTTTCCTTGCCCACCACCGCCCTGGCCGCGCCCCATCGTCCAGCTTGAGATCAAATATCACCACGTCGAGGTGAGCATCCGCGACCAGGTGGCGACTACGCGCGTCGACCAGGTGTTCTTCAACCCCAACGATTGGCAGGTGGAAGGCACGTATATCTTCCCCATCCCGCAGGAGGCGGCGGTTTCGAACTTCAAGCTGTGGGTGGACGGCGAGCCGGTGGAAGGGCGCGTTTTGGAAGCCGAGGAAGCCCGCCGTATTTACCAGGATATCGTCAACACGCTGCGCGATCCGGCGCTGCTGGAATACGCCGGGCGCGGGGCGGTGCAGGCCAACGTCTTCCCCATCCCAGCCGGCGGCGAGCGGCGCATCCAGTTGGAGTACAGCCAGGTGCTGGCTGCCGAGAACGGGCTGGTGCGCTACGTTTACCCGCTGAGCACGGAGAAGTTCTCGCTAGAGCCGCTGCAGCAGGTGTCGGTGCAGGTTCAGATCGAGTCGCAGTCGCCGATCCGGGCGGTGTATTCGCCTTCGCACCCGGTGAATGTCAGCCGCGAGAGCGATGGGCGCGCTATTGTTGGCTTTGAAGACAGTCATGTGCTGCCCGACAGCGATTTCATCCTGTACTATTCGCTGGGCGAGGTGCAGGCCTTTCACCTGCTCAGCTACCGCGATCCCGGCGACCAAGAAGACCCGGATGGCTTCTTCCTGATGCTGCTGGCGCCGCAGCCTGAATCTGCCCTTGAGGAGCCGCTGCCCAAGGATGTACTGTTGGTGTTGGATCGCTCCGGCAGCATGGAGGGCGAGAAATTCCGCCAGGCGCAGGAGGCGTTGGGCTACATCCTGCAGAACCTGGGGGCGCAGGACCGCTTCAACGTGATTGCCTTCAGCACCGGTGTGGAGAGCTATGCGACCGGGCTGCGACCGGCAGGCGAAGCCGGCGAGGCGCGCCGCTGGGTCGGCCGGTTGGGCGCGCAGGGCAGCACCGACATCAACCGCGCCCTGCTGGAAGCGGCTGCCATGGCGGACGCCGAGCGACCCACTTACCTGATCTTCCTGACCGATGGGCTGCCCACCCAGGGCGAGATCGAGAGCCAGCGCATACTGGACAATTTCACCCAGGCGGCGCGGCGCAACCTGCGCCTGTTCAGCTTTGGCGTGGGTTATGATGTGGATACTTTCTTGCTCGATTCGCTCTCCCAGGCGCAGCACGGCACCAGCACCTACGTGCAGCCGGGCGAGCCGCTGGATGAGATCCTGTCAGCGTTTTATGCTCGTATCAGCGCGCCGGTGTTGACCGATTTGCAGCTGGAGGTGGACGGCGTCTCGATCTACGACCTGTATCCCTCTCCGCTGCCCGATCTGTTCGCCGGCTCGCAGATCGTGGTTTTGGGTCGTTACCGGAATAGCGGAACAGCAAACGTGACGCTGAGCGGGCGCAGCGGCGAACGCCTGGAGACGTTTCGGTATGCTGAACAGACCTTCAGCGAAGAATCCAGCGGGCAAGACCCGCTGGCGGCGCTGGCGCGGTTGTGGGCGACGCGCAAGATCGGTAACCTGCTCAGCCAGGTGCGCCTGCAGGGGCCAGACGCCGAGCTGATTCAACAGATCGTGAATTTGAGTGTGCGTTACGGCATCGTCACCCCCTATACTTCTTACCTGGTGACCGAAGAGCTGCCGCTTGGGCAAGGCGGGCGAGATGATATCGCCGCTCGGCAGTTCAACGAGTTGCAATCGGCGCCCAGCCCGGCAGTTTCGGGAGAAGCGGCGGTGCAGAAGGCGGCCGACCAGGGCGGTATGTCGCAAGCGGAGGCGCCAGCGCAAGCCGAGCCGGAAGTGAGCAACGTGGTGCGCATCGCTGGATCACGCGCTTTCGTATTGCAAGGCGGCGTGTGGATCGATACCTCCTATGACCCAGCTCGCATGCAGCCCAGGCAGGTTGATTTTCTCTCCGCAGAATACTTCGCGCTGGCGAATGCGGATGCCGATTTAGCGGCAGCATTTGCGCTGGGCAGCCAGGTGATCGCGATTGCGGATGGGCAGGCGATCCAGGTGGTGGATGGCGGCGCTGTGTCTGACCAGCCGGCTCAGCAGGTCACGCCGTACCCTTACCCGATCTCCACGCCGCAGGCGACACCCAGCGCGGCGACAGAGCCCTACCAGCCGCCCCAGCCAGCCACCGAAGCGCCCAGGACAGAACCCGGCGCCGCGCCAACCGCGCCCTGCGCCTCCGGGCTGCTGCCGCTGGCAGGCTTGCTGCTTGGGTTTGTGCTGTTGCGCATGCGGCGATGGTAACCGTTCGTAGAGGCGACGCCTTCTCTCGCGCCTGGGGTTTGGGGTATTTGCGAGCTGCAGCACCGCTCGCAAATACCCCAACGACTTCTTCGAAAGTTTTCAAAAACCTTGCTGTTTTACGATATTTATGGTGTATAATCAGGAAAATCCGGGGAAGATTGCAGAACCAAATATCTGGCAAGGTGGGGTTTTGCAACACCCTGCTCAAGGTCTGGACCCAACCGATCAAGCTACATATTGGCCCGAAGCGACCCGAAAGCATCGAACTCAAAATCCGTCCCCAATACTTCGATCTGGTTTGAATCCCTCTGATCAAAGCCTTATGTGGCGTTTATACCGCTTAATCAGCGGTTTTTATAGATAACTACTCAACCCGGCAGTGTACCCTGACCTGGGTAACTATCTCTTGAATGGGCAACAGGAAATGAAAGTCATCGAATTGGAAAATGTCTCGCTGAATGAATTGCGGCAAAAAGCCCGCGATCTCAACATCCCCAACGCGGTTCGATTAAAGAAGGAAGACCTGATCCTGCGCATCCAACAGGCAGAGGCCGAGCAGGCGGGCTTAGAGCTGCGTGGCGGCATCCTGGAAATTATGAACGAGGGCATCGGTTTTCTGCGCTCAGGGCATTACCAGCAGGGGCCTTTCGATATTTACGTATCACAATCCCAGATCCGGCGCTATAACCTGCGCAACGGCGACCTGATCATTGGCCATGTGCGCCCACCGCGTGAAACCGAGCGGCATTACGGGTTACTGAAGGTGGAGAGCATCAACGGCATCGATCCAGAGGAAGCCCGCCGGCGCCCGACCTTCGAGCAGCTCACACCCATTTTCCCGGATACGCGCTTCGATCTGGAAACCGACCGTCACACGCTGGCAACGCGCTTGATCAACCTGGTAACGCCTATCGGTCGTGGGCAGCGCGGCTTGATCGTTTCGCCTCCCAAAGCCGGTAAAACGACCATCTTGAAGCAGCTTGCCAATGCGATTTCTACAAAGAATCCTGAAGTGCACCTGATGATAGCGCTGATCGGTGAACGACCCGAAGAAGTGACCGATATGGACCGCTCGGTGGATGCGGAAGTGATTTCATCCACTTTCGACGAGCCAGTCACCTCACACGTGCGCGTGGCGGAGATGGTGCTGGAGCGGGCTAAGCGCCTGGTGGAAGTGGGGCGCGATGTGGTCATTCTGATGGATTCGATCACCCGCCTGGCGCGCGCCTATAACCTGGTGGTCACGCCCTCCGGGCGAACGCTCTCCGGCGGCATCGATCCCTCCGCCCTGTATCCGCCCAAACGTTTCTTTGGCGCGGCGCGCAACATCGAAGAAGGAGGCTCGCTGACTATCATTGCCACCTGCCTGATCGATACAGGCTCGCGCATGGACGATGTGGTGTATGAGGAGTTCAAGGGCACCGGCAACATGGAGCTGCACCTCTCGCGGCGCTTGCAGGAGCGGCGCGTCTTCCCGGCGATTGACATCGAGCGTTCCTCCACTCGGCGCGAAGAGCTGCTGCTGGGACCGGATGTCACCCCACGCGTTTGGTTGATGCGACGCATGTACGATCAGATGGTGACCGCGCCTCCGCACGGCGCTGGTTTGGATCCGGCAACAGCTACTGAAGCGATTCTGCAGCGCCTGGCGCGCACAGCTAACAACCAGGAATTTCTGGAGACGCTGACCGAGGATTAACCAGCTCGCCTGTCAGGCTGGTGTTCTTGGTTCCAGTCCCATGAAGACGCAAACCAATCCGTGGATCTCTGCAGCCGCCTGGCTGCTGGCATTTGCTCTGCTGGCAGTGGCGCTTGGACTCGGCCTGCGCGCAACGGGCCTCAGCATGCAAGGGGAGGCGTCTGATACACCCATTGGAGCGGAAAATTTCAATCCAGTTGTTGCATTACCTGGTGAGCAAAAACAATCCGGTTCAGAGGCGGAGCTGCCAGCCTACGCCCTCGAGCCAACCGCAGCGAAAGCGATTCCGCGCCTGGCCCTGTTGCACACCATCATACCGGATCGGCAGCGCCAGGAAGTGCGCAATTACACCGTTTCGACCGGCGATTCTGTTTTCGAGATCGCTAACAAATTCAAACTCAAGCCCGAGTCGGTGCTGTGGGCCAATTATGAGCAGCTCAACGATAACCCCGACTTGATTTCGGTGGGTATGGAGCTCAAAATCCCGCCGGTGGATGGGGTGTATTACGAGTGGCAGCAGGGAGACAGCCTGGAAAGTGTGGCGGCGCGCTTTGAGGTGAGCGTCGACAAGATTTTGAGCTTCGCAGGCAATCAAATCGACTTGACCAACCCGGAGGTCGAGCCCGGCACCTGGGTGATGGTGCCAGATGGGCGGCGGGAGTTCCGCCAATGGCTGATACCGGATATTCCGCGCGGGCGGGCGGGTGTACTGGCCTCGGTGTATGGCGCAGGAGCTTGTGAGGGCGGCTACGAGGGAGCGTACGGCTCTGGGGTCTTCATCTGGCCTGCTGGCAACCGTTACCTGTCGGGCAACGATTATTGGGACGGCCACCTGGGCATCGATATTGCTGCAGGCGAAGGCGCACCGATCTACGCCGCAGATAGCGGCGTGGTGGTTTTTGCCGGCTGGGCTTTCGGCGGCTACGGGAACATGGTCATGATCGACCACGGCAATGGCTACCAGACGGTTTACGCTCATTTGAGCACGGTGAGCGCTTCCTGCGGGCGCAGCTTGAGCCAGGGCGCTATCATTGGGTACAGCGGCAGCACCGGCAATTCCACCGGGCCGCACTTGCACTTTGAAGTGCGCTACCTGGGAGGCTTCGTCAATCCCTGGTATGTGCTGCCAGCCCCGTGAGGCGCAGTTGAAAGCGTAAAGCATTTGGCTGGAATCCGGTGTTTAGGCAGGCGATTGCCGTGACCAGGGTTGAGAAGAGCGTCTCAGGATCAAGCGCGGTAGAACCCGCCCGAGGCTGACCTCTTACGAAACCGACATGCCATTGCGAGCAAAGCGTGGCAGTCTCCCGGCCGGCATGGGGATTGCTTTCCTTCGCTGCGCTCTGGGCAGGCTGTCGGGCGCAGGACGTCCTCCTGGCTATGACCCGTTTCATCCTGACAGAATAGCGCCTGGCGCTGTGTGATTGCTCAAAAAGAGAAGGAATTAAGGAGAAAGAACATGCCAAAAGAACAACCAGAACCCACCACCGACGTCATCGCAGAGAGCGATAATTACATTGCCTGGCGCGCCCAGGAACCGGATGGAGAAGTCACTTACCATCTGGAGCTGAACAACGTTACTTTGCACTTCTTCCAGGAAGAATGGGACGAATTTCTCTCGCTGGCGCGCATGCTGGTCAGCGCTTAATCGTTCAGCGGGTAATTTTCTCGACGTAAGGGATCACCCCCTGGCAGGCCGGGGTGAATTGCCTGGAAACATTTTCCCAGGTGATGGGCTCTCCATCGCTCTGCCAGGCGAGGTGAATGGCGTAGGACACACAGCCGGGTCCGGCGTGGTAGTTTGCTATGGTGAAACGCCACAAGTCTTCATAGGCGCTGACCACGCCGGGCATTTCTTTGGTGGTATTGTACACAATCTGGGCAACCTGCTCACAATTGGCTTTCAAGGTCTGTGCAAACAGCGAGACGCTAAAATCGACACTGGTCAGGTCCACCCCCTCGGCGCAGGTCGGGCAATCGGCTTTGGCTTGCAACGCCAGGGCGCCGCGCAGGATGGCCTGCTCTTCCGATTTCAGTTTCAGGTAGCCGCGAGCGCAGGCGTCGTTGGCCAGAACCAGGGGGCAGAACTGGTCGAAAAACGATTTGTTCCACAGCAGCACCGCTTCAGCGCCATGATCGGTGATCTGTCCCAGGCCAAACTCATAGGGAACGATGAACACGCCGGGCCAAAACTGGCTTTCCTGGGCGAATAAGTTCTTGAGCAGTTGAGCGGGCACGCCGCTGTCTTTGGACACCTGCAGGATGCGCTGGTCGAACTGGTTTTGCCAGGCCTGCACCTGCGAGCGGGCTTTCTCGAGGCCACAGGCGTCTGCATAGCCATTCGGCAGCAAGCCGCCGGTGGCGCACGCGCTGGCGTCGACCAATCCCTGGGCAATCAGGCGCCCAGCCAGGTAGTAATAAGCCTGGTCAGTCGCCAAAAGCTGGGGAAATTCTGGAGAGGACAGCCAGGTGGGCAAACCGCCGACCGGTGGAAACGCCTGCCAGGTTTGGGCGCAGGAGGCAGTTGGGGCGCCACGCCACTGCGTGCTGAGCACGTCCACATACCAGCCGCTGCTGCCCGGCGCAGCGCCGACGCCGCTGTCCACCACTCTTACCTGGGCTGTGAACTTGCGGCTATCATCTCCGTAGCTGGATTTCGCCCAGAACTCGACCAATGCGCCTTCCGGGCGGGTGACGCGCAACGGCAGCCTGCACACCGCCGATTCGCAAACGAAAGGAAGCCCATCGAACGATCCTTCGATAGCAGTGATGGTTTCGTTGGGTAGGGGCTCGATGCCGGTCAGCACCAGGCTGGGCATGCTCGTGCAGCGGTTTTCCGGCGGGATTGGGTTGCAGCCTTCCAGGCTGACCTCCACGCTGGCGACCGGAAGCTCGATGACCAATTCTTTTTGGGCCGGGCGGGTTCTAACCAGGTTGAGATAAAAACCATCGCAGGCGCTGCCGCCGCTCAAGGCGCCTTTGCAGGGTGGTGTATTGACCCATTGAATGTAGATTTCTTCTCCACATTGTTTGGCGACTTCTTCAGATGTGGGCAGTCCTTCGTGATCGACGAGGAGGCGGCACATCACTGAATAATCGCTCCAGCGTAGCAGCCACCACTCAAATTCGGTATATGAAACGACAATGGTCGTCTGGCGCTCGCCATCCCCTGCGCCAGCCGAAACGCTTGCCCAGGTGAAGATCCCCATTAAACACAGGATCAAGGCGATGCGGAGGAGAGACCGAATCGTCGCCATTTCAATGTTACATTATCATGTTCATCAATGATTGTCAACCAAATGTTTGGGTGACTTCTCAAAACTGCAATTTCGCGCTATCTTGATTCCGCTGACTGCCCATGATACACTCATACCATGCCTTATCGCGTCCTGGTATTGACACCGGATACACAACTGGGCGAGCTTGTTCGCCAGGTGTTGGTCGATGCATATCACTGCCAGGTGGTGCTGGCTCAAAATAATCACCAGGTGCAGCGCCTGGCCCGGCAAGTGGTTTTCGACCTGGCGATCCTGGAAGAAGATCCCTCTGAGGATGGCTTGCCAGAGCTGGCGCGCCGCTTGCTCGAATACCAGCCCCACTTGTGCATTGCATATCTGAGACGACCGGCCGACATTTCGTTCGCGAATGGGTCAGCGCGGCAACCTGGCGAGGTTAGTGCACTGCTTCACCACCTTCGAGAAGCAATCCAGCAACGTGACATGGCCGAGAGTGTGACCGATGGCAGCGCGGCTGTCATGCAGACGTCGAGCAAAATCAATGCGCCTCCCAACTGGATGCTGGATCCAGGCGAGTCTGAGCAACGCTTGAAGCGTATCCGATTTCCGAATCTGGTCTATGCTGCCATGCTGGTGCGGCGTGAGAGCCTGTGGGCCTATCGCGGCGCACTACCGCGTGCCCTGGCTGGAGACCTGGCGCAGGCATTGGTGCATTCTTGGAGTCGTGAGCAAGATGCTCATGGTGGTGCAGGACGCGCAGGTGGGGATATGCTGCGTTTTGTTAAGCTGGGCGCCAGGCAGGAATTCCTGCTATACGCGCGCGGGTTGCGCTTTGGGTTTGTGCTTGGCCTGGCATTTCCTCCCACAACGCCCTTCCATGCAGCTCGCAACCACATGGAGCAAATCTTGCGAGACCTGTATGCCGGCGCATTGAACGGCGAAGCCAGTCAATCCAAAGCGGTTGGCAGCCAACTCGATGGTGCTGTCTCACCTGGCGCTTCGCCAACTCTGGAGCCAGCCGCCATCGCTTTAGAAGCGGGATTTGAGCAGGGCGCAGCGCTCGAGGCTGCTCTACCCGATTTTAACGCCTTGCTGGGTGATGTGCCGGAGCCAACGCCGCAATCGATGCGCAGCCAGGTGCCTGGCTCGGAGCGCATTTCTTGGTCCTGGCAGGCAGAAGCCGACGATTTTCCTGAAGAAGCGAGCTCTTGGGTGCCATCAGACAAGCAGGGAAATTCCGATCAGCCTGGCGAATACACCTATGCCTTTGTCTTATCCCCTCATTGCAAGCAGCATGCGCTACGTGGTCAAATTGCAGCGCATGTGTACCAACGGATGAGCGAGCTTGCCTACGAGCGCGGCTGGCGGCTGCAAGGGATCTCTGTGCGCCCGAATTATCTTCGGTTCACTGCTGTCCTGGCAGAGAGTGAGTCGAGAGAGTTGATTTTGCAGACGATGCGCCAGGAGCTATCGAGCAGTCTCTTCAAGGCTTTTCCGGAACTGGCTGAATGCCGCCAGGGTGAAGATTTCTGGGCTGCGGATTATCTGGCATGCGAAGCAGGCCAACCTCTCCTGGCGCAGGAGCTGCGCCGTTACTTACAGCGGGTGGGGCGCTGGCTCACAGAGCCAGTTTATCGCACAGGCAGCCAGGATTTGAACAGGTGAAGCATGCCTCCTACACTTTATCTCATTGATGGCCATGCGCTGGCTTATCGCGCTTATTTTGCCCTGACCAGTGGGCAGGGCAGCTTTACCACGCGTGAAGGGGAGCCAACAGCAGGGATATTCGGTTTCACCAGCGTCCTGCTGCGCATCCTGGAACGTGATGAGCCCGATTACCTGGCGGTGGCCTTCGATGTGGGACGCACTTTCCGGGATGATCTATTCGCTGAGTACAAGGGTACCCGGGATAAAATGCCGGATGATTTGCGCCCGCAAATCGAGCGTATGCGCCAGCTCGTGGATGCTTTCAATATTCCCCGCCTAGAGATGGAGAATTATGAAGCCGATGACGTATTGGGCAGCCTGGCGCGATGGGCAGTGAGCAAAGGACTGGGTGTAAAAATTATCACCGGCGACCGCGATCTGTTGCAGCTCGTTTCCGAGCGCGTGATTGTGAACCTGCCAGGCAAAACGCTTTCCGATGCACGGGATTACCTGATCGAGGATGTGATCGAGTACCTGGGAGTGCGCCCGGATCAGGTGGTCGATTACAAAGCGTTGGTGGGCGATAAATCCGACAACATTCCCGGTGTGCCTGGCATAGGGGAGAAGACCGCAGCTTCCCTGCTCCAAAAGTACGATACGCTGGAGGGCATCTATGCTCACCTGGAGGAGCTGAAACCCGGTGTGCGCGCCAAACTCGAGCAGTATCGCGAACAGGCTGAGTTGAGCAGGAAGCTGGCGCGCATTGTGACGGATTTGCAGGTTTCGATGGATCTCGAACAGGCGCGCCCGCAGCGTTTTGACCCCTCCCGGGTTGAAGAACTGTTCCGTGAGCTTGAATTTCGCACGCTGATGAACCGGCTGCAGGCATTGAAGGAGCGCTTTGGGATGCACCAACCCACCGCTGGACAGCAGTTGTCGCTCTTCCCACAGGCGGAACTGGCGACGCCAGCAACTTCTGCGGTGATCCAATCGTTGCCCGCCGAGAAGCAACCGGTTTCATATCAAGTGATTGACACGCCTGCAAAACTGCAGTCCCTGGCTTCACGGCTGGCACAGGCTCGGATGATTTCTTTCGACACCGAAACCACTTCCACAGACCAGATGGCAGCGGATCTGGTGGGCGTATCGCTGGCGGTGGATGGCGATACGGGCTACTACATCCCAGTTGGCCATCACAATGCCAGTCAACAGCTCTCCCTGGAACAAGCGCTGGCGGCGTTGCGCGGTCCTATGACGGATGTGCACATCTCCAAAGTGGGACACAACTTAAAGTACGATTTCGTTGTCCTGGCGCGGCATGGCTTACGCGTGGAACCGCTCGGTTACGATACAATGATCGCCGAATGGTTGAGTAACCCGGATTCGCGCAACCTGGGCCTGAAAAACCTGGCCTGGGTGCGCCTGGATTACCGCATGACGCCTATCGAAGATTTGATTGGCGCTGGTCGCAACCAAATCAGCATGGCAGATGTGCCAGTGGAGAAAGCGGCTGCTTACGCTGCCGCTGACGCGGCGATCATTTTCCGCCTGATACCGCTGCTGCAAAGTGAGCTGCAGGCCAGAGCAGCAGAAAACCTGTTCCACGAAATCGAGATGCCGCTGGTTGAAGTGTTGGCGGATATGGAGATGGCTGGTATCACATTGGATAAGGCCTTCCTGGGGAAAATGTCTGCTGAGCTCGCCCAAAGATTGCAAGAAATCGAAAATCAGGTTTATCAGGCGGCTGGGGAACCGTTCAACATCAATTCTCCGCAGCAGCTCTCGCAGGTATTGTTCGAACGCCTGAAGCTGACACCACCGGGTAGGATGCGCAAGACTGCCAGCGGTTTCTATTCCACGGCTGCAGAAGTGCTCGAAGAACTGCGTGGCAGCCACCCGGTGCTGGATTGGTTGTTGGAATACCGCGAACTGGCGAAGTTGAAATCCACTTACCTGGATGCACTTCCCCTGCAAATCAATCCGCAGACCGGCAGGGTGCACACCTCCTACAGCCAGACCGGAGCAGTGACCGGGCGGATTGCTTCTTCGAATCCAAATCTGCAAAATATTCCGATCCGCACCGAGCTTGGTCGGCAGGTGCGCCAGGCATTTGTCGCCGCCCCTGGGAAGCAGCTTCTCTCGGTGGATTATTCGCAGGTGGAGCTGCGCATCGTGGCGCATATCGCAAAAGATGAAGCCATGTTAGCGGCTTTCCACGCCGGGCAAGATATTCACGCTGCCACTGCCGCCGCAATCTACGGCATACCATTGAATGCGGTCAGCAAAGAGCAGCGCCGGCACGCCAAGGCGATCAATTTCGGTTTGATCTACGGCATGAGTCCCTACGGGTTGACGCGCACCACCGGCTTGACCCTGGCAGAAGCCGAAAACTTTGTCGATGCGTACTTCCGCCAGTTTCCTGCGGTCAAGCGCTACCTGGATGATACCCGCCGCAAAGCAGCCGAGCAGGGGTACGTCGAGACCTTGCTGGGCCGCAGACGGTATTTCCCCGGCTTACAATCGCAGTCCAATCGCAATACTCGCAGCCGCGAGGAGCGCGAGGCGATCAATGCGCCTATTCAAGGCACCGCCGCGGATATCATGAAGATTGCGATGCTGCGGGTGCATGCCGCCCTGTCTGCTGCTGGCTCATCAGCGCGCATGCTGCTGCAGGTTCACGATGAGCTCGTCTTGGAATGCCCTGCAAGTGAATTGCGGGATACTGCCCGGCTGGTGCAGCAAACCATGCAAAACGCTTATACGTTACGTGTGCCCCTGGCCACCGAGGCGCGCTTCGGGAACAATTGGGGCGATATGCAATTGGTCGAGGTCGAATAAGGGCGCGGCCCAGCATGCGAATTGCTATCATGATCAAATCTTGGGAGAGGTTATGACCGGGAGCCTGGATGCATTACATTTGGCCATGAACCAGGGACATTCCGCCGCCTGGGATCAGAATTGGGAGGCAGCAGTTCAGCACTACCGCAAGGCTGTGGAATGCGCCCCTGATAATGTACAGGCGCTCACCAGCCTGGGGCTGGCGCTTTTTGAGTTGCAGGAGTATGAAGAGTCGCTGCGCAGTTATCTCAAGGCTGCCCGACTGGCGCGCGAAGATCCAATACCGCTGGAGAAAATTGCCCAAATTTGCGAGCGCCTGGGCAATCTTGAGCGCGCTCAGGCGGCTTCTTTGCAGGCTGCCGAAGTCTACCTGAAAAATAAAGACCTGCAAAAAGCTATTGAAAACTGGAAGCGCGTCACGCTGCTCAATCCAGAGAACATCCAGGCACGCGCTCGGCTGGCAGCGGTTTACGAACACATGGGAAATAAAGAGCTGGCTGTGGAAGAATATCTGGCATTGGCCAGCCTGTACCAGCACGCAAGCGATATGGAAAAGGCGGTCAGGGCTGTGAACCGGGCAATGCAGCTTATCCCTGGCGATGCGCGTGCCACCCAGGCGCTGACCATGCTGAGAGATTTTAAATCGCTGCCCCTGCCGGCGCGGTCGCGCGGCGCTACCGCATCCCTGCGCATGGCGCAGCTCAAAAAAGCAGATACCGGGGTGGCAGAACCAGACAAACGCCAGGAGCCGATTGCAGAGGCGCAGCAACGCGCACTGACCATTTTGGCGGGGATGTTATTCGATGAAGACTTTGGCATGCCAGAGGGCACTGCTTCGCGGGGTTTGCAAGCTATTGTGCGCAACACCGGCAGTTTACGCACTCCCAAAGTTGTGGATCGCACGCGCATCCTGCTGCACTTGACCCAGGTTGTGGATCTACACACACAGGGTAAGTATGAACATGCCGCCAACGAGCTGCAGCGAGCGATGGAAGTGGGCCTGGATCATCCAGCGGCGCATTTCACCCTGGGCGCGCTGCTGATCCAAATCGGTCAGCCAGACAACGCCTTTCGTTACTTACAGAGCGCAATGAAGCATCCTGATTTTGCCCTGGCCTCCCGCTTGATGCTGGGTCAGACGCTGCGCAGCATGGGGCGCTTGCGGGAAGCTGCGGTGGAGTACCTGGAAGCGCTGCGCGTTGCTGATTCTTCGATGGCTCCAGCCGATCGCCGCGATGATCTTTTTCAGCTCTACGAACCTCTGGTCGAAGAACAACGGCATGAAAATGATGCTGAGGCGCAAGCGCGTTTATGCGACAATGTGGCGTCCTTGCTCACCCAGCCAGATTGGCGGGAGCAGGTGCAGCGCGCCCGAAAACAGCTCCCCTCGCAGGTGGATAATCAGGCTATCGTGCCATTGGCAGAAGTGATCATCCAATCGCGAAGCAGCCAGATCGTCGAGTCGCTGGCAAAAATTAATGACCTCGCAAACGAAGGTTACCTGCGTTCGGCGATGGAGGAGGCCTTCTATGCTGTGCAGTACGCACCCACCTACTTGCCGCTGCACATCTTCATGGCAGAACTGCTGATTAAACAAGGACAGTTACAACTGGCGATCAGTAAATTGTTGGCGGTAGCACAGACGTACAGCGCCCGCGGTGAAACGCGCCGCGCCATCGATCTTTATCACCGAGTGGTCGAGCTCGCGCCAATGGATTTCAAGCCTCGCAGTCGGTTGATCGATCTGCTCATCGAGCAGGATCACATCGAGGAGGCGTTGCTCGAGTACATGGAACTGGCGGATGTGTACTACAGCCTGGCAGATCTGGACAATGCTCGCTCCACGTACACTGAGGCGCTGCGATTGGCGCAACAAACCAACGCGGACCGCTCCTGGCGGGTGAAAATCATGCATCGCATGGCGGATATTGACTTGCAAAGCCTGGATTGGCGGCAGGCGCTGCGCATCTTTGAACAGATTCGCATCCTGCAACCGGATGATGAACAGGCGCGGGCGCGCTTGATCGAGCTCAACTTTCGCCTTGGGCAAGAGGCTCAAGCGATGACGGAGTTGGAGAACTACATTACCCACCTCTTGGAGACCGGGCGGCGGGATGCAGCGCTCGAATTTCTGAAAACGCAGGCGCGCGATAACCCTGGTCGCCCGTTGGTGCGACGCAGGCTGGCAGATCTATACCGGCATGCTGGAAAGATCGAGGAGGCAATTGCAGAGCTCGACGCGGCGGGCGAGCTGTTCCTGGATGCTGGCAATCGGGACGAAGCGATCCGCACACTCGAACTTATCCTGGCGCTGCGACCAGCCAAGGCAGCCAGTTATCAACAATTACTTGATCAATTGCGCAGGCGCTGAGTGAGAGATTTGAGCGCTACCAGATGCGAAAAGAGGTCACGGTACGGCCTTGCAGGCCTTCAAATAGTGCGTGGACGCGCATCGTAAATACACCAGGGCGCTGGTTCTGATACGGGAAGGTGTATGTGACCACCCCCTGATCGTTGGTCGAGAAGGGGATAATGGTGTTGCCCGATAAACCGCCCGTGTCAACCACTTCCAGGTAAATCGTAGCGCCGGCGATGGGCATCAGGTTTTGATCTTGAACCACGATGTAGACGGTTTGCTCTCCGCTGCTGGGTGCAATGGCGGTCTGCGGGTAAGCGTGCACCTGGATGGAGAGGATACGGCGGGTCAGGTTGCTGCCCGTGAGCAGGGAAAGCGCCAAAAGGCGAATGGGCTCTTCTCCCTTGATTTCGAAGTATTCTCGGCCCAGATCGGTCAAACGAACGCGGCTGCCGATGGGCAGCTCAGGATGCCACTCGAAACGCGCCCGTTGGAAGTACTGGGTGATGCGTCCATCATGCAGCTCGAAAGAAGAGATGGGATAGCCGAATACGGGCACGCCGCCGTTGCGCTCGAAGAAATCTAGAAATGCGAAGCACACTGGTTGGCCTGTTTCATCGAAGTAACGACAGGCCTGCAGTGTGCCAGGGATGGGCAACTCTGGCCCTTTCTCGTAAGACAGGTAGCCAAGGTCTGAAATTTTCACACGCAGCTCAGGGGGATTTTCGAGATGCAGCTCAAAGCGGGCACGCTCGAAATATTGCACCATGTACTCTTCATCCGAGTCAGGGAATGCCTCGGTGATCGGATAACCAAAGACCAGCTCGGGATTAGGTACACTTTCGTAGGCGCTCAGGAAGTCGCCGGTGACCATGTGCCCTGTCTCAGGGAAATAGCGCTCCTGGGAGCTGAGTTGCCTGAGAACCTGCGCGAACGAAGCGCCATGCAGGGGAATCAATAAACCCGCCGCGTAAACAAACCCGAGGCAAACCAAAACAAGCACAGTGATGCGCTTCATTGGTAATATTATATGCAGATTGTTCCAATGATTCAATAGCTTTGGGCCACCAAAATTGTTGATTCAGAGTTTGAGCAGTTGGCGGGCTTTGCCCGCCAGAATACCCCCCAGCCCACCCGAAGGGGAGACCACCGATGATTTACAGGAAATTCAACAAATCGGTCGTGGTGGGCAGTATCAAGTCTGCTCCTGCCTGGCGCAGCTCCTGCTCTTCGCCGAAGCCGCACAACACCCCGACGGTTTGCGCGCCTGCAGCTTTGCCTGCCTGGATATCCACGGTGGTATCGCCGACCATCAGGCAGGCGTGCGGGGGAAGCTGCATCTGGCGCGCTGCCCATAGCACCGGGTCGGGATAGGGTTTAGTGTGAGCAGCGCTGGTTGCGCTGACGACGACCTGGAAAAGACTGGAGAGATGGAATTGATCCAGGAAGCGCGCTGCGATGCGCTCTCGTCGTGCGCTGACGATTGCCAGAGCATACCTTCCAACCAGTCTGCTCAGGAGGTGATCAACCCCAGGGATGAGTTGGAACGGCCTGGGTGAGCGACCAAGTCCGGCCTGGTAAAGCCAATCGCCCAAGGCGATCACTGCGCCATCCAGTCCCAGGCGATCCGGTATTCCCATCAACATCGTCCCCGGGGTTTCCGTTTTCATGACGAGTTTTCGCGCCAGCGGGAGCGTGTCTCCCTTGGGTAATAGGAACCGGATCGGTTGCAGCCACCTGCTCACGCACAGGACGAACTGATCATCTGTGTCGCTCAAAGTACCATCGATATCAAATAATATGGCGCGGACACGGCTCGAGTCGATTGGCATAAGGCTCAACGCAGCACAAAGAAAGCCAGGATGCTGACCAGGCTCAGGCACAGGCAGATAACTACCATAAGCGTCAGGCAAGAGAGCAGTAGGCGGGACAATAGTTCAGGCATGTTGATTCGATCTGGACAGCAGAAGTATGGGGTTGATTGTAATCTGGCACGACGGCTAAAGCAATAGGTGTTTCGCCGGAAGTGTTTTATAAAAATGTGAGCGAGCACCGGCGAAACCCTGGAGTAAACCGCCATCACGTTGGTCGATTGACTCTAAACACCTTCGGCGGTTTACTTAGTCAGACGAGCTGCTGTTATAATCTATATCATAATAAGGTAAATTCTTTTTCCGAATTCGAACACGAGAAAATCGCATTTTCGCCCTTTACGATGACGGGGCGACAAAAAATGACGACCAGCGTAAAGGAAGCTGGCATCTTTTTCAAGAGCTGATCGAAGGCTGAGCATACCCCTATGAGATTTCCTGTGTCGATTGTGAAAAGATCGCCATGACCATACAAATTGTCATTCTCCTGGCGATTCTATTTCTCACGCTGGTGCTATTCTCCTTCGAATGGGTCTCGGTGGACATCGTCGCCTTGGGTGTGCTGGCAGCGCTGATATTGACCGGCTTAATTGAACCTCAGCAGGCATTTGCGGGTTTAGGTAGCGACACGATCATTATGATCTTGTGCTTGCTGATACTCACCTCGGCTTTAGTGCGCACCGGTGTGGTTACTTTGGTTGGAGACTGGCTGGCGCGCCAGGCGGGATTGAGCCGATCGCGGGTGCTTATCGTTGTCATGGTTGGCGCAGCGCTGTTAAGTTCTTTTATCAGCAATACTGCCGCGACTGCTTTTTTTGTGCCCATTGTGATGGGTTTGTCGCAAAAATTGCGGGTCAGCTCCTCGCGCCTGCTGATGCCGTTGGCTTTTGCTTCGATACTCGCCAGTTCTGTTACCCTGGTGGGCACATCGACCAACATCGTGGTGAGCGGATTGATGACACGCTATGGGATGAAGCCTCTGGGAATGTTTGAGCTGACTTCGATTGGCTTACCGATCGTGTTAATTGGCATTTTATACATGTCTCTCATCGGCAACCGCCTGGTGCCCGATCGCAGCCATAGCGATAAATTGACAGAAGAATTCAACTTGCGCCCCTATCTCACGGATATCACCATTCTGCCAGGATCACCGTTTACAGGCAAGACGCTGCGCGAAATTGGCATGGGCAGAGATTTTGACCTGACTGTCTTGCGCCTGACGCGCAGCAGCGAGACAGTGATGGCGCCAGGGGCAGATTTCAGGTTGCTGGAAGGTGACATTCTGACTGTGGAAGGCCAGGCGCAGGATATCTACAAGATTCAGACCGCCAAACACCTGGGCGTGATTGGAAATCCTCCTCTTTCTGATACGGATTTTCAGACGGATGATTTTCGTCTGGCTGAAGTGCTGATTTTGCCGCGCTCGCCTCTCATTGGTGGGACATTACTGGATATGCGCCTGCGCGAAGAGCACCAGATCCAGGTGTTGGCAATCAACCGCCATGAAGAGACGATCCACCGCAAAATTGCTGCTATACCCTTGCGCATGGGTGATGTATTGCTGGTGCAGGGGAGATCGAATGAACTGTCAGCGCTGGAGCGTAACAACACGTTTCGCATCATGGGTACACTGGATCATCGCTTACCAAACATGCGTCGGGCGGGCGTAGCAACCGCCATTTTCGCGGGTTCGTTGTTGATCGCCAGTCTGGGCTGGTTGCCGGTGACGGTATCTCTATTGGTTGGGGTGGTGTTGGTTTTTCTCACCCGCTGTATTACACCGGAAGAAGCCTATCGGGATGTCGAATGGAAAGCGTTGATCTTGATCACCGGAATGCTGGCCTTCGGGACTGCCATGGAAACCACCGGCACAGCCCGTTTCCTGGCCGATCAGATCGTGCGCTTGTTTGGTCATACTCAGCCAGTGTGGCTTCTGAGTGGATTTTTCTTGTTGACGGTTGCCTTGACCCAACCGATGTCTAACCAGGCGGCTGCAGTCGTAGTCTTGCCGGTAGCCATCCAGTCTGCTCTGCAGCTGGATCTAAACCCGCGCACATTTTCGGTGATGATCGCCGTGGCTGCCAGCACCTCTTTCATCACTCCACTCGAACCCTCCTGCTTGCTGGTTTATGGTTTAGGTCGTTACCGATTTATGGATTTTATCAAGGTCGGCTCTTTATTGACGGTGTTCATCTTTATCCTGGCGATCGTGTTGGTACCGATGATCTGGCCTTTTTAGCCGCTGGTGGATCATTCCCTTGTGAGATTGCCTGGAATGGATTAGGATTAGGGTCGATGAAGCTGCCGCTCATGCCCTGGCTAATTTTGGGAGACAGTGTGGTGTTGGCGCTTGTCACTGTCGCTGGATTCGCCACCCATGGCACGCTGAACAGTGCGGGGGGGCGCTTGCTGGCAACCTACGCACCCCTGCTGGCCACCTGGTTGATGCTGGCAGCTCTCCTGGGACAATTCAAGACCGAGTTTCTCAATCAGCCTCGCCAGTTGTGGCGGGTCGTCGTTGGGATGGCGCTGGCTTCGCTGGCGGCGACATTGGGACGTGCTGCCTGGACGGGCGGTGTTATTTCCCCGCTTTTTGTGCTCATTCTGGTCGCAATCAATACACTGGCAATGCTTGTGTGGCGCGCCTTGCTGGTTTCCCTGACTCGCCAGGGGAGGATAATATGGATGAGGCAGGACTGATCCGCGCTGCCCAAGATGGCGATTTGAATGCCTTTAACCGCCTGGTGCTTGCCTACCAGGAAATGGCTCTGAACCAGGCTTACCGGTTGATCGGTGAACTGGAAGCGGCCGAGGATGCCACTCAGGAAGCGTTCATCTCCGCCTATCGCAACCTCGGCAGTTACCGAGGAGGATCATTTCGCGGTTGGATTCTGCGCATTGTCACCAATGCTTGCTATGATGAGCTGCGCCGGCGAAAACGGCGACCAACGACTCCCCTGGAGCCGCTGGATGCCGATGATGAAGAAATCGAATCGCCAAGCTGGTTAGCTGACCCGGGCGAGTCGCCCGAGGAACACGCCGTGCGAGCCGAGTTGAGCGATGCTATTCAGGATTGCCTGGAAGGCTTGCCGGAGGATTTTAGAGCGGTTGTTGTTTGCGTGGATTTGCAAGGCCTCGATTACAGCGAAACCTCCCAGGCTGTGGGTACCCCCATCGGGACTGTGAAGAGCCGCCTATCTCGGGCGCGTTTGAAGTTGCGCGAATGCCTTCAGGGGGTGTGGGAACTTTTACCGGCAAGTTTTCGTCTGGTAAATGAGGAAACACCATGACGAATCGGATCTCAAACCGTGATTATGAAGCGTTATCGGCTTACCTGGATGGTGAACTGACGCCCAAGGAGCGCAGCCGCCTGGAAAGCCGTATGCTCGCTGAGCCAGAGCTGCGCAAAGGCTTGCAGGAACTGCGACAGACCCGCCAGATACTGCGTGCTCAGGCGCGCATTCGGCCGCGCAGGAACTTTACGCTGACGCCTGAGATGGTGGGTGGCTACAGACCCAGAAAAATCGGCTTACAGTTATTCCCAGTGTTTGGCATGGCGACCGCTTTAGCCAGTTTGGCGCTGGTGGTCACATTTTTGTTTGGCCTCTTGAACCAGCCTGGCGGGATGTTCGTCGCTTTGGCGCCGCAGACCGTGGAAGTGGAGCAAGCCGTTGAGTTACAACAAGATGCGCCGGCTGCGTCAACGGAAAGCAGCGAGCTTCCGTCAGCCAAGATCGCCCCTGGCGAAGCCATTGTATCCCCAACCGTTGAAGCGGTTTTGCCAGCCATGATGGCTACGCCCACGCCCGATATGGGTATCCTGGCAGCGCCGCCGCCTGGAATGGGGGGCGGGGGCAACGGAGACGCAGGCGCAGCCAGCGCGGCAGAATCTCTGCCTGCTCAGGAGTTTCCAACGCCATCGGTGGTTACCGATACGGCGGCCATGTCGCTGACGATGAAAATGGCTGAACCGACTCTCCAGCCTGAGTTGAACCTGCCCACGCCGGCGGCAGAGACGGCGCTCCAAGCGCCAGAGGAAAGCGGCTCAGAGGCTTTCCGCGAGTCATCCGAGCTGGCAGCCCCTGCTGAGGAGAGCGAGACCTCGCTGGCATGGTGGACGCCGCTGCGCATTCTCCAGGTGGTGTTGGGCGGGTTGGTATTGCTGACCGGTTTAGCAGCGCTATTTTTCTGGATTGTGGAACGAACGTGATCGCTGAGAAGATCAATTTCTGCCCGCAGTGCGGAACCGCATTGTTGTTGGAAGAACGCTTTGGGCGCCTGAGACCGTGCTGCCCGCAATGTGGATGGGTGTTCTTTCCTGACCCCAAAGTGGCCGCGGCGGTCCTGGTTGAGCAGGAAGGGCGCGTGCTATTAGCGCGACGGGTGAACGATCCTGCACGGGGACTGTGGACCATGCCAGCAGGTTTCGTCGATGCTGGCGAAGACCCTGCCGGGGCTGCGCTGCGGGAGTGCCTGGAAGAAACTGGCCTGGTGGTGCGCATCACAGGCTTGTTGGATGTGCTATCCGGGCAGGAGCATGCTCGCGGTGCGCATATTGTGATCTTCTATCGCGCTGAGGTGGTCTCTGGCGAGCTCACCCCGGGTGATGATGTGGATGCGGTGCAATTCTTTGCCCGCGACCAACTTCCCCCCCTGGCTTTTTCGACCACCCAACGAATTTTGGAACGCTATTAGGGGATGATTTTGAAGCTTAGCGACTGCTGACTGCGATTGCCCGCCTGGTCGACTGCCTGGACGGTCAATGTGTGGTGGCCCGAGGTAGGTGTCCAGGCGGCGCTGTAGGGATCGCCGGGCACAGTGACCAGTGTTTTCCCGTCCACTGAGAAAGTAACCGCTTGCAGCGCCAGGTTATCGTTTACCCGGGCAGTAAAGACCAGGCTGCCGGTGGATAGCGGCAACTCCTCTCCCTCTGAGAGACTGGTAATTTCCAGCTCAGGTGCCTGGTTATCCACTGCGACCTGTGTGACCGCTGTGGCCACTCGCTGGGCCTGGTCCACAACCAACAACTGGATGGCATACAACCCTTCCAATTCGGTAGCGTCCCACTCTGCTAACACATCGTTGTCCACCGCGCGTTCAGAAGGCTCACTGATTTGCAGCCATTGCTCTGGATTCAACCCTTGACCCACTTGTAGTTGGTAGTAGGCAAAATTGTCTCCCCCGGCAGTGCCGCGAATGGTAACTTCACCGCGCACATAGGCGAACATTTCCGGAGAAGTGATTTGAGCGTTGGTTTCACCGGGGCCGGTCTGGACGAGATCGTATGTCTCAGGTGGGAGCGGGATACCCGCCTGCAATGCCCAGGAACGGGCTTCTGGTGGCACGATGAGATAGGTGCGGCGCTCCACCAGTTCGGGCGGGGTAAATACCGTTGCCAGCCGCCCGGTTTCGCGATTGGTCTGGATGATCTGGAAGAGATTATCTGCCTGGGTTGGCTCTGTGCCTGCCAGGAATATTTCCGTCACTTTATTCGGGCAGGCCTCGGTCGGCAAAAGGCCGGAAAGCTCGCAAACTTCCAGGCGGTTAATCCCAACAGGAACAGCCCAGCTTTCGAATTGCTGTCCGGCAAGGCTATACTGCATGATCGCATGCCACGCGCCAGCCGCAAGCCGCGCATCGAGCGTTGGACCCGGTGAATCCGGATCCCGGTAACCGATCCACACGCCTGTTAGAAATGAAGGGGTATAGCCAAGAGCCCAGGCATCCTTTCCCTGCCGGGTGTAACCCAGTTTGGCGGCTGCGGGGCGGCCGATTTCGAGCGGGTTGGGGTATCCCAGGCTGGGCCAGCGGGCAGGTTCATCGCTGAGGGTGTGATTGAGCAGGTAAGCCAGTTGTGGGTTTAACAGTGGCTTTTGGATGGCGGTGAGGGTGAGGCCTTGTGGATCACCAACCAAAATCCTGCCGTGATAATCGAGCACCTGGAGCACCGTGATTGGCTGGATGGCTACCTCATTTGCAGGTGAATTTTGCCCAACCAGTATGCCCTGGTTAGCGATGGCTCCGTAGGCTTGCGCCAACTGGAGCAAAGAGACTTCTCGGCTTTCCATCAGGCCAGCCAGGTCGAGCGAGTGTGTATTTCCCAGGTCCAAGCCGAGCTGCTGGGCAGTGCGCCACACGTTTTGCGCCCCGGTCTGGCTCATCACCTGTGACATTGCAGCCAGGTAATCATTGGCTTGAGCGATGCGCAGGCGCATCGGGCCGTGATACTCGCCAGGCTTGATGACGGTTTCTGCGGGGGCAGGGATATCCCAAACTAATGAAGCTGGGGTCAGGCCGCGAGTGAAGGCGGTCAGCGTGACCAACGGGGTGAGCAGCGTTCCGGGCGGGCGGAAGGGTAGCCGGGTTGGGTCGAGACCGGCGCCTACGTTGCCAGTCAGGGCAAGAATTTCCCCTCGCTGGGGGTGGTAAACAATCGCTGCCGAAGACAGATCAGTGAAGGCAGCGGTATCGAGATCTGGCAGGGGAGGCAGCAAACGGGCAGCGGGGCAGAGATTGCTATCATCACTCGCCGGCAGGCTATGGCCTTGCAAGCGCGCCAGTTGCGCCTTTGTGGCGCATTCGGTTTGCAATTGCAGCTCATAATCCAGGGTGGTGATGATCTGCAAGCCGCCGCGCTCGATGCGAAGCAGCCCAATCTTCTGACTGAGCTGCTCAATCACCAGGCGGGCAAAGACAGGCGCTGGTCCTGCCTCAGGCGCAACGGCTATGGCGAAGGATGGCAGTTCCTGAAGCGCGGCCGAAGCTTGCTGGCTGGTGATCCAGGAGCTCGATTGCATGGCGCGCAGGACAGCCAGCCCACGCTCACGAGCTGCCTGGGGCGCATCGAGGGGGTTGAGCGCCGGAGCCTCGGCGGTAGCAGCCAGGATGGCGGATTCGCTCAGCGTCAATTGGCTGGCAGGCTTGTTGAAGTAAACTCGGGCGGCAGCCTGGGCGCCCACTGCCAGTCGTCCGTAATAGGCGCTGTTCAAATACCAGGCCAGCAGGCGCTCATGACCGTAATTAAGGGTCAATTGTAAGCTCAGCAGTTGCAAGCGCAGCTCTCGTCTCAGACCAGGAGTCTCATCCGCCAGCAAAAAGTCGGATGCCAGGCGTTTGGCAATACCATTGTGAGTCAAGCTGATCCCCAGGGGATTGCTCCAGAAATTCGGCTCGACCACCGCCAATGTGGCGGAGATCAGATTGGCTGGCAGAAAATCGGCCTCGGCAGGATCAAGCGTCAGCGCCAGGCGGCTCTCGACCGCCGGGTTTTCTAGAGTGAGCAGAACGTGTTCTCCGCTGCGATCGTAAAGGCGCGTGGGTTGGAACAGTAATCCATCTGGCGGATCGAGCAGCTCTGGAAGCAGCGCCAGGGAAGGGAGATTATGGGTTAAGTTGGCGTACAGCCCAGCCAAAACGATGATAAAGGTTGCAGCAAACAAAGCCGCCAGCAGGCTGCAGCTCAAGCCGAGGCGGGCCAGAGGACTGCGCTGCTCCCGGGTCGCCCGGCGATGGCGCATGCGCAATATGGCAGGTACCTGAGACATTGCCAATCGTCGTTCAGGCAGGATCCGAAGCTCTGGGAAGGGGCTGTTCTGGCTGCTTATGACGCGTCACGCTGGCCAACAGTTCCTTGGCTGACTGCAACGTGCCCTGGCTCACCTCGCCAAACATCTGGGCCAATTCGACCAGGCGTGTTTCGCCATCCAATGCTTCAACACGCGTGGTCGTGCGGCCCTCCTGCACGGCCTTGGTGACGTGGAAATGCTGGAAGCCATAAGCAGCCAATTGTGGCAGATGGGTGACGCACAGCACCTGGTGCTGTTGGGCCAGTGAAGCCAGTTTCTGTCCAACCACCGCGCCCACTCGCCCACCGATACCCTGGTCGATTTCGTCGAAGATCAGCGTGGGGATCTGATCGGCGCTGGCCAAAACATTTTTCAAGGCCAGCATCAAGCGAGAAGTCTCGCCGCCGGAAGCAATTTTGACCAATGGTTTGAATCCCTCGCCTGGGTTGGGCGCGATGAGAAATTCGATGCGCTCCAAGCCGTGGGAATCGAAAGCCACCCGCCGTCCATCGCTGAGCGGGGCGCCATTCGCATCCGGATGCATTTGAAAATCGACCTGGAAACGAGCGCTGGACATGTGCAGTTCATTCAATTCGGTTTCGACGCGTTTGGCGAGCACAGCGGCGTGCTTGTGGCGCTCCTGACTGAGCAATTCGCCTTCGCGCCCCACCTGCTCCAGCAAGGCAGTCTCTTCTTCCTGGAGGGCAAGAATGCGCTGTCCGGCATGGGTGATGGTATCCAACTCGGCGCGCGCCTTATCCAAATAAGCGAGCACCTCCTCGATGGAATCCCCGTATTTACGTTTCAGGTTGTGCAGCACGCCCAGGCGTTCTTCCACCTGGTCCAGGCGGCGGGGGTTGAATTCGATCGACTCCTGGTAAATGCGCAGCTCGCGCGCCAGGTCGGACAGGCTTTCGGCAAGCAGAGAGGCCTGGTCGCTCAGCGGTGACCGAGAACTGTCCAGGCGCGCCAGGCTGGCAATGGCGTGCACCACCTGGCCGAACAGGTCTGTGACCGCCGGCGACTCAGGGGAACCATCATCCAGCGCTACCAAAGCCTCTTGCGCCAGGGAAGCCAGGCCTTCGGCGTTTGCCAGCCGGTTGCGCTCTTCTTTGAGGACTTCCTCCTCGCCAGGTCGTAGCTGCGCCGCTTCGATCTCTGAGATCTGGAAAGTGAGCGTCTCGCTGCGACGGGCGGCGTTCTTTTCAGCCTGGCGCAGCTCCGATAACTCGCGACGCACCTGCACCAATCGCTGGTAGCAGCTTTGGTAGCGTTTCAACTGTTCTGCCACGCCCGCGAAGCTATCCAGCAAATTGATGTGCTGGTTGACCTTGAGCAAAGACAGGTGCTCGGATTGGCCGTGAACGTCTACCAGCATTTCACCGACTTCGCGCAGCAACCCGGCGCTGACGCTGCGCCCGTTCAGGCGAGCCACGTTGCGTCCATTGGTGCGGATTTCACGCGCCAGGATGATATGGTCGGGATCATCCAGCAATTCTTCTCGCTCCAAAATGGCATGGATGGCATCCCGCGCAGCCTGTGGGATGCGAAACGTGCCTTCGACAAAGGCGCGTTCAGCCTGGCTGCGCACCATGGTGGCGTCGGCGCGCCCGCCCAGCAGTGTCTGCACAGCGTCGATCAGGATCGACTTGCCAGCGCCGGTCTCGCCGGTGAAGATCACCAGCCCCGGTTTGAAATCCAAATCGAGTTTATCGATGATAGCAAAGTTCTCGATGTGCAGCTCTGATAACATAGGCGCGAGTCATCTTCCAATTTGGATGCCGGACAAACGTGTGTACACGGTTGTCGTCACCATTACAGTGTAGAGAAGGTTCCAAATGAGCGAGAGCAATACTCCCAAACCGCCTTGAGAGAGTGCAGCCAATGCGATCACCAGCAGGGAGACCAATGAGGGCAGGCTGCCAATGGCGGCGGCGGCTGCGGTGAAGGTGAATAACTGGCGCGAGCGGCGGCGGCGAATCAGGGCGCGCACGGTTTCAGCGATGATGACGCCGGCAAGCGGCGCCAGGAGCAATGCGAAGAAACCCATGCGCGGTACAATCTGGCTGCCGATGAAGGAAAGCACGGCGGCGACGATCACGGCCAGCGGGTAATCGTACCAGTTGGCGGTGTCGAAGATCTTTTGCTGTCCGCGCACGCATTCTTTGCAGCGGTAACCGGTGGGTGTGAGCACGGCGCAGCGCGTGCAGATTGGCTTCTCACAGCGGTTGCAGCGCAGCGAGGTGGGGGTTTGGGGATGATTGGCGCAGAACAGCGTATTTTCGTTGCTCATCGCGCTTTCCTGGCAGATGGATTGCGGTTCATGTGTGGGGTGAGATTGCGGTAGAAGTAGCCAGGGTCCTGGAAACGTACGAATTCTACGGTGTGATCGCCGGCGCGCACCGCCACCCGATCGCCATCCGCCAGTCCGATGGGCGCCTGTCCATCAATGGAGAACACCGCGGGGTGGTCGGCGTGCACTGTGATGCTGACCGAGGAGCCTTCGGCCAGCACAATGGCGCGATCGATCGAGAGATGGGGAGCAACTGCCACTAACAAGATATTGCGCAGCTCCGGCGGTAAAATTGGACCGCCCGCTGCCAAAGCATAGGCCGTCGAGCCCGTCGGTGTGGCAGCAATCAAGGCATCGGCGACGTAAGTGGTCAACAGGCGCCCGTCCACTTCGGTGATCAGGTGCACCGGGCGCACGATCTGCCCCCTGCCGACGACCACCTCGTTGAGCACATCCCACTTGCTGACCACCTTGCCGGCGTGGAGGTGCTCGGCGCACAGCATCATGCGCTTTTCCAGCCAGTATTCACCGTTCATCAGGCGGGGCAGCACCTTTTCCCATTGTTCCTGGCTGATTTCCGTCAGAAACCCAAATTTTCCGAGATTGATGCCCAGAATCGGCACCTGGTTGGGGGCGCATAAGTGCCCGGCGCGCAGCATCGTGCCATCGCCGCCCAGGGCGACCAGTAAATCAATCTCGCCGGCCTCGATGCGGCGGCTAAAGCTGGCTTCGCCCAATAAACCCTCGAGGGTCTGCGATCCAATCGCTTGTAGGGAAGCAGCAAGGCGGCGACCGATCTCGATCCCTTCGGGGAGCTTGGGATGAGCGGCAAGCGCTACACGACGCAAGATGGGTGGCAATGCCGACATAACGACTATTATACTCAGGTCAACCGCTGATCGCAGATATTGCTGAAGCCGCAGCTTTTACAGCGAGCGAAGGACTCATGAGAACGGGGAACCTCTTTGCGCCGTTCTTGGGAGCGCATCTCGTCCAGGAGTTCGAGGAGTTCTGCCTCCAGCGCTGGCGTGAAATCAATGGCAAAGGTGCGCGCTGCGCCAGAAGCGCTGGTATAGTGCAGCAGCCCGTAAGGAGGGCGCTGCTCGTAAATCCTGGCGACCAGCAGGCAGTAGGCGGCCAATTGGTAGATATGGGAATCGTAGGGGCCTTCGGGGATGCGCCCAGACTTGACTTCAATGGGAATGAACTTGCCCGCCTTTTCGACCAGGTAATCGGGCTTGCCGGTCAGGCCTAGCTCAGCAGAATACAGCGGCTCTTCAAGCGATGCCCATTTGCTGGTATCGCTGTAAACGACGCGTCCCCCTGGCAAGCCAGCACGGCGCTGCATCTTCTGGGAGCGCCACAGAAGGCCCAGGCCAGCCAGGAACAGCGCCAGCGCCAGTAAAAACAAGGCGTCCATTTCGTTATAACCAGCGCAAAGCCAGGTAAGCCGCCAGGCTGACGAAAGCTGCCATCAAGATGGCGTAAGCCAGCCAGCGGATACAGCCGCTGGCGATAACGGTTTGCCCGTGGCGATGATGCAGCTCCAGGCCGGTGTTCAAAGCGCCCTGGTTTTCAGACTCGTAACCCTTGCGACGATACCACCAGGCGCGGTGGCAGTAGAGATACAGGCTGATTTCCGAAGCGCGGACGATGCGCATAGTCTTGCGTCACTCGGCGGCGGTGGAGCCGTCCAGACGCTGTTCAAGCTGGCGCAGGTTGGTTTCCAGGCGCTGCTGTCGCAGGCTGATGGTGATATCGCCGCGAGTGCGCTCATTAATGCCGCGCGCCAGGTCGGTCAGGCGGCGCAGCCCTTCGGTGATGGCATCGGGGTAATCCATGGTCACAAGCACGGCGTAAATATCATCCATGTGTTGGAGCAGGCGTTCGGCTTCATCGGAATAGCCGTGGCGAAGAATGTCCAGAATGCGCCGGCGCAGTTCACCGCTGGCTTCAGCCAGGCCGCGCAGGTAAGTAGAGGCTTCCAGTCCCAATTCATTGGGCGCTGGCAGAGGCTGGCTATCGATCAGGGCGTAAACGATGCTTGCTTCGGCGTATTCTTTGAGCGCATCCTGGGTGTAGCCGGCATAATACAGGTCAGGATAGGACTCCAGTTCCTTGCGCAGCGCTTCGACCAGTACAGCCGCTTGCTGCAAGCCAAGCGCAGCCTCCTGGCGCTCCTCGCGATGCACGGCGCGTATGGCATTGGCGCACAGCCGCGTCAGGGTGCGAGTTTGAGCCAGAGCGCGATCGCGGGCGGCAGTTTTTGCTTCGAAGACCTGGCGGATTTCTTCTGCGATGAGATCGAGTTTCTGCATGCCCGTCTCCTACTTGGGTTGAGGCCGTTCCGGTGGGCGAAAGAGTGTATCTGCCAGGGAGGTTCCACCGGGGATGTTGATCTCCCCAAAAGCAGCTTCGAAGCGGGCCAGGTTCTCAGCCAGGGCGCGATAGAGCAACTTGGCGCTGACCGGCGACATGATCACCCGCGACTGCACCCGGGCGCTGGCGCCGCCAGGCAGCACCTGAGCAAAGTCGAAGACAATTTCCGAGAGCGAGTGCGCAATGCGCACCAGGTTGACGTACTCAACCTGCAAATCCTCAGGAAATTCCAGGGGTGGGAGCTGAGGTGGGGGAGTACTGGTCATAGAAGGGCTCGCTTTCCAGGTAAAAAAAGTATCACAGCCCGTGAGGGGGTGCCACAAAACTACGTGCTATACCTGGAGAGGGCAGTAAAAGCCCCTCTCCAGGTATCGGTGGATACGTCGTAGAGAAGGTTTGGGGGGCTGCAGCAAAGCAGTCCTTGACGTCCCTGGGCTAGAAGGGGATGTCCTCGTCTTCGGCAATGGCGCTCTGGGGATACTCAGCGGTCGCCTCATCGCGGCTGGAGAGGAAGCGCACCGTATTGGCGCTCACTTCGAAGCTGGCGCGCGTGGAGCCGTCCTGAGCAGTCCACAAGCGGGGTCCGCCCGTGGCCAGATCCGGCACGAGGCGACCCTCAACCAGAACTTTGCTGCCCTTTTTGAGATACGTGTTGCAGGTTTCTGCCAGTTTCCCCCAGGCAGAAATGCGGAACCAGATAGTTTCCTTGACCTGCTGACCGTCAGAGCCAGTGTATTGGCGGGTGGTGGCGACGCTGAAATTGGTCACCGCCTGTCCGCCAGGGGTGTAGCGCATCTCTGGATCACGGCCGAGATTGCCAGCGATAATAATGGTGTGGTACATGGGGTTCCTCCTGTTCAGTGAGTGGCTGTCTTATGGTCCGGGCGCCCGCCGCCCGGGGCAGGCCATGGTTTCGCTCACCGACTATAGAACAATTGTACACTAATTTTTAAAAAAAGCAAGCCCCAATTTTTTGGGAGGGATGCTCATTCGTTGCGAAATTGCAGGCAATAGTGGTGGAAGGTATTGCTCACCCAGGCGCTGCCCAGGCCGTATGGCGCCAGGCGTTGATTGTCTTGCAGCCACAGCTTTTCGTCTTTCAATGCATACACCTTGCCCAGCTCACGTCCCAGGTCCCAGGCCAGGGGAAAGATGCGGCCGCCTTTCTTGACATTCTTGACGATGATGGTTAAGTAGGCGCCCTTGTTGAGCAGAGGCTGCAGGGCGGTGTAAATTGCCACCAGGCGCTCCAGGAACTGCTGGTAATCGGCAATGTTTCCCAGGTCATCGGGGTGATCAGAGTAAACAACGTCCAGCTCAGCATCGCTGCGGCGCTGACGCTGGGTTTGGGCGCCGCGAGCGTGAAGCATATCCCAATAGGGCGGCGAAGTGAGCAAGTAATCCACCTGCGGAAGGTCCTGTTGACGGGCAAGCTCGGGCAGCGTAGCGGCATTGGCGGTGAAGATTTGGGCTACCAGATGTGAGCAGGCTTCTCCCAGCCGGGCGCGCTCCTCGGCCAGCACCTGGCGGGCGATATTGGCGTAGGCTGGATTGAGCTCTACGCCGTAGCTGTGGCGGTTAGAGCGCAGTGCAGCGACCAGGGTGCTGCCGGTGCCTGCCATCGGATCCAATACCACCTGCCCTGCTTTGGTGAAGAACTCGATAAATTCCTGCGCCAGCGTCTCCGGGAATTTCGCCGGGTGGCGCAGCAATTCTTTGCGCCGCGGCGGTGGATTGTGCACAAACCAGGATTTTTGGAACTTCAGCCAGGCTTTTGGCTCCAGGTCGTTCAAGCGGTTGCGGAAGGGGCGTTTGCTCATCGTGCGACGTTCGTTATTCGGATAGGGAGTAGATTTCGAGGTTGGAAAAGCTGACTGTCATCGCTTCTTCGCCAGCCGCGCGGATGAAAAAGCCAAAAGCGCCTGAAGCCAGCGAAGGATCGCTGAGGGTAAATTGTTGCTCGCCATTGATGAAAAAAGTTAATTCGCGGCCGCGGGCTGCGACTGCCAGACGAGATTGACTGGGCGCGCCGGGCGGCACCTGACCACTGTACCTCCATGGCTCAGGAGAAGAAGCCTTTCCCTGAAAATATTTGTCCACTCGCACCTGCCCGTTGCAGGAAAGCGAGAAGCGGTAGAATTCCAACTCGGATGAGACGCGCAGCAGCAGGCCATATTCATCTTCGCCGCGGCAGATGGCAGGACTGGCGGTCACCTCCAGGTAGAAATCAGCCAATTGCGGTTCTTTGCGCAAAGCGTAGAGATAGCCGCGTGGGGTGGACAAGGCTAAAGTCAGTTCATTGACACCAATGGCGATGCTGGAACCGGCGGTGCGCGCCAGGGGCCAGGCCTCGCCGGTGGAGAAATCGTCCTGCAGCAGCAGCTCGCCTGCCAGTGAACTGGTTTCCAGCGTGGGCGTGATCACCGGCGTTGGGAAAGGCGTGGGCGTGCGAGTGGGTGGAAACCATACGATGGTCGGAGTGGCGGTGGCGGTGGGCGGCGCAGGTGTATCGCTGGGCAGGGGCGTGCGCAGGCTGGCGCCCGGTAGGCAGCCGGGCAGGATCAGGATGCCGGCGATGAGCGCCCACGCCAGCGCTGCCGGCAGAGTAGGGGCAGTCCGGCGCACGAAAACGCTGCGCATAGTCGGAATCCGTCGATGCTTTCGCCGTTCAACCAATCTCGATCACCTGATCGCGCTCGGGGCCGACTGAAACGTAGCGCACTGGCACGCCGCACAGCTCCTCCACGCGCAGGATGTAGCTGCGGGCTTCTTGGGGCAGGTCTTCCCAGCGCCGCACCTGCCAAAGCTCCTGTCGCCAACCAGGCAGGTCTTCATAGACCGGCTGGAAAGCGCCAATATCATCTGGGCCGTAAGGCAGCTCGGTGTATTGGCGGTTGTTTTCCCGGTAGGCGACACAGATGCGCAGCGGGTCCAGCCCGGTGAGGATATCCAACTTGGTGAGCGCCAGTTCGGTCAACCCGTTGATGCGCGCCGAATAGCGCAGCAACACCATGTCCAGCCAACCGACGCGGCGCGGCCGCCCGGTGGTGGTGCCATACTCATCCCAGGGGTGCTCGCCGGTGCCGCGCAGGCTCGCCGCCAGCTCGCCGTGCAGCTCGCTGGGGAAGGGGCCGGCGCCGACGCGGGTTTGGAAGGCTTTGGTGACGCCGACGACTCGCTCGACGCAGCCCACCCCCAATCCCAGCCCCAGCAGCGCCCCCGCCGCGGTGGGATATGAGCTGGTCACGAAGGGATAGGTGCCGTGGTCCAGGTCGAGCAGCGTACCCTGGGCGCCCTCCGCCAAAACCCGCTGTCCGGCGCGCAGCGCTTCCGTGAGCAAGTGCGACACCTCGGCGATGTAGGGCAGCATTTGATGGGCGAACTCGAGGTAGCGAGCGGTGACCGCAGGCACATCCAGCGGTTCGGCGCTGTAGATGGTCGTCAGGCGTTCATTCACCTGGTGAAGGTGGGCTTTCAAGGCGGCTTCGAAGCGCGGCAGCTCCAGCATTTGACCAACGCGCAATCCCTGGCGGGTGACTTTATCGGCATAGGCCGGGCCAATGCCGCGCAGCGTGGTGCCGATGGCTTGCCGCCCGCGGGCCGCCTCCTGCGCAGCATCCAGGGCGCGGTGCCCGGGAGTGATCAGGTGAGCGGCATGGGAGATGCGCAGCCGCTGGGGATTGACCGTCACTCCTGCCCGGCTCAGGCTTTCGATTTCATTCATCAAAGTTTCCGGGTTAATCACTACCCCATTGCCAATCACACCGATGGTATGGGGGTGGATCAGACCGGAGGGCACCAGATGCAGTTTGAAGGTCTGCTTACCAACGGTGACCGTAT
This sequence comes from Chloroflexota bacterium, assembly GCA_029265355.1. GTDB lineage: Bacteria > Chloroflexota > Anaerolineae > Anaerolineales > UBA4823 > JAJUJL01. The sequence continues at coordinate 1,697 of JAJUJL010000016.1, read as the reverse complement.
GGCCGGCGTTGTCGCCTCCGTTGTAACGGGCTACGAAGCCGGCTTTCTGGGCCAGCAAGTCAACCATGCGGCCCTTGCCTTCATCGCCCCCTTGGGCGCCTACTAAAATATCGAGCGGCATCGCAACCTCCGTATCGAACCTGATGTACAATATTCTTGCAGATCCATTCTAGCATAGTGCGGCATACCGCCGCAATACATTCACCCAAGGATAAACTTAAGGAGCAACCATGCGCAAGAAAGCAATCCTGATCACCGGTGCAGCAGGAGAGATCGGCCAGGCGCTGATCGACGCCCTGGCTGAGAGAACAGCCACTGCTATACTAACCCTTGACCTGCAGATGTTACCGCCTGAACAGATGCGGCGCGTCACACACATACAGGGCGATATCCTGGACAAGACACTGCTCTCCCGCCTGGTGAGCGAATATGAATTGGAGACGATCTATCACCTGGCAGCTTTGCTATCCACGCGCAGTGAATTTACTCCGGAGGCGGCCCACCGGGTCAACGTGGAAGGCACGCTCTCGTTGTTGCAACTGGCTGCCGAGCAATCCGAGTGGCGCGGTCAGCCAGTCAAGTTCATCTTCCCGAGCTCGATCGCCGCTTATGGCTTGCCTGATCTGCAGACCAAAATGGATTACAGCCGGGTGCGCGAATGGGAGTGGAACTATCCACGCACGATGTACGGATGCAACAAGCTGTACTGCGAGCAATTGGGCACCTATTTCAGCCGCTATTACCGACAACTGGCGGCCGAACGCCCGGTGATGCTGGATTTTCGCTGCCTGCGTTTTCCAGGCCTGATCAGCGCTTTCACTGTGCCCTCTGGCGGCACCAGCGACTACGGCCCAGAGATGCTGCACCACGCTGCTCAGAACAAGCCTTACGCTTGCTTCGTTCGTGAAGATGTGCAGATTCCCTTCATGGCGATGCCGGACGCGGTCAAATCGCTGTTGATGCTCACCCAGGCGCCAGCCGAGGCGCTCAAGCGGCCGATCTATAATGTAACTGCCTTCAGCCTGACCGCAGCCGAATTCCGCAACTGGGTGCTGCGCTTCTTTCCCCAGGCGCAGATCACCTTTGTTCCCGATGTAAAGCGCCAGGGGATCGTTGATTCCTGGCCTGCAGACCTGGACGACAGCGCCGCCCGCCGCGAGTGGGGTTGGGAGCCGGATTACACGGTGGAGCGCTCCTTTGCTGAGTACCTGGTGCCCAATATTCAGCAGCGCTACCAGGGGTGAGTCACTCGCCTTTGAGCTTGGCCTTTTCTAAATCTGGCAGTTGTGCGATAAATAAATCCCCCCATATCTGGGAGGCATGCCACTCTTATTCCTGAAAAGGCCAAACTCCAGGGTGCAGTGGGCGGCGTAGAGTGTAGCGCCGCAGGCAACCACTCCTGCTTGAGGGAGACGAGCTGCCGGCAGCCCAGTATTGCCTCGTCAAGCGGTTGCAATAAATGGATAATGGGGGGCAAAGTCGCGCGGCCAGCGGCCATTCTGCACTTGTTCCCTGGCATTTTTCACACGAAACTGTAACGAAGTCCCAATTTTTTTTTTTTTTCATTTTCCGCGATAATTAAAATACCCAGGGGGAACGAGTGGAAAGCCCCCCAGGGAAACTTCTCAAGACAATACCCGAGCCAACCTTCTTTGACGTTTAAGGAGGGGGAAATGAACCCAAACCGGCGCATCTAT
>JAJUJL010000063.1 GCA_029265355.1 Chloroflexota bacterium | reverse complement strand
GGTGAACCTGGTCGACCTGCAAGACTGGATCCGCAAGACCATCACGCCCCAGGATGCCCTGGTGGTGGAGACGACCGCCAACGCCTTTCAAGTCTACGATGCCCTGCTGCCCCACGCCCACTCCGTCACGGTGGTTCACCCACCCCACGTGGCGCTGATCGTGCGCGCCCAGGTCAAGACCGATAAGAAGGCGGCCCTCACCCTGGCGCAGCTCCACGCTGCAGGGCTCTTGCCGGGTGTCTGGGTGCCGCCTCAGGAAGTGCGCGAGCTGCGGGCGTTGGTGGCCCAACGCCACAAAATGGTGCGCCTGGGAGCGACCACCAAGAACCGCCTGCACGCCCTGCTGCATGCTAGGCACATTCAACCTCCGGAGGGGACCGAACTTTTCGATCCCGAGACGCACTCCTGGTGGGAGAACTTGCCACTCTCAGCGCTGGAGCTGTACCGCCTGCAATCCGACCTGGACGCGCTGGACTTCGCCAAAGAGCAGGTAAAACGCCTGGAGCGCTGCCTGGCCGAGTTCGCCGCCAGAGACCCGCGCATGCCGCTGTTGGTGCAGTTGCCGGGCATCGGCCTGATCAACGGCGTGACCATCCTGGCTGCCATCGGCGACATCACCCGCTTTCCGGATGCCAAAAGCCTGGTAGGGTATGCTGGTCTGGGCGCACGGGTTCACCTGAGCGGAAATCTGCACGTCACCGGGCGCATCACCAAAGCTGGAAGGCGCGACCTGCGCCGGTCGATGGTGGAAGCCGCCCATCATGCGGTCGAGTGCAGCCCACACTGGAAGGCCGAGTTCGAGCGGTTGGAGAAACGCAAGGGGCGCTCCAAATCGGTGGTGGCGGTGGCCAGGATGCTGCTGGTTGCCCTGTGGCACATCCTCACTAAGGCAGAAGCCGACCGGCACGCCGCACCACAGCAGGTAGCGACTTCGCTCTTCACTCTGGCGCACCGGGTGCGGGTGCAGAACCTGCCGGAGGGGCAAACTGCCTTGCAGTTCACCCGCAACCAACTCGATCGCCTGGGCATTGCGCAAGAGGTGACCCACATCCCGTGGGGCTCGAAGCGCTTCAAGCTGCCGCCGTCAATGCTGAAGTAGCGCGCCCGGGCGACAACTGAATATCACTTGCGCGTTTCGCCAACTCGCGAAGCGCCGGTTTCGCGCGCTTCTATATAGATTTGTTAAGGTTCCATCCAGGATCCAGTTTATCGCCTTTTGGGCCATTGCCAGGGCAAAAAACAAAGAGCAGAGAATGGCAGGCCATACCTGTCCAACTCTCTGCCCTGGCAACGGCGCTCATGGGCGCTCAGGTCGCTCTGCAGCGTTGCCCTATCCTCCCATGAGCATTCTGATTTTATCACACGATCCAATTTCATCGGTTATGCCTTCTCAGGAGGGCGCCAAAGATCCAGGTCGATATTATCAGCATTGCTTGGAAGACCGCGCCAATCCCGATTTCCAAAATACCAATGTAGATTCGATATAGGGCTAAATTATCGGCGTCTGTCGGCTGCTTAAGTATAAATACATGCATCCAAAATGCTGCTGGGAAAGCCACCAACATCCCGAAGAAAGTAAGCCAAAAGACCCCCACCCTTTCACAACCTTCGGAAAGTCTGAATAGCAATACCCCTACACATCCAAGCACCAAGACTACTGGCATATTGGAAATTAACACAGGCCCAAAAATGGATACCGAGCTTACCGATAGCATCCAAGCACCAAAGGAACAAATTACATTGGCAAAAACCGCTCCCAATAGCCCGTACAAAATGTTTGATCGAGTGAACAGTGACTTTTCTAGCATGGCTCACCCGGTCGGCACAGATTGTTTTGGCTACTGATAAATGGATTGCCTAAACCGTATCCTTGTATTGCCCTGGTTATTCTCGCAAGAGGTCTGGGATTCGGCTCAATAGCGAATAAGTCGTAAGGGTTTCCTCGAACAGCCGGGTCTTGGAAAATCGTTTCAAACCCGCCTTGGCCATTGTAATAATAGGCTTCTGCCCAAGGAAAACCGTCTCGATCAAAGGCGTAGTCGATACTCCCATTACCATTTGCCCGGAAGTCGATCGTGCCGTTGATATGCGGAGCTGCTCCGCTCGAATCCAGTATCCCCGATACGACCAGATCATAATTTATCGAAACATAACCATTATCCGAGCTGGTAACCGTCCAGGAATTTTCACTGCTGGGCGCAGCCCAGATCGTCGTATCAATATCAACGAGTGCTGCGGGGAAAATATACCCGCTTGGGTTCATGTGCGACTCGTATTTAGCACCATCGGGACTGACCCAGATATACCCCCGTGATGCACTTGGGTCGCTATTAGGGCCAAAACCACGATCATCCCCATGTAATGTGAATGGACCGGCTTGTATTTCTGGCGGTGCGATGAAGAGGGCTACGCAGATCGCCGGCCCCCAACCAGGTGGCGGGGTAGGACAATGGCCATCCGGGTCAATATACTTGACAGGGTTGCCATAACTGTAACTGTAACGATCCCAATCAGAAGGTGTCGAATAATCGGGGACGATGGAGTCTGGCGACAGCCATCTACCTAATGCCGGGTCCAGCCATCGTGCCCCATAGTCATACAGCCCATCCGTCCCGCCCAACTGCACTTCCTGCCGCTGACCGGTAAAGGCGAAGGTGGTCGCCATTGTACCGCCGAACCTCCACTCCCCCCACGGCTTGTAGCGCCGCTGGCTGATGAGCGTGCCGTCTGCGTTGGCGAGCTTGGTGGTGCTTCCGAGATGGTCGCCGATGATCCACAGCAAGCCGCTCGTCCCCGTCCCGCTGCCGGTCCTCGTGCGCAAGCGCGCCGCAATCCTCTGCGCGCCGGCGTAATAATACTTCTTCATCGTGCTCGTGGAACCGGTCCATTCGAACCAGTTGCCCACGTAGGCGGTCACCGCGCCGTTGACCGTGCCTTTCACCCGCACACCATCGCCGTCGTAGCTAAAAGTTGAGCTCAAGCCTGCGCCTGAGACAGTC
>JAJUJL010000039.1 GCA_029265355.1 Chloroflexota bacterium | reverse complement strand
CCCATTGCGGCCTCCCGTAGGGGCGACCCACGCCAGATGAATTCGCACCCCGGCGGGGGAGTGGAGCCGCGCCACTCGCGCCGCGCCGGGCAACGGACGGGGCGCCCACCCCCACCCGAACCTCCCATTGCGGCCTCCCGTAGGGGCGACCCACGTGAGATGAATTCGCACCCCGGCGGGGGAGTGGAGCCGCGCCACTCGCGCCGCGCCGGGCAACGGACGGGTCGCCCACCCACATTCCCTCCCCCAAAATCCGATCTTGATTTTGGGAAGAAAAAATATCCCTCCCCCACTTTCGTTTATTGAAAATGGGGGAGGGTGGGGAGGGGGTGGGAATTTGAGCTAGTAATTGGTGAACAGCAGCCGGTTGGGCGAGTTGCGACCGGGGTTGATCACCACGTTGAGCGTGGCATTGCCAATCAATGCCGATGCCACCGTGGCCGGCGAAGCCCCTGGGTTGCTCTGCAGGTACAGCGCCGCCACGCCAGCCACGTGCGGCGTTGCCATGCTGGTGCCGCTGATCGTGTTGGTGGCGGTGGTGCTGGTATACCAGGCGGAAGTGATCGACGAGCCGGGTGCGAACAGGTCCAGGCAGGAGCCGTAGTTGGAATACGAAGCGCGGGCGTCGGTGCTGGTGGTGGCGCCCACGGTCAGCGCCTGTGACACGCGCGCCGGCGAGTAGCGGCAGGCGTCGCGGTTGCTGTTGCCAGCGGCAATGGCATACGTCACGCCATCGGCGATCGAGTTCTTGACCGCCGTGTCCAGCGCGGTGGAAGCGCTGCCGCCCAGGCTCATGTTGGCGACGGCCGGTTGACCAGCCTGGTGATTGCTGGTCACCCAATCCACGCCGGCGATCACGCCCGAGGTGGTGCCGGAGCCGGAGCAGTTGAGCACGCGCACCGCTATCAGCGTCACGCCCTTGGCCACGCCGTAGGTGGAGCCGCCCACTGTGCCAGCCACGTGCGTACCGTGACCGTTGCAGTCGATGCCGTTGCGCCCGTCTCCCACCGTGTCGGTGCCCACCGAGGCGCGACCCCCGAATTGGGTGTGCGAGATCAGGATACCGGTGTCGATGATGTAGGCTTTGACGCCCGCGCCGGTGTTGTTATAGGTGAAAGTGGTGCTCAATGGCAGCGCGCGCTGGTCGATGCGATCCAGCCCCCAGGTGGCGCCGGTCTGGGTGGTATCGATGGTGATCACCTGGTCAGCTTCGATGTAGGCCACGTTGGGGTTACGGCGCAGCGCGTCCACCGCGGCAGCCGGCAGCGTGGCGGCGAAGCCGCGCAGCACACGATTGTAGGTGAAGTGCACCGCCCCGCCCAGGCCGCGGGCGCTGCTCAGGGCGTTGTCGAACGCCCGACCGGCGACGCCATCTTTGAAGACGACGATGTAACGACCGGCGATCTCGCTCGCCGCGCCGCTGGCGAACAGCGGCGCCTGGGAGGCCGCCGCGGCCGGGCCAACGCTCATCAAGACCAGGGCTGCCACCATCATCACGAACCACAATTTCTTGACGCTCATCACATGCCTCCAGAAGAAAAAGGTAAAGGTTGCCGCGCCATACGGCTGCGGATGGCGTTTCAGCGGGGGAGGGCGCATCGCTTAACGAGAAACGCCCGCTCTGACCTGGCATGCGAGTTTGCCGTCGATGCGGCTTGCTTGCAAAGGGTGCTGTCAAGCGTATGTCGCGAGAACGATCAGCTCGGGCGAAAAGTTGCAGCGTGGATGGTTGCGGTCGGGATGATTGCGATTCTCGAAAGCAGCCAGCGAATCATACCCTTTCCGCTGAAACTATCGTAATTTTATTGCGTTTGTCGTAATATGTCAACAACAATCTCTGACCTTGAGACAACTTCCATGTCGCGCGTCCTTGCGAGCCCCGCAGGGGCGTGGCAATCTCCTGGATGGTCGCGGTGATCGCTGCGCCGTCGCTCGCGATCACCGCGCTGCCAGATCCGTTGGCGTGCGATTATCTCACCAGCTCGACCAGGTGCAGCACGCGCACGCTCGAGGGAGAAATGGCATAACCCTTGAGATAGGGTTTGGCTAGCCGGTAGAGTATGTGGTGCTGCAACGGAATCACGGCGTGGTCGCTCAGGAGCAGCTCCTCCGCTTGGCGGTAGAGGGCCAGCCGGGTGGCGGCGTCGATCTCGGTTCGCGCCTGTTCGAGCAGCGCATCCAGCTCGGCGTTCTCGTACTCAGCCACATTGAACTGGCTTTCCGAGTGGTAGAGCACATCCAGGAAGTTTTCGGGATCTGGGTAATCAGCGCACCAGCCGTATGAAACCAAATGCCCATCAGCCTGCTGAGCTGCGTGAGTGATATCTTCTGGATCGACCAGCTCGAGCTCCACCTGGATGCCGAGATTTTCCTCCCACATGCTGATCAGCGCATTGATATAGTCGTTTTCCTCCCCGGCATAGCCTGCCTCCACCAATTTTACCGGCGGGAGTTCCTTGCCGTATTTGGAGGCTGCCAAAGCTGCTTGAGCTGCCTGGGGATCGAAGGCGGCTGCCCGGAGATCGCCAGAAAAACCGGGCATAGCTGGCGGCAGGACGGTTTCGGCCAGCAGGTCGGTCGCTTCGGAGAATTGGTCGAGCAGCTTCTGCCTGTCTATCGCCATGGCGAAGGCCGCCCGCACATGGGGGTCGTCCATCGGCGGCCGCGTGTTATTGATCTGCACCAGGGAGGTGCACAGGGAAGTGGTCGATTGCAGCTCCGCATTCAGCTCGTGGTCGGTATTGGTGAGCAGCCGGATATCCTCCGGGTCGCCCACATACGCCATGTCAATTTCGCCTTGCTGGTAGTAGTCGAGCGGTTTACCCGGCAGGTAGAAGCGGTAGACGATGGCCGGCGCCTTGCCCGGCTCAGGATGACCGGGGTTGGGTTCGAAAGCAATGAAACTGTTGGCGGCGTAGCGCAGCAGGCGAAACGGTCCGCTTGCGTTGGGTTGGAAGGCCCAGTCCTCCAGGCTGCCTTGCACGCTCGCCTGGTCCAGCACAAAAGACGTTGGATAGGTCAGCTTGGCGAGGAAATAGGGCTTGGGTCCATCCAGCGTCACCTGCAGCGTCAGCTCGTCGATCACCTGGATACCGGCCACTTCCTCGGCCTCACCCGCCAGTTTTTCCTTGAAGCCCAGGATATCTCCCAGGTAAGTCTCAGCGGTGGTGGACTCGGTCTTGGGGTCGGCAGCGCGCTCCCAACTGAATTTAACATCAGCGGCGGTGATTGGCTTGCCAGAAGAGAAATAAGCGTCCGTCTTGAGGGTGAAGGTGTAAACCGTCCCGTCCCGGCTGACAGTCCAGCTCTCTGCAAGGTCCGGCGTCACTTGCAGCTCTGGTGAGAGCTGAACCAACCCGCTGTAGAGCAATCCGGCATAACCACCTGAGCCGGATGTGGTCTGCGCGGGGTCAAGTTCTTTTGCCAGTGGGTCTGCGCCGCCCATCAACACCAGGATATCCTGCCTCTCGAGGCCCAGCATGGCAGTTCCCTGCAATTGGATCGAGTTCATGAGGGTTTCGAGGAGCGGGGCGCTGTTCTCCATCAACTTTTCTGGGCCCATGAACAAGAAAATATACTCAAAAGGTTGCTGATAAATATAGTACGTTTGGGCCAGGGCGCGGCTTCCATCAGAATTGGTGACCCTGGCCAGGGCGTAAGGCGCTGCTGTGCCGTCTTTCAGTTTCGATTCACCCTGCGAAATGACGCTCCCCTTGATGTCGCGGGTGATTGCGCGGATCGTTGCGTCGAAACCAGCCGGTTCATCAAATGCCAGGTTTCTTCCTGCGAAGCAGAGCATGCCCATGGTAAGAGACCCAAAGACGACGCCCTCATTCTCTTCGAGGATCGACCAGCCCTTGGGCAACGTCATCGAAAAACCGTAGGCTTCGGATGAGTAATAGGCCTGCGGCGTGTGGGTCGCGGGCGGTAGAGGCGTCCAGGTCGGGCGCGGCGTTGGGGTGGGCGTGTGGGTTGGCGTAGCGGTTGCTGTTGGCGTGCTGGTGGTGGTGGCTGTGGGGGTGAAGGTGGGAATTGGGCTGGGAGGCAGCGTTGCTGTTGTGGTCGGCGCGGCCCCAGCGAAGGCGTTGCAGCTTGCCAGGGATAAGCCGAGCAGGGCGATGAGCAATTTCCGAATCTTCATTGTCTCCTCCTGTGGAAAGCAAGCCCCGTGATCAAAGGGATAACCACGAACACGACCCCCCCACATGCCGGAAAGGCGGGGCGGCTATTTTCTGGCGTGGCAAGCGGGGTGCTTGTGGCGCTGCCTGGAGGGGTGGAGGTCGCCGCCTGGGTGGCTGTCGCTAGCTGGGGCGAGCGCGTGGGTGTAGCTGGTGGGGGCGTTGGCGTGGCTGGCGCTTGAACCACGGAGGTGTAAAGCGCCAGCGTGGGCACCGTGGTCGCTTTTCTCGCCGAGGTGGGCGCAGGCGTTGGGAGGGGTTGGTAGCCCAACGAAACCCGCCAGGCGGAATCGAGCCCATCGGTATCCAACCCATAGACCTGCATCAACGCCAGGTCGATGACCAGGCCGTTTTTCAACGCCTCCAGCAATGCAGCCAATTTATCAGCCCCGTACTCTGTCAACATGAATTCGACCAGCGCGCCGCTCTGGGCGTACTCCAGAGATACCTTTGCGGGGTCCAGTGAAAATTCGCGCTCTAATAAGTTGAACGGGCGCAGCTTGCCCTGCTCCAGGGCGTCTCTGATCAGGTCGTGCTGCTCCGGGCTCAGGTTGCCTTCGGAGACCACCGACAGGCCCTCGCTCAGCCAGGTGGGCAGGCGAACGCCCCGGCAGTTGAAGGTTAACTCGCTCACCAGCAGGTGAGCCAGCTCGTGTGGGATAACATGCTCCAGCCAGGCGGTGTCATCCGCTCGTGCCCCGAACAGGACGCTTCCATACTCTGGGAAGGCTACCCCGCCTACCCAATCGTGCGCGACGATCATCACCTCATTCACCTCTTCAAACGTTGGGTAGACGATGACCTGCACCTGGCGATCGATTGCGATGCCAATTTCCGAAGAAAGACGCTGTAAACTGTTTTGGGTGATGCGCGCCACCCGCGCGCCAAACCGCTGATCGCCTTCGTACCACTGGATGCGCGCCTTGCCGTCAGCGGTCTGGAGGGTCTGCCAGGTGTGCCGTTGGTCTTGCACGGTGATGGCGCGCGCCTCCGTCAGCAGGGTGTTCCCATCTGCGTCGCTTATTTGCCACTGCCAGGTGATCACCGTCCCGGGCGGCAGAGCGCCAGCTCGCTCGAGCTTCCATTCCCATTCCAGGCTGATTTGCTCACCCGCCTCGAAAGGCACTGCCTGCTGCGCTCTGGCGCCCTGGCAGCTCAATGCGTTCGTGCTGTAGATCAAAGTGACGGAGTCGATCACCGCAGAACTGCGCGCCTGCAGCAGGAAGCGCACCAGGCGCGGGTATTCGACAACTGCCTCGTTATGCTCGATTTGGATGGCGCCTTGCCCTGCAACCCCCTGAACGCCCGTGCAGAATGCGATCACGGTGATCAGGTAGAAGGTGGCGCCTCGCAATGCGGTTTTCATAGCAACTCCGACCTCCCCAGGCAGTCCAGAGCAGCGCATTGATGGCATAGGATCGCACTTCCACCTGGTTATGGATTTCATTATAGTGAGAATCGGAAAATGTGCAAGCGAAGGTCTTATAGTTCGGACAATCGTTTTGACAAATGGGAGGCTGTCATCGCGAGCGACAGCAAAGCGATCTTCGTGATCATTCAGGAGATTGTCACGACCAGGGCTGAAGAAAGCGCTTCAGCACCAGGCGTGCAAAAAACACCTGACGCTGGTCTCGCAGTGACAGTTAAGATCAAAAAAGAAGCGGGAACCGGACATCGGCAGGGAGGTTTTCTTCGACTTCGATCGGAGAATGGACGCTGGCATGACTGAACAAGAAACGTTCACCCGGGCTTTTTCTGAACTGGCGCCACAATATCAGCGCACCATGGATCAGGAATTGAGCCAGTTTTGGGGCATCGGTTATAGCGCTTTCGTTGAATCGACGAGATCAGGCCGCGCTTTCCCTGGTACCCATCTGGGCTGACCTTGGCAGCGCAAGCGACAACAATACGGAAATCTCAACGCTCGGGGGAATTTCTTGCTACAATAGTATAGAGCCTGGATCAACGCTCCGAAACCCACCTCGACCTGGCTGGCCTGGTTCTTCCTTAAAGTGTCTCTTGATCCCGAGGGAGCTATGAAAACCCACGAATTTGCCCACCGACCACCGGATGAGGTCTTCAACCAGCCGCCGCCGTTGGAAGACTACAACCTGTTCGAATACGATCAGCCGCTGCGCCAGGCGCTGAGCCGCGAAGGCGGCGGCTGGGCGGAGGGGCAGGTATTTTTGTATGGGGCGATGCTGGGAAAGCCGGAGAACTTGCGCCTGGGTGTGCAGGCCAACCGCTGCCTGCCCGAGCTGCACACCCACGATGCTTCCGGCAGGCGCATCGACGAGGTGGCGTACCACCCGTCTTACCATGCCCTGATGCGCCTGGGCGTGGAGCACGGCCTGCACGCCATGACCTGGAGACGCCCGCAGCGTGGGGCGCATGTGGCGCGCGCGGCGATGATGATGCTGCGCCACCAGTTGGATGAAGGCACGAGCTGCCCGCTGACCATGACCTTCGCCGTTATCCCCTCGCTGCGCCTGCAGCCGGAGCTGGCCGCCGAGTGGGAGCCGCGCGTGCTGTCCACCGAGTACGATCCGCGCTTCATACCCGCTTCACAAAAAAACGGAGCCCTGTTCGGCATGGCGATGACTGAGCGCCAGGGCGGCAGCGATGTGCAGGGCAACACCACGCGCGCCGTCCCGCTGGGGAGCGAAGGTCCCGGGCAGGAATACCTGCTCACCGGGCACAAATGGTTCTGCTCGGTGCCGATGTGCGACGCCTTCCTGGCGCTGGCGCGCACCGAAAAAGGCCTGACTTGTTTCCTGCTGCCGCGCTGGACGCCGGATGGCAAGCGCAATGCCTTTCACATCCTGCGCTTGAAAGACAAGCTGGGCAACCGCTCCAACGCCTCCGCCGAGGTCGAATTCCACGGCGCCTGGGCGCGCCAGGTTGGAGAGGGCGGGCGCGGCGTGCCCACCATTATCGAGATGGTGCGCCACACGCGCCTGGATTGCGCCCTGGGCAGCGCCGCCTCGCTGCGCCGAGCGCTGGTGGAAGCCATCCACCACTGCAGCCATCGCCGCGCCTTCGGCGCACGCCTGCGCGACCAGCCGCTGATGAAAAACGTGCTGGCTGACCTGTGCCTGGAGTCGGAAGCGGCCACGGCGTTCGCCCTGCGCCTGGCGCGCTCCTTCGATGACGCTCCGCACGACGAAGCCGCCCGCAAATTCTCGCGCCTGGCCACCGCGGTCGGCAAATACTGGATCACCAAGCGCGCTTCGGCGGTGGTGGTCGAGGCGCTGGAGTGCCTGGGCGGCAACGGCTACGTGGAAGAGTCGCCCATGGCGCGGCTGTACCGCGATATCCCGATCAACTCGATCTGGGAAGGCTCCGGCAATGTGCAGTGCCTGGACTTGCTGCGCTCGCTGCACAAGGAAGCTGGCGCCCTGGATGTGGTGCTGGCTGAGCTGCGCGCGGCGCGCGGCGGCAACCCGGATTACGATTCCTTCCTGGAGCGTTTCGAGGGAGAGATGCGCGACCCTGCCGATCTCGAGCTGCGCGCCCGGCGGGTCATCGATCACCTGGCGCTGCTGCTGCAGGCGTCGATCCTGGTGCAGCACGCCCCGGCGGCGGTCAGCCAGGCCTTCTGCGCCTCGCGCCTGGCGGGCGACATGGGGATGATGTTTGGCACGCTGCCGGCTGGTACGGATTTCGACGCGATCATCGAGCGCGCCTGGCCGGAGGGTATCTAACCGCAAAGTCGCCAAGGCGCAAAGAAAAGCACAATAATCTCTACATAGATTCCACGTAGCCACCTGTGAAGAATGTGGAATAAGCTGCTCGCACGATGTGGGCTACGTACAATGACCTGGTAGGAGATTGCCACGACCAGGGCTGAGAAGAGCGCCTCAGCATCAGGCGGGTAGAAAACACCCGTCGCTGGTCTACTCATGACAGATTGGTCATTTCTTCATTTGAGTGCTGCCTGGCGGCATAGCCGAATCTCGCAATGACCGTAAAGGTCAAAAAAGGTATTCTCTACGATACATTGCAGATGAGCTGATAAACCTTCGCTGCTTCGCGCCTTGGCGTCTTCGCGGTCGATTTACCCAGGCAGCAAAAAGTCGAGCGGGATGTGCACGCGCTGCCGCCAGGCGGCCTCGTTGTGGTCTGCGCCTTCGAACTTGCGCGTCATCCAGTCCACCCCCTGCGTATAGCCTGCCTGGCGCAGCAGCCCGTCCATCAGCGTCTGCAGCGGCTCATACGCCGCGTCCAGCCCCCGCGTGCCGAAGTCGAAGTACAGGCGGTGGGTTTTCGGGGAGGGCAGGTGTTCGCCCATGTAGCGCACCAGGGCTTCGCCGCCCGCCGTCCAGTGGGTGGACAGGCAGCCGGCCGCGCCGAAGACTTGCGGGTAGCGGCTGATGGCGTACAGCGAGGCCAGCCCGCCCATGCTGGAGCCCATCACCAGCGTGTTGGGCTGGTCGGGCAGCGTGCGGTAGTGGGCGTCGATGAACGGCTTGACTTCCTCGACCAGGAAGCGTTGGTAGCTGTCGCCGATCCCCTCGCCGCCCTGCTGCTGCATAAACCGCTGGCGCAGCGCTTCGTTCCCATCGGCTTCCAGCGCCCGCTGGGGCATGTACTCGCGCCAGCGGATAGCGCTGTTCCATACGCCGACGATGATCGCCCCGGGTGTGCGCCTCTGCGCGATCAGCCCGAGCATGGCTTCGCGCACCCCCCAATCCACGCCCCCGATGGCGCGGCTGCCCTCGAACAGGTTCTGCCCATCGTGCATGTAGATCACCGGTAAGCGCAGGGAGGAGTCGTCTTCGTAGCCGGGCGGCGTCCACACATCGATGGGACGGGCGGCGACGTAGCGGGAGGGGAAATCGGCGTGGCGCGTGACGGCGCCAGATGAACTGGCGGCGCCAGAGGAACTGGCGGCGCCGAGGGCATCAAGTGGCATAGCTGGCTCCTGGAGAGGGGATGGGTTTCTATAAGTTTACCCGGTATTTCCTGTAGGGCAAGCTGTTAGCCTGCTCAATTCGGACCGGCTAACAGCCTCAGCGCTCGCGCCCGGCCCGGCGGGGGGATTGTTTCACCCGGCACACGACGCCGGGTTCGCAATGACAGGGGGGTGCTGCGAGCGCGGTGATTCCCTCTTGACTCTCTCCGTTTGCGTGCTATAATACAACTAACTTCATTCAATGAATAAAGAAACTATGACAAACACACCCCTTGGAAACCGCGACCTGATGCGAGCCATCAACCGCTCGCTCGTTTTGAGCCAGATCAAGACCTTTGGCCCCATCGCCAGAGCCGACCTTGCCCGGCGCACCCAGCTCAGCCCGGCGACCATCACCGGCATCACGGCTGAGCTGATCGAGGAAGGGTTGGTCTATGAGAAGGAGATCGGCGACTCGAGCGGCGGGCGGCGGCCGATCCGCCTGGCGGTGAACCCCAATGGCGGTTATGTCATTGGCGCCAAGGTTATGGAAGAGCATGTTGTCGGCGCGCTCACCGATCTGGAAGCCACCTTGCTCGCCCGGCAAACGCTTCTCCTGGATGGAAGGACACCCGAAGCTGTGGCTGAGACGCTGGGCCAGATGGTGCGGGAGCTCGCCGCGCAGGTCTCCCACCGGCAGCAGCCAGCCAGCAATTCACACAGGCAAACCCCTCCCCGGCTGATGGGATTAGGCGTGGGTCTGGCAGGCATTCTGGATGTCAGCCAGGGCCTCGTGCGCCAGTCGCCATTTTTTGGCTGGAAGAACGTCGCCCTGCGCGACCTGATTCAAGATCAGGTTCAAATGCCAGTTTACCTGGATAACGATGTCAACACCCTGGCCTATACCGAAAAATGGTTCGGTGCCGGGCAGGGGATCAACGATTTTCTGGTGGTCACCGTGGGGCGCGGCGTTGGTATGGGCATTGTCGTCAACGGACAGGTGTATTATGGGGTGCGCGGCGGCGCCGGCGAATTCGGACACATCGTCGTGCAGCCGGGTGGTCTGTCCTGCAGTTGTGGCAAGCAGGGCTGCCTGGAGGCCTATACCAGCGAGCCGGCCATGCTCCTCCAGGCGGAAGCGGCTTTCCAGCGCGGCGAACTGGCGCGCTGCCCGCAGACTCCGGATGAGCTGGTGCAGATGGCCGAGTCCGGCGAGTCGGCTGCCCGCAAGATCTTTTCCCAGGCGGGCAACCTGCTGGGGCAGTCGATCGCCAACCTGGTCAACATCTTCAACCCGGAGCGCATCCTGGTCAATGGCGAAGGCGTGCGCGCTGGTCGCTGGCTGTTCGACCCAATGTGCGCGGCCATCGAAGAGCACACCATGCCGGGTCTGCGCGGCGATGTATCAATTTTGATCGAGAAGCTTGGCGATGACGATTGGGCGCGCGGCGCCGCCAGCCTGGTGCTGCATGAGCTTTTCGAATCACCGATCAAGCGCTCCTGGGAAACCGAAGTCGCCTGATCCGCACACGCTAGCGGGCGCCAGACATTGAGCGCCGTAGGAGGCTTAGCTCCAGTGGTCAACTACAATAAAAACCTGCAAAAAAACCTGTGGGCAGGTTTTTTCCTTTTTCCCAGCCTGGCGGGCTTGCTGATCTTCATGATCGTCCCGATGATTGCCTCGCTGGCGCTCACTTTCTACGAGTGGGATCCGCTGATTCCCACCCGCTTTCACTTCCTCGGCCTGCAGAACTACCAGACTCTGGTGAAGGACGCCAATTTTTGGGCGGCCCTGCGTCATACCCTGTACTTCATCGCCGGCTATATCCCGCTCGTGATGGCATCCGGTCTCGGCGTGGCGCTGCTGATGAATCAGAAGCTGGCCGGGCGCACCTTCTTCCGCGGCGCTTTCTTTATGCCGGTCATCTCCGCCTGGGTGGCGGTGGCGCTGATGTGGAGCTGGATTTTCAATCCCAAGTTCGGCATCGTCAACTACCTGCTCAGCCTGGTTGGCATCACCGGACCTGCCTGGTTGTTCGACCCCAACTGGGCGATGCCTGCCATCATCCTGACCAGCGTGTGGAAAGACACCGGCTTCATCATGGTGCTGTTCCTGACGGGGCTGCAGAGCATTCCGCAGGAGTACTACGAAGCGGCGTCGATCGATGGCGCTCGGGCCTGGCCCAAGCTGCTGCACATCACTCTGCCGTTGCTTTCTCCCACAGCCTTCTTCGCCCTGATCATCTCGCTGATCAACTCGTTCCAGGTTTTTGACCAGGTGTGGGTGATGACGCAGGGTGGACCGGCGGGAGCGACCACGGTGCTGGTGGAACAGATCGTCAACAACTCGTTCCGCTATGGACGGATGGGCTATGCCGCCACGCTCTCGTGGGTGCTATTCCTGATCGTTTTTCTGGTAACGGTCGTCCAGGCGCGCCTGCAGAAGAATTGGGTGACCTATGAATGAAATTTCCGCTCTCGCTGTTGGGCGCTCAGTGTCACAGGTTGAGCGCCGCGCCAGGCGCCAGCTCAGCCGCCGCTTGGGGAAAGCCATTCTCTACCTGCTGCTGCTGCTGGGCGCGTCGGTGATGGTCATTCCGTTCGCGTGGATGATCTCCACCTCGCTCAAGACCGGGCAGTTCGTGCTGACCATGCCTCCCCAGCTCATCCCCAATCCTGCCACGCTCGACAGCTACCGCAGGCTGTTCGAGCTGTATCCGATCGGGCGTATGCTGTTCAACAGCCTGTTCGTCGCCAGCCTGACCACCCTGGGCCAGCTCATCACCTGCTCGATGGCGGCGTATGCTTTCGCTCGCCTGAAGTTTCCTGGCCACAACCTGGTTTTCTTGCTCTACCTGGCAACCTTGATGGTGCCTTTCCAGGTCACCATCACACCGCTTTTCATCCTGATGCGCATCTTTGGCTGGATCAACACCTACCAGGGTCTGATCCTGCCCGGTGTGTTCAGCGCCTTCGGCACCTTCATGCTGCGCCAGGCTTTTCTCACCATCCCGGTCGAATATGAAGAGTCGGCTTACATGGACGGCGCTTCGCCGCTGACCATTTTCCTGCGCATCATCCTGCCGCTTTCCACGCCGGCCCTGGCGACTCTGACGGTGTTCGCTTTCATGGGGTCGTGGAATGCCTTTCTGTGGCCCTTGTTCATCGTGCGCGAGCAGACGCTGATGACCCTGCCGGTTGGGCTGGCGACCCTGCAAGGTCGCTGGCTGACCGAGTGGAACCTGGTCATGGCCGGCACGGTGATCACTGTGCTGCCAATGCTGTTGTTGTACTTATTAGCTCAGAAGTACCTGGTGCAGGGCTTCGTCATGAGCGGCTTGAAAGGCTAAGGAGGTGCAGTTCTAGCGAATTCCGCCATTATTAGGTCCGCTTTTCG
Source organism: Chloroflexota bacterium (assembly GCA_029265355.1). Taxonomy (GTDB): domain Bacteria; phylum Chloroflexota; class Anaerolineae; order Anaerolineales; family UBA4823; genus JAJUJL01. The sequence goes on along the minus strand of JAJUJL010000039.1, from coordinate 18,541 downwards.
TGCGATTGTGCCAATCGCTCCAGTGTGCAGAACCAATCTGTTCTATTTGAGGAGGAACCCATGTCTACCAAATCAATCTTTGTGCGCGCCATGGCTTTCTGGCTGCTGTTCTCGCTGCTGCTGGCAGCCTGTGCGCCAGCGCCTGCCGCCACCCCGCAAACGGTCATCCAAACCCAGGTGGTTGAGGTGCCTGTCAAAGAAACCGTGGTCGTCACCAACGAGGTGATCATCACCCCCACGCCCGAGCCAACCCAGCCCCCCGAGCCGGTAGAGATCACCTACTACACCTTCTCCGCCGCCCCGGATCACCTGGAAGATCTCGACCAGATGATCCAGCACTTCCAGGCTGAGCACCCCAATATCACCGTCAAAGTGGAAACTGCTCCCTTCAACGATTACTTCATCAAATTGCAGACCCTGATCGCTGGCGGTACCGCCCCGGATGTGTTCGAGCTGAACTACGAGAACTTCGTCACCTATGCCGAGAAGGGCCTGCTGCTCGATCTCTCCCCGATGATGAGCGTCGACAGCTCGCTCGACCCCGCTATCTACTACCCGCGCGCCTTGCAGGCGTTCAGCTACAACGGCATGCAGCTTGGCTTACCGGCCACCTTCTCGACGGTTGTGCTGTACTACAACAAAGACCTGTTCGACAAAGCCGGCCTCGCCTATCCCTCTGCGGATTGGACCTGGCAGGATGCCATCGAAGCCGGAAAGCAGCTCAACGACCCGGCCAACGGCGTGTGGGGATTGCACTCTGGCGTTCAATTTTGGGAGTTTTACAAAAAAGCCGCCCAGAATAATTGCCGGTTCTTCAACGAGGACAAGACCGAGGTGCTGATCAACTCACCCGAGTGCGTCCAGGCATTGGAGACCATGGTGAATATGGTCAAGACCGACAAGGTCATGCCAGGCGCAGCCGAGATGGGCGGCCTTTCGGATGGCGACCTGTTTGTCCAGGGCAAGCTGGCGATGGATGTGACCGGCATCTGGATGTTCTCGGCTTTCAAAGACGCCCCCTTCCAGTGGGACATCACCGTCGAGCCGGGCATGGCCACGAAAGCCACCCATTTCTTTGCCAATGCCGCCCATGTCTTTGCGGCCACAAAGCACCCCCAGGAAGCCTATGCGTGGGTCAAGTTCTTCACCTCGAATCCCGAGATGGCGCGCATTCGCGTCGCCTCCAGTTGGGAGCTGCCGGCTTTGAACAATCCGGAATACTTCACCGACTACCTCACCCAGACCCCGCCTGCCAACCGCCAGGCCGTCTTCGACTCGCTGGAATTTGCAGTCGTTCCGCCGGTCATCGGGCGCCAGAGTGAGATGCAGGACGGCGTGAACAACCTCCTCCAGCAGGTGATGTTGGACCAGCTCACCCCGCAGGAAGCGCTCGACCAGGCCAAGACGCTGATCGAGTCGTTGTTGAAGTGACCCTCTCCATAACCAGGCACGACAGGTCTACCAGGACCCGTCGTGCCTGGTCAAGGAAAACCCAGGCATGGAAACCAATAATCTGAGGCTGTCTCACCGGCCTCATGGGATCAAACACCCCTATCATCAGGATGCCGATGAGCGCTTTCCTCGACAGCCGCTGGCAGGATCGCCGGTATCGTTAGGTGTGCGCACCTGGCCCCCAGGCGCGTGCCAGCGCGTTTGGGCCTCCTGGAAGGATGAAGGCGACTCGATCGAGCACGCCAGCGAGGGTCAGCTCACTGAACCCAGCCGCGAGGCAGTGGAGACAATGCTCTTCGCCACCTCGGTCGTGCGGCAAGGGTGGGCGCCGCCCGGCGATACCTGGCGGGTCGAGCTGCCACCCTTCATTGCAGGGCAGCGGATCACCTACCGCCTGCACGCCGCCAGCGCTGCCGAACAGATCAGCAGCCCTGATTACACCTTCACCGTGCTGGCCTGGGCCGCCGCTGGGCTGCCGCACCGCTGCAGCCTGGCTGAAGACCGTGCCGAGGTCCGCTTTCCCACGGCTGGCGAGCGGGAGATCAGCCTGGTTTTCCGCCTGGCGGGGGTGGACCAGATCGAGTTCCAGCTCGGCGCAGCGCAGCCGGATTGTGCAGCCGCGCCGCTTGAGCAACAGACTCCCTGTGCGCTGACGGACGGGCTGCTGCGCCTGGAAATCCACCAGCAACCCTACCGCCTGTCCCTGAGCCGGGCGGGCAAAGTGCTGCTGGCAAGCAGTTCCCCGCCCGAGTATCTGGCTGGGGGCGAGAACGAGCCGCTGAAAGCGGTGCGCTTGAGCTTCGATTCTCCCCCCGACGAAGGCTTCTTCGGCCTGGGCGAGCGCTTTCACGCCTTCAACCAGCGCGGCACCGCTCCCGACGTGCTGTTGTATGAGCAGTACAAGAACCAGGGTATCCACACCTACATACCGGTGCCCGTCCTCCTGTCTTCGCGCGGCTATGCCCTCTACCTGAAGACAGCCCGTTTCTCCAGGTTCGACCTGGCAGCCAGCCGCCCAGATCGCTGGACCTGCACCGCCGAACTGGGGAAAGATGAAGCCATTGCCGGGTTTGTCTATGCTGCCGACAGCCCGCTGGAGAACCTTCACCGGTTCTGCCGCCAGGTTGGCTTACCCAAGCTGCCGCCAGAATGGGCTTTCGGTCCGTGGATGAGCAGCAACGAGTGGAACAGCCAGGCGATCGTGATGGAGCAGGTGCGCCTGGCTGAGGAGCATGACATCCCCGCTACCGTCCTGGTGATCGAGGCCTGGAGCGATGAAAACACGTTCTACATCTGGAACGATGCTCGCTACCAGCCGAAACCCTCCGACCAGCCGCTCACCCTGCGGGATTTCACCTTTCCCCCGGAGGGTAAGTGGCCCGATCCCAAAGCGATGATCGACGAGCTGCACCGGCGCGGGATTCGCCTGGTGCTGTGGCAGATCCCGATCATGAAATTCCTGGGCGGCGAGCAGCACCCCCAGAAGGACATCGATGAAGCGTACATGCTGCGCAAGGGTTATCACCTGCGCTGGCAGGATGGCTCTCCCTATCGCGTGCGTCCGTTCTGGTTTCACGACTCGCTGCTGCTCGACGTGACCAACCCGGAGGCCGTGGATTGGTGGATGGCGAAGCGCGCCTATTTGCTGGATGAACTGGGCGTGGATGGCTTCAAAACTGATGGCGGCGAGCACCTGTGGGGGCGCGACGTGCTCTTCGCCAACGGTATGCGCGGCGATGAGGGGCAGAACCTGTATCCCAACCTGTACGTGGGCGCCTACCATCGCTTTGCCTGTCAGAAACGCGGCGGCGACGCGCTGACCTTCAGCCGGGCCGGCTTCACCGGCGCGCAGGCTTTCCCGTGTCACTGGGCTGGCGACGAGAACTCGACCTGGGAGGCTTTCCGCGCCTCGCTTTTTGCCGGCCTGAGCGCCGGGCTTTCGGGAATTCCCTTCTGGGGCTGGGATCTGGCTGGCTTCAGCGGCGAGGTTCCGAGCGCTGAGCTATACCTGCGATCAGCAAGCATGGCCGCCTTCTGCCCCATCATGCAGTATCACTCTGAATACAATGATCACCGCCGCCCATTGCGAGATCGCACCCCCTGGAACATCGCCGAGCGCAGCGGGCGCCCGGAGGTGATCGACATTTACCGCCAATTTGCCCACCTGCGCATGCGCCTTCTGCCGTACATCACCGCCGAAGCGCGCCATTGCGCCGAAACCGGTGAGCCGCTGATGCGCCCCCTGTTCCTGGATTGGCCCGATGATCCGCAAGCCTGGCAGGTGGACGACCAGTACTGTTTTGGCCGTGCGCTGCTGGTGGCGCCCGTGCTCGAACCGGGCGCTGTTGAGCGACGCCTGTACCTGCCGGCTGGGGAGTGGGTAGATTTTTGGGATGGTCAACTGACCGCTGGCGGACAGTGGATCACGGCTGCAGCCCCATTGGATAGGATCCCGGTATACCGCCGACTGGATCGAGCATGGACCGGACTGAGTTGAGACGTTCCCCTGATTGGCTGGCGCAGCGCAGCCTGGAAGTGATCCTGGCAAACCAGGCGCCCTCCGGCGCCTACATCGCCAGCCCCAACTTCCCCACCTACCGCTACGCCTGGTTCCGCGACGGCGCCTTCTGCGCCTATGCCATGGACCTGGCGGGCGAGCACGAGAGCGCCCGGCGCTTTCACGCGTGGGCGGCGGGGGTGGTGAATGCCCGCCGGGAGCGGGTGGCGCGGGCCGCGGCAAAGGCGCAGCGCGGCGAGGCGCTGCTCGAGGACGATATCCTGCACACGCGCTTCACCCTGGATGGCGCCGAAGCGCCCACCCAGGAGCGCGAAGGCGCATGGCCCAATTTTCAGCTCGATGGCTTTGGTACCTGGCTGTGGGCGCTGGAGCAGCACCAGCGGCTGGCGCAGCAACCCCTGCCCATTGCGTGGCTGCAGGCGGCGGGGCTTGCGGCGCAGTATCTTTCAGCCCTGTGGCAGCGTCCGTGCTATGACTGCTGGGAAGAGTTCCCCGAGCAGGTGCACACCCACACCCTGGCAGCGATCTACGGCGGGCTGCAGGCGTATGCCGCCCTGACCGGCAGCGACCAATCTGCCGCGCTCACCGCCATCCGCGCCTGGGTGTTCGATCACTGCCTTTCGCCCTCGGGCTATTTTCTAAAATTTCCGGGCAGCCAGCAGGTGGATGCCAGCCTGGTTGGTCTGGCGACGCCCTACCGCCTGGCGCAGCCGGACGACCCGCGCTTCCTTGCAACCCTGGAGCGCATCGAGCAAACGCTGGTTTTCGGCGGCGGTGTGCACCGCTACCCGAGCGACAGCTACTACGGCGGCGGGGAATGGCTGCTGCTGGCGGGCTGGCTGGGCTGGGCCTGGGTCGAAGCGGGATGGCCGGAGCGCGCCAGCGAACTGCTGCGCTGGGTGGAAGCGCAGGCTGGGGCGGATGGTTGGCTGCCAGAGCAGGTCCCGGCATCCTTGATCCATCCGGAGCACCTGGCGCGCTGGGAGCAGCGCTGGGGGCCGATCGCCAGCCCGCTGCTCTGGTCGCACGCCGAGCACCTGATCCTGCGCAAATTCATTTACCGCTAAGACGCGAAGGCGCTAAGGGTTAAAAAAAAAATAACACGAATGGCACAAAATAAGCACGAAGTACACAAAGCTTTATTTATCAATTCTTTGTGTACTTCGCGCTCTTTCTTCGTGTCCTTCGTGTTTCAGCTCTTTTCTTTGCGTCTTAGCGCCTTCGCGGTTAGGTGTTTCGCTGGAAGTGTCTTTACAAAAATGTGAACGAGCACCGGCGAAACCCAGGAGTAAACCGCCATCGCGATGGTCGATTTGCTCTAAACACTTCCGGCGGTTTACTTAGTCTCTATATCTTTGGCCCGGAAGCCCTCACCTCTGGTGAAGCTCCCTCCTCGAATCTCTTGAAGTTGTCGATGAACCGCGAGGCCAGCGCCCGGTAGCGCTTCATGTACGCCTCGCGGCTGACCCACGACGAGGCCGGGTCCAGCACACTGTCGGGCACGCCCGGGCAGTGCTTGGGCACCTGAAAGCCGAACACCGGGTCGGTGAAGGTCTCCACATCCAGCAGATCGCCGTTCAGGGCGGCGTTGAGCAGGGCGCGCGTGTAGGCGATGCTGATGCGCTTGCCCACGCCGTACGGACCGCCCACCCAGCCGGTGTTGAGCAGCCAGCAGTTGACGCCGTAGCGCAGGATCTTGCGCTTCAGTAAATCTGCGTAGTAGGCCGGGTGGTGCACCATGAATGGCCCGCCGAAGCAGGCGCTGAAGGTGATCTCTGGCTCCTCGCCCAGGCCGATCTCCGTGCCGCCCACCTTGGCGGTGTAGCCGGAGATGAAGTGGTAGAGCGCCTGGTCGGGCGTCAGGCGGGCGATGGGCGGCATCACCCCGCTGGCGTCGCAGGTCAGCAGGATGATGTTCTTGGGGTGCCCGCCCATCTTTTCGGGCAGGGCGTTCTCGATGAACTCCAGCGGGTAGGAAGCGCGCGTGTTCTCGGTGCGCGTGTCGTCGTCCAGGTCGATCAGGCGCGTCACCGGGTCGTAGATCACGTTCTCCAGGATGGTGCCGAAGCGGCGCGTGCAGGCGTAGATCTGCGGCTCGGCGGTGGGCGAGAGGGCGATGACCTTGGCGTAGCAGCCGCCCTCGAAGTTGAACACCCCGTCGTCGGACCAGCCGTGCTCATCATCGCCGATCAGCCGGCGCTTTGGGTCGGCGGACAGGGTGGTCTTGCCGGTGCCCGAAAGCCCGAAGAACAGCGCCACATCGCCCTGGTCGCCCTGGTTGGCGGAGCAGTGCATGGTCATCACGCCTTCCAGCGGCAGCAGGTAGTTCATGATGGTGAAGATGGATTTTTTGATCTCGCCGGCGTAGCCCGAGTTGCCGATGATGCACAGCTTGTGCTCGAAGCTGAGGGCGATCACGGTTTGAGAGGGCGTGCCGTCCACCTGGGGAAAAGATTGGAAGCCGGGCGCGGCGATCACGGTGAACTCCGGCACGAAGCGGTGATAGGCCTCGGCGGAGGGCAGGGTCAGGAACATGTTGCGGGCGAACATGGAGTGCCAGGCCAGCTCGGTGACGATGCGCACCGGCAAGCGGTAGTTGGGGTCGGCGCCGGCGTAGCAGTCCTGCACGAAGACATCCCGTCCCTGCAGGTAGCCCTGCACGCGGTTGAACAGGTCGTGGAACTTGTCGGGCGCGTAGGGGCGGTTGTACTGCCCCCACCAGACGTGCTCCTCGACGGACGGCTCGCGCACCACGAACTTATCGCTGGCGGCGCGGGCGGTGTGCTTGCCGGTGTTGACCACCAGCGGGCCCCAGGCGCTCAGCTTGCCCTCGTTGCGGAAGATGGCCTCCTCGTAGAGCGCCTCCATGGGCAGGTTCCAGTAAACCTTCCTTAAATTCGTCAACCCCAGGTTATCCAGGCCGTAGTCGGCTTTCAGCGCCGAAGCCTGGGCTTCGGCGGGTGTGAGTATGTTGAGCAGGTTGTTCATCGTCTTACATCCAATCCCGGATCAGTTTGCGGTCGCCAATATAGATTTCATTGGGCGAGTTGGGATCCAGCGCCCACTTGATGCGCTCCACGGCGGTGGTCAGCTCCTTGATCGTGCCGGCGAAGGACAGGCGCAGGTGCCCTTCCATGCCGAACTCCTTGCCCGGCACGGTCACTACCAGCGCCTTGCGCAGCAGGTAGCGCGACAGCTCCACCGAGTCTTTCGCCAGCGAGGAGGGCAGGTAGGCGCGGAAATCGGGCAAAATGTAGAAGGTGCCGGCTGGCTTGTTGACGCGCAGCCCGCTGAAGGATTTCAGCTCCTGGTAGATGACATCACGGTTGTTTTGGAAGGTCAGGCGCAGGTTCTCGACGATGTTCTGCATGCCGTTCAGCGCGCCCTCGGCGGCAGCCTGCAGCACCACCGAGGTGCAGGAAGTGGTCTGCGCTTGCACGTTGGTCATCACCTCCACCAGCTTGCGCGGCGCCACCACCCAGCCAACGCGGAAGCCGGTCATGCCGTACAGCTTGGAGACGCCGTTGACCACGATGATCATCGAGTCTTCGAGCGGCACATGCGTGTAGCTGTAAGCCGGCGCAGCCCGCCGCCCGTCGAAGACCAGTTTGTGGTAGATATCGTCCATGATCAGGTAGATCTTCTTGCGCTCGCAGAAATCCACGATCTGGGCGATGAACTCCTCTGAGAAGACCTCGCCGGAGGGGTTATTGGGCGAATTGACGATGATGGCCTTGGTGTAGCCTGAGACCGCTCGCTCGATGTCCTCGAAGCGCGGGTGGAAGGTGCCATCTTCCGGCGTCACGATCACCGGGATACCGTAGCACATTTTCACCATCTCGGGGTAAGACACCCAATAGGGCGCAAGGATGATGACCTCGTCTTGCGGGTTGAGCAGCGTGAACAGCACATTGTACAGCGACTGCTTGGCGCCGTAAGAGACGATGATATTCTCCGGCGCCACCAGCTTATCGTAGTTCTCCTCGGTGTAGCGGATGATGGCTTTTTTCATCGAGGGCGTGCCATCGGGTGGCGTGTACTTGACATCGCCGCCGGTCAGCTTTGCAGCGGAAGAAAGTATGGCCGTGATGGGTGTTTTGTTCTTGGGCTCGCCGATGCCCAGGTTGATCACCGCCTCGCCGCGCTCGCGCAGCAGGCGGGCCTCTTCGTTCAGGGCGAAGGTGGGCGATTCGGCGATATTGCGCGCCAGTTGACTGATGGACATGGATGCTCCTTGAGTATGTATTTTTGTTATTCAGGGAGAGGTCTTCCTCCCTGGAATTGAATGTCTCTATACCTGAAAGTTTAGCCTCGAATGGCAAAGGCGTCAATGAACTAACCGTAGAGCGATCTGCAGGGGCGGGTTTGTGCGGGCGAGGGGCACGACACGGATTTTGCCACGGATAACACGGAGCCCTGACCCCCGAGGCAGGGGCGGGTTTGCGCAGGCGAGGGGCTGTCGCCGGAGGGGGCGCGGGCGGGCCTGGGGCGCGAGCGGGAAGCCACCAAAACCCGCCCGGTTTTTGGTATACAATTAAACCAACCATTGTTTGCGGACGGGCGAAGTCCGCCTGCTGCACCCGGGGAGCGCTGCATAGACGAGTGCCAAATGATAAAAAAACTGGCTGGCGAACGCGCTGAAAGGGCAGTTCCAGACCGTGCTGTGGGTGGAGATGAAAAGCAAGACCCCGCCCAGGGGGTGGGCGAGCTGGGGCGGCCGTGCGGGCTGCGATTTCGGATGGACATGGGCGGCGCGCTGGTGGAGTACGCCCAGGCGCTGGTCTGTACGAGGCGGTGGGCGACCGGCTGGGGCAGGTCAACACCCTGGCGGGCATCGGACAGGTGCGCCTGGCGCCTGGCGAGCAGGCGCAGGCGGACGCGCTGCTGGAGCGGGCCATCGAGATCTTCACGGCGATCGGCGGCTGCTACAGCGTCGCCGCCCAAACCGGCAACTATGGCTGGACGCTCTACACCCTGGGGCGCAAACACCCGGCGCGGCCTTACCTGCTGCGCGCCGCCGAATTGTTCGACGCCATCGGGCTGCCCGATCACGCCGAGCGCCACCGCCGCGCAGCAGAATCGTAGGGGCGACCCACGTGAGATGAATTCGCCACCCGGCTGGGGCGTCGAGCTACACCATTCGCGCCACCGCTGGCAACGGACGGGTCGCCCTTTGTTGCGCGCAAAAATCACCCCCTCCCCAACCCTCCCCCAAAATCAAATGCAGATTTTGGGGGAGGGAGAATTTGCATTTTCCCTTCCCCAGTTTCGTCCTGTGAAAATGGGGGATAGTCAGGCAGGGGGTCGCCAGGTTGCCAGGACGGGTCGCTCCGATAAAACGGGAGATGAATTTCGCCTGGGATTGTGTGCGGAATTTAGATAAGTTTGATATAATAAATATGTTTTAAGCAGATCTCCTGCGTTCCCAAATCAACGAATTGCCCAGTTCAAGAAGCCTTTGGAGGAATTGCCATGCGAAAACTGTTGATTCCCGTTTTACTGGCAGGCTTGTTCCTGTTCGCCGCCTTCGGCGCGCTGCACATCGCCCGCGGCCAGGCGAGGTCGGGCCAGGATGGCGGCGTGCTGCTGCAAGCCGAAACGCAGGAAGGCAACCTGCGTGAGATCACCGCGCCGGATAACGCCGCCCTTGAAAGCTACAACCCCGACCAGCCGCAGATCGGTTTCATCGACTCGCCCACCGTGGCCTGCGTGCAGCCCGACCCGGCAAAGAACGAGTGCTTCATCAACTGGTATTACCTGTCGGTCAGCGCCGATCCGAGTTACATCATCAGTATGACCGTGCGGTTGAACGACTTCGGCTATGTGGCGAATTACAGCGGTTTTTTCCAGCAGAGCATGTACGTGCCCTACAATATGAACCCGCTGGGATACAAAGTGGCCTGTGGCGCGCTGGGTTCGGGCGGTAAACCGCAACTGGGAATGGGATACGGCTTCACCATCCGCGCCCGCGCCTCGGATGGCCTGTCATCTGCTAACTTCGGCACGGTGCACTGCCCGGCGTACACGCCATGATGGTGAGGCGGCAAACATGTCTCTCACTATGAGGAACAGCCTGCTCATCCTGGCGATCGCGGCGGGGCTTTTGCTTGCCTGGGGGGTTGCCAGGGCCGCGCCGCTGCTGGGCGCACGCCCTGCGCCAGCCGTGCCAAGCGGGGGGGTGACGCCCACGCCCCTGCCGGAGAAGCCTGCCGTGCAGTCTCCGGATATTTCTTTCATCGACAGCCCCAGCCCCGCCTGTGTGTTGCCGCGCGCCGGCACCGGTGTGTGCTATATGACCTGGTCTTACCTGTACGTCGCCGCCTCTCCGAACTACATGATCTCGATGACGTTGGCTATCGACGGTAAAATGCGCGGCAACTACATGGGTTTCTTCCAGCAGAACATCTATGTTCCGTCCGAGATGGCGTGGTTCAAGGTCGCCTGCGGCGAGAATGGCGCCAGCGGCACCCCTGGCATGGGGCTGAGTCACAGCTTCACCGTGCGCGCCCGCGACTCATCCAACCTGAAGTCTGCCAACTACGGCTCTGTCGTCTGCCCTGCCGATGCGCCGCGCCGCCTGTACATGCCCATGCTGCGCAAGTAACCTGGTGGTGCTGTATTCCGCAGGGAACGCATTTGCCGCGGTCTTGCCTGCCGGAAGACTGCCTGCTCCAGGCAAATGCTTCACCCGCCGGAAAGAATCTCCGCAGACTCGCGCTCCGGGCAAAGCATCCGGCTGGAGTATGGCATTACACGATCGAGCCGGTTGTGCCGGATGCTTTGCCCCTACGACCAACATTTAAGGAGGCAGCATGGGCGACAAGATCCTCACCCTGCATCCTGCCGGCAAGCAGGGCGTCAACCTCGACCGGCGCAAGTACGAGCAGATCAAGGCAGCGATTTTGAAAGCGATCGGTAAGGCCGGAGGCCTGCCCTTTGCGGAGCTGCCGCAGGCGGTCTCGGAGAGCCTGGATGCGCCTTTCGAAGGCTCGATCGGCTGGTACACCACCACAGTGAAGCTGGATTTGGAAGCGCGTGGGCTGGTCGAACGCCTGCGGGGCGCCGTACCGCAAGCGCTGCAGTTGAAGGATTAATCCCCCACGATCCAGTGTTCTGCCCTGCCGCGCGCCAGCAGGGCGCCCTGCGGGTCGCGCACCTCGGCACTGAATGCCAGCCTGCGACCGTCTCTGCCGGTCAGGCGCGCCTGCACGCTGATCGTGCCCATCTCGACTGTGACTGCTTTCGAATATTTCATCTCCAGGCGGCGGGTGACGTTGGGTGGCGCGATCAGAAAGCCGAGCGGGCCGATGGTGTTGTCCACTGCTGCGGCAATGATGCCGCCCTGCAGGATGCCATACGGGTTGAGGAATTCCGCCAGCACCGGGAAGCGGGTGGTGAGCGTGCCGGATTGCTCGTCGAAGGCGATGAACTCGCCCTGCATGCGCACGAAAACCGGCGGGGGAATCAGGAAATTGCCCTGGCGCCCTTCCATGCGGCGGGCGAGAGCTGTGGATACGTCTTCTTGGGTCATGCAGACAATTGTACCAAACTGGGCCGGCCGGGGCGGGTTTTGGTATTCGCCGGCGGCGTTGAGGATCCTGAGATGCAGGTTTCTGGCGGTGGCGTCTTGCTGGAGCAAACCCGCCCCTACAACACGACAATGCGCGTTAGGATTGGCGAACCCTACCCCATTCTGCCGGTGATGTAGTTTTCGGTCAACTCGTGCGCCGGGGTGGTGAACAGCCTGGCAGTCGGGCTGAATTCCACCAGCTCGCCCAACCAGAAGAAGCCGGTGAAATCCGAGACGCGCGCTGCCTGCTGCATGTTGTGGGTGACGATGACGATGGTGTAGTGCGCCTTCAGCTCGTGGATCAGGTTCTCCAGGTGATCGGTGGCGATCGGATCGAGAGCCGAGGCGGGTTCATCCATCAAGATCACTTCGGGCTGCACCGCCAGCACGCGCGCCAGGCACAGGCGCTGCTGCTGCCCCAGCGACAGCTCCAGGGCATCGCGCTGCAGGTGATCCTTGACCTCGTCCCACAGCGCCGCCTGGCGCAGGCTGCGCTCCACGGTTTCTTCCAGCTCGTAGCGCGTGCTGACCAGCTCCAGGACGCGCGGTCCGAAAGCCACGTTATCGAACACTGTTTGCGGGAAAGGGTTGGGCTTTTGGAAGACCATGCCCACCCTCTGGCGCAGCTCGGTCAGCTCCATCTCCGGGGCGTAGATATCCTGTCCCTCCAACAAGATCTTGCCCGTCACCCGCGTGTTGGGGATGGTGTCGTTCATGCGGTTCAGGCAGCGCAGGAAGGTGGATTTGCCGCAACCCGAAGGACCGATCAGGGCGGTCACCTTTTGAGGTTGGATATCCACATTGATTTGTATCAGGGCTTTGAAATGGCCGTAGTAGAAGTCCAGGTCGCGCACCTGGAAGACGTAGTGGGAAGTGTTCATTGGTTTAATTCTACATGATTTTTCCAAAGGTTAATCAATTTATTGACATGATTAACACTTGTTTACATTGCGGATGTCACCTATAATTTGGGTATGCGTGAGCTCTGCCTGGTTTGCATCCTGTTGGCGCTGCTGAGCGCCTGCGCATCGCCCAGCGGCAACCAACCGGCTGCGCCCGCCCCGGTGACCACCATTCAAAACAAGGGCTCGGATACCATGGTCAACCTGGCGCTGGCCTGGGCGGAGCTGTACCAGAGCCAGCACCCGGAGGTGAGCATCTCGGTCACCGGCGGCGGCTCTGGCACGGGCATCTCCGCCCTGGCAAACAATACCGTGGATATCGCCAACGCTTCGCGCGCCATCAAGCCGGAGGAGATCGAAACCATCCAGCGCAACGGCGCCGCGCCGGTGGAATTTGTCGTTGCCCGCGACGCCATCGCCGTGATCGTCAACCATGCCAACCCGGTCGAACAGCTCACCCTGCAGCAAATCTCCGATATTTATTCCGGCAAGCTGACCAACTGGTCCCAGGTGGGCGGTGAGAATCGCCCGATCGTGCGACTGTCGCGCGAGACCAATTCTGGCACGCACGTGTATTTCCTGGAAGAAGTGCTGCGCCTGGGGCGCGAGGACGACAAGACGCTCTTTGCGCCGGAAACGCTGCTTTTGCCCTCTTCGGAGGGCATCACCGCGGAGGTGCGCGATAACCCCAACGCCATCGGTTATGATGGGTTGGGCTACATCACACCGGATGTCAAGGTGCTGGGGGTGGCCGCGGCGAGCGGGCAGCCGTACTATTATCCCTCGGTGGAGACGGTCAACAACAAGACTTATCCCATCGCCCGCGACCTGTACATGTACACGCTGGGCGAGCCGCAAGGCGCCAAGGCTGCCTACCTGCAGTGGATCTTGCAGCCCGAAGCCCAGCAGGTGGTGCGCGAGCTGGGTTTTGTGCCGGTGACGAGCCCGTGAGCCCGCCCCCGCAGCCGTCCTGGGACGCGGTTGGCGGATCGACGTGTAGGGGTCAAGCATTGGTCAGGACCCCTCCGGCGGGTGGGTGGCGCGGTTCCAGGCCAATGCTTGACCCGCCCCCGCAGCCGTCCCGGGTTCGCGCGGCGGGCAAAGCATCCGGCCGGAAAACGGTGTTTCAGGAGCAAGCAGCCTTAGCCGGATGCTTTGCCCCTACGATAATCACATCATTATAGACAGATGGAGATCAAGCTGAACGTCTCCTGGAAGAAAACATTGCAAGCGATCAACGAACAGGTGATCACCCGCGCCATACAGGCGTCGGGCTATTCGGCGATCCTGTTCGTGGTGGTGATTTTTATCTTCCTGATGCGCGAAGGGCTGCCGGCGCTGGAGGAGGTCTCTGTCAGCAACCTGTTCTCGGCGCGCTGGTATCCCATCGAAGACTATTTCGGCATACTGCCGCTGCTGGGCGGCTCGCTGATCGTCACCCTGGGAGCGGCGCTGGTGGCGGTGCCCTTCGGTTTGGGGACAGCCATCTTCATCGCCGAGATCGCCCCGCGCTGGGCGCGCGAGATCCTCAAACCCTTCGTGGAAGTGATGGCGGGCATCCCTTCGGTGGTGCTGGGCTTCCTGGGGATCGTGGCGCTGGCGCCGCGCTTGCGCGTGCTGCTCGACCTGCCCACCGGTCTGACTGCCCTGGCCGGGTCGCTGCTGCTGGGCGGCATCTCGATACCGACGGTGGTTTCGGTGGCGGAGGATGCCCTGGACGCCGTGCCGCGCGCCTACCGCGACGCAGCCCTGGCGCTGGGCGCCACGCGCTGGCAGACCATCTGGCGCGTGACGCTGCCGGCGGCGCGTTCGGGTGTCATCACTGCGGTGATGCTGGGTGTGGGCCGCGCCATCGGCGAGACGATGACGGTGATGATGGTCACCGGCAACGCCCCGGTGATACCGGCAGGTCTGGCGGGCCTATTCGCCCCGGCGCGCACTATGACCGCCACCATCGCCGCCGAGATGGGCGAGGTGGCTGCTGGCAGCGTGCATTACCACGTGCTGTTTTTCATCGGCATACTGCTCTTCTTGATCTCATTGGTGATCAACCTGACCGCCTCAGCGGTGGTCTTCCGCCAGCGCAAGCGCGCTGAGCGCATCCTTTCCTGACCTGGAGGCCAGATCACGTGGATACCCACCAGCGCAGAAATTCCTCCACCGCGCGGCGCAAGCTCTATCAGCGGCTTGGCTTCGGCTTGCTCGGGCTGACGACGGCGCTGACGGTGCTGCCCATCCTGCTGATCGTGGTGCTCATCTTTGCCGGTGGTGTGCCATCCATCTCGCTGGAGTTCCTGACCGGTTTTCCGAGCAACGGTATGCGCTCGGGCGGTATCTTGCCAGCCATCCTGGGGACGGTTTACCTGACCTTCTTCACCACCCTATTTGCCGTGCCGCTGGGCATTGCCGCGGCCATCTACCTCTCCGAGTACGCCGCCGATAGCGCCCTGACGCGCCTCATCCGCATCGCCATCATCAACCTGGCGGGCATCCCTTCGATCGTCTATGGCTTGTTTGGGCTGGGCATCTTTGTGCTGTTTTTCAACCTGGGCACCAGCATCCTGGCGGCCTCGCTCACCCTGGCGATCATGACCCTGCCGGTGGTGATCAGCACCGCCGAAGAGGCGCTGCGCTCGGTGCCGCAGTCGTTCCGCGTGGTGAGCATCTCGCTGGGGGCGACCAAGTGGCAGACGGTGCGCCGCATCGTGCTGCCGCAGTCGCTGCCCGGCATCCTGACCGGTGTGATCCTGGGCCTGGAGCGCGCCGCCGGCGAGACCGCGCCGATCCTGTTCACCGGCGCCGCCTTCTACCTGCCCACGTTGCCGTCCTCGCCCCTGGATGCCACCATGGCGCTGCCTTACCACCTGTACGTCATCTCCACCCAGGTGCCAGGAATGCCCACCCGCGTCCAGTACGGCACAGCGCTGGTGCTGCTCATCCTGGTGCTGGGCTTGAACTTGATAGCGACCATTATCCGCTCGCGGGCGCGCGCCCGGCGACAATGGTGAGCGAGGCGCGCTGTGGATAAATTCGTCATCGAGGATCTCACCGTGCAGTACTCCGACGGCGCCGAATCGCTGCGGCAAATCAGCATGGCGATTCCGGCAAACTCGATCACCGTCCTGTTTGGCCCGGCGGGCGGCGGCAAGTCCACCTTGCTGCGCACGCTGAACCGGCTGAATGACCTGGCGGATGTGGTGCGCATCTCTGGCAAGGTGCGCTTGTTTGCTGCGGACGGCAGCAGCGTGGAGGTGCTCGACCGGCGCACCGATGTCATCGCCCTGCGCCGGCGGGTCGCCATGGTGTTTGCCAGGCCGATCGTGCTGCCGCTGAGCATCTACCAAAACCTGAGCTACGCGCTGGAGATGGCGGGCGAACGGCGTAAACCGGTGCTGGACCAGGCCGTGGAGCGCAGCTTGCGCAAAGCCGCGCTGTGGGAGGAAGTCAAAGACCGCCTGCAGGATCCGGCGGCGGCGCTTTCCGGCGGGCAGCAGCAGCGCCTGTGCCTGGCGCGCTCCCTGGCGCTCGAGCCGGAAGTGATCCTGCTGGATGAGCCCACCTCCGGGTTGGACCCCATCTCCACCAACAAAGTCGAAGAATCCTTGCAGGAGCTCAAGCAGAACTACACCATCATCCTGGTGCCGCACTCCATTCAGCAGGCGGCTCGCACGGCTGACCAGGCGGCTTTCTTCCTGCAGGGCGATTTGATAGAATATAGGCCGGGTAAGGAGATTTTCCTCAACCCGCAAGACAGGCGCACCAAAGATTACATTGAAGGTCGTTTCGGCTAAGTAAACCGCCGAGAGTGTAAGGAAATTGCTATGACCCGTGAAATGCTCGATCGCAAGATCCGCCAACTGCACGATGAAATCCTGGTCCTGGATAGCCTGGTGGAGCAGGCTGCGCTGGACGCTATCCAGGCTTTGAAACGCCAGGACCTGGAAGCGGCGCAGAAAATCTACCACAACGATCGGGTGATCAACGCCCGCCGTTTCGAGCTGGAGAACGACTGCATGATCACCATCGCCACCCAGCAGCCGATCATGGCGACCGACTTGCGCCAGGTGGCCTCCATCCTGGAGGTGGTGGGCGAGCTGGAGCGCATGGGGGATTACGCCAAGGGCATCGCCCGCATTTGCCTGCGCATCGGCAAGCAGCCGCATATCAAGCCCATCGTCGACCTGCCGCGCATGGCGGAAATTGCCGTTGGCATGCTGCACCGCGCCGTGGCAGCCTTTGTCAGCCTGGATGTGAATGAGGCGCAAGCCATCCCCCAGGATGACGACCAGGTGGACGAGCTGTACCAGAGGATCTACCGCGAGCTGATCCACATTATTCGCGAGAACCCGGAAACCATCGACCAGGCCAACCTGCTGATGTGGGCGGCGCACAACCTGGAACGCATGGCCGACCGGGTGACCAACATCTGCGAGCGCACCATCTATGTCGCCACCGGGCAGATGAAAGAGATCGATGTGACCGACGACGAGGATTTGAGCCAGTAAACAACTTCGACGCGGAGGGCGGGGATTGGGTCTCAGGGCGCTCTCGGCTGGATTATCCAGGCGGGAGCGCCCTGCTGATTAGGGCAAGAGTGGGCGCCCCGTGCGTTGCCCGCCATGGAACGCATGGCGCGGCTCGCCTCCCCAGCCAGGCGGCGAATCCATCTCGCCTGGGTCGCCCCTACGGGGTCCTGCCACATTTTTACGGGGGAGAAATGGGGGAGGGTTCGGGGAGGGGGGTTCATTATGGTATCATCGACAATAATCTACCCAGGAGAATCACGCACAGTGAATATAATCCCCAACCCCACCCGCGACTACGCCTCCGCCACGCAGCGCGCCGCAGAATGGGAAGCGCGCCTGCCCAAGGCTCGCCACCCCGGGGGCGGCATCTACCTGCTGACCCACGGTAAGCGCACCGAGCGGGCCATTGCCTTCGCCCACGGCTACACCAATGCGCCCATCCAATTCTTGCAGCTCGCTCAGCAGTTCTACGAGCGCGGCTGGAACGCCTTCATCGCGCCCATGCCCGGGCACGGGCTGCTGGACCGCATGAACAGCGAACACAGCCGCCTGAAAGCCGAAGACATCGCCGCGCATGGCTACCGCCTGGTGGATGTCGCCGCCGGGCTGGGCGAGCGCGTCACGCTGTGCGGGCTATCCGCGGGCGGCGTCGCCACCGCCTACGCTGCCCAGACGTACCCTGGCCTGCACCAGGCGGCGATCCTGTCACCGGGCATGGGTTTCAAAGCCCTGCCGTTGCCAGCGAACCCTGTCCTGGCGGCGGTCTCCGGGCTGGTGCCGGATGTTTACGGTTGGTGGGACCCGGTGGCGAAAGACGCCCCCACCCCGCAGGATTACACTTACCCGCGCTTCTCCTATCGCACCGTGGCGCAGTTGCTGTACCTGGCGAGCGTGATCCAGCGCCTGGCCCAACGCCAGCCCCCCCAGGCGAAAGACATCCTGCTGGTGACCAACGCCAACGACGCCTCGGTCGATCATCGCCCAGCCTACGCCCTGGCAGATACCTGGCAAGCCAAGGGCGCGGCGGTGCGCCGCTATGAATTCGAGGCCTCGCATAAGCTGGACCATGATTTCATCGACCCGCTCAACGTCTCGGCCAACACCGCGCTGGTGTATCCCATTTTGCTGGATTTGATCATCAAGCAGAGATAGAGCAACCGGTTTTCCGGTAGGGGTGGGTTTGTGCAGGCGGGATACCCCTGCATATAAACCACCTGCTCAGGCCTGTGATCTTGGCCGGGTATGGCGAAAACCCACCCCGGCCTCGCCACCGGATACGCGGTGGGCGGGTTTTGGCGCGAATCGACCGAGGTGGTGGGCGTGTGGTGGGCGGGTTTTGGCGCGAATCGACCGAGGTCATGGGCCTGGGGGATACAATCAATGCCCGACGGTCTTGCTGGTGCAAACCCGCCCCTACGAGGGAAAACCGCCCCTACGACGGAAAACCGCCCCGACGGTGAAAATCGCTCCCGATCCCGGGCGTGTGGTGGGCGGGTTTGGGTGCGAATCGACCGAGGTGGTGGGCGTATGGTGGGCGGGTTTTGGCGCGAATCGACCGAGGTGGTGGGCGTGT
>JAJUJL010000049.1 GCA_029265355.1 Chloroflexota bacterium | reverse complement strand
GTGTGGCGTCGCCCCTCACCCTGCCCTCTCCCCGCAGGGGAGAGGGTGTTTGCTCTCCTGGCAGGGGGTCAGATCCCAATATCGCTGCGTTCCATTGCGTAAGTTCAGGCAAAGCCCAAACGACATCCCCTCGACCGGGGCTTGGACGAGAGTAGCGGTTAGCGTCGGCCTGGTATGAGACCGCTCCTCCGGGGAGCGGGCTAAATGCTAATCGCCAAACGCTAACTGCTCATCCATCCCCTCGACCGGGGCGTTGGCGAGAGTAGCAGTTAGCGGGAGCCGTTAGCTGTTTGTGGTCCTGCAGGGAATGTCGCCCGGCAGCGCCCACACCCGCCCCTTCTTTGCCAGGCTCACGAGCGCTCCGCGATCCGCTCGGCGATGTATTGGGCGTCCTCCCCCACCCCCACCAATAACCCCGACTTCTGCTTGTGCAGCCAGGGCAAGCCCACGAAATACAGCCCGGCGTATTCGGTCACTCCACGCCGCTGCCGTGGGTAACCAAATTCGTCGAAGATGGGCAATTTCACCAGGTTGAAATCGAAATCGTAGCCCATTGCCCAGATGATGGTGTTGATCCCCGCTGAGCGCAGGTCCAATTCGCTCGTCTCTGCCAGCGCGTACCCGTCGCGCAGTTGCGGCAGCGTTTCCTCCGGGACGCGCAGCCCCAATCGCTGGATGTAGTCGTCCACCAGGCGCGCCAGCTCCGCTTCGAAGCGGTCGGCTTTCTCCAGGTTCTCGTGCAGGTCGCTGTGGAAGAACAGCCGCTCGCCTTGCCCGCCGCGCAGGCGCCCCAGCAAGCGGACCCCATCGCGAGCGAACTGGTGCAGGTTGAGCGTCCTGCCGCCGTCGCGCGACGACAGGTGCGGGTTGGCGTTGAACCTGGCTTTGGGCGAGGGCAATTTTTCCACGGTGCGGTCCAGGAAACCGCTCAGGTGCAGCCACTCGTAGATATCCTTGCCGCGGTAACGGCGCGGCGCGCGGCCGGCGCTGCTCACGCACAGGTACACCTTGCGCCCGGAGAAGTACAACTCCTCGGCGATCTGCGCCCCCGACTGGCCGCTGCCCACCACCAGCACCGCCCCGTCCGGCAGCGCTGAGGGGTTGCGGTACTTCCCAGAGTGCACCTGGGCGACGCGCCCGGAAAGCTGGCTGGCGAAAGCTGGAAGCTTGGGGCGCTGGTACAGGCCGGTCGCCACCACCACCTGGCGCGCCTGGAACACTTCCGCCTCGCTCTGCACAGTGTAGCCGCCGTCCGTGGGCGTCACGCTGCAGACGCGCACCCCATACTGCACTGGCAGTCGAAAGCGCTGGGTGTACTGCTCGAATCGCGCCACGATCTCATCCCGCGGCATGAAAGCCTCTGGCGCTGCGCCCTGGTAAGGGGCTCCCGGCAGTTGGAAAGACCAGTTGGGCGTCAGCAGGGCGAAAGAATCCCAGCGGTCGTTGCGCCAGGCGCTGCCTGCCTGGGCAGCGTGCTCCAGCACCAGGTGCTCACGCCCCAGCTTGCCCAGGTAGTAGCTGGTCGCCAGCCCGGCCTGCCCGCCGCCAATGATAAGCGTGTCGATTCTCGTGGTCATAGGTTTGCGTGTGGATGTGTGTGCATCGCAGGTTATTCTGACCTCCTGCGGTTAAATGAGCTCTGAGCTTCGCGCCTGGGTTCATCTGCGCGGGCCTGCGAAAATTGCCGACCCCTACCGGGGCTATTGGCTGAAAGAGAAATGTCGCACATCGCACACCTTGCGGAATCCCAGCCTGCGGAACACGTTGAAGCCCATCTTCGAAGGTTGCCGCGCGCCGATCGGGTAACCCCACTGGCGCGCTTCCAACCGGAGCGGCAGGGTGATGGCTGCGCCGACCGTCCAGCCAGCCCGGGCAGCGCTGCAGGTCGCCGGGCAGTCCCAGGCAAGCCAGTCGGCTGTAGAATGGCTGCCGGAAATCTTAGATATTGTAGACCAGTTTTATCGTATAAACAAGGGGGAGACGCTCGATTTAAGGCCAGCGTTCGGACAAGCCTGTCACCGCAAGCGACGGCAAAGCGGTCTCCGCCATCGGCCGGGGATTGCCACGCCCCTGCCAGGTTCGCAATGACGGGCGTCTGTTGGGCGATCGATGGGCGTGAACCGGTCGTATGGGCAACAGCCTCCGGCCTCATCAACCTGGCCTTTTTGCGCCAACCTCCAGCCGGATGTTTCGCCCGCCCAGTTTCATTCGTTCTACAAGAGGATGTCGCGCCGCGAAGCCCCCGAGCGGCGCAGCGCGTCGGCGTGCAGCCAATCGAAGAAGAACAGGAACGCTCCCTGCACCAAAATGCCCAGTCCGTGCCCGGCGGCGGCGCGCGCTCTGCGCCCCCGGACGCCCGCCAGCAGCGCCCCGCCCGCCATGTAGAGCACATCTAACCCGGTGTTGATCCACAGCAGGCGCTCCAGGCTGGCGGCTTCTTTTTGCTGCACGCGGGGATCCAGCGGGTCGGGCAGAGCCGCCTGGCGGCGGCTGGCGCTCAGCCCTCCGAAGAAAGCGATGGCCGCGTTGACCAACCCCCAGCCGGCGAACTGCGCCGCGAGTCCCTTCCACAAGGGATCGCGCTTCAGCGCCAGCAGGCCGCCGGAGACAATGCTCACACCCGCCCAGGCAGCCAGCCGGCGGGTGAGCGTTTGTTGGAATTTCCAAGTGTTCATGCTATTGAGAAGTATACCAACAGAATCGGATTGGCGATATGCGAAGGCGAAACTGCAGGGCAATGATCAGTTGCTCGCAGCCACAGAGCGAGGTTGTTAAGACCCGCCCTTGCGCAGACCGCCAGCGGCTTGATACAATTAGCGGCGATGCCGTTCACCGCGCTGGCGCCAGGGCGCCCTGATCCAGCCCGGTGCGATCGACCCACCATGACCCTCCCACCCATCGAACGCAGAATCCGGGCCGGTTTACCCCTCGTGCGCTTCCTGCAGGAGCATCTCCCGCTGCGGCTGGCGCGCTTTTTGCTCGAGCAAAGCCTGCCCCGCACGCCGCTGGGCGTGGGCGTCGTGCGCCAGGCCGTCTCCGCAGACGGCGTGCCCTGCGAGTGGATCATCCCCCAAAACTGCTCGCCAGAGCGAGCGCTGCTTTACCTGCACGGCGGCGGCTTCGTCTTTGGATTGACGCCCCCGCACCTGCGCATGGCAGCCCACCTGGCGCAAATGCTGGGTCAGCGCATCCTGATGGTGGATTACCGCCTGGCTCCGCAGCACCCTTTTCCAGCCGCCCTGCAAGACTGCGAAACGGCCTACCGCTGGTTGCTGGCGCAGGGCTTCTCGTCGCGCCAGGTGGTCATCGCTGGCGATTCGGCGGGCGGCAACCTGGCTATCGCACTGCTCCTGAAGCTGCGCGACCGCGGCAGCCCGCTGCCGGCGGCGGCAGCCTGCCTCTCGCCGGTGACGGACCTGGCCAATAAACAAAAACTGGGCCAGGGCTTCCAGGATCCGCTCCTTCCGGCCAAAGCCGTCGAGTTCTACACGCGGTCCTACCTCGGCGGCAGCGATCCCCGACAGCCGTTGATCTCGCCCGTGTACGGCGATCTGCGCGGCCTGCCGCCGCTTTTGGTGCACGTCGGCGAAGACGAGCTCCTGCGCGACGACGCCGAGCGCCTGGTGAGCCTGGCGCAAGCCGCCGGCGTCGATGCGCGCCTGGAGATTTACCCGCGCATGTGGCACGTCTGGCAGTTGAACCTGGCTCTGCCGCAGGCTGCCCAGTCGCTGGAGGAGATGGTGGTCTTCTTCAAAGACCAATTGGACTCGTTCACCCAGGGAGCGTCATGACCCGCCTCGCTAAACTCGCCCTGCTCATTCCCCTGCTCCTCGTCCTGGCCCTGGCGGGCGGCATCCTCTATTGGAATGCCTCCACCCTCCAGCCCGCTCCCGAAGCCCTGGCGGCCCTGCAATCCGACGCCGAGGTGCGCGTCGCCCAATCCGACGGCCTGATCGTTTTCCAGCCGGCGGCCGGGAACGCCGCCACACCTGCGATGCCATCTGCCGCTCGTTGTTGAAGGGATTGGGCATGATCTTCGGACCATAGGTTGATCGACAGGCAATGATTACCGATCCGTGGAGTGTATATTCACTTGAGCGCTATTGGGAGGCGCGCATCAGCCGGTGAGAGCGGCAATTGTGCGCTTCCCTGGCAGCTCATTGTGTCGAGCATGCCCTGGCGGCGATCCCCACAGCCAGTCAGGGCATGCTGGGGCGCGCCCGCCAGGCGCTCTGGCAGCCGCAGCCTGGCAGCGTGGGCTGGTTAACCCAACTTCAGGAATATGCCGGGCAGGTGGCTGAAGCGCCCGCGCCAGGCGATCCCCCGGCGCGGGCGATCGATGCGCTGATCTAAACCTATGATAGCCTGTCTGGCGAGCAGCCCGCACAATCCACCCTGGAAGTGCTGTACAACGCCTTTTGGTCAATCGCTGAGGCGGTCTGTCCGCTTGACGATTGGGTGGCGGGCTTGCTTGGAGCAGCCAAGCTGATGGAGGCGCTGGAGTCCCAAATCGGCGCCTGCCAGGCAGCCTACCTGGAGCTATGCTATCAAGAGGCTGTTCTACCTCTGACGATCTTAACCACCTACGGGTACTGTTGCGCTATGCAGCCTTCGAGCAAGTTTGCGGGAGCCATGCTGCTGCAGCCCAGCTATACCGCCAGGCGTTGCCGGCGCTGCAATCGCTAGGCAAAGCCCAGGTGTTGAGCGAGGTGAAAGCGCGCCTGGATCGACTGCGCGAAGCTTGAGACATACAAACCGCACTCCCAAAGGCGCGTAGAATATGCTGGTAAAGTAGCTATTCCGCGCGCCTTTGCGTCTTCGTGGTGAGAGCATTTTTACTCCCCCACCAGCAGCTCGGCCTGGGCCGCCGCCAGCGGCAGATTGGGCAGGCTGGCGTAATAGCGGGCGAAAGCCTGCGACTCAGCGCTCTCTTCGGCCATCAAGTTCTGTGCCCAGCGCGCCCCGATCGGCTGGTAAAGCAATTCAACTTGCACGGTGAACGGCCCCCGCGCCTCGCCCAGATCGAGCGCCAGCGCCAGCCGGTCGCCGCCGGCGGTGAAATCGTCGTCGCCTTGCGCCTCGCCGAACACCTGCGTGTCGCTGGCGGCAGCCCGCTTATCGAAGCCCAGCGGCAGCAGGCGGTTGTCCTTGGTGTAAGCGGCGGCGCGCAGCAGCTGGGTGGTCACCGCGCCATCGGTATCCCGCAGGATAACCTCGTAGATCTGCACCTGCTCGGGGGAGGTCAGCGCCAGGTAGTGCGGTTCGTAGCGCGCCGGGTCGTCGTCATTATCGTTGCCGGCGATGCGCCCGCTCTCGTCCACCGCCCCAGACTCGAAGACCACCGCGCCGGCCGCGTCGCGCACGGTGATGTGCAGCCAGGCGCGCCGCGAGGGATAGCCGGAGGGGAATTTGTGCCCGGCCCGGTTGACGATCACCACCTCGCCGTGCAGCGCGGAGCCCTGCAGGGTGAAGTTCTCCAGGCTGGGCGAGGCGGACTGCTTGCCGATGATTTCCTCCGCCGCTCGGATGGCGTGCTCCAGGTTGTCTGGGTGGGTGCTGACGCCGAGCTGCTCGCCGTGCTTGTGCAGCAGCTTGAGCATGAAGGCGTTGCCGCCAGCGAAGGTGTGCTGGGAAAAGGGCGCACGCTGCGGACCGCCGGTGATCGAGAGCTGCACACCGCCCTGTGCGGCGGGCATGTGGCAATCGATGCACGATTGTTTTTCTCGGTAGTCGCTGTTCAGCCACTCCGAGTACACCGCCTGCTCGGGGAACTCGCCAGCCACCTGCCCGGCGGCGTCCAGGTAGGGTGTGACCAGGTTGTGGCAGGTGGCGCACAGCTCAGACGCTGCCATGTGCGCAGCTTGCTGCGGGATGAAGCCAGAAGCGGCTTTCATCGCCGCAGCGTTTTGCGCCTCGACCTGGTAAGGCCCGTAAGACAGCCGCTCGCCGGCAGGCAGCTCGAAATCCACGCGGTAGCCGCCGCTGAAGCTGGCCTGCTCGCCAAAATTGTCCGCCTCCACCTGGTGGCACAGGCTGCACGAGATGCCATCCATCGCCAGGCTGTTCAATGGGTGGCTGGCGCTCAAGAAACCCTCGTCCAGCAGCAGCGTCTTTTCGCCAGCCGCCAGCGCGCTCTGCATTGCCATGGGCGTGTGGCAGGCGGCGCACTTGCCTTCCACCACCTCGCGCAGCTCGGGGGCGTGCAGCGCCTCGCTGCGCACCGTGGCGATGTGGTAGGGGTCTTTGCTGGCGTTGGCCATCAGGCTGGCGCTCCAGCTCTTATCCAGCGAGACATCCGCCCCGCTTTCATCCTTCATGAACGTGTGGCAGCCGGTGCACACCCCTGAGCCGGTGAACAGCTCCCCCCGCTCGAGCGGCAGTGGATAGCCAGTAAAGGCTTGCGTGGCGGTTGGCGCGATGGGCGTGGGCGTCTCCGCCGCTGTGCAAGCCGCAGACCATATACCCAGACACACGAGTAAAGCAATGACTTTGCGCATGATTAGCCCTCCCGGTAGATCTGCCGAAGCTGGCGATAATTGTAATTGACTTTGTGAAATGAATCACGATAGTTTAATGTCAGAAACCTTTCCACACCCGATCATCCCGCTCTTCACAAAACCAGCGCCATTAACCAGCCCGCCCACACCCCCCTCCCCGAACCCTGCCCTAAAATCAAGAACGGATTTCGGGGCAGGGAGCGTGGCCGTTTTCCCTCCCCCATTTTCGTATTGAAAAATGGAGGAGGGCAGGGAGGGGGGCGCGGGCGCAGATCGGGTGTAGAATTAACGCCTCTCGACCTCATCCTTACCCAGGTGAACCCAATGCCCCCTCCCACGGATCCCATGACCCTCATCGCCCGCTTCAGCGAGCTTTGCCAGCAAGACGAGCGCGTCCTGGCTGGCTTCCTGTGCGGCTCCTACGCCCGTGGCGCCCAGGATGCCCATTCCGACCTCGATCTGGGCCTGGTCACCACCGACGTCGCCTTTGCCGATTTCAGCGCTGGCAAAGCCGATTTCATCCGCGAATTGAGTGAGCCGCTGCTCCTGGAAGACTTCGACCAGCCGCACTCGATCCACTTCATCCTACCCGGCGGGCTGGAAGGCGAGCTGCATTTCGCCCCGCAGAGCGCCTTCACCCAGGTCTATCCTGGTGGCTTCAAAGTGCTGGTGGATAAGATCGGCTTATTGGAAGGCGTCACATTCAGCGGCGGCCTGGCTTCTCCAGCCGAGCAGGGCGAGGTCTTGCGCCGCCTGGTGCATTGGTTCTGGCACGACCTGTCGCACTTCATCACCGCCATGGCGCGCGGTCAAACCTGGTGGGCGATGGGACAGCTCGAATCACTGCGCCGCGCCTGCCTGTGCCTGGCGCTGCTGCAGCACGACTTCTCTGCCAGGCTCGACCCTGCCGACCCGTACTACAAGCTGGAGAAATACCTGCCCATCGAGCAGGCCGAGCCGCTGCGCGCCACCTTCTGCCCACTGGAACGCGACGCCCTGCTGGCGGCCGCGCAGATCATCCTGGATTATTACCGCTCCTTAGCGCCGGGGCTGGCCGCTGCCCACGGCGTGGATTACCCGGCGGAGCTGGATGCGCTGCTATCGGAGCGGTTGGCGCGCATCAAACCTGAGCCGCAGCTCAGGTTAATCCTTCCATAGCTATTCGATTTCAAAACCGTGCTTTGAAGGAATCGCGCCCGCTTTCCCGCAAGGAAAGCCTGGCGCTCGCGCTCGAATCGGCTGTCGAAGCGCTCTGCCGGGTGGTCCCCCCACAGCACCGGCAGCGTGTCGTAGCCCAGGATGAAGCATCGAGCCGTAGCGAGGTCAAGGGTGATGGTGTGCATTCAGGGGGTATCCTCTCGGTACGGCCTCTCCTGCGAAAACCACTTCTGCAGCGCCACCGAGAACACCTCGAAGCCCATCGCCCGGTAGAGCGCCAGCGCCTGCTCATTATCGGGCGCGGTGAGCACATTCAAGCTCGTGGCGCCGGCAGCCCGCGCCCGCCGCTCCAGCTCCGCCATCAGCGCTCGCCCCACACCCTGCCGCCGGAAGCGCCCGCTGACGAACATCTCTGAGACCTCGGCGTAAGGCGCCTCCTCGCCCAGGTATGGCGTCAGCCGGAGGCTGGCAAAGCCGGCTGCCTCTCCCTGCAGCTCCGCCAGGATGGGGTGCTCGACGCCCCGGCTGCGTCTCAGCCGCTCCCGCATCTCCTCGGGCGTTGTCTCCACGCCGGTGAATTCGGTGGTCAGCCTGGCCAGCGCCCCGGCGTCCTCTTCGCGCAGATCTCTAATGATCATTGGCTTTCCTCGGAATTTTACTGTGTTTCAACCTTGATCATAACAGAGAAAACCATTGCACTGCCCTTGATTCAGTGCATGGGGTGTGCTGTTTGCCTCCCCCAAACCCCGTAGGGGCGACCCAGGCGAGATGAATTCGCAACCCGGCGGGCGAAACGCGCCGCATAATTCGCGCCATGTCGGGGGACGTACGGGTCGCCCGATGCCTCCGTAGGGGCGACCCGTGCAAGGCAGCCGGGGTGTGAATCGGGCGGCCTACCGCGCCGGCGGTGCGGCGATGGGTGTCACATGGGTCGCCCGATGCCTCCGCAGGGGCGACCCGTGCGAGGCAGCCGGGGTGTGAATCGAGCGGCCTACCGCGCCGGCGGTGCGGCGATGGGTGTCACGTGGGTCGCCCCTACAAAATGCGGTGCGTGGGTCGCCCACACCCCCTCCCCGAACCCTCCCCCAAAATCCAAACAACACATTTTGGGGGAGGGTGTCATCCTCCAGCATAAGCCATCTCCAATACCTGCATCGTGTGCCACACCGGCAGTCCCCCATTGATTTCCTCCAACCGCCGCTGGAGCTGCACCAGGCAGCCGATATTGCCTGCCGCCAGCGCCTGCACCCCGCTCTCGATGACAAAGCGCGCTTTGCGCTCGCCCAACTGCCGGGCGATCTCGGGCTGCTCGATGTTATAAATCCCCGCCGAGCCGCAGCAGATCTCCCCCTCTGGGATCGCCACCAACGTCAGGTTGGGGATCTGGCTCAGCAGGCGGCGTGGCTCGGCGCTCACCTTCTGGGCGTGCAGCAGGTGGCAGGCGTCGTGGTACGCCAGGCGCAGCGGCTCGGGCAGCGGCGGGGGCGGCAGCAGGCCAAGCCGGTCCAAGAAGACGCCCACATCCTGCACACGCCCAGCAAAAGACGCCGCTCTCCCCTCATCGGGCGTCTCTTTGAACAGCAGCGGGTATTCCTTCATCCCAGAACCGCAACCGGCGGCGTTGGTCAGTATGGCATCCACATCCGCGGGGAAGGCTGCCAGGTTGCGGCGCGCCTTGACCTGCGCCGCGCGCCACTCGCCGGCGTGCAGGTCGAGCGCCCCGCAGCAGCCTTGCTCCTCGGGGATCACCACCTCCACGCCGTTGCGGCTGAGTACGCGCAGCGTGGCCCAGTTGATCTCGGGCGCCAGGGCCTGCTGCACGCAGCCTGCCAGCAGCGCCACGCGGGCGCGGCGCTCTCCCTGCGCCGGGTAAACGCCGGGCAGTGGCTGGGCGGCGGGCAATTCGCCCGGCAGCAGGTCCAGCATGGCGCGCAGGCGCTCTGGCAGCGCCCCGCGCAGCGGTCGCGCCAGCCTGCCCGCCTGCGCCGCCAGGCGGAAGCGCCTCGCATCTGGCAGGGTGCTCAGAGCCAGCCTGCGCGCCGCCTGCTCAGCCAATGGGCGCTGCCGCTCGCCAGCGGCGTAGCTGCGGAACGGCGCCACCAGCTCGCCGTACTGCACACCGGAAGGGCACACCGTCACGCAGCCCAGGCAGCCCAGGCAGGCGTCCACATACGGCAGGGCTTCCTCCAGCGCCAGCTCGCCCTCCAGCACCGATTTCATCAGCACAATGCGGCCGCGCGGCGAGTTCATCTCCTCGCCCAGCAGCACATACGTGGGGCAGGTCGGCAGGCAAAAGCCGCAGTGTACGCACTTCTCCACCGCCTGCGCCATGCCTGCCCCCAATGGGCCGTACTTCTCGACGGGTATGCTGTGCTGCATTTCAGCCTCCTGCCGACCAGTGGAATTTGCCCTGTGGGTCGAGCGCCTGGCGCACGCGCTGGGCGAAGACCTCGCCGCGGCGTATGCCGTACCACGTGCGTTGCGCCGGGCCGAGCAGCGCTAACCCGCTGAGCCCCATGCGCCCCAGGGCGGCGTCCAGCACGGCCGCCTGACCCTGCCAACCAATCCAGGCCACGTTGCCCGCCGCGCTGTAGATGCGCTGAGCCTGGGCTGCTTCGCCATTTTGTTGGAAGAAGCTCTCCAGCCCCGGGATGTTGGAGGGCGTCAGCGGCGCTTTGATCAGCGTGCTGCCCGGCCGCAGCCAGGTGAACTCCCGGTGGCTGCGCCACAGCTCAGCCTCTTGCGGTGTTTCGAGCGCCTGGGCGTCCCCGCCCAACAGCCCTTTCAAGCGCTGAATGCGCCCCGCCTGGATTTCTGGGGAAGGGTTGCCCAGGCGGGCGTGGATGGCATAGCCGCCATCCGATGGCTCGAGGTCCAACGCAAACATCTCGAGCGGAGAATTGGCCAGGCGCGCCAGCGCCTGCAGCGCCTCTGTCAGCTTTTCGTACTGGGCGCGCAGCGTGGTGTAAGCTGGCGGTCGCGGGAACACCTTAAAGGAAAGCTCGACCAGCGCTCCGAATTCACCCAGCGAGCCGGCCATGAACTTGGACAGGTCGAAGCCAGCCGCGTTTTTGACCACCTTACCGCCGCTGCGCACCAGGTTGCCCTGGCCATCCACGAAGCGCACGCCCAGGATGAAATCGCGCAGCCCGCCATAGCGCACCCGGCAGGCGCCGCTCAGCCCGGCTGCCGTCGCGCCCCCCAGCGTGGCGCCGGCCTCCACCAGCGGCGGGTCGAATGGCAGGTACTGGCCGTGGGCTGCCAGCTCGGCCTCGATCTCGACCAACGGCGTGCCTGCCAGGGCGGTGAAGGTGAACTCCTCTGGCTGGTATTGCAGCATGCCCGTCAATCCACCCGTCTCCAGCGTGCTGGCTGCGCCGGCCGCGCCGGCCAGCGCGGTCTTGCTGCCGCCGCCGCGCAGCCGCAGGTGGGGCTGCGCGCGCACCATTTCTTGCAATTCCGCAACACTTGTGGGTTTCATCTTTCCTCCTGCATGCCCACTTCGCATACGCGAGACTTCGCCTCGCTCGGCAAGGGGACTAGAAGGTCAGCTCAATTCGGAAACATCTTGCCGCGGTTGGCGATCTCCAGCGGGTCCATCTGCAGGCGGATAGCGTGCATGGCGTCCACGTCCGCCTCGGCGAACATGGCGGGCAGGAAGGCGCGCTTCTCCATGCCGACGCCGTGCTCCCCGGTGATCGAACCTTCCAGGCGGATGCACAGCTCGACGATCTCGTGCGCCAGCTTTTCGGCCTGCTCGTAAGCGCCGGCCTGCCGCCCGTCGAACAGCACCAGCGGGTGCAGGTTGCCATCGCCTGCGTGGAACACGTTGGCCACGCGTATGCCGTACTTCTGGCTCAGCGCCTGGATGTGCTCCAGCGCCTCGCCCAAGCGAGAGCGCGGCACCACCCCATCCTGCACCAGGTAATCGGGGCTCAAGCGTCCCACCGCCGAGAAGGCGCTCTTGCGTCCCTGCCAGATGCGCAGGCGCTCGGCGTCGTCGGCGGCGATGCGCACCTCGTAGGCGCCCGATTGCCGGATGAGGGGCATCAGGCGCTCGAAATCGGCCGCCACCGAGCCAGCCTCCCCGTCCAGCTCGACGATCAACAGCCCGGCGGCGTCTGGCGGGTAACCGGCGTTGACCGCCGCCTGCGCCGCCTGGATCGCCAGGTTGTCCATGATCTCCACCGCTCCCGGCAGCAGCCCTGCGCGCAGGATCTCCGCCACCGTATCGCCGGCAGTTTTCAGCGAGCGATAGGCTGCCAGCACCGTCTTGAAGGCCTCCGGCTTGGGCAGCAGGCGCAGCGTCACCTCCAGCGCCACGCCGAACAAGCCCTCCGAGCCGACGAACAGCCCCGGCAGGTCGGCGCCTATGCCTTCCAGGGAGGGGCTGCCCAGCTCGACCACCTCGCCGTCCGCCAGCACCACCTTGAGCGCCAGCACGTGGTTGCTGGTCATGCCGTACTTCAGGCAGTGCGCCCCGCCGGCGTTGAACGCTAAATTGCCGCCGATGGTGCACACCGGCTGGCTGGAGGGATCGGGGGCGTAGTACAGCCCGAAGGGCGCGGCGGCTTTGCTGACATTCAAGTTGATCACGCCTGGCTCCACCACCGCCAGGCGCTGCTCGGGGTCGATGCGCAGGATACGGTTGAGCCGGTTGAGGGCGATGACAATCCCGCCCTTCACCGGCAGCGAGCCGCCCGAGAGGCTGGTGCCGCTGCCGCGCGCCACGAACGGCACGCCGTAGCGGTGGCACAGGCGCACGGTTTCGATCACCTCCTGCTGGCTCTCGACGAGCACCACCGCCTCCGGGCGCACGCGGTAGGAAGTGAGCGCGTCGGATTCGAACGGCGCCACCTGCCCGGGGCGGGTCAGCAGGCGTTGGGGAGGGATCAGACCAGCCAAATCGTGTAACAAAGACTGGGTGTCCATATTCGACTCCTGAGTTGACGAAAGGGGTACCTCTTCTATTTTACATCCCCTTTGTCGGGATTGGTGATCGGTTTGAGAGTAAATTTGATGTCATCCAGGAATTTTGCTGGTGGTGGAAAGTTGGGCGTGTTTTATTGATGAAAGCGCAGGGAGGGGCTATGTCTTCACGGCGCTGGTGGGGTTGGTTGGCGCTGTTTGCTGCGATTGGGGCGGCAACTGCGTTGCTTTTTGCTTCTCGCGCCCAAGCCCAGGCGCCGCAGTGCCCGCCGGGCTGTACCTCTTCCGAGAGCCGCTCCAGGCCTGGCTGTCTGGGGGACAGCCGCAGGCGGCGGCGCCGCAAACCATTGCGCTGCCCTCGCCGACACTGCAGCCCACCCTGCCGCAGCCGCCCTCCCAGGCGACCGCCCCGGTCGCCGCGCCCACTGCCACCCCGCTCCCACCCCAGCCCATTGCCGCCCCCACCCTCCCGCAGCCCAGCAGCACGCCGGAGTATCCCCAGGTCAGCTTCGAAGGCATCCGCTTCCGCTACCACCCGCAGCTTGCCAGCAGCGTTGTGCCCCTGCTGGCGGAAGCCTCCAACGAGCCGGGTTGGGTGATGCCCGCTTTCTACGAGTTCGACTTTTTGGGTTATGTTCACGATGCAGCCGCTTTCTCTCCCAACCTGGATTGGCTGGATGAGATGCTGCGCTCGCTGCGGGTGGAGAGATAACTGTCGCGCTGGCGTCCAAGACTTGCCAGCGCCTTCAATCCATAGTGTTACAAAATCGTTAAACCTAATCACGCTTTTTCCGGCTATAATTGCGTCTGGCAAAAACCCGAACGAGCCAGACTCCTCAGGAGCTGTAAATTACTGGAGGTTGTATGAAAATCATTGTTGCTGGCACCGGCTTCGTGGGCCTGACCCACGCCGCCGTGCTCTCTGAATACGGTCACGAAGTCTACGCTTATGACATCGACGAGAAAAAGCTGAACGCCTATCGCAGCGGCGACCCAGAGCAGATCGGGCGTTACGTCAACGAACCGGGGCTGCCGGCGTTGATCCAGGAGAACATGGGGCGCTACCTGTTCTTCACCAGCGACCTGAAAGGCATCATCGAGGGCACGGATGCCATCTTCCTGTGCCTGCCCACGCCACCCAATCCCAACGGTTCGTCCGACCTGAGTTACTATTTCGACGCCGTGGATCACATGTGCAAGCTGCTCGCCAAGCGCAAAGACCAGCGCCGGGTGGTGCTGATCAATAAGAGCACCGTGCCGGTGGGCACCGCCCGCCAGCTCGAGCAAAAGCTCATCCAGCACAAGGTGCCCAACGCTGGCATCGGCTCCAACCCCGAGTTCTTACCGGAAGGCGACGCGGTGGAAAAATCCCGCCGCCCGGACCGGGTGGTGGTGGGCGCCGACACCGAAGAAGACTTCCGCCTCATCCGCCGCATCTACCCGCAGTTCGTCAACCATGTGCGCATCCGCTACATCGAGACCACACCCGAGACCGCCGAAGCCATCAAGTACGTCTCCAACACGCTGCTGCTCACTTACATCTCCTTCTGGAATGGGGTGGGGGCGCGTCTGGGCGAGGGCTTCAACAACGTGCGCATGGAAGACCTCAAGCGCGGCGTGACCGCCGATGCGCGCATCAGCACCTGGGGCTCGTACGTCTCCAACGGCGCGGGCGGCTCGTGCCTGGGCAAGGATATCCAATCCTTGATCTACCAGTTCCGCATGGCTGGGCAGCCCACCGACCTGCTGCAGTCGGTTTACCACATCAACGAGTACCAGAAGACCTACCTGCTGGATCGCGCTGAGTTCGAAGCGGGCGTCTCTTTCAACAACAAGCGCGTCGCCCTGCTCGGACTGGCCTTCAAGAAACAAACCAACGACATGCGCGACGCCTCGTCGCTCAAGGTGGTCGAAGGTCTGCTGGGGCGCGGCGTGGCGGAAATCCGCGCCTACGACCCGCTGGCGCTCGAAGAAGCCCAGCGCTACTTCCCACCCTCCAAGAACTCGCTCTTCCAGAAGATCAGCTACCACAAGTCGGTCAAAGACGCCCTGGCTGGCACGGACATGCTCTTCATCTCCACCGACTGGGAAGAGTTCCGCGGCCTGTCGCGCACCATCGAGCAGGTGGTCAAACCGCCTTACCTGATCATCGACGGGCGGCGCATGATCCCCGATTATGACGAGCTGGTCGCGGCTGGCTACGGCTACCTGGCGGTTGGCTCGCGCTACATGCCGCCGGGATCGGTCCAGCTCGGCAGCCCGGCAGCCGAAGCGGCGCCGGCGACGGATTAAGCCTGGGCTGCTGTTAGACACCTAACCCCCTGCCCCCCTTCCCTGAAAGGGAAGGGGGGATGAAATTTGGTTACCATTTTCGCCGCCAGCAGGTGATCCATGGCTGCGGGGGGTTAGATTTGACCAGCGATGCCGCGCGCAGCGCCTCGCCTGAGATATAATCCCCCGTTGAATGGACAGCGCCATTTTATTTCTTCGCCGTTTGGGCTTGCTTGCGGCTGTGGGGCTGCTGCTGACGGCCTGCCGCGCCCAGCCCTCCCAGCCCCTGGAGGGCGAGCGCCTCGCCCTGGCCTGGGTCTACGACAGCGGAGCGCCGATCAACAAACCGCCCCTGCCGGCCGGGCCGGTGCTGCTGACTGCCTCCGAAGCGGGCGCGCTGCTCGCATTGGACCTGGAGAGCGGCCAGCCCGCCTGGCAGTATGCGCCCCAGGGCGGCGTGTGGGACGCTTCCTTTGCCAGCGATGGCAAAGCCGCCTTTATCGGTGAACCGGGGGGCAGCCTGGCGGCGCTCGATCTGCGCAGCGGCGAGCTGCTCTGGCGCGTCAACCTCGGCCTGGACGTGCAGGCCTCGCCCCTGGTGGATGGCGATGTGCTGTATGTGCCCACAACGCTGGTGGGGCCGGGCCTGCCCATCGGCTTGCAGGGCCAGGCGGTGTTGTTCGCGCTGCGCGCCCAGGATGGCAGCCGGCTCTGGTCTTTCGAGAGCGACAGCTACATCCTGCAAACGCCCTGCAAAGCTGGCGACGCTCTCTACACCGGGGGTAGCTATTCCAATCCCGATGTTGAAATCGAAGAAGGTGGTCCGCTCAAGATTTACGCCCTGAACGCCAGCGATGGCGCGCTGCGCTGGGAGCATGCCTCGCAGGATGGTTACGTCAAAGCGCTCTACGCAGATGAGCACGCCCTGGCTTACATTGCCTACCAGGATTTTTCCAACGGGCTGGATGCCGCCAGCGGTGAGCGCCTGTGGCGCAAAGATACGGGCAACTGGGTGCCCTCCCTGGCGGGTGCAGGGGAAGTGATCTATTACGGCTCGGCCAACACTGTGGTTTTCGCCGTCCACCTGCACAGCGGTGAGACGCTGTGGACTTTCAACATCCCCGGCGGGTCCTTCAACTACCTGCTCGGCGCGCCAGCGATTTTCCAGGATGATCTATATTTCCTGACTCAAAGGGGAGATCTCTTCGCCCTGAGCGCCTCGGACGGCAGCCTGCGTTGGAGCCTGCCCACCGCGGCCACGGCCAGGGTGGGGTTGAGCGTTTCCAACGGTTGGCTCTTCTTTGGCGACCAGGATGGCAAGGTCTACGCCTACCGGCAGCGATGAAAGACCTGGGGTGATTTCCGCAAGCCCGGCTCGCCGAAATCACCCCAGGAAAGTTTACCTCACTTCTTCACGCCCGCCAGGACGATCGGTCCATCGCGGTTCTCTTCGGTGATATCGAACTCGATGCCGGGGGGCATGCGGTTGTTGCGCAGGCGCTCACGCAGCTTGGAGTGCTCGAAGTCGAAGTCTGTGGCGCCGACCCGGCTCTGTCCGAGGATGGGC
>JAJUJL010000045.1 GCA_029265355.1 Chloroflexota bacterium | reverse complement strand
GGCGTGGCGGTCGGCGGAACGGGCGTGTCAGTCGGCGGAACCGGCGTGGCGGTCGGCGGAACGGGCGTGTCAGTCGGCGGAACGGGCGTGGCGGTGGGCGGAACGGGCGTGGCGGTCGGCGGGACGGGCGTGGCGGTGGGCGGGATGGGCGTGGCGGTGGGCGGGATGGGCGTGGCGGTGGGCGGGATGGGCGTGGCTGGGAGCGGTGTACGGGTCGCAGGGATAGCGGTTTGCGTGGGTGGGAGCGGCGTGTTGGTCGGCGGCAAGGTCGCGCTGGTGGGGGTTGCAGCAGTCGGTGTCGGGGTTTTTGAAGCCGCCGGCGTTGCGGTTGGGGTGCGCGTCGATAATGCGCCTGGCGTGAGCGGCGCAGGGGTAGCGCTGGCAGCCGCGCTGTGGGTGGGGCTTGCTGCTGGCGTGATATCCTCCGCTGGGATCAGCGTCGGTGCAGGTGGTTGGAGCGTGTTGGTCATCGCGGGAGGCGGCTGTGTTTCTTCGGCGAGCCTGGCCACAGGCGTGGCCTGACGTTCACCCGGCGCTTCCGGTGTCATGCTCGGTATGGGAAGCGCCAGCGCGGTCTCCATCGCCTGGATGCGCTTCGCCAGCTCACCCGGGTCCTGCGCCTCATCGCGGACAATATCCTTGACGATGTCGAGGCTGATCCCCGGAACAAGGTGCACCTCATCTTCGCTGTAATCCGCCTCATAGGCTGAATGCAAATCCACGCCTGCCAGGGCATGCGTGGAGGGCTTGAACATGAGGTTAATATTGGCGATCGTAAAAACACAAATCAAGCTGGCGATGACCACCGTGCTCAACAAAAGCGGCCAGGGTCGGCGCACTTCAGCATCGTCCGCAGGGGCAGCCAGATCATTCTCCATCATTGATCAGCTCTATAAAGCAGCGCGCCACATCGGGATCGAAGTGCGAACCGGTACCAGCCTGGATCTCTTTCAAGGCGTCTGCTCGGCTCATCGCCCGCCGGTACGGGCGATCCGAGGTCAGCGCGTCCCACACGTCCACCACGGCGAAAATGCGTGCGCCGATGGGGATCTCTTCGCCTTTCAGACCGCGCGGGTAACCACCGCCGTCCCACCGCTCGTGGTGACAGTAGGGGATATCCAACGACGGGCGCAGATATTCGATCGGTGAGAGCATCTCATACGCAATG
Source organism: Chloroflexota bacterium (assembly GCA_029265355.1). GTDB lineage: Bacteria > Chloroflexota > Anaerolineae > Anaerolineales > UBA4823 > JAJUJL01. Next base: position 17,518 of record JAJUJL010000045.1, on the reverse strand, counting down.
CTGGGATGCCTGCGCATGAGCACCCACTCCTCCTCGGTAAGCGCGCCTTCTTTCATCAAAATGCGATCGGCGATGGCCATCTTACCAATATCGTGTAACACCGCCCCGCGATAAATGTGGGTCAGGCTCTCCCCTTGCAGCCCCAACCGCTGGGCCAGCTTGAGCGCCAATTCAGCCACGCGCATGGTGTGGCCTTCGGTTTCCTTATCCCGCAGTTCCAGGATGCGTGACCAGCCTTCCAGGGTATCGTCATAGGCTTCCACCAGCTCGCGCTTGGAGGCATCCAGGCTGCGCACCATCTGGTTGAAGGCCGTCGCCAACACCTGCACCTCGTCATTGGTGTGCACCGCCACCTGCACTTTGAGATCGCCTTGCGCCACCTGCCTGGAGGCTCTCACCAGCTTCATCAATGGGCGGGTGATGTAATTCGCAAGGCTGGCGCCCAACAGCGCCACCAATAAGAACGACAACGCCACGCCCAGTATGATCTGGATGCGCGTCAATTGGTTGGGATTGACCCAGCGCGGTTGCATCATCGCCGCGCCCACCACGCCCAGGTCGACATCCCCGCGCACCTCCCACGGCCCCAGGATTTCTGCGTAGGGCAGCCCATAGACCGTCAGGTCGCGGCTGGACTCCAATGGACGCACCAATGTGCTCTGATCCTGCTGACCCAGGCTATAGGTCAGCATATCCTGCAGCAGCGGTCCGGCTTCCATCATCGTCGAAGCCAGCACCTTGCCATCCAACCCATACAGCGTGACCTGCGCCAGCGTCTCCTGGCGCAAGGCTTCGACCCACGCTGCCAGGCTACGCCCGACCAGCACCACGCCCACTTGCTCTCCACTCGCCGCATAGATCGGCGACCCCACGTAGAAATATTCACCCCGGCTGTTGGAGACGTGACCGGAAAATTTGTCCCCCAGCGAATCTTTCTGGCTGGCGAACAAGCGTTGCACAAACGGCCACTGCAGGAATTGATCGCCCCCCTGCTGCGCAAAGGCATACACTTCCGTGGGATCGCCAGGGCGGTGGTGCATAGAAAGCAGCCAGTTGCCCTCCGCGTCCAGGAACTCCACCGCTTCCTCGCCCTGGTCCACCACAATCCCGAACGACAGGTCGCGCAACCGCTGCGCATCGCCGGCCGCCAGCGCCTCGGGCACACCCTGTGCATATTTCAGCAGCCGCACCGTTTTCAGCAAGCGATCCTCATCGCGCACGATGGCCGCAGAAGCAAGCTTGCCCGCCTCGATGAGCTGATTGTTGAAGCGCTCTTCGAGCGTATCGAACACGATGCGCGTCACAAGGTAAGCCGCCACCAGGGCGATTAGCAACGCCAGCGCCAGGTACGGCAGGATGATTTTGATGCGGATGGGGATGCTTCGGTGGGGATGATCAGCCATATTCGCCGTTGGAACGGCAGCGCTGGCATGGAATAATTTACGAAACGAAAAGCTTTCCATTAAAGTACCCCACGGCATATCCTTGCAAGCCGGAATAATATGGCAACGCAAGATTGATTATAGCAGGCAACTGCTTCCCCCTGATTGTCAACTTTGTTAGCCTGCGGATCAACTCCCAGGCAGACCGCCCGCTGGGCGCTGGACGACCAGGTTTTGGGTCGGATTTGGCAGGTGGATGCCCTCTCGCTGGAAAGCTTCCAGGATCGCCAGGAGCACCGCCTGCTGGGTATCCAAAAAAGCCTGGTAATCAGGGGTTGGCGAGGTGTACACCAGCTCATAGATCAGCCCAAAATCCCCCAATGTTTTGGCGTGAGCGCGCTCGAAGACCGCCTGTGGTTGGGCTGCGACAATCTCCTCCAACAGCTTCGGTATGACTCGCAGTTTGTCCACCGGTGTGGTGTAATCCACAGCCACGCTGATCACCGCCCGGCGTTTCTCCATGCGCTGGAAATTTTGGATGCGACTGGAGAGCAGGTCGGCGTTCGAAAAGATCAGTTGCTCGCCATCCAGGCTGCGCAAGCGGGTGGACTTCAGCCCAATCTTTTCCACCGTTCCGGTCATCGCCCCGACCTTGATCGTGTCGCCGATCACGAACGGACGATCCAGCGCAATGGAAAGCGAGGAGAACAGATCGCCCAGGATATTCTGCACCGCCAGGGCGACCGCCACGCCAGCGATGCCCAGGCTGGCGAGCAGCGCATCGACTTTGATGCCGGTGGCGTTTTGCAGCACCAGCAAGAGCACCAGGCTCCACACCGCGATCTTCGTCACCAGCAGGATGGCGCTGCGCGTGGTCTTGGCTTCGTTTTCAGGCTGGGCGGCCAGCAAGCGCCTTGTGACCAGGTAATCGACCAGGCTCAATCCCCAACCAGCCCCCTGCAGTAAAAGCGCCGCCACGAGCAGGCGCTGCAGCGCGATCTTGATTTCCACGGGCAACGAGAGCAGCCCGGCCCCGGTTTCCAGGCTGGCGATCAGCAGAAAGAGCGAATGCGTGCTCCTGACCATGCCAGCCAGCACATCATCGAGCTGCCACGGGGTGCGAGCAGCCATGCGCTCCAGGCGGTGGGAGATCGTCCGCCGCAGCAGAAGCAGCAAAACATACAGCCCTGCGCTGGCGAGCAGCGCCAGCCCCCAGCGCGATGCCAGGTTGCCGTATATGGAAACATTCCAAAAATCGAGCATACCGCCTCCTGGCAAAATCATACCATAGGAGAATGACCTGGGGTGTTAGCGAGCGGCAGAGTCGCCCACCAACACCCCAGGTGAAAGCCTACGAGCCTTTGCGGGTTATTGAGTCACCAGCGGAAAATAGAGGCGATGGCTGGGACACTCCGGCGCCGGCTCAGGCTGTGGCAAAGGATCAGGATAAGGGTTCACGTCCACAACCTCCAGGAAAATGCTGTCCTGCGATGCGGCGCTGGCATTGGGACTGCGCATTTCAGCGGACAGGGTGTGCTCGCCGCTCAGCGCTGGCAGCTCCCAGGTAAAGCTGTTTATAAACGGCATCCACTCCGACCAGGTTCCACCATCCACCTGCAGGCGCATCTCGCTGAAGCTGCCGTACAGGTACACCTGAACTTCGGGCGAGTCGGTGCTGGGCTGCTCCCCCTCGATCACCAAGGGGTAATTGTCTCCAGCGGAAAAATCCTGCACCCAGTAATGCTGATAGGCGCTGTCTGCCTGGGCATAGCCGATGCCAATTTCACGAAACTCTGGCGCCAGGATATTCGCCCGGTGCCCATCGCTGTTCATCCACAGCTCCAGCGCCATCTCCGGCGTGCTGGCGCCAGCGGCAATATTCTCGCCCAACAGGTTAAAATTGGGATAGTACGCCTCTACCCGTTGCCACCAGGCGCACACCCAATCCAGGTCCGACGTGCTGCGATCGTAAGTGTCGTGCTGGAAGTAATCTTCCGCCCCCAGGTCAGCGGCGTGATAGCGCGCCGCCTGGCTCAAAGTCTCCACCAGCTTGAGCGGCGGCAATCCAGCTTGCTGGCGCGCCTGGTTCACCAGCGCGGCAAGCTGGAATTCGAAGTCGCTGTTCGTCGCCGCAAGCACCTCTCCCCCGCAACCCAGGTATGCGCTGGCTGGCGTCGCTTCGCTCAGCAGAAACAGCAACGCCAACCCCAGCGCAATGCCCAGCAGGATGATCCACGAATGAAAGTTGGTCTGGCAGCGCATAATTGCAATTCCTTTTGACATTTTTGATAATTCAGCAATCAATACCACTATTGTTATCGGCGCGCCGCCCTGGAAATTGTCGTCAAAAGGACTTACAATATTGTCAGGAAACTAAAGTTATGACATCACCCCCTCCCGTCGCCCGCTTTCTCCAACAGCAGGGCATCCCACATCGTGTTTTTCGCCATCCTGGGCCGGTGAACTCGCTGGAGCAAGCCGCCGCCGAGCGCGGCCAGCGCCCAGGGCAGGTGGTGCGCAGCATACTCTTCCGCCTGGGCGCGCAAGATTTCGCCCTGGCGCTGGTGGCCGGCCCGGCGCAGGTCTCCTGGCCGGCGCTGCGCAAATTCCTGGGGCAATCGCGACTGACCCTGGCAACGCCGGAAGAAGTGTTGGCCGTGACCGGCTATGTCACCGGCGCGGTGGGTCCCTTCGGCTTGCGCCAACCTGTGCGCATCTTCGTCGATGAAACAGTGCTGAAAGAAGAGGAAGTTTCGATCGGTTCAGGCGAGCGCGGCGTGACCATTATCCTGCGCCGGGACGACCTGCTGGCAGCCCTGGGCGAATACCAGGTCGCCTGTTTCACCTGTCGATGAATTTGGGTATTGCGCCCCTCAGGTGTCTTTCGAGAGGCGTGCGGTGCACTTAGCGTGAACAGATCGCGTTGCTCAAGCCGCCGTCACATGCTCGCCCAGCTTTTCCCCCATCTCCCACTGCCAGGTTTTCATGCGGTGCAGCGCCGGGTATGCCGTCAAATCGAGCTGCAGCGGCGTGATCGAAACGTATCCTTCGCTCAGCGCGCCGACATCCGTGCCCGGCTCGGGGATGCCGGTGGGCGCCTCGCCGCCGATCCAGAAATACGGCCGGCCGCGCGGGTCAACGCGCTGATCCAGCCGGTCACGGTAGACGCGCAAGCCCTGGCGGGTCATGCGAATCCCCTGGATTTCACTCAGGGGGCCATACGGGATATTGACATTCAGCAAAATCCCAGCGGGTAGACTGTTCATCAGTACGATTTCTACCACCCTCCGGGCGATCTCCGCAGCCGGCCCGTAATCCAACACCCCCAGGTGATTCTCGGGCGAATCCAGGGAGAAAGCGATCCCGCTGTGCCCCCAGATCACCGCTTCCATCGCCGCTGTGACCGTGCCCGAGTAGGTCACGTCGTGCCCCAGGTTGGGCATTGGATTGATGCCCGAAACCACCAAATCCACCTTCTCCGGCAAGAAGCCCAATAGCGCCAGCGCCACGCAGTCCGATGGCGCACCATCGGCTGCCATCGCCACACTGCCATCCGCCAGCATCACTTCCTTGATTCGCAGTGGGCGGTCGATCGTCTTCACATGTCCTCCCCCCGACCAGTTGCGGTCTGGCGCCAGAACGCTCACCTGTCCGATCTGCCGCATGGCCCGCGCCAGCGCCAGCAAGCCAGGTGCGGCGACACCGTCATCGTTCGTTACCAGTATGTGCACAGCTTTATCCTCCTATAGATAAGCTTAACACACTGGAATTAACGGGGTGTAAAATCTGGTTTAACAATTCAAAACGTTTTCGTTTTCGAAAGAAAACGAAACACTCGCCTTGCCTGTCTGCTCCCCCGGCAGTTAATACGGGCTCCACCCGCTGCGCCCACCGCCGACGAACACCGCTGTCACCTGGTTGCGGCCCATGCCCTTCGACTGGTACATGAGCTGATCGGCGCGCTGCACCAGCGACTCGAGGGTATCCTCCGCCACAGCCAGCGTCGCCCCAACCGAGATGGTGATCTGCACCAGGTGTGTGCCACCTGTCGCATCGCTCCAGGTGAACTGCGAACGCTCCACCAGGCTGCGCAGCTTGTGCGCCACGCCCACCAGGTTCTCCAGGTTGGAATCCGGCAAGATGACCACAAACTCATCTCCCCCCCAGCGCCCAACAAGATCGGTAGCGCGCAAATTGGCGCGCAGCGTATCCGCCAGCATGCACAGCGCCCGATCTCCGGCGAGATGCCCCAGGTTATCGTTGATGTCCTTGAAATTGTCCACATCCAGGAAAATGATCCCGCAGCTCGTGTGGTAGAGCCGCGCATTGTCCAGCGCGCTCTGCAAATGCATCTCGATGAAGCGCCGGTTGCCGCAGCCGGTCAGCGCATCCCGCAGGGCGCTGGAAGCCTGGCTGCGCGCCTCGCGCAGCGCCTCCACCAGCCGCGAGTTATCCGAGAAGGTCTCCACTGCGCCGGTGATATTCCCCTCGCTATCGCGTATCGGCGCCACGCGCACCCGCACTGGCACGCGGTGCCCATTGGCATGGTGCAGGTACACCTGCGCCTCGCGCAGCTCGCCATCTTCGATCGTCGCCGCTACCGGACAGCCGCTCTGGCAAAGCAGCACACCATCTTCATCCACGTGCATGAGCAGCGAATCGGCGCAGCGGCGGCCCAGCACCTGTTCCTGTTTATAGCCGGTGATGCGCTCCGAGCCACGGTTCCAGTAGGTAATGCGCCTACCACGATCGACAAAATACACCCCATCGTAGAGATCGTCCAAAATCTGGCGGTAAAAGTCGGTAGACATTACCTCTATTATCCCTCAGAGTCTCGTACGATCATCTGACAACTTTGTTAGCTGTCAGCGCAAAAACAGCGCTTGCCGCAACTCGCCCCCCGGCGGCACGATCACAAAATCCTCGGGTGCAGGCGTCCCTTCCGGCAGTCCACCGCCGTTGCTGCTCAGCAGCACCGCCAGCTCTGCCAGCCGCGCCACGTATGCCTTCGAACCCAACAGCTCGGCGTAGGTCACGCCCCAGCGCCCGCAGAAGTGCGCCACGCGCTGCGCCTGCTGCCGATAACGCTCCATATCCTCCGGCGTGTGCGCCACCAGCGCCAGGCGTTTGTAGTGCTTGTACTGCGTATCGATGATGTAATCCGCCATCGCCTGCCCGTACTTGGCCACCATCTGTTCGTATTCCTGCAGCGGGTTCGACCCGGCCTCCAGCCAGCCCTTGGTCAGGTAATACGTGCCCGGCTGCGAATCGAACTCCTCCCGGTAGCGCTGGTAAGAGCCCAGCAGCACGCCGATGCAATCATCGGTGCGCGGGATGAGCAGCGTGTGCACCCCTGCAGAAATCTTGTCCAGCCCGTTGCCGCACAGCCCATAGCCCAGCAACACCAGCGAGGGCTCCGGCAAGACATCGATTTGCTCCTGCACCGCCAGCCTCAGCTTCTTGGGCGTGGCGTGCAGCCCGTAGTCCAGGAAGGTGGCGCGCGCCGCCGCCTCGGGCGGCAGGTAGGACTCGATCAGGCCCTGGAAGATCTTGCAGGCGATCACCGTCAGGGGCAGCATGGGCACAATTGTATCATGACCGCCCGATACTCAGCGCAGCGATGCGCGCCGATCCTCGGCAACAGTTCACACCATGGCGCTGAGTCTGTCATCACAAGCGAAAGCGTAGCGATCTCCCCTCCCGGCGATGAGATTGCCACGCCTCTGCGGGGCTCGCAGTGACCCGTGAAATGGTGCTGTTCTCACGCTTGTCCGAAGGTTAGTTGTTACACCTTGCAATTTTGTAAGCTTTCATCTACAATTCTTTTATGGTGGATATCTCGATCTCGAAACCGTCAATCTGCCCCTTTCTATCTCTGGCATTCCCCAAGTCAAGTTATTCGAACAATCAAATAAAAAGGAGTTGTGTATGACACGCAGGGTATACAAGCTGTTCGTTTTTCTGCTGGCATTGTCTTTCATCACCGCTGGTTTCCCGGCTGCACGACCTGCACTGGCAGCCACCCCAACCGAGTTGTTCTTCTCGGAATACATCGAAGGCTCCAGCAACAACAAAGCCCTCGAGATCTACAACGGCACCGGAGCAACGATCGATCTCGCCGCCGGTGGCTACAACATTCAGATGTTCTTCAATGGCAGCTCCTCCGCGGGTTTGACAATCAATCTCACCGGCTCGGTAGCCAATGGCGATGTCTATGTCATTGCCCAGGCAAGTGCGGTAGCTGCCATACTGGCCCAGGCCGACCAGACCAGCAGCGCTGGCTGGTTCAACGGCGATGACGCGGTTGTGCTGCGCAAAGGCGCCACCATCATCGATGCGATCGGGCAGATCGGCTTAGACCCTGGCGTTGAGTGGGGCTCCGGCCTGACCAGCACCGCTGACAACACCCTGGTGCGGAAAAGCACCGTCTGCGCCGGGGATAGCAATGCCACGGATGCCTTCGATCCTTCCGCAGCGTGGGATGGCTTTGCGTTGGACACTTACGGTGGCCTGGGAGCCCATGTCGCTTCTTGCACGCCTGACGATACCGCTCCCCAGGTGACCAGCACCTACCCGGTCGACGGCGCCACGAACTTCCCCGTGTCCGCCAACCTGAGCGTCACCTTCAGCGAGCCAGTCACCGTCACCGATCCCTGGTTCACCCTGGCTTGCAATGGCAACCCCGTGAGCGCCGCCTACAGCGGCGGTGATACCACGTTCTTCATCGACCCGCTGGTCGATTTGGTGCACGGAGATAGCTGCACGCTGACCATCTTTGCCGCCAACATCGCCGACGTGGATACCAACGATCCACCCGACAATATGGTCATCGATTTCACCGTCGGCTTCACCCCCTATGACGTTTGCTCTGTCGCCTACACCCCCATCTACAACATCCAGGGCTCAGGTCTTTCAGCAGCCATCACGGGTGTGGTCACCACCCAGGGTGTCGTGGTGGGCGATTTCGGCGGCAGCACCAGCGTCGGTTTGCAGGGTTTCTATCTCCAGGACCTGTCTGGCGATGGAGATCCTGCCACTTCGGACGGCATCTTTGTCTACACCGGCAACACCGACCTGGTGAGCGCCGGTCAGGTGGTGCGCGTGACCGGCTATGCTCGCGAGCGATTCAACCAAACCACGCTCAACGGATCGGACAGCAACACCGCTGCCGTGCCGGCGGCGAACATCGTCAGTTGCGGCTCGGGCAGCGTGGCGCCAACCGATGTGACCATGCCCTTCCCCGACGCCACCTACCTGGAGCGCTACGAAGGCATGCTGGTGCGCTTCCCGCAAGCGCTGGTCATCTCTGAATACTTCAACTACGACCGCTTTGGCGAGATGGTCATCGCCCTGCCGCTGGATGGCGAAAGTCGCCCCTTCACCGGCACAGCCATCGATGAGCCCGGCGCGCCCGCCCTGGCGCGCACGCTCGCCAATTCCCTGCGCCGCATTACCCTGGACGATGGCCTGGGCGCGCAGAATCCGCCTATCCTGCGCCACCCCAATGGCAGCCCATTTTCCTTGAATAACCTGTTTCGCGGCGGCGACACCGTGCAGAATGTCACCGGCGTGCTTGGCTACGACTTCAGCCTCTATCGCATTCAGCCCACCGCCCCCGCGGACTACCTCCCCCTCAACCCGCGACCGGCCGCGCCCGACCCGGTGGGCGGTAGCCTGCGCCTTGCGGCGATGAACACGCTCAACTACTTCCTCACGCCCGACTACCCCACCGGCAATCCCCTCGACAACAAATGCGGTCCGCTGCAAAACCTGGAATGCCGCGGCTGGGACTACGACCAGCCGAATGAGCTCACCCGCCAGCGAGCCAAGCTGCTCGCTGCCCTGGCTGGACTGGACGCCGACATCATCGGCTTGAACGAGATCGAAAACACGCCCGGCGTCGAACCCCTGGCGGATATCGTGGCCGGCCTGCCGGGCTATGCTTATATCGATACCGGCGTGATCGGCAGCGATGCCATCCGCGTCGGATTGATCTACCGCACCGCCAGCGTCGCTCCGATCGGCGGCTTCAAAATCCTCGACTCGACCGTCGACCCGCGCTTCATCGACACTAAGAACCGCCCCACCCTGGCTCAGACCTTCCAGGACCTGTCCACAGGTGGCCGCTTCACCGTGGCGGTTAACCACCTCAAGTCCAAAGGCTCCACCTGCGATGACATCGGGGACTTCGACCTCGGCGACGGCCAGGGCAACTGCAATGGCACCCGCACCCTCGCCGCGCAAGCCCTCGTGGACTGGCTGGCCAGCGATCCCACCGGCAGCGGCGACCCCGACTTCATCATCATGGGCGACCTGAACTCCTACGCCATGGAAGACCCCATCGACGCCATCAAGCTCGGCTCGGATGACACCCCTGGCACCGGAGACGATTACACCAACCTGATCTCCTACTTCCAGGGCGCGTATGCCTATTCCTACGTCTTCGACGGGCAGTTCGGCTACCTGGATCATGCCCTGGCAAACTCCAGCATGCTCTCCCAGGTGACCGGCGCTGCCGATTGGCACATCAACTCCGACGAATCGGATGCCCTTGATTACGATACCAGCTTCAAACCGCCCAGCATCGACGCCCTGTATGAGCCGAACGGCTACCGCTCATCGGATCACGACCCGGTGGTGGTTGGGCTCAACGTGGTCAACTACCCGCCCGAACTTGGCGATGTCACCGTATCCCCCGACGTGACCCCGGTTGGCGAAACCGTCAATGCCAGCGTTTCCTTCATCGATCCGGATAAGCTCGATCTGCACACCGCTACGTGGGATTGGGGCGATGGCAGCACCTCCGCTGGCGCGGTCAGCGAGGCGGCCGGCTCCGGCGTCATCACCGGCTCGCACGCCTACACCACGCCCGGCATCTACACCGTCTCGGTCACCGTGCAGGATGGCTATGGCAATTCTGACCAGGCTTTCTACGAATACGTGGTGGTCTTCGATCCGAACGGCGGCTTCGTCACCGGCGGCGCCTGGATCGACTCGCCGGCTGGCTCCTACCCGGCTAACCCTGCCGCCAGCGGCAAAACCTCCGTCGCCTTCGTCGCCAAGTACCTGCCGGGCTCCCTGCTCCCCTCTGGCAGCGTCGAGATGCAATTCAATGACGCGGGGATGAATTTCAAGGCTGCGGATTTCCACTGGCTGGTGGTCGACCCGGCTGGCGCCCTGGCTATCTTGAGAGGCCAGGGCACGATCAACGGCAACGGCGTCTTCCAGTTCCAGATGTGGGCTGGCGACGACCCGGACGCCCTGCGCATCAAAATCTGGGATGAGGCCGGCGTGATCTACGACAACGGCGCTTTGCAGCCCCTGGGCGGCGGCTCGATCCAGATCAAGAAGTAGCAACAGGCCTTGCCCTCCAGACCCCAAAGGTTTCCAAAACCTTTGGGGTCTTTTTGCATGTAGGGCAAGCTGTTAGGTGTTTCGCTGGAAGTGTCTTTACAAAAATGTGAACGAGCACCGGCGAAACCCAGGAGTAAACCGCCATCGCGATGGTCGATTTGCTCTAAACACTTCCGGCGGTTTACTTAGCCTGCCCACCCCCTGTCCAAGCAAATTAACATTTATTCCTATATCTGATACAATTCATCGCAGGAGAACCAAAAATAAAATGCACATTGTCACCGATTCAGCCGCTGACCTGACCCCCGAAGAGATCCACACCCACAACATTCACATCGCACCCTTGAAAATCCAGTTCCCGGAAGGCGAAATCAGCTCCGAAGCCATCTCCCGCAATGACTTCTACGCACGCCTGGCGCAGCTTTGGCCGCGTATCCCAACCACCTCGCTGCCCTCCCCGGGCGATTTCGCCGCCATCTACCACAAGCTGGCCGAGATTGGCGGACCAGTGCTCTCCCTGCACATCTCGTCGGGGCTATCCGCCACGCTGGAATCCGCCCGCCAGGGAGCGCAATCAGCCTCCACAGCCCTGGTCGAACATATCGACACCCTCACCCTTTCTGGCGGGCAGCGCTTCCAGGTGCTGACAGCCGCCCTGGCAGCCCGCGCCGGCTGGACGGTGCAGGCGATCAGAGCGCAGCTCGAAAAAGTCCGCCAGGCCAGCGAGGTGGTTTACACCCTGGAAACGCTGGCTTACCTGCAAAAAGGTGGGCGCATCGGGCGCGTCCAGGCGCTGGCTTCGGCCTTGCTCAACATCAAGCCGCTCATAAAGGTGGACAAGAGCGATGGCAAGTACTCCACCCTGGGCAAAGAGCGCACCATCAGCCGGGCGTTGCAAGCCATCCGCAACCACCTGCAGCGCACCTACGGCGACACGCGTCTGCACGTCAGCGTGCTGCACGGACAGGCGGCTGCCCAGGCCGAAGAGCTGGCCGGCTTGCTCAGCCAGGGCCTGAACCTGGCGCGTCTCGAAGTGCTGCGCATCTCCCCGGTGCTGGGCGTGCACACCGGTCCGGGAGTGATTGGCGCCGCCGTCGTCCCTGCCCATTTAATGGAAGAAATCGGTTAATTCGGATCGGGCACGCGCGTGCCCCTCACCGTAGGGGCGACCCACATTCGGGCCCCATGTAGGGGCGACCCACGCGAGATTAACATTCGATTCAGCAGGCAATTCGATTGGGTCAATTCGCGCCGTGGCAGGCAATGGACGGGTCGCCCTTCCCGCCGCACGGGTCATTGGCACGCGGGGGCGAGGCGCCCGTACGATGGCGCGGTCGGGGCATTGGCACATGGGGCGACCCGTACGTTCGCACGCGGGGGCGAACCGTACGGATGATCACGCGGTCGAGGCATATTCACCTGGGGGCGACCCGTACGTTTTGACCAGCGCTCTGGTCATTCTCACATGGGTCGCCCCTACGATCGCACGCGGGGGCGAGGCGTACGGATGATCACGCGGTCGGGGCATTGGCACATGGGGCGACCCGTACGTTTTGACCAACGCTCTGGTCATTCTCACATGGGTCGCCCCTACGATCGCACGCGGGGGCGAGCCTAAAAATCGGTGTCTTTGTCTTCTTCCCAACGGCGGGGGTTGTCCTCGATGTATGCCCGGATTCGTTCCATATCCTCCTGGTTGCGAATGATATGTTCGTAATAATTCCGCTGCCAGATTGGACCTTCAGGCTTCAATCGTTTGTTTACCCTGGACTTGAATTGCCCGATGACTTCCCCCAAGGTTAATGGTCCAGATACCTTTGAAATCAGGGCGTGCGCAAAGACGAGGATGCCATGAAAATGATTGGGCATTACGACATAGGCATCAATGACAACGCCAGGAAATCTAAATTCCAATCTCTGCCATTCTTCGCCAACAATTTTGCCAATATAATTCAACCGCATCACACCCTGGTCAATTTCACCAAACAAATGTGTCTTCTGCCATGTTGCAATAGTCACAAAATAGGCGCCTGCCTGGCTGTAATCATAACCTTGCAGGCGAATTGACCGCCGATGATGGATATCAGGGTCGTATGGCATGTAAAAAGTATATAACATATTCGTAGGGGCGACCCACGCGAGATTAACATTCGATTCAGCAGGCAAATTGATTGGGTCAATTCGCGCCGTGGCAGGCAATGGACGGGTCGCCCTTCCCGCCGCACGGGTCATTGGCACCCGGGGGCGAGGCGCCCGTACGATGGCGCGGTCGGGGCATTGGCACATGGGGCGACCCGTACGTTTTGACCAGCGCTCTGGTCATTCTCACATGGGTCGCCCCTACGATCGCATGCGGGGGCGAGCCGTACGGATGATCACACGCTCGGGGCATTGTCACATGGGGGCGACCCGTACGTTTTGACCAGCGCTCTGGTCATTCTCAAATGGGTCGCCCCTACGATCGCACGCGGGGGCGACCCGTACGGATGATCACGCGGACGAGGCATTGGCACATGGATCGCCCCTACTTCGGGGGATTGCCCACGCGGCTCATCTCGCGCACGATTCTATCCACCAATGCATCGAACTGCGTATCCACCACCTGGCGCTGCGGGTCGGCGGCGTACCAGGCGGCGATTTCGCGCGCCCCTTGCCACCACGGGATCTGCGCCTTGAAATCCGGCGCCAGGCGCTTGATTTTGCTATTGTCGAAAATGGCGCTGTGCATCTTGTCGCCCAGCATCGAATCGCCCCAGCGTTTATCGAAGCGAGCGATCACCTCCGAGGGCACGTGCACCAGCTTCGCCTCCCCGCCCGCCGCTTCCGCCAGCACGGTGTAAATCTGGTTCCAGGTCAGCCATTCATCGGAGGTGATGTGAAACACCTCCCCCAGCGCCGCCGGATGTCCCAGCAGCGCCACCAGTCCCACGGCGAAATCGCGCTGGTGAGTCAGCGTCCACAGCGAGCTGCCATCGCCGTGCACCACCACTGGCTTGCCCTCGATCATGCGCCGCAGCGTGGTGTATCCGCCATGCGTGGGCAGGAACGTGGCATCGTAGGTGTGCGAGGGGCGCACGATGGTGACCGGAAAATCATCGGCCTCGTAAGCTCGTTCCAGCAGCCGCTCGCAGGCAATCTTGTCCATGGCGTAACCCCACACGCGGTTGGCGCGCGGGGTGCTCTCCGTGACCGGCAGCGAGCGCGGCGGTTTCTCGTACACCGCTGCCGAGCTGATGAACACGTACTGTCGGGTGCGTTCGCCAAATAGCTCGATATCCACCTGCACCTGCTCTGGGGTGTAAGCGATCCAATCCACCACAGCGTCGAAATCCAGGTCGCCTAACGCCTGGCGCACGCTGTCTGGCTGGCGTATGTCGCCGTGCAGCAGCCGCGCTCCCGGCGGCGCCGGTCGCAGGGATTGCCCGCGGTTGAGCAGGTACAGCTCGATGCCGCGCTCGACCGCCAGCGCCGAGCTGGCGGTCGAGATGACACCTGTGCCGCCGATGAAAAGGACGCGCAGCATCTGGCTACTTGCCCCTGCTCCGCGTGGTGACATCGAAGATCACGGCGAAGACCAGGACCGCGCCGCGAACCACATACTGCAGCGAGATATCCATGCCCATCAGGTTCATACCGCTGGTCAGCGAGGTCATCACCAGGGCGCCGATGATCGAACCCATCACCTTGCCCACGCCGCCCGCAGCCGAGACGCCGCCCACGTAGGCCGCGGCGATGGCGTCCAGCTCGAACAGCGTGCCGGCGGTGGTGGTCGCCGATTGCAAGCGCGAGGTGAACAGTATGCCAGACAGCGCAGAGAGCATGCCCATCGAAGCGAACACAATATAGGTCAGGTTCTTAACATTGATGCCTGACAGCTCAGCCGCTTCCGGGTTGCCGCCGATGGCGTAGATGTGCCGCCCCAAAACCGTCTGCGTGGTGACGAAGTTGTAGATGCCCAACACCACCAGCATGATCACCACCGTCCAGGACATGCCGTTGTACCCCGCCAGCACCCAGGTGATGCCGCCGATCAGCGCTGACACCAGCACCAGCTTGAGAATGAAGATATTGCGCGGTAAGACCTCGAAATTGTAGGCCAGCTTATTGCGGCGATTGTTGAGCTCGCTGACGATGAAGAACACGATCGCCAGAACGCCCAGCAGCAAGGTCACCTTGTGCAATCCCGGAAGGAAGCCCATCTCTGGCAGATCGGGGATGTAGCCGTTGCCGATATCGTTGAAAGCTTTGTTGGGGATCACGATCGTTCCGGTGCTGATCGTCGCCAACAGCAGCAGGCCGCGATAGATCAACCAGCCCGCCAGCGAAGCCACGAAGGATGGAATTTTGAGCTGCGCCACCGGGAAGGCGGTGATCAGTCCTGCCACCACGCCCATCGCCAGCACCATCGGGATCACCACGATCACCGGCAGCTTCCAGAAGACCAGCGCAATGGCAGCCACCGCCCCCAGGAAACCCGCCAGGAAACCCACCGAAAGGTCGATGTGCCGGATGACGATCACCAGCGTCATACCCACCGCCAACACGGCGATGTAGCCAGTCTGGTTCAACAAGTTGCTGATATTGCGAGATGAAATAAAGATACCGTCTGTCGTGAACGTAAAGATGGCCATGATCACGAACAAAGCAATAAACATACCGTATTCACGGATATTTTCCCGCAGGACTTTCTGTACATCGCTGAAGAACGACATGCCAATCCTCCTCAATTGGTTGCCAGGTGCATGATTTTTTCTTGAGTGGCTTCCTCGATGGGCAACTCTCCGGTCAAGCGGCCTGCTGAGAGAATATAGACGCGATCGCTCATTCCCAGCACCTCTGGAAGCTCTGAAGAAATCATGATGATGCTCATCCCCTGCTGAACCAGCCGGGTCATGATGGTGTAAATCTCGAACTTTGCACCCACATCGATGCCGCGGGTCGGCTCATCCAGGATCAGGATGTCTGGCTTGACAAACAGCCACTTCGCCACCGAGACTTTCTGCTGGTTGCCGCCGCTCAAATTTCCCACCTTCTGCTCAACCGTGGGGGTCTTAATATTCAAGGAGGATTTGTACTCATTGGCGACCTTGATCTCAGCGTTGGCGTTCACCACCCCTCGTTTCGCAATTTTCCGCAGGTTTGCCAGGGTGATGTTTTGCTTGACATCCTGGATCAGGATCAGGCCATTGCCCTTGCGATCCTCAGTCACATAAGCCATCCCAGAGCGAATGGCGCTTTGCGGGTGAGTGTAGCGCCGGCGCTCGCCCTTGAACGTGATCTCGCCGGTGATATGATAGCCATCTGGGTTGCCAAACAGGCTCTTTGCCAGCTCAGTGCGGCCCGACCCCATCAACCCAGCAAAGCCAACGATTTCCCCTTTGCGCACATAGAAGGAAACGTTCTTGAGCACATAGCGCCCCAGGCGGGGATCGTACGCGCTCCAGTCCTTCACTTCCAACAGGATCTCATCCGAGGGCTTTGTTGAGCGCGGCGGGTAGATATTGTCGATCTCGCGCCCCACCATGTGCTTGATCAGCACAAATTCAGAGATCTCATCCGTCTCCGCGCTGAGCGTGCAGATCGTCTTGCCATCCCGCAGCACAGTGACCGTGTCAGCGATCTCGATCACCTCTTTCAACTTGTGCGAGATCAGGATACAGGTCACCCCTTGCTTCTTCAGTCCGCGCAGCAAGTTCAGCAGGTTGCGGCTGTCGTCCTCGTTGAGCGCCGAGGTGGGCTCGTCCAGGATCAGCAAGCGCACATCTCGGCTGAGCGCCTTGGCGATCTCGACCAACTGCTGCTTGCCAACGCCCAGTTCCTTGATCTTGGCTGCCGGGTTGACATCCAGGCCAACCTTTTTGAGCACTTCGCTGGCGCGCTTGATCGTCTCGTTCCAATCCACCATGATCCCTTTGCGGATCTCGTTGCCCAAAAAGATGTTCTCATACACCGTCAGCTCAGGCACCAGCGCCAACTCCTGGTAGATGATGGCAATCCCCGCCCGGTCGCTGTCGCGGATGCCCGAGAATTTCTGCAGTTGGCCGTTCAAGTAGATTTCCCCGCTGTATTCGCCGTAAGGGTACACCCCACTGAGCACCTTCATCAACGTCGATTTCCCAGCGCCGTTCTCACCCACCAGGCAGTGTATCTCACCTTCGGCGACCTGGAAGCTCACGTTGTTCAAGGCTTTCACACCGGGGAACTCTTTGGTGATATTCCTCATTTCCAGTATAGGAGGTTTCATAGCAGCTCCGGGGGATAAGATGATAAATGTATTATACAAGAATAGTGATGGGATGTCCCATCACTATTCTTGTATGTAGAACTGCTAAGGATCAGGGCAGCCCGGTGAAATCGCTGGCGGGCCAGTAGCCGGAGTCGATGATAGCGGCCTTGACGTTGTCCTTGTCCACCGCGATCACCTCGGATGGCTTGGCCGGAACGTCGATCTTGCCGTTGTTGTAGGTGGTCGTCTGGGGCGGCGTGGAGCCGGTCAGGTAGGCGACTGCCGCATTGATGGCGTCCGCCACCAGCGTGCGCACGTCCTTGAGCACGGTCATGGACTGCTTGCCGTCGATGATGTACTGCACAGAAGCCTTCTCGGCGTCCTGCCCGGTCACCACGTAGCTGGTCACGTCTTTGTCGGCGGCGAAAGCGTCGGCGATGGCGCGCGCCGTGCCGTCATTGGGCGCCAGGATGAAAACGTTGCCCTTGTCGGCGGCGGTCGCCACGGTCAGGTTGGCCTCTGCCAGGTTCTTAGCCGTGTTGAAGTCCCAGTTGGT
>JAJUJL010000006.1 GCA_029265355.1 Chloroflexota bacterium | reverse complement strand
TCCCGCCCGCTTCTGACGCCAAGGCCAAGTTCGACGCCGCTTATGAAGCTGCCTTCGGACAGAAACCAGGCGTTCTCTCTCCCTATTCCTGGACAGCTTACGACTCCGCCGCCACGCTGGTCTACGCCATCAAACAGGTGGCTTTCGTGGGTGATGACGGCAGCCTGCGCATCCCGCGCGGCGCGCTGGTGGATGCTGTGCGCAGTATCAAGGATTACCAGGGGCTGTCCGGCACCGTGACCTGCGATGCCACGGGCGAGTGCTCTGGCTCCGGCCCGACCTTCTACATTGTCCAGGATGGCGCCTGGGTACCTGCCCCATAATCTGGGATACAGACTGTGAAGCGCAGTCAACCAGCGCCGCCTGTGCTTACAGGTTGATCTCACATCATTTGCATGGCGGGGCGGGTATAGTCACCTGCCCCGCCATGTAATAACTTGCGGTGTTGGCTGATTGCCTTTGAAGGAAAGATCAAATGGAAACGGCGAAACCTCGAACTACAGCATTAAAGGTCCCATTAAGCACTTACCGCATCGTTCAAATCATCCTGGCGGTTATTTTCGCTGGCTACCTGATCTGGCGCATTTATCAGGTTTTCTTTGTGGAAGCGGTCTATGGACCAGATACCTGGATGCGGTTCACGATTGCCGGGTTGATTCTCGGCGGCGTGTATTCTCTCATCGCCATTGGTTACACCCTGGTGTACGGTATCCTGTTCATGATCAACTTCGCCCACGGTGAAGTGATGATGATCGGAGCGTTTGGCGGTTATTTTACATTCGAGGCCTTGCGCGCCATTCCAGCCAGCACTGCAACAAATCCAGATACAAACTTTCTGAACGCCCACCCAACAATCTCTGTCATCCTGGCGTTTCTAATCGGCATGAGCCTGTCCTCGACCAGCGGCTTCTTTCTTGAAAAAATCGCCTACCGCCCACTGCGCGGCGCCCCGCGCCTCGTACCGTTGATCAGCGCTATAGGCGCATCGATCTTCTTACAAAACGCTGCCCAGCTTTTGTTTGGCGCTCAACGTCGCGATTATGCCAACCCAGATGCCCTGGCGCGCGGAATCGGCTTCGAGATTCCCGTTGGAGAGGGAATCGTTGTTCTGACTTATACCGGTGTGCTGACTTTTGTTCTCTCGATCGTCATCATGATTGTTTTATATTTCCTGGTACAGCGCACGCGCCTGGGTCGTTCGATGCGCGCCGTAGCTGAAAATAAACCGGTTGCTGCATTGATGGGCATTGACGTAGATCAGGTGATCAGCCGAACTTTCATCATCAGCGGCGCGCTGGCTGGTGCAGGAGGTGTGATGTGGGGCATCCACCTCGGGTTGGTATTTTTCTTCGTGGGCTTCATTCCTGGTATTAAGGCATTTACCGCTGCAGTGCTCGGGGGCATCGGGAATATCCCCGGCGCTATGCTTGGCGGAATGTTCCTGGGCATCGTTGAGTCGATCGGTCCAGCGATACTGGGGCTTAATTTCCAGCTCAAGGATGTGATCGCTTTCGCTATCCTGGTACTGGTGTTGATCTTCCGGCCTACAGGGATCATGGGCGAAGTGCTCACCGAGGAGAAAATCTGATGCGCAAACATCTCATTCACGGATTAACCAGCGGGATTGTCTTTGGCATCATCACCGTATTCTTATTGTTGATCGGATTTCTCAGCACCATCGCCGATTTGCTACTCGTTGCTATCAACATTAAGTCTCTCGAAAGCGCTGGATTATCCGCTCAAACGCTCAACTTGCTCCTGTTCTTGGGATTACTGGGCGTTTTCACGGGAATACGTGCCTTGCGCGGCGCCGAGCCGCTTAGCTGGGTTCAAGCGATCTTGAGCAGCACTCTGGCGGGGCTGGTGCATGGACTGATCGCTGGCAGCGCAGGATTTATCTTGGGCACACTGACCGATAATGGCGTCAAGCTCACCACTTACCTCTCAGCAATGTTGCCCCAAACAGTGAATCTTTACATCTTGAACCGGGCGCCGCTGGATGGGGCGACCTCGTTGCTCCTCTTGTTTACGTTGACCGGCCTGGTTGGAGGTCTGATCGCAAAGGGCTTGGGAAGCAGGAAAGTGGGCGAGAGGGCAGGCGCATTCTGGCAAACGACCGTGACCAGTGTGACGGAATTACCCGCGATAAAACGCGTGCAAAGCAGCCCAATCACCCGCTATGTCATCTATGGGATTTTGCTACTGATCGTGTTTCTCCTGCCGCAACGTCTGGGGCAATATTGGAATTACACGGTCGGCACCGTCGGCATCTACGTTTTGTTGGGCTTGGGCTTGAACATTGTGGTGGGTTTAGCCGGTCTGCTCGATCTCGGCTATGTGGCATTTTTTGCCATTGGCGCGTACACCGTTGCATTGATGACTGCACCAGAGCCGCACGCGTTGGGTATCAATTTCTGGGTGGCGTTGCTCAGTGGACTGGTTTTGGCAGCCCTAGCCGGCATCTTATTGGGCGTACCTGTTTTGCGTATGCGAGGCGACTACCTGGCGATCGTCACTCTCGGATTCGGTGAAATCATCCGGGTGCTTTCCAGAAGCGACTTGCTTACTCCCTTCACAGGCGGCCCGCGTGGTGTGCGCGACATCGCAGGCCCAACCATTTTCGGTAAGCCCTTCAACAGCGATATCGACTTTGTTTACCTGATCACGCTGGCTGTGATCTTAATCATCTTCATTACCAACCGTTTGCAGAATTCGCGGGTCGGGCGCGCCTGGGTCGCCATGCGCGAAGACGAGACAGTCGCCCAGGCCATGGGTATCGACACCATGAAAGCCAAACTGCTGGCTTTCAGCATCGGCGCTGCCTTCGCTGGGGTTGGTGGTGTGCTGTTCGCCTCCCGCAACCAGTTCACAGGTCCCGAGGATCATAACTTGATGGTGTCCATCAATGTGCTCGCTTTGGTCATCGTCGGCGGCATGGGCAGCATCCCAGGTGTGATTGCTGGCGCTTTCGTGCTCAAAGGGTTACCTGAAGTCTTGCGCCAGTTAGAGAACTTCCGCATCCTGGCGTTTGGCGCTTTGCTGGTAGTGATGATGATTTGGCGGCCAGAAGGGCTGATCCCTTCCGCACGACGGCAATTGGAGATGCATGGCGAAGAGCCCCCGCCGGAAGAAGTGATCCAGCAGGTGACAAAACCGGCCTCTGCGGAGGTGGAATCATGACCGCCACGTTGAGCACCCGACAGCTTACCAAACGCTTTGGCGGTCTACTGGCAGTCAACCAGGTTGATCTCGATGTGCCAGAGAAATCCATCGCCAGCGTCATCGGACCGAACGGCGCTGGAAAAACCACCTTCTTCAATTGCATCACGGGTTTCTATGAACCCACCTCTGGAGAAGTCTATTTCGAGGGTAGACTGATCAATGGCTTATCTCCGGATCGCGTCACCCAACTTGGCATCGCCCGCACCTACCAGAACATACGCCTTTTCAAGAACATGACCGCCTTGGAGAATATCATGGTCGGGCGGCACCCACGCATGCACACCGCCTGGTATGAAGCGATCATCCACACCCCACGCCAGCGCAGGGAAGAAAAAGAATCGTTGGATGAGGCAATGCAATTGCTGCGTTTCGTCGGCCTGGCGGGCGTTGGCGATCAACTGGCGCGCAATTTGCCTTACGGCGCCCAGCGCAGGCTGGAAGTCGCCCGAGCGTTAGCCTCTCGACCGCGCCTGTTGCTGCTGGATGAGCCGACCGCAGGCATGAACATCCACGAAACCGCCGAGATGATTGGCTTCATCAAAAAATTGCGCGATGAATTCGGCATCACTATCTTGCTGATCGAGCATGATATGCGCGTCGTGATGAGCATCAGCGAGCAAGTGACCGTTTTGGATTACGGTGCAAAAATCGCAGAAGGCACGCCAGCCGAAATCCAACGCAACCCCAAAGTGATTGAAGCCTACCTGGGGCGAGGCGCTGCCTCTGGGCTGACATCCTCCAGTAGCGCGGCTTCTGCTCGGCCAGCCAACGCAGGAGTTGGATGATGGCATTTCTCGAAGTACACGATGTACACACCTATTACGGCAATATTCATGCCCTGAAAGGCATCTCGCTCACTGTTGAGAGAGGCGAAATTGTCACCCTGATCGGCGGGAACGGCGCAGGCAAAACCACCACGCTGCGCACGATCTGCGGTTTATTGAAACCGCGCCGCGGCAAAGTGATTTTGGATGGGGAAGATCTGGCTGACTTCAAGACGCATCAGATTGTTTACAAAGGCGTCGCCATGGTGCCAGAAGGCCGCGGCGTCTTTGCCCGCCTGACCGTCGAGGAAAACCTTGACCTGGGAGCGTACAGCCGCAACGACCGCGCTACGTATGCGTCAGATCTGGAGCGCGTGTTTGGCCTTTTTCCACGCCTCAAAGAACGGCGAAAGCAGGTAGCTGGAACCCTGTCGGGTGGTGAGCAGCAAATGCTGGCGATCGGCCGCGCCCTGATGGCTCATCCTCGCATTTTGCTCCTGGATGAGCCTTCCATGGGTTTGGCCCCCATCCTCGTCGAAGGGATTTTCGACACCATCAAGGACATCAACCGGGAGGGCACCACCATACTGCTTGTTGAACAGAATGCATTGATGGCGCTCTCCATTGCCAGCCGCGGTTATGTGCTGCAAACCGGGCAGATCGTATTACAGGACAGCGCAGAAAATCTGCAGGCCAATGAAATGGTGCAGAAAGCTTATTTGGGCATCGAGTAATTACGACCCCACCTCGACCGCCAGCACATCGTAGTAGGTGCCAGCGCCGAATCCATCGAACAGCAAGTGATTGCCCGGCTTCAGGCCGGGCAGTCCGCGTAGAAAAGCGATCATGTTCGAAGCCGCACTGACATTGCCAAAATCGCTCAACAACCAGGGCATCGGCAGGTTGATGCCTTCTTTGATCAGGTTCTTTTCCTTCAGTTTATTGATCTTATAATTGGCATGATGAACGATCGCCAGGGCGATGGAACCTTGACTACCCGTTTTGGCGCTCACTAATTCAGCTACCTTCTCCTGGTAAGCCTGGTAGACATCCTTGACCACCTGCACACCCGTGCGAACAAACAATTTCACCATTCCCATCGGACCAGCCATCACCACGGTGTTGTCATCTTGCGGCTCGTGCATCAAGCCAGCCACACGGATGCTGTTTTCGCCAGTCTGGCAGATGTCCAGGTAAGAATCTCGATCCTCCGGATTGCCCGAATGGGGATAAACCATGTGCACCGCCAGTACACCCTCATCGTCGTATGCCTCATGGGTGCCGCCCACCAGAAACCTCATGCTCTCTCCGGGGATTAAGCCAAGCATTCCAGCGCCGTTGCCGAAAAGCTGCAGGGCATTTCGATCGCGCGTTCCTTGCATAAAACGGCTGAGACCTTCGATGCCACCCACCAGGATTTTCTTCCCCCGCAGCTCATCCGCCAGGTTGCGTCCTAACTGTTTCAGCGCCAACCCCGGATTCAATGCCAGATTCAATGCGCCTACCGAGCTGTCACACGCCTTGTGCACCGCTACCTTAAGAGCTTTCTCCGAGATGCCCGCCAACCTGGTGATGCGCTCCAGAAAATCCCCCACTACCGGCGCGCTCATCCCAACCAGCACCGCCTGAATTTCTTCCGGTTTCCAACCGCATGCGCGTATGGCTGCCTGAAGGAAGCGCACTCCCGCTTGCACCTCCACTTCGATGTGCTCCTCCTGAGAGAGTTGCGGTACGTGATGGCGATATTCGAATCCGAGGGACGAAAGCTCCAATTGACCCTCCTCCATCGGCTCCCCCAGCCGTTCTTCCAGCATTCTAATCAAGCCCTCGTTATCGTAGCATTCTCCCCACGCGCCGTACGCCCCGCCGATGCCAAGCTCAGGATTTGATACCATCTCGATTCCAATGGGAATCCCGGAAGCAACTGGAATGGACTGAAGCTGCACACCCGGGCGCTCATAGAACGGCGCGCTACTGGACAAAGTCGTTTCTTGCGCTTCTGATTTCAACATCGTTACTATCTCCCATGATCACAAATCATCGATCGATTTTCCGGGGAAGCCTGGATGATTCTCACTCATAATTGTCCACATTATATCCCTTCTTCCACACCAAGCGACAGGCTCAATCTCGGAAGTATCCGATTGAACTGTCTTCCAGGAATCTATCACCGTAGTGGTAGAATACCCTTTATCATTAACCCCAACCCCGAAAGCTGGTTATCAATTTCATGGCATCTGCTGAAATCATCACTATCGGAACCGAGATTTTATTGGGCGAGATTGTGGATACGAATGCGCGATTCATTGCCCGGCGCCTGAGAGACCTGGGAGTCGACCTATACCGAAAAACAACCGTTGGCGATAATGCCCGGCGCATCGCACAGGCGATCCAGCAAGCATTGGATCGCTGCGATTTAGTCATCACCACGGGCGGTTTGGGACCAACCGTGGATGACCCCACGCGCGAAGCAGTAGCTCTTGCAGCCGGCGTAGAAACCGAATACCGCCCAGAATTGTGGGAACAGATCCAGGCGCGCTTTCAGCGATTCAATCGCCAACCAACAGAAAACAACCGCCGGCAGGCTTACGTTCCTGTCGGCGCTATCGCCATCGAGAATCCGGTCGGCACGGCGCCGGCTTTCATTGTCGAAATAGGCAATAAGTCTATTGTGGCATTGCCAGGTGTTCCGCGCGAAATGGAATACCTGATCGAACATGCTATCGTTCCCTACCTTAAGCAACGATTTGACCTGCATGGCATCATCAAAGCCCGCGTGTTGCATACCTCGGGTGCGGGCGAATCTCAAATCGATGATCTCATCGGAGACCTGGAAAGTCTCAGCAATCCCACGGTCGGGCTGGCAGCTCACTCTGGGCAAGTGGATGTCAGGATCACTGCCAAAGCTGAATCGGAAGCCGCGGCCGATCAGATGATCGCCCCCATCGAGACGACCATTCGGCAGCGCCTGGGGGATTGGGTGTACGGCGCCGATCACGAGACGCTTGAGGAAGTGGCTATGCGCAGCGTTGCCAGCCGTGGCTGGAAGCTGGTCGTTATCGAAGCCGGATTGGATGGCAGCTTGATCCGCCGCCTTTCCGCCGTCCAGGCCGGTTTTCTGGGCGGCGAGGTGCTCACCGAACCGCCAGACCCTGAAGATCTGATGCAACATGTCGAGCGCTTACGCCATGCCCGCGGCGCAGAGGTCGGTCTTGGGGTGGCGATATACCCCCAGGGAGATAAACAAGACGTGTGCCTGGCTTTGGTCACACCTGATCGTAAACGCCAATTCACCCGCCCTTACGGTGGGCCGCCAGAGTATGCCCCGCGTTGGGCTTTCCACCACAGCCTGGATATCATCCGCCGCCTCTTGAATGATTGAAGCAGGCTCCGCCAGAGGATGATCCCGCAAGACTACAAGGAGAACGGATCGTGCTAGAACCGGTAGATTTGTTGTTTGTCAATGCCGTTGTACTGACCATGGATACAAATCTCAGCCAGTATGAACCGGGCGCGGTGGCAATCAAGGGCGATTCGATCGTCGCTGTTGGATTTGAATCGGATCTGCGCAACCAGTACCTCGCCACTGAAACGCTGGATTGCCAGGGCAAGGTGCTCATGCCAGGCCTGGTCAATGCCCACACCCATGTGCCAATGACACTCTTGCGCGGCCTGGCAGATGATCTCCGCCTGGATGTCTGGCTCTTGGGATATATGATGCCGGTGGAGCGTGAATTTGTTTCACCCGATTTCGTGCGCCTCGGCACGCAGATCGCATGTGTCGAACTGATCCGCAGCGGCGTCACCAGCTTTGCCGACATGTATTACTTTGAGGAAGATGTCGCTAAAGCCACTGCGGAAGCAGGTTTACGCGCGGTATGCTCTCAAACCGTGCTAAAGTTTCCCTCTCCAGACGCACGCTTCTATGAAGAATCCCTGGCCATGGCGCGCGATTATATCCAACGATGGAAGGGGCATCATCTAATCGTACCCTCTGTAGCACCGCATGCCCCGTATACCTGTACCCCGGAGATCTTGCGCGCCAGCGCCGAGCTGGCAGCCGAATTCGACGTGCCATTACACACCCACCTGGCAGAAACCGCCATAGAAGCGGAGAATTCGCGCCAGGAATACGGCATGCCAGTGATCCCTTACGTCAAAAAGATGAATTTATTCGAAGCCAAGGTCTTGGCTGCTCATTGTGTGCATATCGATGATGGCGAGATCAATACCTTGTTGCACAACCACGCCGGTGTTGCGCACAATCCATCTTCTAACCTCAAACTGGCCTCAGGGTTCGCCCCAGTCAGCAAGATGCTGGAGGCAGGATTGAATGTTGGCATCGGCACAGACGGTCCAGCCTCCAACAACGATCTGGATATGTTCGAAGAGGTTCGCCTGGCTGCGTTTATCGCCAAAGCTGTAACCAATGACCCAACCGCATTACCTGCTCACCTCGCCCTGACTATGGCTACACGCATGGGTGCCCAGGCAATGCATATCGGCCACCTCACCGGATCGCTCGAGCCGGGAAAACGCGCCGATCTGATCCTGGTGGATCTTAACCCTCTCCACAACTCGCCCCGCTTTCGCCGCGACACCAATGGTGTCTATGCCCAGATTGTGTACGCCGCCAAATCCAGTGATGTGAGCGATGTGATGATCGATGGTCGCTGGGTGATGCGCTCACGCCAGTTACTGACCCTGGATGAAACTACTCTGCTGGAGCAGGCTCGTGACTACGCCAGGAGGATCGACACCTTCTTAATCCAGCGAGAAAAATCGATCTTATCCAAGCTCATTGCCATTGGCGGCGCCACGCAGGGCGAGACTTTCGAAGTGCAGGCTAAAGCACGCATCGAACATCCCGCTCCGGTGCTGGAGGCGCTAAATTCACCCGAAATCGAGATCCTCTATCGCCGCCATTACCACGAGTATGACACTTATTTCTCTTTCCAGGATCCGTCGCAGGGTTATCTGCGTTATCGGGAAGATGAATTTATCGATGATAAGGGTCAGATCAGCAACGTGCGCTACCGCCTGACGCTGCTTGGACCCGCGCGAGAATTCCAATTCCCCAGCGATGTTTTACTCTCGCGCAGCCGCTTCATCGCCCCGGCAACTCACAGTCTACGTTTTTACCGCGAGTACTTCAAGCCAGTTGGCGAAGCCTCCATCGAAAAAGATCGCTTGCGCTGGAGAGTACTCTACCAGGGCACCGAGTTTTACATCAACCTGGACAACGTGCTCCAGCCTTCACTCGGCTATTTCCTGGAAGTGAAAAGCCGCACCTGGAGCAAGAAAGATGCGGAGCACAAAGCCCAGGTAGCCAATCATCTGCTGGCGTTCCTGAGCGCCTCTTCGGCAAACACGATATCCCAAGATTATATTGAGATCGTGAAAAACCTGAGTTGAGCTAAACGACCTTTTATTTATGGAAACTCCCCTGGATTTCGCCGCCCAAACCGCCATGCGGGTTGGCAAGGTGTTGCAAGATTACTTCCGGCAAGGTGCGCTGAACGCCCGGCTGAAGAGCGATCATTCCGTTATCACCGAAGCAGATTTGGCCGCAGACCGCATCATCGAAATTGCCCTGAATGAATCCTTTCCCCAGGAACTACGGCTGAGCGAGGAACAAAAACTGAATTTCCGACCAGACGCTGAGCAAGTTATCTGGATCATCGATCCTCTGGATGGCACCACGAACTTCAGCCTGGGGCTGCCCATTTGGGGCATATCGATCGCTCGCGTCTCGCATGGCTTCAGTGATATCGCTGCCATCTATTTCCCAATGTTGGAAGAACTGTACACAGCCCAACGAGGTCGCGGCGCATATATGAATGGAGAACGGCTGGTGTTAAGCGAGGCAACCAGGCCCAAACCCGCTTCATTTTTCTCCTGCTGTTCACGCACCTTTCGAAATTACCAGGTCAGCTTGCCTTATAAGGCGCGCATCCTGGGCTCAGCTGCATACAGCTTCTGCACTCTGTGCAGCGGAGCAGCGCGGGTGGTTTTCGATGCCACGCCAAAAATCTGGGATATTGCGGGCGCCTGGTTGATCGTGGAAGAATCCGGAGGCGCCATCGAAAGCTATGACGGTATTCAACCCTTCCCGCTGCGACCTGAGATTGACTACGAAAAGCAGGTATTCACCACCCTGGCTGCCTCCACACCAGATTTGTTATCGCGAGCCCGCCAAAATATTCGCCCGAAACACGCAAAATAAATTAACGTAGACGTACCCAATTGGAAGAATGGGCGTCCCACGTTTACCCAAAGTGCGTAACACCTATCTATCAGATTTACTGAGGAGGAACTATGGAATACCGATTTTTAGGCCAGTCCGGCTTGAAAGTGTCTGCCTTATCCCTGGGAGCATGGGTAACATTCGGAGAGCAAGTTGGCGATCAAACAGCCCAGGAGTGTATGATCGCAGCCTATGAAGCCGGGGTAAACTTCTTCGACAACGCCGAACTGTATGGCAAAGGTAATGCGGAAATCGTGATGGGCAACGTGCTCAAACGCGTTGGCTGGAAGCGCTCAGACCTGGTGATATCCACAAAAATCTTTTGGGGCGGCGATGGTCCAAACGACAATGGACTATCTCGCAAGCATATCATGGAAGGTATGCATGCAGCGCTGAAGCGTTTGCAGCTCGATTACGTGGACCTGGTCTTCTGCCACCGACCCGATATGTATACTCCGATCGAGGAAACAGTCTGGTCGATGAACCTGCTTATCCGCCAGGGAAAAGCATTCTACTGGGGCACCAGCGAATGGAGTGCGCAGGAGATCATGGAAGCTTACGCTGTGGCGCGTAGAGAACACCTGATTCCTCCCACCATGGAGCAGCCTGAGTACAACATGTTTCGCCGTGATCGCGTGGAAGGCGAGTATATCCGCCTGTATCGTCAGATCGGGCTGGGCACAACGGTCTGGTCGCCTTTGGCAAGCGGTTTGCTGACCGGAAAATACAATGAGGGCATACCCGAGGGCACTCGCGCCACCGTCGCAGGGTATGAATGGTTACGCAAGCGCTTTGAAAGCGAGAAGGCTCGCCAGCAGATCGAAAAAGTTCGCCAGCTTACTCAGATCGCTAACGAGATCGGCTGCAGCATGGCTCAGCTCGCCCTCGCCTGGTGTCTGAAAAACCCCAACGTGAGCACCGTCATCACCGGCGCATCGCGTGTTAGCCAGGTGCACGAAAATATGAAGGCCCTGGAAGTGGTTCCTCTTCTCTCCGATGAAATCATGCAGCGCATCGAAACAATTCTAGATAACCGTCCCAAAGGAGAAGTGGATTTTCGCTGATCGCCATCGTAAAGAAAGAAACAGCCCTGTTTGAACACAGGGCTGTTTCATGGAATAATCAGGGCCAGAACGAAAAAAAAGGTAGCACAGCCTTTACTGATTTAACTGATAGTTTGGCGCCTCTTTGGTAATGATCACATCATGCGGGTGGCTTTCGATCAGACCCGCGTTGGTGATGCGCACCAGGCGGGCGTTCGTGCGCAGCTCCTCCAAAGTTGCGACGCCTGCATATCCCATGCCCGAGCGCAGGCCCCCCACGAGTTGGTAAACGTAATCGCTCAATGGCCCTTTATAGGGCACCCGGCCTTCGATTCCTTCCGGCACCAGCTTGCCGCTTCCACCTTGGGCGCTGGCATAGCGATCACGGCCAAAGCCCTGCATCGCGCCCAGGCTGCCCATGCCGCGGTACTCTTTGAAACGGCGCCCTTCAAAAAGCACGACCTCGCCAGGCGATTCGTCCAGACCTGCCAGCAGGCTACCCAGCATCACCGCATCCGCCCCAGCAGCGATCGCCTTCACAATGTCGCCAGAGTATTTGATACCACCATCAGCGACCACAGGTACACCGCGTTGGTGAGCTGCCCTGGCGCACTGGTAGATGGCTGTCATCTGTGGCATTCCAGCGCCTGAAACCACGCGCGTGGTACAGATCGAGCCCGCTCCCACGCCAATTTTTACCACATCCGCCCCGGCCTCGATCAATGCCAGGGTGCCCTCTTCAGTCACCACATTGCCTGCCATCACCGGCAGTTCTGGCCAATGTTGCTTGATCCTTTTGATCGCCCCAATCACTCCTGCTGAGTGCCCATGAGCCGTGTCCACCACCACCATATCCACCTCTTCCTGCACAAGCAGCCGCACTCGCTCTTCCAGGTCAGCGCCGACGCCGACAGCCGCGCCAGCGATCAGCCGACCCTTCGTGTCCTTCGACGCTCGGGGAAACTGGCGCGCTTTCTGGATATCCTTGACGGTGATCAAGCCTTTAATCACACCAGCCTCGTCTACCAGCGGTAGCTTTTCGATGCGGTGTTTTTGCAGGAGGCGCTTCGCTTCATCGAGTGTGATGCCGACCGGTGCAGTCACCAATGGCATGGGCGTCATAAAATTGCTCACCGGCAGATCATAATCGGATGGCTCCACAAATCGCACATCCCGGTTCGTCAAAATACCCAGCAGATGTCCCTGTGGATCCGTCACTGGCACTCCGCTGATGTGATAAGTGGACATGATCCTTTCAGCCTCACCCAGGCGGGCTTCCGGCAACAGGGTAATCGGCTCCACGATCATTCCCGATTGTGATCGTTTTACCTTCTCAACTTCAGCGGCTTGCTGCTGTGCTGAAAGATTGCGGTGGATGATTCCCAGGCCGCCCTCCCGCGCCAGGGCAATTGCCAGGCGGGCCTCGGTGACCGTATCCATGGCTGCCGATAGCAACGGAATTTGCAATCTGATGCTGCTGGTCAACTGTGTCGAAACATCGGTTTGATCCGGTAGCACCTGGGCATAGCCAGGCACTACCAGCACATCATCGAAAGTCAGGGCTTCATATGTGCTGAAAAGTTCTTCGTTCATCCGGTAGACCTCCACTGTACATGATTAACCTGTTACTCTATGATCGGGTGTTTCAATGAGTATGATTAGAGTGATCATGTCACTCCGAACGTAGCCAAGTGCGCAAAAAAGAGGAGATCCTTCGCTTCGCTCAGGATGAGGGGTAGCTTTCTCACAAACTCTTAGCATAGCATGGTAACGTATATCAAATTACAGGTGTTTAGAGGCTCAGTGCCTGAAATGGCGAACACCGGTGAAAACCATTGCCATATTGGCAGCATCAGCCGCCTCGATCGCCTCCTGGTCGCGCACAGATCCACCTGGCGCAATGACCGCTGTTACGCCAACCCTGGCAGCTTCTGCGATCGAGTCTGGGAATGGGAAAAAAGCATCCGAAGCCATCACCGCTCCAATGGCGCGGTCGCCTGCGCGCTGCGCAGCGATTCGCACGGCGTCCACGCGGTTTGGTTGTCCACTGCCGATCCCCACAGTAGCCTCTTCGCGTGCAAACACAATGGCGTTCGACTTGACCGGCTGGCAGGCTTTCCAGGCAAAACGCAAAGACTGCCATTCTGCCGGTGTTGGCTGCCGCTTTGTGACCACCTGCCATTCTGCATCAGCCGGATCTCCCAGGTCGAGCTGCTGGTACAGAACGCCGTGATTGACCGAGCGAAGTTCGAATAGTGGCTTTATAGATAGATCCGGCATACTCAGCAAGCGCAGATTTTTTCGTGCAGCCAAAATCTGCCGCGCCTCATCGCTGAAGCCTGGCGCGCAGATGCACTCCACGAACAAATCACCTATCGCGCGGGCGGTCTGCCCATCAAATGCGCGGTTCGCAGCGATCACCCCCCCAAAAGCAGACACAGGGTCGGATGCCAGGGCGCCGCGAAAGGCTTCTTCTAATTCTTTCGCGGCGGCGATCCCACAAGGTGAAAGGTGTTTCACAATGCAAACGGCTGGCTTTTCAAAAAGAAGGACACTGCGCCAGGCTGCATCCAGATCCATGATGTTGTTGTATGAAAGCGCCTTCCCTTGCAACGACTCACCACCCAAGGGTCCAACTCCCGGTGTGTAGGAGAACAATTTGGCTTGTTGGTGTGGATTTTCCCCATAGCGCAGCTCGCTGATCGGGTATAGCTCCATCTTAAGCACTTGATCCTGCTTTGGAACCGGCTGCTGCGCAGAAAGATACTCGTGGATGGCGGCATCGTAAGCCGCAGTGTGGGCAAATGCCTTGCTCGCCAATCGCCGCCGGGTAACATCCGATACATTGCCAGACTGGCGAAGCTCTTTCAATACCAATGGATAATCCTGGCTGTCGGTCAGAACAGCTACTCTGGCATAATTCTTGGCGGCGGCGCGAATCAGCGCCACGCCACCGATGTCGATGTTTTCTATCGCTTGCTCCAAAGTCGTAGCCGGCGAACTGATCACCGTCTTGAAAGGATACAGGTTAACCACCACCAAATCAATGTACCCAGCCGAGATTCGCTCTAAATCAGCAGCATCAGCTTCAGTTTCACGCGCCAGTATCCCCCCATGTATCGCCGGATGAAGGGTTTTCACCCGCCCGGCGAGTATTTCTGGTGATCGGGTGTACTCCGCGACCTCAACTACCGGCAACCCCGCCGAGCGCAACGCCTGGGAGGTGCCCCCGCTGGCAATGATCTTCCATTCCATCTCGTGCAGCGCGCGAGCAAATTCCAACAGCCCCGACTTATCAAACACCGAGAAGAGAGCAGTTTTCATCGATTCACTCTCAGATTTGTTTTTCATCACCCTGCATTACAATTAGCTCCCGAATGTGGCTGGCAAATTGGCGCGCCCGCTGTGGAGCATCGCCTAAATGAGCGCCGGCTTGCAGGATTTGCCGGATCTCGGCGGCTGGCAATAGCCTGGTAATGTCCTCATCCTCTGCCAGGTCCTCCGCTAATGGATTTTGCATTCCCTGCCGGATAGCTTGCCAGGCATTCATCGAGTGCAAGCGCAATCGTTCATGCATCGCCTGCCGGTCAGCGCCACGCCGCGCTAAGGCCATCAAAATGCGTTCAATGGCAGCAAAAGGCGCATAGAGTTCCAGGTTGCGCGCCATCGCACGCTCATCTACCTGCAGGTCTTTCACGATGCGCAGACTGACACTCAGGAGCTCATCCGCGCATAAAAAAGCCTCGGGCAGAAGCGACCTGCGGTTTGCCGAATCATCCAGGGTGCGTTCCAACAAACTATGTGCAGCGTTTTGCCAGGCCATCTGAGGCGCCTGCGCAAGCTGGCGCGCCAAAGAGTTGATTTTCTCTGCATTGATCGGGTTACGTTTGAATGGCATCGCCGACGACCCAACCTGCAATTTCCCGAACGGCTCGGCAAGTTCTCCGATCGGCGGTGATTGTAAGAAACGCAGGTCAAAGGCAAACTTGTACAAACTGGCGCCCAACCCAGCCAGGGCGCTCAGCACCGTGTAATCCTGAAGGCGCGGGTAGGTTTGGGCGCTGAGTGGATAAAACGCTAAACCCAGGTGAGTTGAAAGCCGCAGCTCAAATTCCGCCAACCGGTCCACACCGATCAAATCGCTGTAAGAAGCTCCCGTACCCACCGCTCCTTTGAAGCCTTTACCGCGCAGTAGCCGGCGGGAGCGGCGCAGGTCTTCCCAATTGGTCAGCAAGTCTTGGGCGTACATTGCCAGCCGATATCCCAATGTCGATGGCTCCGCTGGTTGAAGATGAGTGAAAGCGATCAGCGGTGTATCCGCCCAGGCCTCGATTTGCACTGCGAAATGATGCATGAGACGCCCAAGTTGCGCCAGCAACAAATCCAAAGATTGGCGCACGCGCAGGATTTCAGCATTATCCTCTATATCCATAGAGGTCGCCCCCAGGTGCAACGCGCCACCACCAACCGGTGCCTGCTCAGCAAAAACTTTCAGCTCTGCCATCAGGTCATGGTGTATTTGCGCTTCAACCTCGAGCGATCTGGCAATGTCCACATCCTCCGCATGCAAGCGTAGATCAGCGATCTGCTCCTCCTTCAGCAGGCCATACTCGTGCTGAACTTCTGCCAGCGCCAGCCATAGCCGCCTCCACATACGGCGTTTGTTCTTCTCACTCCAGATGCGGCGCATTTCATCAGAACCATATCGCCATGTATAGGGAGATAAATAGACCTCGTAATCAATCACAGAAACTTTCCTTGTCTGCTCCTATCCACACAAAAAAAACGGTTGTTTAGACATGCAAGCTGGATTATACTGACCTATCATTGATTTTGAAAGTGATGGTTTTTACCTAAACTGTCACTTTTGAAATTTTGAGCCACGAAATGCTGGTTGGAATTGCAAATAAATCCGATGATAGCTATAATCTACACAATGGATTGTGGGCAACCTGGAGCCGTATTAACGGGAGAATTATCCTGGAAGAGCAAAGTCAGACCCAAAAACTGGAAACCAGCGCCATGGCCTCAGGCGCTAACCAGCTGAGCACTGGCATTTCCCTGGCGAACCGCTATTTGATCCAGAGCGTGATCGGTGTTGGCGGGATGGGCGCAGTGTATCGCGCCCGCGATCTGCACTTTCCCAACGTTGTGAAGCTCGTCGCCGTCAAGGAAATGATCAACCAGGCGCGCGACGAGTTGGTGCGAAGCACGATCGTGCGTAATTTCGAACGCGAAGCCAACCTGCTCGCCACGCTGGATCACCCCGCCATTCCACGCATCTACGATTATTTCACCTATAACGAGCGCTCATACCTGATCCTGGAATACATCAACGGCAAGGACCTGGAAGCTGTTTTAGGCATGACCAAGGATTTTCTCCCAACGGATACCGTCATCCAATGGGCAATCGAATTGTGCGATGTGCTCAGCTACCTGCACAACCACAAACCTGAGCCGATTATCTTTCGGGACATGAAACCCTCCAACGTGATGATCAACCAGCATGGGCACGTGGTGTTGGTAGATTTTGGCATCGCCAAGCCATTCCAGGGCCCGCAGCGCGGCACGATGATCGGCACTGAAGGGTATTCCCCGCCCGAGCAATATCGCGGTGAAGCCAGCCACCACGCGGATATCTACGCCCTGGGCGCTACCCTTCATCACCTGCTCACCCGGCGAGATCCTCGGCTGGAGCCGCCTTTCTCCTTCAGCGAAAGACCCATCAGGCAGATTAACTCATCGGTCAGCGTTGAACTGGAAAAGATCATCAACAAAGCCCTGATGTACGAGCCTGCCGACCGTTTCCAATCGGCAGAAGAGATGAAGCAAGCCATGCTGAAGCTGGCCCGCCAAACCGGCGCGCTGGATCGAGCATCTGCTTCTACGGCGGCGTTCACCAGCAGTATCGGAGGCATCCGCCCTGTTTGGGACTTTACCACCGAGGATGAAATTCGCGGTACTCCACTGCTTTATGGCGGCGTGCTCTACGTCGGCTCGTACGATTACAATCTCTACGCCTTGAAGGCTGATACGGGAGATTTCATTTGGAAATACCCCACACAGGGAGGAATTGTTACCCGGCCAGCAGTATACGATGGGAATATCTATTTCGGTTCCGAGGATAAGCATCTGCATGTGATCAACGCCAGGAGCGGGCGCTTGAATTGGACCTATCCATCCGAAGGACCCGTGCGTTCGTCGCCAGAGATTGCAGAATCGCATGTTTTCTTCGGGTCTGATGACTACCACCTTCACGCCGTCAACTTGATCAGCGGACGCAGCACCTGGAAAACAAACGTCGGCGCGCCGATTCGTTCGAAGCCCCTGGTAGTCAATGATCTCATTTACTTTGGCGCCGAAAGCGGCGATTTCTACTGCATGGATTTTCGCAGCGCAATTCGATGGCGCTTCAAAGCGAAACGCCCGATAACTTCTTCCCCGGTTCACGCTGATGGCGCCATTTACTTCACTTCTGTTGACGGCACCTTGTACGCCTTGGACGCCAAAACAGGTTGGGTCATCTGGCGTTTCCGACTAGGCAAAGCCAGCATCTCCACACCCTGGATTGCTGGAGATTTGGTTGTCGTTGGTGCTATTGATGGCAAAATTTACGCTGTTGACATTCGCAGCGCAAAAGAAGTTTGGACTTACGAAACCGAGCATCAGGTGACCGGATCACCCATTGTATTCAAAGACTCGGTCTATTGTGGGTCGGTAGATGGTCATTTGTACTGCATCGAGTACCGCACCGGGAGATTGCGATGGAAGTTCCGTACTGGTGGAGCGATCACCGGTACACCCGTTGCGAGCAACGACCTGGTATACATTGGCTCTATTGACCACCGTATCTATGCTCTGCTGGCTTGACGCCAGAAGCAATATAGGAGACATTGTGAAGAAGTTCTTCGAGCGTTTATTCGGCAACAACCAATCTTCGAACATGGATGTACCAACCAAACCGCTGGCACGCTCCGATCAAGAATTGATTCCCATCGTTGCTGGTGCGCCTCTGGAGCCTCCTCAATTCATTGTGGGCTGCGCCCTCTCCGTAGGTATGCAGCGCGACCACAACGAAGATTCTCTATTTACCCTGGCAACCAATCTGACCAACGAACAAAACTATTTGCCATTCGGATTGTTTATCGTGGCTGATGGAATGGGCGGTCACCAGCATGGAGAGATTGCCAGTGGGGTTGCCGTGCGTACCCTGGCAAGTTATTTGATTCGCAAATTGTATTTGCCGCTCCTCTCTCAGCCACCCAACCCTCCCAACGAATCCTTGCAAGAGATAATGCAAGAGGGTGTGCAAGAAGCCCACCGCGCCATTCGCAAAGTTATCTCCGGTGGGGGAACCACGCTCACCGCCGCGGTGTTGTTTGGCTCTCAGATGGTCCTGGCACACGTTGGAGATAGCCGCGCTTATCTCATTCATCCTGGCGGAGAAGTCGCGCTGCTGACGCGAGATCATTCATTGGTCAAACGATTGATAGAATTAGGACAAATAACGCTCGAAGAAGCTGCAATCCATCCACAGCGCAATGTGCTCTATCGCGCTTTGGGGCAGGGCGAACCTTTCGATCCCGATATTCAAACCATGCACCTCCCTCAAGCAGGCCATCTGTTGCTGTGCTCCGATGGCTTGTGGAACATGGTGGGCGAGTCAGAAATTCACAGCATCGTGTATAACACCCCTGAGCCCGAAATCGCCTGTCAGAAACTGGTAGCCGCCGCCAATAAGGCTGGGGGGCCAGACAATATCAGCGCAATCTTGGTGCGATTGCCTCAAAGCTAATCATGCCGGATGATCACGATTATTACGAGTTGCTTGGCTTAAAGCGAGATGCCTCTCCAGAAGAGGTGCGTCGCGCTTATCATCTGGCGGCGCGGCGTTTACACCCGGATGTTAATCGCAGCCCTGGGGATACTGAGCTGTTTCTCGGCATCCAACGAGCTTACGAAGTCCTCTCCGATCCACGTCTTCGGGAGAATTACGATGCCGATCTACCCTCACGCGATGAGAAGAAACCTCTCCTGACTATCAACCCCCTTTTTAGTCGCGGTTGGATTGCTCGCATCGATGAACCACAACTGGTGTATGTCCTTTTGGAGATATTTCCATGTGAGCAGGATTCCAACCTACAGCGACCTCCCCTGAACCTCTGTCTGGTCATCGATCGTTCCACCTCCATGCAAGGCGCACGCATGGATACGGTCAAAGCCAGCGCCATCGAACTGGTTCGCCAGCTCAACCCCGAAGACACTCTCTCCGTTGTGACCTTCAGCGATCGGGCAGAGATTATGGTCCCTGCGGGGCGTCGCATCGACCGCACGACGATCGAGACACTCATCCAAATGATCCAGACCGGTGGCGGCACCGAGCTGTATCACGGGTTGGAAGCTGGCTTCCAGGAAGCGCTCGTTAATTACAATGTCCATAGCATCAACCATATCATTTTGCTCACCGATGGCCGCACTTATGGCGACGAGGCCGATTGTGAACGAGTCTCCTGGCAAGCAGCTCGGAAGGGCATCAGCATCAGTTGCCTGGGAATTGGTGAAGAGTGGAACGATGCGTTTCTCGATCAATTGGCCGCTCGAACGGGCGGAAGCTGCCATTATGTCTCTAAACCTTCTGACATTCAAGGTTATTTAAAAGAAAAGTTCTTCAACCTGGGACGCGTTTACGCCGAACGCACCACAATGAGTTTCACCAGCACTCCGGGTGTTGAATTGCGCTACGCATTTCGTCTTGCTCCTGAAGCCGGACCGTTATTTACTCGCTCTCCCATCCACCTGGGAAATTTGTTTTTGGGTAATAACCTCTCCATCGTGTTGGAGTTCAAAATTCCTCCGGTTCCTGCCACCGTTAATGAGGTTGTGTTAGCCGAAGGCGTTATCTCCTGCCAGATACCCTCGCAAAGCGAAGGCCTCACAGAGATCAAACTCTCGCTCAGTCGCCCCGTTGAAAACAATCCGGATTTGCGCCCAGCTCCGGCTGCACTGTTGCAGGCATTATCGCGATTGACTTTGTACCGCATGCAAGAACGGGCCGAGCTAGAATTGATGGAAGGGCGCGTGGAAAATGCACAACGGCACCTGCAGTATTTGGCGACGCACTTATTCACCCAAGGCGAAGTACAGCTTGCACGCGCCACCCTGTTGGAGGCTGAAAACCTTGAGCGTGGACACGCGCTGAGCGAAATCGGTCGAAAGAACATCAAGTTTGGCACCCGCGCATTGCTGCTCCCGACACCCGAGGCCCCACAAGATCGAGACCCTCCGCAATGATCGAATGTACTACCTGCCACGCTAAAGATTTCGAAGGGGCGTTATTCTGCAGTAATTGTGGCGCTTCATTAGGGTTTTCCTATAAATCACCTACGGTAACAAATCACTTTAGCGCTCACGAACCTGTTCCCGAGCCCCAACCACTCGAAGCGAAGCCCCCATCAAACCATAAAAATTCAGCCTGGGCAAGCTTAAAAATCATCGATAACGGTCAAATCATTCCATTAGAAAGTTCTCACGAGTTAACCCTGGGGAGAGTGAGCGGTAATCAACCGATCCTCCCAGACATTGATCTAACCCCATTTCAAGCTTATGAAGGAGGCGTCTCTCGCTTGCACGCAACAATTCGCCTTGATTCAGGCAAAGTCTTTATCACCGACCTGGGCTCAGCTAATGGCACACGGATCAATGGCAAGAAAATGGCTGCACATTCGATACAGGAGATCGCTGATGGTGATATGATATCGCTTGGTAAATTTAGAATTCAACTCTTAATTCACAAATCCAACGAATGATCGGAGGCAACCATGCCCTATACGCTGATCCTGCACGTTCAGAATTCTGATCCGGTAGTTGGCGAGGTGGATGAACTTCCTGGTCTGAGCGACAACCTGATACTGCTGAAAAATCCACGCCAACGGGACGGCAAAGACTTGCACTACCTGGATGAAAACGTAGATACCGTCTACTGGCCAATCGAGCGACTGAATTTTATCGAAGTGCTCGGTGGACGTGAAGAAGAAGAGATCATCGGTTTTGTCCGGGAGTAGAGGGCGCGTATGGAAAATCGAACTCGAGTTACGCGTATCCTGGTTGTCGACGATGAAGAGCGCATGGTGCGCTTTATTCGCTTGAACCTCGAGCACGACGGATTCCAGGTTGTCGAGGCGTACCGTGGCACTCAGGCGATGGACAAGTTGCGCAGCACATTGCCGGATCTGGTGCTCTTAGATGTGATGATGCCAGATCTGGATGGCTTTGAAGTTCTGCAAATGATCCGCGAGGTGAGTTCGGTTCCCGTCATCATGCTGACTGCCAAGGGTGAAGAAGATGACCGAGTGCGCGGGCTGGAACTTGGGGCAGATGATTACATCACCAAACCCTTCAGTCCACGCGAACTGGTAAGCCGGGTAAAAGCTGTTCTGCGCCGCACCGAAGCGAGCACCCCATCCACGCATGGTTTGATCGAGATCGACGATCGCCTCAAGATCGATTTTGACCGGCGAGAAGTGTGGGTTGACAACCAGCTTGTTCAGCTACGCCCCACGGAGTATCGCCTGCTTTACCACCTGGTACAAAATGCCGGCTGGGTCATCACCCATGACCAAATTCTGGCAAAGGTCTGGGGCTACGAATATCGTGACGAGCCGCACTATGTGCGGTTGTACATCAATTACTTGCGGAAAAAGATCGAAAAGGATCCCGCCAACCCGCAGTATATCTTGACCGAGCGCGGCATTGGCTATCGCTTTGTTGACTTCCGCCGGCAATCATCTTCGTGAGCTAATAGAGAAAAATTTGGAGCGCAGAGATATCTTTTTCCCTGCGCTCCAAAAGCCTATCACTTCGACCTTGTTTTCCGTATTACAATTGAATATACTCTTGCGCAGAGGAGCCGTCAATGACCAACAAACAACGAATTTTGCTGGTAGATGACCACGAGGTGGTTCGCCTTGGATTAAAGGCTTTGCTCGAACGCCACCCCAACTTCGAAGTGGTTGCTGAAGCCGGTACAGCGCGGGAGGCGGTTGAAGGAGTGGTTGCGTTCAACCCTGACGTAGTCGTCATGGATATTCGCTTACCTGGTGGCTCAGGGATAGAGGCGTGTGAAGAAATTTCTACCAACTACCCCAATGTCAAGGTCATCATGCTGACCTCCTACGCTGAAGATGAGATGTTGTTCTCAGCTATTCGGGCAGGCGCATCGGGCTATGTGCTTAAGCAAATCGGCGGCGAAGATCTGGTGCGCGCCATCGAGGCTGTCAGTCGCGGAGAGGCGCTTCTCGACCCGGCTGTCACCCAGCGCATCTTCCAGGAAGTGCGCAAGGCTGCCAAGGAAGAAGAAGCCTCGGCATTCTCAGGACTCACCCAACAAGAAAGACATGTGCTGTTATTGGTTTCTGAAGGAAAAACGAACCGTGAAATTGCGAAAGCTTTGTTCCTCGGCGAAGGTACCGTGCGCAATTATGTCAGCAGCATCCTATCCAAGCTGGGTGTGAGTAACCGGGCTGAGGCAGCCGCCTATGCTGTAGAACATAACCTCAAGGACTACTTATAAGTTAGCATTTGCGATTACATCGGATAGGGCGAACGAGTGTTGGATATCAGCCCCGAGGTTAGCTCCTCCCGCGCTGATTGGTAAATTAACACCCACAACCAGTCTTCCAAGAGTAACTCCAGCTCATCAACCATGATCTGCTGCTTCACCATGCTGTGAAGCAAATCGCAGGTTTGTTCGAGCAGTGAAAGACACTCTTTTAGCAGGCTATCTTCTCGCACGCCTTGATATCGTAGAAAAATCGCCCACTCCGAAGGGTTGGAGCGCAGCAGTGAAGCGGGGGAATATTGCTCTCCCAGGCGCACACCATAGGCTTGCAGCCGCTTCTCCAGATCAGAAAATACCTGGTCTTGATCGGTCTGGAGCTGCATGGAGCGCAGGTTGACTTCCGCGAGAATCTCCCGCACCGCGTTCAAACTCTGTGAGC
The DNA here is from genome assembly GCA_029265355.1 of Chloroflexota bacterium. Taxonomy (GTDB): domain Bacteria; phylum Chloroflexota; class Anaerolineae; order Anaerolineales; family UBA4823; genus JAJUJL01. The sequence goes on along the minus strand of JAJUJL010000006.1, from coordinate 191,224 downwards.
CTGCCAGAACCAACCCTTCCACCATCACCTGCATCGGCTCAGGGCTGCCTTCCTCCAGACAACGCGACAGCGCTTCACCAGCTTGCATACGGATATACGCCCGTTCCACCATACCGTACACTTCTGACGATAAATCTTCAGGCATCGGTAACCTCAGCCCTGCAAGCCGCGCAGGGGCATAGCTGGCGCAAAAAAGACCAGTTGTAGATCCCATAATGATGCCCATCTTCCCATTCGATGGAAATGGCATAAGATCCAACAGGTTCGATTTTTTGAATACGACTGGCTGGTTCATCGACTTCAGGTAAGGTGAACCAACGCGCCTCGATGCCGCCCATCTTATCGTGCCCACCCCGGCACTCGGCGCATGGACAGGCATTGCGAAGCAGCGAGAAACCGTAGGTGCTGGAGTGCCCATCGTCCCACTCGATCGTAAGCTGGCGTGTCTGCCTGTTTGCGGTGATGCCGGTTGGTCTGACTGAAATCATATAGCGTCCCTCGAAAAATCCATTAATTTATCTAACAAACAATACTTGTGAGAGATTCCGTCGTGAATCGCCAAATTGCCTCATCGTCTGTCTATTATATGATATATCGAAACTCGATTCTCCGCAAATGCCCCCTTATCGCAAATGTTCCCCTAATGCTAATCATGGAGAAGGCACACCTTGAAGAAAGTTTGCCGCTGCCCAACCACGCACAGTGGTATCGTATGGCGCGGCCAGGAAATACCACTCGTAACCATCGCTCGATCGCGGCCCATCCTGAACGGTAAAAATCTCACCCTCGAATGCCAGGAAAAGCACCTGGCTCTGTAGTCCGGGCTCGCTGCGCAGCCGTAGGCCGTCTCCACCTGTGCCGGTGATCTGGACAGAGCTCCCTATCGCAAACACACCGCCACTGCCGGCTGGCGGGGTGGCAGTTGGGGTAAGCGGTATGGGTGTCGGTAGGATCACCGTGGGCGTGGCGCTGGGTACTGGAATGATATTGATCACGGCTGTGGCAGGCCCAGGTGGAGATTGAGGAGGTTTGGTGATCCAAACAACCGCCAGGCTCGCCACCAACAGGCTAATCCCAACCAGTATGGCGCTCACGATCACCCAAAAATTCACCAGCCTGCTCAGCCAGTCGAACCAGGTTCGAAGATCACGTTTCATCAGCGCTATACCGGAAGCAAGAAAAACGCCATCCCCAGGATCAGGTAAATGGCTAAAAGCTCAGCCCCCTCTAACCAGTTCGATTCGCCATCAGAAGATACCAGCGCGGCGATCAATACGCCGGCGATCAAAGCCAGCAACTCGAACTGGTTAAAGATCAGGGTCAGTGGGTTACCCATGAGCAAACTAACGAAGACAAGCACTGGAGCCACAAACAGAGCGATTTGCAGGCTCGAAGCCAGCGAGATCTCAACGCTCAGGTCCATTTTATTTTGCAGCGCCACCTGCACAGCCACCAGGTGTTCAGCGACATTGCCGATCAAAGGTATCAAAATAATTCCCAAGAAGAATTCCGAGATGCCCAGGCTGATAACCACCGGTTCCACCGCCCCCACCAACGCCTCAGATAAGTACGCTACCCCAAGCGTGGAGCCCAACAGCACCAGGAGCGCAGTGCGCACAGACCAGGCTGGTTTTTCATGCACTGGCTGGTGCTTTTCAACCGGTCCGGCTGTGTGTCGGTTGCCGATTGTAAATGAGAACACTAAGCCAAGCGCATACAGCAAGATCATCACGCCTGCCACTCCCAAGCTGAGCGCTTCAACCTTGATGCTCGTCTCTTCTCCAATGTAGTGGCTCAACAGGGAAGGGATAACCAGCGCAATGACCGAGAGCACCAACAGGATGGCGTTGTTGCCTGCCTGGCGCTGTTCAAAACGTTGCCAGCCGTTCTTGATCCCTCCCACCACCATCGACATTCCCAATACCAGAAGCAGGTTTCCAAGGATCGAACCCGTTATCGAAGCTTTGACCAGTTCAAGCAATCCTTGGCGGATGGCGAAAATCGTGATGATCAGCTCAGCTGCGTTGCCTAGTGTGGCGTTGAGCAATCCTCCCAACCTTGGCCCGGTGTAGGTCGCCAGCGCCTCGGTCGACTCGCCAATGTACCGCGCCATTGGTATCACCCCCAACGCCGAGAGGGCAAATACCCAGATCGGACTCCAATGCAGCATCTCTGCCGCAATCGTCATGGGCAACGCCAGCCCCAGGAGTATGAGTGGCTCCTTGCGAATATACGCGCTTAGCCGGTCCATAATCTGTTCTTCCCTTCCAGTTACAGATGGCTGATCACTTTTCCAGCAATGCCTGAGAAAATACCGGGTACGGAACCTGTACAGGCGCCAGCACATTCAACGCTCGCGGATGGACAACAACTTCTAAAGGCGAGTTGGTTTGCACCGGCTCTCCATCCACTTGTAAGTATAGCGGTGATTCGGATTCGATGCGCAAGTGCCGATAGGTCAGGTGCTGTACATATTCCGAGCCGACATGGCGCCCGCCCCACAGATCCCAAAAACGCTGCAATGCATCGCCCAGCGTGTCTCCCTCAAACAGCCACAACTCCATGCGGCCATCATCCAGGCGCGCCTCTGGCGAGAGTCGTGCGACACCGCCGGCGTACAACTGCACATTGCTGGCCACCGCCACCAGAAAATGTCCTTCGATTTGATCTCCATCGGTTTGGATCGACAGGTTGATACCTCTCCACTCGGCTGCATACCAGACCACCGAGGCGGCATAGTGCGCCAGGGCAAAGCTCTTTTCGATTGGACTGCGCGGCTCGATGCGCTGCACAACGAACGCGTCCAGGCCAATCCCAGCCCACAAAAGGAATAGATGCTCGCCAGCTTGCCCGATATCCACCGCTCGCGTCACTCCCTCAGCCAGCCTGTGAGCGCTTTCTTCCAGCGCCATCCAGCGCGTCCAGCTTAACCCGGGTAAGCCCATTTCCTGCGCCCAAACATTGCTGGTGCCACAGGGCAGCGCCGCCAGGGCTGTGCGCCTCCCGACCAGGCTTGGCAGCGCCCAATTCAACGAACCATCGCCGCCCGCCATGAAAAACGCATCCAGGTCTTGGTCGGCGGCCTGGCGCGCCAGGGCGCGAATATGGTCTCCGCCTTCTGTGCGCACCAGGCTGAGATCCCAACCGCGTCTCTCGAGAATACTCGCCGCCCTCTCAACCAGTATGCGAGAGGGAAATCGTCCCGCGACTGGGTTATAGGCTATCATTCCGTTTGGCATGGCATCCATCCGCTCCCGGCAAATTAGAGCACATTGTAATCCAGATTGAGCCAGCTCAACGCAGCGATTTCCCGCGCCGCGGTGGTAAAATTCACATTATGAATACCGGACACCTCTGGCGGGCGTAAGCGCTATCCCGGTAAATTGACGAGTAAGACAGGATTAATCTGTGGAGCAGATACTCTTAAAAGATCGATATAAGCTGGAAGAGCGCCTGGGCAGTGGCGGAATGGCGGTTGTCTATCGCGCACGCGATATCGAGCTGGAACGCGATGTGGCAATCAAGGTTTTGCGTGAGCGTTATTCTGGCGACGAAGAGTTTCGCGAGCAGTTTCGCCAGGAAGCCAGGGCAGCCGCCAACCTGACCCACCCCAATATTGTGACCGTCCACGATTTCGGTTTCGATCGGGGACGCCTGTTCATCGTAATGGAATATGTGCCCGGTGATCATTTGAAAAATTTATTGGTTCGCGTCGGTCACTTCAGTATCCAGGATACTGTGGACATCATGGCGCAGGCGTGCGCAGGCGTGGGCTATGCACACCGCGCCGGCCTGGTACACTGTGATATCAAACCGCACAACATCCTGATCACACCCGATAAACGCGTCAAGGTCACCGATTTTGGCATCGCCCGCGTCCTGGCAACCATCCATCCTGAAGAAAGAGCGGAAATTGTTTGGGGATCGCCTCAATATTTCTCCCCAGAGCAGGCCGCCGGCTTGGCCCCTTCACCAGCCTCGGATGTCTATTCCCTGGGAGTGGTCATGTATGAGATGCTCACCGGACAGCTCCCCTTCATCTCATCCTCGGCGGAAGAACTGGCCCGTATGCACCGCGACATGCCGCCTCCCTCTCCACGCCGCCTGAACAAAGAGATCCCATCCACCCTGGAACAGATCCTGATCAAGGTGCTCTCCAAAGAACCTGCCAACCGCTACCGCACGGCCGATCAGCTCGGACGTTTGCTGATCAATTTTGCCAGCAAAGCAGCGCCCGACCAAACCGTCCGACCCGCGCCCAGGGAGCGCCCCGCGCCGGTCACGGTTCCCTCCGTAACTCCTCCACAGCCTGTCCCCATGCCGGGCAATATTCCCAGCGCCAGCACGGGCAGGGACCCATTGGATGTCGATTGGCTGACCATCCTGGTTGCGCTGATTGCCCTGATCGCCGTGGGCGGCCTGGTGCCATTTTACCTGTGGGTCTTTTTCCAATTTCGATGAGGCTTTCTCCCTTGCCAAAGCCTGCCCTGGCAGGTATCATTCGAGATACTTAAAGGCCTGAATTTAAAGTGAAAATCGCGGCCCGGGCCGCGATTTGTCTGGCTGTAGCGGTATGAATTCTTTAGCTGATCTTTACCAGGGTACGAATGCACTTGGCGCACAACAGCTTTCGAATTTTTCGACCATCTTCGAAAACGCTGATAGCCTGCAGATTAGGCTTGAAGGTGCGTTGGGTTGCCTTTTTCGACCAGGGACGATTGCGACCAAAGGTGGTCTTTTTTCCGCAATGATCACATTTTGCCATAACTGCACTTCCTTTTCTTTCGTTTCAGGCCAGCTTTGGCCAATATTCACGCTGCAAACGGCTGTACTGGCGACATCTTATCGCCAAACAGCCGCACAAGTTTACCACACTATCATTCCAAATACAAGCGGAGGAGGGACTTGATGACCGGAGAACAAACTCCCCTGGGCAGCATCCACGTATCGCCACGCGCCATCGCCACCATTGCTTTTCATGCTGCGCTTGAGTCGTACGGTGTTGTCGGATTGGCGCCTAAAAACCTGGTGAGTGGGTTGAGCCATGCCCTGGCAAAAGATCCGACCCAGGGTATCGAAGTCGCCTATGATGGAAATGAAATCAAGATCGATGTGTACATCGTGGTGGAGTATGGTACCCGCATCAAATCCGTTGCCAACAGTGTCATCAATACCGTGCGCTTTAACGTCGAGAAAGCTTTGGGCCTGCCGGTGAGTGCAGTGAATGTCCATATTCGCGGCTTGCGAGTCAGTGAAACCGGTTAAGCCACCACCCTTTTATTGGAGTTATTGAACGATGAGCGAAACGCCACCCGCGCTCTCTCCGAGCGCACCTGTCCACGCCTTCCGCAGTAAACCAATCGATGGGCAAGGCCTGCGTAAACTTGTCGAAGCCGGGCTCACCTGGCTGCGCACCAACCAGCAGCTTGTCAATTCCTTGAATGTTTTCCCCGTTCCAGATGGCGATACCGGCACGAACATGGTCCTAACCATGCAGTCTGCCCTGGATGAAATTGCCAACTCCTCTGAACGGAACTTTGGCAAGATGGCGCATTCGGTAGCCCACGGCGCTTTGATGGGGGCACGCGGCAACTCTGGCGTGATCCTTTCCCAGCTCTGGCGGGGTTTTGCCCGCGCCTCGGACGCCTCTGAATACCTGGATGCAAGTGGACTTGCCAGAGCTTTTGCTGCTGCACGCGATACCGCCTACAAAGGCGTCGTGCGCCCGGTCGAAGGTACGATCCTCACCGTTGCCAAAGATGTGGCTGCCGCGGCCGAGGCAGCCGCAAAGAACACCAAAGATCCTTATCAGCTTCTGGAGATCGTCGTCAAAGCTGCTGACCAATCCGTGCAGCGCACACCAGAACTCCTGCCTGTGCTCAAAGAGGCTGGCGTGGTCGATTCTGGAGGCAAAGGCTTGTTCTTGATCCTCGAAGGCATGTTGCGCTATTCCAATGGCCAACCCCTGGACGCGCCAATCACCACGGTTCAACCGCTGGCAGCCATGAACCTGGAAAATACCATCGAGTCGATCGAACCCGGACAGGATTATGAAGTGGTGGTCGACTTTCGCCCCGCCGCACCCCTCGACCTGGAGACCTTTTACCAGGATCTGCAGGAAATGGGCACCTCCATCCAGGTCGGTGAAGGTGATGGCATCTACCGTCTGCACATTCACGTACCCACCGAGAAACGCTACCACCCCATCGACTACACCATGTCGCTGGGCACTATCACCAAGGTAGCCATTGAAAACTTGATGGCCCAAATGCAAGAGATCGAAACTCATGCAGGCAGCAGCCGCCTGACGCTTGCGCCTGTGGAGCCCGATCAAATCGCGGTTGTTGCCGTAGCGCCCGGAGCGGGCATCGCTCGCGTCTTTGCCAGCCTGGGCGTCGCCGCAATTGTCGAAGGCGGTCAAACCATGAATCCCAGCACCCAGGAGATCATCAACGCCTTCGAAAACCTGCCAACCGATAAGATCATCATCCTGCCAAACAATAAAAACATCATCCTGGCAGCCAAAGCCGCTGCTGAGCTGACTGTCAAGAAAGTGGCCGTGGTCCCTTCCCGCTCTGTGCCCCAGGGGCTGGCTGCCATGATGCGCCTCGTTCCCCAGGGCGATTTCGAGGAGGTCGTCCAGGAGATGACCGCGGCGATGGATGATGTGGAATCCGGCGAGATCACCATTGCCACCCGCACCGTAGAGATCGATGGTGTCACTGTCAAAGAAGGGGAAGTCATCGCCCTGCACAACGGCAAGCTGGTGCTCTCCACCACCAACCTGGAACAGGCTTGCCTGGGTTTGCTCAAGAAGGCGCATGCCGACCATTACGAGTTGATCACACTCTTCTACGGTGCCAACCTGCCAAAGACTGAAGCCAACCGCATCGCCGACATCATCCGCCGCGCCTATCCAGATCAAGAGGTGGAAATCCAAGAGGGAAACCAACCTCATTACCACTTCATCATTGCCATCGAATAACCCGAGCGCCTAAATCCATATATGGCTCGCGTTTGCATCTTAACTGACAGCACCGCCCAATTCCTGACACCAGGCTTTGCAGGATTTGATTTGGTGCACAGCATGCCGATCTCCATCCAAATCAACGGCAAGGTGTACCCGCCCAACGATTCCAGCCTGACCTCCCTGTTATCCGTTTCCGTGCGCGATCCCCAGCAACCAGTCATCCTCTTGCCCGGTATCGCTGACTTCGAGCGTGTCTTCCGCACGCTGGGACGCGCCTTTGATGAGATCCTCGTGTTACTTTTTTCGGAGAATATGAACGCGGCGGTCGAAAATGCCAAAATTGCTGCCGCTAGGTCGCACGCGCCCGCCTCAATTCATATTCTCGATTCGCAGGCAATTGACCTTGGCTTAGGAATCCTGGTTCAAAAAGCCGCCGGACTGGCCAGCCACCATTTCGCTGCCAGCCAGATCAAACAAGAACTTTTGGGCTACATCCCTCATATCTACGCCGTTTTTGGCATTCGTGGGCTCTCCTATCTCGAACACGCCGGCCAGCTTCACCCGGCTCAAGCAATCGTGGGAGAAATGCTCGGCATGCTGCCGGTTTTAGCCCTCGAACACGGCCAGTTGACCGCCGTGCACAAGGCTCGCAGCGGGCGCAATTTGGTAGATATCTTATTCGAATACATCAATGAAATCTCCCAACTGGAACACATTGCCCTGCTGCAAAGCGCCAGCCACTTTTCAAACGAGGCGCGCAGTTTGAAGGAACGCCTGCAAAGCGAGCACCCTCAAGTGCGCATCAGCGAGCACTTATTAAACCCGGTGACTGCGGCATTGATCGGACCCGCCAGCCTGGGTTTGGTCGCCGTAGAGGGCGACAGGAGGCTCCGGTGAGCTCTACCATCCAGGGCGCTTCTGCGCCAGTGGCAATCGTCACCGACAGCACCGCCGATCTACCCCAAGATGTTGCTGAGAAGCTGCACATCCACGTGATTCCGAACATCATCATGATCAACGGGGTGAGTTTCCGAGATGGCATCGACCTATCTCGCGAGAGTTTTTACCAAACGCTGCCCGAAATGCAGAAGTTGCCCACCACCGGCACTGCCTCGCCTGGCGCTTACGAGCAGCTCTACGATCAATTGCTGGCTAGCGGGTTTCAACAAATCCTCTCACTGCACCCATCGGGGTTATTGAGCGGAATACTCAATGCCGCCAGCACAGCCGCACAGGCATTCCGCGGCCATGTGCAAGTCATAGACAGCCAATTTGTCAGCCTGGGCCTGGGATTTCAAGTCATGGCAGCCGCAGAAGCAGCGCAGGCAGGCCTGCCCATCGATGAACTGATCGCCATCGCCGCTAACATTCGCCAGCGTATTCGCCTGGTGGCCATGCTGGACACACTGGAATACCTGCGTCGCAGCGGACGGGTTTCCTGGGCTCGCGCTCAGCTAGGCGCTCTGCTGCGCATCAAACCATTCATCGAACTGCGCGGCGGAAGTGTGCTGCGCCTGGGCGAGACGCGCACCTTTCAAAAAGGCTTTGAGCGCTTGAAAAGCCTGATTCAAAACCTGGGGCTGATTAAACGCCTGGCGATACTGCATACCAACGCCGAAGAGCAGGCCGACCGCTTGCTCAGAGAGTTGGGCGCCCTGGCGCCGGTAGACACCTTGATCGTCAATGTCACGACCGTCATTGGAGCACATGTCGGCCCGCAAGGGTTAGGTTTTACCGCAGTGGTCGAGTAATTTCCCCTGCGCCATTCTTTCACACCGGAATAGTGGGTTTATACTGGTAAAATTGTCTCTCAATGATACCTTCGCTCCAAAAATTGCAAAAATTTATTAAGCTGGAAATTGAGCGCGGTTTTGACAATCGCGCTGTCGTCGGCGGCCTGGATCGCATTCTGGACTGGTGGGAGCTGGAGGCGCGCAACGAAGGCCTGGCAGAAGTGCTGGTGCAATTCATCAACGCTCGCTTGCGAGACTATTCCCGGCTGAGCGCCGACTCGCGCCTGGAATTGCTGCGCGGCTTGTGGACTCGCCTGCAACGTGAGGCTGGAGCAGCGCCACTGCCCGAACTTTTCCGCCAGCCCACGGCTGTGCCAGGCAAGCCGCCCCTCCCAGGCCTTGCTGCGCCTGCCAGACCCAGCGAAGAGCCATCCGATTCTGAGGAGCTGGATTTTTCGGCGAGCAGCAGGCGCGGTAAGCCGGTCGCGGCGCTCATCGAAGCGCCGACCGCCCTGGACGCGCCAGTGAGCGTCCTGAGCGGAGTAGGCCCCAGGTACGCTCAAACCCTGGGCAAGATGGGTATGCACACCTTGCGGGATATGCTCTACTACTTCCCCCGGCGCTATGACGATTACTCCCAGCTCAAACCTATCAACCGCCTGACTTTCGGCGATGTGGTCACTGTGATTGGCACGGTGCAAAACTACAGTGCGCGCAAGATCCGCAGTGGTAAGCAAATCGTCGAGGCAATCATCCACGATGGCACTGCTGCCATGCGCCTGGTCTGGTTCAACCCCTATGTTGCTCGGCGCCTTCACGGCGGTCTTCAGATCTCGGTCTCCGGCAAGGTCGAACAGTACCTCGGGCGCCCGGTGATGAGCAACCCAGAGTGGGAGCCCATTGACCAGCAAATGCTCAGCACCAACCGCATTGCGCCAGTTTACCCGCTCAGCGGGCAAATCACCCAGCAATGGCTGCGCAAAATCATGAACAACGTCGTCTCGCACTGGGCGCCGCGCGTCACCGATCACCTGCCTCCCGAGACCTGCCAGCAGGCAGGCCTGCTCGAGCTGCAAAAAGCGCTGATGCAGATCCACTTCCCAGATTCGCACAACCTGCTGCAATCGGCGCGCTACCGCCTGGCTTTTGATGAGATCTTCCTGCTCCAGCTTGGTTTGCTGCAGCAAAAATCCGCCTGGCAAGAGCGCAGCGCGCGTGTCATCGAAGCGCCGGAGGAATGGTTCCAACAGCAGATCGAGCGCCTGCCTTTTGCTTTAACCGGCGCACAGCAGCGCGCCCTGGAAAGCCTGCGCCAGGATTTGCGCTCTGGGCGCCCCATGAATCGCCTGCTGCAGGGCGACGTCGGCTCGGGCAAAACCATCGTGGCAGCCCTGGCGATCGCTATCGTCGGCCAGGCCGGCAGCCAGTCTGCACTGATGGCGCCCACGGGGATACTGGCGGAGCAACATTATCGCAGCTTGCAGCGCATCTTGTGCAGCCCAGGCGGCCCCTTCAAACCCGAGCAAGTGCGTCTGCTGACCGGCGCCACGCCTGAAGCCGAGAAGAATGAAATCCGTCAACAACTCGAGCAGGGTGATGTTCGCCTGCTGATCGGAACGCACGCTCTGATCGAGGATCCTGTCACCTTCTCCGACTTGCAGCTCGTGATCATCGATGAGCAGCACCGCTTCGGCGTCGAGCAGCGCGCCGCCCTGCGCAGCAAGGGCAACAACCCCCATCTACTGGTGATGACCGCCACACCCATCCCCCGCTCGCTGGCGCTGACCATCTACGGCGACCTGGACTTGAGCATCATCGACGAGATGCCGCCTGGACGCCAGGAGGTGGCTACGTATGTGCTCACGCCGCGCGAACGCGAGCGCGCTTATCGGCTGATCCGCAGCCAGGTGGAAGCTGGGCGCCAGGCTTTCGTCATTTACCCGCTGGTCGAGGAGGGTGAGAACGGCGAGTCGCAAGCCGCAGTTGAAGGGCAGGCCTACCTTCAGTCTGAAGTGTTCCCCAACTTCAAGGTGGGCTTGCTCCACGGGCGCCTGAGCCCGGCGGAAAAGGAAGACGCTATGCAGCGTTTCCTGGCTAACGAGACCCACATCCTGGTTTCCACCTCGGTCGTGGAAGTGGGCGTGGATGTGCCCAATGCCACCGTGATGCTCATCGAAGGCGCCAACCGCTTCGGCCTGGCGCAACTGCACCAGTTTCGCGGCCGGGTTGGGCGTGGCCATGAGAAATCTTATTGCCTGTTAGTGGCCGAGAAGCCAGAAGATATCGAAAACCAGCGCTTGCAAGCCATGGCAACCACCAACGATGGCTTCAAACTGGCGGAGATGGACTTGGAACAGCGCGGCGCAGGCGACTTTCTCGGCACTCGCCAATCGGGCTTCGGCGAATTGCAACTCGCCAGCCTGACCAATCTCAAGCTCATCGAAAACGCCCAGAAACTGGCGCTCACGATCTTTGAGGAAGACCCTGGCTTGCAGCATCCCAAGCACGCCGCCCTGGCAGGGGTTTTGCAGCGCTTCTGGACTGCTAACCGGCGAGGCGACATCAGTTGAACCGTACAATCATCTTGTGCAAGAGGCTGTCATCCTGAGCAAGGAACGGCTATCCCTTCATGGTCATTCAGCGCAAGCTCTGAGCGAAGCGTGGATTTAGCTTCTTCGGATGTGGCGTTCAGCCTGAGCGCCAACCCGCAAGGTTGATCAACGAAGGGCCGCCTCAGCATGACATGGCAACAAAGGAGAGGACATGGTAAGAGCAGTCTTTCCTGGTACGTTTGACCCCATCCACCTGGGGCACATCGACATCGCCCGCCGCGCCGCCAACCTATTCGACGAGCTGGTGGTGGCGGTGTACGACCGCCCCCTGAAATCGCTGCTCTTCTCGCCCGAGCAGCGCATTCAGTTGGCAGCCCAGGCCTTTGAAGACCATCCCAAGATCCGCATCATGGGCTACAGCGGACTGACTGTGCAATTTTGCCGTCAAATCGGCGCCCGTGTGGTGGTGCGTGGCCTGCGCGTCTTCTCCGACTTCGAATACGAATTCCGCATGGCGCTTGCCAATCACCGCCTGGCGCCAGAAATCGAGCTGATGGCGCTCATCACCGCTGAAGAGCACACTTTCCTCTCATCTTCCACAGTGCGTGAGATCGCCTCGCTGGGCGGCGACGTCAGCAGCATGGTGCCGCCCCATGTCGAAAAAGTGCTCCACGAGCGCTTTCGGGAGCTGGGCGACGGGCAGACCCTGGTGCCCACCCACTCTATGCCGGATTGACATGCTCTGGATGGCACGTTTACTGCAACGTTTCGCAAATGGATATGCGACCGCTATTGACGGATTTCAGGTTTAAATGTAATCTAATGATGATTAAACTTGCCATGTGAAAGCAAGCGGAGGAGCCCCTATGGATATCATGCACCTGGTCGACCGGCTGGAAGAATTGTTCAACCAAAGCCGTCCCATTCCATTTACGCACAACGTCGTTGTCGATGAAGACCGTATGCTGGACTTGATCGATCAGATGCGCATGGCCATCCCCGAAGAAATACGCGAGGCGCAGAAGATCCTGGCCACCCGCGACCGCCTGGTGGCTCAGGCTCAGGAAGAAGCCAACCGCACGCTGACCATCGCTCGCGAGAAAAGTGAGCAGCTCCTCGGGCGGGATGCGCTGATGCAGGCTGCCCAAACCCGCGCTGAGCAGATCATCCAGCAAGCGCGCGCCGAGGCCGAAAGCATTCGCCGCGACGCCGATGACTACGTCATCGACACACTGCGCCGTGTTGAGATGGAGCTGGAACGCTATCTCAACCAGGTGCGCAATGGCGTGATGACCCTGGAGGCTCATCGTCGCAAAGAGCCCGCCGCTGAGCCTGCCTCCAGCTCTAGCGATTAACTTCTCCACCACAATCAGGATATACTGGGGTGTTCTGGCTGATTTTTCTCGCCAGGCCACCCTTTTTTTATTCCCCTCTCTCCAAGCAGATATTCACCCAGGATTTGTAGGGCGGGTTTGCACCAGCAAGACGGCGATATCCAATTACATACATCTCAGGATCTCCGACTTGGTCCGACATTGCAAAAACCCGCCCATCCCACCTGCAGAAAAACATCATGGGGATGCGGATCGCCTCAGGAGCTTAAATCCAAATTGGCACAACGCAACACCGTCTGTAACAACACGTTGGCGCCATTGACGCAGTCTTCCCAGCGAGTGTATTCCAGCGGCGAGTGGCTGAGACCGCCCTGCGAGGGTATAAAGATCATCCCTGTCGGGCAAATCGTCGCCAGCGCCTGGGCGTCGTGCCCGGCCCGCGAGATGATACTTGTGCAGCTTAACCCCAGAGCCGCTGCGCTCTCCCGCACAGCAGATACGATTCGTGCATCCATCCTCGCTGGATCGCGCTTGCCGATGAATTCGATGTTCAGCTCCAATTTGAAGCGCTGCGCCTGTTCACGGGCGTTTTCGAACAGCGCCTGTTCCAGGCGATCGAACTGATCCGGGTCGGGCGAACGAAACTCCAGCGCCAGCTCTGCTTGTTGCGGTATGGTGTTGAAAAACCCCGGTCGATACTCCACCCGCCCCACGTTGGCAAAGCATTCCGGAAAGCCGCCCATCACAATCTCGCGCACCGCCAGGGTGAAGGCGCTGGCGCCCCAGGCTGCGTCGCGCCGCTCTTCCAGGGGAATCGTGCCGCCGTGGCCAGGGCTGCCGGTGTACGTCAGGCGAAAAAAGCGTATGCCGGCAATGTGCGTTACCGCGCCGATCTGCACACCAGCTTTCTCCATGCGGCTGCCCTGCTCCACATGCAGCTCAAGATAACCAGCGAGCTGCGCTGGATCACGCCGGGCAGCCAGGATCGATTCGTGCGTCAACCCGGCGCGCTGCAAACCTTCTGCCAGCGCCTGTGGATCGCCGCGCGGCTTTTCCAGGTCTGCCGCGGTGAGCAGCCCACAGAAGGCGAAACTGCCCAGGAAGCTGACCAGCGTCCCTTCCTCATCGGTGAAATCGATCGCTTCCAGGTGATACGGCAGCTTCAGGCGCTGCTCCTGCACCGTGCGCAGAACTTCTAGCGCTGCCAGCACACCCAGCGCGCCGTCGTAGCGCCCGCCATCGGGCACTGAATCCAGGTGCGAGCCCATCAGCAGGTATTTGGCGCCATCAGGTCCGCAGCGCAGCCGCGCCGAGTGGTTGCCGGCGCCGTCGGATAATATCTCCAGACCGGCCTGCCGCGCTTTTTCGTGGAACCAGCGCCGCATTTCCAGGTGCGCCGGGCTGAAGGCCGGTCGGTTGACGCCCCCCGAAGCCGTGGCGCCGAACTGGCTCAGGGCGTCGAAGTCGGCGCGCAAGCGGTTGGGATTGATACGGATGTGGGAGGTTTGGGAATTTGGCATGGGGCTATGATATCACAGGCAGGCAAAAATTATTACCGCTCACGCTCGTCAGGCGGTTCTCGGCGTCCCAGCCCTGGGTGTAGGTGGTGGTGCCCACTGTGCGCGTGGTCATGTTGCCGTTGAGGTCATACCAGTACTGCTGCACCCCGCCCAGGTGCGTCACGGCGTGCTTATGGCTGCTGTCCGGGTAGTCGTACACCGTCTCCGAGCCGGTAGTGCCCTTCTTCCACAGCTTGCCTTGCGCATTGTAATCATAGTTCTCATGATACAACCCCTGCCCGTCGCCGCCGGTGGCGGAGGCGGCGTCCAGCCGGTTGAGCAGGTGATACGTGAAATCTTGCAGCTCGTGGGCTGAGGGTGGGTCATCCGGCCACCTGGCGGTGTAATCCTTGATCCAGTCCACGTTGCTCGCCGCATCAAATTGATCTTACCACGTTCCCATATCAGGATCATAAATTTGCATTTTGGTAACAAGAAGTAGACCAAGCTGACAGCTTGCCCATCCACCCTGGACGAGCTGACAGCTCGTCCTACAACATGTCAAAGCAAGGATGACGAGCAAGCTGACAATGCGGTAAATGCGTCGGGTTGGGTTCATTTTCCCCCCCTTAAACGTCAAAGAAGGTTGGCGCGGGTATTGACTTGAGAAGGTTTCCCTGGGGGGCTTTCCACTCGTTCCCCCTGGGTATCTTAATGATCGCGGAAAATGAAATAAATTTGATGATATGTTGCAATTCCACGCAATAACGACACGATGCGCATATCCTGTACCCACCTTATGAATTCTTGACAGTCTTTCCATGTTTAGTTAGAATCATACCGACCAGTCGGTATTTTACAAGAGGATTTCCAATGCAACCTCGCAGCCTCGAAACTCGCTTGCAGCTCATGGAAGCCGCCCTGCGCCTGTTCTCACAGCGCGGTTACCAGGCTACCTCCGTCGCCGAAATCTGCAGCGCCGCCGGCGCCAGCAAAGGCGCCTTCTACCACCACTTCCCTACCAAGCAAGCCATCTTCCTGGCGCTGATGGAAGCCTGGCTGGCAGACCTGGACCGCAGCTTTCAGCAGGCTTACCAGGACAGCGCTGACATTCCCACTGCCCTGCTGCAGATGAGCCGCATCGCCGGGCAGGTCTTCCGGGCAGCGGATGTGAATCTCGCCATCCTGCTCGAGTTCTGGGTGCAGGCGCAGCGCGATCCCGAGCTGTGGCAGGCAGCCATCGCTCCCTATCACCGCTACCAACAGTATTTTGCTGGCCTGATCCGCTCCGGCATCCAGGGCGGCGCCTTCCGCTCCGTGCACCCAGATACAGCCGCCCGCTTGCTGGTGGCAACCGCCCTGGGGCTGCTCATGCAGGGGCTGTTCGATCCACAGGGCGCCGACTGGCCTGCCGAGATCGAAAGCAGCGTGCGCCTGCTGGTCGAGGGGTTTGCATGCCCGGCGGCCTGAGCCTGGTTACTGGAGCCACCGGTCACATTGGCAACGTGCTGGCGCGCCTGCTTTCCTGCGCCGGGGAAGAAGTGCGCGCCCTGGTGCTGCCCGGCGAAGATCTCACCCCGCTGCGCGGGGTGGATGTGGAGTTAGTTGAAGGCAACCTGCTCGACTACCCCTCCCTGCTGGCGGCCATGCACCAGGTGAACACCGTTTATCACCTGGCAGGCGCCATTTCTATCCTGCCGGGAAATGATCCCACTCTGCATCTGATAAATGTCGTCGGCACCCGTAACGTGCTGTGCGCCTTCCAGCAATCTGGGGCGCGGCGCCTGGTTTACACCAGCTCGATTCACGCTCTGCGGCGCATACCACATGGCTTGGTGGTGGACGAATCGCTGCCCTACGACCCAGACAACCCCTACGGCGCTTATGACCGCTCCAAGGCGCAAGCGTCGCTGCTCGTCCAGCAGGCCGCGTGTGAAGGCCTGGATGTGGTCATCGCTTGCCCAACCGGTGTGATCGGCCCGCACGATTACCGCCTGTCAGAGATGGGCAATATCATCCTGGATTGTGTGCGCGGCCGGCCCATGCTCTATATCGACGGCGCCTACGACTTTGTGGACGTGCGCGATGTCGCCCAGGGGTTGATTCTGGCAAGCGAGCGAGGCCGGTGCGGTGAGAATTACATCCTATCCGGCGAGCAGATCAGCGTCAAAGATCTCATCCAATCCGTACAGCAGGCGCTCGGAACGCCTTTGGTCAAGATCAAAGCCCCGCCCTGGTTGGGCCGCCTGGCAGCGCGCTTGATGCCGTCCTACTACCGCCTGGCCGGCGCCCGGCCGCGCTTCACCCCCTACTCGCTGGAAGTGCTGGCCAGCAATTCGCTCATCAGCAGCGACAAAGCCCGTCGCGAGCTGGGCTACCATCCCCGGCCGCTGGCGCTTACCCTGGCAGATACGGCGCGATGGTTTAGGGAGAACCTCGCCATCCTACGGTAGGGGTGGGTTTGTACCAGCAGCGCACGCCGGCGCGGAGAACCCTCCGTCAGGATCTTCGATCCAGTCTTTCCAGGCGAAAACCCACCCTCGCCCATAGAGGTGGTTATGCTTTACAGACAGGGCAGGTTTTGGCCCTGACCGATCGGATTGAAAGGCCTGAGAGGTGTGCGTTTTGGAATAGGCATCGTGCTGGAACAAACCTGCCCCTACGTAATGGGAATGCAAAACCGTGAGAGTCGGGAGGCAAGCGAAGAATCTCCCCCAGCAATGTTATAATTTTTTTTATTCGGTGGTCTTTGCCCAGCCTTTCGCCAAAGGAGGCATCCTATGAGTGAGGGAATAAGCATTGGCGGGCCAGTCGTCTGGCAGCCAACATCTGACTACGTCGATAACGCCAACCTGACGCGCTTCATGCAGCGCTTCGACATCGCCAGTTACGACGAATTGATGCAGCGCTCAACCAGCGATCCCGGTTGGTTCACCGAGGCCCTGCTCTCCTTCCTGGATATCCGCTTCTCCCAGCCCTACACCCAAATTCTGGATACCGGCCGCGGCAGCGCCTGGCCGCGCTGGTGCGTGGACGGGCGCATGAATATTATCCACAACTGCCTGGATAAATACATCGGCACGCCGGTTGAGTCCCAGACCGCCCTGATCTGGGAAGGCGAGGAAGGCTCTGTGCGCCGGCTCACCTATGGCGAGCTCTATCGCCTGACCAACCAAGCCGCCAATGCCCTGCGCAGCCTGGGCATTGGTCCAGGGGACGCAGTCGGCTTATTCATGCCGATGACGCCTGAGATTGTTGCCGCCCTGTTGGCGATCGCCAAAATTGGCGGCGTGATTCTGCCTCTATTCTCCGGCTACGGCGCCGGCGCGGTGGCGACGCGCCTTTCAGACGCTGGAGCAAAGGCGATCGTCACCTCTGACGGGCTCTACCGTCGCGGCAAGGCGGTGGCGATTAAACCGCTTGCTGATGAAGCCGCCAATCACGTGCCCACCCTGGAACACATGCTCGTGCTCCAGCGCACAGGTGTCGAGACATCCATGCAGCCGGGGCGCGATCATTGGTGGCACGAGCTGGTCGCCTCCCAGCCTGTTGAAGCTGAGACAGCCGACACCGCCGCCGATGATGTGATGATGATCATCTACACTTCCGGCACTACCGGAAAACCAAAAGGCGCGGTGCATACCCATTGCAGCTTTCCGGTCAAAGCTTCCCAGGATATGGCTTTCGGCACGGATATCCATCCCGGGCAGGTGATCTACTGGATCACCGATATGGGTTGGATGATGGGACCCTGGCTGGTCTTTGGCAGCCTGATCCTGCAAGCCACCATGCTGCTCTACGATGGCGCGCCGGACTACCCCGGTCCGCACCGCACCTGGGAGATGGTCGCCCGGCACAGGATCAACGCCCTGGGTGTGTCGCCCACCTTTATTCGATCTCTGATCCCACACGGCGAAGCGCCAGTGCGCGCTCACGACCTGTCCTCCCTGCGCTTGGTGGCATCCACTGGCGAAACCTGGAATCCCGACCCCTGGATGTGGCTGTTCAACGTGGTGCTGGAAGGCAAAAAGCCGATCATCAACTACTCTGGCGGCACCGAGCTGGCCGGCGGCATTGTGATGGGTAACCCGATCCTGCCGCTCAAACCCTGCGCCTTTTCCGCCGCCTGCCCTGGCATGCTGGCCGATGTGCTCGATGAGCATGGTCAGCCAGTGCGCGGCCAGGTGGGCGAGCTGGTGATCAAATCCCCCTGGATCGGTATCACGCGTGGCTTCTGGAAGGACCCTCAGCGTTATGAGCAAACCTACTGGTCGCGCTGGCCCGGTGTGTGGGTGCACGGTGATTTCGCCGCTATTGACGAAGACGGCATGTGGTACATACTGGGGCGCTCGGACGATACCATCAAGGTAGCTGGCAAACGCCTGGGACCCGCCGAAGTGGAATCCGTGCTGGTGCAACACCCCAATGTTGTCGAAGCCGCTGCGATCGGCGTGCCGGATGAGATCAAGGGCAACGCCGTGGTGGCTTTCTGCGTGCTGCAAGAAGCCTGCCAGGAATGTTCAGAGCTGAAAGATGAGCTGCGGCAAATGCTGGTGGACGCCCTGGGAAAACCGCTCGCGCCGAAAGAAATTCTATTCGTCAGTGAACTGCCCAAGACGCGCAACGCCAAGCTGATGCGGCGGATGATCCGCGCCGCCTACCTGGGGCTGGACCCCGGAGATACTTCCTCGCTAGTCAACCCAGAGGCAGTTGAAGAAATCCGCCGGGCGCGCTGATCAATCCCCCGGATGCGACTGCCGCCAGGCCTGCACGGCCTGTTCGAGCTGCTCCATCCTGTAACCCACGATCACTTGTCCACCAACATCGATGGTCGGCGTGGTGCGGTTGCCGTTAGCCCAGCCTTTGACCCGCGCCGCTGCGCCTGGTTCGACATCGATGTCATACTCTGTGTATTGCAAGCCCCGCTCTTCCAGCCAGCGCCGCACACGCTTGCAGTCTGGGCACCAGGAGGTGCAGTAGAGCACAATACCGCCTTGCGGCGGGGTGAACTCCGCAGCGGCGCGCTGCTCGCGCACTCTCGCCGCTGCCTGCGGATCGATGCGCCGCAGCACCTGGCGGATTTCTTCGTTGTCCGGTTGATGGTCGATGTCATGAATGTCGATGTAGCGAATGCAGCCCCAGCGATCGATGACAAAGATGGCGCGCTCGCTGCGTCCATCCGGACGAAACACCCCGTAAAGCTGCGCAACCGCCCCATGCGGCCAAAAATCGCTCAGCAGCGGGTACTCGATGCCCTTCAGGCTTTCAGCCCAGGCTTTCAAACAAGGTACGTGATCCACCGATATGCCCAGCACCTGGGCATTCAATCCCTCAAACTCGGCCAGCTCGGCCTGGTAAGACGGGATCTGGCTTGTTCATATCGGCGTCCACGCCAGCGGGAAAAAGACCAGCACCACGTTCTTGCCGCGAAAATCGCGCAGGCGCACTGTCTTATCCAGGTGGCTGGGAAGCGTGAAATCGGGGGCTTCTTGTCCGATGGATAGTTTCATAGCTTTGCTCCTGATTGCCCATTATTTTACTGCAAGCAAGCAGTTGCAGCAGATCGATTTCCGTAGTACAGTGTTTAGTATGCTAACCTGATCACGGGATGAGGCCTTAAACACCCCTTTCTTCATCGGGAGGCATTCATGGAAGCATTTTTTGCCAAAGACTGGCCCGGCCCACCCTTCGAATTGTTTGGACGCGCCCACTTGATCGCGCTGGCTGTTGTGATTCTCATCATCACCCTGGTCATCGTCAATCGCCGCAACTTCAGCTCACGGGGCAAACTGGTCGCCCGCTATGCGCTGGCCGCCATCCTGGTTCTCAATGAACTGGCCTGGCACGTCTGGAACTACGCCACCGGGCAGTGGACATTGCAGACCATGCTGCCTTTTCATTTATGTAGTGTGCTGGTATGGTTGAGCGCCTATATGCTCATCCGCAAGAGCTATGCAATCTACGAATTTTCCTATTTCCTGGGCATCGCGGGCGCCACGCAAGCCCTGCTCACACCCGATGCAGGCGCCTATGGCTTTCCACACTTTCGATTCTTCCAGGTGATCATCTCGCACGGCGCCATCGTCATCGCTGCGATTTACATGACCTTCGTGGAGGGCTACCGCCCTTATTGGAGCTCGCTCAAGCGCGTCATCATTTGGGGCAACCTGTATATGCTGGTGGTAGCGGCCATCAATACCATACTGGGCAGCAATTACCTGTTCATCATGCGCAAGCCGGACACCGCCAGCCTGATCGATGTGCTCGGCCCGTGGCCCTGGTATGTGCTCAGCCTGGAAGCCATCGCCCTGCTGCTCTGCACACTCCTCTACCTGCCCTATGCGCTGCGCGATCGCCAACAAACCGTGACCGCCTAAACGCTGGAAATCACGAATTGGCCTCGCCTCTCTCGCGCAGCAGCCATGCCAGCCACACGAGCCCTGCCAGTGTAGTGGCAATGGCCATCAACCACTGTACCGCGCCCACCCCAAGCCCGGCGCGGTCGAACAACCAGCCGCCCAGGTAAGCCGCCACCGCGCTCGCCAGCGAAAAAAGCGCAAAATCGGTGGAGAAAACGCGCCCGCGCACCTCCTCTGGCAGCTCTTGCAGCAGGAGCTGTGTGGTGAACACCCAGTTGATCCCCGAGCCTGCCGCTCGCAGCGTTTGCCCCAATAAAACAACGCCGAATGAAACCATTGGCGCTGAGATGACCAGCCCCATCGCACTCATCACCCACCCCCACAGCAACATGCGTCGCAGCGCTGCGCTTTGATCGCCGCTCAAGCGGCGCGCCAGGATCGGCCCCAGTCCAGTGCCAATGCCTGCCACAGCGTATTGGATGCCCAGGCTTGTGCTACCGCCCTCGCCAATCCTATAAACCTGCTCCGCAATCACCACCTGCACGACCTGGTAAGCGCCACCCACCGCCAGGGCCATGACACCTTTTTGAATCGCGATCATTAAGACATCTCTGCGCCTCGCCAGGTAGCCCAGGCCCTCCAGGTATTGGCCCAGCGCCTGGCGCCACCCACCGCTGCCAGCCAGCCCTCCATGCTGGCGGTAACCGATGGCTGCGATCAAAATCGCTGAAAATATAAAAGTGGCGGCATCGATCACGAAGGAGGTGTAGATGCCATAGCGCCCAGCGACCACCCCACCCACCGCGGCGCCGAACGCCAGCATCACCGACCAGGTGGCCGAGCTCAGCGCGTTCGCCGCGCCGATATGCTGCCGAGAAACAATATCGGGCAACAGCGCATTGCGCGCCGGGAAAAACATGCCGCTCAAGCCAAGCTGGATAGCTGTCAGGCCGTAGAGCAGCCACACCTGCTGGGCGTCTCGCACCAGCAGGAAACCCAGCACCACCCCGGCGCGCAGCAAATCCGCAATGACCAGCAGGCGTTTGCGGTTGTAGCGATCGGCGACCACGCCTGCCAACGGGCTGACCAGGAACGGCGCCAGCATGCGCAACACAAACAAACCACCCACTGCCAGTCCGGACGAGGTCAGCCGCGAAACCAGCGCCGCCGAGGCAATCAGGTTGAACCAGTCGCCAAACAGGCTGATCACCTCGCCAAGCCACAACAAGCGGTAATCACGGTTGGTTGTGAGCAGTGATAAATAATCCGAAAAACCTGCTGGCCTGCTCGCCTGAAACGCGGATTTTGCCATTCCAGCCCCAGTCAAAGGTGATTTATGTACTATCGACCTGGCGATTGTATCAGATAAGAAAACCTGCTGGCAGCGCTATTGCACTGCCAGCAGGCTTGAGGAGAGGAGCAAGCAATGGCTAAATAATGGTATCCGGTTCAGCATCCACCACGCTCTTGGAGG
This sequence comes from Chloroflexota bacterium, assembly GCA_029265355.1. GTDB lineage: Bacteria > Chloroflexota > Anaerolineae > Anaerolineales > UBA4823 > JAJUJL01. The sequence goes on along the minus strand of JAJUJL010000006.1, from coordinate 169,303 downwards.
CTGGAGCGGTTTCTGGCACCACGATCATCATGACGATGTAAGCTGCCAGCAAAGGGCCAAACCAGCCCAGCAGCGAGGCAAACACGAACCCCAGGCGGATCAGGGTCGCATCTAAGCCGAAGTATTCACCCAGGCCGCCACACACACCAGCAAAGACGCGGTCAGAGCGGCTGCGGTATAAACGTTTTGAAAGGTCCATCGTGATCAGTCTCCTTGGTTTGTATCTAAATTGATCTACGCAATCTTTGACCAGAGGTTGCAAGGAGAACCAATATCCATTCCACCGCATCATGCAATCTCTGCTTCCATCATCACCCCTCACTTGGAATACATCAAAACCAGGCCTAAGGATGCTTGATCTGAAAAAGCCAATACGCCTCATCCTGGTACACCGCCTCCAGCGCTGGGCAGTCCAGCCGCTCATTGGCAGGCCACACCAGGTGAGTCACATGTCCTGAACTGGCGATCTCTTCTAAAAGTTGGCAATCAGGTGTTTTATAAAAGCGCTCCGCCAGTCGCACTCGCCGGTGCCACTCTAACACGTCGGTATCCTTATAAGGGATAGCCTTGAAATCCACGAAGACTGGCGCGCCGGTCGCCAGGCGAAAATCCTGCATTTTGATTGGAATCAGGTACACATCCTGTGGGTCCTGGTGCTGCTGCACGTATGCCATCAATGGACGCTCAGGGTAACCTGCCTGGCGTTGTATATCGTACGCAAACCGGTAGATGCCGGCAGCCACCGCCAGGGTCGTCAGGGTTAACATCCCCCAGGTCGCTGCCCGGCGAGCGATTAGCGTTGTCAGCCGGTTATCTATGCGCAGAACGAGCGCACCCAGGATCACGCCCAGCGACAGCGGCACCAACAAGATCGATATGCGCCACGGAAAGAGCAGCGCCAGCGCCTCGCTACCGATCAATACCTGGACCAGCGTCAACACTCCCCCACTCGCAAATCCTACCATCAATATCGAAAAGAGCGCCGAGCGGCGCGATAGCCACAACGCCGCCAGCACCATCAACACCTTGAAGACCACCGTGCCATCCCACCACCAGGCAAACAGGGCGTGGTGTGGAATGCGGAAGCTCACCAGGATATGCCGCGCTTCAGTCGCAGCCTGCGGATCTCCCCCTGCAAAAACGGTGTAGGTATAGATCAAGATCGGCGCCACCATCAGCAACGCAAGCAGACCTGCCAGGAGCGCCCTCGTCAAGCTACCATCTCGCCGCCAGGCGATCGCCAGGTACGTCGCCGAAAGCACCCCCGCGCTGAACAGGTAAGTTGGGTGCATGCTTGCCGCCAGCACATTCAACGCCAGGGCCAGGTATAAACGGCCGCGCAGGAACACCGCCACCGAGAGCAGTAGCAACACGCCGAAGGCGCTTGGCTGCAACACTGTGCCCAACATGCGCTGGTCAGCGACCCCATCTTCCAGCACATAAGTCCAGTTACTGCTCAAAAACTGGGACAGCGCGTAGCGCCAGCCGGCTGAGTGTAACAGCGTGACCAGCCCCAGAAAGATAGCTTTTCGCTCGGCTTGATCTTCCCAGGCAAAAACGTGGCTGGCGATGATATACAGGCTGTACAGGTAAATACCCATCAAGACGGCGTAAATCGCATAAAATACCGCCGTGCTCTGAAATATCCGGTAGCACCATTCCACCAGCAAGCTGAAGACCGGCGTGGGATCGAGCGTATTTGCCAGCCAATCAGCGTTCAGGCGTCCCAAGCCTGCCCTGGCCAGCCCGTGCAAAAAGTACTGGTTCTGATTGGAGGTGAACAGCGGGGATTGGGCGTATGCGATCGCAAAGGCGATCATCCACACCAGCCAGCTTACCATCTTCCCAGGGCGCTTCGTCGCGCCGGGTGCATCGGTGAACATGCCGAAGGTATACCACAAAACCGGCGTCCAGGTAGCCTCGGATTTTCCCAGCTCGCCAACCCAGAGCGAAGCGCAAGCCTGCAACTTTATAATATCACCTTCGTATTAATCAGTGAGTCTACGGATCACTGCTATAGGGCACGGTGAGGTGGCACCAGGTAATGTGACGTCTACCCCGTGCTCTCGGTGAATGCGGTGACAAAGGAGAAAATCGATATGGATCGCATGGATACACATGTCAAAGTGGTTAGCTGGCTGTACATCGTGCTGGGCGCGCTTGGATTGGTCACCGCCCTGTGCATTTTCGGCCTGTTTTTTAGCATCGGCATCATCACCAATGACCGCGTGGCGATGAGCGTGCTGACCATCACCGCCCTGTTCATTGCGGGCATCCTGCTCACCACTTCGTTGCCCGGCATCGTTGCCGGATTTGGCTTGTTGCGCTACCAGAGATGGGCGCGCATCCTGGCGCTGGTGTTGGCAGTGCTCAACCTGCCTTTGATGCCCATTGGTACCTTGCTGGGCATCTACGCCATCTGGGTGCTGCTGGACGACGACTCAGTGCCCCTGTTCAACCAGCCTGGCTCGCCCAGCGCTGCTTGAGATCTACCAGTCGATAACTTTACGGGAGCAGGGTGTGAACGCGCATTATCATTTGCGTTCACACCCTGTTTTGCTTAAGACTTACCCGGTTGGCCTGAAGTTAAGTAAACCGCTGAAAGTGTTTGTTTACAGTAAATCGGCCATCGCGATGGCGGTTTTCTCCAGGGTTTCGCCGGTGCTCGTTCACATTCTTGTAAAAACACTTCCGGTGAAACACCGAGAGATGTTTTGGCAAGCTAAGCCGGTCAAAACACCTCCCAAACCCATCTGAAGTGCGTAACTCCGATAGGATATAATCCTGGGCATGAGAAATCTCTTAACTTCTCTCGCCCGCGTGTTTTGGCCCGAGCTAGAGAATATGAACGAGCAGCGCCGCCTGGCTGGAGCCGGCGACGTTCTCATGTTCCTGCTGATCGCGCCATTTGCTGTGGCAGGCCTTGTCTGGTTAGTGCTCGCCAGCGATACCAGCATCGTACTCGCTGCCTGGCCTATGCTGCTTCTGTTCGGCGCTTTGATCGTCATCTTCAACCAGTTGAATTATTTTCTGATTGTGGAAATCCATACTGACCGCTATGGCAGCGCCGAGGGCTCTCTGGCAGGTATGGTGCAGTGGGCAGCCGCATTTCTCTACGGACCGATAGCGCTTTGGTTGAGCGTGATCAACTCTTTCGTCCGTTTTGCCTGGAACCTGTACTGGGCTCCATCCACGGCAGCCCGTTGGAACCAATGGCGCGCCCAGGCCATGGAGATCAGCAATGTTACCCTGGCGTACCTGATCAGCCTGCAGGTCTATGCGCGCTTCGGGGGCAAGATTCCGCTGAGCGCCCCAGACACACAGGCAATTCTCGCCGGCAGCCTGGCTCTTTCAGCGTATTTCATACTGGTGCTCATCATCTGGACGCCCTACATTGCGCTTGCCATCTGGATGCAGCGCGTGGCTATCTCCAGCACATCTATCCGCCCGCTGCTGCGCTTTCTTATCATGGCGTTGGGCCTGCCCACCGTGGCCAACCCATTCGCTATCCTGGTGGCAGGGCTGTATTTTCAGCAAGGCCTGGTCGTGTTCATTTTCATCTCCATGGGCTTGCTCATCGTGGCTTACATTTCTCGCCAGTTGAGCTGGGTAGCTGAGCTGAGCCGCCAACAAACGCGCCAGCTCGAACAGTTGGAGCACCTCAGCCGGGATATCATCACCTCCCCGCTGGATGCTTCGCGCCTCTCCAACCTGCTGGATGAGCATGTGCCCAACATGTTCCCCTCTGGTCGCGTAGCCATTTGGCTGAGCTCGAACCAGTTTTTACACCGCCACCCCCAGGAATGGTCGCCGGAAATGGAACAGATCTGGGACTGGGTTCAGGACCAGCGCCAGGCGCATGCCTTTCTCGAGGGCGAGCCCTTACCCTGGAACAGCGCAGCGATCCACCACTCGCCCGCCATCATCACGCCCATCCTGGAGGTCGACAGCAACCAACCATTGGGTTGCGTCTATATCGAGCTGCGCAGCCTGGCGCAGCCCTGGCATCGCAAGGCGCTCACCGCGCTCTTCCCGGCAGCCCAGTCGCTCGCCGCTCAGGTTGCATCCGCCTTGCACCAGGCGCGCATCTACTCCGAATCCCTGGAATTCCAGGCCACGCTGCAAGAATTGGAGTTTGCCGGGCGCATACAGGCCAGTTTTCTGCCCAACGAGCTGCCTGATCTGGCTGGTTGGGAGCTGGCAGTCACGCTGGTGCCCGCTCGCGAGACTTCCGGGGACTTCTTCGATTTCATCCCGCTGCCAGATGGCAGGGTGGGCATCCTGGTAGCAGATGTAGCCGATAAAGGCTTAGGCGCAGCCCTATACATGGCGCTCTCCCGCACACTGTTTCGCACCTATGCCTTGGAGTACGAAGCGCGCCCGGACATTGTTTTCTTCTCTGCCAATGAGCGCATCCTGCAGGATGCCCGCGCTAACCTCTTTGTTACTGCCTTCTATGGCATTCTCGACCCGCGCCTGGGCACCCTCACCTACAGCAACGCCGGGCACAACCCACCTTTCTTGATCAACAATCAGGATGGCGGCACATTCACTGCCCTCACGCCCACGGGTATACCCATCGGTGTTGATCCGGATGCCACCTGGACGCAAGAAGTGATCCAGATTGACCCCGGCGCAGCCTTGATCCTGTACACCGACGGCATCCCCGATGCCCAAAATAGCGACGGGAGCTTCTACAAAGAGCGGCGACTGATGGAAGTCGCCCTGGCGAGCATCAACCGTCCAGCGCAGGAAATCCAGGCTGCCATCCTGGCTTCCGTCAAAGAATTCGTCGGCAAAGCCTCCCAATTCGATGACATCACCTTGCTGGTGCTGGTGCGTGATGTTCAGGCAAAAGAAGAAGAGCAAAGCCCGCCATCAGAAGAGATCGTCGAGCCCCAATCAGAAGGCAATGCTGTCCCTGAGCTTGGCACACCCTCTGACCGGACCGGGGCGCGTTCGCGCTGGAACAGCCTGGGCATCGGATCGGGCTTGCGCACACCCAAGCGCTGGTCTACCCGCCTTTAGACTGTCCACCTGACCAGGGTAAAGCCTCTCCCCCCGGCGAGTGCGCCGACCTCTTTCTGCAGCTAAAATCAAGCCTGAAGGAGAGGCCCATGACAACTTCAAGCCGACAAACGACCAAACTGCGCGCTTTCTGCCGCACAATGCTCTTGAGCGCTGGGATCATTTTCATACTGGGCTTGCTGTTGGGCGGCGCGCTGATGGATATGAGCGCCGCATCATCACAAGCGTTTGCACTGGCGCTCCTTCCCTTATCGCCGGTTCAACTGCTGAATGGGCTGGGTGTGCTTGTGATTCTGCTGGCAAGCATTCCTGCTGGAATATTCGCCATCACGGCTGCGCTCACGCGCTTATTTTTGATACCGCGCCAGGATTTGAGCGGCGTAGTCGCTCATACTGAGCCGCAAAGCTAAGGGTTCCAGCACCTCCACGCTGCCGCCCCAGGCGAGCAGTTCCGCTCGCGCCGATTCGAAATTTTCGAAATAAATCTCAATTTCCCGCCATTCACCCGGTTGTGCATTTCCCAAAACCGTTCCCACTCGAAAGGTACGCTTCTGTTGCAGCACATCCAGCCAGGCAGCCATCTGCGGTGAGAGGCGCAGGCGCACCGCAAAGCTGAACTCCACCGCCATCTCGGCTTGCAGCTTGCGCCAGGCAGCAGGCAGGTCAAATCCTTCCTGCCGCCGAAAATGTGTCTCGAGGAGCTGCAGCCCGACCAATTCACTCAGGCGAAGCCCGCGCAGGCGCTGCCCTGTCATATACACCAGCACCCAGGCGCCTTGCCTGGCTACCAAACCATACGGATCCACCCGCTGGTTTACATCCACAAAATTGCCATAACGGTAGGTCAATCCCACCTGGCGTGACTCAAGAATTGCGCGATACAACAGCTTGAGATGCGCTTCAGCCTCTGGATGGCGTTCCTTCTCCGCCCAATCCAGGAAAATGATCTGCGACTGGCCTGCACCGCGATCTTCATAACGCGCTGCCGCGGCGAGCAACTTGAGAAGAGCATTGCGCAAATCGGCGCCAACTTGCAGCGCTCCCAGGGCTTCAGGAATATTCAGCAGGCGCAGCGCCTGCACTTCAGATGGCGTCATACCGCTCAGGTCGGTGCGGTATTCTTCCACCAACCGCCAACCACCCCCTATGCCTCGCTCGGTGTAAAGCGGGACGCCTGCCTGGTTCAACGCCTCCAGATCGCGGGAGATGGTGCGCACCGAGACGCCCAATTGACGCGCCAACTCCCCGGCGGTGGCCTGCCTGCGCTGCAGGAGCAGCAGCAAAATCGAGAGTAAACGGTCTGCACGCATACCTTCACCTCGTCCGTTTTCCATCATTTTAATCTCAAAATATGACATCAGATGGCTTATTTTATGCGTAGAATGATTAAAAACCTCAACATGTATAGGAGAAAAAAATGTCTGACCTGGATGTAAGGATTGTATCGCTCGAGCCCATGCGGGTGGCCAGCGCCCTGGGCTTCGGACCCAACCCGGAAGAGCTGGCGCATAAAAAGATGCTCGCCTTCCTGCAAGCCAATGACCTGTTAGAAGGCTATGGTGAGCGCTACCGCCACTTTGGCTTCAATAACCCCAGCCCCTCGGCGGGCAGCCCCAACTATGGCTACGAAATCTGGGTCACGGTGCCAGCTGATGTTCTGGGACAAGGCGAGGTGGAGATCAAACACTTTTCTGGAGGCTTATACGCAGTCACCCATTTCGAGAATCTTGAAAACATCGGCCGCGTCTGGCATGAGCTGGTCGCCTGGCGGGAGCATAGCCCCTACCAGCGTGGCCAGCACCAATGGCTGGAAAATTTGCTCAACCCATTGGAAACCGATCCCACAAGATACGTCTTCGACCTGTACCTGCCGGTCATCGCCTGAGGCGAGCGTCGACGCTGGAGAGCCGCCAACGCTGCCTGGCGGCTCTCCGGATTAAATATAAGGCTTCAGTATTTCGCCAAGCGCCGCGACATGCCCCGGGCTGTCGTTCAAGGCCGGCAGGTAGCAGAAATTCTTACCGCCCGCCTCCTCGAAGGTGCGCCTTCCCTCATGTCCAATCTCGTCGATCGTCTCCAGGCAGTCCACGGCGAAGCCCGGACACACCACATCCAGCCCATCCAGGCCGCTGCGCCCCAAGGCATGCAAGGTCTCATCGGTGTACGGCTTGAGCCACTCTTGTGGCCCAAAGCGCGACTGGAAGGACGCCTGCCATTGCTCACGGCCTAAGCCCAGGCGCTCTGCCAGCCGCTCAGCCGTGTACAGGCATTGCTGCTGGTATGGGTCGCCTCGCTCCACATAGGATTTCGGAATACCATGAAATGAGAACAGCAGCTTGCGCGGCGGCTGGCGTGTTTGCCAGGCGCGGCGGATGTGGTCCGCCATCGCATCCAGGTATGCGGGATGGTCGTGGTAGCCGGCGATGAAATGCAGGTCAGGCAAGCTGCGCCAGGCGCTGAGCTCTGCAATGATCGCATCAAAGATCGAGCCGGTGGTGGAACCAGAAAATTGCGGGAAGAGCGGCAGCGCTACCAGCTTTCGCACACCCGATTGGCGCAACCGCTGCAAAGCGGCTGGGATAGACGGGTTGCCGTAGCGCATACCCACCTCGACCTGCAGATTTGCCCTGCCCTGTTGCGCCGCCCAGTCCGCCAGTTCTTGCGCCAGCCGCCGGGTATAGTGCAGCAGCGGGGAGCCATGTTCACCCCACACCCGCTGGTACAGCTTCGCCGAACGCTGCGGGCGTGTGCGCAAGATTACACCGTGCAGCAACGGCAGCCATACCCACCTCGGGTATTCGATCACCCGCCGGTCGGAGAGAAACTGCGCCAGGTAGCGCCGCACCGCCGCTGGTTCAGGCGCATCAGGGGTACCAGTATTGGCAATCAGAATACCCGTGAGAGCTTCCTCCATGGTCATTTGCATCCTCAGACAGGATACCTTGCATTCAGCATTATAAAAGAAACTGCGGGCTGTTAGCCAGCTCTCTCCGCCAACAGCCCGCACTCGCTATTAACTTCCCTGCTGCTAGTAAATATCGTGCACCGTGTTGTATACGTTGAACTTTCCGGTGGGTGTGATCAAATTGGGAATGCGCGCCTTCTCTTCCAACGTGGCATCGTCATACACCACGATCTCTCCGGTTTCTCCCGGAACATCTGCTGCGCCCCACAGGCTGACCCACACCTCAGTGCCTTGCTTGTTGTACTCCATGTGCACAGCGCGGCCATAACTGCCCACTTCCCAACACTTGTACACTTCTGCCGGATTGGCTTTTTCGATCACGCACACCGTGCGAGAGAGTTTCGGATCGGAGTTCAACACCAGGTCCACCCATACCCACTTGCTGTTGGGATGCGTCTTGATGAACAGGCTGCCAGCGCCGGGCAAAGGCGTCACCCGCACCGCCTTCCAGGCTGAGTCCGGGTGTCCCTCGGGATCGGTGCCAATCGATACCAGCGCTGGGTCGCCCAGGTGAGAGGTGCTCCACACCGGTCCAAATTCTGGATCGATCCAGTTGGCGCCGCGCCCGGGGTGTGGCACGGCTGGCGTATCCACCAGGGCGGTTAACTTACCCTCTTGAGCATCGATCACCGCGATCTTGTTGGATTGGTTAGCCGCCACCAGGAAATAACGCCGCGTGGAATCCCAACCGCCATCGTGCAGGAAACGCTCAGCCTCGATCATTTTAATTGAAGGGTTCACCGGATCGACGTAGTTGACCAGCCAGACCTGCCCGGTCTCTTTGACATTGACAATCCATTCCGGTTTGTAATGCGAGGCCACGATGCTGGCCACGCGCGGCTCGGGGTGAAATTCCTCGGTGTCATAAGTGTAACTGCGCGTGCTGACAATTTTGAACGGCTCCAGCGTCTGCCCATCCAGGATGACAAAATGGGGTGGCCAATAGCAGCCGACAATTGCCAGCTTATCGGTAAAATCGCCTTCCGCCCCCACGTATTTGCTGACTTCTACTGAGCGGGCATCGTAGCACAACTGCGCTTCGGCAACTTTCTCCGGTATCTCCATCCATAGGTCGATCATGGCCAGCTTGCCATCCCGCCCAATGGTGTACACATAACGCCCGGTGGCCGACATGCGCGAGATATGCACTGCATAGCCGGTATCCACCGTATTGACGATCTCATAAGTGTCGCCATCGATGATCGCCACCTGCCCGGCGTCGCGCAGAGTGACCACGAAATAGTTCTCCCAATCGCGGCTGGTCTGCGGCGAGGTGGGGCGCTGCTCGGGCGGCACTAACAGCTTCCAGGTGGCCTTCATCTGTTCCAGCGACATCTCGGGGGGCTGCGGCGGCTCGTTCTGGATGAACTTCGCCATCACTTCAGTCTCCGCCTCGGTGAAAAAGCCCTGTTTGCCCCAGTCGGGCATGCCCTTCATGGTGCCATTGAAGATGATCGCCGAAAGCGCCAGGGTTCCCTTGGGCAGGGTCAGGTCCGGCGTCAGCGCCGGGCCGGTGGCGCCTTTGCGCAGCGTGCCATGGCAGCCAGCGCAGCGCTCGAAGTAAGTCTGCTTGGCCCAGGCAAATTCTTGCTCGCTGAGCACCGGCGCGGCAGTAGTCGCTGCTTCGCCGGCTGGCGCGGCTTCTGCCACGGCGCTTTCATCCTGCAATTTCGCCAGGAAACCCACCATGGCGGCTATCTCTTCATCGCTGTAGGTGTCCCGGAATGTCTTGGGCATCAGCCCCGCCTGGCAGGGTGCTCCGCCGCAAGCCTTGGAAATATAAGCGTCTGGATCCAGGATGCCTTCGCGGAGATAGTCTTCGAGCGTTTTTGCGCTGCCCGAATAGTCTGCCAGTTGAATGTTGGCAGCGCCAGTTTTACCGATACCCGCCAGGCTTGGTCCCAGCGTGCCCACCGCACCCGGCACACCCGGGATCACATGGCATGCCGCGCAGCCTCCCTTGCTGAACGCTGCCAGGGCGACTTCTTCATCATACAACCCCGGAGATTGGGCCGACTCGGGCGCCGAGGCCGGCTGCTCCGAGGGCGTCTTGATGAACAGGCTGCAGCCTCCCAGGAAGACCGCAGCCAGGATCAAGAGCATAACTTTTTTTGCGATGCTTCTCATCTCGCTCTCCTCGACTTTGACGAATAGTTTTCTTGAGTGCTCGCGGAAATTCTTGCCGCAATTCAATCATCATCATAACCCTAAGAGCGGATGCTTTCTTTGCGCTGGCGCAAATTGATCTGGCAGCCTGGCGCCCGAGATCGTGATCCTGAAGCAATGATGGGACAAGCAGGTTGTGACTGAGCAGGTCCTCCTTATTTGACCTTAGCTGTCATTGCGAGATGTTTCCATGACGCTGGAAGCGTCATCCAGTCTTGGAATGACAGATATGTCATGAGTAGACCAGCGTATTGTGCTGGTCGTGGCAATCTCCTATCAGGTCGTTTTGCGTGGCCCACATCGTGCGAGCAGCTTATCCGTGCCTCTATCAGGATCAGAGCAGCCAGGTATTTATGACCAAATCGATTTCTTCCTTGACAATCCAGATAAAACTAATACAATTAGAAAATCTAATATCATTAGAATACTGACCATGACCATTAGCGCCCCTCACCTTTCCCCACACCAGCTTCACAAGCGCCAGCGCATGATCACATCGATCCTGGATGCCGCCCGCCAGATCATGCGCGAGGAGGGTGTCGCTGCCCTCTCCATGCAAGCGCTGGCGCGGCACCTCGACCTGCGCGCCCCTTCCCTCTACAATTACTTTGCCAGCAAGATGGACCTCTACGACGCCCTCTTCCGCCTGGGCTTTACACTGTACGCGCAGCACATGCAAAATATGATCCAGGGCGCTCAAAGCTGGCAGGATGAGCTGCGCCTGGCATTCGAAGCCTATTTCACCTTTGCCCAGCGCAACCCGGAGCTCTACCAATTGTGCTTCGAGCGCCCGGTGCCGGGCTTCGAGCCATCGCCAGAAAGCCTGCAGATCAGCCTGGACTTACTGCAAGCCTCCTACCAGCGCGCCGAGCGCCTGCTGCCATTAATCTCCAGTGATCTATCTGCGCAGCAGATCGTCGACCTGCTGATCAGCATGATGCACGGCATTACAGCGCTGCACATCGCCAACCAGCCGCAGCTGCCCCTGGGAGAGGGGCGCTTCGGCAGCCTGATCCCAGCCGTCATCCAGGTGCTCGAAAAAGCCTGGGCAAAATCCTGATCCTTGATCATCATCTTATCTGTGAGGAGCCGAACATGATCACTGCCGCACTCTCCCCCATTGTTTTGCATGCAGCGAGCATACCCTACGTCACTGCCCATGAGGCTTACATATTGATGGAAACCGAGCTGCAGCGCTTCCTGGCATTGGTGGACAGCCTGGAACCCGGCGATTGGGAAAAGCCCACCGCTTGCACGCTGTGGAATGTGCGCGATATGCTGGCGCACCAGGCCGGCGGGTATGCCAGCGGAACCAGCTACAGAGAAATGATTCACCAGTACAGCGCCTGGCCTCGCAAGGGAGAACTCGCCGAAGACGCCGTCAACCGCCGCCAGTTGACCGAGCGAGCGGGCAAAACCCCCGCCGAGCTGATCGACGAGCTCCGCCAGGTTGGACCGATCGCCATCCGCAAATGGGCGTATCAGTTCCGCCTGGCCAAGCTGGTCACCATTCCACGCCCCGATATCGGCAGCCTGTCATTGCGCCATCTGATGATGGTGATTCACAGCCGCGACACCTGGATGCACCGCCTGGATATTTGCCGCGCCACCGGACGGCATTTTGAGCAAACTGCCGAACATGACGGGCGCATCGCTGCACTGGTGATGCGCGACCTGGCGCAAACCCTGCCCCCAAAAATCGGCGCTGGCGCAGTTCTCTTCGCGCTTTCCGGCATCGCCGGAGGGGACTTCCAGGTCGGTCTGGGCCAGGCCAGCGCCACGATCGCAATGGACGTGCTGGACTTCAATATCTATGCCTCCGGACGTTACACGTACGCAGATGTATTAAGCAAGGCAAAACTATCCGGAGACATGCAACTGGCCGAAAATGCGCTCAAAAATACGCTGGTGCTCTACTAGGAAACTGTTTGGATCACTTTTAGAATCGTTTCGGGCGGGTCGAACTTGCACACGAGAGCATCTGCGCCTTCTGCCCGGTTGCCGGCCTCCAGACACGCACTGGTAGCAATGATGCGCGCCTGAGGTAGCATGCGGCGGAGGTGTGCGATGCACGCCGCACAGGTTTCGCCAAGCAATCCACAATCCAGGATGACAATATCTGGGCAGGCGTCAGCCGCTTCGATCAACAGGCTTTCCGAACTGTCCACCAGAGCAACAATCTGCGATTTCAAGCGCGTCTCCAATAATAGCGCCAGGGCAGAGCGCAAGACGGGATTGCCATCCGCAATCAAGATACGTCTCATCGAGTAATGCCTCCCGATCTATAAGTCTATCCTGGTGCTTGTTGGCACATCTCGTCTGGAGGTTGAGTTCGAACCTGCCCAATCGACCAGTATTGTGAGTCGCACGCGCGATTGTCCCCGCCGCCCTTTACCACATCCACGCTTCAATGGTTTATACCAGCCTTTTCTGTATTGCCATGCTGACCGCCGCCACTCGGTTATCCACCCCCAGCTTCATCAGGATGTTGCTGATATGGTACTTGACTGTTGACAGGCTGACCACCAGTCGCTCAGCGATCTCAGCATTGTTGAGCCCCTCTACCATCAACTTGAGCACTTCTCGCTCGCGCTCGGTGAGCGTTCCGGTCTCCTGCGCCTGCTGGTTGGCGCGCACCAGCGATTGCGCTGCCTCTGGCGAAAGCGTTATCCTCCCATCTTTGGCGGCGCGGATTGCTGCTGCCAGCTCCCGCGCGGTGACGTTTTTCATCAGATAGCCCACCGCTCCGCCCTTGAGCGCGCTCTGCACCAGCTCATCTTCCGGGAAACTGGTCAGGGCGATGATCTGTATGTGCGGGTGCTGCGCCTTAATGGTTCGGATGGCAGCCACGCCGTCCATCACCGGCATCATCAAATCCATCAGGATCACGTCTGGTCGGAGCAGTCCAGCGCGCACCACAGCCTGCTCGCCATTTTCGGCTTCGCCCACCAGCTCCAGGTCGCGATTTACGCTCAAAAAAGCGCTCAATCCCGAGCGCACCACCGCATGATCATCCACAATCATGACGCGGATTTTCTCGCCCATCGCACTCTCCTCATCCACAGATAATTTATGTTGCGTAACACATCATTATCTGCATAAAATCTGCGAAATCTGCGGATTAACTCCAGACCACCGAGATCTGCGTGCCCTCGCCCGGTTCGCTGTACAGACTTAATTTTGCGTCGATGGCCTCAGCGCGCTCGCGCATGATTTTCAAACCCAAATGGTCAGCGGTGACCGTACCTGGGTCGAAGCCAGTCCCGTCATCAGCTATGGTTAAGCGCACGCTGTCACACATCCACAGCGTGACCACCGCATGGCTGGCGCGGGCATGCTTGACCACGTTGTTCAGCGCTTCTTGGGCGATGCGGTACAGCCCCACCTGTACATCCCCCGGCAAATTACAATCTCCTGTCACATTAAACTGAATGTTAATCCGTGAGCGCCCATTCAAGGCTTCGGTGAGCTGGCGCAGCAACGTGGGCAGAGGCACTTCCACCAGCGCATTGGGGCGCAGTTCAACCAGCAGCGTGCGCATTTCAGCCAGCGCACCGCGTGTCAACTGGCGCAGTTCTTCCAAACGGCGTTTGCCTTCCTCGGGGTTAGATTCCCAGATATCCGGCAGCACTTCAGCAATCAGGGTCGTTGAGAACAGTGTTTGTGTCACCGCGTCATGCAGGTCGCGTGCCAGGCGAGTGCGTTCAGCAATCACCGCATCCTGGGCTGCTTTCTCCCGCAACAGCTCATTGGCACGATTCAGCTCTTCGGTGCGCTCTGCGATGCGCTTTTCCAGCAGGCGACGGTATTCTGCTTCCTGGGCAGCCAACCTGACCTGCGCCTGTTTCATGGCATCGATGTTATTGATCAGCCCTACCAGGTATAGAGGTCTGCCTTCCGAGTCATACACCATGCTCATCGAAACCTGCGCCCAGAAGACCTGTCCGCTCTTATGCACGTACCGCCGTTCGGAAATGTAATGATCGATTTCCCCCGCAAGCATCTGATTGAACAATTGCGTGGAAACGGTGTAGTCCTCCGGGTGTGTCGCCATGGCGGGCGTCCGCCCGACTAACTCCGCTTCAGACATCCCCAACATTTCGCACATCGCTGGATTGGCAGCAAGAATCGTGCGATCGAGCGCCATCAAGCCCATACCCACCGCCGAATGCTCGAAGAGCGCTTTGAACCGGGCTTCAGATTGGCGCAGCTCTTCTTCCGCCCGCTTGCGGTCATCAATATCCTCGGCGATCACCACCAGGTACAGCACCTGTCCGCCAGCGTCTCTCACTGGCGATACTGTCTGTTTCATCCAATGGATGCGCCCGTCTTTGTGCACGTAGCGTTTCTCCACCTGGTAGGAGTTACGCTTCCCACCGAGAACTTCCCAAAATTCCCGCCTGCCGACCTGCCGATCTTCAGGCAGCGTAATGGCTTGCCCACCCAGCCGCTTCAGCTCGGCTTCGCTGTAGCCAGAGAGCTCCACCAGCACCGGATTGACTGCCACTACACTGCCATCCGGAGCGATCAAGCTGATGCCTATAGCAGCATTTTCGTACATTGCTCGAAAGCGGGCTTCGGACTCGCGCAACTCTGATAGCGTGCGCTTTTGTTCCTCGATATCTTCCACCATAGAGACCAGGTAGGAGGGCTCTCCCTGGCTGTCGCGCACCAATGAGAGGGTGAGGCGCGCCCAAAACGCCTGCCCGCTCTTGCGCAGGTAGCGCTTTTCGACGGTGTAGGATGCGCATTTGCCTTCCAGCATCTCGGCGAAGCGATCCATACCCACCTGGGCATCGGCAGGGTACACGTTTTGGTAGTCATAGCGCTGCTTGAGTTCTTCCTCGGTGTAGCCAGACATTTTGCACACTGCTGCGTTGGCAGCCAGGATGCGCCCATCGAGCGTCATTAACCCCATACCGATCGCTGAGCTCTCGAAAGCCGCCTTGAAACGAGCTTCTGCAGCGCGCAGTTCTACTTCGATTCGCTCGTTTTCGATATCCTTGGCAGCCTGGCGTGGGTGAGGTTGGTGCATCTTCGACATAAAATTATTATACGCTTAATGCAGGTTTACCACCTCTTCACCCACGGCTCGCTCAATTCATACGCTGTGAAGCCCAGCGCAGCGTATAGACCGCCTGCTGCATCTGAATACGATCCGACAGTGCAAAGCGTGGCGCCCATTTCGCCCACCCGGCGCAAGCCCTCTGCCATGATCGCTTTGCCCAAACCCTTGCGTTGGTGATTTGGATGCGTGCCTACAGGCTCGAAGGCAGCCGTGCGGGTGACGTCATCGAACCACAGCGTACAAAAAGCCACCAGTTCTCCATCCAGCGCAGTAGCCACCAGGTCTAGGTCTCGCCTGTAGAGCGGAGCGCGCTGCACATTGCGGTACCACTCCCAGCCCGCGTATTTCCCATCCGGTTCCTGAGGGTGGAATGCCTTCCATGATAGCCAGGAGCGAGCAGGCAGCTCATTCGCGTCGCCCAATGCACGTATTTGGTATCCGTCTGCCAGCATAAACTCAGGTATGGGCGCGTCCAGAGCGCGGCGGCGTTGGTATTCTGGTTGGGCGCCCTTCACATAACCGCGCCGTCGCAGTAAGTCCTGCCGCATGGTGTCTGACTCATGCACCCAGATCACCAACCGCTGGCGTCCATCGGGCTGCTGAACTGCTAAGTGAGATTCCGCCAGCGAGATCATCTCGATTTCCAGCTCGAGGCAGTCAAATTCCGGGTGCACCTGCATAAAGGCTTCTCCTGCGCCATCCGGATGAAGCACCGCAGCCAAACGATCTTGGGCGCTCTCCCACATAAAGACCGCAGCCTGCAAATTGAACCGCCAGATATTTTCATTCACGTGCCAGCGCCAATAATCCCAACGGTTCACTGGCCAACACACCTCCCGGAGCTGATACAACACGGCGATATCTCGCAAGAATTGGCGGATTCTCCAGCAGTCGTCTTCGCGTTGATATTTCCGCATACGCAATTTCATGCTTACCTTGCCTCCGTGACTATCTCGTTACGGTATCGAGCACTAGGCTTGTTCGGTTTACCGAGCATCTTTCTCTATGGCTGGCGACCGCTTTGCATCAAGCGCTCAGCGCGCTGCTTCAGCCCGTAGAGCATACCGCGCTCCATGAAATAGGCAATCGGGTGAACGATGTTCCATATTCCCCCAACCATCATGGTGCGCGTGCGCAAGATCAGGCGCGAGGAACCGTTGGTCTGCGGCACGATGACGAATTGGTACAGGTCGACCCACTCACCGTTGTCTTTGTGTCCCAGCACAATCGCCTGGTTGGGATGGATCTGCGCCACGATGTAGGGGGGTGGGCCGGACTCACCAGGGCACATATACACCTGGTCGCCCACTTTCAGATTCTGCCATTCTTCGTGAATGCGATCGGCGTTGACCATCTTGCAGCCCGCCATCGCCTCCAGCCAGGTGTAGCTATACCAGCCGCCTTTGCGGGCGTCTAACTGCACAATCCAGGGGTAAATGTATTCGGGAGCCGCCTGGATCGTGATGGCGCGATTGACAAAGCTGGCTGGTTCCGGCACCAGCTCGTCGCCCGGGAAAGCAGCAGCGATCTCCTCTTCCGTTGCTCCCCAGCGATCCATCCATGGGGTCAATAAAATTATCGCCACAATAACCAGTGCGACCAGGCTGGCCAGCGCGCCCAAAATCTTGATGCGTGTGCTCATGATTTGCTCCATACATTGTGAACGACGGCATTTACCACATTTAGAGCAGCCAATAGCGCAACGGCAAGCAGCGCCTGCTGCTCAGTCTTGATCATGGGAAGCTTCCATCCGGCAAATACTGCCAGCGTGATTAGCAGGATGAGACCACCTAAGATATACCCGATGATCGATTGCACGTGCGACCACTGGCCCAAGGCTGCGATGCGCCCAATGCCACCTTGGGCGCAGATCGCCATGCCGATAACTACCAGCAGGATGATATCGAGTTTTACGTTGGAAAGCAGGGGAACCTTATTCCCAGTCACGCCGATAAAGGTCACTGTGACGGCAAGCAAGGCCAGAGCAAGAATGCCGGGTGTAATAACTGCAGGCTGTGATATGCTCTTCATTTTCGTTAGTCTCCTCTATCGTGATTATATTGACCTGAAACAATAACTCCCCCGTCGAGGGGGGAGTTTACAACTGGTCAGGTGGACAGTGTAAGTAACCCCTACCTATACCAGCATCGCCTACCTGGCGGGTGCGATCTTTACTGAAGTTATCAGAGTAAGTATTAGCAGCACTGCAAACATACCCACCGGCTGCCACTGCCCCTGCGTGGCAAAGCAGCCTTGGCTGGCGATCACCGAATAAGTCAGCAAGCCTGCAAAACAGAGATAGGACTTCGTCCCCCCGGCAGCCCGCATGAGCAGCGCCATCCATGTTTTTTCAGGGTACCTCGGAATGACGAACAACTCACCCACAATGGGGAGGTTGGTGATTAGCCAGATGCACAATCAACCTACGCGGTAATCATCCGTTGATCACTTTTCGGGCCGCTGCAAAGCAGCGCTCCCGATAAGCGCTTGAAATAGCTTGTTGAAGATCCTGGAAAGAAACCCAGCTCCAAACAGGAACATGATCGGGCCCCCGCTCTTAACCGGAGCAACATTCTCCAATCGCTGGCGTACAGCCTTCCCATCGATCTCTTTAATCAGGCAGTAGATGAGATACGCGCTCAAAACAACTAAGATGAAGTAGCCAATCTTGGCCACTCCCACCGGCGCGCCAAACAGATAAACAATATAGTTGTAAAGCACGTACAACAGCGCGCCAGGCCAAAGCAGCCGGCCAACCAGTCTGCCGCGCTGTGCATACCGCATAGAGAATAATAAGATGGGTAGCCCAATGCCCAGGTTGACCACATCATTCGCCAGGAACGAATGGCGCAAATCGACCGTCGGATAGAGCTTATTGGGAGAGATCAGGCCAGCCAAAGAAACCCCCAGCATCAGCAAACCGACCAATAGGGAATAGCGATAGATCGTTTTCGAGATCTGGGTAACGCCTGCATCATTCTGGTTCATGGTCTAAACTTACTCCCCAGGGGGAATTTTTGTAGCAACGCGTTTTCACAGCGCCAGTAAGCTTGGTGCGAGATAACCGCTTAAAGCCAGGATTCCGCTCAGGCTGTGTGAAATAGCTGTCCATTTGGCCGAGCCGGTGCGGTAAGCGATGTAACCATAGGGCAGGGCAAGGAAAAATGTCGAGATCACAAAGCCGCCGATATTTTCGGCAGGGAAGACCACTTGTGGGGCAAGATGTCAGAAGGCAAAACCGAAAGATGGATACAGAATGGCCAGCCAGGGATTGCGCGGAAACAGGCGGACATACAGTCCCCGCCAAAGAATCTCCTCGCAAAAACCGTTCAAGGTAGCCAGTGGCGCGGAGAGCAGGATGAGCGATAGCGGGGCGCGAATGAACTCCCCGGCATATATCAAAACAGCTATAAAAGTGATCACCAGCCAGAGCACCGCTGCCAACCAGTTAGAGCGGTTAATAAAGAGGGACGTGATCGCGCAGGATAGTGGCAAACTCGACCCTGCCCAACAGAATGCGAGGAACAAGCAGGCAAAAAAATAGCCAATAGGTGCCGAAGCCGAGCAAATAGGCAGCTTCCTTTTCCAAACCCCACTGTGTGCGATTAAAAACCATCGCAGCACTGGCGATCAAGGCTGGCGGCAGCAAGAGCGCCCAGACCCAAACCAGGTCTGCCTGGAGCGGCGGAGGCGTAATTTCATTGGTCGGCTCGAAAGCGACAAAAGTGAAACGCTCTTTTTCGGCGAGGAAATGCTCGAGCGTCATCTCGAACCCGGCTAATTTCATCATGCCGCGCATGGCAGGATTCCCTTGCGCCCATTGAAAAGCACGCGCCAGTTCATCTTCCGAGGTGATGCGCCGCGCCTGCGCCGGTTGCGCTCCGCGCCAGGTCTGGACTGTGACGAGAGGGTTGGCTTCCAGGTTGCGATACCAATCGGTTTTCGTT
This sequence comes from Chloroflexota bacterium, assembly GCA_029265355.1. Classification (GTDB taxonomy): domain Bacteria; phylum Chloroflexota; class Anaerolineae; order Anaerolineales; family UBA4823; genus JAJUJL01. The sequence continues at coordinate 150,129 of JAJUJL010000006.1, read as the reverse complement.
CCCCATCCGCTCATCACAGTCGGGCGGCCTTCAAACTCATGAAACTCAATGGCTGTGCGGCGCGGCTGGCCACTCTTGCGCCCGGTCGTGGTCAATATCATGAATAAACGGCCAAGCAGGAAGCCCAACCCAAGTCAATACAGCAGGATGGGCAATTTATACACCCATTTCATCCAGCCCGTGGGGTAGGGTATGGTTTCGATCCAGGTCTTCTTATTCATCGGATCGCAAACCCTCAAAGCAACTCTGTGAACTCAATGCTGAACCATCGTTTGGCATTAAGCCAAAATAACGAATTGTTCAGCAGCGTCACCAGACGCATTCCTCGAATTTCACCTGTATTGCTTATCACGTCGCCCCTCCAGAAAGAAATACTTCTTCGCACTATTCATCATTTTAGTCGCTTGTGCAAAATGGTGGGTGAAATCTCTGGAAAGGTTTGGTAAACAATTGTTAAGCAAGGTGTAGATTTTTCGCTTGCGGCAGCCGAATTCCTGCCGAAAAATAAAGAAGCTGCCCGCAACGCTCTTCGCGCACAGCAGCTTCTTCATCGACAAGATGATCGGAGATTTTGAGTGTGCCCCCAAGGGGACTCGAACCCCTGTTTTGGCCTTGAGAGGGCCGCGTCCTGGGCCGCTAGACGATGGGGGCAAAAGCGAAGGAATTCTACCATGCCCGAAAGGCTTCGTCAATAAAAACTCTGCTCGATCTCTAAAACCGAAGCCCGGCTTAGTGGGGCGAGAGTATAATTCATTCATGCACTCATTTCACTCTGGCAATCGACCGGAACCGGTGTCTCCCCCATTATCCTCCTGGCCATGCAATCTTTCGTCACAATAATTATTCTCTTGATAAATATCTGGGCCATGAGCGCCGCTGCGCTGATCTTACACCGCATCAGCCCGCGCTACGGCCTCACCCCGATGCTCATTTACCTGGGCAGTCTCACCATCTGGCTGCTCGTCCAATCGGCTGACACATTGCAACTGCACGCCGCGCATGAAGGGTTCGGTTTGCATATCGGCATGATGACCATTTTGCCCACCCTGCTATTGGGCATTTTGACGATCTATATCTTTGACGGCACTGTCCGCGCTCGCATCGTCATCGCCAGCTTGACCGGCATGGGTCTCCTGGCTGCTCTGTACGCCGTGACACGCAGCATCAATTTCTCCTTCGAGCCAATTCAAATCAACCTGGGTTCACTCCAGCTCGGCACTGCTCGAACCATTCTGATATTTACAGCCATCCTGGCGCTCGATTTCCTCGTGCTGGTGATTGCTTTTCAATTGCTCAGCAACTGGATGCGCCATAGCCCGAATTTATTCATCAGTTTGGCTGCCTTGCTCCTGGCGCTCTGGATCGACACCTTTTTAATGGCGTTGCTATTCGAACACCTGGCGCTTCACCTGATCGAAAACCTGTCTGTTCGCTCTTTACTTGTGATCAGCTTGCTGCCTTTCCTGCAATTCTACCTGAGCCGCATTTCCCCTCAATTTGGCGGGCACACGGGAATCATCTCGCGACCCATATTGGATATCTTCAGCACAACCTCACAACTAGAAGCGCGGGCGCACTTCCACTTCAACCTGCTCCGCACCTTAAGCCAGGTCAACCGGATGATTGTGGATACCGCCGATCCCTTGCAATTGCTTCGGCAGGCCGCACAGCTTCTGGTGATGCATCGCAACCACCAATTGGTGTGGATAGGCTTGCTCGAGTCCGGCAAGGATAGCGCTGCCATTCATGCCTGGTCCGGACGAGCCAGTGAAAACTTGAACCAGGCCCAGATAGATGTGAGTCTCGATGTCGACTCTCCATATGCGCGTGCAGTGGAAGATGCCAGGCCGATAATTCTCTCCCATCTACAAGAGAGCGGCAAACACACCAACTGGCAACACTCAACCATCCAGGAAGGCCAGTTTCGCTCCATGGGCTGCTTCCCAATGCGCCACGCTGGCCGTGTGCTTGGCTTGCTGAGCGTTTACTCCCACCTGAATAACGCCTTCGACCCCGAAGAGATCGATTTGCTTCAAGAGTTGGCAGATAACCTGGCGTATGCACTGATCAACATCGAAGCCCGCCACCAACAAGCTGTCCTGCACGCTGGCGCAGAGACTATGGAAGACGGTTTACTGATATTGGATGAGGAAGGCAGCATTTTGTACGCCAATCCATCCATTGCAACATACATTGGTGTCCTTCACACCGATCTGCCTGGAGCGAACTTTCGCCAGTTTTTACCCAGCCAATCCAGTCTGGAGCTGATCGAAGGCTATTACCAGGTGCTGATGCAACAAGGCAAAGTTAATTTCGACTTCGAGCACATTGATCCTGATCGCGGCTTGCTCTCTTTTTCGATCTCAGCGCACCTGGTGCACCATACTCAAGACACCCTCATCGTTGTCAACGTTCGGGATATCAGCCGCAGGCGGAGATACGAAAAGCAGCTCGTCACTCTGAACCAGTTTGTGACGGACATGGTCCAGGCGCAAGAGATACCCATCCTCATGGAAAAGTTGTTCACCGCTAGCGAGGAGTTACTGCAGGCCGATGCCAGCGCCATGTACATCGCCGACGAGGAGCAATTGCGTATTGCTGAGTACTACACGCACAACCTGCCGGAGAGTTTTGTGGATTTCATCCGCAAAGACATCCGTGGACTTCCCGGCCAGCAGGTGCTCAAAACCAACCAACCCGTTGTCATCCCGGATACCAGTGCAGACCCTGCATTTGGCGAGCGCGTGCGGGTGGCAGCCGCGCATGGTTTACTGGCCTTGATGGTGTTGCCAATTTCCTTCCAGGAGCGTCCCATTGGCACTCTGGTGATGTATTTTCATGCGCCGCACCAATTTCAGCCGCAAGAGTTGCAGTTGGGAATGACCCTGGCGCGCGCCCTGGGGATCATGACCCAAAACCTGCGCCTGTTTGCTGCCGAGCACAGCCAGCGCCAATTTGCCGAAGCCCTCGCACAGGCTGCCACGGCTGTCAATACCAGCCTGAATCTTGAAGAGGTGCTGGATCAAATACTCGACCAGGCATTGAGAGTGGTAAACTGCCGCTCAGTAAACCTGATGCTGATTGAAGGCGATATCGCTCGCGTCGTGCGCATGCTGGACACTACCAACCCCAACGCCATCCAGAGAAGCTCGAATGTTCAGGTTCCCCTGTCGATGCCCACGTTGAAGGAAATGATCGAAACCGGGCAACCATTGGTCATTCCCGATACCGCCAATTCAAATCTGTGGCGTCATCTGAGCACAACCAGTTGGGTACGCTCATACGCTGCTGCTCCGCTCTGCGTTCGCGATCAAGTCATCGGTTTCCTCAGCATGAACAGCGATGAAGCCAACTTCTTCAGCAGTGATATTTGTCCTCGCCTGGAGGCCTTTGCAGCCACCTTCGCCAGCGCTTTGCAGAATGCACAGCTTTATGAAGAGCTTCGTCTTTACTCTCAAAAGCTCGAGGATCGCGTGCGCAGCCGCACGGCTGAATTAGCTGATGCAAAAGAACGCATCGAGCGTATTCTCGTATCGGTGCCCGACGCAGTGTTTGTTTTCGACAGCGAGGACAGGCTCATTCAATCCAACCCTGCTGCAGACAAGCTGATCATGGTTGCTGGCAAAGCGCAGATCGATTTGTTCTCCAAAGAATTTCTTTCCGGGTTACGCCAGGGCTCATTGCGCGAAGAGCACGCTATCTTGGAAGTTGGCGCCCGCGCCTACCAGGCAGTGGCATCTGGTCTGCCAGACAGAGAAGCCTCATCGGGTCTCGTCGTCGTCTTCCGAGATGTCACCCGATTCCGGGAATTGGATCAGATGAAGACACGCTTCGTCTCCGACGTTTCACACGAGCTGCGTACCCCTCTTGCCAACCTGGCCCTGTACATCGACTTGCTCTCCCATTCCCCCGAACCAGAGCGCACCTCCCATTATATGGATGCATTGCGCCGCGAAACCCAGCGATTGACCCATCTCATCGAGGATCTACTGACCATCTCGCGTTTAGAAGCCAATAAGATGGAAATCGATATTCAGCCAGTGGACGCTTGCTACCTGGTTGCCAACCTGGTCGAAGATCGCGCTCCCATGGCGGCTCGTCAAACCCTTCAATTGAGCCACGTGTGCACCGGCGATATTCCCGATGTCTGGGCAGATCCGCGCTTGCTCACCCAGGTGGTATCCAACTTGTTGACAAACGCTCTCAACTACACTCAACCGGGCGGCAAAATCCACATCCAACTCCGCAATGAACTGCAGGAGGATCACCACTGGGTAGTTATCCAGGTAAGCGATACTGGTGTAGGCATCCCCCCTGAAGAATCTCCCAACCTTTTCACGCGATTCTTCCGCGGCTCCGCCAGCGAATTGACTGGCGCTCCTGGCACCGGCCTTGGCCTGGCAATTTCTAAAGAGTTAAGCGAGCGCATGGGCGGGCATATTACCGTGGAGAGCTCGCCTGGCAAGGGCAGTACCTTCTCAGTGTGGCTTAAGGCCGTGCTATAATCACACCTGCCAATCGAGTTTCTTCAAATGCCAAAGGAGAAACAATGTACGACAAAGCTCAACTGGAAGCACTTAAAAAAGACCTGGAGAAGTGGGAAGAAATCCACCTGCAACAGAGCTTATCGCGCCTGCCGGAACGAAGCAAAGAATTTATCACCACCTCTTCCGCTCCGGTTGAGCGGCTGTATACGCCTCTGGATGTAGCCGAACAGGACTATCAGCGGGATCTGGGACTGCCTGGCGTATATCCCTTCACGCGCGGCGTGCACCCGACCATGTATCGCAGCCGGCTGTGGACCATGCGTATGTTCGCCGGTTTTGGCACAGCCGAAGAAACCAACGCCCGTTTCCGCTACCTGCTCGATCAAGGGCAAACTGGTCTATCGATTGCCTTCGATTTGCCCACACTCATGGGATATGATACCGACTCCCCAGAATCCTTGGGAGAGTTCGGGAAATGCGGCGTGGCAGTATCTTCCTTACGAGACATGGAAATCTTGCTGGAAAACATTCCCCTGGATAAGGTGTCCTCCAGCATGACCATCAACTCACCGGCTGCGGTGATCTGGGCAATGTATATAGCCACTGCCGAGAAGCAAGGCATCCGCCCCGATCAACTGCGCGGCACAATCCAGAACGATATCCTGAAGGAATATATTGCCCAAAAGGAATTCATCTTCCCTCCCGAGCCCTCCATGCGCCTGGTTGTGGACACCATTGAATACGGAACACGGGCAGTGCCCCAGTGGAATACAATCAGCATCTCCGGATATCATATCCGCGAGGCAGGCTCAACAGCCGCCCAGGAATTGGCTTTCACCCTGGCGGACGGCATGGAGTACGTGCGCTGGGCGCAAGCCCGTGGTTTGGACATCGATGAGTTCGCCCCCCGCCTTTCCTTCTTTTTCAATGCTCACAACGATTTCTTCGAAGAAATAGCCAAGTACCGTGCAGCCCGCCGCATCTGGGCGCGTGAGATGCGTGAAACCTTTGGCGCCACTCAAGAACGCTCCTGGTTAATGCGCTTCCACACCCAAACTGCGGGGGTTTCACTGACCGCTCAACAGCCCGAAAATAACATCGTCCGGGTTGCCATACAGGCGTTGGCTGCTGTGCTGGGTGGGACGCAATCGCTGCATACCAACAGCATGGATGAAGCCCTGGCGCTGCCGTCCGAACATGCGGTCACTATAGCCCTGCGCACACAGCAAATTATTGCTGAGGAATCTGGCGTCGCCAATACCATCGACCCGCTGGGAGGCTCATTCTTCGTTGAGGCTATGACAAACCGCATCGAAGCCCAGGCATACGATTATTTCCGACGCATTCAAGAGCTGGGAGGCGTGTTGCCGGCTATCGAGAAGGGCTTCTTCCAGAGCGAAATTTCCGACGCGGCCTACCGCTACCAGATGGAAATAGATCAACATATTCGCAGCATTGTCGGAGTGAATAAATACCAGGATCAAACTCCAATCACCATCCCAATCCTCGAAATGGATCCTCAGGGATACAGGCGTCAGGTGGCCCGCCTGGCGAAAGTCCGCCAGGAACGCGATCCAGGACGGGTTGGGCAAACGCTCGATCGGCTGCGCATCGCTTGCCAGGGTACTGAAAATACCATGCCCTATATTCTCGAGGCTGTTCATGCCTATGCCACGCTGGGAGAGATCATCGGTGTGATGCGCGAGGTTTTTGGAACTTACGAAGAACCTACCTGGATTTAACTCTAACCGAAAATTCGAGAGGGATTGGGCATACTTTCGCGTTGCGCACCCCCAGACCCCAACCCCCCGCCAAATTTCGGATAGACATTTACCATAAAACACAAATTGATTTGGAGGCGTAAAATGGCGAATGTAAAAAAAACCAAAGGAGTAATCGGTATCCTGACCGGCGGCGGCGACGTGCCAGGTTTGAACCCAGCTATCCGTGCGGTGACTTTTCGGGCATTGCGCGAAGGTTATCAAGTGATCGGTTTGCGCCGAGGCTGGGCTGGCATCCTGGAAATGAGCCGCGATCCCAAGGCTGATAACAGCAATCACTACCAGATCCTGACAGAGGAGATCGTTAACCGCGCCGGACGAACCGGAGGCACATTCCTGCACACTTCCCGCACTCGCCCCAGCCACGTAAAAAAGAATGATGTCCCAGAAAATCTTCGGGATAAGTACAACAATGAAGTCAACGATCTCACCCCTGAAGTGCTCAAAAATCTCGATTACCTGGGCATCGACTACCTGATTCCCATTGGCGGTGATGATACGCTGAGCTACGGGGTGCGCTTGTACCAGGAAGGCGTCAAAGTCGTCGCTATTCCGAAGACCATGGATAATGATGTCCCCGGCACGGATTATTGCATCGGCTTCAGCACTTGCGTTACCCGCACCATCCAGATGACCAACAGCCTGCGCACCTCCGCCGGCTCTCACGAGCGCATCCTTGTGTTGGAAGTGTTTGGCCGTTACGCCGGCTTCACGGCCTTGCTGCCGACCATGGCCGGCGCAGCCCATCGCTGTGTCATTCCTGAGTACAAATTCAACATCGATCGCCTCACCGAGCTGCTGGTTTACGACCGGAATAACAACCCCAGCCATTACTCTGTGGTCCTAGTTTCCGAAGGCGCCACTTACGAAGGCGGCGATATGGTCTTCCAGGATCACTCGACGGATGCTTATGGACACGCCAAGCTGGGTGGGATCGGAGATCTGGTTTCAGCCCAGATCAAGGAGATTTCCCCCAGGTACAACAACGGAAAGAGCGTCAATACCATTAACCAAAAGCTGGGCTATATGGTGCGCGGTGGAGACCCAGACGCAGTCGACTCCATCGTTCCCATGGCTTACGGCAACCTGGCCCTCGACTTGATCCTGCACCGCGTCCATGGTCGGCTGGTGGTGCTCAAGAACGGGCGCTACGACAACTTGCCCATCGATGTCGTCACCAGCTCGAAGAAACTGGTGAATGTGGATAGATTCTACAACACAGAGCGGCTACGCCCGAAATATGAAAGCTTCGAGATGATGCCCTTGTTCATCATGACCAGCGAGTGAGAGATAGAGGCGGGCCGCACAGCCCGCCCGTTTTTTTTTATTGAAACATCAGGGGCTCGACTCTGACATTCTCTGCGCCTACCAACAATCGTAGCCGGTTGATCAACTCTGGGCACGCTCCAGTTGTGAAGTTGGGGAACTCTACCAGGTAACCCCGACCCTTTTCATATACCTGGAATGCAAACCGGTCATTCCCAGGATAGCTCATGATCGTGCCATGGATCCGGCGCAAGCGAAGTACATCGCGCGTTTTGTCTGAGCTGGCGCGCAACACCACCGTGATCATCTGCACCTGGTCCCGGGAAGGAACAACCAGGGGAGAAACCAAATAGGGTGGCACCAGGCTGGCTGTCTGCCCATTCTTATCCGTCTCCACAAGCCCCTGCCCAAAAGCATTTCGATTGGCTTGCTGACCGTCTTCAACCAGCACTCCCGCGACCGGCTGCTGCTCCGAAATCAATTTCTGGGAAATACCTGCTTCCTCCACGCTGCCATGTTGCGCGCCATGCGGCTCGTTAACAGACGCCAACTCTATCGCCTGGTCAGCATGGCGAGCAGCTTGCGCATCGCCCTCCTCGAAGATGTGCCTTGCCATCACACCTAACCCGACCGAATCGGCATCCACCAAATCCCAAAATGGTGGAAACGGGTCTGGCTCAGGGGGGATGTCATTCTCCTCGATGGGCGATGGCGGTTCCTGTATGGCAACTTGAGATCCTGCAAATGTTTCATCGACTTTCGCTGCAACCCGGGTTTGCGGCACCTGGCTCACGGGGCGTACTTCAGAACTGCTGTCATTCACCTTGTGCACCGATCCAGCTTCAGGTGGCTGGCCCTGGGGCGCAACGCCAGGCTCCACCTCTTCAAAACCGTCGGTCTCCTCCCAGGTAAATTCATACGGCGGCGTCCAGCTTGGTTCGTCTACCGAGTAGGTCATCTTAAAATCAGTGGTCATTTCGTCTACCAAAACCTTGGGCTCGCCGCCTTGTGCATCCACTTTTCCCGTGACCAGCAAGATTTTCTCATACTCGACTATTGTTGAATATTTGGCCCAGGTTTTCGGAAAGAGCACCAGCTCGATGGTCCCCTGGATGTCTTCAAGGCTCACAAAAGCCATCGATTTACCGGCTTTGGTTTGGTGCGGGCGAATGCGAACCACCAGCCCTGCGACGCGCACCTGTTCATTGTGAGCGGCCTCGGCTAGCTGCCCTGAAAAATGGGTCACTGCTTCGGTCAGCTCCTGCATAACAGGGCTCAATGGATGATCGGATACGTACAGACCGATCAGCTCGCGCTCCCAGTGCAACATCTCGCGGCGGTTAACCTCACGGGATGGCTCCGGCAACTGGATTTGATCGGTCAGCCCGGTGTGCATACCAAACAAACTGATTTGGCCAATTTCCGCGGCCTTGAAATGCGAGCTGCTCAAAGCGAGGATACGGTCAATGCCATCCAACAATGCAGTGCGCGATCCAAAGCGATCCAGGGCACCCACGCGTATCAAACTTTCGAGAGCACGCCGACCAACCTGTCGCAAGTCTACCCGATGCGCAAAATCGTTCAAATCTTTGAACGGGCCAGATTCACGCGCTTTGATGATTGCATCTACCGGGCCGCGACCCACGTTTTTAATCGCCCCCATCCCAAAACGGATCGAGGATTTGAGCCTGCCATCCTCCAGCCGTCGGTCTTCGATCGTAAAATCCCATCCGCTCGCATTGACATCCGGAGGTTCCACCTGGATCCCCATCCGCCGGCAATCAGCCACATAGAGCGCTACCTTGGCCGTTTCATTCGCAGAGACCGACAGCAACGCCGTCATATACTCTACGGGGAAATGAGTTTTCAGGTAAGCAGTTTGAACGGCAATGACCCCATAATCAGCCGCGTGGGATTTATTAAAACCGTAGCGGGCAAATTCTTCCCAATCATCAAATATGGCGCCCGCGGTTTCTTCCGGTATACCATTCTTTACCGCGCCTGTAATAAATTTTTCGCGGTGTTTGAGCAGCTTTTCCTTAATCTTCTTGGCTACGGCCTTGCGCAAGTCATCCGCTTCTGGGGCAGTATAGCCAGCCAGTTGCATCACCGCAAACATCAACTGTTCTTGATAGACGGGGTAACCGTAAGTTTCTTTGAATATCGGTTCTAGCAGGGGATGACGATAGGTAACCTCTTCTTCGCCGTGCATGCGCCTGATATAACCGGGGATGAAGTCCATCGGTCCTGGACGAAATAGTGCTACCATGGCGATCACATTCGCCAATTCCTTCGGCTTCATCTCCATCAGCCAACGGCGCATACCCGAGCCTTCCACCTGGAAGACACCGGCGGTTTCACCTCGCCCCAATAGTTCATACGTTGCAGCATCATCAACCGGAATATTCGAAAGATCCAGGCTAATTCCGTGGCGGGTGCGAATAAGATCACAAGCACGGGCCATGATGGTCAACGTTGCCAGCCCCAGAAAATCGACCTTGAGCAGACCCAGGGAATCCAGCACCGACATCTCGAATTGGGTGACCGTCTTGACCGGGTTATCGTCTGCTGCGTTGCCCGTTGGGCGATGAAGGGGAATATACTCAATGATCGGCTCATCAGTGATGATCACACCCGCAGCGTGCGTACCGGCGTTGCGAACGACGCCCTCGACCTCTGCAGCGGTATCGATCAGATCACGGAGATAAGCCTCTCTCTCGTAAGTCTCCCTGAATTCCGGCACTTCCTCCAGAGTTGCCCGCAAGGTCACCGGTTTACCCGGAACGTTGGGCACCATTTTCGCCACGCGGTCCACCTCGGTGAGAGGGATATCCATAACACGACCCACATCCCGCAAAGCTGCCCGCGCCCCTAGCGTACCGAAAGTGATAATCTGCGCCACGCGATCGTCGCCGTATTTGCGCACCGTATACGCTAGCATCTCTGCCCGGCGGTCATCCTGAAAATCCAGGTCGATATCCGGCATCGAAATGCGGCCTGGATTGAGAAAGCGCTCGAAAAGGAGGCCATGCTCAATGGGATCGACCAGGGTGATGTCCAGGCTATAGGCAACGATTGATCCGGCGGCTGAGCCGCGCGCGTTATACCAGATATTCTGTTCCCGGGCATAACGGCAAAGATCCCAAACAATGAGAAAGTAGGTATCAAAGCCCATGCGGTGAATGATGCTCAGTTCATATTCGAGTCTTTCTCGCACCGCTGGATTCTGGGCTCGCGTACCGTAGCGCCGCTGAAGGCCTTGCTCGCACAAATACCGCAGATAAGATTCGGCCGTATAGCCCGTCGGAACATTGAAATGCGGTAAGCGATAACCCTTAAAACTCAGGTCTACGTTGCAGCGCTCTGCGATTGACAGCGTATTTTCCAACGCTCCGGGTATGCCACCAAAAATTGCTGCCATTTCCTCTGGGCTGCGCAGGTAATACGTATCTGAAGTCATGCGCATCCGATTTGGATCGGTGAGCACGCAACCCGTCTGGATAGCCAGCATGATATCCTGCAGGCGTGCATCACTTCTATCTACATAATGGACGTCATTGGTAGCAACAAATTGAGCATCATAGCGCCTGCCTAATGCCAGCAGATTTTTATTGATGTTTTCCAGTTCAGGTATGTCATGCGACTGGAGCTCAATAAAAAACCGCCCCGCCCCAAAAACCTCATAATACCAATCCAACAGCTTTCGGGCAGCTTCCAAATTCCCCTGAGCGATCAAACGCGGAACTTCCGCTGACATGCAGCCGGATGTGCAGATGAGTCCCTCAGCATGCTGCGCCAGGAAGTCATGATCGATTCGCGGATAATAATAAAAACCATCGATCTGGGCTGCACTGGCAATGTGCAACAGATTCTTGTATCCAGTCTCGTTTTCAGCCAGCAGCAAAAGGTGGGATGATTTCTTATCAAGCTGTGGATCGCGATCTCGCATACCCCGCGCCGCCAGGTAGGCCTCGACGCCAATAATTGGCTTGATACCCGCCGATACGGCAGCATTGTAGAAATCGATCACCCCAAACATCGTGCCATGATCGGTCAAGCCGAGCGCTGGCATTTTCATCTCGACCGCGCGCTTGATCAGCTTCTTGATGTTGCTGAAGCCATCCAATAACGAGTATTCGGAGTGCACGTGGAGGTGGGCAAATGACATAAGCGCCTGAATAACTTCTCACTAACTGCTACAAGACCCAACCGACAGTATCGCTCAGGTTAATTGCGTGTGGATGCAAATGGATCGGCAATGAAATTATAGCACGGCAGTTCGATCAAATTAGATAAGAAGGCTTAAAATTACCGCAGTAACCAGACATCTTAAGGCAAGAATCTTACAGGTCAAGTTTCGGCATCCTGCAAACCCTCGCCATACAGGCTGCCTTTCCCATGCTATAATCGCCCTAACGAGGTAGGATCTATGCTTAAACGTTTCATACAGATTTTTGGGGGCGACCCAATCAAGCGCGCGCTCGAGAAGTACAACCCCATTGTTGCGCAAGTTTCCGAGCTGGAACCGGTATTCGAGAAGCTTAGCGATGAAGCTCTGCGCGCCAAAACGGATGAGTTTCGCCGACGATTGTCCCAGGGAGAAAGCTTGGACGATCTGCTCCCAGAGGCATTTGCCGCAGTTCGAGAAGCGAGCAAACGCACGATTGGTTTACGCCACTACGATGTTCAGATTATCGGTGGTGCAGTTCTCCACCATGGCAAAATTGCCGAGATGCGTACGGGCGAGGGCAAGACCCTGGTTGCCACACTGCCAATTTACCTTAATGCCCTGACCGGTAAGGGTGTGCATTTGATCACAGTAAACGATTACCTTGCACGGCGCGATGCCCGCTGGATGGCGCCCATCTATCACGCGCTCGGACTCAGCGTGGGTGTGCTGCAGATGGCTGCCCGCACCGAAAATGGCAAAAAAGCGTTTCTGGTAGACCTGGAGCGAGTGTCGCCTCACGAAGATCAGCACCAGCTTCGCATGGTGCCTCGGCAACAAGCTTATGCAGCGGATGTCACTTATGGCACAAACAGCGAGTTCGGTTTCGATTACCTGCGTGACAATATGACCCTGCGCCTGGCCGATCGTGTACAACGTGGCCACCACTTTGCCATCATTGATGAAGTTGATAATGTACTCATCGATGAAGCGCGCACACCACTGATCATCTCTGGGCCTGCGCAAGACGAGGCTGAATGGTACATTCGCATGGCCCAGATCGTCCGCCAGCTTCGACCAGAACACTATGAAGTAAATGAGAAAAACCGCGCTGTCAGCCTGACCGAAATTGGCGAGGCCTATGTCGAGGATTTGTTGGGCATGCCGCTGAGGGACCCCGATCGCCCCGAGGACGTCACCCCCGAGCAGGCGCGCATGTTGGGTTACATCGAGCAGGCGATGCGCGCTCAGTTCCTCTACCGACGCAACAAAGACTATCTGGTGCAAGCCGGAAAAGTCATCATCGTTGATGAATTCACCGGTCGCCTGATGCCGGGCAGGCGTTGGTCAGATGGTTTGCATCAGGCCGTGGAGGCCAAAGAGGGTGTGCGCGTCCAACCAGAAAATGTGACCTACGCCACCATCACCATCCAAAACTATTTCCGGATGTATCAAAAACTGGCTGGGATGACCGGTACTGCGCTGACCGAAGCCGAAGAATTCGACAAAATTTACAAGCTGGATGTATTGCCAATTCCTACCAACCTGGAATACTTGGCTAGCCAGCCCGAATCAGGCTTGGTTGAGTTAGAAGCCAAGGACAAGCATGGCTATAAGTACAGCTTCTATGCTCGCCGTGATGATCCACTGAAAAATCCGGTTTATTGGCGACGCAAAGATTACCCAGATGTTGTCTACCGCACACAAGAAGCCAAACTGCGCGCCATCACCCGTGAAATCCTTCAGCACCATGCGATGGGCCGTCCGGTGCTGGTTGGAACCACTTCAGTGGAACTTTCAGAGAATGTTTCCAATCGCCTGCGCGCTGAGCCACTGCGACGCCTGGCGCAGGTGCTGCTATTGCGCCAGAATTGGTTCGAGCGAAATCATACTGAGGAAGATGGGCGGCAGGTTGCAGAGCTCCAATTCTTAAACGAACCGTTGGACAAGTTGGAGCTCAGCGCCATGCGAAAACTGGCGCGCGAGTTGGACATAGCTCTCAACCCTGAAGAAGAAAACAACATAAATACATTGCTCAGATTGCTCGACTTGAGCGGTGATTGCACCGAGCGGCTGGCTGCTGCGCTTCAAGGCGGCATCCCCCATCAGGTGCTGAATGCCCGCAAGCACACCGAAGAAAGCCAGATCATCGCCGGAGCAGGCGCATTTGGCGCAGTCACCATCGCCACCAATATGGCCGGTCGTGGTGTGGACATCCGCCTGGGGGGTGAGCTGGCTGAAGAGATCCTTTCAGCAGTCAACCGTGTGCTGCGTCGCGCCGGCTTTGAAGATCCTTACGACATGTCCATGGAAGAGCGCTTGAAAGCGTTGCAAAGTGTACCACGCGACCAATACAGCATCTACGAGGCCGAGATCGATTTCTTCTTCCAACGAATTGCAGATATGGAGCGCGTGCGCAGCCTGGGAGGTTTGCATGTGATCGGCTCCGAGCGTCATGAAGCCCGGCGCATTGACAACCAACTGCGTGGGCGCGCGGCTCGCCAGGGAGATCCAGGCTCTTCGCGCTTCTACCTTTCTATGGAAGACGAATTGATGCGCCTGTTCGGAGGTCAGCAAGCCGACGCGCTCATGCAGCGCATGAAGATCGACGATGCCATGCCCCTGGAGATCGGCCTGGTCGGCAGGCTGGTAGAGCAATCGCAAACCCGTGTTGAAGGGGCGAATTTCGATGTGCGCAAACATTTGCTCGAGTACGATGATGTGCTCAACACGCAACGCGCCAAGATTTACTCTCAACGAGATCGCATCTTCACCAAAGAAGACCTGACCGAAGATCTCCTGGAAATGTTGAGGGAAGAAATCTCCCGCCATATCCCGCAAGCAATTCAAAGCGATGAAGATGCCTGGAAACTGATCGGCTGGTTGGATCAAATTCAACCCACGATTCAGGTGGGAAATATGTTCTTCCCCTCCTACAGCTACAAACTCCTGGGAGACTCGATCTTTGAAAATGCCTCCAAATCTGGCGCCAATGGCAGAGAGGGAATAGACCCGCGCAGCGCGATCGAAGCGCTGCAAGATGTCGCGCGCCAATCCCTCAATGCCGAGCACCAACACCTGTCTGATGCCGTCCTAGAACTCGTAGACCAATCTCAGGATCGCCTGGATGACCTCGTTCGCGAACGATTTGACGCGATGGACACCTTTTTTGAAGGGCTCGAACTGGAAGATGAGACCGATACGCGCTCCCCGCGTGAACTGTGGGATGAGCTGCAAAATTCTGTCCGCGTGCCTCTGCGTTTGAATGTCGATGAGCAGCGCGCCCTTCGCGATGCCCCGGACACCCTGGTAGAACCCATCAAACAGCAGATCGAAACCTTCCTGACCACCCAGGCCATCACGCGCTTGGTGGGGGCGATTGAGCGGCGCATGGAAGACAGCCTCGGCCTCTCTCCGGATGAGCTTTCGAACCAGGATTGGCCTGAGATCACCGATCAGGTGATGCATGCCCTGGATGCTGCCTTCGAGCGACGCCATGAGCGCCTGCTTGGTGAGAATGGGTCCATCACCCGTGATCTCGCTGCTACGCTTAGCCGTGTCGATAGGCGCCTCACCCTGAACGACATTTACCAACTGTTGGTCATGATGACCCAGGGCTCGCGCACCACCTTCGACCGTAAGACCCACCGGCGAATCCAGGAACGCACAACACGCTTGACCTATTCCTTTTACGCCGCCACTTTCCTGCATGGCATCGACCGCGAACAATTGGTACAATCGGTTCAGGACCATTTGCTCGAAGCGCAAAAAGTCCTGCAGCGCAGCTGGGGGCTCATTGAATTCAGTCGCCTGGCAAACTCCACCCTCGGAGAAGTGGACGCCCAAACGCAGTCAATTGTTCGAGCTCGTCTGGGAGAAGAGCAGTATTCCCATCTCCAATCGCAGACGTTGACCACCCTCGATGGCCTCGCAGCTTCATCTGTGATAGATGCACTTGGCCAACGCGCGCTCACTGAAGTCTATCGCCAACTCCTTCTGAGTGTGATTACAGAATTGTGGGTCGATTACCTCACCGAAATGGAGGCCTTGCGCGTCTCGATCGGCCTGGAAGCCTACGCGCAGCGCGATCCCCTTGTTCAATACAAGAATCGCGCTTCGGCTCTGTTCTCCGACCTCCTGGCAAAAATGCGATTGGGTGTTGTCTCTCGCATGTTCACCTATCGTCCACGTGACCTGAGTTCCATACAATCTACCACACCAATCGAAGAGCCACAGGACGAGGCAATTGATGACGATAATGAACCGGAAGAACAATCACAGGCAGCCCAGGAAAACGGCAGCACGATGCAGCAAGTAGATGGAGAACCAGCTAATAAAGGGAAACGTCGTCGCAGGCGACGAAAATAAGATGAAACCTCTCGAAGGTCAGATGAGCGCATTGCCAGATTTATTTCAAGCCATACCCAAGGTTGAGCTTCATCGTCACCTGGAAGGATCGCTGCGTTTCGAAACCCTGCGCGAGCTGGCGCGCATCCATGGATTGAATCTGCCACCAACTGCCCAATTGCGGGAGATGGTACAGATTGGTCCCAATGAGCCCATGACCTTCGTCAATTTTCTTTCGAAATTCTCCACGCTGCGCCTCTTCTACCGCACGCCCGAAATCATCAGCCGCATTACCCAAGAAGCCATTGCCGACGCTGCACAGGACAATGTTCGCTATCTTGAGCTGCGATTTACACCGGTTGCTTTGAGCAAATCACAAGATTTTCCTCTGGCTGAAGTGATGGATTGGGTGATCGAAGGAGCAAAGATTGGCGAGAAAAAATATGGGGTCACCACACGCCTGATCGCCAGCGTCAACCGCCACGAAAGCCTCGCCCTGGCTGCCCAGGTGGCTTATCTGGCACAAGAACGTATCTCACAGGGCATCGTGGGCCTGGATCTTGCCGGGAACGAAGCTGATTTCCATGCCGAGACCTTCGCAAAACTGTTCCAATCGGCCCACGAAAAAGGTCTGCACATCACTGTCCACGCCGGAGAGTGGGGGCCGGGGGACAATATCTATCACGCCATTGAACACCTGCGCGCCGAGCGCATTGGGCATGGAATTCGAGTCTTTGAAAGCCAACCCGCATTAGACCTGGCAAAGCGCTCCGGCACGGCTTTTGAAGTGTGTGTAACCAGCAATTACCAATCCGGGGCTGTTTCTAGCCTGTCTGCACACCCCTTACCGAAAATGATCGAAGAGGATTTGGCTGTAACCATCAATACCGATGATCCAAGTATCTCACAAATCACTCTGTCAGATGAATATCGCCTGGTTCATCAACAAATGGGCATCGGGACATCAGAGCTTCGAAGGCGAATCTTAGCGGCTGCGCGATCTGCGTTCTTAGACTCCACTGAGAACATGCAATTGGTCAAGAGAATCGGCCAAGAATTCGACACAGTACTTGCCGCGCATTCCAAAGTTTGAAACGAGCTTAGCTGCCGCCAGCCTGTTTTTCCCATTCCGCAATGGCCTCGCGAATGAAATCGCGGATCTCTTTCTCAGGCACTTCATCAATGCTATTGTATTTATTTAACCCCACCTGTACGATCAGGCCTTGCTGGGGATGATCCTGTAAGCGAATACCTCTCGTTGACAACAAAGAGCCTTCCAGTCTCTCTTGCAAAATTGCGTCAATTTGCGCTGCCAGGCTTTGAACCGGCTGGGGGCTCCGCACCTCAGTTGTCAGCGCACGCGCGAAAATGGCAAGCGGATTCAGGCCGCCAGCTCGTTCTCGCTCCCCGCCCGAATTCGGAGCCAATAATGAATCCTGCGCTGAAACTGCAATGCGAACATTTGCGTTTCTCTGTGTAGGAGCAGATTTTTCAGATAAATCTGGCTTATGTTGCCCATTTTCCAACCATCTTTGTAGCATTTCCAATCGAAGGGCTAATAATTCTCGGCTGTCCGAAGTCAAGTCAGATTGGGTGATGATCGTTTGGTCGTCAATTTGCACAGAAATCGCTGCGGATTTCCGATCGCGCCAAATGGTCAACACGCGTTCCCTATCTCCTTGAGAGTCGTCCTTTGAACTCTGCCGAGTAGCATCTGGGACTGTCCGCAGCAGAGACAGCACATAGCCCAGGCCCGCGCCGACCAGCATCATTACCAAACTAACCAGTATCAAAGTTGGCAAATCCATCATCCCAACCTCCCAAAATTCGGTTATTCCGGCAAATCCTGGCATTGCGGGCAATAATGGGTACCCCGCTGCCCAACTATCAAACGTTCAATCAGCGTTCCGCATTCCGGGCATGGCTGTCCTGTTCGTCGGTAAACTCGGAAATAATTTTGGAAATCTCCGCCGCGATAAACCCAATCAATGCTTGCGCCGTTTCTGAGGATGCCCTCCTTGAGCACGGCGCGAATGCTGTGCAATAACCTGGATGCCTGTTCTTCTGTGACCTTCTGAGAATTCATGAGAGGGTGCAAGCGCGCCAGGTTGAGCGCCTCATCTGTATAAATATTCCCCAGGCCGGCTAAAAAGTGCTGATCGAGCAAGAGAGGCTTAAGTTGGCGATGATACCGCTGCAACGAAAGCCAGAAGTCGTGCTCAGTCAATGCTTCGTCAAAAGGTTCGGGACCTAAAGAGTTGAGGACTTGCCCAGCGTCCTTGGTCAACCAGACACGACCAAATTTCCTTGCATCACTGAAAGCAAATCGCCAGCCATTGTCCAGGTGAAGCAGCAACCGAGCATGGGAAGGGATGGGAGTATCACCTCGTTCAACGAGGATATCGCCGCTCATTCGCAAATGGATCAACAGCACATCTTGGCTGAGGCTGAAAACCAGGAATTTACCTCGCCGCCCCACTGAATGAATTGACTGCCCGGCGATCTGTCTGCGAAACACCTCAGGCGCTGGCTGCGCAAGACTGCGCTCCCATAACAGGCGCGCCTCGAGGATCACGCACCCTGGTAAGGGTGGTTGGTCATTTGCGCCGTTGTTTAATACACCCGCGATCGTTTCAACTTCTGGTAGTTCCGGCATAACTCATTCATCAAACATTTCACCAACGCTGCGGCCCTGGTGAGCACGTATGATCACCTCTCCTAATAACGGCGCAACCGATAAAACCTTGAGTTTTCCTTGCAAAGCCGCGGCTTTTTCCGGGGGGATTGGAATGGTATTGGTGGTGATGATTTGTTTAATTGGTAGCTCGGATAGTCGCTTTTCTGCAGGCGAGGATAATACAGGATGTACGAAAATAAGGTAAACATCTCGCGCCCCGCAGGCTTTCACTAATTGTACTGCCTGCGAGACAGATCCCCCAGTATCTACCTCATCATCCACCACCAGCACATCACGATTATTGACCTCCCCGATCAGGGTCAGGGCAGCCGGCTGATCGTCTCCCCCGGAACGGCGTTTTTCAATGAATGCAATCGGTGCATTGATCGTAGCAGCAAAATTTCGCCCTTTTTTCGCAAATCCCAAATCGGCCGCCACTACCACCGGGTCTCTCATGTGGGGGAGCAGCTTCTTCGTGTAATCAGTCAAGATATGAAAAGCCGTCAGCACATCGCCAGGGATCGAGAAAAAGCCCTGGATCTGCCCGGCGTGTAGATCCAAGGTGATGTACCTGTCCGCGCCTGCCACTTCGATCATATCAGCCACCAGCCGGGCGGTGATGGGCACACGCGGTTTATCCTTCTTGTCTGACCGGGCATAGCACAGATAGGGAATGACTGCAGTGACCCGCGCAGCAGAGTCAAGGCGCAGAGTTTGCAGCATAATCAATAATTCCATTAAGTTGCGGTGCACTGGCTTGGAGGTGGTTTGAATGACATAGACATCCTGTCCGCGCACGCTGCTGTGCAGACGCACGAATAAATTGTCGTTTGGAAACAGGGTTACGTCCCTGCCACTGAGCGGACAACCGAGATAGGCTGCCACCTCGGCTGCCAACTCTGGGCAGGCAGTGCCAGCGAAAAGTTTAATATCCCCGTAGATATTGACCTCCCGATGTTTCCCACTCATCATCCCCTCACCCTCGATCTTCCTCTTTCCCCTGCCATTCGCTTCGCAGCACGCTCATTAGCAGCACGTCTTCATAGTTGCCATTTCTATACTCCGCCTGGCGCATGCGACCTTCATGAACAAAACCGGCCTTCTCATACGCACGGATTGCGCGGTGATTATTCTCGTAGACCCTCAAATAGATGCGGTTCAGATTCAGTATCTTGAAACCATGATCCAAAAGCAACCGCATCACTTCAGCGCCGTATCCTTTTCCCCAGTACGCTTTCTCACCAATGAATATACCCAACTCGGCCGCGCGGATGCGCCAATCCTGCACGTGAAAGGAACAATTGCCAACCGGTATCCAGGATTCACCCTCCCGAACCTCAATTGTCAAGGGTTGGTTGTAGACCGGCTGCTCGAGTATCTCTTTGAACCAACGCTCCTCTTGTTCGTTCGATAGCGGTGAATACACCATCAAAAATTCGCGCACCTCTGGATCGTTCAACCAGTTTACGAAAGCGGGTAAATCACTGCGCTCAACAGCGCGCAGACGAACTCGTTTACCGATGATCATGGTTCATCTCCCGTGATTAACCGGTCCGCTGCTTGCCAGGGAGAAATCTGGCGCATGTAAACAGCCTCTAAAACACTCTGGTAACGCCCTGCAGGCAGTCCATCACGCCATCTGCGCATCAATCTCTCCTGAACAATCATGCTCAGCTCAGTTTCCATGCGCGATTGTTCACGGCGTTGCCATTCCCCACTCTCACTCAGGTGCTTACGATGGTTTTGGATGGAAGAATGCAGTTCCTGTATACCGATGCCCTCCGTTGCGACGGTTCGCAGCACCGGTGGCGACCATATATTGGGTTCATCTCCAGGCGATGGAATCGCCTTGTGCACGAGATCGGTGTGGTGCACTGCGTCGGCAGGTGATAAAAAATCCCTGCGCAATGGGTGGGCGAGTTGCAGCATATTGCGCAAAGCTCGCTCAGTATTTTCAACACCTGGGCGGTCAGCCTTATTAATCACCAGAATATCCGCAATTTCCAAAATGCCCGCCTTAATTGCCTGGATATCATCGCCCAATCCCGGGGCCTCAACCACCAATGTTGTGTGGGCTAACCGGGCTATTTCAACTTCAGCCTGGCCAGCGCCAACAGTTTCTATCAAAATGACATCAAATCCGGCTGCATCCAGGGCTTGAACGACTCCTGAGGTGGCTGCAGCCAGCCCCCCCAAAGAACCGCGGGAGGCCATCGAACGAATGAACACCCCGGGGTCCCCCGCCAGGTCACGCATGCGAACGCGATCTCCTAAGATTGCCCCTCCTGAAAATGGACTGGAAGGATCAACGGCAACGATACCCACCCGGGCAGGCGTCATTCCAGGGGTCGGGTTGCGATAAAAGTGCGCCAGTTGATTGACAAGGGAAGATTTACCTGTTCCGGGAGCGCCCGTGATCCCCACCAGGTGTGCTTTGCCCGTGTGGGAGAATAATCGCCTCAGAGCGTCATAGCCCTCAGGCGTACCATTTTCAATCTGGGTGATCAGCCTGGCCAACGCCAGCCGATTGCCACCCAGCACTGCTTGAGGAATATCCAACTCGGAAGAAATCATCCCGGCTTATTGCGCATCTGCATTGGAGGCTGATACCGACAGGCGAATATCCCTGATGATCGTGTCTGTAGGTGTACCCGGACCATACACCCCTGCGACACCACTCTCCAACAAACGCGGGATGTCTTCATCTGGAATAATTCCACCAATGAATACCTTGACATGCTGCTGACCGTTGGCGCGCAGCAACTCCAGAACGCGCGGAACCAAGGCCATGTGTGCGCCCGACAAGATGGAAAGTCCAACAGCATCCACATCTTCCTGGAGCGCTGCTTCTGCGATCATTTCAGGCGTTTGCCGCAATCCAGTATAAATCACTTCCATGCCCGCATCCCGCAACGCCCGCGCCACCACCTTTGCGCCGCGATCGTGACCATCCAACCCGGGTTTTGCCACTATCACGCGGATTTTCCGCTCAACCATGTCTGCCTCCCGCAAGTTTATAGGTACATTAGGATTATACCGCGCCTTCCCATTCCCTCGTTGTAACGGTAGGGATGCTTGTTAAGGACTTTACAAAGGAGGTACGTCTTGCTCTCTCCATCCTTTGACCCAAAGAGGGTCATAGAGAGAACGGGGGGTGAGTGGAATAGATGCCTGTGGCCAACAAGCTATGGACTGTAATCATAGAAAATATCAGGGAAATAACTGGAGACAGGCGATGGCGTCGGCGCAAATTGGCGGAAGATCTCAGGCAGGTAATGAGCTCCTGCAGTGGGCGTGAAGGTCGGTGTCGGCGTATAGGTGGGTGTGAAGGTCGGTGTCGGCGTTTTGTAATTGATCGCCATCCAGTTGAAGGCCGCCATAGCATCCAGGCGGCCATACCCATAGGTATTGTCTGCGCCGGGCTCGCCCAAATCCATAGCAGTTTGCAGCAGGGCCTGGCGCTGTTCCTGAACCGAAGCTCCAGGATAGGCGCTCAACAGCAAGGCCAGCACACCGGAGACATGCGGCGCGGCCATAGAGGTGCCTGTGCGGGTTGAGAATGCACCTGCGCGGTCCAGGGTGTAAATCCCCACCCCAGGCGCCACAAGCTCGGGAAATATCGTCGTCGACTCGCCACAACTGGAAGGGCCTCGGCTGCTCAGCGGCCAGATGAGATCCGTGCCATCAACCGCACCCACTGCCAGTGCTTCGGGATAATTGGCCGGGCTGGTGCCAGTGTCTTCTGCCGGGCCGAGGTTGCCAGCAGAAAATACCGGCAATATCCCCGCTGCCAACAATGCTTGCAAATCCGCCTGGAAAGCCAGGTTACATTCAGGCACCACCGCGCCCCAAGAATTGTTCACCACCTGAGGGGCGTCAGGCGTTGCGGGATTATTGTCCGGGTCAAGCAACCATTGAAACGCCAGGTGTGCGGCGGTCTCAAAAAACCAGCCGTCGTCGTTGTAAATCCGAGCGGCAATCCACTGGGAAGCAGGCGCCACGCCCACACTCGCTCCGTTGACCTCCCCTGCCACCATGATCCCCATCACGTTCGTGCCATGTCCAGAAAGGTCAGTTGGATAATCTGGATGTTCGTTATACGGATCATACCAGGAGTTGCTGCCGCCGCGCCAGCGGCTCACCAGATCGTCATGGCTCATGGATACGCCGGTGTCCAACGCAGCCACCACCACCCCCTGCCCTCGGTAGTTCAATGCCCACACTGCGGGGACATTAATCTGCTCGATATTGGGCTGTACCTGCTCGCTCACCTGAGTTTCAGGCGGCAGAGAAGATCGCCACTCCAGGCGTATCTGCCTGACTTCCGGGACTGTAGCCAATTCGAGAATCAATGTTCGATTCGCCAGCAGGGATACCCCATTGAAGATCCAAAAATAGATTGGGTCTGATGCCGAGCCATCCTGGATACGCGCCGCCAGCAGCGACCGGATGTTTTGCTGGGTGCGTTCTGCATGGAATTGAAGCGACCGATTGAGAGTCTCCAGTCGCGCTTGCCGATCCAATCCCCATGGCTGGCGCACATCCAACTGCTGGTCCAGAACAACGATCACCCGCACCATCTCATCAGGTGACATCGTGTTCAACCTGCTTCTCAAACTCGGTTCGAGCACATCCGTTCCCGGTGCAGCGGTCAACGCCGAACCAGTTATGCTCAAGCAGGTCAACAACACAAGGCCCAGGAGCACCCGGGCCTTTGTTGATCTCCAGAAAAATTGTTTGTGTCGCCTGATACCTGTCACATTGTACCGCCAGGGAAGATAACTCCCTCACCTATCGCCTGGCAATGACTATTTCAACACGCGAAAATGCTCCAGGCGCAGGTCGCCAACCACAAGCGTCACCAGATCGCCTGGCAGAACCACTCCGCCAATATTCCGGTAGATGATGAATTCGTTCAAACCAGCAGGAATATCATGACTGTGAGGCAAGTTATTGAGCTTTATCTCCGTGCCGGTGTCCTCGTCGATGATCCACGGGATAAGCTCAAGATCTTCAAACATCAAGGCCACACGATCCGGATTCACAATCTGAAAACGCAGCTCGAGTAAGCCACCATCTGCCAGCACAGCCAGATGCACAAAGCGAATGCCCCATTCATCCGCGATGGCATTCATGGCGCGCTCTTGCTCAGCCGCGATCCTGGCTGCCTGCCGGGCTTCACTACCTGAACCGAAGTACAGGTAAGCAAATACGCCTGCGACAACGATCACCAGGCCTGCCAGCACGGGTAATACCACCCGCATGATCATCGGAGAGCGCAAGCCCTCTTGAGGATTCGAAGCGCTTAATTCTTTCATGCTTCCTTACTTATTGCCAAAATTGGCGCTAACGGATTGTTCTGAAAAGCGACGGCGTGAGACAGACCTCACGTCTGTCCCACGCCGTCAATTGTACCCTATTTACGGGGTAACTTTGCTAACGACTGAGGGCATGAACACCTTGAACTGCGGTGCGGCCGGCAGTTGCCTGTAGGACTCAAAGTTATCAAAGAACAGCGAGCCAAAAAGGCTGGTCGAGTAGGCTTCTCTGACACCCAACTTGACTGTTTCCAGCCGGTAGGCGCTGGTGTCAATGCCGCGGATAGCCGAGACGGAGACACCATTCACCATCAAGTAAACGTTCGCATTACCACTGGCTTCCCAAACCAGTTCCACCTTCTGGACGCCATCCGTCAGGCTGCTCCAACCGGTGTAACTGCGCTGCCCGCCCGAAAGCACCCAGGCGCGCAATTGGCCGCCGTTTGAACTTCGAGCATACTCGAGGCCGAACAGCGCCTCTTCGCCGGCAGACTCGCCCGTCAAGAAGCCAAGCGCATCACCCTTCGTATCCAGGCTCGCTGCATTGATCAGGAAGCTCGCCCGGTAGCTGGCTTCGCCGGTGGGTGTACGGTCCACCAGGAAGGAGGGTTGTCCATTCCTCAGCATGATGCGCAGACCCTTGCTGCCATCCAGAGCTGCTGAGTAAGAGTTGTACACATCAGCCGTGGCGTAGTTCCAGGCGCTCATCAGGTTGCCTGACTCGAAGTCATCCATCAGCACGTGGTTCATCAAGTTGCCGCTCACCGTGAGCGTGACCTGCACCACAGCGCCCCAGTTGCCGGCGGCGTCTTTAGCACGCATCGAGAGGAGGTGGTCGCCGTTGGTCCAGCCACTGACATTGATTGTGGCTGCCAGCACCTCGCTGGCGCTGTCAAACGATCCATCCAGGGCAAGCAAGGGAGTACCCCAGCCCATGCCTGGGTCAAAGCCTTCGAACCATTCGGCTGCCACGATGTTGGAGCCAGGTGCAGCGCCGTTGACAGGATCCGTAGCAATGCCGCCCAGCGCCACGAGTGCAGCGCCATTGGTGGGATTGGGAGATACCGTCGGCGCACTGATCGCCGGCCCAGTTTTATCGATCACAAACTCGAGCGTCGCAAAAGCGCCCCAGTTTCCAGCCTCGTCCTGGCCATGCACATAGATTGTGTGCGGGCCCTCGGTAAACTGAGCGACAGTGGTCAAGGGGATGTCCACGTAAATCGATTCCGAGGTGCCGTTGTACAAACCATCCGATGGGATCCAGGCAAACCCTGTGCCGGTAGCGCCAGGCGCATCAAAGAAGCCTTCGGCCTTGGTGATCTTGGCGCTGTCCAGCAAGGAGGCGCGAGCTCGCATCACATACATCGACGAGTTCAGTTGCTGACGCCCATTGTTGGGATTGGGTCTCACATCCACGCCAGTTGCAGTCGGCCCAGTCAAGTCGACGGTGAAGGTGATCGGCGTGAAGGCACCCCAGTTATTCAGCTCATCCACACCGTGGATGTAGAGCACATGCGCACCCTCAGCCAGGGTTTGCAGCGTGGTAGTGGGAACGATGCCAGAGATACCCACGATCGGCGCCACCTTGTTCTGAGAAACCGGTAAGCCGGTGCCATTAGCGCCTGTCCCATCCAGGAAGTATTCCAACGCAGTGACATTGACTGAACCTGTTGCAGTGTCATCAGCGGTGCCACGGAAGACAACTGCCTTGCTGCCGTTGGTGACCGCGGGCGTCGTGCTCAGGCCGCGGATGACCGGGCCAGCTTTCACCAGGTCGAGCACTGTGGAGCCAACTGGGCCCCAGGTGCCATCTGCGTCCTGGCCGCGCACATAGAAGGTCACATCGCCAGCCGGCCAGGTGGTCAGGGTAGAGGATGGGATGGTCGTGCTCACCACCACCGAGACGCCAGGAACAAAGGTGAAGGGAAATCCGGTTCCAGGCGTACCCGCGGTTTCGGTGAACCATTCAGCCGCGACAACCTGCTCGCCGCCCGTGGTGGTTTCATCCAGCGTGGCGCTTAGCGTCAGCGTGCTGGCAGCAGAGGCTGGATCAGGCGAGACTGAAACATTGCTCACCAAGGGACCCGCATCTCCAACGGCTGTGCCGCCGGTCACCTCGATAAAGGTGATCGCCCCACCGAAGGCAACACTGCCATCACCCGCCAGCGCACCGTTGTTGTGGAGTTGTTGCATGGCGGTGTTGATCACCGGGTACTTCGTTCCTACCGGCGCATCCGCTGGAATGTCGACTAAGACGTCCATGGTTGAACCGGCGCCTATCGGGCGAGCAAAGAACCCGTAATCGAAAGGCAAACGGCTGCCATTCATCGCCAACTGCACCATGTTGAGGCCCAAGACACCCACGGAGCGCTCTTCGATCCCGGCGTTCACCAGGCGCAGCAGCAACTTGCTACCGGGAGTGACAGGGATATTTGGCACCTGGTTGTAGGCCTTGCCGTTCACCAGGCGATATTCGGGAGCATATTCAGTCAGTTCAAAACCCGTGCGGTCATTGAACAGTTCGACATCCACTTCACTGAACACCAACACCGCTTCGTCGGTGTAGGCAGATCCAGCATCCAGGTAGGCCTGCAGCGGCGCAGCCGGTCGCACGATCAGGGTGCCATACATACCACCAGCCGTCTGGCGTGCGCCATTGGGCGTAAAACCGGCTTCGTAAATGTAGGTGCCCGGCTGATCGACGGTGAAGGTATATCGCTTTTCACCGAATCCCCACGCTGGGTTGGGCAACACGCCGACCATATCGGGAACCAGGTTATGCCCTGGGAAGTTCAGACCAACAGCCTCAGGAAGCGTGGAGCGCAGAACAATTAGCAACTGCTCGCCTTGATTGGCAATGATCGTGGGACCGGGGATGGTGGGCGTGCTCCAGCCATTTGGCGCAAAACCCCAGGTTGGCAGCGTAGAACCATCCGGCAAAGAAAGTGTTGTCGGGTTTACCCAAATAATGCAGGCCCGGTATGTCAGGTATATTGAGCAGGTCGTCGCGGGCAGCACGCCATCAATACCTGTTGGCATGTCTGGCGCCGCCCAACCGCTATCGGGCAGGTCTGGCAGCGGGTCTTCAAACACCGCTGGACCAGAACCAGCCAACGCCGTGGTGTTGAACACCAGGCCAAGCAAGAAGATCACCAGGGTCAGCAGTGCAGCCCGCGTGAGTTTCCGTTGCGTCGTCTTCATCATTTCATCTCCTATCAACCGAACGCGCCCCGGTTACGGGCAGTTATTGGGCAGCGGCGGGTCGATGCGGGTGAAGGTGACCTGCCCGATCAACACCACACCCCAACCGGTAATCTGCTGCAGTGCGTGGTTGTGTGCGATATGGTAGAACTCGCCGCACTGGTTAAAGGTGGTCGTCCCTGTAGGAAGCGTATCCGTATTACCCAGGTAGGGTGTACCACCCCAGAATAAGCCGAAGGTTAAGTTCTGGTCGCTGGGTATGTCGATCGGCACCGGATTGGTATCCGACCAGTTCTCGGTATCCCTCCAGCTCCACAGTGCATCCGTTGTCTGCACCGGTCCGATCGGGATCGAGAATTTCTCTTCCCACAGGTTCTCACCACCGGGACCCTTGACCGGGAAACCATCTCGACCAATGATATCGCTGTTGAAGGCGTGCGGGTGGAAGGGATAAATTTCCGTGCCCACACCGATGTAGCGAGACAAGGCCGGTAGAGGATTGGTCACCGGATCATAGGGATAGATATGCGCCAGTGAGCCGTAGGGCTGCGTTGGCAACCAGGAGGCATAGTTTGGCGCCAGCGTATCCGGGAAGGTTCGACCATTGATCAAGAAATAGCGCGCTTTGTAGTTGCGCATGTCGAAGGTTTCGCCGCGCTCGATCGCCTGATGCAGCAGCGGGTCGATTTCACCCAGCATCATCAAGTACTCATCTTCGGGGTCGAATTCCGTCTCTGGGTCGTTGTAGGCGAAATTGGCGCCCAACGCCGGGCGAACTACCAGCGCGCCGTGCAGACCCATCTGCACCTGGATGCCTGGGTTTGTGCCCGACTGATACAGGAAGGTACCAGGGCGAGACGCTACGAAGCTGTAGGTGATGGAGCCTCCCGGAGCTACTGTCTGCGCCAGCGAGGTCAACTTGCCGCTTCCGTCGAACTGCGCAGCAGAGGGAACACCATTGGCCATTACGCCGACCTGGCCCGGAAAGACCATCGAGGTGGGAACTGGCAGGTCGTTGTGCAGCACGATGGTTACCGTTTGTCCTTCATTGACGCACAGCACCGGTCCGGGGAACTGGAAGTCATCTCGACCTACTCCATAGCTCCACATGAAGATCGTGTTGCCGTCCGCCATGCTGATATAACCAGGCAGGGCGCTCAGTGTAAAGGTAGCATTGGGATCAGTTTCACACACCAATCCAACGGAGGGCGCTGGTCCAGCATGATCATCGGGCGCTGTCAGGGCGCCGCCCATTGGGATGAACATCATCACCAGGGCAATCCCTAGCACCAGCACTCGCCGTAACTGGTTGAGATGGTTGGTCAGTCTCATTGATAAACTCCTTTCAACGCTGTTTGGCAGCTTTTGGACCGCCAACTAGGGGCGCGGGTTGGTATTCGGGATTGTCTGCGGCGCCAGAGTTCCGGTGGGATGCACCCGGATCTCGGTCATGTGACCACCCAGCCCGTTAATGCCGGGATTCTTCAAGCGTCGCAGGTCACGGTTGTGCAGCAGGTACTTGGTGGTGGTGCTGACCGTGGGCAGTTGGATGATGATATCCGCTGTTTCTCCGGTGCCGAAGATGTAGTGGGATGTCTCAAAGGTGAAGTCTGCGGTAGCGCTGCGCAAGAAGGTCGCATCTTTGCCGACCACTCGCATCTTCAGGCCGGGCGTGGACATCGTGTGCGTGAAGAAGGACAGGTTCACCAGACGAATCAGGATACGCTCTCCGGATTCTCCCTCGATCAACGATGATAGCGGCTGCCACTGCAGCTCTGGGCGTCCAGGCGGCGGGATCAGGTAACCATTCGCATCGTAAGCCCAGGGGTTAGTCTCAGAATTGCCGTTAGGCGCCAGCGTATCAGGGTAAACACGGCCGTTCATCAGGTTGTAGTCAGCCCTGAAGCTGGTCCAATCCGGGAGCTGCACGTGGGCGTCGTCCCAGTGTGCCTCTGCCCACACATCGGTCAGCGTGATGGTAAACTCACGGTCGTAACCCGTTGAGCCGTCGCCATCGTTGTAAGCAAACTTGGTGAACGTGCGCCCATTGTGAGTGTAAGGATTACCATCCTGCGCCGGGCGAACGAAAACCATGCCGGTCATGCCCATGTGCACATGCTCGGTCTCCTCAAAGTGGCAGTGGTACATATAGGAACCTGGATCACGCGGCTTGTAGAACAAGTCCAGGCTGCGGCCGATGGGAACTGCCAGCGAGGAGTGCGGCTCGCCGTCGAACACGGGCCAGGCGTTGCGGAAGCCGTGCCAGTGCACCGTGTGCTCATCGATCAGGTCCGGGCGCATCTGCAAACCCAGGTTGCTGAGGCGCAGGCGATAATCCTGCAACTCATTCACCCACCACAGCGGAGCTGAGGCCTGGGAATGCATCTTTTGGGAGAACATTTGCTGCGTCGTCATGCCGGTTACATTGCGGAAACCGAACATATACGTGGTCAAACCATCCGGCGCCCAGGGATCCGGGTTGTAATACTGTCCGCTCGTGCCTGGTATCGGCACCTGGCCGGGCAGGTAGATCCAGCCATCCGTGGCTGCCAGGTGGATGTCCGGCACTGCGGAGGGAGCAGACGGGGAAGCCGCCAGCGCGATTTCGCCGGATTTTGCCAGCGGCCGCCGAAAGACACGGCTGGCCAGTACACCTGCCATTAAACCGCTGCTCCACTTCAGGAACTCGCGTCGAGTTAATTTCGATCGTCTTATCAACATGGTCATATCTCCTTGAAGCGGGGGGAGGGCTTTCAGGGCGAGCCTGGCGGCCCTCCTCCCTGTGAATGCTCACTAATCCGATGCCTCTCTCACTTCACAACCACGAACGGCAGCCACAGCTCATTCAACAAGGTCTGTTCACCTTCGCCGGGCAGCGCCAGGAAGTAGCCTGACAGGATACCACGCTCGTCTGCGCCGATCTCATACCCTTCCACCCCAGGGATGTAGACGCGCCGGTCGCCATCGATGTCGCGAGCAGGGGCATTCACACCGTTGTACGACACTGCGCCAGCATTGATCGCAGGTGACGAGGTGGTTGTCAGCGCTGTCAGATGGTAGTTGCCCATCAGCGTTGGCGGGCTGTCGATCGCCACCAGGTTGATGCCAACGAAACGAGGATTGCCGCGCCAAGGCAGGATGATGATGGAAGTGTCATAGGTCGAGCGTACATTCGGATTTTGACCGATAAGGTTGGTGCCATTATCAACGGTTCCGATAGTGCTCGAGTAGATCGAGTACGCCGGGTGTAGCGGCAAGGTCAAGTCGCTCAAGCCCATATCCCAGTAGTTGATCGGGGCAGTGTCGCCTTGCAGACCCAGGCCGTGGATGCCCAACCCATCCCAGGAGCCGGAACGGTTGTCCCAGAAGATGTTGTTGAACAGGAGCGGCTCGCTGAAGACCGGAGAACCCGGCGGCAAGCTGGCCTGCAACAGATCGCTGTTGCGGCTGGTGGAGAGGCCCGCTGGAGCCGGCGCGCCTGTGCTGGTCAGCGCCGTGGCAGTCGTCAGGTTCTTCATCACCGTGTTGTTGTAGAAGCGCACATCCGGAGCATCGTTGATCGAGACGCCGCCGCCTTCGTGCGTGGAGACATTGTTCACGATGATGTTGTTGTACACGTTGAACCTGAAGTTGCCCGCCATCAGGAAGCGCAAGCCGCCGCCGTCGTCGTTCGCCAGGTTGCCCTGGATGATGTTGTTGTAGATATTGACGCGGCCTGCACCTGGCGAGAGGGTGGTCACTGGATCAGCCGGCAGTTCGCCAGCGATCATGATACCGCCGCCCTCGTCGTAGGACTGGTTGAAGTAGATGCGGTTGTTGAAGATGTCGCCATTCGGGCTGTAGCCGTAGTGGCTGATGCCGCCGCCGTACTCTGCCGAGTAGTTGCCGCAAATATCGTTGTACGACACCTCGTAGTTCTGAGCGCCATCGAAGATACCGATGGCTCCAGCCAGGTTGGTGCCGCCGTTAGCGAAGATCAGGTTGCGTGAGATCACGATGTTATCGTTCTGCGCATCCTTGTTCGGGTCGCCGGTTGGCAGGTTAGGCGTGCCCAGGCGAATTGCCCCGCCGTAAGCGCCGCCGTTACTCTGCAGCTTGTTGTTCTTGATTTGCAGCCAGCGCGCATAGCCGTTGACGAAGATGCCGCCGCCCTGGATCACCACGTTCGGCGTCGCACCGTTCTGCGTACCACCGATCAGGTTGATATTCGCTGGAAAGCCCTGCTGGTTGCCGCCCTCGATGGTGAAGCCATCGATGGATGCCTTGAAGGCTTCGGTGAACTGGGTGGTGGTCTCGGCAAAGACGGTCATGACCGCGCCTTCGTAGACAAACTGGTTGCCCACCCAATCCAGGCTGGCGACCAGCGCCTGCCAATCGGCGGCAATTTGCCCATCGCCAGCGAAGCCAATGCCGCTCACGACCGTACCAGCAACCTGCGTCCCATCCGCGTACACGCCGCCAGGACCGATGCCTTGCAGTTTAACCGGCGAGTGGATCACCAGGTTCTCATAGTACACGCCGTACGGATTCCACAGTTCCGGAGTTCCCGGGTAGACGATCACCAGCGCTTGAGCTAATGGCGCGGCTGCCTCGAGAGCGCTCTGAATCGTGGTGTAAGCGCGTCCTGGACCAACCTCGAAGACTGTCGGGTTATAGTTGGCGCCGATCAGGTGGAAGGTCAATCCGTTGATGGTGGTCTTGTTATTGCTGGCGCGGATCTCCAGTTGGTATGGCTTGGCAGTCAGATTGTAAGGAATCCGGAAGACAATCTGGGTATCCGACCAGGAGATGATGGGCATGGTGATGGTATCCAGGCGGACACGACCAGTGCCACGCGTGGCGCCAAAACCTTTGCCCTTGATGGTAACCGTGCGTTCGGTATTGCTGCCAACATTGCTGGCATGCGCCTTATCGGCAGCAAAGAACTCCGGCTGCGTATCTTCCAACTTGCAGGACGGCGGATGAGTGCCTTGCGCTCCCGGCGCCTGGATCTGGATACCGATCTGGGTGGGCGCCAGGTCAGCAATGACGCCGACGCCTGGATACACCTCGAACGGCGCTGCGATCGTGCGGTATTGCGGTGTGTAATACGGATTCAGAGCGCCAGGCTGCCCCGGATCATTGCCTACGTAGTAGTACATATTCGCCGAGACGCCTGAAGGGCTGGGCGTGTTGACATTCTCCGTGGAGGGCAGCAACGCCTGGAAGTAACCGTGCGGGTCAGAGTGGGTCACTTTGACCAGCTTGTTGGTGAAATCGTAGATGCCCACGGGTGCATTGGGGATACCGGCTTTTTCACCATAGGTCATCTCGAACGGATCGGTGGAGATCGTCAGGTCATCCAGGATCAGGCCCCAGTGGCGACCCGGGATTGGCGTCTTGGTGAAGAAGTTGAAAGCGGGAGCAACCGAGCGTCCCTCGCTGACCGTGATCAGCTTCATGTCGCACAAGTGCTTCTGCTGCCCTTCGAATGGGCTGCCGCCCTCAGCCGCGAAGCTGGGGTTATCGACCGCCTCAGGTCCATCCGTGCCAACACCTGCCACATCGACCGTGTGCAGTTTGCCTGCGCAGGGAGGTGGCGGGATCTGCGGCACCCAAGAAGCGCCACCAAATACATTGACATCCTCTTCGCGCACCACCTGGTAGACCGGTTCGCCAGTGATTGAATCGTTGGGAACTACAACCTCCACCAGGTAATCGCCAATCGGCATCGTCTGAGAGATCGCTCCTGGGGTATCGTAAGAAGGCAGGTAGATATCGGCAAACCCGAAGTTGCCATCCACGGTCGCAAAGCCATTTTGCACCTGGGTGCCCATCATAATGGGTTCCAGGCAGTCATAGCCGCCCGTCGCGGGGGGTAAGACCGTAGGACCAACCAGCGGATCGCCGTCCACGGTGCGGGCGGTGCAGTCCACTGGGCGCTCCCAGCTCTCGGTCACGGTGCTGTTCAGCCAGGCGCCTTTCTCGAAGGAGCCATCAGGGGCCAGTTTGTACTTGCCGCTGGCATCGCAGGTATCGCCCGCACCGGAGTTGCAGGGCACAGGAGCATACAGGTTCAATGTCAGACCTGGAATACCCACCGACCAGGGCTCAACCGCCTGCAAGTAGCCTTCCAGCTCGTTGCGGGTCGTTTCATAGAACACCGTGCCGGCAATGCCGCCGTTGGTGCCGGGTGCGTAAGGCTTGACACCCCAGTCCACGCGGGCCGAGTTGCCAATCACCGGCATGATACCGATATCCACACCAGAACCCAGGAACGTAGTCGGTTCAGGTTGGTTGAAACTCTGGAAGGTCACACCTGTCGTGTAGTACGTATC
Source organism: Chloroflexota bacterium (assembly GCA_029265355.1). Taxonomy (GTDB): domain Bacteria; phylum Chloroflexota; class Anaerolineae; order Anaerolineales; family UBA4823; genus JAJUJL01. The sequence goes on along the minus strand of JAJUJL010000006.1, from coordinate 116,567 downwards.
CAGGTAGGCCTCCATGATGATCCAGTTGTTGATCGGGTAAACATTTTCCATCTCATAGTAACCACCGGGAAGCGTGGTCACCAGGATTGCGCCGCGGTCCATCTCAGAGTTTTCACGGCGACGCATCAGGATGGGGTAATCATTGATGCCATGCTCGCCTGGGTCAAAAATGCCGTTTTCATTCTCATCAACGAACACATACCCAGAAATTCGAGTGAACCATCCGGTCAGGAAGAGCAAGCCCAGGTCGACGACCTCGCCGTTGCGCACGCTGACCTGCATCCAGTCTAACAGGTACAGGTTGGCATCATCCCACCAGCTCAAGAAGTAATCGCCGTCCGGTACATTCTTGATGCTGAAAGAGCCATCGGGGTTGCCGCGTCCAACGTAAACTGCAGTGTCGCCAGCTTGCAAGTCAGCCAGCGCAACCCATGGCCGGTCAATCATATAAGACGTCTTTGCGCCGGCAAAGCCTCCCCACAGGCTACCCAGATAGGGCAAGCCCCCTGCGAAGGGCACATAGACCTCTGCTGCAGCGATAACACCATTGATCTCACCGGTCACATTAGTATCGGTTAGCAAGTCTGTTGGGCGCACAAAGCCAAAAATAGTGATCGGAAATGGTTCTCCGGCGTTGACAAATTCATAATCGAAGCCGGTGCTGCCTTCCATCACCCAGGTATCCCAGGGCTTATTGCCTTCCAGGGTGGTGGTCTGTGTCCAATCCGTGCCATCTGGTGGCACGACCCACACCTCGAAGCGGTTTGTGCCCATGTTCGGGATGATCAGGTCGCCATTGGCATCGCTCTTACAAACGCCACCAGTGCCAGGTATCGGTACAGGATTGCCATCTGCATCGTACAAGTAGCCATGCAAAGTGTTGGTCGCAGTGTAATACTCGGTGCACAGGGGGTTGCCAAACAGGTCGGTGGTTATTTCACCGCCCCAGTCAGCCACATGACCGACAAAGCCTTCCAGCCCATCCTCTGCGGGGATGTCCGGCCCCCAGTTGGTAGGCGCGTTATCATTGAAGACTTTAACGCGGATCGTTGCGGCCGGCAACGGGTAAGGTTGCATCTCGACCAGCACGGTGGCAACGCCGGATCCAGGCGTATCTTCCTCCATCGGCAGGGTAAACCACTGGCCTGAGACCTTGAAATCTTGCGATGAAACGGAGATGAGATAACTACCGTCTGCAAGCGTCAGGGTGTTTGCCTCGCTCAGCCAGTTCTGATCTCCCTGTGTAACGATGGGAGCATGGCTCGGAACAGCACGAATACCCGGGTAGTTACAACTATCCGGGTAATTGGGATTGATAACCGAGTTGGTCGGCGGATCCAGATAAGGATGACAATCTGGATAGCGGGGTTGGAATGGATCGCCGGTGTTATCAACATTGATGATGTAGTTGTACACCGAGATCGGGTCGCCCTTCTGAATACCCACCGTCTGCGTGATCGGTGTACCGGGATTCTCCCGCCAATAAGGCTCGGTGCGTGCACTGACCACTTTCAGCGCAATGGTATTGGTCAATGCACGAACTGCCTCAGGCGCGGCCTGCGGGGCAGCTTGCGCCGGGGCGGCTGCCGCAGCAGGTTTCGCAGTCGCGGGAAAAAATCCGCTCAGCAGCACCAGCAGAAGCAGTAAGCGAAACAGGGTGGATCGTACTAAATTTCGATGTCTCATGCCTACCTCCAGGTGGATTGTCAGTAGTTCTTTACAGGCTGGCAAAAAAATCGGCCGATTCTTTCACCATCACTTCTTGCCGTGCATAAACATGCAAGAAATTATTCTCAGGATTGAAGCTGACCAAGCGTAATTCAGGGTGGACCATCAATACTGGCAGCAGATCACGAAAATACTCTGCCAAACATTGTTGCCGGATCAAGATAACATCGGGAAAAAACGATTCGATCTCTGAAACCAGATGGTTCAACCCGGCATAATACACTCCTTTCACTTCCAGACCCGGCCGGGAGCGGAGCAGACTGATCAGGCCCTGAGAAAGCAAGGTTTCACTCTCTACCACCAAAATTCGCTTCGCTTTTCTTTGGGCATCCATAGTATGCTTCGATTTCCGTCTAGAAAGGAATCTATCAACGCTTTCCTCTGATCAAAGAATTGCGCCGGCATTACAATAATGTGATAATAACAATGTTTTTTTCGCCTGTCTATCCACCCATGCGCTTTAAGCAGGCTATCTATTTACTATTTTTATTGCCAAGGACTAGGAAAAGTACTATTATTTCCTGACTATTTACGCATACTTCTCGCATAAAATAAAGCGCTGCAGCTCTTGAATAAGCTGCAGCGGGATATCGTATAAAAAGTATTGCGGTTGGCGGGAAGCTGGAAAGATTTGATCGCAAATACCCCCTTATACGTATCTAACCCAGGTACGTAACGACTAAATCATCAATGTTTATCGTGATGGTTTATGCCAAGGGTTTGTCGGCTGAGAGGAGCTGATCAATCCCCTCTGTTGAGCGTAACGGATCACTTCTCGCCGATTGCTCAGGCCTAACTTCTCCAAAATGTTATGTATGTGGTTCTTCACCGTGTTATCCGAGATGAACAATCGATTGGCAATTTCTCGGTTGGTCCCTCCTCTACCGAGTTCGATCAGTACCTCTCTTTCGCGATCGGTGAGAAGTTCCAGAGCAGACGCATCATCGGCTTTCTGGCTGTCGGTTTGAGAAAATGCCTCCAAAATGCGGGCGGTCATGGTCCGAGAAATCGGCGCCTCGCCGACTTGCAGGCCTCGCAGTGACTCCAACAACTGCATGACCGGTATGTTTTTCACCAAAAAACCTTTTGCGCCGGCGCGAATCGCGGCAAACAATCTTTCATCGTCTTCGTGCATCGTGAGAAATACGATCTTTGCCTTGGGATGTTCCACCAAGATTTCCCGAGTTGCATCCAACCCCGTGCCATCGGGCATAGAGAAATCCATCAAGATCACATCCGGACGGAGATGCAATGCCAGCGCGATAGCTTCCCTAACAGATCCAGCCTCCCCCAATACATTGAAATCCGGTTGGGAACGAAACAGGCTGGATAATCCCTCACGGAATAGCACGTGGTCGTCGACGATTAGAATGTTGATCATAATTTATTAGCATGCTTTTCAGTGGAAAGTGTTTTGTGGGCGTCTGGCTTGGGAGACAAAGGAAGCCAAAGGTTTACCTGAGTGCCAAACCCACTGCGAGAGGACATTTGTAGGGTAGCTTGAATGTCACTGGCCCTCTCTTTCATGATTTTTAATCCAAAATGACCTTCCGGCGGCGCTACACTGCTATCGAAGCCTCGACCATCGTCTGAGATCGACATCGAAAGCCCATCCTGCATCCATAACAGTTCGATATGAACATTACTTGCCTGGGCATGTTTTTCGATATTATTCAATGCTTCTCGGCTGATGTAGAGTAACTGGCGCTTAACCTCATCCCTCAAAACATGTGGTCGCCCGTTAACTGCCAGGTGCACCTGAAAACCAGCTCGCCTGCCCAACAGGTCAGCATATTCCAGGATAGCTTTTCCCAGGTCCAAATCTGAGCCTATCTGCAAATCTTCCAGCGTTGCCCGCATTTGCCCGTAGGCTTCATCAGCGATGGCGCGCATGCGCTCCAGATCGTGTCGGATCTCTCCGATTTCTTTCAACATATCCCCTGCAGTTAACTGGTCCAATTTGAAGCGCAGGTAGCTGATATTTTGCCCGAGTGTATCATGCAAATTCCGGGCAATTCGCCGCCGCTCGGCCCCGGTAACCCTTTCCTGGCTGAGCGCGTTGCGCTGCAAACGGGCGCTTTCCAGGGCTAACGCAATTTCAGGAGATGCGCCAAGCAACTGTCTGACCTGGCTGTTCATGACCGTCAAATCGTGAGGGAAATAGAGGATCAGCAAGCCGACCGTCACATCGCGATGGATGAGCGGCATACAATAACTGCGCAAACCGCTGTTCGGCTGGGGGACATCCTGGTGAGTACATGGCATCAAGTAGCGCACCGACAAACGCGTGTTCAATTCGCAAGAGCGGCACAGTTCTCCCTGAAGGCTGGTGAGCGGTTTCAAGGGACGCTGCTCTTCTTGCATCCAACTCGCTTCCAACTCATATTTCTCTTGGTTGCTATCCATCACATACAAGGACGCGCCTGCCAAAGAGAGAATTTTGGATGGGAACTCGACAATTACCGAAGTGAGTTCCTCCCAGGTTTTCGACTGCGCCAATGCCTGGCTCAACGAATATGCCTGGCTCAAGTCCCTCTCCGCCAAATTTTTGTCGGCTCGGGTTCGCGCCAGAAGCGTCAACACCATGCCATTCAAGAGCGGAATTATCAAACCAAAAATCAAGGTCTCGCGCAAGAAATCCGGTGGATAACCAGAGCTTAGCGCTTCAATGTGCTCATCGACCTCAACCAGGATGACTAACAGCGAAATCAACCCCATCAACCACCATCGCCAGGCGAGCAAGCCCTCACTCATTCGCACCGCCCAATCTTTTGGCGGTTGAGGAGGCATGTTCAAGGTTGGGTATCGATCTTTGGACGATTTCATATCGGTTTCATTATAAATCAGTTTCACACTTGCACACCAATCAATATCGTCAGAATTTCGAGCTTGCGTGAAAAACTACCAGGGATTTTTACACCGGAGCCGACGGAGAGGTCCTTGATGTCTTGCTGGCACAACCCCGCTTAACCAAGAATCAAAAATCCTACATCTACACTAATCTTCAATCGACAAGAAGCCGTCTGATAGACGGCTTCTTGTGGCGCTGCGGATCCTATCCTTCGATAAGGAGGGATGCCGCAGCGCCTGACGTCTTACTACTACTTGCCATTGGACATCACCTCCTCGTAGGTGGGATAGCAGAGGAAGTGAGATTATTTTTGTTAATCTCAATAAAGAGTATGACATAAGTGTTACAATCTGTCAATAGAGATTGTATTTCTCGGGAATTAAATCACCCTATCCAGTTCTTATCCGTTGTGCGTATGCGGTGCATACCGGCGGCTTCGAATCTGGCAAAAGCATCTTCGGCTTCCTGTGAGTAGTCCACGACTCCCGGAACCACCACTGGTGAAGTGCAATCCTCAAGGAGGTAGATCTTGCCTGTCAAGCTGCTATCAACAGCCTGTATCTCATCCAATAAATCCGACACCGTCCAGGCGACACAATGGCTTTTGGCCTGCCCGGTGATTACAACACTATCATATTCTTGCACCATCTTCAGGAAAGCACGATTGTTTGGCGCCAATTCACGACCCTGAGCGTCTCTGGGTACTTCTGGTCCGATTGCAGAGTAGAATTCTGTCAGCTCCTCCTGTCCCTTGATAAAAAATTCGGGCGCTGTGCTGCGTGCAATACTGTGAAAGAAGATGGCTTCCTCGACCGCAGGAACCAACGCATGACCTACGCCGCCTAGCATGGCATGGTAAGGCCAGATCGTTAGATCGTATTTCCCTTTTTGTGCCAGCGCCTTTGTGTAATGCAGCAAGTGTTGCCTGCCTTGCTCTGGTGTAATCCCCAGACGTGGGGCGATTGCTGAATTGAATTGCCAGCGACCCTGCTCAATATCCTGGTAGGTGATTCGCGTATGGGCCTCTGGATGGTTTCCCCGGGCGTCAACCAGAAACAATGGATGGAAGATCTGAGTCGCATGGTGAGTGTCCATGGTGATAAAGAATCTGGTTATTACGCCCAAATTCTGATAGATAAAACGGCACAGGCGAACATTGTCATCCACAGCCCCATGACCTGATTCGCCCGCGACGAACAGCTCAAAATCTGGCAGGCAAAAAGTATTTTGGACATCGATCAATACCAGGGCAATTTTGAAACGATCCGCAGCAGCAGGCGGGATTTGGTGTCGATCTGCCCAGAGGCGTGCTTCTTTTGCCCGTTCCTGGTATGGAACACGCCATAACTCACCAACCCTCGATTCAACAAAATGCGAAGGTATGGGTAAATCACTTTTGCTCGTGCTGTGTCGCGGGCTATGCATGGCACCTCCGGAGCAGCATATTAGTGTAATATTTACACTAATTATATCGGCCCGCACCTGCCTGTCAACCCTGGTATCGAGTCATCTCATTCGCTTTGCCCGGGGAGCTTATTCTGGATGGTGCTCTCCTCTACCCTGAATCTGTTCGATGCCAGGTAGAATTCCAGCCAATTTTGCGGGCTGATGAATGAGCAGCGGCAAATGCTGTGGGCAGATCCAATATTCAGACTGACGGTAGCGCACCGAAATTAAAGGGGCTACGGTCTCTTCTATTTGACAATATAAGCATTGTGGGGTCTGATCGCTCATCGTATTATTAACTCCTGGAGTTAAGTAAACCGCCGAAAGTGTTTAGAATAAATCCGCCATTGCGTCGGCGGTTTACTCCAGGGTTTCGCCGGTGCTCGTTCACATTTTTGTAAAAACACTTCCGGCGAAACACCTAGCAGCGGGATATTCTCATTTTCTGGATGGACCAAGAAGTCATGTGCGCTTACGCCTCGTGCTGCGCGCCGGTTTTTGCGAGGCGCCGCGATAAGCTGGCGCAGTGATCGCGCAGATGGTGCATAAATGCGTGTCCTCCATACGGCTGCGCAAGCGCGGATCCATTTCATCAGGAAAATTGGCAGTCGTAATCACCGTGGGTAGCTCTGAATTGTAGCGGTGATTGAATAACTGGTACAACTTTTCTCGCGCCCAAGCTGAGGTTGCCTGTGTTCCTAGATCGTCCAGGATCAACAATGGCGCTGAGCGCACCTGTTCGAACCGGCGATCGAGTGTCACCGTGCTATTGGGGGAAAAAGTGGCCCGCAGGTGATCCAATAAATCAGGCACAACCACAAAAAGCGGCGGGCGTCCGTGCTCTGCCTGGTAGTTTGCTATCGCAGCAGCCAGGTGGGTTTTTCCACAGCCATACGTGCCCATGAACACCATCCAGCCTTCTGGATTTCGCGCAAACTCTTGCGCCGCTTTGAACGCCCTCTCCAGGCTTTGCTGCTCCTCCGGCTTCAGAGCTTCCTTTTTTCTCAAGTCAAAGGTATCGAAGGTGCAGCGGCTCAAAAATCCATACGTAGCCAGCTCATAATTCCCGCTCTCACCCGAAGGGCGGCGGTAGTCTGGCGCTTTGATGTCCAGGATGATGCTCAGCTCCGGGTCTTCCAGGCGCGAGCGAATGCGCCCTTCGATATCCCGCAGCTCCAGGTTGCTGGTCACGACCACCGGCAGCCGGTTGATGTAACGATAATTGATGATCTGGAACAACTTCTCCTGCGCCCAGGCAGTCGCATTTTGCGTTCCGAAATCGTCCAACACTAACAAGCTGGCAGTGCGAATTTCCTCAAAACGCTGCTCAAACGTCGTTTCTCCATCCTGGTACGAAAATCGCAGCGAATCTAGCAAATCGGGAACGGTGATAAAGAGCGTGGGTACGCCCATTCCAACCGCGAAATTGGCGATCGCCGCGGCCAGGTGTGTTTTACCGCAGCCATAGCCGCCCAGCAGCACCAGCCAACCATTCAGGTGTTGGGCAAAGTATTGCGCCTGGCTATAAGCGCGCTCTAAAGACTCCACCTGGTAACGGTATAAACCGATATGCCCGCGTGGGTTGAAGTTCTCGAAAGTCAGGTTGCTCAACTGGTGCAGGTTGCTGAGCGCAAATAAGCGTTTGTGTACCTGATCACTGATTTTTGCATGCCGGCAGGAACAGGGCTCCAGCTTGCCGAAATCCGGATGCCCCAGGGGTAGATCTCTACGCAAATACCCGAGCCCGGCGCAATACGGGCAGTTCGGATCCCCAGCCAACCCAGCATTCGCTGAGTTGAATTCCTCGATAGGATTACCGGCGTCGTCCCTTGCTGTCCCAGTCTGCATACCGCTGGCGATTTTGCGCAGTGTCTCGTCGATCTTTTTGCTCATGGCGTCCTTCCTGCTGCCACCGTTCTAGAATTGCACTGACATAGCGCCAGTTGCGCACGTTCTTCTCCACAGCAATTTGCACCGCTTCTTCGATCCAATCCGCTGGATAGCTCTGCTCCGCATCGCGCAGCAGGTCAGCAATCATCGGTGTCAACGGCCCGATATTCTGCTCGTAAAGCGTGAACACATTTGGCGGAACCTCCAGGCGATGAGAAAGCCCCAGCGTGGCTCCTGGTCGCCAGGTTCCTGTGCGAATCGCCTGTTCGGCGGCGCGACCTCGGGAATTGTTTAAGAAATAAAATGGTTGCGCTGTTTTATCGGTTGGCGCCAATACTCGCAGCAGAATTTTGTGGTTTACTGCGCCTTGCAAAGCATCGTCCAATGCAGCCTGGGGGTCTGCATTGCCCAGGCTGCGCATGAATACGTCGTCCTCCACAATATCCTGGCGGCGCAGGTAACGAAAATCTCCCTCCATGCGTTCTAAACGCCAGAAGAAATACAGGCTCAGCTTTAAGACATTGATGTCGTCGATTTCAACCAGCAATTCCCGGAACACCGCTTCGGGCAAGGAGGTTTGTCGTTGGGGTTTATCCGGAAAACCTTCAAAACTGGGCTTAGCCATCAGGGCACCTGCGAGAGATCAACCACACGCGTCGCAGCGTTTTCAAACTTCGCCAATTGACTGCGAAACACCAGCTCGACCATTCCTGTCGGTCCGTTGCGGTGTTTGGCAACCTTGACCTGGGCAATATTTTGCTTCAGCGTATCTTTTTCGTACATCTCTGGCCTGTGCAAGAAGATGACGATATCAGCATCTTGTTCAAGCGACCCAGACTCGCGCAGGTCGGAGAGTTGCGGGTCTTTATCGGCGCGTTGCTCGACAGCTCGCGACAACTGGGCCGCAGCGAGAACAGGCACATTCAGCTCGCGCGCCAGGACCTTGAGGTTGCGCGAGATATACGACACTTCTTGAACGCGGTTTTCAACACGTGTACCGCTGCTCATCAACTGCAGATAATCCACCACGACCAGGTCTAGTTGAAACTCAGCGTGCAGACGGCGACATTTGGTGCGCATCTGCAGCGGCGTCAGGGCCGGTGTATCATCCAGGAAAATGAGCGTATCGCTCAAGACCTCGATTGCATGGGTAAATCGCGGCCATTCTTCGTCAGTCAGCTTGCCGGTGCGCAAGCGCTGTGAATCGATGCCGGTTTCTTGCGAGATCAGACGCTGCACCAACTGCTCGTTCGACATTTCCAAGGAAAAAATAGCCACATGTTTTTTGTGAATTTGGGCAGCATTCTTGGCTGCTGAGAGCATAAAAGCCGTTTTGCCCATGCCGGGGCGCCCAGCGATGATGATCAGGTCCGAGGGCTGCAAACCCATCAGCAGTCGATCCAGGTCAATGAAACCAGTTGGAACACCAAAAAATTGTTCCGGTCTTCGGGAGAGATTATCGATCCGGTCGTAGTAGTTGCTAAGCGCTTGCTGAATGGTCTGTAAGTCGCGCGTCAGGCGTCGTTCGCTTACTCCAAAAATAGCCCGCTCCGCGCCATCCAGCACTTCCTCCAGGCTCACCTCGGTTTTGTATGCCAGACGAGCCACATCGTTGGCCGCCTCCAACATCCGCCGGCGGATGGCTTTCTCTTCCACGATGCGACCATAGGCCTGTGCGTGCAAGGCGGTGGGTGTGTTCCCTACCAGGGCTGTCAGATAGGCCGAGCCACCCACCTCGGCCAGCTTCCCCATCTGTTCAAGCTCGTCCGTGACCGTCAGCACATCGATCGATTGGCGACGCTCATACAGGCGCACAAAAGCCTGCCAGATCCAACGATTGCGGTGAATATAGAAATCTTCCTCTCGCAAGAACTGGGCTACGTCGTAGTACGACTCGGGATCGATCAAGATCGATCCGATGACAGCTTCCTCGGCCTCTCGCTGATAGGGAGCGCTGTCAATGGCTTCTTCGTTCGATACGGGTGGAAGAGTTTCGTCCATTAGCATCCATTAAGATTAAAAACCGGGGAAGCTGGCCCGCTTCCCGAACAAGGAAAACGGTGCACCCCGGCTGGCTCGCATTCCCTGCGCATTATTTTTTAGATTTTCCCGGCTTTTCCTCGTCATCGTCATCTTCACTGTCATCCAATGACAAACCTTCCAGGAAATCCTCGAAAACAGACAGGCGATCTTCTCCGGCCTCTGGCTCAGGCGCCTCACGCGCCTCTTCTGCTTGACCCTCTGCCTGGATATCTTCTTCCGGAATAATACCCGCCGAATCCATGACCGAACGCGCTACCAGTATGGGAACGTGCACCCGTACAGCCAGGTTAAGGGCATCAGAGGGGCGCGAGTCGATGTTCAGGGTTCGTCCATTCACCTCAGCAACGATATTTCCATAAAAAGTATCGTCACGCAATGCATTCACTTCAACACGAATGACTCGTGCATTCAGAGCGCCAAATACGTTCTTCAACAAATCGTGGGTGAGAGGCCGGGCAACCTCCACCTCCTGGAGAGCAATCGTGATCGCCTCTGCCTCATACACACCAATCCAAATTGGCAGATAACGTTCAGCATTCACCTCGCGCAAAATGACAATCCGCTGCTGCGACATCAAGCTAACCCGGATGCTGTCAATTACGACTTCAACCATATCGGACATAGCACACTCTTCCCTGCTGCCAATTAACTGGTGATCATTGATCCCTGTCTCGCCAAGGGAATCATCTGCTTTGCTTTTTACCTGCCCTTCCGGGACAGAATTGGCTCAGCGAATGTATTCTAACACGCCGCATGCTCAGGCGCAACCGAATCCTGAGGCAATGTTAAAAAAGCTAACCCGGATTTAGGCCCCGTTTTTAAGAATAATGGGTATAATACACCCACTTAATTTGGCATTAATTTTTTCCCGATTGGCGATTGAACCCAGAATGAAAGCCAGAATTCTCTGGATCGAAGACAAACACACCGAAGGCCCATCGTTAGTCGCCAGCCTGCGCCGGAAAGGCCATTCAGTCGAAGTCGTCTCGACGGGTGCGGCGGCGTTAAGCCGGATGAAGGAAAATCAGCCTGACCTGGTAGTGCTCAACGCGGCTTCTATGCGCACTTCAGGAGCGCGCATCTGCAAATCGTTGCGCGAACTGGCTGAAGGGCTTCCGATTGTAATCATCACCAATCCTGGGCGGCAGGTTGCCAGCGACGCCTGCGCCAATGAAATATTAGTGTTGCCTTTCACCTCCCGCAAACTGATCAACCGCATCACACCGCTTTTGCCGACGGAACGAGAGAACGTGCTGCGCGCGGGCACGATTTCCCTGGATATCGATCGCAAACAGGTCACATGCGGAGAGCGTGAAGCTCGCCTGACACCACGATTGTCGCAACTCCTGGAAATCTTAATCCGCCATGCTGGTGAAGTGGTGGAACGTGAACACATCTTCCAGCAAGTATGGAACACGGCTTATTTCGGCGATACACGCACTCTGGATGTACACATTAGCTGGTTGCGCCAGGCAATCGAAGAAAATCCGCGCATGCCACGTTATATTAAGACCGTCCGCGGTCTAGGCTATCGCCTGGACGTTTAATCGAATAAACTGAGCTGTCCTTCCCCTCCATTCGAGAGCACATAACGCACACAGATTCGTCGTTTGCCTCGCACACCTTGCATCGAAAGGCGTTCCGGCAATTGATCGTTGCGGTGCGCCCGGAAGGCTTGCGCCGCGCTGCGGAAGATCACTCCATCCCAAGCAAGGTCCAACTCCCAATAATCCAGCTCACCCCCGGGATGCTTGAAAAACACATCCTCTGCAGACCAGCCCAACACCGGCGCTGCTGAATTGTCGAGTTCAGGATGCAAACCGCTAGCCGTTTCCATCTGGAATGGCGAGACGCCAGCCGCCACCAACCGGTGGCGGGCAGTGTGCACGGCGCGCCGCTGGCTGTCTACGGCAATGAAGTTACGCTGCAGTCGCGCGGCAACCAATGGAGCAGTCCCCGATCCGCAGAAAAAATCTGCCACCAGGTCGCCAGGATTGGAAGAAGCTCGCACAATTCGTTCTAGCAGCGCTTCAGGTTTTTGGGTGGGATAGCCTGAACGTTCGCTGTGCAGCCGCGCCACGACCGGGAAATACCACCAATCCTCAGGAACCTTGCCGCGCGCCAGGTCAGGTATTTTGCCAAACCCGGCTTTTGAAGACGAGGCGAAGGTTTTAACCGTGTTGTCATTGTAAGGTGTGCGCACTTCATCCACGTTGAAGGTGTACCGGTCGCTCTTGGTATATACCAGGATGGTATCGTGCTTGCGGTTGAAAGCGGATCGAATTGGGGAAGGACCATGATAAAGCCAAACAACCTCGTTGAGCAAGCGGTCTTGCCCAAAAATTTCGTCTAGCAAGACGCGCGCATAAGCATTGGCATGCCAGTCGAGGTGCAGGTACAGGCTTCCGGTTGGAGAAAGCAGGCGATGCATCAACACCAACCTGGGAAAGAGCATATCCAGGTAGGATTCCAGATCCACCCAGTGATCGCCATAGCCCTCTGCCAGCTTCCATTCGCCTGGCTTGCGCGAGTCTTCATTTCGTCCAACCCGCGCTGGGTAACGCCGGTTGCTGAAGAATGGCGGATCAGCATAGATCAGGTCAATTTTTCCCTGGTACTCAGGGAGCAATGCCGCCATCACCGCCAGGTTTTCACCCCAAATCAATCGATTCGGCAGGCGCGTTTGACCGCTCGCCAGGTGTTCCAGGTAACCGACGCCCTGCGGAAACACAAGGCTCTCCAAAGCCAGCTTGGCTGGTTCAGGTTGTGGCGTTTGTTTGCCAGGCCAACATAACACCGGCATAAGCAGCACCCTAAGGCATTCGCTGGCAGAAACACAACGGGATCAAACCATCCGGGTCTGATCCCGTTGCAGCCATCGCGCTACTTACCGAATTTGCTCTTCAACAAATCTTCCAGCGTGGGCTGCCCTATTTCTTGCAGCTCATAGCGCACACGCTGGCTGGGCTTTTGGATACGCACAATGCGGTTAAGGTCGATTGGCGTGCCGATGATTACCAGGTCGACATCGGCGTTGTTGATCGTTTCCTCCAGATCCTTGGTTTGGGCTTCACCGTAGCCCATGGCAGGCAACACAGGTCCGGTGTTGGGATACTTTTCATAGGTGGCCTTGATCGAGCGCACAGCGTACGGGCGAGGATCGACGATTTCCTTTGCCCCGAAGCGGCGCGCCGCCACCCATCCCGCGCCGTACGCCATCTCACCGTGCGTCAAGGTTGGGCCATCTTCGATAACCAGCACCCGCTTGCCGCGAATGGCTGACGGATCATCCACGAACAGCGGGGAAGCAGCTTCCACGACGATTGCATTGGGATTGACTGCCCGCAGATTTTCACGCACCTGCATTACATTCTCGGCGCTGGCAGTATCCACTTTGTTGATCACAATCACATCTGCGTCTCGCGCATTGGTCTCGCCGGGGTGATAGCTGATTTCGTGGCCCGGGCGATGCGGGTCAGCAACCACAATCTTGAAATCCGAGACGTAAAATGGGAAGTCATTGTTACCGCCATCCCAAAGGACAATATCCACTTCCTGCTCCGCCTGGCGCAGGATGCGTTCGTAATCTACCCCGGCGTAAACGATCACGCCGTTATCCAGGTGGGGCTCATACTCCTCGCGCTCTTCGATCGTGCAGTCATGCCGGTCCAGGTCGGCGTATTCTGCAAAACGCTGCACTGCCTGTTTCGCCAGGTCGCCGTATGGCATCGGGTGGCGAATGGCAGCCACCTTCATCCCCATGCTGCGCAGCACCTTCGAAACACGGCGAGTGGTCTGGCTCTTGCCGCTGCCGGTGCGCACTGCGCACACCGAAACCACTGGTTTACTGGATCTGATCTGCGTGGCTTTCGCGCCCATCAACCGAAAGTCGGCGCCAGCTGCCAAAACCTGGGAAGCCTTGTGCATCACGTACTCGTGGGGCACATCGCTGTAGGCAAAGATCACTTGATCGGCTTTCTGATCACGAATGAGATCATCCAGCTCTTGTTCGGCCCGAATCGGGATACCCGCCGGGTACAGCGGACCAGCCAGTTCTGGCGGGTAGATGCGGCCCGCGATATCCGGTATTTGAGTGGCGGTAAAAGCTACCACCTCGTATTCCGGGTTATTGCGGAAGGCAACGTTGAAGTTGTGGAAGTCACGCCCCGCGGCGCCCATGATGATCGTGCGTATCGGACTCATAGAAATTGCAGTGCTCCTTATCGAAAGTTGAACGGTTTAAGGTAGCGCCGGTTTGCTCACATGGCGTCCGGCGTTTCAATTCCAAGAATTGCCAGGGTATTGACGATCGCCTGGCGAGCCGCCATCACCAGGCGCAGGCGCGCCAGGCGAATATCGGGTTCGGCTTTCAGTACCGGACAGCGATCGTAAAAATCATTCAGCGCCCGGGCCAGGTCGTACGCCAGGTTGGCGATCGTCAGCGGCTTATACTCATTCGCCGCTCGCTGCACCTCGGAGGGCATGCGTGAGATCAGGTCGATGAGTTGGACTTCCGCCGCATCCAGCGCATAATCAAAGGCGACATCCTCTTGAAGCTCGATCCCCTCAGCAGACGCTTTTCTCAAGATCGAGTTGCAGCGCACAGCAGCATACTGGATGTACGGACCGGTGTGCCCATCGAAGTTCAGGGCCGCATCCCAATCGAAGACGATATCTTTATTGTTGTCGACCGAAAGCATGGCATATTTCAGCGCTCCCAACCCGACCTGGCGCGCTACTTCCTGGCGCACCTCGCCCGAGAGGCTCGGATTTTTCTCGGCAATCACCGACAACACGCGCCGCTCGGCGTCATCCAGCACATCCTTGAACAGCACCACTCGCCCGCGCCGTGCAGACATGGCTCCTTCTGGAAGACTGACAAAACCATAGCCCAGGTGATGGCACTTGGCTGCCTGGGGAAAACCCCACAACTCCAAGATCTTGAAAACTTGCTGCATGTACAGGCTTTGGCGCACGTCGATCACGTACACCGAGCGATCGACGTGATAGCGCTCGAACTTCACTTTCGCCAAAGCCAGGTCCTTGGTCAGGTACAGCGTGGTCCCATCGCTGCGCAAAATTACATTGGTGCGGTATTTTTCCTTCTTCAGCCCCAGCTTCTCATCAATTTTGACGATCACTGCCCCACCGAAGGGACGTTCATCCTCCGCAATACCCAAGCGAATCAGCTCATCGACAATCGCTTTCGATGGCTCATCGACATCGCTCTCGAAGAACCATACATCCATGTGGATACCTAAAATATCGAAGATATCCTCCAACTCATCCAGGCTCCACTGGCGCGTTTCCTTCCATAGCTGGCGCACATACGGATCGCCAGCGTCCCACTTGCGCAACATCTCACGGCGTTCCTGCTCATAGCTTTCGCGCCGCTTCTTATCCTCTTCAGTTTCGTCTTCTTTCTTTTCCAACAAGCTGGTGGCTTCCACGTAAATCTTCAATAACCATTGCCCGCGTTCGTGGATGCCTTGCGGTTCCTGCCCCTTATAAAACCTATCGTAAGCCCACAAGACAGTAATCACACCCAGGCCGATATCCCCCGGGTAGGTGGCGCGAATCGTTTCGTACCCGGCAAATTCCACCAGCCGCGCCATCGCCTCGCCCAGGATAGCATTCCGGGCATGTCCAATGTGAAATGAGTGGTGCGTATTCGGCTGGGCGTATTCCACCATCACGCGATCGCTCTTGGGCTCCCCTGCGCCAAAGCGCCGCCCCTGCGCCAGCACGGTGTCCACCACCCGGCGGGCATACTCCGAGGAAGAAAAATAAAGGTTCAGGTACCCCTTCACCGCTTCGATGCGCGAGAAACCTGGCACTTTCCCCAGGTATTCCGCCACGCTGGCAGCGATCTCCTGGGCGCGTTGAGGCACATTGACGCCCTGGCCTGTGCGTTCCTTGATCTGCCGGGCCTCCTGAGCAGCGAGCTGAAAAAACGAGGTGGAAATCCCCCACTCGCCGGAAAAGGGCACCGGACTCCAGGCAATTTCTACCGGCTGTGGAAGATCATTCTGGACGCAGAAGCTGCGGATGCGCTCTGAGATTTTTTGCTGCTCATGTTCAAACATTGCATCTCCTGCCTGGTACATGGATTAAACCCGGCGCGGTAAGCATCCCCGCCAGGGTGGCATTATAACATGCCGGTAGAAACTCATCTTCTCCGGCTGTTGAAAAACGCAGAAAGCGGGAGCGGTGCGACCGCTCCCGCCAAGAATACTCGGGAAATGCACAATGACCGAATGCCGGTCTATGCCGGCTCGATCAGCGACTCAGGGAAGCCAACCGCTTCATCAAGCGGCTTTTCCGACGAGCAGCATTGTTTTTGTGAAGAATGCCTTTTTCAGCTGCCTTGTCGAGAGCGCTGATGGCTTCAAGGGTGGCTTCACGAGCTGCGGTGGGATCGCCTTCGGCGATTGCCAGGCGGGCCTTTTTCACTTCGGTGCGGGCGCGCCCACGAAAAACTCGGTTGCGCAGGCGGCGTTTCTCGTTCTGCCGATTGCGCTTCTTTTGAGACTTGATATTGGTCAAGACACTGCCTCCAAAACAAATGTTTCCAATTTATTGCACGGCGAATTATTTTACTGGATTCCGGTCGTTTTGTCCAGAAAATATTCATTTTTAGGCAAATGAATATTGTCCGTACTCTTGGCTGAAGGTCAGAAAATCGTCATAGATAATGCAAGGGTTAGTGTAATAGTGGGCGGCCAGGGAATTTCCAGGTGCAATACACCGCTTGGCAGTATAATTAGAGTCCCAGGCTGGCTGGGCGATCGCTGCGCTCCCATCCATTTGGATGGGACTGCGCAGAGGAAAGTCCGCACTCCACAGGGCACGGCGCCGGGTAACACCCGGGGCGGGGGCTCGAATTTCTCGGGTTACCTGCCGGATCGGGCCACAGAAACATACCGCGAGGGCAACCTCGTAAGGGTGAAAAGGTGGTGTAAGAGACCACCGGCGCCGGCAGCAATGCTGGCGGCCAGGCAACCCCCGCCGGGAGCAAGGCCAAACAGGGACAATTCCTGCTCGCAGGAGGGGTGCTGCCCGCGCCCTGCCCAGGCGATCTGCCTGGGCGCAGCCCCGGGTAGGCCGCTCGAGGCGCGCCGAGAGGCGCGTCCCAGATAGATGATCGCCAGGCAGAGCATGCTCTGCCCACAGAATGCGGCTTATAGGCCGGCCTGGGGAATCACACTGCGCCACATCACTGTCAGTGGCCGATCCCGCTAGGACCGTATTCGTGCAAGTTTGCTCAACCTCAGCGCCCCTCGACCTGGCTGTCATTGGCGGCGGCGCGGCCGGCTTCTTCGCCGCCATCCGCTACGCCGAATTGCGCCGGGAGCGCGGTGAAAAGCCGCATGTGCTCATCCTGGAACAATCCTCTCAGGCGCTGGGCAAAGTGCTCATCTCCGGCGGTGGGCGCTGCAACCTCACACACGCCTGCTTCGATCCGGCCGAGCTGGTGCAGCACTACCCGCGCGGCACCAGAGAACTGCACTCCGCCTTCAGTCGTTTCCAACCGGCGGATACGATCGAATGGTTTCAACAGCGCGGCGTGTCGCTGAAAACCGAGGCCGATGGGCGCATCTTCCCTGTATCCGACTCGGCGCAAGAAATCGTGAACTGCCTGTTGAAAAGCGCGGCTCGCGCGGGTGTCCAGGTCTGGTTGAGGTGCGCAGTGGCCGCCATCCAATACACACCCGGCGCGAACATCCCGTTCACCTTGCATCTGCGCGCCCACAAAAACGATCCAGGCATGCCTGGCACACTGCACGCCCGCCAGGTTCTGCTCGCCACCGGTGGCAGTCCTGGCGGCATGCGCCTGGCCGAATCCTTGGGGCACACCCTGCAGCCCCCTGTGCCCTCTTTGTTCACTTTCAGGATCAATGACCCACGATTGATGGGCCTGGCTGGCGTTTCCATACCCACCGTTGGATTGCAGCTATTGGACGGCGCAAAACCGCCCGCTGGGCAGGCTGGGGAGCTCCAACTCGGTGCGCTGCTGATCACACACTGGGGTTTGAGCGGTCCAGCAGTGTTGCGTCTTTCCGCCTGGGCAGCTCGCTGGCTACATGCAAATCATTACCAGGCGGTTCTGCAAATTAACTGGATTTACCCGCAGGATCTAAACCAGGCGCTGGCAACGCTTCATGCCCAGCGCACGGGGGCAGCGCGCTCTCAACAGGTAGTCTCCCGCCCACAGGCATTCACCGCCTTGCCCCAGCGTTTATGGCGCAGGCTGGTTGAAGCTGCCGGTATCCCTTCACAGCAGCGCTGGGCAGATTTGAGCAAGGATCTGCTGCGCCGCCTGGCGCTTGAATTGGTTGCCGGGCGTTACCCTCTACAGGGCAAAGCAGCCTTCAAAGACGAATTTGTCACCTGTGGCGGTGTTTCGTTGAAAGAAGTCGATTTTCAACGCATGCACAGTCACCTGATGCCAGGCCTGTATTTCGCCGGCGAGGTGCTGGATATTGATGGTCTAACCGGAGGATTCAACTTCCAGAATGCCTGGACCACAGCCTGGATTGCCGCCACAGCTGCCGCGCAGGCGTGAACCGGGCGTGGTGTAACCAGCCGGATAATTGCAACCTTTTTCGCCTTTTCGCGTCTAAAGGGAGAACATTATCCGCATCGTCTCCAGATGCGCAAAGGAAAACCTTTCGCGTCAGCACAGAAACAGAGAAAAAATCCGCACAGGTTGCCAGTAAATTTTTCTTAGATCATGCCACTCATGAACAAACAAGACCTCTTGAACGAAGTTCGCCTTAGCAGTACACCCGTTGTGGTCGAATTTTGGGCGCCGTGGTGCGCCCCTTGCCGGCGCATGGCGCCCTGGCTCGAGCAAGTTAGCGCCGAGTACCAGGGCAAAGTAAACCTGATGCGCATCAACGCCGATGAGCACCCCGAGCTGCTGCGCGATCTGAATGTGCTGGGGATACCCACCATGCTGGTTTTCCAAAACGGACAGGAGATTGCACGCCGAATCGGCGCACAGGATCTGCCCAACTTACAGAGCCTGTTCTCGGCTGTTGCCAGCGGCGAAACCCCGCCCAGGCCAACTTTGAGCGCTTCACAGCGGCTGCTGCGCCTGTCAGTAGCTGCCACTCTGGCTGTGATGGGAATATCTTCGGGCAACTCGCCGCTGCTGTTGGCGTTCAGCGGCATCCTCTTCTTCAGCGCCGTTTACGATCGCTGCCCAATCTGGCAGGCAATCGCCCCACGCCTGAAAGCCCTATTGCGCCAGGCCTGACAAATTCCTGGCGCCGGTTTCCAGACCCCAGAGGTTTTTATAACCTTTGGGGTCGTTTGCTTACTGGAGTCCAATCACAGTCGACCGATGGCCCGCCTTCAGCATTCAATCCAAATCACCTGGCGACACGTATCCATGCTCATATTAAACACAAACCATTCTTCGACCAACTCACCATCACATTTTGATAAGTTCTTCGTCTTTACCTATCAGAGAATAACGCTTATGATGAAATCCTTACCCCTCGAAAATGCCCCTCCCATCACCAAACAGGCACTTGTCGGCATCTACGAAGAACACAGCCCAGGACTTTACCGTTATGCCTACCGCCTTCTCGGGGATCGCCACCTGGCAGAAGAATGCGTGTCCGAAACATTCAGCCGCTTTCTGCATTCGGTGCGCAATGGCCGTTGGCCCGATCAAAATGTTCAGGGCTACTTATATCGCATGGCGCACAATTGGGCTACCGATCAGTATCGCAAGCGCACTGCGGAGACTGTCGAGTTGGATGCTGAACTGCACAGCGATCCGCAATCCAACCCAGCCCTTCTGGTGGCGGAGGATTTGGAAAGGAAAAGAGTGCGCAAAGCTCTCATGGCACTCCCAGAGGATCAACGTAAAGTGGTCATACTGCGATTATTAGAACATTGGTCGCATGAAGACGTGGCCAATGCGCTGGGAAAAAGCGTCGAAGCTACCCGGGCGCTCCAGCACCGTGCGATCCAATCCCTGCGACGAATACTGTTAGCAGATGACCAAGAGGCATAAGACATGAAAAACCCCATTGAACCCAATGAATACCAGGATCCCCGTCTGCAAAACCTGCTGGAGCTGTTGGAGCACGTTCCTCCTCGCAATCCAGCAGATGAGATGGGCAGTAGAAAACGATTTTTGACCGAGCTGGATACTCTCTTTGACTCTGCGCCAGAACAACCGGTTTCGCGCTTGCCCGGATGGCTGCAGGTCTTCTTTCCGGCGCAGAAACGACAGTTAATCTCGCCGCGCAGATTTGCATTTTCAGCGATCCTGGCGTTGATCGTGATTATCACCTTGTTGTTCGGCGGGGCAGGCGCAACAGTACTGGCGGCCCAATCCTCCCTCCCCGGCGATGTGCTCTACCCGGTTAAGACCAGCCTCGAAAGCACCCGATTGCGACTCGCTGCGGATGCATACGACCAGGCCCAGCTTCACCTGAGTTTTGCGCAACGCCGACTGGATGAAATTGCCGGTCTGATGCGCGCCGGTCGTGCTGCTGAAATTAGCGCCGCTGCCGCAGAATTCCAGCACCAGATTCACCGCGCCCTGGAAAATCTGAGCGTTTTAGCCGCTTCCGATCCTCAGCGTGCATCTGACCTGGCACGTCAAATCACCCATGCACTATCGCAATATGCTCAAACGCTAACCGGCTTGACTGCACAGGCTCCTGAAACCGCTCTCCCAGCGCTTCAGCAAGCCCTTCAACTGACTTCCGGACAGCCAAATGCGACTGAGATTGAGTTCACCGGTGTGGTAGAAAGCATGGCCGACAGCCAATGGGTCATCGCCGGCAGAGCGATCCTGATCCTTTCTAGCACTGAGATCGAAAGTAACATCAGGGTAGGCGACGAAGTCAAAGTGCACGCCTTCTCCGACATCAATGGCGCTTTGACCGCGCGCGAAATCGAACTGCTCTCCTCTCCAGACGTCGATGAGGACCGAAATGCAAGCGATGACGACGCCGCTAACGAAAACCTGGACATCAACGATAACGAAGACGAGGACGATGCGAGCGACAATTCGAGTTCGAGCAATAGCTCAAACGGTGATGATTCCAACGACGATGATTCAAATACCAATGACGACAATGACAACGATGATAGCGGTGATGACGACGAGAACAGCGGCAACAGCAATGATGATGATGATGATGATTGAAAAATCTTCATCCTGTGATGAAGAAGGTTGGTACAATGGGGCAACAGTTTCTTACCTGGAAGGTGAAAGATGCGCCCCGATTGGGACACCTACTTCATGAAAATCGCTCACGATGTCGCCGCTCGCTCCACCTGCGATCGCGCTTATGTCGGTACGGTGCTGGTGCGTGAGAAGCGCATCCTGACAACCGGGTTCAACGGCTCACCTGCCGGGCTACCCCACTGCGACGAGGCCGGCCATTTGATGGTAGATGGTCACTGCCTGCGCACAATCCACGCCGAAGCCAATGCCATCATCCAGGCAGCGCTGCACGGCGTCTCCACCAAAGGCGCGACCTGCTACGTCACCCACTTTCCCTGCATCGTCTGCGCCAAAATGCTCATCAACGCTGGCGTGGTGCGCATCGTTTACGAGAACGAATACCGCATCGACGAGAACACGTTGCAGTTCTTCAACCTGGCCAACGTCGAGCTGAGCCGTATGGGAACGGTACTGGCTGATTAGTACTCAAAGCGCCTGGAAAGCTCTCTGCGCTGCGGCCAGGGTCTGTTCGATTGCCTCTGGATCATGCGCCGTGGATAAGAAGCCTGCCTCAAACTGGGAAGGCGCCAGGTAAACGCCGCCATCCAGCATACCGCGGAAGAAACGCCCATACAGCGCAGTGTCGCTTCGGCTGGCAGAAGTCCAGTCAACCACCTCGTTGGCAGTGAAAAACGAACAAAACATGCTACCAGCCCGATTTTGTGTGATTGCCACACCTGCCCGGCGCGCTGCGTCAGCAAAACCATCTGCCAATCTGCGCGTTGTCGCGGTCATGCTCTCGAAGACTCCGGGTTGGCGCAGGATTTCCAGCGTCTCGATGCCGGCAGTCATCGCCAGCGGGTTACCGGAGAGCGTCCCTGCCTGGTACATGCTGCCCGATGGCGCCACCAGCTTCATAATATCCGCTCGCCCCGCATAGGCTCCCACCGGAAGCCCCCCACCGATCACCTTGCCCAGCGTGGTCAGGTCCGGTGTCACGCCAAACAATGCCTGTGCGCCGCCCAGGTGTACGCGAAAGCCAGTCATCACCTCATCGAAAATCAACAGCGCGCCGTGCTGCTCGGTAAGCTGGCGCAGTCCCGCCAGGAAGCCAGCTTGCGGCAACACCACTCCCATATTGCCGGCAACGGGCTCAACGATCACCGCAGCTACCTGCTCCGGGTTAGCCTCCAACAAATCACGCACCGCGCTCAAATCATTGAATGGAGCTGTCAGTGTATCCTGGGCTGCGCCGCGCGGCACACCCGGGCTATCTGGCAAGCCCAGCGTCGCCACACCGCTGCCCGCCTTCACCAGCAAACTATCGGCGTGCCCGTGATAGCAGCCTTCGAATTTGATGATTTTATCTCGGCGGGTGAAGGCGCGCGCCAGGCGCAGCGCGCTCATCGTCGCCTCGGTTCCAGAGTTGACGAAGCGCACCATCTCCGCGGATGGCATCAGCGAGGCAATCATCTCCGCCAATCGGGTTTCCAACTCAGTCGGAGCGCCGTAGCTGGTGCCTCGTTCGACAGCCCGCTGTAAAGCTCTAACCACCTGTGGGTGCGCATGCCCCAGCACCAGCGGTCCCCAGGAGAGCACGTAATCCACGTAACGGTTGCCATCCACATCAATCAGATATGCCCCTTCGCCCCTCTCGATAAACAGCGGTTGACCTCCGACCGCGCGAAAAGCCCTGACTGGCGAGTTCACACCCCCAGGAATGCGCTTTTGCGCGGCGCTAAATAGTTCCTTTGATCGTGAAATAATCATCTGCTCCTCCGCAAAAAATGGGCGAGCTTCTGCCCGCTCCAGAGAATTATATCTGCGAAATGCATGATTGAGACAGATGACTGAAAGCAAAGCTCGCAAACGTAGAACTCGACCAATTCCCATTGAAACCTGACACATACCCCCCGTGTATGTGACAAACATCATTTGACTCGGCTGGGTTATTGGAGTTAAATAAATATATTGTGAAAACTTACACGATATGCTTGACCGGTATGCAGCGACGCCTGTGCATTGTGGTTGGCGGCGGCAGTGTCGCTTCCCGCAAGGTGGCGGGTTTACTCGAAGCCGGCGCTTCGGTCACCGTGATCAGCCCGGTTTTAGATGATGCCATCCAATCCTTCGCCGCGCAAGGCCTTATCCGCTGGATAGCCCGACCATACCAGGAAGGCGATCTGGCAAACGCGTTCCTGGTCATTGCTGCGACGGATGATGCACAGGTCAATCAGGCCGTATTTGCGGAGGCCGAGCAAAATCATATCCTGGTCAACGTGGTCGACGATCCGCAACACTCGAACTTCATCCTACCAGCCCAGTTGCGACGCGGCGACCTGAACATTGCGATTTCGACCGGCGGCGCCAGCCCGGCGCTGGCGCGCCGCTTACGCGAAAAACTGGAAGCCGAGATTGGACCCGAGTACGAGTTGTTGATCCAGTTATTGGCTGAACTGAGACCCAGGCTGATCGAAAACTTTCCCCCTGGAGAAGCGCGCCTGCAGGCAGCGCTGAATTTGATCGACTCTGAAATCCTTCAGGTATTGCGAGGTAGCGGCTACGCAGCCGCAAAAGCCTACGCTGAACAACTTTGGCAGATCACTCCAACGACCATTTCGTAGAGGATGATGACAATGGTGGACCGCATTGCTCCTGGAAAAGTTTACCTGGTCGGCGCTGGCCCAGGCGATCCTGGCTTGCTCACTCTCAAAGGGGCAGAGTGCCTTCGGCGTGCCGATGTGGTCGTGCATGACCGCCTGGTCAACCTTGCGCTCCTGGAGCTCTGCCCTGACGCTCGACGCATCGATGTTGGCAAACGCCCCGACCACCATCCCATTCCTCAAGAGGCGATCAACGATATTCTGGTACAGGAGGCGCGAGCGGGCAATCTGGTCGTGCGCCTTAAGGGTGGCGACCCGTTTGTCTTTGGACGCGGTGGTGAAGAAGCCCTTGCCCTGGTGCAGGCTGGCATCCCGTTTGAAGTTGTCCCAGGCGTCTCCAGCGCCGTAGCAGTTCCAGCCTATGCCGGCATTCCCATCACCCATCGCGGCTTAGCCTGTTCGGCTGCCATCATCACCGGCCATCGCGCGGATTGCACAGAAGACCCCGATGGAGATTGGTTGCGCGCCGCACGCGGCGCAGATACCCTGGTATTTTTGATGGGTATAAAGAACCTGGAGCGCATCATCACGCAAGTGCTGCAGGCAGGTCGCCCGCCACAGACGCCGGTGGCGGTCATCGAACAAGGCACTTGCCCCTCGCAGCACACCGTTATCGGAACCCTGGCAAATATCGTCTCGCAGGCCCATCACATCCATCCCCCAGCAATTATTGTGGTCGGAGAAGTGGTTAACCTGGCTGATTCGCTGCACTGGTATGAATGCCAGCCAGGCAAGGAGCTTCAGGTTGAGCTGGATTGATGCATAGATGACTACTGCCCTGGTGACTGGCGGTACAGGTTTTTTGGGTTCCAACCTGGCGCTGCGGCTTATTGAGCGTCGATGGCAAGTGCGCATCTTATCCCGGCCCGGCGCCAGCCACGAGCTATTGGAAGGCGGCCCCTTTGAGTTTGTCGAAGGGGACGTCCTCTGTCCCGAATCGCTTCCCTCCGCCATGCGCGGAATTGACGTCGTTTTTCACGCCGCCGGCGTGGTCGATTATTGGCGACAGGGCAAAGAAACCATGTATGCTGTCAATGTCGAAGGCACGCGCAACGTGATGGAAGCAGCTTTGAAAGCCCGGGTAGACCGTGTGGTGCATACCAGCTCCTCCGCCGCTTTGGGCATTCACCCGAATGAATATGTCGATGAAACCTATTCTTTCAACGTCAAGCCAGAACGTTTCGTCTATGGACACTCAAAGTATCTGGCAGAGCAAATCGTCTTGCAAGCTGCAAAGCGCGGCTTGCCGGTGGTGATCGTGTGCCCAACAACCGTGATCGGGCCGCGCGATATCCGCAAGGTTTCCAGCGGAATGGTGGTTGAAGTGGTCAAGCACTGCGTTCCGCCGCTGATTCCTCCCGGCGGGATCAATGTCGTGCCAATTTGTGATGTAGCTCAGGGTCACATCGAAGCAGCGCATAAGGGTGAAGTTGGAGAGCGCTATCTCTTGGGGGGTGAGAATATGACGCACCGGCAGCTCTACCAGACCATTGCCAATGTCGTTGGTTGCGGCATGAAGCTCAAAGTCATGCCTCGCTGGCAAGTGGCGTTTCTGGCAGGGTTGACCGACATGCTTCAACCACAAACCAGCGGTCCCGTTCCGCTAACCGGCGATCGCCTGCGACTCGAAGCGCAGACCTTTTATTACGACTGCTCCAAAGCTCGACAAACTTTCGACCTTCCCAATACACCTTTGCGCATCACGATCGGGCGCACCTACGAATGGTATGAATCGATGGGAGAATTCGAGGGGGTGAATGAGAATCTGGATGAGAACGGGGTCTGCAAGTATTGTAAACGAAACCGCTATTGTGAATGGCCCCCTTCGCCGCTGAAAGAAGCAGCTCAAACGGTTCACGATTGACACAGGAATTGAGCCTATGAAGATTCCTGAATTGCCTGCAATAAAAATTCGCAACTTCGTAGCCGCACAATGGCGCCGGCTATTAGCCCAAAAATGGTTCGATGTCAGCCTGCAAACCAAGATGGGGCTTTTGGTCAGCGCAGGGCTGATTGGATTGATGGCGATCTTTACCATGATGGGCATTGCCACGGCGCGCCAGGCCACCCGCCAGGTGCTGGATGAGCGAATTACCCTGGCGCGTTTGAGCGCCACCTTGCTGGATACTCGCCTGAGCAACATCATGAAAATACTGGTTCTGCCCGCTGGAGAGGAAATACTTCTCAAACCTGACGCAACACCGCAGGAATACGCCTCGGCGCTGCAAGGTTTGAGCAGCCAGACGCGTGGCATTTTCCTGTTGGATCTGAGCGGCAAAGTGCTTTATGCCGCATCTTCAGTGGAATATTCAATCCGCACCTTCGCGCCCGACTGGCAGGCAATGCCCGCTTTCCAAGAAATCCTGTATGGGCGTCCATCTGGAATCACGGTGTTAGAGTCCCACACTCAGAGCGGAGTCAGCAACCTGAACCATTCTTGGGTCGCAATCATGGCGCCTGTGCGCGACGAGAAGCGACGCCTGGTGCACATCCTGGCGGGGGTGGTGGACCTTGCCGGTCCAGAGTTCCAATCTGCTTGGGAGACTGTCAACCTGGCAAACAGTGGGCAAGTAGATCTGGTCGATGCCCACGGGCATGTGCTTCTGAGCACTGCGCGTAAACCGAGCAGCGATAATGCCACAAACCCGGAGCTGGCGCCGCTGGTCAACCAGTTTTTCAACGCCGGTCAACCGGGCGCCGCGACCTGCATCGGATGTTACGGCAGCGAAGCCAGCGCCCAGGACGAAGTCATTGGCTTTGCCCCGCTCAGCCAGGTGCCCTTGGGCGTTGTGGTGCGCCAGAGAGCAGCGGACACCTTCGCGCCTGTTCGCCGACTGACCATGTGGAACCTCGGCCTGGGCTTGTTGAGCGTTGCCGGGGCGTTGGTATTGGTGCGGGTCACAACCAACAGCGTCATCGCACCCGTGCAAGAATTGACCCGCGCCTCGCGTCGCATTGCTGAAGGCGAATTGTATGGTGCGTGCGAATTGCCCGGCAATCTCAGCAGCATCGCTGCAAAGCCACGCCGGGACGAGATCGGCATTTTAGCAGAGAGTTTTGGCGTCATGTGCCAGCGGCTGAAACAATCTATGGATGAGATCCAGGCCTGGAACCGCGAACTGGATTCGCGGGTGCAGGCCCGCACCCGCGAAGCCCTGGCTGCCCAACAAGAAGCGCAGGAGGCGCGCGATGACTTACGCGCCATTATCGACGCACTGAGCGACGACCTGGTGGTGGTAGATATCGCCACGGATCAAATACTCCAGCTAAACAAGGCCGCTCAGGAAAACTATAGCCGCAAATCAACCCGTGTGCCAGAAACCCAACTCATCGGTCAACCATGCTGTGCAGTTCTTCACAATGGAAAGCCATGCAAACCACCCGAATGTGAATGCCCGCGTGAACTGATTCAGCAAACCGGTGCATCGGTGAAAGTCACCCATATTCATGTCGACCCCGAGAGCGGAGAAGAGCGATACATCGATATCGTCGCCTCCCCCTTGCGAAACACCAACGGGCAGATCACTCGTATCGTTGAGTTGATGCGCGATGTCACCGAAGAGCGGCGCATCCGCGAGTCGCTGGTGCGTAAGAATCAGCAGCTCTCAATCTTGAACAGCATTGCCAACACGGTCAACCAATCTCTGGACCTGGAGCAAATCCTCGGGCGGACACTTGAGGAAGTTTTGCGCCTGACAGATATCGACATCGGAGCTGTATTCTTGCAGCGAGATGTTTTAGGGTCGCTAGAGTTGGTCGCTTACCGGGGACTTTCACGGGAGACCGCCCTTCTGGCGGCTCAGATGGGGCTTTTAGATGGCTCCTGCGGCGGTGTACTGGAAAAAGGCCAGATTGTCATTGTCCCCGACTTGCGTCGTTACCGCGGGCGGCGAGCACGCGCCTTGAGAAAAGAGAATCTGAACACCCTGGTGCATGTGCCGCTCACTGCCAAAGGATTCACGCTTGGCAGCATGTGTATCGGCACGTGTGAACCGCGCGAATTCACCCCCGAAGACCAGGAGCTTCTCAATGCCATTGGCAACCAGATCGCAGTAGCGATCGAGAACGCCCGTTTGTTTGCCGAAGTGCAACACAAAGAGCAGATACGTGGCGAGTTGTTCAAGAACACGATTAATGCCCAAGAAGACGAACGTAAACGCATCGCCCGCGATCTGCATGATGACACCAGCCAGGCCCTGGCCGCCTTAATCTACTCCACAGAAGAGATTCTGGAGATGAGCAATCCTGCAGAAATTCGCGAAAGGCTCATCGATGTGCGCGATCTCGCCCAACACACCCTGGATGGAGTTCACAAGGTGATCTTCGATCTGCGTCCCACGATGCTGGACCATCTGGGTTTGGTGCCTGCCCTGCGCTGGCTGGCAAAGTCCTGGTTGGAGCCGCGCGGTATCCGCACGAACATCGAAGTAAACTCGGATCAACGCCGCCTGCCCCCAGAATTGGAAACCGCAATATTTCGCGTTCTACAGGAAGCGATTATCAATATCGCTCGCCATTCCGCTGCCCGAAATGTACTGGTTTGGTTGAGATTTCGCGATTATGATATCCATATCGGTGTTGAAGATGATGGTGTTGGTTTCGACTTAGCTAACGCCAGTGATGGTCAGGATCAGGTGAGAGGCCTGGGTTTATTGGGTATGGAAGAACGAATCGCTTTACTGGGTGGCGAATTGGAAATCAATTCTGCACCCGGCAACGGAACTCAAATTCATCTCAGGGTTCCCCTGCCAGATGGGAATTTAGAATATGCCTGATATTCGTGTACTGGTGGTAGATGATCATGCCATCTTGAGAGATGGCATACGCTCTTTGCTCGAAAGGCAACCCGGCATCATTGTGACTGGTGAAGCCTCGAATGGATTGGAAGCGTTAGAAAAAATAAGCGCTGATCCACCCGATATCGTGCTCATGGATATCGCCATGCCCGTCATGAATGGCATTGAGGCAACCCAGCGGATTAAGGAGCTGTACCCCCGGGTAAAGGTTCTCATCCTGACACAGCACGATGATCGCGAATATATCCAGCCCCTGCTGCAAGCCGGCGCATCTGGGTATGTTCTGAAACGCTCCGGTGGACGTGAAGTGCTCACCGCTATCCACCATGTTTACGAGCAAGGCGCCTTCCTCGAACCAAGCATTGCCCGCCAGCTCCTTGAAAGCTATGCGCAGCCGGTCCCCTTAGCTGCCCCGACTACCCCTTCCCTTACGGATCGAGAACGCGAAGTGCTCCGCCTGGTAATCATCGGAAAGAGCAACAAGGAAATTGCCCACGCACTGCACATCAGCCCGAAAACCGTCTCCGTCCACCGCAGTAACATCATGGCAAAATTGGATGTTAACAACAGCATCGAATTGGTGAATTACGTCAACCAGCACCGCATCCTGGAGAACGGCGCAAATCCCAATGGTTGATCGATTTCGAGGGCCTTCATGGAAAATTCTCTTCAGCTTGAATTTGTCAAAATCCCCGCAGGTGATTTTCTCATCGGCAGCGATCCCCACAGAGATCGCAGCCATCAACCCGATGAACTCCCCGCCCACATCCTGCATGTCACCGACTTTTACATCATGCGTTTCCCGGTGACCAATGCCCAGTATGCGCAATTTGTGCATGCTACAGGGCATCGCCCTCCATTGTTTTGGAAAGAAGGGCGATACCCAGAAGCGCTTTACCAGCACCCTGTCGTGGGCGTCTCCTACCACGACGCCATCGCCTTCTGCCGCTGGGCGCGCACAGTCACCGGCCTGCCTCTCCGCCTGCCTACTGAGCCCGAGTGGGAAAAAGCTGCCCGCGGTCCAGATGGGCGTATCTACCCCTGGGGTAATGATTGGCGAGATGGGTTGTGCAATACGCGCGAGAGCAAAATTGGCTCCACCACACCGGTTGATCGCTTCTCACCCCAAGGGGATAGCCCGTACCATGTGGCGGATATGGCCGGGAATGTCCAGGAGTGGATTTCATCTTTGTTCGGCGCTTATCCCTACGACCCCAGCGATGGACGCGAGCTCCTGGTTTATGAAATGGAACCCGAAAGCGCCCTCCCCAGGATTCACGAAACCGGCTGCACCTCCCTGGTGAACTCGATGGAAGCTGGCTTCGATAAATCGATGATCCGTGGGGCATCCTGGCGCGAATCAAAACACCAGGCCCGCTGTGCCTACCGCAGCTGGGCAGCCCCCATGCACCGCAGCGATGATACGGGTTTTCGCTGCGTTTACGAAGAATAATTGCTGCCGAGTTGTTATGGGGTCGATCAGGTGATACCCGCACTCCCTAAAAAAGTCCTGCCACCCCCAATGCCAGCGCAGCCATGACAAACGAGACAAAACCAGTGATTTGAATGAACAGCAGGGTTGCCACAACCTGGCGCTGGTCTTTGCGGAGCTGCAGAAAGAAACGGTCCAATCCCCAACGGACAATCCGCCCCAGTACAGAGTTGCGCAATTCTGTGTAATTCTTGATATTTTTTAGCCAGTCGCGCACCACTTTGCGCACCGCCTGGGAGAATTCATCTCCTTCGCCTTCATCTACCAGGAAATCCTCCTGGTAGATCAGGCGCGTTCCATCTGCCAAATTCTGGACTAACCAGGCGACCCGGGTTTCACGCGCCACATCCAGACTGTAGGCAAACTTGCGGCCTGCCTGGTTCTCTGTAATTACCGTTGAGTAATGCGAACCATCCCCCTGAACCAGGGTCACGTCATAATGGCTACCCGGCTGCGGGTAATCAGCGCTGATGAAATCGATTTTCGCCAGTCCCCACAGCGGGCTGAGCTGCATTCGGCGCTTCAGGTTCAGGATGAGATCGAACACTTCATCCTTCGGGGCGCGAATATCGACATATTCCACCACGTGTGAGATCACGCTACACTCCATCTAATTAACAAAAAACACCCGCTTGGGTGCCGTCGAGATGCTGCAATGTTACACCAAATTTATTTTACATCAATTTATCTAAGAATATCTCATTTCTCATCAAGCCCTAAACCATGAGACGACCAGGCTGACCAAGCCGATGCCAAGGAGTGCAGCCACAAAGCTCAGCAGAGTGATCAATTGCAGCGCCAAAAGTAAGAAAATAATGCGCCGCTGCTCTGCGCGCAGCTTCAAAACATGGCGATCCAGGATCCATCGCAGCGCTCCCTCCCAGCCGCTGTGACCAAGCTCGCAATATCTCTTAATAGCTCCCAACCAGGACTGCGCACGTTCCTCCTCCCCGCGCATTGCCTGTTCGCTGTTTGCGTCAAGCTGCATCTCGAGCAGAAGTAAACAGCCTGCACGAGTTGGCAGTAAAACCCACTCCGTCCGGGAGGTTGCCCCGCTGCTGAATTCCAAAACAAGTTTTTTATTCGGCTGCATCTCCAGCACCCGACCACAAATTGAGGAAGCCTCCTCTTTGATGGAACGCAGCCAGTATGTGCTCCCCGGATCTGGATAGCTCCTGGCGATGTTTTCCAGCGCCCACTCTCCCCAATCTGAGCGCAGTTGCATCAGGCGCAACGGGTCAGCCAGAACGACGAATACTTGCTCTGCGGGAGCCGAAATCTCACACCGCCTTGTGATCACAGCCATGCTAGATCCTGGAGGCAATTTCATCTACAGGATCACCAGCTTCGTGCAAACCAAAAAGCATTTCCACAATTTGGCTCAGGTCTTCATGGCTGATTGAACTGTTTTGCCATTTGTCCTGGCTGGCAGATCTGAGCCTGGTGATTGGTCCATGTAGCAAATGCGAGGCAATGGCTTCCGCCATTTTGTGCAGTTGCGCTTCTTGCTCTCGGCTCATAGAACCCATGCGCCGTAGCGTCAGTGATACCTGTTGATCACAAATCACTCGCGCCTGAGCGCGCAACGCCTCGATGAGCGGGGCAACCCGCCGCGCCTGCAGCCACTCCTGGTAGCAATCCAGTTCTTGTTGCACAATACCCTCTGCCGCGCTGCGCACACTGGCCGCCAATGGATAATGCAAAATGACCAGCTCTTCCAGGTCATCGATATTGACCAGGCGAACCCCTGGAATATTTCCGACTTTCGGGTCGACATCCCGCGGCAGCGCCAGGTCGGCTACCAGCAGTTCTCGGGAGGTTCGCTGTTCCATGGCCTGAGCTACCATCGCTTCATGCAATACCAGGTGCGGCGCGCTGGTCGAGCAGATGATGATATCCGCTTCCTGCAGCACCTGTTGCAGCGCATCGAAGTGCACAGCACGTGCACTCCTGCCCAGCGTTTGCGCCAGCTCACAAGCCCGTTGATAGGTGCGATTGGCAACCAGTACGCAATGCAGCCCTGCCTGCACCAGCGCCCGAGCAGCAAGGGTGCTGATCTTTCCGGCTCCAATGATCAGCGCTGTTCGACTGTGCAGATCGCCCATGATCTGCCTGGCAAGATCGACCACCATGCAGGCAACAGATCGCCTGGCTTGACCCAATTCTGTCTCGCAGCGCACACGCTTCCCGCTGCGCGCCGCGGCCTGGAAGACAGCCGAAAGCTGCGTTCCGGCAGTTCCAGCCGCCCTGGCAATCTCGTAAGCGGTGCGCACCTGTCCTTGGATTTCACTCTCCCCAACCACTAACGAATCCAGGCCGGCTGCCACCCGCAGCAGGTGTCGGGCTGCAGATTCTCCCTGCAGGCAGTAGAGCACCTCCGCCAACCTATGCTGCGAGATACCCGAACGGCCTGACAACCATGACTCCAGGCGCTCCCGCATGCCACACGGATCTTTTGTGCCCAGGTAGATCTCATGCCGGTTGCAGGTGGAGAGAATTGCCAGCTCTACGCCAGGTTCCGCCAGATAATCGCGCAGCTCCACCAGCGCCGCTTGCAAACGTTCCGGAGAGATCGCTAAAGCTTCGCGCAGTGCAATTGGCGCAGCGCGGTAGTTCAAGCCCAGCATGAGCAGCGTTGGCATGCCCAGATCAGTCATGCCTCAACTCCTCAGCAGCGCGCTGTTGCCCAAACTGCTTCGCCCGACTCACCAGGCTTGCCGCCCAGCCGGGAGCGCCATCACAGTGCAAATGGGTATACGCCGCCAGCACATTCTTATACACCAACCCATCGCGTTTGTTCCCCAGGCCCGCACCACGCTCCAGCCGGTAGACAGTTTCGAAGCCATCCAGGCTGCCCTGCAGGCGAGAATGGTGGAATTCGTGACCGCGCAGCGCCGTGCCGGGCAAGAAGAAGGCATTTTCCCGATCCACCTGTAACGCGACATAGCCATGCCCTTGTGGCCTATCCAACACCTCGACATCGAATGGGAACACTCCCACCATCTCGCCAGTTTCGCCCCGCCAGCGGATGCTGCGACACAAATACATCAAACCACCGCACTCGGCGTAAACCGGCATTCCATCTTGAACAGCGCTGAAGATCTCCTGCCGCAGGGTTCGGTTCGCTTCCAATTCCGACAGGAACATTTCAGGGAACCCGCCGCCGATATACAAAGCCTGCACGCCAGGCAGTCGGCGATCTCGCAACGCATCCACCCCAACCAAAGTCGCACCGCTTTTTTCCAGAGCTTCCAGGTTTTCTGGATAATAAAACGAAAAAGAGCGATCGCGAAGCACGCCAATCCGCGGCTGATCGCTGCCATTCACCGGTGAGAGGCGCGGACTTGTGGCAGCTTCAGCAACTGGCAAAGGCGGGGATTGGTTGGCCAGGTTTATGACTGCTGAAACATCCACATAACGTTCGATGGCTTGTTGGCAAGCGCTTATCGCTGGTAACAGGTGCTCATCTTCTGCGTGGGGCACCAGGCCCAAGTGCCGGTCGGGAATGCTGCATGCGGCCTCTACAGGTAAAGCGCCCAGCACCGGAATCCCGCAGTATTGCTCTATTGCCCTGCGAAGTCCGGCAAGGTGACGACTGGAAGAATTTTCAGCTCCAGCGACGTGATTCAGTATCACGCCCGCGATCGGCGTATCCGGTTCAAACACCTGATAACCGCGCACCATGGCAGCCGCACTGCGAGACATGCGCGCAGCATTGACAACCAGAATGATCGGCGCGCTCAAATGGCGCGCCAGGGCGGCCGTGCTACCTTCGCCGGTTTCATCCCCAGCGCTGTCGTATAGCCCGTGATTCCCCTCCACCAGCCCAAAACCGTCTGGCGGCATACCCCGGAGGAACGATTCTCGCAGGCGCGCCCCCAACGATGAGCCAGGGTATGCATTAAAAAACGGGTCGAGTGTCCGGCAAGGCCGGCCGGCAGCCGCGCTCAGCCATGAAGGATCGATAAAATCCGGACCCTTCTTAAACGGCTGCACATTCAACCCGCGCTGGCGCAACGCCGCGCACAAACCCAGGCTGACGGTTGTCTTGCCGCTTCGCCCTTGGGGCGCTCCAATCACCAGGCGAGGCAGAGCGCTTGTTCGAGCAACCTGCACGGTCAATACTCCGTGACCGTGACAGCCCCCTCTTCGCAAACCTCTTCGCAGGAAAGACAACCCAGGCAGTCGTCAGGATTGCCGGTGAACATAGCGAACTTTTTGCCATTTTCTTCGACAATCGCCAGCGCTTGTACTGCACAGTTCTCGACGCAATCACCACATGCCTTGCATTTTTCAATATCGATGGTTACGATGTACATACTACCTCCAGTCGGTTTTTCAATTAAAAGCTCAACACCAGATCCGAATCCAAACCCTGAGTGATCAAAAAGCTCGGTCCTACCAAATCATCCACCTCTTCGATGAGGTCCTCGGGTGTCATATCGCAAAGCGCAAGAGCAGCATCGCAGACATAGAAGGTGACGCCAGCCGCGAGGGCTTCGTTGATGAATTCACGGATCGTCCGCCCGCCCGGTTTTGCGGCCAGGTTTTCTGCCATTCCCCGCTTCAATAACCGCGGGGCCTGCAATACAAAGCAGATTCCCACCCTGGCGCCCATGCGGGCTGCCTCTGTGGCAAACAGAAATGGCGCGGGGGTTCTTTCCACATGATCAGGACCGAAAGTTGCGGCAATCAATACCGTTTTTTCACTGAGTTTCATCTTTCTTTCTCCAGGCTCGTTGTCGCACGCATGTCACTCACCACTCTGCCTGGGCCAGATGATCGCCGCAGCGACCAGCTCGCTCAAATTCTGGATCTTCACCTTCAATTTGTAGTGCCGGCGGATCTCATCCAATTGATCAAGGCAGTTGTGGCAAGACGTTGCCACGATCTCTGCACCGGTTGCCAGGATTTGATCTGCTTTCACCTTCCCAGCCGCGATGCGATCTTTGGCAAATTCGGTCATCGAGAGCATGCCCCCGCCCCCACCGCAACAGAAGTTTTCTGCTCCATGCGGCTCCATCTCAACAAAATCCATCACTGCGTGCTTGAGAATATAGCGCGGCTCGTCGATGATGCCGCCATTGCGCGCCTGGTTGCACGGATCATGGTATGTCACCCGCTTCGGATTGACCGATGCATCCAGCCGAATACGCCCATCGCGAATATATTGCGCCTGCAACTCGACAAAGCTCATCACCTTGAATGGATAGGCCCGCCCGAGCCAGTTCTCGGCTTCCCAGCGCTGCGATCGGTAGCCATGCCCGCATTCCGCCATCACCAACACATCCGCCCCAAGGTGGTTGATCGCAGCTTCCAGATTGCTGGCGATCTTGCGACTGGCCTCGTCATCGCCAGAAAACAGTCCATAATTGGTCGCATCCCAACTTTCGGTAGATAACGTCCAATCTTCGCCAGCAGCATTGAAAATCTTGGCCGCGGCTTGAATCAGATAAGGGAAATACTTGACTTCCCGCGGGTTGAAGGTGTACACCACCCTGGCATGCGGTTTATTGATCGGGATCTTGATGCTTGCATCACCCAGCTCCGCTCGCAGCTCTTCTTCCAT
This sequence comes from Chloroflexota bacterium, assembly GCA_029265355.1. Lineage (GTDB taxonomy): Bacteria > Chloroflexota > Anaerolineae > Anaerolineales > UBA4823 > JAJUJL01. The sequence continues at coordinate 80,892 of JAJUJL010000006.1, read as the reverse complement.
CCACTCCAATGTTTCAACAAAATCTTCTTCGCTCACCCCCATATTGTTGCCTGCTTCCAGGTGAACGTTGACGGTCGCTTTCAACCCCTCGGGGGTCATATCGATGGCGGTCAGCATGGCTCGGGCAGTGCGAATGATCTGCCGCGTATCCACTCCCATCGGGCAGTTGATCACACAGCGGCCACACATCGTACACGTACCAAAAGCAGCATTGATCAGCTTCTCGACCATCTCTTGATCGAGTTCCGCCGCTCCTACCCAACCCGGCGCCAACTTGCCGATGGGATCGAAATAACGGCGATAAACCTTGCGCAGTTGTTCAGCTCGGAAAGCTGGCACATGCTCTGGTTTGGGGTTGGCGACATAATAGTGGCAAGAATCGGCACACAGACCGCAGCGAACGCATACTTCTAGAGCAGCGTCAAGCTGGCGATTCAATCGCTTCCTGAGAACATCTAAAGCGATAGCGGTCTTCTCATCGGTTAGCTGAAAACGTTCATCAGTGAACTTGCCGTTGTCTGTCATTCTATACCTCAACGAGATCAGGACGCGTCGGGTTGTCCGATAACCCCTCGCCGTCCAAACGTGAGCCCAAAGAAAAATTTCGAGAAGAAGAAGTAGACACAGTGCCGGATCTTGCCAAACGGGATGTAGATCGCAAGCAGTGCAGTTGCCAGGTAAAAGATGGGCAGCAAAGCTGCTTCGACCAACACGCCAAAGGCCAATGCGGTGAATATAGAGGTCAACAAAACAGCGAAGTAATCATCTGGAGTGCTCAAATTGCGCTCATTTTCGCCTATCCAACGCATGGGTATCCCGGCGACGCCAAATACCGCCCCAGCGCCGGTGAATATACGCGCCACCCAAAGCAACCAGCCAGGCGCTGCTGCCAACCAGGGACTGGCAAAAAGCACCGCAAAGGCAGCGAACACACCCAGGTGGAAGAATATGCCTCTAAAATATGCCAGCCAGTGCAGGCGGGTGCTCTCTTTTTCCCAAGGCGCCATGCCCAGGGTGAAAGCATACAGTACCCCTCTGCGGATAGAGCCCCGCGGTCGCGCCAGGTCTTGCTTGAAAGGCCGGCTCAAGATCGCTTGCAAACGGGATATGATCCCCAAAGCTCCAATTGCCAGCCCGATTACCGCTATCCAACGTGTGATCCAAATCCAATTAGCTGCCATAGATTCGATATCCTATTTGATTGCGATCCTTTCAGCCACTTGCAGCGCCTGCTGCAGCGCCTGTGCCCTCAATTCTGGGTCTTTCACCGCCTCAGCCAGGTCCAGCGAAGCCATAATCGGTGCCAGGGGATCACCGCGCTTGCGTGCAGCCAGCGCGAAATCCAGGGCCTCCGTGAAGAATTGTGCATCGCTGTCTACCCCTGCCAGGGCGTTCAGCACAACGGATTTATCCACCTCGCGTTGCAAGCGCTCCAGGATGGTTTGCGTCTGGGCAGGGTCGTCCTTAGACAGGGCAACACCCGCCACCACCAACGGATACGTCTCTTTCAAACCCTCCACCGCCAGAGCATCCTGGTACGCGCCAACTGCTACCAGGGCCACCGCACGATCATAGCTGTTTTGAATTTCCGACGCCAGTGTCACATCTCCTGTCATTTGCATGACAATGCGCAAGGATCGGTCGCGGTAAAACGGCACCTCAATTTCACGCGCTTTCTCAACCTTGCCCCATGCGCTGGCAATCGCAGCCTGCGCAGCAGCCCGCTCGAAGGGGTCATCGACTTGGACAGCCGCATCCCAAGCTGCAGCCCATTCACCCAGGCGAGAGTACGCCCACGCCACAGCCGCTGGATAGTCTCTATCGATTTGGGCAACCCAATCCACCTTTCCAGACGCTGCGGACAATCTCGCCAGGGAGTATGCCAAACTCGCTCCCTGAAGACCCTCCAGGCTACGATAAGCCACCTCATGTACACTCGGATCCGCCAATAGCGCGGCAATCTTCGTCAATGCGTAAACCCGAAGAACCTGGTCTTCTACCAGGGAGGCAGTGGCCAATGCCTCTTCGAGCAACTGCTGATTGCCAGTTTTTATCGCTACTTCTCGATATCCCCAGGCGCGCACAAAAGGGTCAGCGATGCGGTGGATGATCTCCAGAGAACGCTGTAAGTCAATCCCAGAGTAACTGGCGGCTATCGCCCTTAAATCCAGGTCGCGGTAAATTCCCGAACCTGTCTCCGCCATCGCGACAGCCTTCTCAAGCAGTTCCTGCCCACGCTGGGTATCGACCGTCATCCAGTCTTCCGCCATCATGCGCAAACCCCAAACCCGCGATTGCGCAGATTGCAAACTGGCGGCAATCAGAGCCGCCTTCTCCTGGTCCACCGCTGAGCCCGCTGCAGCCTCCTGCGCGGCCAGCATCTCTCCCCACAGCGCAGCCGCATTCAATTGCGCTTCAGCAGATGCCTCTAATGCAGCGGCGAGGATTTCATTTGCAGCCGCTGGATCATTGCCAGCCCAGCGCGCCCCAATTCTACCTAGCATCCACGAACGAGCGACAGCTCGTTCAGCCGCCGTAGCAGCGCGCGAACTCTCATCCAAAGTGAGCTGCTTCTCCTGTTCTCGCTCGCTGGCTGCTGCCACTGGCGCTGGAAAATCACGGAATATGGGCAGTAAAAACAGGGCGAAGATCAACAAAACAAGCAACCCTGGTTTTATCAGCCCACTGGCCTTGATGCCCTGCAGAGAGCGCGTTGCCGGCGCCAGCCGGAGCGAGTTCAGGTATCCCCAAATCAACGAGCCCAACATCACTGCAGAAACGATACCGGCCCAGATCAAAATGCGTTGCACCCTCAAGGCTTCCTGGATTTCATTCAATCCGGCATAAATTTTCCCCATCTGATAGCGCAGGGTTTGAGACTCAGAGACGAATGCATCCAGGCTGGTGACCGGCATATCCAACAGTCGCCCATACGATTGTTCCGCCGCACTGAACCGCGCCTCCCAAGCCAGAGTCGCGGCGGAGTCGGGGAGCTGCGAGCGTAAACTGCGGATGGCTCGCATCAAGCGCTCAGTGAAATAGAGCTGCTCCTCGATGGTATGGATCGCCGGGCAAGGATTGACCGCTTGCATCTGCACACCGCCGCGCCATTCGATGGCTTGTTGAAGCACAGCGTCATCTGCAGAGTGGCAACCGATGCAATAGTTGCCCGCCTCAGCGGCAAACCGCGCGCCCGTTCCACCGGCAGCCTGCATGGGCGGAGCAGCTCGAACGCGATGTGCATCGCTCGACAGGGCGAGTCCAGCGCTTAACAGGATCAACAGCAGCGGCGCAAACAACCAGAGGTTCCACCAACGTTTCATAGTCTTACTCTCTTCAAGATTGAGCATTTTCCCAGCATTGTGCAGATATTCGTCTTTATTGTTGTTGATCATCGCCGATGATCCAACGCGCCAGAAAGATATACAATAGCAACGCTCCGCTCAGCACCAGTGTCGCTAGCGCGCCGCCTGGCCCGGCAGATTTGAAGAAAGTGGATAGCAAATTTCCAATGTCCATTGCAAACCTCCCGCTCTCAATCTGCTGTTGCGGACCCGGTTTGAAGCGCTGGCTCAGCCTCGTGCCCTACCGGCAACGATTCCGCCGTTTCCCACACTGGTACGATGGGGAAGTACCGCGTAAAGACAGCATATAACAGGGTAAATCCTGCGAAGCAAGCCACTGTGATCAGCGCCTCTGTCATGGTTGGCAGGTAGATCCCCTGTCCCGATACGCTGAGCAGGCGTGGGCTGATCTGCGTCGGCACAATCACAATGTAACGTTCCATCCACATACCGATATTGATCAGTACACAGGCAAGGACCATCCAGCCAATGCTGTCTTTACCCTTGATCAGGAATATCAACAGGGGTACGCCGAAGACCAATACCGCCATGCTCCAAAAGATCAGGGCGTAGTTTCCGCTGAACTTATCCTGGAGCACGACCATCTCCTCTTTCATGTTTCCATATCCGATGGTCAGGTGCTCGGCAATCATGAAATACAGCCAGCCCAATAAAAAGGTGATCAACAGTTTGCGCAGCGAATTGAACAGGCTAACAGGCAAGACATGTTGAAAGCGATAAACCTTGCGCAGGATTGCCAGCACGATGACCACTGCGGCGGTGCCAGACAGAATTGCGCCGAGCAAGAAGAATGGACCAATCAAAGCTGTATGCCAACCGGGCTGCAGGGTCATACCAAATAGCCAGGAAACCACAGTGTGCACTGTCACCACCAGCATGGTCATGAAAATTGCCATGCCATCCAACACCCGTTCCAGGCGGTGGTACTGTTGCGGTGTGCCACGCCAGCCCAGCGCGAGGATAGTGTACATGCGCCGCTGCCATCCAGGCGCCTGAGTCAGGCGGTCTCGGCACAGCGCGATATCTGGGATCAGGGAAAAATAGAAAAACACGATGCTGGAGAGCAGATACAGGCCTACCGCAGTCACATCCCACAAAATTGGCGACTCGTACCGGCCAAACCAGATCAGGTTCAAAATCCGGTCTGGGCGCCCCATATCGACCAGGATAGAAGCCACGCCGAATGGCAGACTGAAGAGCGTGATGGCTTCAGCGGCTCGCGTCAGCGGTTTGCGCCAACCCTGCCCGGCCAGGCGCAAAATTGCGGAGATGAATGTACCCGAATGCGCCAGGCCGATGAAAAACACAAAGTTGGTCAGGTAAACACCCCAATATACCGGTCGGTTCAGACCGGTTATGCCCAATCCCAGCACATACTGGCGTATCCAAACGCCAATGCCAAGCAGCAGCAGCCCCAGGAGCGTAGCCCAGAGCAATTTGTCCGCCAGGCCAACTTTTCGCAGCGGGTTCAGGATGACAGTCTCATTTTTATTTTCAGGATGCATGCTTCACCCCGGTTGATACCACAACCAGTTTTCTGTGCTTAACCTTGCTTAAGGTAATACACCTTGGGTTCTGTGCCCAGTTCCTCCAGTAAGCGAAAAGCCCTGGGGCTGTGAGCCAGTTGGTGCACCAGGCTCGTCGGATCATCCAGATCGCCAAAGTAGCGGGCATGCCCGGTACAGGTCTGTACACAGGCCGGGATATAATCGGTGGCCATGAAAGCCCGGCCTTCCGCGTCAGCTTTCTGGCGTGCTTTGTGCAGGCGTTGGATGCAAAAGCTGCATTTCTCAACCACGCCTTTCGGTCGCGGCGCCACTTCTGGATCTGGATTGAGGTGCTGCTTCAACTCTTCAGGCCATTCCGGTGGAAACCAGTTGAAATAGCGCACCCCATAGGGACAGGCGACCGTGCACATGCGGCAACCAATGCAGCGGTTGTAGTCCACCACCACAATACCTTCCTCGTTCTTATAAGTTGCCCTGACCGGGCAGACCTTGGTACACGGCGGATAATCGCAATGCATACAAGGCCTGGGTATCATGGTAGCCACTAGGCGAGGATATTCCCCCTCGATGAATGGCAACACCTCATTCCATAAAATCGCCCTGCCCTTGCCAGCCTGGTCTGGCCCAGCAACCGGGGTGTTGTTTTCCATGCGGCAAGCCACTGTGCAGCTTTGGCAGGCAAAACACTTATCCAGGTCGATCACCATTCCCCAACGGGGCATACCTACCTCCATGATCCTCGTGTTTCAATCCGTCCATAAACAAGTTAAGCCTTGTAAATTTTCACCCGAGTGGGGTTGAAAGCCGCCTGCCCGCTCAGCAGCTCGCTTTGCATGTGGACCAGCACATTGGGGTTCACTCCCACCACCAGTGCCTCAGGTGAACCCCGTCCCCACTTCACGCGGCTCGAGTGCCCGAGACCGGCTGGTAGAAAAACAGCATTCGGCCACAAACCGGGGTAGAAGCGCACCGGCGCCTGCACCCTGCCAAATTGCGACTCGATCCACACCACTTCATTCTCTTCCAGACCCAAGGCTTCTGCTGCCTGGGGGTTCATCTCCACCCAGCTTGTCCAGCGCGCGTGAGATTGCAACCCGTATGCTTCTTGCAGCGTGGGTACAACCCCTTGCCAATGCTGGGATTGCGTGATCAGCGCTTGGGACACCAACAAGAACGGGTATTCTTGGGCGAATTCCCCTACATCTTCCAGGGTCGCCGGTAATTCGAAATGCGGCAGGCAATCTTCGTCACGGGGGTTGGCCAACAGTGAGTACAGTTCGCGAGAGAAAAAGTCGTATCGACCATCTTTTGGGGAAAGGCGACGATCCCTTCCCACGACTCGATTCCAGGCGGCGCTGCCAGGGGAGGCGTTGAAGTAAACCATTTCGGACCAATTACCGTTGCTCTCGAAGATTTCCCAGTCCGTATCGATTGCTGATAAGCGATAACGCACCAGCTCCCAATAGCTCTTCCAGGGCAACGCTTCAGCCAGCCCACCTCCGACGTGCTTGGCCAGCGCCAGCAAAACATCACCCGGATCGCGCGTATTGTGCAACGTCTCGACTACCGGGCGGCGCAGCGTCACCCCAGCATAACCCGTCCCTTCCATAAAGTCATCCCCCCACACCTCCAGGAATGTGCTGGCCGGTAAAATCAAGTCGGCATGCGCAGCGCTTTCATCCAGCGTTGAAGCGAAACTGACCACAAACGGCACTTGCAGAAGCGCTTGAGCGGTGCGCCCTCCTTGCGGCAGGTCATATACAGGGTTGGCATTGAGCAGGAGCAGTACCTCCACAGGGTAAGGCTCGCCATGCAGAATGCGATCAGGGAGCTGCTGCAAGGCAGACAGCGCCAGGGGAATATCAGCCTGGCCCGCGCCATCGATGCGCGGTTGCCCCAACCCCGTGAGCGCGGTACCATCCAGGCTGATTTCTGGCCATTCCGCCAGCGTTGGATAGCGCTGCACCAAAACACCACCCGGGGCATCGATCGACCCGACCAGGGCGTTCAAGCTGTGAATAGCCATGGCAGAATACAGGCTATTGCCGCTTCCCAGCTCTCCGGGCTCCGTGGGCAGCATGGCAACCGCCGGGCGGTTCGTGGCAAACTCGCCTGCCAGGCGGGCGATCGTTTCACCAGCAATGCCCGTGATCGCACTCACCCGCTCCAGCGTGTATCTTTCCAGCACCAGGCTCTTGAACCCTTTGTGTAAATTCCCGGCGGCATCCTCAAAATCCTCGAAGCCGAAGGTAAAGTCACGCACAAAATCCTGGTCGTACAGGTTGCTGTTGATGATCACATTGGCCATGCCCAGAGCCAATGCCCCATAGGTTCCCGGGCGAATAGGCACCCATTCGTCTGCCTTGATGCCAGTCAAAGATAACCGCGGATGAACTGCAACCAGTTTTCCTCGTTGAGGCCGACCGCGGCGCATAAAAGCCAAGGATCCCAGGTAGCTGATCACATGGCGGCTGGATTCCAGCAGGTTGCCGCCAAAAGCCATCACATAGCTGGCGTTATTCAGGTCATAGACGGGAAGGCCATTCACACCCTGGGTCAGGTACGAAGCCAGGCGCACGGATTGCTCGCCCAGACTGGAGGTTGAGATGGTATTCGGACTGCCATACACTTGCATGAAGCGATTCACCAGGCCACGCATTTCGCCGCGCAGCTCTCCGTGCACCAATGCCAGGCTGTGTGGCTTACCTGCCTGACGCAGCGCAACAAGCTTCTCTACCACCAGGTCAATGGCTTCGTCCCAGGAAATCTCTTCCCAATCGCCAGATCCACGAGCACCCAATTGCCGCCAGGGATTTCGAATGCGCTCCGGGCTATACAATACCTCCAGGGAAGCCTGGCCTTTCAGGCAGCAAACGCCCTGGTTCAGAGGATGGATAGCGTTTCCTTCAACCTTCACCGCCTTTCCGCCCACCACCCGCACTTCCAGGCCGCACCCTGCGGGACACATGGCGCAGGCTGTGCGCACCAGGCTTTCTTCCATGCTTTGCGCCGCGATGGCAGCTCCACCGGCTGGCCCGGAACTCACGCCAGAACCTTTTTGTAGCCGGCTACCCGCCCAAAGTGCTGCGCCAACACCTGCAGCGGTCGCGCCGATCTTGATGAAGTCGCGCCGCGTTACGCTGCTGTCTGATGGTTTCTTTAGATCCAGATTGTCCGGCATGCTCAATTTCCTTCGTAATCGCGCAAGTATTCCAGCAGTTCCGCCGAGGGGATAGAAGTCTTTTCTGGCGCTGCGGCAGAGTCAATCTCTTGCGTTACAGCGCGATATTCGAGCGGGTCCACCGTCAGCCTGACGCCCAGGATTTCCAATGCCTGGAGCAGATCGGGCACTGCGCCTGGCTTAGAAGACGCCACCCAGGCAGTGCCACGCGGCCCGCGCGGACCACCTCCCGATGGGCTGACGTGACAGGTTGCGCACGGTTCACCGACCTGCGCTGAATACTCTGGAAGGGCTCGCACAGTGGCATTCGGCTGCCCAAAGCTCACCAGCGCCACGATAAAAATCGCCAATAAACAGAGCCATACTTTCCAGGCTGTCGCCATATTTATCAGCCTCCTGGATAAATTTTTCGATCTCTCAGCGAAGAGATTACTTTGTCTCACCATTACACAGCCTCGCCTACCACAACGCGATCACCATCGACAGTCACCGTGATCTCCTCCAATGGCACCGGTGGGGGACCGGCAATCACCTCGCCAAACTGATCGAAGCGCCCATCATGGCAAGGACAATAAAACTCCATGCTCCCAGGTTGCCACTGCACCAGGCAACCCAGGTGCGTGCACACCAGAGAGAACGCCTTGAGGCTCACCGCTGTCCGTACCACGATGACAGGAACGCCAGCGAAGGTAACCGTCTTTGTGGCGCCGACTGGCAGCTCAGAGAGCGGAAAAGATACCGGGACGGCCTCCTGAGAACTTCTTTGCGCTGGGAAAAGCCGCGCCTGAACGAAAGTACCAGCCCAGGCCGCGCCTAAGCCAGCCATACCAAGCTGGATAAATTGCCGCCGAGAAAGGAATACGGAGGGTTTTTGAGCTTGCAGTTCTTCACGATCGTGGGTCTCACGCATACTTTTCTCTCCAAAGTCATGGCTGGATCGCGGCGGCGCCAACATACGCATGACAATTGTTGCAGGATTTTTCAGGCTCATGGCAGTAGAGACAATCCGACTGGATCAAGTCTCCACGGTTGAGTGCATCCTTGTGATACCGTTGGTACCATTCCAGCGGGCTGTGGAACTCTGGCGCTGTGTAGCGGGGGCTGATATAGACGGCCAGAGGGCCATCACCATCCTTGACCGGCTTTTCCACATAGCGCGGATAGTAAATCACCGTCAACACGAGCGCTGCCATCACCACCAGGAGCAATGCCATTTTTCGCATAAGGTTTCTACTCCATCCTCCTCGGTCTCAACACCTCGACTCTCCACCATTCACAATTTCAGCGCATTTCCCAAGAGTTGAATGACACCGCCAACTTCCACATCAACTTTCCAATACTTCATCGCTTCGGGCAATTGCGCTTTGCAGATGGCGCAAATCGTCGCCAGGAAATTGGCTCCACTGTGCTTCACCGCCATGGCGCGCGGCTTACCGCCCGCCATGCGAATGGCCATGACCTCGTCCGTCAACAATCCCCCACCAGCTCCGCAGCAATATGTCTTCTCCCGAATGGTATTGGCTGGCATCTCCACAAAGCGATTGACACACGCCCGCAAAATCTGGCGCGGCTCCTCTAACAGTTGCCCGGCGCGCGCAGGATTGCACGGATCATGATAGGTCACCAGGTATTGATCATTTGCCGATTTATCGATTTTGCCATTCAGCGCGCCTTTATTGAGCATATCGACGATAAACTGGCTGATGTGATAAGGATAAGGTGGATCAAACATATCCATCGGCCCGTTAAGCGTGGGTGTGAGCACACCTCCTCGCCAGGCATGCCCGCACTCGCCCCAGATGATCGTTTTCACATTCAGCATACGGGCTGCATCGATAATGCGTTTATTGACTCGTTTGAGATTGGCATAATTCAAAAATAAACCAAAGTTGCCGCCCTCGTTGCAATAGGTGCTGGTTGTCCAGCGTATGCCGAGTGCATGAAACAGCTTTCCATATCCGATCATCGTATCCACATTGGCAAAGTTGTCCGCTGAGGGAGGCACCAGCAACACTTCAGCGCCATAATCATCCACTGGGAAGCGGATGGGCAATCCGGTTTCTTCCTGCAGCTCGTCTTCCAGGAACTCGCAGTTGTCCTTCCACGCTGCAGACGGGATTCCCAGGTTGTTACCAGTCTCATATACTTTGGCAACCACCTCGGTGACATACTTGGTAGAGACGCCAATGCTGCAGAGAATCTCGCGGGCAGCCATAGTGATCTCAGCAGTATCAATGCCGTACGGGCAGAACACCGAGCAACGGCGGCATTCGGAACACTGGTAGAAATAGGTGTACCATTTCTCCAGCATCTCCTCATCGAAATCCGCTGCCTCGCTCGCATCCCTCAGGTAGCGCCCCCCAGGTGTAAAATAGCGGCGGTAGACTTTGCGCATCAGCTCGGCGCGCGCTACCGGGAAATTCTGAGGGTCGCCAGTACCCAGGAAAAACTGGCACTTGTCGGTGCATGCACCACAGCGCACGCAGATATCCATATACACACGCAGCGCCTTGTTCCGCTCCAGCAGTTCACCAAACTTTGCAATCGCCCGTTCCTGCCAGTCCGGCACACGCTCGGGCGGCAAGCCAATCGGTATGGTGTCTTTGGCTTTGCTGGGCCAGCAGCGCACCCGGCTGCTGGCATGCTCCCGCAGTTCCGGGGGCGCTAAAACCCCGTTTTTCGCAGCATCTTTGACAATCGGTGTTTCATCGAACTTGGCCATTTTTCATCCTGCCGGGCTATCCCAGGGATTGACATATCTTTTACCGCGCATCTGCACCTGGTAGGGTTGGTTGCGCGACGGGCTGAAGAAGATACCTCCCGCATGCAGCAATTTACTGAACGGGAAGTACAAGAGCAGAAGCAGTACGAGAGAGTAATGAGTCAAAAACAAGGGGTGCAGCGGCGGAGCAACCGGATGAAGCGTCAATAAGCCCAAAATAAATGCCTTGACATCCACAATGTACACGTGCGCCCAATAGCTGACCAGGATACCTGAACCGGCGATCAAACCCAGCAGCAACAGGGCAAAATAATCCGGCACATTGGAAATGTACAAAGTCCGTGGCAGCGCCAGGCGCCGCCAGAAGAGATACAGAGCAGCCGCCCCAAATACATAACCGAAGAAGAGAGCCACCGTCTCCATATACAGGACGAGACCAGGCACAGGGTAAGTAAAATAACGTAAATGGCGAAATAAGATCGCCGCAAGCGCTACGTGAAAGACCCATGCCCCCACCCAGAGCGCTTTATCTGCTTTGAACAAGTTGGGAAAAATGAGAACATCCCCCAAAACACGAGCCAACGCCCCGCCCTCCGTTGTAGGTGCTGGCGTGATAGCTTCTGGCCAGGGCATCGGTGTGCGAAGATAGCCAAACAATCGCCAGAGCAAGCCGATGATAAAAGCCAGGCCACAAAAGTACGAAAGCCCGATGATGAATAGCGAGAACAAAGTTCCCAAAGGCGTTGCCGTATCCATATCACCTCATCAGCAAAGCAGGTCGCGTGAGCGCCAGGTACTGATATTCGACCCCGATACAATCGAAGGAGCGGGCGATCCATAATCGGTGAACGCATTGCTGAACATAGGATGTCAGCACCTGCTCCTTGGACCCCCGCTCCTGATTGATGGTGGCATTTTTTCTACAGCGCTGGTCGCCAACCTATGCGGTAACCGGTAGACCGGTGAGGCTACGACCTCTCTGTCTGGCGTTCCACCTGCGTCGTCTACGCAAGCAATTCAGCGATCAATTCAGGCAGATCAAACACATCCGGTCGGCTTGGGCAATCCGGCAATCTTGCACGCGCCCTTCGCGGGTCCGCTGGGGAAAAGCTCATAGATGTATTTGAGCTGGAACCCTGTGTCTTTGCACAGTTTCCGGATCATGGGAGCGATGCCAAATTGCTGATAGTAATCCCTCAGGTAGTGGATAACTTTCCAGTGATCCTCTGTGAGCGTCTCGACTTCTTCGGTCAACGCAATGGCAGCAGCCAGCTCTTCCGACCAGGAATCAGGTTCCTGGATGAAGCCATCTTCATCAACTTCGACTTTTATGCCTTTCAACTCAACAACCGGCATTCGATACCTCCTTGTTTCGTTCTAGTTCAACGATGACTGCCAGGCGAGCAGGGGGAATGCGCCCGCCTGGCCACACGTTCTCTAGCTACCTTCAGGTAGCTTGATGAAGGTTGCCCCTCCAAATGAGGTGAACTCAAGTAAGCCTGCATTCACCAGTTCTGTGAGCGCCTTCTTGACCACCCGGTTTTCCAGGTTCAAGCCGCTGGCAACATCCCGGCTGGTTAACATCTTGTTCTTTTGCTTGAAGAAATCGATGATTTGCGTCTTGATCTCTTCAGTTACTTCGTCTGCCATAGAAACCTCTTTCTCACCTGGCGGTTCCAACACCTCTCGGCATCTGCTGCTCTGACAGGGCTTGCACCGCTACCACTTGAATGTTGGCGTAGAGCGATAGGTCTCAGGCGCAAGGGTGAAATCATCGATCAACTGCACACTGAACGGAATGCCAGTCAGCTCAAAGAAGCGTTCCCAGCCGACACGCTCGATCCACTCGCCCATGCGTTCGTGTTTGCGGGCATTTCTGGCCCAGGTTTCGACGATATTGCGCACCGCGCTGGTGACCTCTGGCCAACGAGGGGGATTATTGGGCAAGAAGGGGATCGCCAGCCGTGAGAACTTTGGAGCAGAGCGTGCGCTGGAAATCTTTCCGCCTACCCAGATGGAAACCCCATCACCGACCGGATCTGCCAGGGGCATGCCTGGGCACATGGTATAGCAGTTGCCGCAGTACATGCACTTCTCTTCGTTGACAGTCAGCGTTTTATTCTTTGGATCGGGGCGAATTGCGCCAGTGGGGCAAGCTGCAATGACATTGGGGATCTCACATTTGGCGCGTACGATATCATGATCAATGTGCGGCGGCTTGCGATGGATACCCAAGATCGCCACATCAGAGCAATGCACTGCCCCGCACATGTTCAAGCAACACGCCAAAGAAATGCGGCAATAGGCGGGGAGCTTCCAGTCAACAAAATACTCATACAGGTCATCCATCACCGCCTTGACAATGCCAGAAGCATCCGTAGCCGGTGTATGACAGTGGATCCAACCCTGGGTGTGCACCGGGTTGCTGATGGCATGCCCCGTGCCGCCAACCGGGTAATTGTGTTCGTTCAAGTACGCCAGTAATGGCTCGACCTTCTCTGCATCCGAGACCAGGAATTCCAGGTTATGGCGGCTGGTAAACCGCAGATGTCCTTCACAGAAGCGATCAGCAATCTCACACACTTCGCGGATCCACTCAGTGCTGACCAAACGTCCAGAGCCAACCCGCACGGTGTAGATCTCTTCACCAGATTCGGCTACGTGCCGCAATACGCCTGGCTTAACCCGCTCGTGGTACTTCCACTTCCCATAATTTTTTTCAATTATGGGAGGTAGCATATCTTTGTAATACGGAGGGCCGAAGTCTGTTCGGGTCGCCATTATTTCACCTCCTCAGGATCCCAGAAATAGTAAGGATTAGCGCGTGGGGCGCGTATCATCGCGGGTGAAGGCGGCAAATTCATCGCCTTGAGGAAAGCGCGCATGCCCATGCGGTTGATCAGCTCGCCCAGGCGTTCACGCATCTTGCCGTTTTCATCCCACCATTCCCAGATACGCCGCACCAGGTCCTTGAACTCGTCATACGGCGGTTCCATTTTCATGAATGGCACCACCACCCAGGAAAGCAGCGCACCGTGAACGATAGGAGCCTTGCCTCCTACCAGGATGGTCGCCCCACGCTCCTTTCCCACCGCGAGCGCTTTCGGCATCAAGTTAATGCAGTGCATACAGCGATTGCATTCCCGATCCTCTATCGTCAAAGTCTTTGTAGAAGCATCCCAGTGCATACATTGGGTAGGACAAAGATCAACGACTTCTTCCTGGATATCGATGCCATCATTGGCATAAGCTGCCACCGCAGCCGGATCGACCTGGATGTTGTCCCGCCAGGTGCCAACCACTGCGATATCCGAGCGCGGAATGGCAGCCACACAATCATTGGGGCAGCCAGAAATTTTGATTTTCGACTTGTAGGGGAACATCGGGCGGTGAAGCTCATCCTGGAATTCCATCGTTATCTGGTAAAGCACCTCCAGGGTGTCGATGCAAGCGTATTCGCAGCGCGCTGGACCAACGCAGCAGCTTGGCGTGCGCATATCGCTGCCTGAGCCGCCCAGGTCGAAACCAATCTCTGCCAGATCGTCGAAACAGGGTTGTAGCGCTTCGGTCGGCGCTCCTAAGAGGATGATGTCGCCGGTCGCGCCATGCAGATTGGTCAACCCACTGCCGTGCTTATCCCAAACGTCGCATAGCTGGCGCAGCTTCTCGGTGGTGTAAAACCAACCAGATGGCATGTTGACGCGCAGTGTATGGAACTCGGCCACTCCTGGAAATTCTTCCGGTAAATCCGAATAGCGACCGATCACACCGCCACCGTAGCCTCTTACGCCCACGATGCCCCCATGCTTCCAGTGTCCAATACGATCGTTATAGGAGCGCTCCAATTGGCGCAGCAAGTCGTGCGCCGACTCTTTCTTCTTGGCAGCGCGCTTCATCTCGGTGACAAAGCTGGGCCAGGGACCTTTTTCCAGTTCGTCCAGCAAGGGGGTCTCGCTTTCAGTCATTCATTACCTCCTTCTGTATTCATTGTCGTTTGCAGCAGCGTGCCCGTGAAAAAGGGAGGCGAAGCGCGGAGTGTCGTCTGCACAGAGCTGCTTCAGCCTCCCTGACCACCCATCACAGAAAGCGGCTGTTACAGATTAATTGGCATCAAATAGCCGAAGATAATCCACGAAACGAGCAGCGCCAGCAGCGTGTTGAAGACGGTGACAATCAGGTACACAATCACTGGCGACCAGCCCATCTTCTTGAATTCGGACACGGAGAGCTCCAGACCCATGCACACGAAGGCCAGGGCAAAGAACCAGTCCTTCATACCTGCGATAGCTTTGGCGCCATCCGAACCACTGACAATTACCCCGAAAGTGTAAAGGAGCGAGGCGACGATGAAGCCCAGAACGAATTTCGGGAAGCGATGCCAGATCATCATCGCGCTGGGGCGTTCCTTCTTGCCTTCCACCACTGTGGAGAAGTACAGCGCTAACACGAACGCCACCACACCGATCAGGGCATTCTGGGTTTGCTTGACAATGCTGGCAATTTTCTGGGCAGTCTCACCGTAGATTGTGCCGGCGCCCACAACTGCCGCGGTCGTATCCACGTTGCCGCCAAACCATGCACCCGCAACTGGCTCGGGCAGGTTAATGGCCTGGGCAATCAAGGGAGCGATCACCATCAAAGGCAACGCCGTGACAATCACCAGGGCAGTGACATAGGTGATCTCTTCCTTCTTGGCAAGCACTGCGCCAGCCGAAGCAATCGCCGCAGAGACGCCGCAGATCGAAATGGCGGTGGACATCACGGCGCGCAGCGTATCCGGGAGGCCGAATTTTCCTGCTAACCACCAGGAGAAGAAATACACGGCAGATACCATGATCACGCCTTGCACAATGGCTCCGGCAGCAGCCGTGACGATTACCTTGAAGCTGATCCCAGCACCTAACATGATCAGGCCGATCTTCAGGAACAACTCGGTGCGGAATCCTGGCTTGACAAAGTCATACACCTTGAACAGCTTGAGCAGGTAGTTTGCCACCAAACCGATCAATGCAGCCCAAATCGGATACTCAAGCACTTTCCCTGGGATGTTAAATGGCAGCGTTGCGCCGTACACCTGGTACTTCGCCCATCGGGCAACGAACGCCAGCGCCACGACCAACGCCAGACCGACCAGGAAACCAACCAAATTGTTGGACTTTTCAGGGGCTTTGTTTACTGTTGAAGTGGACATGTTACATTACTCCGTTTCCTGTTGTCGCGGCTTAGAAGGTAACCAGAGCCGGGGAGATCAAGCCAATGACCGCCAGCAGCATCAGTCCAAAGGCGAGAATTACAGACAGCCAATCTTCAGTGAGTTTCATTGTGAGTCTCCTTACAGATTTTTGACCGGTGTTCTTTTCAATCAAATGTGAGCGATGGATCGAGCGAGATACGATAGATCATCCATATAGGCGCAATATCAGGAAAATGCCTCACTCCGGCAGCTCCTCACGCCAGACTCATTCTTCCTCCTTTCACCTCCTATTCCTCGCAAAAGTTGGATGAACTTGAGTGACAAACCAAACTTTAATGAGTCATTACAAATATAGAACTACAGTACAAAGTTATTGTACAATTATTCACAAGTCAAAAAAATTGGCTGTTGTCTTATCTGATCTAAGGTTTGCCTTAGATCAGATAAGAAATGCCTTACCCCCGCCAGCGTTGTAGGCGCGCAAGCAAAAATCGCCTTATAATAATTTAAGTGACCGATGGGGCATCCAAATCAACCGGAGGGCTCATTTCACAGGCTTATGCTGGTCTCCAGATCGCTCTCTCCAACGCCGGTAGAATTCCATGCTGAGCAGTAGCAACCCCATTGCGCCGAGAACAATCGCAGCGATTTGGGAAAATATATTGACCACGGCCAGCAGAAGCATGTCAGATATTGCCAGTAGAGCCCATCCTGAAGCGGCGTACCAGTGCTTTTGCAAGCCATTGGAAGCCGCAAAGCTGGCCAAAATAAATAATATCCCGACATATACCTGGGTGGCATTTTCCCAGAGCAATATGTCCAGCGCCCAGCCCAATATCAGCAGGCCTCCAATCACCAAGGGCACAAGGGTCAGCGCCAAAAGCAGGCGTAGGAAGCGAGCTTCTTGTTTCGGTTTTTGCGCGGAAGATGATCTTGAACCAGTCGTGTATCGTTTTTTATTCGCCATATTGTTCTCCTCACCGATAAGTTTACATGATTTATAGGAAACTCAATAGCGCCGCAGAAAATCATTATGTTCAATCAGATCAAATCATGGTTGTCGAGTAAGGACGCACGACCCTTTAAACTGCTTCAAATCGAACCCACCCTCCAGTGCAACCTGTCGTGTGTGATGTGCCCCTGGACAGAGCTGCGCAGCGAAGGAAACGCCATGGATCTGGCAACCTTTGATGCCCTGCGGCCCTATCTCACCCAGGCCAAGTCTGTGGATCTGACTGGTGGAGGAGAACCGCTGCTCAGTCCCATCTTGTTGGAAATGGTACAGGCTGCCAGGCAAGCCGGCTGCACGGTGGGCTTCAGCACCAATGGACTTCGCCTCACCCCAGACTTATCTGAACGTTTGGTGGCCGCAGGACTGGACTGGATCTCATTCTCGATAGACGCCGCTTCCGCCGAGCTCTATAACCAGATCCGCCAGGGTTCGAACTTTGATCGTGTCATCGCCAATATCCGCGCTCTTAGGGCTATCAAATTGCGCATGCGCAAAATGAATCCGCGCATGATGATGGTGTTTGTGTTGATGGCGGGACCTGACTCTGCCAACTATCACCAGCTTCCCACATACCTTGAGCTGGCGCACAGCCTTGGGGTGGAGAACGTCATCGCCAAGAACCTGGATGTAATACTCAAATCTAGCGATAATGAGCGCCGATTATTCACTCACCACGGGCAACCCATCCCCGAAATCGAAGCGGTCCTGGCTGAAGCCTCTCGCAAAGCACAGCTTCTTGGCATTCGTCTGCGCACCTATAACCTCCGCCCTATCGAACAAGTCATCTGCGAACATGACCCGCTGCGTAGCCTGTATATCAACTGGCAGGGATATGTGTCTCCTTGCATCACGCTTTCTTATGCGGAAAACCGGGTCTTCAACGGCGAGAAGGTGTTCGTGCCCTGCCAGCGATACGGCAACGTTCGCGAGCAAAAGCTGGAGGTCATCTGGCAACAGCCAGATTATCTTGCCTTTCGTAATAAATATATTGATCGCCTGCGCGCTGCCAACCATGGTATTGTCGCCTCCATGCTCAATGGTAACCACGACCAACCCGTGACCCTTCCTGATGCTCCAGAAGGCTGCCGAAGCTGTTACTATCTTTATGGTGTGTGATGGCAGAGCATCCTCGCAAAGCCGCCTTGCGGGGATGGTTGAAGGCCTGGGAAATCGAGGCAATCCAGGCTGAGGCCTGCCAACAATCTCGCATTCTGAGCCATTTATTGGCATTGACTTACGACTCGGATGTTCTTGTGAGCTGGCGCGCCGTTGAAGCGTATGGACTCGCTGCAGCTCAGGTCGCAAACAAGGATGCCCAGCTTGTGCGCAATCATCTCCGCAGGTTGATCTGGTTATTGTCGGATGAATCAGGTTCCATCGGGTGGCGTGCTCCCGAGCTGATCGGTGAGACCCTCCTGCATTGCCACACCGTGTTCCAGGACTACATTCCCATACTGGTTGCCTTGCTGGACATGGAAGAACAGGACGCAGTCCACTTTCGCGCCGGTTACCTGTGGGCTATCGGTCGGGTAGCTCAAGTGATCGGCGAGCAAGTTCAGGGATCTATACCCTATATATTGCCTTGCCTGCACGAGCACATTCCACAAATACGGGGGCTGGCTGCCTGGAGCATCGGTAGGGTAGCACCTGGCCTTGCCAGAGATCAGCTCACCCGCATGCTGGACGATGGGGATACATTCCTGTTCTACCAAAACCAGGAACTTAGACTGACCACCGTTGCTGAGCTAGCCCGCCATGCGCTGGCGAGATCGTCCCCTTAAATAAAGACCTCAATGTCGTTAAGTAAACCGCCGAAAGTGTTTAGAGTAAATCCGCCATCGCGTCGGCGGTTTACTCCAGGGTTTCGCCGGTGCTCGTTCACATTTTTGTAAAAACACTTCCGGCGAAACACCTAGAACGTTTTCAGCCTACGGTACAATACTCAGTATGCAACGCTCTCATCTACTAATCATCGCATCCCTGATCGTAATTTTTTTCAGTGCTGGTGGCCTGTCAGGATGCGGATCTCAACAAACGCAATTGAACCTGCCATGGCAAGTGAGCAATCCTGCATTTTCGATTAATACAGCATCTGACGCACACGGCACTCCTGCGGCAGGAACAGCAACCCCAGAGCAAACCCTCACCGCAGATGAGCTGCTAGACGAGTCCGAAGAGCAGTTTCTCATCGCCGAAGAAATCATCATCGGTTTGCTTTTTGTGGCTGTGGTAGTCGGCATTATAGCTCACCGGCTGCGCGTCCCCTACACGATCGGGCTGGTGATGATGGGATTGTTATTAACGCTTCAAACTCGCATAGAGCTCAGCATCTCCCCAAACCTGATCCTGGCGTTGTTGGTACCCCCGTTGGTATTCGAGGCGGCTTTTCACCTGAATTTTGCCGATCTGCGTATCAACCTGGGGCCGATACTGGCGCTGGCTGTGCCAGGTGTGATCCTGACAACCCTGATTGTCGGCCTGATCATCACCTATGGAACTGGCCTGGCCCTACCCGTGGCTCTGGTCTTTGGCGCTTTGGTCTCAGCGACCGACCCCGTTTCAGTAGTGGCGCTCTTCCGCTCGATGGGCGTGCCCAAGCGGCTGCAAGTGCTTCTCGAAGGCGAAAGCTTGTTCAACGATGGCACAGCAATTGTTCTATTCGATCTCGTACTGGCGGTGGCGCTGGCAGGTACGCAGAGTTTCAACCTGGTTTCGAGCATCCTGGATTTTCTCCGCGTTGCGGGCGGCGGCTTGATCGTCGGTGTCGTGCTGGGCACAATCATCTCCCAAGTCATCAGCAGTATCGATGATCACTTAATTGAAACTACGCTGACCAGCGTCTTAGCCTACGGGGCGTACCTGATTTCGGAACACCTGCTTGGTTTCAGCGGCGTACTGGCAGTCGTGGCGGCTGGCCTGGTCAATGGCAATATTGGCCCTAGAGGTATGTCGCCAACCACGCGCATCGTTGTCTTTAATTTCTGGGAGTACGCTGCATTTCTCGCCAACTCTTTTATATTTCTGCTCATCGGCTTAAGAATAGAGCTACCCCTGCTTTTCACACACTGGCAATTGATCCTTTGGGCAATTATTGCCGTGCTCGTGGCGCGCGCGGTGGGTGTGTACGGATTATCGCGGCTGGGAGCAGATATTCCCAACAAGTGGCAGCATGTTCTTTATTGGGGTGGTCTACGCGGAGCCATCTCATTGGCTTTGGTATTGAGCCTGCCTGAATCGTTAGGCAGCTCGGAAATAATTCAAGTGATGGCATTTGGCGTTGTACTCTTCACCCTGGTAGTCCAAGGGATGAGTATGAGTCCCCTCGTTCGTCGCCTGGGGTTGATCGAACGCAGCGAGATGCAAGATGAATATGAACGCCGTCATGCTCGCGCCGTCTCTGCTCGCGCGGCGTATGATCACCTAAAAAGAAGATACAGAGACGGGTTGCTCTCTGATCATGTCTGGAAAATTCTAGAGCCTCACCTCCGAGAAC
The DNA here is from genome assembly GCA_029265355.1 of Chloroflexota bacterium. Taxonomy (GTDB): domain Bacteria; phylum Chloroflexota; class Anaerolineae; order Anaerolineales; family UBA4823; genus JAJUJL01. Next base: position 60,417 of record JAJUJL010000006.1, on the reverse strand, counting down.
ACAGCAAAGGTCTGGCGGATGCCGTGCGAGAAGTGCTCACCACTTACCCCAGCGTGGAGGCGGAGGAATTGGATACAGCCCGGAGAGAATACCTGCGCGCCCAACGCAGCACTTTGAGCGGACTGCGCCGTGATGGCATTATCTCAGATGAAATTTACGCAGATCTTGTGAACGAAGTCGATGCCGCGTTGACCCAGCAAACAATCGGTTGGCCCGATCTCCTTGGTAGCCAGAACTTGCGCCAGGCCCCAATCGACCGGCTCATCGTGGCAGTGGTGCAAGAAGAAGACCTTGAAAACGCCTTCAGCATGTTGAATAAACTCGGTTTCAGTGTCACGCGCCTGAAAACCAGTGGTGGCTTTTTGCACAAGCGCAATGCCACCTTGTTGATTGGCTTATCAGAAGGACATGAAGAGGTGGTGGTAAAGGCTTTGAAACAGAGCTGTCGAGAGCGCGTGCAATACCTCGACACCTTGCTTCCTGATACTGTCTCAAGTATCCCCGTCAAAGTCACGATAGGGGGCGCAACGATATTTACTTTTGAGGTCGAGCACTTCGACTCATTTTAATCCCCCGATCACAGCCCTACCCTGGTACTTTTGCGCCATTGCCCACAAAGTGTGTTGCGGTTATATAAAAATCGGCAATCACTTCGCAAAACGCCTCTTACTAAAATTTCAACACTCTTACTTCATAATGCCGATCGAAAACACAGGAGAGTCCACCCATGAAGCGAACACGGTTTCCAACAGCAGCATTACTGGCAGCCGCTCTGCTTTTGTCAGTCACCATTGCATGTCAGATATTCTCAACTCAGCCTGCGCCTACCGCCTCGGGCGGTAGCGGCTCGGTTGAAACCACTTCCCCCTCCATACCCCCTGCCGCATCACCTACGCTGGAGGAAGCCTCGCCAACCACACCCCCCCAGGATACACCAACCACGCCCGATTCTCAGCCAACCCCCGCGCCAAACCAAGAAGCCACCGCGCTGTTGATGGGTCCTTGTGAAGAAGATGTTTGTATCTCCGATGGCGCCTTTCTCCTGCAGCGCCCCATCGGCGCAGTCGGGCGCAACACCATCGATGTATCCAGCCGCTTTGGCGAGTACCAGCGCACAGTCAAAGAGGCTATGCACGGTGTGAAATTCTTGAATACCACCGGCATCCCAGTGCTGGCGGCAGCCGATGGTGTCGTTGTAACCGCTGGTGATGATCTCAATATTTCTTTCGGCCCAGGCAGGAATGTGTACGGTAATCTGGTGATCTTGCGGCATGATCTACCTGGGCTCGGCCAGCCCGTCTTCACTTTGTACGGACAACTTTCGGAAATTAGCGTCAATGTCGACGATCAGGTGTCCGCTGGAGATGAGATTGGAAAAGTCGGCAATACCGGCAGAGTGCAGGGTAGCACTTTATCCTTTGAAGTTCGCCTGGGCGATAACAATTACGGCGTCGTCTGCAACCCCGAACTCTGGTTATCGCCGCTGCCTTACGAAGGAGGCGCGCTCACCGGAGCGATTGCTGGCAGGATTCAGGATGCCGATGGCAACCTGATCCACCCCGTAGATTTGCAATTCGAACTGTTAGGCGGCCCTGGCCAACCAGCGCTGGATACCTATTATCTCAAGACTTACTCCGACAAGCGCCTTTCGGAGGTCTCACCCTGGAAAGAGAACTTTGCTATGGCTGATCTTCCCCCCGGGCGCTACCAGATCTCGTTCTTTCTGAAAGGATTTCAGCAGCGCGAGGTTGAGGTGCAGCCGGGCAAGCTGACCTTGGTGAACTTCACCATACCCTAGTGAATCGGAGGCGTTGTGTTTGTAAAGTAGATGCTCAGGCGCTCGCATTACACCATCCAACTGATACTGCTTATGTGGCTGGCTGGGTGTGGCTACACCCAGCCTCCATCCTCGATAGATACCGCCAGGCTGGCAGCGACCACGCTGCCAGCCCATCCTTCGCCCACCATCACTTCCACACTCGCGCCATCGCCATCAATGACGCCATCCCCGACTGCGACTGATACACCCACGGCAGCACACTCTCCCACAACCACGCCGACCAAAACACCTACCGCTTCTCCGACGTCGGAGTTTCCCATCGCCATTGCCAAAATGCGCGCCTTTTGCCGCTACGGCCCTGGCAAGGCCTATTTGTATTCACATGAGTTGAAAGAAGGTGATCGCGCTGAGGTTCATGGACGCAGTTACTCTGGCACTTGGCTATGGCTGAAGCCAGATGGTCTCGACCGTCACTGTTGGTCCGCAGCCTCTGTCCTGGAGGTGAGCGGCGATACCTCGACGCTTAAATTTGTTGTTTCCCGACTTCCTCACGCCACATTGTACGGTCCACCCGAGAATGTGCGCGCCGAACGCGATGGCAACCAGGTTATAGTTGCCTGGGAGAAGGTGTGGATGACTGAAGATGACAATCGGGGGTACCTGATCGAGGCGAATATCTGTCAAAACGGCGTCTTGATCTTTGTGGCCGTCCAAACCTATGATAACTATTATGAGTTTGTTGACGAGGCGGGTTGCGGGATGCCATCCAACGGCAAACTGTACACCGTTGAAAAGCATGGTTACACCGATCCAGTCGAGATACCCTGGCCATGAGCCGGATATTTCACCTGTCTGGCTTCCTGCCAGCACGGATGGCGGAGACTTTCAATGAGAATGTTGTCAAACGCAGGACGTTTTTCTTATCACTGAAATGCAAGGGGCTGATATAATTATTTACGGTCATTCGTGCAGTCCTCAATCTGCCTGGGATTGGGCTAGCTGAGCATTTTGATTTCACAAACAAAAGAGGATAATTTACGATGAAGCTCTATGTAGGCAACCTGCCATACACGACCACTGAGGATGATCTGCGCGCGCTGTTTACCCGGGCAGGCGCTGTAGCATCTGTGGCAATCATAAAAGATCGTGAAACTGGTCGCTCCAAAGGGTTTGCTTTTGTTGAAATGGGCAGCCAAAGCGACGGCGAGAAAGCCATCCAGATGTTCAATGGTCATTCCCTAAACAACCGCCAACTCACAGTCAATCAAGCCCGACCGCGTGAAGAACGCCCCAGGGATAGCTTCCGGCAACCACGGCGCAATCCCCAGGATCGCGGGCCTCGTGGCGGCGGCAGCGGCGGTGGGCAATATCGCCGGCAGACCAGGCAGGATGACGAGGACTAGCCCACGGTAGTGTTCAATTCCCAGGCAGAAATTGAATGCGCCACAGCATCAGGACGTTGACCCCAACGTCCTGATTTTTTCACGCGCCAATCTACCGCCAACGGCGTATATATTTGCAGCATGAGGATTTATTCACACATCTTTCATGGCCTACACTTGCAAACCGGGGATATCATCTGCACACAAGATGGCGAAGCCGACAGCTTGTTCGGCCGTCTGTGGCGCGCTTTTGGCAAGTTAGTTCCCGGGGAAATTGATCATTGCGTGCTCTATCTCGGTCCTGGCGGTCGTTGCATAGAATCTGCTGCCCGAGGTGTGATTGTCTTCCACATGCCCGGAGAAACCTGGGAGTCCCAGGCGCTCTTCAAGCAGCGCCTTCTATTAGATACATTCATCGGAGTCGCTTATCCGCTGCAGGGTAGATACTATCCACCGGAGAAAGAGGCACGCATTCGACGGGCAGTAGCCGCCTTCTGCCTGGAACAGGCCATGCATAGTAAACCTTATAATCTGAATTACCTGGATCCACAAAACGACTACGGTTTCTACTGCAGCCAACTGGTTTACAAGGCCTACCTGGCTCAGGGGATCAATCTAAACAGCAGCCAGGGCGTGCCAAAGAATGGTCTGCTGGCCGATATTGTGTTTCCTCAAGAAATCTGGAACGCCTGTCTTCATCGCAAGCCCGGCGATGAGGCTTAGCCAGATCTCCCCGCTTGTATAGCTGTCAATCATCCATGTTTTCTATGACATTCATCCTCAATGTTGTAATCTTATTGACTTTCGAAGCTCATTTGCTACAATCAAATTAGACAAAACACTCGTGGCGTTTTCTTATATATTTATCCGCAGAGTACCTTCTCGCGGACCAAGTGGGCCATCTCATCTTCTTTGCTGCCCACGCCCTTCTTGTCCATAGCGGAAGGGCGCGGTTTGTTTCTGAGAAGGGTATCGTCACGATGGTTGCCAATCTTTCAAAAGAGCCTTTGTTACGAGAAAATCTGGAAACGCGTCCCGCTTCAGTGCTGGTGATCGGCGGCGGTATTGGGGGGATGCGTGCCTCATTGGATCTAGCCGATGCTGGCTTGAAAGTGCATCTCGTGGAGCATACTCCGTGCCTGGGGGGAAGAGTGTCTCAGCTCGGTTTTATGTTTCCACAGCACGACTGCGTCTTGTGCCGGGGCACTCCGGATCACGGCTACGGTTGCACACGCCCCTCCATTTCACCTGGTTATATCTCCAACAACCAACACCCTAACATTGAGATTCACACCAACACGCATGTCATCGACGTCGAAGGCCAGGCTGGGGATTTTACAGTTTCTCTCCGCACTGAGCCACGCTACGTGGACCCAGCACGCTGTATCAACTGTGGATATTGTAGCCAGGTTTGCCCGCTGGAACTCCCCGATACTTACCAACAAGGCATTACCTTTCGCAAGGCAGCCTATAAAGTGGCTGCTCGTGCAGTACCAGATGCTTACGTCATAGACCGCCATCCTGAATGCGACACCTGTGGCAAATGCGTGGAGGTCTGCCCAACTCGGGCAATCGATCTCTATCAAAAACCAAGATTATTTAGCTTGAACGTGGGCGCCATCATCCTGGCGCTTGGATTTAAGACCTACGATCCAAGCGAGATCGGCGAACTGGGTTTTGGTCGCTACCCCAATGTGCTGAGCGCGATGCAATACGAGCGCCTGGCAAGCCGATCTGGCCCTACCGAAGGCATTGTCATTCGACCATCCGACCATCAAACCCCTCGATCCATCGCCTGGTTGCAATGCATCGGATCGCGTGACCAAAAGATAACTTATTGCTCTTCGATTTGCTGTATGTATGCCACGAAAGAGGCTATGCTCGCCAAGCAGCGATTGGGCAATGAGGTTGCCTGTCGTGTTTTCATCATGGATGAAAGGGCGTTTAATAAAGAGTACAGCACATACTTTGCCAAAGCACGCCAAAAACACGGCATTCAATATACCCGCTGCCGGGTTTCGGCTGTTCAAGAAGATCCTCGTAGCCACAACCTGATTTTGAAGTACCAGGATGCAGAAGGGCAGACAGTGAAAGAAACTTTCGAGATGGTGGTGCTGGCAACAGGTTTAGGCCCACCTGCTTCTGCTGTCGAGCTGGCTGGCGTGCTTGGCATCGAACTGAACAACTACGGTTTTTGCAAAACAGAAAAATTTTCGCCGCTGCAGACCTCCCGCCCAGGCGTTTTTGTCTGCGGGGCATTTTCGTCTCCCAAGGAAATTGTAGAGACCATCATCGATGCCAGCGGAGCAGCCGCGGAGGTGATGCGCCTGCTGAATGATCGTCTGAACACCTACCCCCTCACCCGCGAATGGCCATTTCTGATGCACATGAACGGTGAAAAAACCGGTGTTTCACTGCCGCCCGAAAGAAATGTCGAAGGACAACCTCCGCGCACAGGCGTGTATCTGTGCACCTGTATGGGCGAGCTGGCAGGGTGGCATGGCACAGATCAAGAGGGTCATACGTCTGGCAGCCAGCTCGATCTGCAAGGACTGGTGCAGGTTGCCCGGTCTTCTCCGGGAGTAGTTCACACCGAGGTCGTTGAGGCGGCATGCTTCCCGGAAGGTCTGATCAGGATTCAGGCGGGCATCTCGGAACTATCCCTGAACCGGGTCGTGGTGGCAGGCTGCAGCAATCGCACCCATGACTCGCTCTTCCAACGCTGTGTGCGCCAAAGCGGATTAAACCCTTACCTGGTAGAGTTGGTCAATCTGCGCGATCAATGCGGCCGTGTTCACCTTGCTCAACCGGAGATTGCTAATCGCAAAGCGCAAGAAATGCTGCGCATCGCTATTGGTCGCGTGGCGGCTGCCAAACCGATTCACAAGCAAAAACATCATTGCCGCCCCAATGCCCTGGTGATCGGCGGGGGGGTGTCAGGCATGACCTCCGCCTTGGCAATCGCAGATAGCGGCTATGACGTGTATCTGGTTGAGCGCTCCAATATGCTCGGCGGCAACTTGCTCAAGCTGCACTACGTCGCAGAGGGATATAACCCTCAGTTACTTCTGCGTGACCTGGTAAATCGGGTAACCGCCCACCAACGCATCCACGTATATACCCGCACAGAGGTCATCCGCCACTCTGGGCACCTGGGGTTCTTCCGCGCCGAACTTGCCACCCAGCAACCAGATGGCTCTCGCTTGCTCACGCAATTAGAACATGGTGTGACCATTGTCGCAACCGGCGGGCGCGAAGCCAAGCAACACCCCTGGCTGGAATATCCCCAGGTAATCACTCAACATACACTGGAAGAAATGATCATCTACCAACCGGAAAAGATGGCAGCTTTGAAGAATGTGGTCATGATCCAGTGTGTACGCCCAGAAGGCGTCCCCGACTACTGCTCACGCGTCTGCTGTACGAACACCATGAAGAACGCTATCCGGCTCAAGCTGTATAACCCCGGCTGCCGGGTAACAGTTCTGTACCGCAACATTGTCACCTACGGATTTCGTGAGGACTATTATGCAGAAGCTCGCCGCCGTGGTGTGATTTTCTTCCGCTATACCGATGATGCTCCCCCTCAATTATCACTCGAGCCATCAGGAAAACGACTGCTGGTAAAGGTATATGATTTGAGCCTCAAGCAGTGGGTGCATCTACCGGCAGACTTGGTGCCTCTCAGCATGTCCATCTTACCTGCCGACGGTACTCAAGAACTTGCCGAGATGCTCAGGCTGCCCCTTTCAAGCGAGGGTTTCTTCAAAGAAGCTCAAATCAAGCTGCGACCGATGGATTTTACCCGTGAAGGCATCTTCCTGGCAGGTATGGCGCATTACCCCAAATTCCTTGAAGAGAGCACCAGCCACGCTCTGGCAGCCGCGGCGCGCGCGCTGACCATTCTCTCGTCGCGCGATACGCTCTACCTGGGCGGGGTTGTTGCCCAGGTAGACCCTACAAAGTGCGTCGGCTGCCTCACCTGTACTCGCACCTGTCCATTTGGCATCCCGAAGGTCGTGGAGTTCGAGGGCCGGCGCGGTGTCGGAAATTTGGGAGGCGCAGCCTACATCGATCCCGCTGAGTGCCAGGGCTGTGGCACCTGCACCGGTGAATGCCCAGCGAATGCAATTCAATTGCTGAACTATACTGACGAACAAATCATGCTGCACTCTATAAAAGGGCTGGGTCACTGGCTGCCAGCCGCCGGATAAGATCGGATATGGACTGGTGATCAGAGTTTATTCGCAGATAAATGTTCGAACTTGGGATGAGTAAACACATGATTGAGCGTGCAGATGTCAATGTAGATCTAAACTTCGAGCCCGAGATCACCGCGTTCTACTGTGTCTACTGTGGATATATGGCAGCCGACACCGCTGGTGCGCTGCATATCCAGTATCCCGCCAATGTCAAGTTCATTCGCCTGCCCTGCACGGGCAAAACAGATATCCGCTATATCCTGGAAGCTTTCGAACAGGGCGCCGATGGTGTTTACCAGGTGGCTTGTCCCATCGGCAATTGCCACCATGTGCGCGGCAATGAGCGTGGTCTGGCCAGGATCCAGCGCGCCAAACGTCTTTTGGATGACATTGGCTTGGGAGGTGATCGCGTGGACATGTTCTTCATGTCAGGCTCCCAAGGTCAGACCTTTGCCATGGCAGCCCAAACCATGACTGAGCGCATCCGCAAACTCGGACCGAATCCACTAAAAAGACTGGCCCAAGCGAAGGCACAAGTGCAGGAAATGATCTCTGATGAGGAGGACGAACCCGGCTTTCGAGGGAGAAAAGCCGCCAGGTAGCCAACTGTTTCGATAATTGCCAACGAGGAAACTGGATGAGAGAAGAAAGCCAACTTCCCTCTGCTACATCGTCTCCGCTGCAATCGCCACCTTCATTTGCAGCTCCTGCTAAGCCCACCGGCTCTGTCATGGTCGTCGGCGGCGGCATCGCCGGCATGCAGGCGGCCCTGGACCTGGCTGACCAGGGATTCAAGGTGTATCTGGTTGAGTCCCAGGCTGCCATAGGCGGAAAGATGGCGCAGCTTGATAAAACCTTTCCGACCAACGACTGCGCCATGTGCACGATCTCGCCCAAGCTGGTCGAAACCGGCCGCCATACCAATATCGAGATCTTGACCCGCACTGAAGTGCAGCAAATCCGGGGCAGCGTTGGCAATTTTAGCGTGCAGTTGAGGCGCGCCCCGCGCTACGTTGACCCCGAGAAATGCGTCGCCTGCGGAGACTGCGCCCAGGTCTGCCCGGTAATTGTCCCCGACAGATTCAACGAAGGCCTTTCTCGCCGGCACGCCATTTACAAGCTCTATCCTCAAGCAGTTCCCAATGCTTTTGCCATTGACAAGCGGGGCATTGCACCATGCCGCGATGCCTGCCCTGCCGGACAGCGCGCTCAGGGGTATATCGCCCTGATCCGCGAAGGCCGTTGGGAAGATGCCATGCGCGTGATCAAGATGGACAACCCCTTCCCGGGAATCTGCGGGCGCATCTGCAACCATCGCTGCGAGACTGCCTGTAACCGCGGGCTGGTGGACGAACCAATCAACATCCGCGCTCTCAAGCGATTTGTCACCGATAAGGTTTACCAAAAGCCACGCCAACCGCTTGAGCCAATTCCCCCGAAATTCGAGAGTCGCGTCGCCATCATTGGCGCTGGACCGTGTGGGCTCACTGCGGCGCAAGACCTGGTACGAGCTGGTTTTCCAGTCACGATCTTCGAAGCAATGCCCGTAGCAGGCGGCATGTTGCGCCTGGGTGTGCCCGAATATCGCCTGCCCACTGAGATCATCGAGCGTGAAGTGCAAGATATCCTGGATCTGGGTGTCGAGCTGCGCCTCAACAGCCGGGTAGACAACCTGGATGATTTGTTCGATGCCGGCTTCGAAGCAGTGTTAATCGCCGTCGGCGCTCATGAAGGCATTCGCCTGCGCATACCCGGTGCAGATCTGGATGGCGTGTTGGTCAACACGCACTTCCTGCGTGATGTGCGCCTGGGCAAATACACCCCGGGCGGCAGCAACGGCGATCCAATTCCGCCGCTCGGCAAGCGAGTGCTGGTCTTGGGCGGCGGCAACGTGGCCATCGACTGCGCACGCAGCGCAGTGCGTTTGGGTTGCCAGGTGCAGCTCGCCTGCCTGGAGAGCCGAGATTCCATGCCAGCTCACCCCTGGGAAGTCGAAGCAGCCGAGAACGAGGGCGTCGTTATCCATGCCGGGCGAACCTTCGAACAGATCCTGGGCGATGAACGTGGTCACGTCACCGGCGTTGAGTGCATGCAGGTAGCCTCTTTCCGCTTCGATGAAAGTGGGCGCTTGCAGGTGGAAAAAGTTCCCGGTACCAACCATGTTCTGGTGTGCGATACGGTCATTTTCTCGGTTGGGCAGCGAGCCGGCCTGGCCTTCATCCCATCGGATGCTGGCGTGGGCATCACCGAACGGCAGACGATTGCCATCAACCCCAACACGCTGGCTGCCACACGTCCCGGTGTGTTCGCGGCTGGAGACAGCGTTTCTGGCACTGCCTTCGTCATCGAAGCGGTCAACAGCGGGCATCGAGCGGCTGAGTCGATTATTCGCTATCTATTGAAACAACCGCTGGAGCCGGCTCCTCGGCCCGATCTACCGGTCGTCCGCCTGACGCGACAGGAGATCGACGAACGCCTCGAGTCCGGTGAAATTCACATTCAACCACGGGTGCCCTTGCCTGAACTGCCGGTTTCTCAGCGCATCGACAATTTTATGGAAGTGGAGGGTGGCTACGATGATGCCAGCGCCCAGGCAGAAGCCGCCCGCTGCCTGGCATGCGGCGTGTGTTCCGAATGTATGAGCTGCGTCTTTGCCTGTGGGCGCGAAGCCATCAATCACGACGAAATCGAACAGCAAGAAACCATCCAGGTGGGCGCCATCATTCTGGCTCCCGGCTACCAGGTGTACCGTTCATATCTCTCCCAGGAGTACGGCCTGGGGCGCTTTCAAAATGTGGTGACCTCGCTGCAGTTCGAACGGCTGCTTTCTGCCTCTGGCCCAACTCAAGGTCATTTGCAGCGACCATCCGATCAAAAGACGCCCCGGCGCATCGCTTTCTTGCAATGCGTTGGTTCTCGCGACCAGCAGCATGACTACTGTTCTGCGGTGTGCTGTATGTACGCCACCAAAGAAGCCATGATTGCCAAAGAGCATCACCCGGAATTGGAAATTCAGGTGTTCATGATGGATATGCGCGCCTTCTCGAAGAGCTACCAGAGCTACTTCGAACGCGCCCAGCAGCGCTACGGCGTAAAATTCACTCGCTGCCGCATCAGCTCGCTCTATGAAGACCCTCAAAGCAGGGAACTGCTGGTAAATTATCAAGATCAAAATGGAACACACCAGCAGTCGCGCTTCGATATGGTTGTGCTCTCGGTTGGCATGGAGATCTCCCGATCCGTGCGCGAGCTCGGACGCCGCCTGGGCGTGGAGCTGGACGAGTACGGATTCTGCCACACTGTGAATTTCAATCCACTTGAAACCAGCCGTCCCGGCATCTATGCCGTAGGGCCATTTCGCGAACCCAAAGACATTCCCGAGTCTGTGGTTGAAGCCAGTGGTGCGGCTGCGAGCGCAGCCGCTCAATTGGGAGCCGCGCGTTTTAGCCTGACGGTACAGAAAACCTTTCCCCCTGAGCGGGATGTGAGTGGGCAGCCGCCGCGGGTGGGTGTTTTCGTTTGCCATTGCGGCTCAAATATCGCTGGCTACATCGATGTGCCCGAGATCACCGAAAAGGTTTCTCACCTGCCTTTTGTGGTGCATTCCGAGTCGAATCTCTATACCTGCTCCCAGGACAGCATTCGCCACATCAGCGAAGTCATCATCGAGAAAGGTCTCAACCGGGTGGTCGTCGCCAGTTGCACACCGCTCACCCACGAACCGCTTTTCCGAGACAGCTTGCGTTCAGCCGGCTTGAATCCCTACCTGTTCGAAATGGCGAATATTCGCAATCATTGCTCCTGGGTGCATTCGAACGATCGCGCCGCGGCGACTGAGAAAGCCTGGCAGTTGGTACGCATGGCGGTGGCAAAAGCTGCTCGCCTTGAACCGCTGCACACGTTGGACATGAAAGTTGAGAAATCTGTCCTGGTAGTGGGTGGTGGAATTGCCGGTATGACCGCCGCTCTTTCCCTGGCAGATCAGGGTTTCCCGGTGCATCTGGTTGAGAAGGAATCCAGCCTGGGAGGTAATTTGCGGCGCGTCTATTTGCCCACCGACCCCACCCTCTTTACGGCAGGCGGAAACGGCAGCAGCGGCGCATCTGCCCGCCAGGATCCGCAACGCTACCTGGATGAGCTGACGCAACGTGTTTTTGATCATGATCTCATCGCTGTGCATCTCAACAGCAAAGTGGTTCGCTCACAAGGGTTCAAAGGTAAGTTTGTCAGCACCATACAAGAAATGGATGGCTCTCAAAGCGCCATCCAACATGGCGCTACCATACTGGCGACGGGGGCGCAGGAATACCGCGGAAACGAATACGGTTATGGCGCCCACTCGGGCATCCTCACCCAGCAAGACTTTGAAGACCTGCTGGTGAACCAGCCCGATAAAGTTCAAAGCCTGCGCTCATTGGTGATGATTCAATGCGTTGGGCCCGCAGAAAAATACTGCAGTCGCATTTGCTGCACCGTCGCCCTGAAAAACGCCATAGCCCTTAAGCAGCGCAACCCGCAGGCGCAGGTCGTCATTCTCTACAAAGACCTGCGCGTGTACGGAAAGAAGGAAGGTCTGTACACCGCCGCCCGCCAGCGCGGAATAATCTTTTCGCGCTATGATAGCGCCCACCTGCCATTCGTCGAGTGTCAGGGAGGCGCCCTCAAAGTACGCGCCTGGGAACTGGCCTTGGGAAAGCAGTTGGAGTTAACCCCAGACCTGGTCGTGCTCAGCATGCCCGTCGTGCCTCGACCTGATGCACACCACCTGTCTGCAATGTTCAAAGTCGCTATCGACGCCGATGGGTTCTTCCAGGAGGCGCATGTCAAGCTGCGCCCGGTGGATTTCAGCACCGAGGGCATTTTCATGGCAGGCATGGCGCACTATCCCAAGCTTCTGGAAGAGAGCATTATCCAGGCGCAAGCCGCGGCAGCACGCGCCGCACGCGTCTTATCCCAGGATAGCCTGCCTGCAGGCGGCCGGGTTGCCGTGGTGCAAGCAGAAAAATGCACCGGCTGCCTGACCTGCGTGCGCTTGTGCCCCTTCCACGCTCCACAGATACGTTCCGACCTGAAAGGCGTGGGCGGCATCGCTGGGGCGGCAATGATCGAGCCGGCCTTGTGCCAGGGCTGTGGTAGCTGCGCGGCGGAGTGCCCGGCGCGCGCCATCCAATTGATGCATTACACCGATCTGCAGATGAGCGCCAAGATTGAAGCGCTCTTGCAACCCCAGATCACTTTTGTGCCGCTCGAGCAGGTTGACCTGCAGGGAGATTAGTCATGGATCAACAGGTAACCAGGAACCGAGAAGCAAACCAGGTGTGGCAGCAGCAAATTGTTTGTTATGCCTGTGAGCACTGCGCTTACGCTGCTGCAGACCTGGCAGGCACTCTGCGTATGCAATATCCACCCTCGATCAAAATTGTGCAATTGCCGTGCTCGGGCAAATTGGACGTGCTCATGGTGCTGCATGCTTTCGAGCAAGGCGCGGATGGAGTGATGGTCGCAGGCTGACTGCCCGGAGACTGTCATTACCTGGAAGGTAATGTAAACGCAAAAAGAAGAGTTGAACGAGTACAGCATCTCCTCGAGCAAATTGGCCTGGAGAAGCAGCGGGTTCGTTTCTACAACTTATCTTCCGCTATGGGCAGCCAGTTTGCCGAGAAGGCGCTAGAAATGTCACAACTTATCCAGGAACTTGGTCCTAATCGCTTGAAGCAAAAGCCATACTCAGCGGAGTGATATCCTGTCATCGAGCAGCGTAATAACTGGAGGTAAAAATGATTGTTGCCGAACAAAAACCATTGCAGGAGATTAAGGCTCTGATCAGCAACGCCCAAAACGTGCTCGTGGTTGGCTGCGGCACCTGTGTCACCGTTTGTTTTGCCGGCGGCGAGCGTGAAGCGGCCATATTGGCGGCCTCTCTGCGTATGTCCACCCGCCTGGACGGCAAACCACAAGAGATTCGCCATGAAACCGTCCAGCGCCAGTGCGAATGGGAGTACCTGGATCAAATCGCCGAGCTGGTACAACAAGCCGATATCGTGCTTTCGCTGGGCTGCGGCATCGGTGTGCAAGCCATTGCGGAACACTTTCCGCAGAAATGGGTGGTACCAGGTTTAAATACGACCTTTCTGGGTTTGCCCAGCGAGCAGGGTGTATGGGTGGAACGCTGCGCGGCTTGTGGGGATTGCATATTGGGGCTTACCGGCGGCATCTGCCCAATCGCGCGCTGTTCCAAATCTCTGCTGAACGGTCCGTGCGGCGGTTCAGAGGATGGACATTGCGAAATCAGCCCAGACACCCCCTGCGCCTGGCAATTGATCTACGACCGCCTGCTCAGCATGGATAAGCTGCACCTTCTGATGGAGATTCAACCACCGAAGAATTGGCGCACATCCCGCGACGGCGGTCCCCGCAAAATCGTCCGAGAAGACCTGAGGCTGCCCACCAAGGAGGAATAGACGATGAGCGATCAAACCACGTTGGAACAAAAAGCCCATAGCAATGGTTACCTGGCCGGGTCAAACCTGGAGCGTGTGCTGCGCGCCGGTCACTTTGCGGTTACTGCCGAGCTTGGACCACCCCAGAGCGCTGACGCTCAGGTCATCCGTCAAAAGGCGGCTCTCTTGCGCGGCTACTGCGATGCCGTCAACATCACCGACAACCAGACCGCCATCGTGCGCATGTCCAGCATCGGCGCTGCGGCGATTGCCCTGCAAGAAGGCCTGGAACCTGTCATGCAGATGACTTGCCGGGATCGTAACCGCCTGGCGATGCAGAGCGACCTGCTCGGGGCGTACGCCCTGGGTTTGCGCAACGTGCTCTGCCTGACTGGCGACCACCAGAGCTTCGGCAACCACCCCCAGGCTAAAAATGTCTTTGATATGGACTCGATCCAGTTGATTCACATGGTTGCCGCCATGCGTGATGAGCACGTCTTCGAATGCGGCGATCCCTTGAAGGGCGCCGAACCGCGCTTTTTCATCGGTGCTGCCGCGGCTCCTTTCGCCGGTCCGGTGGAGTTTCGCCCTTATCGCCTGGGAAAAAAGGTGAAAGCCGGAGCAAATTTCATCCAGACCCAGTTGGTGTACGACGTGGAGGCATTCTCAAAATTCATGGAGAAGGTGCGCGCCTTGGGCTTACACGAGCAAACCTTCATCCTGGCAGGTGTGGGTCCGCTCAAGAGCCCAACCATGGCGCGCTACATGCAGCAGCAGGTGCCGGGTATTCTGGTTCCCGACGCACTGATCGAGCGGATGGAAGCCGCCGGTGCGCCGTGGGCCGGAAAAAAGAAGGAAGAATTGACCAAAGAAGATAAGAAGGCGCGCACGGTCGCCTGGCAGCAAGAAGGCATACAAATTTGCATCGAGCTGATCCAGCAACTCCGCCAGATCAAGGGCGTTTCCGGCGTACATATCATGGCTATCGAATGGGAAGAGGCTGTCAAGCCTATCGTCGAAGGCGCCGGACTTTACCCGCGGCCCCAGGTCAATTGAAGGGAAGAGGAACGCCATGGCCGAGCAACCCCTCACCGAAAGACCCATAACCATCGATGACTCGCTGGCGCGCGCGATCCAGGAAGCGCTTGGGCAAAATGTCTATCTATGTTACCAATGCATCAAATGTTCCGCGGGCTGCCCCTTGTCCGAGTACTTCGACTGGCAACCCAACCAGATCATGCGCGCTGTTCAACTTGGCGAAGAGGAAATCGCTCTCAAGGCGCAAACTCCCTGGCTGTGCGCCTCGTGCCAGACCTGCACCACGCGCTGCCCGCAGGGGTTGGACATCGCTGCCATAATGGATTTCCTGACCCGCGAAGCCCTGGCCCAGGGTTATACGCCGCCCGTTTCCGAGATCAAGATCTTCAACGAAGCTTTCATGCGCGAACTACGCCTGTGGGGCCGCTCGTACGAGCTGGGCTTGCTCGCGGAAATGAAACTGCGCACTGGTGACCTGTTCAGCGACCTCGACCTGGGCATGCGAATGTTGCAAAAACGCAAAATGCCTTTCCTGCCGCATTACGCCCGCCCACCGCGCAAGGTAAAACGCCTTCCAGAAGCTGTCGATTCCGTGGCCTATTATCCGGGCTGCTCTTTGCATTCCACCTCACCTGAGTTTGACCTTTCGACCCGCGCCATCTGTGAGGCTTTGGATGTTCGCCTGATCGAGCCTGGTGGCTGGATTTGCTGCGGCAGCAGCGCCGCCCATCGCTCCGACCCTGAAGCAGCCCTGCGCCTTCCGATGGAGAACCTCTCCCTGATCGAGCAGAGCGGTTTTCACGAAGTGACCATGCCCTGCGCGGCTTGCTTCAACCGCCACAAGGCTGCCCAATATGAAATCCGCCAACATGAGCAAGCTCGCCGGCAGGCCGCCAAGAGCATTGGCTATCGCTACCAGGACCTGGTGCAGGTGAATACCCTGGCGCAGACTTTGCTAAAGCATGCCGGAATAGAAAAAATCAGCCAGCGGGTAAAACGCCCACTGCAAGGCCTGCGCGTCGTGACGTATTATGGCTGCCTGCTGACCCGTCCCCCACACGTCACCGAGGCAGAGAATCCTGAAAATCCCACCGATCTGGATGAGATCGTACGCGCTTTAGGCGCAGAGGTGCGCGATTGGTCGTACAAAACCACTTGCTGCGGGGCGACCCATTCCTTGACGCGGCCCGATATCGTGCTCAAATTGAGCGGCTCCCTCATACAGCATGCACGCCAGGTCGGCGCGGACATGATCATTGTTGCCTGCCCACTTTGCCACACCAATCTGGATGCGCGCCAGTTCCAGATGACAGCCGCGGCAGAAACCCCGCCGGCGCCTCTGCCGGTGTTGTACTTCACCCAGCTTATGGCGCTGGCCTTTGATTTACCACCCAAAGCTGCGGCGCTGCAGAAAAATATGGTGGACCCATGGCCGCTATTGGAATCGAAGGGCTTTTACCGGGCGTGAACCGGGCTCCCCCGAGAAGAGATGGAGGTGGTGATATGGAAAACCTGACCCAACCACCCGCCGTCACAGATCCTGCCGAATTTCTGGATGATGTTTTAGGACGGATCTGGCAAACAATTAGCTGCACCTATGACTCCGGCGGGTGTCTGCCGGATGTCAAGACACTGTTTGCAAACGTTGACATCTCCAAACCTTTCCAAGCAGCGAAAATGGTGCTGGCGCACATGATCTTAGAGGCTATGGAAAATGTTTCCCGCTTTTCGCCGTGGTACACGCGGCCGGCGCGCGCCTTTGGCTTGATCTCTATGATCGACCCCTATGATGGACAGAAATGCTGGATGCTGGCCTCGGAAGCCATCTTGAAATGGTCAGCCGCCCTGGAACGCCTGGCGAAAGCTATCGACCAGAATTACTCGCTCATTCGCGCCATGGTCCTGGTAGAGGACCTGCTCGAGCACGCCGAAGCCGGAGAGCCATGGCTGCTGGCAACTTGCGCCTGCAACCCGCCTCGAGCGATACAGGTGACCGCCTCTGTTTTACGTGAAGGCAAAATTATCTGCGATACCTGCTTACAACCATTTCAATAGCCGCTCTCCTCGACATCCACTGGCCAGGGCAGTCTCGACCACTCCTCCCCTGTAAATTAACCGGACTATTAATTAGTTGGTCATTCTCGCATGCTGGATCGTGATACAATCCAGGTGAATTTGGGTGATTGTGACCAACGAAACATTCCCCCCTTACACTTTCTGACAGGAGTAGATCGTGATTCACAAACGAAATTGGATGGGGCGCTCCATCCTGATGATGCTTTTGTTCGCACTTACGGTATCTTGCAGCCCTGCAAAAACGAGTACACCGGCGGAGGTCACTGCCGCGGCAACCAACCCACCTGCGACGCTCGAAGCTTTCTTCCCTCCGACAGCCGAGAGCACACCTGAACCCTTCCTACTGGAAGGCGCCCTCACCACCGCCAGCGGGCTGCAATACCTGGAGCTGAAAGCGGGCAATGGTCGTGCGCCAGAAGCCGGCGACCTGGTCACAATGAATTTCATTGGCACGCTGCCCGATGGCACCGAATTTGCCAACAGCAAGACCAGCGGTGAGCCAGTCACGGTCGTTTACGGTCGCAATCAACTCCTGCCTGGGTGGGAAGAAGGCCTGGGTTTAATGAAAGCGGGTGGAACGATCAAGCTGGTGCTGCCTCCGGAGCTGGCGTTCGGCGAGCAGGGTTATCGACAAATCCCACCCAACAGCCAGGTCATCCTGGAAGTTGAACTGCTCACTGTCGAGAAACCTCCGCAGCCGACCAACGTTGCAGCAGATAAACTGGTCACCACAACCAGCGGACTAAAATACGCCGACCTGGCCATTGGCGAAGGCGCCGTGGCGATCACCAACTCCATCGTCACCACAGGATACACAGTTTGGATACAGGCCGAAACGCCAGAGTATGTGGCGCGTTCGGAGGAATCCCAACCCATCACCTTTGTCATCGGTCGCGGCGACCAGGTATTCCCAGGCTGGGACGAGGGTGTTCGCAATATGAAAGTCGGCGGAAAACGCTATCTGCTCATCCCGCCAGGGTTGGCATTCGGAGATCAAGCCACCGGTAATATACCGGCAAATTCCACGCTCATCATGGAAATCGAGCTGCTCGAGGTGAAAGAACCCGTCACCCAGACCAAGGTTTCGCCAGAGCAGTACACCACCACCGAGAGCGGCTTAAAATTCTATGACATCGTCGTCGGCGATGGCGCCACCCCCTCCCAGGGTCAGGTGGTCACCGTACATTATACGGGCTGGTTGGAGGATGGCACAGTATTCGACAGCTCGGTCGAACGCGGCGAACCCTTCAGCTTTGCCCTGGGCGTGGGAAATGTCATCCCCGGCTGGGACGAGGGCGTAGCGAGCATGAAAGTCGGCGGCAAGCGCCAGCTCGTGATCCCTGCCAACCTGGCTTATGGCGAGCAGGGCAGCGGTGGGGTAATTCCCCCCGGTGCAACCCTTATTTTCGAAGTTGAGTTGATTTCAGTCGATCCTTGATCCTGAAAATTCTATACGAAGAAGCCACCCGCAGGGTCGAGCGAGGCGCTCGACCCTGCGACTTTTTTGTAATTGCACCATCCCACGCAGCGGCTTAGGGACCTTTTTCCTGCGGCGGCAACACCGCCAGGAAGTCTTGCTCGAAACGACGCCCATACTCATGGAGCAAATTCTCCAGTCGTTTAGAGTCAGGCGACGCCAAGATCACTCCAGCGTGGTATTTTTTCTTCAACCGCCAGACCACCTCTGCATCCTGGTATGCCGACAGATCCGGGTACTCCTGGTGAGAAAGGCAGTTAATTAAACCTGCATAATGGCGGCGCGTTTCGGGGAGCTGGTAAGTTTCGCCGCGCAGGTGGGCAATCTCGATCTTTGCCCACTCCGCCCAAAGGTTAATGCCTGAGGCGAACTCGACCGCTTCAGCGATATTTGCTCCACCCACCCGTGAAGCGCATTCCAGGAAATAAAATTTGCCATCAGCATGGGCGCGGATGTACTCGACGTGGGTCGCGCCGCGCACCGCCCCAAGCGCTTTCAGCACGCGCCGGTTCAGCGCCACCAACGCTTTCGAAGCGCTCGAATTGCGCTCCAGCGTGCGGGTCATAAAAACTCCGCCACCCTGGTACACGCTCATTGGCGGGCGTGCATAGCCATGCGTTTCGGCAAAAATCAGCTTTCCATCTTGCACCAGCCCATCCACATGGAAAACATCTCCGGGCAAGAATTGCTCCAACAGGTGAAATGACTGCGCATCACCCAGCCGATCCAAAACCGGCCACAGCTCATCGGCGCTGTGGATCGTGGTAATGCCCATGGCGCTGGCCTCTGAGCGCGGCTTCAGCAACCAGGGTGGCGGCACGCGCTGCATGAATTCTCGCAGTCGATCATAGTTGAACACGCCCGTGAATTCCGGGATCGGTATGCCTGCTTCTCGGGCCAATGTGCGCATGGTCAGCTTATCGCGAAAGTGGCGCGCGTGCGACTCGCTCATGCCAGGTATGCGCAGGTGATCTCGCAACGCCCCAGCCGTTTCGACATCATAATCATCCAGCGCAATGATTAAATCGATCGGCCGGCTGCGTGCAATGTAGCTGACCGCGTACAGGATGTCGGGGCGAGTGCGCAAATTGGGCATGTAGAATATTTCGTCAATGCTCTCATGCGGCCAATCCTCGCCTGCCATACTCTCCCGGGTGATCAACAGCACCGTGCAGCCAAGCTGCTTGGCAGTTCTCAAGAACGCCACGCCTTTGTAGTAACTGGCGAGACAAAGAATAGTGAGTGGTTGCTTCTCAGACATGCTCATCTCCTCGCAACTCGGCCGGACGATCGATGACCCCTTCCTCGGTTTCAACGATCAACTGGTCTACCACCGCTTTCAAGTCACCGGTGCGCTGGTAGACTGCTAACTGACGATCTGCGCTGGTGCCTTCGTCGAGTATTCGGTAGGCATACTCGATATCAGAGCGACCCCCGAACTCATCTTTGACATCCTCCAAAAACCAATCGATCAGCTCGCGGATCAGGTCGCGCGCCGGCAGCTCTTCTTGCTTGCCAAAATCGATCAATTTGCCATCCAAACCATAGCGCACCGCCCGCCACTTATTCTCTTCGATCAAGACGGATGGATAGATGCGAAAGCTCATATTATCCCGGCGTAGCTTCCACATCTTGAAGGCCAAGGCCTGGATGATCGCAGCTATGCAGATCGCTTCGTCCACTCGCGTACATACATCGCAGATGCGTATTTCCAGGGTTGGATAATTGTGGTTCGGGCGGATATCGAACCACACCTTGGTTCCATCTGGTATACAGCGCGTCTTGACCAGGGTATCCACATAATCGCGAAATTCTGCCGCAGATCGAAATAACGGCGGGATACCGGTGCGCGGGAAATTGCGAAAGATAATGCTGCGGTATGATTTCAATCCGGTTGGCTGCCCCATCCAAAAGGGCGAGCTGGTAGACAGGCATAAGATGTGCGGCAACATGTAACGAATCGGATTCATGATATCGATCAGCATCTCAGGCGACTCGATGCCGATATGGATGTGGGTACCGAAAATCAAGAGCTGCTGCGCCAGCATCTGCATATCCTGCTTGACACCGGCATAGCGCTCGAAAGGTGTGATCTCCTGAGTCACCCAGGATGAGAACGGGTGCGATCCCGCCGCAGCAATTTTTAATCCGTGCGAAGCTGAAAGTTCCATCACGCCTCGGCGCAGGCGCACCAGCTCCGCCCGGGCTTCAGACGGGGTATGGCAAATCTGCGTGCCCACCTCTACCATCGACTGGTGCATTTCAGCTTTCATTTGCTCGCGCATCGTCATTTTGCCCGCATCCAGCAGTTGAGTGATATAGGATTTCAGCTCTCGCGTTTGCGGGTCAATGATCTGGTATTCTTCTTCTATTCCGATGGTGAAGGATGGTTTGATCATTTCAGCCTCTTTTCTCGATAAGAAATGTTGGAACCACCGACCCGCCGCCGGCGGTGACATTCAACAATTCGACTGTTGAAAGGCGCGTCAGACAACCGGATACATAATCGCCATACCAGATATAGGGATTGGTGTCGATCATCCGGTCGAAGATCTGGATGCGATCTTCGACCAGGCTGGGGTAAGGCTCACTCGGAATTTTTATCCGCTGCTGCACAATGTATGGCTCGACCAGCGCAGTTTGCAAGGCAATCTCCCACTCACTTTGCTCGGTCTCCCATCCCAGGACAATGCCTTTGCCACCATATTCGTCGTTTGGCTTGAGCACAAACTGCTCACGATTACGACTTAAGAACGGCAGCAGATCGATCTTTTTACCTTTGTACATTGTATGCCGCTCGCTCACCCACCGTGTCCAGGGGATGTAGCTTTCGATCGCCTGGCGCTCCTCAGCGTTGAATAGGTGGGCATTGATTTCATCGCTGAGCACAGCGAAACTCGCCTTTTTGTGCAACAGCTTGCAACGGAAAGGGTTGACCATGCACACTGCATGGTCACGCACTGCCTGGATCACAGGGTGATCCAAACCCTCGCGCATGACAAGCTCGCTGATCAACACACGCTTGTAAATCAAATTGACCGGCATGATGCCATCGACCAGCAGTTGGCCGTTTCGATATTCGATTTGGCGTGGGTCAGCGATAATGCATTCGAAATTCTGTGAGGAGAAATAATCCTGGAAAAGCATAAACTCGCTGTAGGTGGGCACTTCTCGCCAGTCCAGTATGGCGATGCGCGGTCGCTCCTTGCCACCCCACTGGCGGTAGGCATCCATCAAGGCATGCAGCACATGATGTCGGCCTGGGAGAGGCTGGACTTCATAACGGCGCTGGAATGCGCCCATCACCGGCAAGCCCAAGAAAACATTGGCAAGCACATCATTGTAGGCGTTGGCTGCCGGCGTCTCCGCATTGTATTCGGTAAAATACAGCTCTTGAGCGCCGTCGATCTTGGTGCTCAAGTCTTCCCCGGCGATGAAGAAGGTGTCCATGCGCGCCAGAGGGCTGGGGTCCTTAAACCCGTGATCGAGCTGGATCAATTCTTCTTCCCAGGGAACTAAACCAAACTGGCGGCGAAACTCCGGCGACTCCAACGCCGCATGGTACGCCCTGGCAAAAGCGGGCATCACTCGTCGGATAGCCGTCTGAAGCAGCCAGTATTGTGCTCTAGTCATGAAGCGGGGGCGCAGCACTGTGCACAGCGGTCGCTCGCCAAAGAACAACTGCCGATGATGCAATTGCAAATTGAGCTGTTCCTGGCTGATCCTGCCCCGCTCATCATCCAGCAAAGCGTGATAGAACTCAATGGCCTCATTCAACTCGCCCACCAATCACCTCCTGCTGATCTTGCTAACCCTCCTGATTAGGTCATGCCAATATCACCCGCCGAACAACTTTGCCCAACCAGGCTCGGCCGCCTGTGGGCGCGGCTCTTTTGCCAGGCGGATACACATATCTGCCATGTGCTCCACACACCAGCGGTGATAATCCAAACCGGTAGAGTTGATATCCATATCCGGAGCTGGATTCATAAAATCTATCGCATAAGGAACGCCATCGCGGATAGCCCATTCCACCGTGTTCATATCATACCCCAAGGCGCGCACCAGCTTGAGTGAGTCAGCCACGATGCGTTCAGTCAGTTCGGGAGAAAAATCGGGAGGCAGGTAGCGCCGCTGGTCGGGGTCGTACTTGCGGATCAACACTTCTTCCTGTCCCAGGCACATGCAACGCACATACTGGTCGCGATCCCAACGGATGAACTCCTGCAAAATCATCGTCAATAACCCGCTCTCATCGTAGCGCGCCCAGAGCTCTTCCATTGAATTGACCTTACTGACGTTCTTCCAGCCGCCGCCATGAGCATCCTTCAAAATGAGCGGGAAGCCACCCAGGTAATCAACAATTCCCTGCCAATCGATAGGGTAGATCAAGTTGCGCAGGCTCTCCGTAGGGACAATGCCCGGTACATACTCCTTGTTGGGCAGCACCACCGTCCTGGGACTGGCAACTCCCAGGCGTGTCGCCAGGCTGGCCTCGAAGAATTTATCATCCGCCGTCCACATGAACGGGTTGTTGACCACGTAGCTACCCTGCAGCATGGCATTTTTCAGGTAAGATCGGTAATAGGGCACTTCATGGGATATGCGATCCACCAGAACCGCGTACGGGCAGGGTTCGTTCATGCGCGTCCCGCCAATCTTGACGTATTCGGCAATGACCCCCTCATCTCGCCGGTTGACCTCCTCGATGAAAGCCGGTGGCCACGACCACTCACGCCCCACGATGACACCAATTTTGAGCATACTGTTCCTCCTCTTCGACTCAAGCCAGGGCCTTATGACATTGTTTTCCTGACAATCCCCAGGCGTCCCATCGCGCCATGACAATCAGCTTGCTTGTGATTTAGTGTTGGGACCCATGGATATAAAGCTGGATCATCTTTTGCCAGTAGGGCCAGTCGTGCGCCCAACCATCCCAAACACGCAGCGCATGCCAGATACCTTTGCTCCACAACACCTCCGAGAACCAGCGATTATTGGCAATATTGGGATCTTCATGGCCAACTGCAATGATAATGTCTAAATTGCGCAACAAGCGCAGGCGGCCTTCATCCTGTTCATTGGGCAAAAACAGGCATGGCGCATTGTAATAGACGTTATCGTCGCGATAACCACCCATCCAACGCTCGATGTTGAACATACCACTCATAGCGATGATGCGGTTAGTGATATCCGGATGGCGCAGGCCAAAATTCATCGCATGATACGCTCCAAAGCTCGCCCCGGCAACGATCATGTACGGTGTCGAATTCTTTTGGCTGATGAGTGGAATGACCTCGTGCAGAAGATATTGTTCATACTGCACATGCCGCCAGGCGCGATCAGCAGGGTGTTTGTGCCAGGCGTACCAGCTCTCGGCATCCACACTATCCACGCAAAATATCTGCAAATGCCCATTCTCAAGCTGATGCGCCAAGGCGCCGATCATGCCCCGGTCTTCCCACTCATAGAATTTACCCATTGAAGTGGGGAAAACCAGCATGCGCGCCCCAGCATGTCCGAAAACCAACAACTCCATGTCCCGTCCCAGCGATGGGCTGTACCAGCGGTGATATTCTCTGTTCATCTCGACACATCCAGAATTGAGTTGAAACCACCGTAGCCGTCTCGCTGGCGGTGGGGGTTTTCCCGATCATGTATCCAGGTGTCATCCACTAGGAATTTATAGTGATAGCACCCTTTTGGCAGATAGGGGATTGTGATCTGCCACAAGCCTTGAGAACGAGTGCGCAATTCATACCCTTCCGGGTCCCAGCCGTTGAAATCTCCAATCAACGCCACACGCCTGGCCAGGTTGGTCGGATCGAAGTAATAAAAGCTGATTTGATATTTCTCGATGTGCGGCGAGAGCGGCAGCACATTTAAGATGCCGCGCAAAGCCCGGCGGGCAGCGTTGATCGCCCGCCCGGCATTGACCAACCCGGCACCGCGTCGCTCGGCTGGCAGGCCGCGCAAGGGCACAGCAGTGCGCACCAGGATGCGCTTCACCTGTTGGGGTGTCAGCCCCGGATTTGCCTCCAGCATCAGCGCCGCCACCGCGCTCACCACCGGGGCAGCCATCGAAGTGCCATCCACGTGCTGGTAATGCGGGTGAATGAATTTTTGCTCGATCATGCGTTTGCGAACTTTGCGCCGCACGATATCCAGATGATTTGGTGAGTTGCCACTGAGGTTGCTTTGTCTCTGCAGGTGCTCCAACACGCCGTCCAACCGCCAGAGAAGCATCCCTTCATTGTGCACATTGGTATTGGGCAGCATTGGCGCCGCTAACCACTTGGCTGGAGCAACCAGCTCGGGCTTGGCATAAGACCGGTACACCCGGCCATAATTGGAGCTATACATTCGCCAGATACGGCTGTCGTACGAATTGAGCGTATCCAATCCACCGACTGTAATCGCCGAGGGCGCGCTGGCGGGAGAAACCAGCCGCTCTGCGCCATCGTTCCCGGCTGCCGCGACAACCACCATGCCGCTCGCCACCGCCTCCTCGACCAACCCATCCAGCCGGGTGAGCTTTCCGTTGGGAGGAAAATCTCCTCCCAGAGAGATATTGACCACGCGGATATGGAAGCGTTGACGATTGGCGATTACCCAGCTCAAGCCGCGCTCGATATCCTTCTCCCGAATACCTCGTCCCTCAGGATTGCCTGTTTTCACCAGCACCAGCCGGGCTCGATAGGCAATTCCTCGGTATAGGTGATCCGACATTGTGCCATTGCCGGCTGCCACGCTGCTGGTCATCAGCCCATGCCAGTTGCTGGGGTGTAACCTTTGGGTCAACTCCCTTTCCACAGGTCGCTCGCCAGTGGCATCCACATAAGCCAGTATGCGGTTTTCCGGCTCGGTGAGGTCTGCATGGGGATAGAAACCCGAATCCAGGAATGCAATGGTGACCCCTTCTCCCGAATACTCCGGGCTGGCATCTATCAGTTCGGATACAGGCAGCAAGCGAGTATCCAGGCGCGAATAAACCGGATATGGCAGCATCAATTGGTCGTTGATCGAGACCTGATGGGTCGCCTGCATTGCCAAACCAGCGGCTTGTTCAGCACAACCTGGGCACGCGCCTTGATCTGGCATCCAACCTGGAGCCTGCGCTCTCAGCCGAGCGCTGGTTTGTGGCTCCAGGCGTCTGCTCAGGTGAAGAATAGCGGGTGCTATAGCGTTGCCGCAGATCGGGCACGCGTAGGCAATCGAAGGGCGACGGTTCACTTGGTAGGCAATGAGATGATAAATTCCAGTAAGGGGATAAATTTGGAGGCAATTTTAGCATAGTTTGCGCCTCATGGATGGGTTTGAGAGAGTTGAGAGATAAACTACCGAACCGTAACCGCTCTCAACCAAACTGGGCATCTCTGCTGTGGCGGAAGCTGTTGGAGCGCATACCGGCGGTGGTGGTTCAGGTTGGGTAAGTCAACCCCGGTGACAGAAATGACCCCTGATCCCGAAAAGGTCTTTTCTTGCCGCTCAATCACTGCCCGTGCTCATCCGCAACACCTAACCCGAGCTGGTTGCCCGGGTTCATGATATTGTTGGGATCGAAGTGACGTTTGAGAGCGCGCAGCACATCCATTTCATTTTTCCCCAGGAAGCGCTCGATCCATGGGTGCATGAGCCGTCCGACGCCGTGATGGTGGCTGGGGGAGCCTCCCGCGTTCACCATCGCGTCGATTAAGGCTGTACGATAGCGGACATAATCCTCGACGCTGCCTTTGACGCCGAAGATGAAATAGAGATTGCTGCCTTGCGGATAGAAGTGCGACATGTGGCTGATGCAAAACGTCCCCGGCACAGAGTGGGCATAGGCGAGCACCGCGTCGTGAATGTGGTGCACGTTGTCCCACTTGACCGAGGTTTCGATAGTATCCAGGATGATGTCGAAATCGCTGATCACTTCACTGATGAGAAAAGACTCATAGCGGTCTCTTTCCCATTTTTTGGCAAACCCGCCCCCGATGCTCAGCGCGCCATGTTGCCTGGCAATCCTGGCGATCTTGCGCTGCACCAGTTTGGTGAAGTCGCGTTCCCCTTCCACAGTACCCATCAGCACACACCGTTTCCCAGATTTGTAGCCAACCATGTCGAGCAGCTTTTCCACGATCGGCGGTTGAGGATACATCTGAAAGCCGTGTTCTGTTTCATAAGCGTCTGACAGGCGAAAGACAGCCGGCAAGCCAAACTGTCCCTGGCAAACTTCACGCGCCGCGTTGACCGCGCTCTGCCAATCCCTGAACATGTAGCCGAAGTATTTGCGGTTCTCTGGCATAAAGCGGAAAATTTTAATCGTCAGTTCAACAAGCACACCAAACACGCCTTCACTGCCCTTGAGCATATCGACCACGCGCGGACCTGTCGCGGTGCTGGGAAAGTCGTGGGTGTTGATGATGCCAGCCGGGGTCACCATTTCCATGGAAAGCACCAGGTTATACGGCTCGCCATAGTAAGTGGAGGCTTGCCCGCTGCCAAGCGTCAGCACCCAGCCGCCCACGCTCGAAATCTCGAATGACTGCGGGAAATGGCCATTGGTAAAGCGGTGCACGGTGTTAAAGCGCTCTGGCGCGTTGTTGAGCGCCTCTTCGAGCTGCGGCCCCATGCAGCCAGCCTGCACGCGGCAGGTATGGTTGAGTTCATTCACCTCGAGCACTTTGTTCATGTGCGTGCTGAGCACCAGCGTTATGCCTTCTCTTACGGGGCGGAATCCCATGTTGACGCTCGAACCGCCGCCATAGACATAAATCGGAATTCCCGTGTGATTGCACAGATCGACGATCTTCTGCACCTCGAATTTATCGCGAGGATGGACCACCGCTCCGGTGATCTCGTGCAGGGCACCGCGCTTCAGGCTGACGATCTCCTCGGCGAGCTTACCGTAGCTGTATTTGACGCGTGAGTAGTCGTCGCATTGCACATTCTCTACACCCACAATTGCTCTCAGCTCATCGATCAACTGTTCGCCCAGGTTTGTCGCTGGCACATTAAGTAAGGGTTGGTTGCCATCTTGTTTGTGGGTAAAGTAACTGTCGTCTAAATTCAGGTCGCGCTTCAACTGTTCGAAATACTCCTGGGTTGGCAACAGGATCTGGTCTTGCCGCCCTTCCTTGGCAATCGAGCGATACGAGCCAGGAACAGGGGGGGTGTTGGTCCAATCGGGGGTGAATTTTTTGCCACTCATTGTCCGGTCTCCCAAGCTTGCCCAGCGGAGCCATCTCCAGCCCCTGGTTTATTTTTTCGCAAACGCCCTTTCGAAAAATCCCACATCCACACCTTCGTTTCCTTCGCCAATCATCCCATACGGGGTGATTTGAACCAGGAATCTGGTATTTCTGGTATCCACTATATCATGATCGGACAAGTCAAGCACTGGGTTCATTGACCCGCTTATTCAGAAGACCGAAAGTTCGCCAAATTAGCTATTGCTTGACCGATAGTCATCCCGGAGCAACCCTATCCTCAGGATCCATTGAAGATGTTCCTTTGTACTCTGGCCAGGGAGTGGTATCATCTGCGCATGAGCCAAGCAACAGCCCGAGCATTTCCGAACATCGCCTTCGCAAAGTAATCAATTGGTCATCATAACCATAACGGGGAAGATCATCCTTTCATCTCCTCCACAAAGCTTTGTAATTTCAATTCGATAAGAATTCCGGGCCAGGAAAGAAATTCTGGCCCGGATCTTTATGCGGAAAAGTCTTTGGGAATATATTTATATGTCACATCAATGCGAGCATGTCCAAGCAACTCAGATACCCGCCGGCGTGCCTCGCGTTCGTCTATTCCTTGGGTGATGAAATCCTGATATTTATTTTGAGCGTAATTAGATCTAAGCCGGTGTACTCCACTGATCTCAATACCAAGTGCTTTGGTTGCTTCGATTACGGTTCTGCGGAAACCAGCTCGCCAGGAAGCACTGGGAGTAAACAGATATTGTTTTGAGCGGTTTAGCCGACTGAGCAAATCGTCTGGGATTGGTACCTGGCGATGCCGGCCACCTTTGCCAGTAATATGCAGCAGCTTTTGTTCCAAATCGACATTATCTCCTTTTAGCCCGGCGATTTCATCTTCCCGCAGCCCACAACGCAATGCTAACTCCGCCGCCAGAGCATAGGCCGATTTTTTCCCATTCAGATAAGAAATGACTCTCTCTGCGTCTTCTGGCTTGTATCCAAACCTTGGCGAGCGTACATCGCTGTCATCGCGAAAGGATTTTACCCATTCACGTAGTTCTGACGTAATCGGGCACGGCTCTTTAGTCCAGCCGAGTTTGGTGCTGCCCAAGTGGACTTTTTCGAGTGCAGCCAGAAGTTTATTCACCGTCCCTGGTGCCGCATTTGTGTAATGCTCTTCAAAGGTTGTCATGATGATATCTGGATCTAAAAGCCTGGCCAGCAAACCCTCATCAGTGATTTCTTCTGCACGTTTGAAGAATAAAGTTGCCGATTGAAAATAGGTGCGGCGAGTGTTGATGCCCAGGATGACTGGAAGCGGCTGGGTTGGATCACCATCAGGGCGCAGTGCTTTTTTGACGGATGTCACTCCTTCCTCGGCTAGGTACGCTGCAATTTGCTCTTTATCCCAGGTGACTTTCGCTAATGCGTGGTTCACCTGGTTGGAGATAGACGATAATGACAATTTACACCTCCTCCGACGGCTTTGGATCTCGCTTCCAGCCGTTTCTAGTATTAAGAGATATTTTTTTGATGTGCCGTTAAGCCTTTCGTCGAGATAATCTCGGCGTACAACAGGGTTTTGCACTTCGCGATGCCGGCGACCCTGACCGCCCTGCCTGGCATCTGCGGACTGGTGTTCGTCTGTCATTTCTTGACAGACCGGCAAGCGCAGGTCTTGCCATCTTCCCCATGAATAACTCACGTTGAAAATACTTCTGACGATTGGGAAAACCAGCCAACGTTGAGAAACATACTTTTGTCTACAAAGAGACAAGATGTACTCTTACTAAACCACAAGACAATAATTTATTGCAAGTACCCTCTTTTGAGAAACCCCCACTTGATTAAGTAATACAATTGTATTACAATATAACCAACCTTCTCAAGGAGTTCAAAATGCCTAAGAAAAACTCATCCACCAAACCGGTCCATTCCTTTCGTCTTAGTCTTGAATGTGTCCGCCAATTGAAAGAATTATCAGGGGGCATGGGGCGAAGTGAAGGGGATGTGGTCGAGGTCGCCGTCGATCGGATGTATCGTGAAGAAATACGTTTTGGGAATTTAATGATCAGCGAGGGTCAACAGCCCGAAGATAACTACAAAGTAGAAAAAAAGGAGGAGTAAAGATGATCGCAGGACTGATTCACTTGGTGGGGAAAGTTATTTGGAACGCGGTCATATTTCTGGTCTGCGCCAGCCTTATTTTTATTGGGTATAAAGCTAATCAACCAATGACGGTTCCTGAAGCGCCGAAAGGAATGACTTACGCTGAGTTCATGCTGGATCGGTTGGATGCGGCAAAATCGGTGAAACCTTCACAATGTGGGTGGGGAATGATGCTTACTCTGGCAGCAATAGGCCCTATTTATAGTTTTGTTTACACTTCAGTGGGAATCAATCCAAGCAGTTTTCTGGCAAAAGTCACAGCACCGGATCCGGATATTCCGAAAGGCGTGGCTGGCACCCAATGGTACAGTGTGCCCGATATTTGGTGGAATGTGGTCGAACAAATCTCATGGACTATGTTGGGTAAGCAACATCCACTTGGTTGCAAGTTTAGAGCGGTCAGGTGAAACATGAGGGCGATTCGATCGCCCTTTGTTAATTCCTTTTGGCTGTAGTACCTGGTTTTTTTAATCATGAAAATTTTCCTTTGGATGATTAAAAGGGCGTCCCCAATCGGCTTGACATGTGAAATTTTTCACCTACAATCAAGATATCAAATTATCCACATTACTCCTTATAGTGAAATTGTGAAATTTATTTACTGAGAATGATCTGACTAGAAGCATTTAGGTAGATTTAAAATCGACAACACCATAGCCAAGGAGGAAAAATGAGATACCTTAGATCACTTATTCTAAGCATCACAGTTTGTGTCGTTTTTACATTATTAGGTGTGCGAAGCGTTTTTGCATCCAATAATCCTCAAGAGAGTAAAAATTGCGTCAAATTATCTGAAAGCATAAAGATACCAGATGATGGTAGTTGGCTCGATATTTGTTATGACGATCCAAGTGCGCCAGAAACCGCCTATATTTCTGAAACAAATCTTTAAATTATTCTTGACCATCCCGATCCTCTTCAATTAGAAATTAATCTATCAAGAACAAATACCGAAATTTTCAAGAAAATATCTCCAGAATCAATTTCGAAAGAAGGAATAGGCCTTTTCAATCAAATTCATGATTTTGATGGATTGTCTTCACAAGGCGAATGGATCATTCATATCCGTAATGTCTTTCCTGGGGAGGGAGGCATAGTTAAGAGCATATCGATCGCCTCACTATACTCTTCTGGCTTGAAATCGGCAATGCCTAATTCTGATGTTGACGGTAAGGTGACTACAGAACGGCTTGCACCAAGTGCGGTGAAAAGTACAGCAAGCGATGAAAGTTTTTCAAAAAAGGAAAATCAAACCTTACCTAAATCGCAAATGACCGCGTCCTATTCTGTACCTATTATGTCTGAAACTTTCGAGGGGAATTTTCCCCCTTCGTCGAGCTGGTCAATTTATGACGCAAACCCGAATGATGGGATGGAATATTTCTGGGACGACGATAATCTCAAATATTACACCGGATCATGGGCTGCTTGGCCGGCACGTGGTGGAGCAAATGGAATTGATCCAACTCTTTCCACCACTTATCCGGCAAATATGGATACCTGGATGATTTATGGGCCTTTTGATTTGAGTAATGCGAAATCGGCGAATATTGCGTTCATGCTTTGGCGAAATGTTGAACCCACTTATGACCATATCTTCTTTGGAATATCCGGAGATGGAGCGACTTACAGTGGATGGACATGGGATGGGAGCGCTAATTGGGAAAATAAAAGTTTCGGCTTGGGATCCTATCTTGGTGATAATTCTGTTTGGATTGGCTGGCATTTCACAAGTGATGCCACAGTACAACATGAAGGTCCTTGGATAGATGATATTTTGCTAAATTTTGAACCTGGAGATATAACAGTTAATGGAAATTTTACTTACGCAGACCGTTCAGCGGTTATGCGAGGAGCGAATGGTATAAAGGTTCAATTATGGGATTGGGATACAAGTGGTAATGATCTCGTAGCTGAAACATTTGCAGACAGTAACGGAAATTACACTTTCCCGGTAGTAATGAATTGGGATACAGATGATTCAGATCCGGTTCTTGGAAATCGCCGTTTGGACCTTTACATTCGATGGGTAACCGAAAACAACAATATAAAGGTCTCGAATACCGGTGGAACCTCCTATGCATGGGTAAGTTCTACAATTAGCAATGTCAGCATGGGCAATCGGACTATCTCAGGATCTTTACCTGACGGATGGACAAAATTCCAATCCATGTGGTTCTTCCAAGACATACTCCGGTCCAGGGATTATTTTTTGAATAATACTAATCCTCAAGTCGATCCGGGATTTATTACTGCATTTTGGGATGAGAACCAAAATTCCGGTGACGGCCTTTCAGCGGGCTCCCATTTTTGGGCATTGATCAACCCGCATGTTTTTATTGCACATGATTCTCGAAGATCTCCTGATACGATTGTTCATGAAATAGGGCATCATATCATGTGGAACAAAACTGGCCAGTGGTTGTGGTACGAATTCAACTGTTTCGACCATGATATTTTTACTCAGGAATCCACTCAATGTGGTTGGTCCGAAGGTTGGGCAGATTTTTTCGCAATTGCAGTCAATGGTGACGTTTGTTATGACAAGCTTACAGGTCCTTGTACGGGAACGGTCAATTGGGATTATTTTGACCTCGAGAATCATACCCGCAGTGATCCAAATGCACAGGGATCATGGTGGGGAGATGGAGTAGAGGGGCGGGTCGCAGGAGCACTGAACGACCTTATGGATTCCGGGAATGAATCGCCTTGGTATGACTCGGCTTCCTGGGGGCTAGATCCTATTGTCGATGTGGCTCTGGTTGGATCAGGAAAATCAAACCTTCAAGAATTTTGGAATGGTTACCAGGGGACAGACAAACATAATGGCGTGCGTTCTATTTATCAAAATACCATAGATTATGATCAAGCGCCAACATTTGCTGCTATTCCCACTCAAAATATTCTTCAGAATTTCTCCCATCCCCATGTTTTTGATTTGTGGGATTTCTCAAATGATGTTGAAAGCACTGACGCATCCCTAACTTTCCAAGTTGTCAGTGTTTCCGATTCGCGCTGTGGAGTCAGTTTAGACTCTCATTGGGTCAATGCTAATCCTCAGATGAATTGGACTGGATCTTGTTATGTGACTGTCAGCGTAAGTGATTCAATAAAAAATACTACCAGCGGCTTCTGGTTGAATGTTCTGCAAATTAATAGCAGAATCTATTTGCCGACCATTATGAATAATTGACCTCGAAAGGAGGCTTCTGATGAAACGTTCTATTATCATCTCATTTATCCTTCTGGTTTTGCTGGCAGCCTGTAGCCCGAATGGATCTGGGGCTGAGTGCAAACAGGGAATTTGCGTTAGCCTTGAAGTTCTTGGCCCTATTCAAGCAATGGAACCCGCGCCATTCATAATCACGGTCAAGACCGATAAAGATGTCACAGGTTTAGGTATTTCAATTAGCGGGGATGCGACAGTATCCATCATCGATATCGAGAAGAAACCAGATGGTGCTAAACTTGGATATCAGGATAAAACCAGCTTAAGTTGGCTTATCGATACAAAGGGTGGTGTAGAATATTCATTTTCAGGGCATGTAGCCTTTCCAAAACCTACTGTGTCGTATGGGGTTTTTAATTATGGATTAATTGTTGCTGCAGGAAATCCATCTATTACTCGTGTCACGGATTCGGTAACCATTTATATGGACTCATCTGGAAAGCAAGTGGAAGAAGGCACTGCAAAATCGGCAATGCAAACTGATTTTCCTGCACCTACACCGCCACCTGACTTGACCATTGTTCCTGTAACGCCATTTCCGACGGTCACCTGGCCGACTGAGACGCCATTCCCTTCGCCCACACAGACACAGCCGGCTTACCCGGCTCCCGGAAAACAAATCAGCACAGAGGGAGCTAACCAAAAACAGCCTTTACCCTCACCCACGCAAGCTGCCTATCCGAACCCATAACAGTAAAGTCCCCATGGAAAATTAAAACAATAAACGAGCGGAGCCCGACTAGAAGGCTCCGCTCGTTTAGAAAATTCTAGAAATAATACAACACCTTGGGTCCTGTATAGTGAACTTTGAATAGTAAAAGGGAAACCTAATGAAGAGGAATCTCGTCTATTTCATCAGTTTCTGGTTGATCATTGTTGCTACTATGCTTTTATCATCCTGTGCAAATTCGGGTGGTAGTTCATCTGACCCTAGTGCCGATAAAACCTGCCAGGAAGGCATTTGTTTAGAAATAACGATTACACAACCTATAGTTCTCAATCAGCCAACAGATGTAACAATTAAGATTAGCTCCACGGTTGATACGCCAGGTCTTTTGATAAATTTGCAAGCTTCACCGACGAATGTAACCTTTGGTTCGAATTCTAATTGGCAGTATGATGCATTCGCCAACCAGAGCCAGGAATTTCACTCTACAATTAAATTTTCGTCAACAGGGGGATGGACCGTTGCTGCTGTTGTGTTTTCGCCAAAAGGTGGCCCGATTGTTTCAAATCAAGACCGCGTAGTAATCGATGTCAGCGGAGCCGTCGTAAATCCAACAATCAATCCAAATCCAACCTCTGACTTATTTATCATCAATACACCCATCGCGCCACAACAGCTCACTGCCACAGCAAAGGCACTACCTACGCTTCCTCCCCTGCCGCAGGTCGAAGGGTTTACCCCTCAAGAATGGCTTCAGAAATGCGGATGGACCGTAGAAAAACCGGACACCATTTCAATGTGGCCGGATATCTCTGGGTGGCTAAATATTAGAGAGACTGCCGTTATCGGCAAACAAGCGACCGGAACACTCATGATTGGGTTCAAGGATATCAACAACCCAGATGTGACAATCCAAGCCAAAATAGGATTGTGTCCGGTTGGAAAAGGGTGGAAAACTGAATCGACCCATGAGTGGAATACTGAACTGCGTTCAGCCAAACCATTCGAAGCCCCGGTATCTCTGAGTTTCACCGGTTTGGGTGAGATTCCGGTCTTTATCGTCGCTCTTGATACGCAAAACAATCGTGTCGCCGGTATAGGTCGGTTAATTTTCGTGAAGGCGGATGCTCAAAGCTCGATCCCTCTCCCACCTACCCCCATCCTACTCGATAATGGTTGGTACCTATACACAGATCCTGATCTGGGTTTTTCTTTCGCTTATCCACCAACGGCTCATTTGGATGCTGGAAATAATTCTTTTGACTCGTCGAAAAATATCACTATTCAGTTTCTACTGCCCGAAAAACCCTATCAGGGCATGAGCATGCGCTTGGAATCCAATCCCAATCATTTATCGGGTGTTGAATATGCAAAGCAGCTCGTCGAGACCAGCACTCAAAAGCAAGCCCCCATTGAATTTTTGAATTCTATAAAAACCATCACGTTTGGTAACTTGCCAGCAATAGAAGTACCAATCCCATCGATGAATGCCGAAACCACCGTGATTGTTCCGTTTGGCGAAAAAGTGCTGATTCTTTCGCCGGTGCATGGGGCTGCCGTTACGAATGTTGAAAATGAAACGCTCGAATTGTTCTACAAAATCCTTGGCTCCTTTAAATTCAATATCTCGAAATAAGGATACACCAGGTGAAACCCCTGCTAAAACTTTCGATTTTCTTCGTACTCATTTTGACGGCATGCAGCCCAAGTGGGTATACATGTAAAGCGGGAATTTGTATTCGCATTTCAGTAGAAGGACCAGTACAGGCTCAGGTTCCAGCCAGATTTGTCATCTCAGTGAAGACCGAGAAAGATATTAAACGGCTGCCCATTGGTTTTACAATTTACCCCGGATTGAGCGTTTCTGATATCGAAAAAATCCCCGAAAATGCGAAGCTAATCTTTCAGGATCACACCATCATCGATTGGGAAATCAATACAATAGGTGGAGAAGAGTCTCAATTCATAGGACATATCATTTTAGCCAAACCAACCGTTTCCTACGGAATTTTCAACTATTCCGTGATGGCGCACTTCAGCCAACCGGACTTTGGCCGCGTCTCCAATTCAGTCACCATTTACCTGGACTCCTCCGGGATGCAGGTTGAGGAGGGGAAAGTAAAAACGATTTTGCAAACCGGTTTCCCCGCCCCGACCCCGCCGCCTGATCTGACCATCGTCCCTGAAACGCCAATGCCGACGGTCGCCTGGCCAACAGCCACGCCGCTCCCTTCGCTCACGCCGACACAGCCGGCCTATCCGGCTCCTGGAATACAAATTAACACCGCGGGAACCAATCAAAAACAGCCTTTGCCCTCACCCAATCAAGCGGCTTATCCGAATCCGTAAAACGAACATCCCCGGAAATTGCCGAGAAATCATGATCGAGGGGAGCCAGGCCAGTTTGTCTCCCCTCAATTGTTTTCCCGATAGATAGAGAGGCGTCAAAAAAATTGAGGAGCTCTTTTTCAATTGCCTATTCTTCCCGTCGAGGGTAAGATTAAGGGCTGGAACGGATATTCACAAACGCCTTTTCAAGGACCTGCATGCCCACCTTAACCTGGCTCAACGATGACGAAGCCCGCCGCGCTGCCCGCGGCGTTCCTTACCGCCTGCTCGAAGAAGACCCGGCCCTTTCCTACGGCGACCCGCAAACCCAAAATCTGCTGATCCAGGGCGACAACCTGGCCGCGCTCAAATCGCTGCTGCCCTATTACGCCGGCCAGGTAAAGTGTATCTTCATCGATCCACCCTACAACACCGGCAGTGCATTCGAACATTATGACGACAATTTAGAGCATTCAACCTGGTTATCGATGATGTACCCGAGGTTGGAACTTCTAAGAGAATTACTTGCTTTAGATGGAAGTATATGGATTTCAATTGATGATAGAGAAGGTCATTATCTCAAAGTAATAATGGATGAAGTTTTCGGAAGAGGAAATTTTGTAGCAAATGTCGTTTGGCAAAAGAAATATACTGTAGCGAACGATACCAAATGGTTGTCTGAAAATCATGATCATTTGTTAGTTTATGCTTGACAAAAAGATTTATGGCGACCTTTTCGACTTGGTCGAAGTTCTGAAATGGATGATAGATATCGGAACCCTGATAACCATCCTAAAGGGCCTTGGAAATCTACTCCATTGTATGCAAAAAGACGGGGATCGGAAAAGGAGAGGGCATTTAGATTCCAGTTTAAAAATGGTGTTGTTTGGTCCACACCACCGGGAACCTCTCCTAGGTTTCCAGAGGAAACTCTCCGCTTGATGGATGAAAACAACGAAATATGGTTTGGCGTCGATGGAAAAGCTACACCCTCACGGAAGACATTTCTCAGCGAACTAAAAATCGATGCTCCGCCAACAGCAACAGTATGGCTTCATTCTGATGTTGGTAATAACCACGAAGCTCGCGAAGAATCAAAGGTATTTAATCCCGATAGCCCATTTCCAACACCAAAACCAGAGCGGTTGCTTACACGAATTTTAGAAATTGGATCAAAACCCGGCGATCTGGTGCTTGATTCCTTCCTCGGCTCCGGCACCACAGCGGCCGTGGCGCACAAGCTGGGCCGGCGCTACATCGGCATCGAGTTGGGCGAGCACGCCGTCACCCACTGCGTCCCGCGACTGCGCAAGGTGGTGGATGGCGAGCAGGGCGGGATTTCCAAGGCTGTCGTATGGCAGGGCGGCGGCGGCTTCCGCTTCTTCCGCCTGGGCGAACCGGTATTCGACGAGACCAACCGCATCCATCCCGCAGTCACCTACCCGGCCCTGGCGGCGCACGTCTGGTTCAGTGAGGCACATTTTCCGCTGCCCGCCGCGCCGCAGTCGCCCTTATTGGGCGTGCACAACGGCACTGCTTACTACTTGCTCTTCAATGGCATTCTCGGCGACCGGCGGCCCGAGGGTGGCAACGTCCTCACCCAACGCCTGCTGCGCCTTCTGCCGCCCTTCGCCGGCCCCAGGGTGATCTACGGCGAGGTCAGCCTGCTGGACGAGGGCCGCCTGCGCGCCGAAGGCGTCACCTTCAAGAAAATCCCCTACGAACTGGCGGCGAGGTAAGCATGTTCGAACCCAAAAACTACCAACGCGAAACGCTCGAATGGCTGCGCCGCTACCTGGAAGAAGCCCGCTTCGCCGGCCCGCAAGCGGCGTTTGCCGTCCTTCGCACACAGAACCCGCAGACCGAACGCACCCCCTACCGGGCCCTGGCTGGTTTGGAGGAAGTGCCTTTCGTCTGCCTGCGCCTGCCCACCGGGGGCGGCAAGACCTACCTGGCGGCGCGCAGCATCGCCGTAGCCGCCCAGGCCTACCTGGAACAGGAATATCCCCTGGTGCTGTGGATGGTGCCGACTAACACCATTCGCGCCCAGACGCTGGAAACGCTCAAAAAACCAGGGCATCCCAACCGCCTGGCGCTCGAAGCCGTCTTTGGCAGCCGGCTGCTGGTGATCGACATCGCCGACTTCGCCCAACTGCGCCCGCAAGACTTGCAGGATAAAGTGGTCATCGTGGTCGGCACGCTGCAAACCCTGCGGGTCAACAGCACCGAAGGCCGCAAGGTCTACGCCCATCATGAAGACCTGGAAGCGCATTTCGTCTCCGTCCCGGCGAACACGCCCGGATTGGAACGCACACCGAACGGCGGCATCAAATACAGCTTCCGCAATCTGCTGACCCTCCACCGCCCCTTGGTGATCATCGATGAAGCCCACAACAACACCTCCGAGCTGAGTGTCGAGGTCCTGCAGCGCGTCCAGCCGGCCTGCATCATCGAGTTCACCGCCACCCCTGCTGCCAGCAGCAACATCCTGCACGCGGTTTCGGCGCTGGAACTCAAGGCCGAGGAGATGATCAAGCTGCCCATCGTGCTGACCGAACACGCCACCTGGCAGGAAGCCGTGCGCGACAGCATCCTCACCCGCCAGAAGCTGCACGACCTGGCCCGCCTGGACCGCGATTTCATCCATCCCATCGTGCTGATCCAGGCCGAAGACAAGGGCCACGAAGTTACCTTTGACGTCATCCGCCAGTTTCTGATCGACCAGGAGAAGATCCAACCCGAACGCATCGCCGTTGCCACCGGTGCGTAGCGCGAGCTGGATGGGGTCAACCTGCTGGATTCCAACACCCCGGTCGAGTTCGTCATCACAGTCGAGGCGCTCAAAGAAGGCTGGGACTGCCCATTTGCTTACGTATTTTGCTCCGTCGCCACGGTCCATTCCAAAAAGGACGTCGAGCAATTGCTGGGCCGTGTGCTGCGCATGCCCTATGCCCGCAAGCGCACCCAGGAGGAACTGAACCGCGCCTATGCCCACGTTTCAGCCAGCAGTTGGCCGCAGGCCGTCAGCCAGTTGGAAGACCGCCTGGTCAGCATGGGTTTCGAGGAACAGGAGGCTGAAGAGGCCATCCGCCCGCAGCCAGCGCTCCTGCCGGGAGAGACTGGCGCAAACCCAGTGGCGGTGGTTCCAACCGCAATCAGCCTGGTGCTCAGCGCCGCGCCGGCCCTGGTCTACCTGAGCGCCGAAGAACTGGCGCGTGTGGCCGTGCGCAAGATCGCAGAAGGTCGGGTGGCATTCGAGGTCCAGGGCGAGGTCGACCCGGCTTTCGAACTCAAGCTGGTCGAGGCCGTGCCGCCCGCCGACCGGGATGCGCTGCGCAAGACGCTTTCCATCTTTCGTCGCCAGCAGCCGCGTACCCCTGCCCAGCGCGGCGAACGGTTCGCCGTTCCGCAGTTGTGCCTATGGGCGGATGGCGCATTGGAAGTGGCTGAAAAGGATTGGTTCCTCGATCCCGGGGGCTGGAACTTGTTGGACTTCCCGGCGGAGATGAATGCCGGCGAATTCAACATTCAAGAAAAAGCCGAAAGTTTCCTGATCGATATCAACGGCCGGCAGCTCACTACCCGCTACCTCGGAACCCAACTTCCTTTGGATTTGGAGAATGTCGACAGCGGTTGGACCGATTTGCAGTTGGCGCGCTGGCTGGACGGCAAGCTTTACCAACCCGATATTCGCCAGGAGGTGCTACTGGAATGGCTGCGGCGCTGCCTGGCCTTTCTCATGGATCGGCGCGGTTTTACCCTCACCTCCCTTTCGCGCGGGCGTTTCCTGCTCGAAAAGGCGCTGCGCGAGAAAATCAAAGCCTGCCGGCAGGCGGCCTACGAGCGCGGCTATCAGCACACGCTGTTTGAAAATGGAGCGCGGGTGGAGACCAGTCCGGTGTATGCCTTCACCTACGATCCGCTCAATTACCCGACCCACTGGCCTTACGCAGGCCGGTACCAGTTTGCCAAACACTATTACTCCATTGTCGGTGAACTGGAATCCAGCGGGGAGGAGTTCGAGTGCGCCCAGGCGATCGACCGCTGCTACCAGGTGAGGCACTGGGTGCGCAACTTGGCCCAACAACCCAGCTTCTCCTTCCGCCTTCCGCTGGCCAATGGTTTTTTCTACCCCGATTTCGTCTCTGAACTCAAAGATGGGCGCATTTTGGTGGTGGAATACAAAGGCGCCCACCTGGAAGAATATGAGCGCGAAAAACGCAACGTCGGTGAGTTGTGGGAAGAAAAGAGTCAGGGGAAAGCGCTGTTCTTATGGGCTTTGAAGGAAGATACGCAGAACCGCGACGTCTACCGCCAGTTGGAGGACAAGGTCCATTGAGGAAAACAGGATTTAATGGAGAATGCTTTATTGTTACGGACGAAACTGACCATGCAGGTTGAACCCTACATCTTTGCCATTACAAAAATTCCGGTAAACCATCCCCGCCCGTCCGTGTGGGCAAGACTTTTGGCCTGTATGCACCCGGCGCAGAAACCGGGGGATCTCGACTTCCAGTGGGTGCTTGAAGGCCAGAGCATCCTGATTCAAACCGTGCAATGGGGACTCATTGGCAGTATCAAATTGGAACAAGGCACAACCTCTCAAACGGACATTCAGTTTTACACGCCGCCATACCCAACCCCACAAGAAACCGAACGGGTCGAAAACGCCATCCGCGCCCAAATATTAAACAATCGTAGAACCCTGTTGGATTTATACAATCAGCGGGAACGGATATTACAGACCCTGGCCGAGGATTTGTACAAACATAAGCAGGCAATCCTGATTCAAATCAGCGCCTGGTTAGCCGGTTCGCTGGGGGTTTGGGGATTGACCGAAGAAAGAACCATTCCGGTCACATTCAATTTCCTGATTGAGGGCACCCCGGCCCAGTTTGGGGTGATGCTGCGTCACTACTTTCCTACTTATCGACATCCAGACGGGGTTGAAACCGTGACCGTCAAGGTGATAAAACCAGGGGGCGGCGAACTGCGCGAAATTCCCGCGGAGGCCAACCCCATTCAGGTGAAATTGGTCTTGGGGAAAAGCCGGGTAGAAATCACCACCCATACCCTACCGGACCGGCAGTCATTGCTGCGGGTCAGTTTGAGCGGTGATGTTAAAAGCTGGCGGCTGTGGGATGCGCTTCGAGAAGAAATGAAAAGGCTGAACTGGTTCCATTTGCCTGAGGTTCCCGCTCAACTTCTGGAGAAACCCATAGAAAACCCTCCCCCCGCGCCGAACCAGCAGACTGTCGTCATCGAGGAGCCCTGGCTATCGGTTCCGGATACCGGCAATAATCGCCAGGTGGTTCGCTTGTGGAACGAACACTGGACTTGCAAAGAAATTAGCCAAAAAGTAGGCGGGACCGAAAAGACCATTTTGAACCGCATCAACCTGCTGCGCAAACAGTTTGGTCCGCAAATCGTGCCTTATCGGAACGCGATTCCTGAGAAAAGGCGAGGAAGCAGGAAGGATTAATAATGTAAAACTGGTTTCGGGATAATCCGGGATATTTTCGGGATATTTCGGGTACTTGCGACTGGGATATCCCAGGTGTGAAAATGGCGGCGTCGAATAAAGACGCCGTCATTTTTATTTCCCCAACCGGGGACCTGAAAGGAGCTACATGATTAATCGCTTGAAAATCTTGCTTGACCAGCCCGAGTACAACGCGTTGCTCAGGCTGTCGGACCGGGAGCTGCGCAACCCGGCTGACGAAGTGCGTTTGCTGGTGCGCCTGGAACTGATCCGGCGCGGCATGCTGCCGGAAGTCGAAATTCAATCTACGCCCACACAGGAGAATTTCGTTCGTCATGAATCAACCTGCTGAACCTCTCCAACTATCACAGGAGGAGCAGGGGAGGTTGTTAGCGCGCGTCTACGCTTTCATCCTCAGCGAACAGTTTATTGGTAATTCACAGGAAACAGGCACGACCTCGGACATCAAGTCCACTAAGAAACGCAAGACCCAACCCACAGGAGAACCACAAGTTCTAGACGCAGAAATCATCGTTATCCAGGAGCCAACGCAATGAGCAAACAAGAATCTACCCTTGCCGATAATCATCTCAAGATGCTCGCCGAAGAATCGGGCATCTCAGAGCAGGTGATTCGCGAGCGGGGTTATCGCACGATCACGAGCGAAGGCGACCTGGTACAGTACGGGTTTTCGCCAGCCCAGCGCCGAGTACCCGGGCTGTTAATTCCTCTCCACACGACCGACGGAGAGATCGGTCTGCACGTTTACCGCCCGGATAATCCCCGCACCTTCGAAGACCGCAGCAAGCGCGAGGCGGACGGTCTGCGCCCGGTCAAGGTGCTCAAGTATGAAATTCCCAAAGGCGCCGGCGTTCGGGTAGACTGTCCCCCGGCCAGCCTGAAAGGACTCAAAAATCCTGCTATTCCGCTCTACATCACCGAAGGACAGAAGAAAGCCGATGCCCTGGCATCCAAAGGCGCATGCGCTATTGATCTGTTGGGTGTATGGAACTTCAAGGGCCGCAACGAGTTCGGCGGAACCACCATCCTCGCGGATTTTGATTTCATCGCCTGGGAGAACCGCGCGGTGCGGATCGTCTTCGACTCAGACGTGATGTACAAACCCCCAGTGCGCCTGGCGTTGGAGCGCCTGACCGAGATCCTGCAGCGCAAAGGAGCGACCGTTTCAGCCATCTACCTGCCCAACCATCCCAGCGGAGTCAAGTGGGGGGTGGACGATTGGTTGGCCGACGGACACAACCTGAAAGACCTTGAGGACTTGGCCGAGCAGCCGCGGCCGGTGCCGCAGCCGGCACAGCCAACTATTGAGCTGCTGGATGAACCTTCGCCAAACATCACCCGCCCACTCAGCCTGGTCGGTAAATCAGCCTACGCGGCCACCTGGCTGCCAGTTCGTATAACCCGCCGTGAAATTCTGGATAAACAAGGCAACCTGCTGATCCAGAACCCACCCCTGGTTGAAGAAAAATTGTGCCTGTTTGTCATCCGCAATGATGGCCAGGTCTTCGGGGAAATCAGCGATGGCCAATCCACGCGCCCGATTGGCGAGTTAGGGGTAAACACAGTTTTTCATGAAATCGTGCCGGTCGAGAAGCGCTGGTCCACTCGGGGATTGCGTGCATTTGTCCAGGGGCAGCGTCCCAATCCAATCGACACCTTCTTGAAGATTGTGGATGTGATCAACCGGTTTCTGGACTTCGACCGTTCATTAGGCGATCAGCAGTCTATGGCCGAACTCATCGCCTGCTATATCCTGGCTACCTACCTGCTG
The DNA here is from genome assembly GCA_029265355.1 of Chloroflexota bacterium. Classification (GTDB taxonomy): domain Bacteria; phylum Chloroflexota; class Anaerolineae; order Anaerolineales; family UBA4823; genus JAJUJL01. The sequence goes on along the minus strand of JAJUJL010000006.1, from coordinate 17,170 downwards.
GACGCTTTCAACGTGATTGGCTTTCTGTGGCCAAATGGGGGAGCTGGATCAGGAAAAACCAATCTGCTGATCATCGTCACGGAAATGGCTTATCTGGGACAGCTCATCCTGGCCGGTGGCAGCTTCGCCAGTTTACGCGATCTGGCTGACTATGGCGCGACCCTCACCTTCGACGATGCCGAGAACCTTTCCGATCCCAAACAGACCGATCCCGACAAACGCGCATTACTGCTTGCTGGCAACCGGCGTGGGTCCAGTGTGCCGCTTAAAGAACAGGATGGGCCAGGCAAGTGGAAGCTGCGGTATGTGAATACTTACTGCCCGCGCCTGTTTTCAGCCATCCGTATGCCGGATGCGGTGCTGGCATCGCGCACGATCGTTATCCCACTGATCCGCACTGCCGACCGGGACAAGGCCAATTTCGACCCGTTGGATTATGCTTTATGGCCGCATGACCGCAAAGCACTGCAAGATGAACTTTGGGCAGTTGGCCTCGCGAACCTTCCGCTTCTGCACGATTATGAAACCTATGTCGCTCAGCATGCCCGTTTACGCGGGCGCAATCTTCAGCCCTGGAAGGCGATTCTCTCCGTCGCAACTTGGTTGGACAGTCTCGATCACCAGCATCGCTTGCAGCACTCCTTTACAGTTCACAACCCGGGGCAGGACCAGAGGGTGATTGGCGGCCTTTGGCAGCGTCTTGAGGAGATGTCCTGGAGCTACCAGCAGGAAGAGAGCGCTGACCAGCAGTCGGGAGATACCGTTTTACTGGTGCTGCAGGGACTGTGCAAGCTGGCATGTGACAAGAGTGACATTAAGGACAACAGTGACATCCAAACAGCCGAATGGACGTTTACCACATCGCAAATCAGCGAAGCTGCCCAACACGTTGCCGAGCAAACCGAAGCCGACATCGACACCGAAAAGATCACCTCACGCAAGGTGGGCCGGCTGCTGGGGAAACTCAGGCTGCGTAGAGCGCGCGAAGCCGGCAAAGGAACCCGCATGTGGCAGGTCACCTTTGCCGATCTAAAGCGTTGGGCTGCTGTCTATAACATCCAATTGCCTTTGGGCCAGACACAGGAAAATAATGTCACTCATGTCACTGATGGCCAAACGTCACAGAAGACAGAAAAACCCTGGTTGAACTGTGAAATCGCCATTCGCCTGCCCCCGGACAGCAAAATGCCCACCATTGGTAACTGCTGGCTAAGACTGCCGGACGGCAAGATCGAGGCCGGTTACAGCCCCGATCAGTTGGCCATAGCTCTGTCAATCTATTTGGATAAGGATGTGGACGCAGACAAAATTAGCGGCTCACCCATACCACAGCTAAGAGAGCGATTGTCAGCGGTTACAGGCGGGGAAATCATCCACATCCACCTGCCGGAGAAACCATAGAGGGGTAGGGATGGATGACAACATTATTCACGATCCATATATAGCCTTGGCGCTGGCTGTGATATATCACGCCGTTTCGGATTTGGAGAGCAATAATCCGGCTCGCGTTTCCGAAGCCCAGGCATGGTTGCAATTTGTTGGGCTGAATTGGTGCCAGTTGTTAGGTGTCTCTGAAGAAACGTTGAATGCCTGGGTGGCTGCCGGCTTTGCAATGCCGCCAAGCGCCCATCGGAACTGGCGATATTAATAACATCTTCCGAAACTGGCTCGTTACAGACGGAAGAAAGCTCTGGTATTTTCGGCTTCTCGTATGTTTGTTCTATGGGATATAATAGATAGAACAAAATCATAAAACGGTTCGTGCAGGTGTAACGAGCACCTACACGAACCTGACCCCAACCACCGGATCTAGCGGCAGTAGGGGCTGATCTCATTATAGCTGATCAGCCAGGATTCGCCCTCGGTGGGGATCATTTACCGGGGGCTTTTTCTTGCCCCCGACCTTTTCTGGAGGCTTATCTTGGCTGATCATTCTTTTCTTCTTCGATTCCGGGAGACCCTCTCGGAGATTGAGACCAACTTAACCGATGGCATTGCCGCTTTCGGTCCCTGGATCACACCCATTCCCAGTGCCGTGCTGGTAGCCAATGCCACTTTTAAGGATTTGCACTGGAGCGCAGAGTTGGGCTGGGTCGCGGCTGCCATCATCGAGAGTTTGGGACTGACAACAGTCAGTACCAGCTTGCTGTTATGGGAGTACAATGCCGGGAAACGCAGGACCGATCCAGATGCGCCATTCTTTCTGGCGGCATCTTTGGTGGTCGTGTACCTGGTCTCCACCATAGGACTGACCGTATTGCTAGATATCTTTCCGAATCTGGCCCGTTACGCGCCGGCGCTCTTTCCAATTCTGGCGTTGGTCGGCGCCGTCAATCTAGCCTTGCGTTCTGGACATCGCCGGCGTCTGGCAACCATTGCCCAGGAGCGCGCAGACCGTAAAGCGGAACGTCAAACAACTCATCCAAAAGCGGTGAATTTCACAGAACCACTTACGTCCAATGTAACGTCAAGTACTGTTAATCCAGACAGTACGTTAGTCAAAGCGCGTCAAGCCAGGGCGGTCATTCAGGGTAACCGCATGGACAACCTTTTGACTCTTTACCTTGACAATCCAACCATAGGCGTGACGGAAGCGGCGCGCACATTAAATATGTCCAGGCAGACGGTTTATACTTATCTTGACCAATTGCAACAGTCTGGACGTATCCATCGGAATGGGCATGGCATCGAGGTTATTTCTAAATGAACGAACTAAGCAAAAATACGACCACCGTAAAACGGGCAATCATTTATGTCCGGGTCAGTACAGATGAACAAACAAAGGGTTACAGCCTAAAGACCCAGATTGAAGGGTGTGAAAACTACGCCAAGGAATTGGGCTATTCTGTTGTTGCGACGTTCCAGGAGGATTATACCGGAACCTCTCTAGACCGTCCTACCCTTAACGAGATGCGCCAGTTTATCGTGGATGACACAGGCATAGATGCTATGATCGTATACGACCTGGATCGCATGGCCAGAAAAAGTGTCCACCAAATGATTTTGGAGGAAGAGCTGCTTCGCCTTGGGGTCATCGTCGAATATGTAATTGGACGTTATGAAGACTCGGATGAAGGACGATTACAAAAACAAATCCGGGCCTCTATCGCTGAATATGAGAAAGCTAAGATCCTTGAGCGGAGTAAGCGAGGGAAAAGAGGAAAAGCGAAAAGTGGATTTGTTATTGTTGGAAGCCGGCCACCCTATGGGTACAAATCTCTCTCAGAACCTCATAAGACCTGGTTAGTTATCGATGAGGATGAAGCGAAAGTCGTAAAAATGGTTTATGACTGGTTTTTAATTGGAAATGGTGACGAAAAGCCTTTGTCGATTCGTGCTATTTCACTCAAATTAACCGAACTGGGAATTCCAACTCGGGGTGACAAAGTGAAGCATGTGGCCAAGAAATTTGGGCATGGGGTTTGGCAGGCGGCGATGGTAACTCATATCTTGAAGAACGAAACCTACACCGGGACCTGGCACTTTGGAAAAACCAAAATGGTTAATGATGGCAAAGAGTCCACACGAAAGCTAAAATCAAAACGCGGATTAGGGAAACAAACCTCTCGATCGAAAGATGAGTGGATCTCGGTCCCCGTCCCAGCGATCATTGACTTGATCACTTTTAAGCTGGCACAAAACCGGTTTGAATTGAATAAAACCCATGCCTGCGGTCCAAAACCCGAGCACCAATATCTTATGGGTAAACGCTTAAAATGCAACCGCTGTAATTATGGTTACCGGGGTCAATATCGCCGCAATGGGAATTGGTACTACCTGTGCAATGGAAAACGTCAGGTTGTCTCGCGGTGTGATATGCCGTCATTTTCTGGTCGACAGATCGATGAAACCGTATGGGATTGGGTGAAAAACAGATTATTGAATACGGATAATCTTACCAACGGCTTGAATTATTATCAGGAAGAACAAGATAAAAATTCAACCCGGTGTACAGAGATGCTGACCACGATTGACGAGCAACTCGCAACCGCACAAAAGCAGTTGGATCGGCTGATTGACCTCTACATCAATGGGGACATTCCAAAAGATCATTATGCTTTACGGAAAACAAAGTTTGAGGAGGCTATTGAAAAATTGGAGGAAGAAAGAAAGGAGGTATCCAAGCAGCTTCTTCCTTCTCAATTAGCACCTGAGTTGATAAAACAACTTAAAGAGTATTTCGACAAAATTCGTGATCGGCTCGGGGATGCCTCGTTTGAGACGAAAAGAAGGTTGATCGACCTGCTCGACGTTAATGGTAAACTTGACATCGAGAACAATGAAAGGGTTATCTACATCAAATGTCTAATCTCACCGCAACAGCGGTTGCAAATGCCAACATCGCATTTATCAAATATTGGGGCAATCGCGATGAGGCCCTGCGCCTGCCATCCAACGGCTCCATCTCGATGAACCTGGCAGGCCTGGAGACACGCACCACCGTGGTGTTCGATCCTGCGTTGCCCACCGATACACTCGCTCTCAACGGCAACTCACTGCGCGGCGCAGCGCTCGAGCGTGTGTCTTCAATTCTGGAGTTGGTGCGCACCCGGGCAGGTTTGAGATGGAAAGGCCGCGTAGAAAGCCACAACAACTTCCCCACCGGTGCCGGAATCGCCTCCTCCGCCAGCGCCTTCGCAGCCCTGGCGCTGGCAGCCAGCGCCGCAGCCGGCCTGCATCTCACAGAAAGCGAGCTTTCTCGCCTGGCGCGGCGTGGCTCCGGTTCCGCCAGCCGCTCGATTCCGGGGGGATTCGTGGAATGGTTGGCCGGGGAAAGCGACGCCGATTCCTACGCCTTCTCCATCGCGCCAGCCGAACACTGGGCGCTGGTGGACTGCATCGCCGTGGTCAGCGCCGGTCACAAACCCACCGGTTCCACCACAGGCCACAGCCTGGCAGGCACCAGCCCTCTCCAGCAAGCTCGTCTGGCCGACGCCCCACGCCGCCTGGAGATCTGCCGGCAGGCTATCCTGCAGCGCGATTTCGACGCCCTGGCGCACATCGCTGAACTGGACAGCAACCTGATGCACGCCGTGATGATGACCTCCAAGCCCATCCTCTTCTACTGGGATCCAGCCACCTTGCTAGTGATGAAAGCTGTCCAGCAATGGCGCAAGTCTGGGCTGCCGGTTTTCTTCACCATCGATGCTGGCCCCAATGTGCACGTTCTTTGCGAGGCAGCCGCCGCCCCACAGGTCAGCGCCCGGCTGCTGGAGATTCCCGGCGTCAGCAACGTGCTCCAGGCGCCAGCCGGCGGACCAGCTCAGATCACCGATTTTGGTTGATCCGCACCCTGCCGTAGACGCTCTGTCATTACTCGAAAATTATTGGGCGGGGGGAATTGCGGCGCGGTGCGCAACAACATCCCAATTTTCCTCCAATTTTCGGGTAGGTGCTTAGAGTTCTGTTAGAAATAATCATCCGCCAGCGCGCCGCGCCTGGATGATTAACACGGTAAGAGATATAATCAGATTTAGATAACGATTATCGTTTTTTATCAAGAAGTGAGAGTAAATCAACATGAATTTTCCTTTGGTCCCTCTGCTCGAGTTCATCGCCGGCATCGCGATTCTGATCATCATTCATGAACTGGGTCATTATCTGGCGGCTCGAGCGGTAAAAATTGACGTGGAAGAGTTTGGCATTGGATTTCCCCCACGCCTGGCGCGGCTTTTCCGAGTGGGCAACACTGAATTTACCTTGAATGCGATCCCCCTGGGCGGCTTCGTTCGTCCCAAGGGCGAAAACGATCCGAATGTCCCCGGCGGATTGGCCGCCTCCAGTCCCTGGGCGCGCCTTTTCGTGTTGGCTGCCGGTCCTGCGATGAACCTGGTGGTGGGTGTTTTGCTTTCGATCATCATCGTTTATAACCTCGGTGAACCGGTCTCAGGGCGGGTGCGCATCAACCAGGTCATCCCCGGCTCGCCTGCTGAGGCGGCGGGCTTGCAGGAAGGTGACATCATTCTCCAGATCAACGGACAAGCGCAGGCCAACTCTACCGACATTCGCCGCGCCATCTATGATAACCTGGGAAAGGAGATCCTCCTCACCTTCGAGCGCAATGGCGAGGTGCGTAACGTAACCCTGCGACCTGAAGAGTCCAAAGAGGGGGATTGGGCGGTTGGTATTGGTATGGAGCAGGACACTCGCCCCATTCCCTGGATTCAGGCCATCCCCAAGGGTATCAGCGGCGTGGTGGATTACACCCGCGCTGTGCTGTCGTTGCCCTTCCAAATTTTCTCGGGCCAGGTCAGCCCCGAGGAAGGCCGCCCTCTGGGTTACAAGGGCATGTTCGATGTCTACCAACGTTTTCAACAGCCCCTGTGGTTCTTTATGATCATCACCATTTCCCTGGGCATTTTCAATTTGTTTCCGATCCCGGCCCTGGATGGCGGACGCATCCTGCTGACACTGCCAGAGATCCTCATCCGCAAGCGCGTCCCGCAGCAATGGGAAAACGCCATCCACCTGGTTGGCTTTGCCTTCTTGCTGATTTTGCTGATCTACATCAACGTGCAGGATTTTATCAATCCTGTGCAACTTCCATAGTTCACAGAGAGTGCCTGTATGAGCCGAAAGAGCATACCCGCCGAACCGAAAAAAGCGCCTTTTCAGCAGGTGCTTGCTGCGTTGCTGGATGAGGAGAAGAGTTTCCCTCCCCGCCTGCTGTATCGCTTCTCAGACCTGGAAGGGAATGATTTGCAAGCCTTGCGCAGCACCTGGCCTCAGGTGAGCGTTCGCCGCCGGCAGGCCATCCTGGAAGACCTGGAAGAAATAGGCGAGGCCGATACGGTGCTCTCCTTTGAGGCGCTGTACCGCCTGGCTCTGCACGATAGCGACCCGGTCGTACGCCGCTTATCGGTGCGCGGCTTGTGGGACTATGAGCCGACCGATTTGATCGATACCTATCGGCAGATGATGCGCCAGGATACCGACACCGAGGTGCAGGCAGCTTGCGCTTCGGCCCTGGGCCAATTCGTTTACCTGGGCGAGATCGAGGAAATCACCCAGGCCAAGCTGGACGCGGTGGTGAACGATCTTCTGGACATTTATAAAAGTAGCGCCGCGCCGCTTGTCCGGCGCCGGGCGCTCGAAGCGCTGGGCTTCTCGAGCCATGCAGAAGTTCCAGGTATGATCGAGAGCGCCTATTATTCCAACCGTAAAGATTGGGTGCTCAGCGCCCTGGTTGCCATGAGCCGTTCGGCGAACGCAGATTGGGATGAATTGGTGTTGCAGATGCTGCAGCAGGATGACGATGACATTCGCATGGAAGCTGCCCGCACCGCAGGTGAACTGGAACTGAAATCAACCGTGGACTTGCTAAAAACGCTGGCTCGGGATACGGATGCCAACGTGCGACAGGCAGCCATCTGGTCTTTATCTCAGATTGGCGGGCCTGGGGTATCCGATTTACTGGATGAGTTATACGAAGAAACCGATGACGACCTTGAGCTGGAATTACTCGAAAACGCCATGGACAACCTGGCATTCACAGAAGACCTGCAGCTCTTCTCTCTGCTTGAATTGGATGAGGATGAAGCGCTAAGTGGTGAGCTGTATGAGGGTGACTCGGATGAGGACCTGCCTGAAGAAGAGGAGAGCGGAGACAACCAATAGGATCATTGAACTTGATCGGTCTGCTGAACCTCTTCGCCAACAACATTCTGCCCATTTTCCTGGCAGCCGCCGCAGGCTATTTATTGGCAAAAAAATTCCGCGTCGATGCCGTATCAGTATCCCGCACCACCTTTAACATCTTCAGCCCCTGCCTCATCTTCCACCTGCTCACCACCAGCCAGTTAGAAACCAACGATATCCTGCGGGTCAGCCTGTTCACGGTGCTGAGCACGCTGGCTTTGGGTTTGGTTGCCTGGATGATCGCCAGCGCTGCGCAGGTCGGGCGCAAGATGATGAGCGCCATTTTGCTGATTGCCATGTTCGGCAATGCTGGCAATTTTGGACTGACGCTGAACGCGCTGGCCTTCGGCGATACCACCCTGGCTTTTGCCAGCATTTACTTTGTCGTTTTAGCAGTGATGATGTACACAGTTGGCGTATTTATTGCATCCTCCGGAAAATACAACCTTTGGCAAGCAACACGCAGCCTGGCGCAAGTTCCGGCGGTCTACGCAACGGTCTTGGCGATCATGTTCAATGTCTTCCATCTCAAGTTTCCTGAGCCAATCAGCTACACTATCGAGCTGATGGCCGGCGCGGCCCTGCCCACCCTGCTGGTGCTGCTGGGCATTCAATTGCAGCGCTCCGCTGGGCTGCAGCATCTTAAAGAGATGGGGTTGGGCATACTTCTGCGCCTGGTTGGCAGTCCCGCTTTAGCGCTGGCTTTCACATCCATATTTGGTCTACAGGGCGCCGCTCGCCAGGCAGCCATCGCCCAGGCAGCCGTGCCCACCGCAGTGTTGATGACTGTGCTGGCGACTGAGTACGATGTCGAGCCGGCCTTTGTCACCAACGCTGTCTTCTTTGGCACGCTGCTCAGCCCATTGACCCTGACGCCCTTGCTGGCTTACCTGGGAGCCAACTGATGCACACACTGCTGCACCGCGTCTATCTACTCTTCCTCCTGATTGCGCTCGCAAGCCTGGCTGCCGGCGCGCCGCCTGGCCGAGCGCAGACCTCAGGCGCCTCGCCCAGCCAGGTCGCCTGGCCCTTGCATACCGAGTACCAGTTTGGGCAGTACATCTTGTTCCAGGCCGCGCCAGGTGCAGAGATAGCCGCGCAACAGGCTAACCTCTACCTGCAAGTTCAAGGTGAGCGAAACACACGCGTCATCCCCGCAGTGAAGAACAGCGCAAGCGCCTGGGAAGTCAATTACGATGTGCACACCCACCCCATCCGCGCCTATTCGGTCATCATTTACTGGTTCGAAGCTCAGTCGAGCGATGGTCAGAAAATCGAAACCCAGCGCGGCAGCCTGGCTTACATCGACAACCGCTTCGAGTGGCAGAGTCGCGCCCAGGGCATCTTCGAGGTGCACTGGTATGAAGGTGATGAGGCCTTTGCGCAACTGTTGCTGGATACCGCCCAGCAAGGATTGGAGAATGCCCAACAAATCCTGCCGCTCTCTCCCCCCGATCGCGTCCAGATCTACGCCTATGCCAATGGGCGCCACATGCGCGAGGCCATCCAGCTTGCTGGCGAAGACTGGGTAGCCGCCCACACCTCGCCAGACATGGCGGTCATGGTGCTTTCCCTACCACCCACCCCAGAACAGCGATTGGAGATCGAGCGCCAGATCCCGCACGAGCTGATGCATATCCTGGTCTACCAACGCGTGACTACTGCCTACACCCGCCTGCCGATGTGGTTGAGCGAGGGGCTGGCCTCTATCGCTGAGCTGTATCCCAACCCGGATTACCTGGCGATGATCAACAGCGCTCAGGTCAAAGATACCATGCTACCAATGGAATCGCTGTGCAGCGCCTTTCCTCGAGACGCTTCAGGCGCCTACCTGGCTTACGCCCAGGCCACATCCTTCACCCGCTTCCTGTATCGCACCTATGGCTCGCAAGGCCTGGATAACCTGCTGCAGGCTTACCAGGACGGCCTGGGATGCACACGCGGCGTGGAAGTCACTTTTGGCTCCACCCTGGCGCAAATCGAGCGCGACTGGTTGAAGGATGCCTTTGGCGAAAACCCGGTCAGCGGCGCAGTAAGTAACCTGACCCCCTGGCTGGTGCTCTCTGGTGCAGTATTGCTGGTGCCCCTGGTGGTGATTCTGCTCAACGCTGCAGGTGCGCTGCGCCGCGGGCAAAAAGAGAACCAGCCAAAGGAATGAAATCATGAACGAACCATCCTCATCCAAAGCACGCCTGCACGCCACCGTAGAAGGCCGCGTGCAGGGTGTCGGCTTTCGCCAATTTGTCTTCGAATATGCGACCCTGCTCGATCTAAAAGGCTGGGTGCGAAATCGCCGTGATGGCAGCGTGGAAGTGTTGGCTGAAGGCCCTCGTGAAACGCTGGACAAACTGCTCATTGCCCTGCAGCGCGGGCCGCGCATGTCTTATGTGACAGGGGTGAACCCGCAATGGCTGCCAGCGACTGGGGAATTCGCCAGCTTCGAAGTGCGCATGACCCTCTGAGTCCGGGATTAGAAGCCCAGGCCGCGTTCTTTCATTGAAACAAAACGCCCCATACCAATGATGAGGTGATCGAGCACATCCACATCCAGCAGCTTGCCCGCCTGTACCATGGCGCGCGTCACGGCCACGTCGTCCGGGCTGGGCGCCGGGTCGCCGCTGGGATGATTGTGGGCGACGATGATGGCGGTGGCGTTGCGCCGGATAGCCGCCTTGAACAGCTCACCTACCCGCACCTGGGATGAATTCACCGAGCCACGATAAACCGTCTCGATCTGCAGCACTCGGTTGCGGGTATCGAGCAGGACAACGCGCAGCTCTTCTTGCTCCAAGGCGCTCATCGGGAACTGCAGCAGGGCAGCCGCGTCTGCCGGGCTGTGGATCGCCGGGCGCTCATCCTTGGCCTCCAGGCTGAAGCGGTGCCCCAATTCCAAAGCCGCCTTGAGCTGCGCGGTCTTGGCGACGCCCATTCCGTGCTGGGCGCACAGTTCATCGAAGGAAGCGCGATGCAAACCCGGCAAGCCATCGAAGGTGCGCAACAGGCGCTCTCCCAGGCGCACCACATTCTCGCCGGTGACGCCCACTCGCAAAAGAATCGCCAACAACTCGCTGGTGCTGAGCGCTTGGGCCCCCAACCGCTGCAGGCGCTCGCGCGGTCGCTCATCTTGCTGCATATCACTGATGCGGTAGATCGTTTTTTGCTCGTCCATGTGCGCTCCTTGATATGCTTAATTGTAGTCAAATTCGGTAGCCCCGCTACTTCATCGCTGCGAGACCAGCGTCGGGTGTTCTTTACACGCCTGGTGCTGAAGCGCTTTCTTCAGCCCTGGTCGTGGCAATCTCCTATCAGATCATCTTAATTGGCCCACATCGTGCGAGCGGCTATTTCTGTTCCAAAGGTGCTACCTTTTGCGCACGAATAAATCGTTCCAATGCTATAATCGGCAGCAAGGAGCTTATCATGACCCTTGACGCCTCCACGTTGAGCAATCTCATCTTGATCCTGGCTGCCTGGAGTGGCGCCTTTTTTGCCGCGCTGTGGTTGAGCTTGATCATTTGGACATACCGCGACATCCGGCGGCGGGCGCGTGACCCCCTGGCGCGCATCCTGGCCTCCCTGGTCGTGGCCTTGCTCTTCCTGCCTGGTCTCGTGATCTACCTCATCCTGCGCCCACCCCGCACCCTGGAAGACGAATACCAGCACACGCTGGAAGAGGAAGCGCTGCTGCAAACGATCGAAGATGTGGCTCTGTGCCCTGGTTGCAGCCGACGCGTCAAGGAAAATTGGCAAGTTTGTCCCAACTGCCACACCCGCCTGAAGAAGAATTGCCACCAATGCGGCAAGCTGATCGAGCTGCCCTGGAATCTGTGCCCCTACTGCGGCACTCCGGCGCCTGGTATGCGTCGAGAGGCAGCGACACTGGACGACGCCTTGCGCCCCATGCCTGCCACAGATGAGGAAGCGCAGGAAGAAACCGAAGCCCCTCAAGAAGCCTCGGGAAGCTGACGCTGCTTGTTTTTATTGAAACACAGCGGACTCAAAGGACTTAACCAAAGCACACCATGAATAAACTTTTGTTTCGTTGTGGTCTTTATGCTTCCTTCGTGCTCTTTGTGTTTCGCCCTTTTTTTTTTACTCGTAAACAATCAATTGGTTGGTCTGAAACAGAAAACGGCGGTATGCTCCCATGCGAAAACCAGTGCGCTGCGCCAACTCTGCCAGGTCGCCACGCCCAAAGATCTTCACATGCCCCACGAATTCTTCGGAATAGAATAACCCGAAGCGGCTGCCCACCTGGTGCAACCAATCGCCAAACGGCGAGGGTGTGGTCATCACCAACCAACCCCCAGCCGTCAGATAGCGGCGCACCTCGCTCAGCGCATGCTCAGGATGGTGCAAGTGTTCCAGCACGGCGGTCATCAGCACTGTATCAAAGCGCGCCTCTCCCAACGCCAATGCTTCACTGTCCAGGTCTCTTTTGAGAAACGGCCATTGGGGATACTGTTGCCGGTCATACGCCAGGGCTTCGTCCCAGCCATCCACACCGGTGTACGTAAGCCCTGCCGGGAGCAGCGGCGGCAACCGGGTGAAACCGCAGCCCAGGTCGAGCACTGCGCCTTTCAAGTATGGCAGCACCGCACGCAGGCGTGCTCGGGTAGCGTAACCGGATAGAAGGGCAGGCATAATTATTTGGGTGTTGGTGAATGGCGATGCCATCCACCAACACCCAAATCACTGTCTAGCGTCCGAGCGCCACCCAACCGGCATAGCGGGCAGAGTCGCCCAGCTCGGCTTCGATGCGCAGGAGCTGGTTGTACTTCGCCACCCGGTCAGAGCGCGCTGGAGCGCCGGTCTTGATCTGTCCCATGTTCAACGCCACGACCAGGTCGGCGATGGTGGCGTCCTCGGTCTCGCCCGAGCGGTGCGAGGTGACTGCCCGCCAACCGGCGCGGTGGCAAAGCTCAACTGCTTCGATCGTCTCGGTCAGCGTTCCAATCTGGTTGAGCTTGACCAACAGGGCATTGGCAGCCTTCTCCTGGATGGCGCGGCGCACTCGGCTGGGATTAGTCACCAGCAGGTCATCGCCCACGATCTGGATGCGATCGCCCAGTTCGGCAACCATCAGCTTCCAGCTCTCCCAGTCGTCCTGGGCAAGCCCATCTTCCAGTGAGACGATCGGGTACTGGTCCACCCAAGACTTCCAAAATGCCACCATTTGCTCGCCGTTCAGCTTCTTGCCCTCGCGTCGCAGGTTGTACAATCCACTTTCATCTTCATACAACTCGGAGGCTGCCGGGTCCAGCGCAATTGCCACCTGCTCGCCAGCCTTGTAACCGGCTTTCTCGATCGCTTCCAGGATCACTTCCACCGCCTCGACGTTGGCCTTCAGCGCCGGGGCATAACCGCCTTCGTCTCCCACCAGGGTGGTGTAGCCGCGCGCCTTCAGCACACCCTTCAGCGCGTGGTAGATCTCAGCGCCCCAGCGCAGCCCTTCGGCAAAGCTGGACGCACCCAGGGGCATCACCATGAACTCTTGAGCGTCGGTGGATTGCCAACCGGTGTGCGCCCCGCCGTTGAGGATGTTCATCATCGGTACGGGCAGCACATGAGCATAGACGCCACCGATATAGCGGTACAGCGGCAGGCCCAACGCGTTGGCGGCGGCTTTGGCCACGGCCAGACTGGTACCCAGGATCGCATTGGCGCCTAGCCGGGATTTATTGGGCGTGCCGTCCAGATCGAGCATCGCCATATCGATGGCGTACTGCTCGGTAGCGTCCCAGCCCACCAACATTTCCGCAATGGGACCATTGGCATTCTCAACTGCCTGGGTGACTCCTTTGCCCAGGTAACGCCCTTTGTCTCCATCACGCATCTCTAGCGCCTCGTGCACGCCGGTGGAGGCCCCAGACGGCACCGCCGCCCGTCCCCAACTGCCATCGATCAGCGTCACCTCCACTTCGATAGTGGGATTGCCGCGCGAATCCAGGATCTCACGCGCCACGATATCTTCAATGATCGTTTCCATATTTTCACCTCACTGAGCTTTTTTTTAATTGTTTTCTGTTGATGATGTTGGCAGAAGGCGCAGCCCACCGCCCCAATCTCAACTTTTTCGCAGGTATTAATGCGTTGCTGGGTAACACTATCTGCAAGTATAATCCAAAACTATGGCGCTCGATACCCCGATCGAAGACTCCGACCCCAGGCTGCACAAGCGCTACTATTTCGAGGACACCCAACTGCGGCGTTTCACTACTGTGGTGCTCACGGCTGCCTTTCGCAGCCTGGCGGTGATTCACTCGCGCGGCGTTGAGAAGCTGCCCCTCAGCGGGCCCGTCATCCTGGCAGCCAACCACCTGACCAACTTCGATGTCTTCCCCATGCAGATCGTGCTGCCGCGCCTGATCTTTTACATGGGCAAGGCTGAGCTGTTTGAAAATCCTCTCATGGACGCCTACCTGCGCCGCCTGGGCGCCTTTCCGGTGCAGCGCGGCGCCAAGGACGAATGGGCGCTGGAGCATGCTCGCAAGGTGCTGGAGCACGGCCTGGTGCTGGGTATGTTCCCAGAAGGCACACGCTCGAAAGGGCGCGGTCTGCGCCCGGCCAAGACCGGCGTCGCGCGCCTCTCACTGGCCACCGGCGCTCCCATCGTGCCAGTCGCTATCACAGGCACCCATCGCATGTTTCGCCGCTTCCCACGCCGCACGCGCGTCACCGTCACGCTGGGCGACCCCATCTTCCCGCAGGCCAAGGATACCGCCCTGGGTCTCACCGACCAGGTCATGTTCGCCCTGGCAGAGCTGCTGCCTCCCAAGCTGCGCGGCGTGTACGCCCAGCACCCGGCAGGATTTGACTGAAATCAAGACTCGGACGCAAGCACCCCGGCCCGCTCAGCGACCGCCTTCACCAGCCCAACAAACAGCGGGTGCGGACGGTTGGGTCGCGACAGAAACTCGGGATGGAACTGCGTGCCGACCATGTATGGGTGGTCCGCCAGTTCGGCGATCTCCACCAGCCGCCCATCCGGCGAAAGCCCCGAATACACCATACCGGCATTGGCCAATAGATCGCGGTAGGCATTGTTGAACTCGAAGCGGTGGCGGTGGCGCTCCTGCACAATGGGCACGCCGTAAGCCTCGGCGGCTCGGGTACCCGGCTGCAGATGGCAGGGGTACAGCCCCAGGCGCATTGTGCCGCCCATATCCACCACACCCCGCTGGTCGGGCATCAGGTCGATCACCGGATGGCGCGTGCTGCGGTCGAACTCGGTCGAGTTGACATCCTCCACCCCCAGTACATGGCGAGCAAGCTCGACCACCATAAGCTGCATGCCCAGGCACAATCCCAGGTAGGGGATCTTATGCTCGCGGGCGTAGCGCGCCGCTCGAATTTTGCCTTCGATACCGCGGCTGCCGAAGCCTCCCGGTACGATGATGCCATCCGCCGACTGCACCACATCCCAACCGCGCTCTTTCTCCAGCTCTGCCGAATGCACCCAGGCAATATCCACTTCCACACCCACCGCCAGCGCAGCGTGTTTGATGGCCTCGCGCACGCTCATGTAGGCATCGCGCAGCTCCACGTACTTCCCCACCAGGGCGATGCGCACGGTGGGCTTAGGCTGTTTGACATCCTCCACCAGGCGCTGCCAATCGGAAAAATCTGGACGCCGCCTGGCCTTCAAACCCAACCGCTCCAGCAGGTAATCGCCCACCGACATCTTCTCCAGTATCAAGGGCACTTCATACAGCACACTCGTGGTCACCAGCGGGATGACCGCCTTGCGCTCCACGTCGCAGAACAGGGCGATCTTCTCGCACAGATCATCCGGCACGGGATAATCCGAGCGCGGTACGATCACGTCCGGCGAGATACCGATCGAGCGCAGTTCGCGCACCGAGTGCTGGGTGGGCTTGGTCTTCAACTCGCCGGTGGCGCCAATGTACGGCAGCCAGGTGACATGAATGTACAGGCTGTTTTCCTTGCCCAGGTCGGAGCGCATCTGGCGCAGCGCCTCCAGGAAGGGCAGCGACTCGATGTCGCCCACTGTGCCCCCGATCTCCACCAGCACAATTTCTGCGCCGGTTGTGCGCGCTACCAGCCCGATGCGCCGCTTGATCTCGTTGGTGATGTGCGGGATGACCTGGATAGTGCCGCCCAGGTAATCGCCGCGCCGCTCCTTGCCGATCACATCGGCGTAGACCTGCCCGGTGGTCACGTTGCACACCCGGTTCAGGCTGATGTCGATGAAACGCTCATAATGCCCCAGGTCCAGGTCGGTCTCTGCGCCATCATCCAGCACGAACACCTCGCCGTGCTGGTAAGGGCTCATCGTCCCTGGGTCGACATTGATGTATGGATCGAGCTTTTGCACCGCCACCTTGAAACCGCGCTCCTTGAGCAGACGGCCGATAGCGGCTGCGGTCACACCCTTACCCACCGAGCTGACCACACCGCCGGTGAAAAAGATATACTTCGTCTCCATCGCTCCTCCCGATAAATTTTGTATTACGCAATCCAGGAGAAATTTGTGCAGGTATAAGCTTGCTTCGCCAGCCCAAACATACACGTTCTCTCTGGTTCTGGGTAACCCCAAAGAATATACAAAGGCAGTGGGGAGGGCCGTTTACCGGCGCCTCCCCACGAGGTTCCTGCTGAGGTATCCGTGTGATCTTGTGCCCTGGGACGGCTCATCCTACCACCCTCGCCAGGTCTTCGGCAGCGCGGCGCATCTCCAGGAACACCAAACCCAGCTTGGCGCCTTCGCGCGCCAGGGCGGTGAGCACCGCCTCCTGCCCGACCGCGGTCAGGATGACGTAGCCCATCGAGCCGCGGATATAGACCTGTTCCAGGCCGCCCCGTCCCAGCTCGCCGGCGATACGTTCGCCCAGGCTGAGCATGGCAGCCGACATGGCCGAAACCCGGTCTTCTTCCGCCTCTGCCGGCAGGGCCGAAGCCATAATCAGGCCATCCACCGAGACCACTGCCGAGGCTTCAATCTCCGGAGAAGCAGCCTGCATCTCCCGCAAACGAGCGACCATCTGTTCCACACGTGATAATGCCATAATTTCCATGCCTTCCGCTGGCGCGATCCATGCGCCGGTTGACAGGCAGAGTTTACCACAAATTTGGCGGGGGAAATGGGTTTAACATTTCAACCTGCTCGCCCGTGCACCTGGCCAGGCATCGTACTTGTCCACATACGCGGTCGCCGTCCCGTTGACCGTGCCTTTCACCCGCACACCATCCCCATCATAGCTGAACGAGGCGTACAGGATGCGCACCACGTTGCCCGCTTCATCATACAGGTAGCTCAGGTTCTGCAGGCCCCCGGTGGTCCCCTGCTTCAGCCGCGCTCCCTGGAAGACGTTTTCATCCAGCATTTGGGCGGTCTACAGCCAGCCATAGTAGCTGTAGCTGCTGGGAGACGTGCCTTCATTCCTTTCATGATATGCCCAGTGTGCACAAGCTCTCCGTTGCCAGGGCAGAGGTCGAGCGATCTTGATCGCATTCCTCTGCTCTTTCTTACTGCCCTGGCAATGGAGGGAAAGCGATAAACTCATCCATT
>JAJUJL010000030.1 GCA_029265355.1 Chloroflexota bacterium | reverse complement strand
TTGGTGCTGTTTCCCCGCCCCCGTCTTTTTCCCCGTTAATTTTATTTTTTAACTAATAATTTTTGGGGGTGGGGGTTTGGTGGGGTTTTTCCCCCCCCAAACACACCCACCTCTCTCGAATTTTCGGATGAGTTCTTAATAAGACAATATATCTGTGTGAAGAAAAACAAAACAGATCTGCAGCGGAAAACAACTCCGGTGCGGATCTGATTTTTTTACGGTGGACACCCTAGGTTATTTCGAGGCGCGCCCTACGATTGGCTTTATATCTCGATGATTTTCTTCTGGATGGCGTACTTGATCAGCTCTCCCCGGTCGTGCAGGTTTAACTTGGTCATCAGGCTGCTGCGATGGCTTTGCACGGTCTTGATCGAGATGCACAGAATCTCGGCAATTTGCTTGTTGGTGTAACCTTCGGCGATGAGCTGCAGCACCTCGCTTTCACGCTGGCTGAGTCCATCCGAAACATCTTTCCGGGTTTGCCCGGTGCGCAGATAATCCTCCAATACCAGGCGCGTAATGGCGGGAGACAGGACAGGTTCCCCTTTGTAAACGGAGCGGATGGCGCTGAGCAGTGTGCGAGCGGCGGTGTCTTTCAAGATATAACCCATGGCGCCGACCATCAGGATCTGGCGCACGTATTCCTCATTGTCATGCATGGTGAGCACCAATATGCGGGCTTCGGGTAACCGACGGCGGATCTGGCGGGTGGCCTCCAGGCCATTGAGCAGCGGCATGGCGATATCCATCAGCACCACATCCGGTTTGAGTTCCAACGCCAACCTGACCGCGCTGTGACCGTCATCCGCCTCGCCGACAACTACCATATCTTTTTCGTCCTCGATCAGGGCGCGAATTCCGTCTCGTACTATCGTATGGTCGTCTGCAAGCAGGATGCGAATTTTGTTCATGGATTATTCTTTGCATTCTGGCAATGGCAGGCACACTTGCAGCCGCACGCCGCGCCCCGGAGCTGTATCCAATGTTACTCTGCCACCCACCAACTCGGCGCGTTCTTTAATACCCAGCAGCCCCAGTTTTTGTGGAAAAGGTCCTTGCTCTGAGACCTCTTTCATGTCGAATCCTTGTCCATCGTCGATCACCTGCAGGCAGACCTCGTGATCATTTCGTGTCAGGGTGATCATCACCACTTTAGCGGAAGCGTGGCGCAAGATATTGTTCATTGCCTCCTGGCTGATGCGGAACAAGGTGGTTGAACACTCTGCCGGCAATGTGAGCTCTTCTTCTGGCAAATAGAGCCTGACTTGAATGCCTTCTGGTTCGAGATGAGTGCGGGCGTACCAACGAATGGCGGGGACGAGTCCCAGGTCATCCAGAATCGTGGGGCGCAGATCAAATATGATCTTGCGAAGCTCCTCCAGGGTGGTGGATGCCAACTGGCGCGCCGCTGCCAGGCGCTGCCGTAGCCCTTGCGGCTGCTCTGGCAAGCGGCTTTCCAGGCGATCCAGTTGGATGATCAGGCTGGAGAGCGCCTGGCCGGTATCATCGTGCAGGCTATGCGCGATGCGCATACGTTCCTCTTCCTGCACTTTGATTGCCCGCTGCGACAGCGCGCTGAGCTGCTGGTTGCGCTCCTCGAGTTGGCGGACGATGGTGTTGAGCGCGGTGGCAAGCTGGTGGAAATCAGGTCCCAATTCTTCGTAGCGATCTGTATTGATCAGCGTTTTCCCAGCCGCCACACGCTCCACCAGGCGGTGCAGCTCGTTCAGCGGCTGCAGGCTTTTACGCACGATCCAATTGTTGAGCAGGATGCTCATCGCTGTGCCCATTACTGAGAAGAACACGATCAGCCACAGGCTGGCAGCCTCCCCGCTCAGTTTGCGCGTCAGCAGCGTGCCGCCCACCGCGCCGATGACAATGATAAATGAATTCCCCAGCACAATCCGCGCGTACAGCGACAGGTAAGAAAAACGGCGGGTTAAAAATTCAAATCGCACAACATCATTATGGCAGAAAGCGCGCCGGTGCGCAATAAATTTTTGGGGAAAAGATCATGATGGGTCAAAGAGCAACCCTTCCCCCGCTTCCGCGAAATACACAGATGCTTTTTTGTGGAGGCAATCAGATCTGGGTGCGAAATTTACCGGCATGGTTCGTTCTGAGCGAAGCGAAGAATCTGGCTCAACTGGCATGGAGACCCCTCGCATGGCTCAGAGGGGCATGCTTGTGGGCGGCCAAGACGCGCGACGAGGCAGATAGGTGTTTCGCCGGAAGTGTTTTTACAAAAATGTGAACGAGCACCGGCGAAACCCTGGCGTAAACCGCCGACGCGATGGCGGATTTACTCTAAACACTTTCGGCGGTTTACTTAGTTGCTGTAAGGCGGTTTGGATTTTTGTTTATCCCTTGACAAAACTAAATTAATTAGTAAAATAGCTAATATAATTAGTTATGGAGGTAAAGCTTCGATGGAGACACAATATTTACCAATGCCAGGTGGACGGATTGCCTACGAGGTTGCGGGAAATGGTCCGCTGGTGGTGTGCGCGCCCTCGATGGGCGACCTGCGCCAGGAATACCGTTTCCTGGCACCGCGATTGGTGGAGGCTGGCTATCGCGTAGCCTGGATGGACGTGCGCGGGCATGGTGAAAGCAGCGTGGGCTGGTCGGACGTATCCGTAGTGGGGGTGGGCAGCGATATGCTGGCTCTTGTGCGGCATCTGGATGCGGGCCCCGCGCTATTGTATGGCGCATCGATGGCAGCCGGCGCGGCGGTATGGGCGGCGGTCGAAGAACCGCAAGCGGTGAGCGGGTTAGTCCTCTCTGGGCCGTTTGTGCGCAATGAACCTATCGGCACGGATAAGAACACGGGTCGCTACTATGGCCTGCTGTTTGGCGTCCTTCTTTCACGACCCTGGGGCGCAGCCATGTGGAGCTTGTATTACAACAACCTGTATCCAACACGCAAACCGCAGGACCTGGCAGCTTACCGCTCGAAACTGCGCGCAAACCTGGCGCAGCCGGGTCGGTTAGAATCCTTGCAGGCGATGCTGCGGGCGAGCAAGGTTCCATCCGAAGAGCGGCTGGCGCGGGTCGAACGCCCCGTGTTGGTTTTGATGGGAGAAAAGGATCCGGATTTTAAAGACCCGGCAGCCGAAGCCGAGTGGATCGGGCGGATGACGCGCGGGAAAGTCCATATTCTCCCTGGCGCAGGGCATTATCCACAAGCGGAATACCCTGAGGAAACGGCAGCGCTGGTGGCGGACTTTTACCAGTCGTTGAGGTAGGATTGCATGCCGCGCAAAAATGCTCTCGATCAGGCTTCAGTGGTACAGGCAGCGGCAGAGCTGATTAACCGCGAGGGCGGCAGCGCCTTGACGCTCAACCGCCTGGCGGAAGAGCTGGGCATCCAGCCCCCCTCGCTGTATAACCATATCCAGGGACTGGCCGGCCTGCTGCGCGAGCTGGAAATTCTCAATGCGCAGCGGCTGGCCGAGTGCCTGGTCGAAGCTGCGATAGGGCAGGCAGGGCCGGTGGGTCTGTTGCGGCTGGCGCAGGCCTACCGAGAATACATCAAGAAGAATCCAGGCCTGTATGCGATCGGGTTGCGCTCCTCTGGTATGCAGAGTGAACCCGACTCCCGGATGCAAGACGCTGAAGCGAGGGCGCTGCATGTGGTTATGGCGTTGCTGGCCACATTGGGACTCAGTGGCGAGGAAGCGCTGCACGCAGCGCGCGGGCTGCGCAGTGCGGTGCATGGATTTGCCACGCTGGAGATTGCGGGCGGGTTTGGCCTGCCGCTGAACTTGGATGAAAGCTTCCGCCGCCTGATCGAAAGCCTGATCTCAGGCTTTGGCGAGGGCGCAAGCACTTGAAAAACAAGGATGGTGTGATGATGAACGGATTGCCTGGAATCAATGCTGGATTGAGCTTTTTGCTGGAAATCAGCATGCTGGCCAGTCTTGGGTTTTGGGGTTTAAAGACCGGGGAGAATTGGATGATGAAGGCTTTGCTTGGGCTAGGGACTCCAGCGCTGGTCGCCGTGGTGTGGGGAATTTACTGCGCGCCAAAAGCAGCGACCCGGCTGCAAGGCTGGCCGCTGGCCGGGTTAGAAATCATTCTGCTCGGCGCGGGAGCTGCTGCGTTGCACTTCTCTGGCCAGACACGGCTGGGTGCCACCTATGCTCTGCTCTTGGTGATCAATCGAATTTTATGGATTGCCTGGAAGCAATGAGTTCAGGGGTTTCGGGAACAAGGCAATGCGAAAAATGTCGTAATATCCAGTCACAATCCTGGACTGGTTTGCTCAAATTTATTGGTTGGCATCGTTGATTGCGTCTTTTTCCTGATTTCTGCGTCCTGATTATGGAGGAGTCAAGGTCCGAACTCGACCAACAAATTCGCCTGCCCGATGGTCGCTTCCTGGGATTTGACCAGTACGGCCGCGCGGATGGAAGGCCGCTCTTCTATATTCATGGCTCGCCAAGTTCGCGCCTGGAGTTTCGCATATTTGGCAGCGACGCGCTGGTGCAGTCGCTCAACGCGCGCCTGATCGCAGTTGATCGCCCGGGTATTGGACTCTCGAGCTTCCAGCCCAACCGCCGATTATTGGATTTTCCCAACGACCTGCTCGCTCTTGCGGATTATTTGAAGATTGAGAAATTTTCTGTGTTTGCCTATTCGCTTGGTGGCCCCTATGGACTGGCATGCGCTTTAGCTATTCCCGAACGCTTAGAAAAAGTGGGGATCATTAGCGGGGCGGCTTTGTTCACCGAAGCCGAGTTGAATAAAGATATCAACATTGCGAGGCGTATTTTTCCCCAGGAGAGGCGCACTTATCCCTGTTCAAGAAAATCGCGGCCCAACTCCTCGGCGCCCTGTTATAGGTTTTCCATGAAAAAAAGAACTTATCTGTCCTGGATGCGATAATTTACGGCTGGGGCGCGGGTGATGTGGTCGTGTTTGCGACGGAGTGGCGCAGCGCCAGGCAAAACTTTGTCGCTGGTTATCTCATCGATAACAGCGATGCCAGTTTCGCGTTGGCGCGCGATGAAGCCATACCGAGTCTGCTACTGTAACATAGCTGCCTTCGGTTTATAGTTCGCTGAGTGCTGGTTCCGCCACGCTGCGGGCGGGGATTTCCCCATGAATTCCAGCTTTGTCAGCGATATCTCGTGTGATCGACACAATATTCGCGCTTCAATCGGTGTTTTCCTGCCAGGCCGCCCTATTCAGCCTGTTTTCCCAGGCCTTTCTCTCGGGCGCGAACGATCGCCTCGTAACGGTCAACGACCTGGAGCTTATTCAGAATGCTGGAGACGTAATTCTGCACAGTTTTGACGCTCAAACTCAGCCGGTTAGCGATGACTGAATTATTATGGCCTTGGGCGATCAACTCTAAAATTTCCCGTTCGCGTTCAGTCAGATCTGGAAAATCACTGCTGGCTTTTGATTGCTCCGCTTTTGGCGCGTGTGAAAAGTAATTCATCATTCGCTCAGCGATGGCCGGGCTGAAAATGGCTTCACCCCTATCGACAGCGATGATCGCTCGCACCAATTCATCCTTATCTGCATCTTTCAACAGATAGCCACGCGCGCCAGCGCGCATGGCCGCAAAGACCGAGTCGTCATCGTCGAACATGGTGATTACCAGCACGCCCGTCTTGGGGTGGCTCTCGTGGAGCCGGCGGGTAGCATCGATGCCGTTAATACCGGGCATTTTCAAATCCATGAGGATGACGTCGGGCAGAAGCTCAGCCGTGCGAGCAATCACTTCCTCACCGCTGCTGGCTTCTCCCACCATTGTGATATCAGGTAAATTAGCCAGCAGTGCTCGTACCCCCTCGCGATAGAAAACGTGGTCGTCGGCGATCAGTACTCGAATGGACATTGTTTTATCCTCTTGAAATCGGCAGGCTGGCGCGCACGCGTGTACCACCGCCGGATGGCCTCTCAACCAGACATTCTCCCCCAAGCTCGTTGGCGCGTTCGCGCATCGAGCTCATCCCAACCCCGGGTAGGACCACATCCGGCACGCCGCTGCCATCATCGGAGACCTCCAGGATCAATGCCTGCTCATTCATCAGGATCTGAATCGTGCAGCGGCTGGCCTGGGCGTGCTTGATGATATTCGTAAACGCTTCTAAGGCGATGCGGTAAGCAGCCACCTCAACAGCCGCAGGTAGGTTGGGCAGAGACGCGGGGACATCAAATTTCACCTGAAGACCGCCCGGGCCGGTGTAAGGTGCGATATGTTCGCGAATGGCGGAGACCAGGCCGAACTCGTCTAAAACAGGCGGGCGCAAGTCGTAGACTAGCCGTCGGATTTCAGCGATCGTCTCTTTGACCTGGCCTTTCAACGCTTTGAGCAAGTCAATGCTCGCCTGAGGGTCAAGGTTCACCAAATCAGCAGCGGCGTCGATGCGATGAGAAAGGCTTGCCAGTGTAGGGCCGACGCGGTCGTGCAGGTCGCGCCGCAGTCGGCGCCGCTCTTCTTCCTGAGCCATCACCATGCGTTCGCGCGACTGCTGCAAATCGGTATTGAGCCGCCTCAGCTCGTCTGTCAGCGCTACGGTGTACACCGCTGTCCCAGCCTGCTGCGCGATGATCTCGAGCAGTTTTAGATCGGAGGGCGAAAACGTTTCTCCCTGTGCACGTGGCGCGAGCAGCATCTCACCGATGCTCTCGCCTCTGTAGGTGAGGGGGAAATGCACTAACTCAGAAGTGGGCTCTCCAAATACAGCCACCGCCCTGTCTTCTTCGTAGGGAGTTTGCAGGATGATGGCAGCATACGGCAGCCGCAGCGCCTGGGCGATGGTTTCGACGATCAACTGTGGAACGGACTCGGGCGCCAGGGTCACGTCGATTCGCCGGCTCAAACGCGAGAGGATCGTGGTTGGGTCATCGCGCTCACCATACATCAAGCGATTTACACCCCGCTGCAGCCCTTCGCGCAATGGCTGAAAGAGAAGGG
Organism: Chloroflexota bacterium; assembly: GCA_029265355.1. Lineage (GTDB taxonomy): Bacteria > Chloroflexota > Anaerolineae > Anaerolineales > UBA4823 > JAJUJL01. Next base: position 38,376 of record JAJUJL010000030.1, on the reverse strand, counting down.
CGATCATACCCGTAGCCAGGAAGGCGACCAGGTAATTTGTGCGCGCGTTTTGGACATAACCCGAGAAAAAGCCAACCACTAATACATAAACTGCAATGGTGCTGGCGCTGAGCGCGCCGTAAACCAGGGTGCGGTTGATGATCGGGTTGATATCCCACAAGTGGTAGCGCATCACCGCGATGCCTATGGAGAGCGGCACGAACAGCATGAACAGCACGGAGAGCATCCACAGGCCGATATTGAGAATCAGGTCACTGCCATAAGGGTCAGCCAGAGAAAGGCTAACCGCACGGATGGCGAGATAACCGCCCACTCCGACCGCCAGGCCGTAAACGACCCACTTTGTCTGTTGGCGGGCGACCTCGCTCGACACGCGCCGGTAGCGATAGATTAAGTTCAGAACGCTGCTCAGACCCACAACCGTAAATAAAACGTTGTATAGCAAAGGTTTAGTGGAGTGCCAGTCGAACGGAGAGGTGGGGAAATAATAACGCGGGATCTGTAACAGGATGCCAGCCGCTAGGATGGCGACGGTCCAGCGGGGCTTAAACCGGCCAGTTGGAAAAGTGAGTAAGAAGGCGATAATGGCACCGTTGCCGATCAGAGCAATTGTGGCGGTCAACCAGCGTAACAAAGGTACAGCTTCTCCCACCCCCGCGGTCACATCCGAGAAGGTTCCGGCGCCAAAGCTGACCAGCATCAGGCTCACAAAGATGGTTTGCAGATCACCAGATTTGCGAAAAAAAATAACGAGTGCAATAACCACCCAAACGGCAGCAAATAGAATATCCATTGCGATCGTTGTTGCCACCAGGGTATCAACCGACAAGCCGACCCGTGCCAGGGAGCTTTCGGTCGCCGTGGTCAGCATGCCTGCGGGGCAGGGTTCCTCTGTGCAGATTTCCAGGCGCTGTGCGTAATTGTGGGGGATGCTCGCAATGAACAACCCAACCGTCACCACGATCATGATGACCTGGAGCGCTCGGGCAAAATTCAAGCCCAGCTTATTTGCTTGCGTGGGAGAGGAAGGAGAAATGCTGGCGTGCATATCGCTGGTAAGCATACCGCAAATAGAGAAGCATGTCACGCGATCTACCAGCACTTCCCTTGTAATTCCCGGCTCATCAGGAAATAACTCACAGGAGGCTTGGGAAGATTCCCGGTCAAATTTCCTTCCTGACTCGTGAGTCTTGCCTCATGACACCGGAAACAAGAAAGCGTATCCTGGGGCTATCGATTTTCAATTTGGTTCTAAAGGAGAGAAAATTCCGTGGCAATCCTGGAAAACACCGTTCGTGTAAAGCAGAACTACATCGCCCGTCACCCCATGCTGAGTTTCGTTGTCTTTGCGCTCCTCTTCGGCTGGTTGTCTATCACTCCTTCGCTCGCCTGGGGGCTGCCATTCAAGCCTTTTCAGACAGCCGGCGCCTATGGACCGTTCCTGGCCGCGCTGATCGTCACCGTTGCCGAGGGAAACGAAGCGCTCAAGGCGCACCTGCGCCGCATTACCAATTTTCGTTTCGGCGTCGGCTGGTATTTGTTCGCATTGCTGTTTTACGTTGCCCTTTACCTGGTGGTGGTTGGGCTCACCGGCGCTCCTGTCATCGAAACCCTGGCGGGCAACTGGCTGCTTCTGGTTACGGCCTACCTGCCGGCGCTGCTTACCATCTACCTTCTCAACGCCTTTGGCGAAGAGAGCGGCTGGACGGGTTTTGCACAGGACAGGCTGCAAGCCCGGTTTCCCCCTGTTTGAGCGGCTGCCCTGTTGGGGATCATCGTAGCCATGTGGCACCTCCCGGCGTATTTTGTCCCCAGCGAGATGGGCGCTTTCAACCCGATAAACTTCGCCGTCTTCACCTTGAGTGTGATCTTCACTCGCATCATCTGGATGTGGGCTGCAAACCATGCTCGTGGGAGCGGTATCTTTGCCTCCCTGCTGCACGCATCCGTATTGAATACTTACAGAAAGAAGGATATGCACAATGATTAAGATGAGGTATTTGACAGGGTTGGGATTGTTCCTGAGTTTAGCACTTCTCCTTGCTGGCTGCTCCGAGCCCATCATGGTCGGGTCCAAACCGGGCATCATAGGGTTTAATGCGGATTACCAGCCTGAGGTGAGTGGACACTATCCATCCTCACCCCGTGGCGAGCGGTCCGCCAGTGAGCGATCCGGGCTGCAGGCGATCCAGGTTGATGCTGTGGTGGTTGACCTGGCAGATGGGTCTTCGATCCCCACGGTCAAAATCAGCGGTGTCCTGCCGGAGCCGTGCAGCCAGCTAGCCGAGATCAACCTGATAACCAGCGAGGACACCTTTGAAATCCGTCTCTTCGCCGCGCCCGACGATCCAGCTTGCCTGCCTGGCGACCTGGGACCATCCTTTGGGGTCGATATTCCCCTTAATATGGCTGAAATGCCAGCGGGCACTTATACGGTCCGTGTGAACGGCAAAGAGGCGAGTTTTAAGTGGAATGATTGAGTTAGATTGATGAAACAATACCTGATCGACAGTTCAGTTGAAAACTATCATCACCGTCGTTCAGTTACGCATTCGATAATCTATGCTCAACCACCCGCCAATCCCAGGATGATTGCCAGGATCATCACCACCATGAAGATCCCCTCCACGCCGTGCACGACGATTGCCATCCAGTTGCTGTGGAAGCGCCTGGCGGCCAGGTGATCGCCAGGCTGCCCACGATGATGCTGGGGATCATCCAGGGTTTGTGCATGTGATAAAGGTCGAAAAGGGCGGCGTTAGCCGCCCACTCTCTCTCAGATCCCCTGTTAATCAGTCCTTTGGGCTGCTGCTCAGGGTGAATCCTTTCATGTGGTTCACGAAGTGCGGCTGGCGGGGCAAACAAGATGCCCTTACCAGCGTTGATGGGTTTATCCGTCAGTACCGCCAGCCCAACAGGTTTCATTGGCTCAGGAACCAGACAAAAGCGACTGCCGCGACCGTCACCAGTGTGTAAAAGCTGCGGAAAGCGATACCCCAGTAGCGCTCCTTCCAGGCCAACACGGCGTAGACCAGCGCGCCGGCCGTCGGTCTGGCGGACAGCATACCTAGACCCAGCGTTATCTTGTAAGCCAGCGGGATTCCGAAAACAAGTTGCTCGCCCTACATGACATTGCCGAGGATGAATAGCAGGTTGGGCACGCTGATCCCAACGATGAGTTGAAAGCCCACCCGGATACGATTGTTGGTAAATTTTCGACCAAAGCCTACGTTTTCGTCCAATTGCTCCCAATAGACCAAACAGTGCATCAACCGATCGGGTGATGCGGTCGTTCCCAGTCGGTTGACCGCATAACCCATCTCTCGATAGCCAAATTCAATCACTCGGCTGGTTACTTTCTTCGGGCTGGCTGCTATTCTATAGCCACTGAACACAAACTTAACCGTCAGAATCAGACCGGAGGATGTCATGAAACAAGAAACAGTTGTCAATTCAGAACAGGTCAAAGGAGAACACAAAGCTGGCAAGTGGATGGGAGCGTTTATGATCTTCATGGGCGCTATCTTCCTCATGGGAACATCCGGGATCAACTTCGCGGGGCGCAGTCCCTGGATGCTGGTGGCGCTGTTGCCCCTTTATTGGATTGGCGTGACGGCTTATAGGTGCTACAAAGAAGAAGGCCGCCTCACCCGTCGTGTCTTCGGCATTGCCATTTTCGGTGTGCTGCCCCTCGCCTATATCGCCGCGCTGGCGTTGGGCTACAGTGTCTCGGGCCTGTGGCCTTTAGGCATCATCGTCGTTGGTGTTTCATTTCTCTTGTTTAGCGGCAGCAAATAGTGCTAGAACTCGAAAGGAAGAGAAGATGACACAGGTTATTGAAGTACGAAACCTTTATAAGGCTTACGACGGAGTTACGGTCGTGAATGATGTTTCCTTCAACGTCGATGAAGGCGAGATCTTCGGCATCATCGGGCCAAATGGGGCCGGCAAGACGACGGCGATTGAGTCAGTCATCGGGTTGCGCAAACCGGATGGTGGAAGCGTCTCGGTGCTCGGTCTGGATCCGCAAACCGAGGCGCGCGAGCTGGGCAACCGCATTGGCACCCAGCTACAAGAAGCGGCGCTGCCGGAGCGGATGAAAGTGTGGGAAGCGCTGGATTTATACGCTTCTTTCTATGAAAAGACTGTCCCTTGGGAGCCGCTGTTGGAGCAATGGGGCCTGGCCGAAAAGCGAAACACTCAGTTTGGGGGGCTTTCCGGTGGGCAGAGGCAGCGCCTGTTCATTTCGCTGGCTCTGTTGAACGATCCCGAGATCGTCTTCCTGGACGAACTGACGACGGGGCTGGACCCGCAGGCTCGCCGCGCGACCTGGGACCTGGTACGCGCGATCCGTGAGCAGCGCAAGACCGTTGTTTTAATCACCCATTTCATGGATGAGGTTGAAGCCTTGGCGGACCGGGTAGCCGTAATCGATCACGGTCGGGTTCTCGCCCTGGACACGCCGGAAAACCTGATCGCCAATCTGAACGGGGAGACGAAAGTGCTCTTCTCAGTTCCCAACGGCTTTCAGGCGGCACTGCTGGAAAACGTGAGCGGCGTCAGCGCTGTGAACCAGTACGACCAGCAGATCACCGTCAGCGGCAAGGGCCCATTGCTGGCCAATGTGGCTGCCGCGTTGGCACAATACAACATCGCCCCAGCCGACCTGCGCGTGCAGCAGGCCAATCTGGAAGACGTCTTTCTGGCATTGACCGGGCGAACAATCAGGAACTGAGTGAAGGTGAAGCCCTGCGCTGACCCGGTAAACCACTCATGATCAAAAGGAGTTAATTATGAAGTCTTTTCTCAAGCTCACCTACATGGAATTGAAACTACAGCTCCGCGAGCCAGTGGCCCTCTTCTTCACTCTCGCCTTTCCAGTGATGGTCATGGTGCTGTTTGGCTTCATCTTCGGCAACGAAACCGAAGAGTTGCTCAGTGGCTACGGCCAGGTAGATCTGTCCGTGCCCGGTTACATCGGCATGATCGTCGGCACTATTGGCATGCTGAGCATTCCCACCACGCTGGCCAATTATCGCGACCAGGGCATTCTGCGGCGGCTGCGCGCAACGCCCTTGGGTTCCAGTTCGGTATTGTGGTCACAGGTGGCAGCACAAGTCTTGATGACAGCCGCAGGCATCATCTTGCTCTTCATCGCCGGCCTGGCCATCTTCGACCTGCGCATTCCCAACGGCGATCTGGCTATCGTTCCCGCCATTCTGCTAAGCGCCTTTAGCTTCTTCGCCGTAGGCTTCGTCCTCGCTGGCGTCATGCCCTCCGCCCGAACGGCTCAGGCAGTGGGGATGGCTATTTTCTACCCCATGCTCTTCTTGTCCGGCGCGGCCATGCCTCGCTACATCATGCCCGACTTTGTGCAACAGATCGCTGGGTTGTTGCCGCTGACGCACGTCGTCATCCTGGTTGAAGACCTCTGGTTGAAAGGAACCTGGAACCTCACATCAGTAGCGGTCGTCACAGTAGTGCTTATCCTGGGCCTGGTAATATCTCGTTTCACATTCCGCTGGGAGTAATGGTACACTAGCTAGATTATGAATGAGAAAGAAGTCGCCAGTTTTCTATGCTCGAAGAGAGTTCTCGACCGACTTTCGAAAGCTGGCGACTTCCATTGGCATAGACCATGAGCGCTAAGCAAGAAAGGCAGAAAGACGTCTGGGTGAAGTGGGATTGGCTGTGGAAAGCGATCTTTTACGCCGCAGTCATCGTTTCCACATGGCTAATGCTGCTGGACGATGAACGCAAAGCCCCAATCTGGGCGGTGCTGTTGCTAACGGGGAGCATGCTGCTGTGGCATTGGGGCGGATTGAAATTGGCCTACAGGAAATTGGATGTGTTGGACGATCACCCCATCTTCAGCTTCATCGTTATCATTGGCGTGATCGTTTTCTGGTTTACGTTGGTCAATATATCCCCTGCCTATTACTTCACCCTCTTCGGTCTATTCGGCCAGGTTTTTCGTCATCTACCACTCCGCTATGGTGTGATTGCCGTCCTTATTCTGACCGGGTGTATCATTTACGAGCAGTTGGCCAATGCCGGTGCGCCTCTCTCGTTGACAAATCCTATCATCTGGATGTTCCTCCTCACGGCTCTGGGCGCCATTGTCCTCGGCGTGTGGATAACGGCCATTATTGGGCAGAGCACGCGGCGTCGACAGCTTATTGAACAGTTGGAAGCAACGCAGGCGGAGTTGGCTGCAGCAGAACGGCGCGCAGGGATTCTGGAAGAACGCCAGCGGCTGGCGCGAGATATCCATGATACGCTGGCCCAGGGATTCACCAGCATCGTTATGCACCTGGAGGTGGCGGATCAGGCCCTGCCTGATGATCTGGACACCTTGCAAAAGCATCTCGACCGGGCTCGTGAGACAGCTCGGACCAGCCTGGAACAGGCGCGCCGGGTGGTAAACGCTCTGCGACCGCATTCATTGGATCAGCGATCACTGCCGGATGCGATCGAACGAACGGCTATCCGTTGGCAGGAAGAAACCGGCATTCCTTTGACCACGACCACCACCGGCGATCCCGTCCCCCTGCATCCCGATATCGAAGTGACGCTGCTGCGAGCAACCCAGGAAGCGCTTGCCAACATTCGCAAACATGCCCAGGCCACGGCTGTGCAGCTCACCCTCTCGTATATCGATGACGTGGTTGTGCTGGACATTCACGATGATGGCGTGGCTTTCGCCGGAGCGGCGGCGTCGCCCCTATCCGGCGGCTATGGCTTGCAGGCGATGCGCGAACGTGCCGAACAATGTGGAGGCTCAGTAACCCTGGAAAGTGAACCTGGCGAGGGCACGACGGTTGTCGTTTCTATCCCGATTTATAGCTAAGTAGCGCTGTCGATTGCTCAGGTGTTAGCAGATTTAATGGTGGCTTATGGATAAGATCCGCATTTTGGTTACAGACGATCATCCGGTTGTCCGGGAAGGGCTGTCCGGAATGTTAGCTGGCCAGTCCGATTTTGAGGTCATAGGCCTGGCTGCAGATGGCGACACGGCTGTTAAGATGCACGGCGCCCTCGCCCCCGACGTTACCCTGATGGATCTACGAATGCCTGGTTTGGATGGAGTGGGGGCAATTAAGGCGATCAAGGCCAAAATGCCGTCGTCCCGAATTATCGTCCTCACCACTTACGATTCTGACGCCGATATCCTGCGTGCGATCGAGGCCGGGGCTACCGGCTACTTGCTGAAAGATGCCCCCCGTGAAGAACTTTTCCGCGCCATACGCGCCGCCGCCAGGGGAGACTCCGTTCTGGCCCCGGCCGTCGCTGCTCGCCTCATGACCCGCATGCGCGCCCCAGCCGAAGAGAACTTGAGCACCCGCGAGATCGAAGTGCTGCAATTGGTAGCTAAAGGAGCAAGCAACGAAGAAATCGGCAAAAGTCTGCACATCAGCACGGCAACGGTCAAAACCCACCTCAATCATATTTACGGCAAGCTGGGTGTGGATGACCGCACCGCGGCCGTAACCACCGCCCTGGAGAGAGGGATCATCACGCTGGCGCGCTAGGCTGCGAGCGCTGGACACCACGGTTCCAGGTAGATCGGCTGGTGCAGTTGGAAGAAGAGTGGGAGGCTCCCAGCTTTCAATGCCCTATCAATAGAGACAATGTGAGATCGCCCAGCCCATGGCTGCTCGAGCGACAGGAGGTCGGTTTATATCAGGCTAATGGTTTTACTCGTAAGCCCACGTGGAAGCGGGTGAGAAGCTGATCCTCCTCACGCGCCATAGATCAGGATTTTCTGCCCGGGCTGGATTTTTCCCTTTTGGAGGCAATGCCAGGCGGTCTGCCCCCCGCCTGGGATGGCTGCGGCTTCCTCAAAGGTAAGATTGGTCGGTTTGATAGCGATTACCCCGTTTTCGGGCAGGCATTTGTATTCGGCATGAGCGCCAAAATTGACATCGTAGGTAGAGGCAAAGACGGCATCCCCGGGTTTGAAGCGGGTCACCTTCCGACCGATGGCCTCGATCCCCCCAGCCAGTTCCATGCCCAGGATATGACGCCGGGGCTTGCGCCATCCGAGGATGAGACGCGCCATGAATTTTTGCCAGCCGGAGATGTTCGGCAGCTTGAAACTCCGCATGATTGTGTCGCCGATGGTGACAGTGGTGGCGAGGACTTTGACCAAGACTTCGTGGTCACGCGGCGCTGGTTTGGGAATGTCCACCAATTGCAGCACTTCTGGCGGACCGTAATGGGTATAAACGATAGCTTTCATTTCAAACCTCCAAAGCGAGTTGTCTGGCAGGTTCAAGGGCAGGGGCAGATGGGCTAAATCCGCGTACGATTAGCCAGATGCCGAGGAACACCTCGTTCAAAAGCATGGGCAGTCCAGTTACCATTCTGAGCGATTCGCTTAATTGTGGGTCGAACCAGCCCAGCACGGTGTTGACCAACACCAGAGCCGCCGCGACCGATCCCCAGATGGAGATAAACCCAGGAATCAAGCGGGAGCGGAGCAGCATGGCATACAACAACAAGGCGCTCAGAGGGAAGATGAGATTGAGCATTTGAAACGCCCAGAAACGCTCAGCGAGCAGCAATGCTCCCAACTCCTGCACTGCGCCCGCCTGGCTTGCATCTCCTGCGAGAGTCAGCAGTGCAAGCGGGCTGATATCGGCGAGGATTTGGGTGATAAACTCGATCACCCTGAAACCAACATATGCCAGAGCCAGGCTTTCAAAACGCCGCTTGAGGATCGGGAACGGGAGCACGGCGATCCCAACGTAAGCCAGTCCATTGGCAAAGCTGAGAAGCACGCCCAGGATCAACTGCGCTCTGTTTGCCGAGAGCAAGCTGAGATACTCGGGAGAGGCGAGGATCGATTCCACCATGATAATCGCGCCAAGAATGAAAGTAACATTGGAGAACAGGTATGCAGCCCCAATAAGCGTTGCCGTCATTCGGTGTGTTTTCATTTGCGACTCCAGAATCTGTCTGCCAAAGCTGTCGCACGCGAATCGCTGCGTATCAGCACGATCCCCAGCCAGACGAACCAGATGATCTGACCTAAGCCGAACACAGCGACCAAAGCGTTCAACGCCGGGATGATCGTGATGATGCCCACCGTGCCGACCAGTACGCCGAGGATGGTTAGCCCTATGGGAAGTCCACCAATCCGCAGCGCTGCCACGCTGACCAGCAGCGTCCACATTCCGCCGAGGATCTCGCCATTGGCGTTGCCCAGCCCGCCTGTAATGGACTCAATCGCCTGGAAGATCGATGCGGCCTGCGTTGGATCTTCGGAGTGGAGTGCGACGATCGTGGCGAGTCCCGCATTTGCGGCCATGCCGCTGGCAATGAGCGAGCCAGCCCAGATGATCCCAATCGCGGTGGCCACCTGCATTAGCGCGGGCGCGCCAGATTTCATGCGGTCGTACAACGCCAGCGACAGGGCGATCAACGCAAAGCCAAAGAACACGTACATGAGCAGGTTGGTCGAGAAGATGACTGCCTGCTTTTCGATGTTCAGGGCAAGCTTTTGCGCCGGGTCGGTGATGTTGAGGTAGTCCAAAACGGCAATGAAAACGACAAGGCCGATCAGGTGGCTGATTGCCATAAACAGCGCGGCGATGCCGCCAGATTTCTGCAAGGTTTTCATGTTCTTTTCTCCTCATCTATTGAAAAAGCCATGCTCGACATGGCGCCACATCCACGCCACCCCGATGATCAGCAGCAGGCAAAGGGTCTCGACCATGGCAATGAAAATGTAGTGGGGATATGACGCTGCGCCGCCCCAGATATAGGCAATGGTGACGATGCCTACAACGATATTGGCCCAGCGGTTTATTCCGTACTTCAACACGCGCGATAGGATGATCATGGCAATGCCAAGTTGACCCATGATCGCCCCCATCAACATCAACTGAAGAATGGATGCGCTAGCGCTGGCTGCGGTTTTCACCACTTCTTCCATTGCGCCGGGGATGTTCAGCGAAAGGATGTCCGCCTTCAGCATGTTGATCATCACCACGATCCACAGGGTGGAGAGCAGGACTTTCGGATCGACCTTTTTGATTGAATTCATTCTTGTTTCTCCTTGTTCTGAGTGATCTTGCTGGGTTTCATTGATCTGAACCTGATTGACCGAGACCAATGGCATTCCCAGGTCGCGCACTTTTTTGAGCAAGCCATGCAGCGCGGCTTGATCCGCCACAGGTCCATAAAGAAGCGTATCGCCGTTCTCTTCCAGCGTGATGGCCAGGCCCTCGAACCAGTCTGTCCATTGACTGTCCAGGTGACCCCTGATCCTGATCTGAACGATCATGGGCTCCAGTGAAACCGGTTGGGTGTCGAGTCGGTTTGGCATCGCTTCATTTCCATGGTGACAGGTGATTATGGTCTGTGTTGTTTGTGTTGTGCACAGACAATATACCTGCGCCAAAGCGCTGCCGGTAGACACTTTGGTGTGGGTCGGAGTGTTGTTTTAGAGTGTTGGGTAAAGAATTGGGGAAGTCGGCGCTTAAATTAAGCCCAACTCACGGGCGCGAGCGATGGCTTCGGTGCGCCGTTGCACTTGCAGTTTGTCAAATATCCGGCGGTTGTGCCCTTTGACCGTATCCAGAGCCAGGAACAACCGCGCGCAGATTTCCTGGTTGGAAAGACCCGTGGCAATCAGTTGCAGCACTTCCAACTCACGAGGAGACAGGGGCTCTGCCAACGCCGAAAAACCAGGAATGGAGGCTATAGGTTGTTGTTCCTTCGGCTCCACCGCGAAAGCCGCCAGTAACTTGTTGACATAGGCTGGCCTGATCCCCTCTGCGGCCGCGGCAGACAGGAGTTTTGCCATCCGAGCCCCTTCGTCCAGGAAAATGCGGACGAATCCCTCTGGTTCTGCCAACGTCAGCGCTTCACCCAAAAGATGCACAGCTTGTTGCTTGTCGCCCTGTTCATACAGGGCGAGCGCCTGGAGAACCATTGCTTTCAGCCGCTCATCAACCCACCCCCTGACCTCCATCTGCTGGCGGTAAGGCTCGAGTATGGACAACGCCTGAGATGGGTCATCTTGGGAAATGAGCACGCGCGCTTGAGTGAGCGGGAGTTCATATTGCCGCGCCAGTTGGGCGGCTGTTGCCAGATGCCCCTGGCGAAGCAGGATAAGCACCCGTACGGCAGCAATGTCCGGCATCCTCTTGACAAAATTTTGCTGGCGCGCGGTTAGATCAGCCTTTTCGATCATATCGGCCGCACCAGCGATGTCTCCCCGGGCAAGTTTCAGGCGGGCAAGAAACACCTCACAGATGACGCGCCGATCAACTGTGCGATCATACTGCCGCGCCAGTTCAAGGCTTTGTCGGCCGTATTGTTCAGCGGTATCCAGATCGTTCCATTCGTAAAATACCCGGGCCAGGCCAAGATACTCCTGATCCGCATTTGGCGGTTGCTGATCACTCAGCAGTTGCAGGGCGCGCTGGTAGGTCTCGGCTGCCTGATGTAGCTGGTTTTCAGATTCCAGTACGTTGCCCAAGCCGGTAATAGCCGATACCGTGAGGTGGATATTCCCGGACGTCTGGCTGATCACCATGGCTTCGTTATAAAACTGGCGGGCTGCGGTAAGCTCCCCTTTGAGCTGGTACGCAAACCCCAATGTGCGAAGAGCTCTGCTGCGGAAAGGCAGGTTTTCGGGGTGCAGGTCCTCTAAGGCGCGGCGCGACAGGCTGATCATGGCGTCCGTTTGGTATTGAGCGAGGGCCACCGTAGCTCTGATGGCAGCGATTTGCCCAATCAGGTCGCGGGTGTTGTCATCGAAATCGGCATGATGCAAGGCTTTTTCTGCCGCTTGCACCTTTTCCTCAACACCGATTGTCTGTCCAGCATTGAGCGCCAACATAGCAGACCTCACCCACAACCAGGGCCTGGCATCCAATACCGCCCTTGGCAGAATATCCAGCCAGTCGAGTATGGTCGTCACTGCTGCGCGCGAGTGCAGGGGAATCATGCCTCCTTTGATAAGCCGGTCAGCGCGTTCAATGTCATTGGCGGCAGCAGCATGATGGAAGGCTTCAAAAGCCAGGTTGTTGTTTTCATACCACGCGCTGGCCCGGATTTGCAGTTCGGCGATCCCTTCAGGGGAGAGACTCTGCCCCAGCCGCTTGCGCAGTAGATCGCCAAAGAGGTGGTGATAGCGGTACCAGCGTCGCTCGTTATCGAGGGGGATGATGAACAGGTTGGCGCGCTCGATGTAGTCCAGGGTTACCTGCCCTGGAATAGATGGATCAAGTAGAACAGCATCGCAAAGCGAGCCGCACATACGCTCAAGAATGGAGGTGTGCAGCAAAAAGGCCTGGACCTCGACGGACTGGCGCTGCAAAACTTCCTCCAGGAGGTAGTCCAATACAAAGCGGTGGCTGCCGGTGAAGGATTGGATGAACGCCGCAGTGTCCTGATGTCCTTGCATAGATATGGCCGCCATTTGTAATCCGGCGATCCAGCCTTCGGTGCGGGCTTCCAACGCGGCGACATCTGCCTCAGAGAGATCCAGCCTCATCAAACGGTTGAGGAACTCGGCGGCTTCGGCGGGAGTAAAACGCAAGTCAGCGGCGCGCAATTCAGTCAGGTGACCCCGGGCGCGGTATCGCGCCAGCGGCAGGGAGGGATCTTCGCGCGTGGCAATGATCAGGTGCATCTGCGGTGGCTGGTGCTCGATGATGAAAGCAAGGGCTTGGTCCACCCATTGCGAATCTAGCGAGTGGTAGTCATCCAAAATAAGCAAGAAGTTACCTGGGATGGTGGAAATTTCGTTGATCAAAATTGTTAAAATGGTCTCGATTGCCAGCGGTTGAGGGGGATGAGGCGCAGCCAGCAGCCTCTGGCCTATTCCGGCCTGGATGGTCTGTAAGGCCGCCACCAGATAAGAAATAAAACGTCCCGGATCGTTGTCTCCCTCATCCAGCGACAGCCATGCAGCCGGCCTTCCACAACCGGCGACCCATTCGCTGACCAGTGTGGTCTTGCCAAAGCCAGCCGGAGCAGAGATGAGGGTAAGCTTGTGGTGCAAACCCTCAATCAACCGTTTAACCAGGCGGGGGCGGTGGACAACTTTGGGCTGTGGCGGAGGGATAAATAGCTTGGTGGCTAGAATTGTGGAAGCCATAACTTCATTATAGTACAGGCTACCTTCTTGCCCCAATGGTGATCATCCCAGCACGGGTAAAACGTGGGTAAACTGGAAAACTAACATCGCCACAGTTTGAGTCTGTTGGGAAGACTCTCGTTTGCTAATTCTGTCAGTCAATCAGCTTTCCCGGTTATGCTCATGTTTTCAAATCCCCGTGTAAGTTATCGGCAAGTAGCTACGTATAAATATTTTTGGCACTCTTCATTGGTCAATGTTCGAGTAAGACGAGCCTTAGCAAGAGCGATCAGCTCGTCCATTTGCAGGGCGTAGGCACGAATGCTGCCATCTGCCCCGGTGGTTGCCAGGTGTTTTCCGTCCGGGCTGAACGAGACACCGAAAACATTGCTGGTGTTCCCATACAGGCTGAACAATTCAGCACCTGTACGCGCATCCCATACTTTGGCGAGCCGGTCAAATCCGGCAGAAGCCAAACGCGAACCATCCGGGCTGAATGATAGTCTCAACACCAACCCGGCGTGTCCAGATAGCGTGGGCAACTGCTCCCCTGTCTCTACATTCCACAGGTGAATATTGCCATCTTGGTCGCCTGCTGCCAGCATACGGCCGTCTGGACTCAGAGCCAGACCGTAGAGTTCTTTACCCTCTCCAGAATATGCTTTTATCAGGTCACCGGTTTTTGCGTCCCACTGGTAGACGGATTCGTCGTCTGCGGATGTGAATACTGTTTTCCCGTCGGGATGAAAAACAACGCCTGATATCAACGCCGTCGGCACATGACCGCTGAACGTGGTGATCGCTTCTCCATTGCTCAAACTCCACACTTTTGCGGTACCGTCCCAACTGGCTGAGGCGAGTCGGTTTCCATCGGTACTGAAAGCCAGCCCGACCACCATGTTCTCATGACCTTTGAGAAACTCAAGAATCTCTCCCGATCGGCTGTCCCAGATTGTCACCGTCCCATCGAGACTGCCGGTCGCCAAGCGCGCCCCATCTGGGCTAAAGACTAATCCGGTGAAACCGCCGCCCGTGTCGCCATCTTCGGGAACTTTCAGAACCAATGCCCCCGTCTCGGCATCCCACAATTTGAGGAATCCATCCACACTGGCGGATGCGATTTGATTTCCATCCGGGCTGTAGGCAACGTTCCAAACAATTCCCTTATGGCCTGGAATCGTCAGCAGTTCTCGCCCTGGACTGGCATCCCAGACGCGCAGGCTTCCATCATAGGCGCCTGAGATAATCCGCTGACTATCCGGGCTAGCAGCAACGCTGATGACGGTGCTGGTGGGACCTGCCAGGATCAACGTCTGCTGTCCTGATATTGCATCCCATACCCGGACAGTGCCATCCTGTCCCGCGGTAACAAGCTGTCCGTCTGCGAGGAAAGCGATATCATATATTCCAGATTGACGCGGTGGGCTCGATACAACCGTACCATCCTTTGCATTCCAGACCATGATCCTGCCGTCTTCGCTGGCAGCCGCCATAAGCGCGCCATCAGAACTGAAAGAGACGCTGTGGATGATACCGCCAAGCGTTCGCGTGAAGATTTGCGTGCCATCTTCTGCATCCCAGACCCAGACGATCCCTTCATCCCCACCTGTGGCAAGCAGCGCACCATCCGGGCTGTAAGCAATCGCTTTCGCGGGAGCCATCTCATCACCCACCAGGCTGAGAACCTCACATTGGGTACTCAGATCCCAGACCTTTGGGATACCATCCATATTCGCTACTGCCAGGCGCGAACCATCTGGGCTGAAGCTGAGCTGCCCCACACCCAGGTTATAGCCTATCGTCGTGCCGACAGATTGCCCAGATAGCCTGGAAAGTATTTCACCACTCTTCGTGTCCCAAAGAACTGCCTGGGTAAACCACGACGCAGCCAGTGCGCTCCCATCCGGGCTGAAAGCGACGCTCGATCCCAATTCACGCGTCCCCCCGTCTAAAGTGCGTAATAGCTTACCCGAATTTGCATCCCAGAGTTTGATCATGCCGTCGGCACCCATGCTGGTAAGCAGCGTACCGTCCGGGCTGTAGGCAACATCTGGAACGCCTCCTTCGTGGGCAGGTATATTTTTCAAAAGGTGCAACTCAAAAATTGCCTGGTGCAAAGCGTTGCGGGCTTCAAGGGTATCCGCCTCATTCAAGCTTTGTAACGCCAGCAGTGCGCTGCGTTCAGGGTCTATCTGTAGATTGTTGATCGCTGCGGCAGCCAGTTCACGAGAATTTGCCAGATGACTGGCTTGAACTGTACGCTGCCATAACAAGAGAGCTATTGCCGCCAAAACACCCACTATAACTAAGGAGACCGTCAAAAATACGGTTCGCTGTTGCAAACGCCGGTTGGAGCGGGTCTGGTCTTCTGCTCGGGCGTGTTCTGATTCTGCTAATCGTCGTGCAGTTTCCAATTCGCGCTGTCGCTGCGCTTCTCGCTCTAAGTTTTCCTTTTCAAACAGAGCTTGAGATGCTTCGACAAAATCCTGTTCCAGCATGTTTACATCGTCGGGATGAGTCTGTACCCATTCGACCGACTGAGCCAGACGTGCGCCACGATATAAGACTCCTGGATCCCGACCTGAGACTTCCCATTCTTGGGCTGCCTCAGTGAGACGGCGATGAAGCCGTAAACCTTCTCGGTCTTCCTCCAACCAGCCGCGCAGTGTAGGCCACTCACGTATCAAAGCTTCGTGGGCTACCTCGGCTGTATCCTGTCCGGTGGTAATCAAGCGGGCGTCTGCCAGGGTAAGCAGCACTTCGTGAACCATCTCCCTCTTACCTGGTCTTGATACCAGCTCATCGATGTTGACACGCCGGCGAGTATCGGCAGTGGAGGTTTCTCCACCTAACTCGGTCAGGCGCAAGAAAATCTGCCGGGCAACCTCGCGTTGTTCGGGCTCCAGCAGATCATAGAAAACTGACTCAGCAGTCTCGGCAATCGCTCCCCGAACGCCGCCAGAAGCTGAGTATCCGCTTAAGGTCATCGTCCGGCCGCGCCGCCGCTGCCAGGTTACGAGCAGTGCGTGTGAAAGCAAAGGTAGCGCGCCCGGTTCCGGCGTGTGCCCCACATCGGCACCGACGTCATGCAGGAGCATGTCCACTAATCCGGGCTCAAATTCCCAATGTCCACGTCGAGCTGGTTCCTCGATAGCCCTGCGGAGTTCTTCATTCGCCATGGGAGCGATATATTCCTGGTGCTGCGAAATGGCCTGGCGCAGTAGATTGAACTGTGCACATTGGGCATAAAAATCTGCCCGCAGGGCAATGCCGACTATCCCTAACCCTTTTTCCTGGTAGGCTGCAGTCATCAGGTTGTCTACAAATGCGGTCTGTTCGGCCTCGTTCCGACAAAGGGTGAACAATTCCTCGAATTGATCGACGATTAAAATGGCATGGGCAGCTTTAACGGCACGCGCCAACCGGTTCAGGGATTCTGTCAATGCCAGGCGATTGCGTGCCAACTCATCCACATATTTCCTCGCTGGTTGGCTTGAGCGGGTTTCCCGGAAGAGACTTGCTGCTAGAGCTTCTAATGGGTGTGCGGTGGGTGTCATGATGATCATTGGCCATCCCGATGATGGCTGTTGCCAGCGCAGGGCAGGGACTAGGCCGGCACGCACCACTGAAGATTTCCCACTCCCCGAAGCGCCAATGATCGCCAAGAAGCGCGGTACAGAATCCAAACGTTCTGCGAGGCGCTCAAGAAGCAGGTTGGTCAATGCCTCCCTGCCAAAGAAAAGCTCGGCATCGGATTCCTCGAAGTAGTGTAGCCCTTTGTACGGCGGAAGCCCAGCGGCAGGGGCATCTTCTCTGCGCACAGTGGCAGCCAGCTCAAGCAGTCTTTCAGCCACTTCCGGCTGGTCATCAATGTGCAGGGCAGGAAAAAAAAGTGCTGTTAGCGTTGCCAGATCGGGCATGCGCTCATTCTGTTCCAGGCGAGAGATCTGTGTATCGCTATAGTTGACTGCTACCGAGAGTTCGCGCTGCGTTAAGCCTGCCCGGCGGCGCAGATACTTGAGCAGGTCGCCGAAGGTGGTAAAGTGTTCCAGGGCTATTGACGTACTCTTTGTTGTCATATCCATTCCTTTTCCCTGTAAATAGTATAGATCAATCTTTCACGAATGGGGAATTTTGGCAATTTCTGTCAAATTCCGCAATACAAGTCCTGCTATGCTGTTTATAGGCCGGTGTCAATATTGATCAACTGCCCGGCCAAAGACGCTTCATACACCAATTGAACAAGGAGAGAAACGCATGAAAATCCAATCGATCACTCAAATCATTGTTTTACTTTCAATGCTGCTCATGGCGGGATGTGCTGCATTGGCCACTCAGTCACCTGCCGCACAGGTTCCGCCGACCCAGCCCCCAGCGACACAAGCCCCACCCACAGATCCTTCAGTCAGCCAGGGTACTCCACAGAGTGAACTTAATACGAATGTGGTTCTAAACATGGTTGAACGCTTAAATGCTGGTGATGTTGAAGGATCGCTGGCTTATTTCTCCGATGATGCCATCGCTTACTTCATGGGATTCCCGCCGACTGGAATAGAGGTTTATAAAGGGAAGGAGCGAATCCGCTCCCTTTGGCAGGACAGCGAGAGCAACCATTTCGAGTGGGAAGTTGAAGTCGTTTCTACCTATGGTGACATTGTATGGGTGCAGTCAAAAACCTGGCACGACTTCACCCGCAAGTTGGAGGTCGCGCCGCTGGAATATAGGGATATCTATCAAGTGATTGACGGCAAGATAAAAACGTATGGCTCATGGCTCACAGAGGAGTCGCTCGCAAGGTTTAAGACGGCTTTTAAAGCAGCCATGCCGCCCGAGCCAACTATCACGCCGTTTTTCGGCAGACCAGGGTCTGAGCTAACGGTTACGTCTAGCGGAGGCACATGTACAACCGATGCCCCCTTGGCTTTGAAAGCTGGCGATGTGAAGGTGACCTGGAACGTGAAAGACCAGGACAAAAGCAAGTATGCACTGACGCTGTTCACCCTGGATCCGAATAAGGACTTGTTGGACCTTATGGTGGCAACGTATGGACAACCACCATCCTGGGGAGATATGGTGCTATATGAGGAACTCGGCCCAGGGGAGAGTAAAACCTATCCCTTGAGTCTTGAGAAAGGACCGCTCTACCTGATCTGTTGGTCGAAGCCTCCCGATCTACCAATTGGTAACTCGGGACTAATCCCGGTTGTGCCATAATTTGGAAAAGGGGAACACTATTTGCGGATGAGATGCAAATGCGTAGCTTGGACGAAGATCAACGACACTCGCCTATGGGCTGCCAAACCGAAACCAGTCCGATACTGGTTCCAGTCCAATCCAGGACCTGGGGCGAATGGCTCAGATCACGAGACCTCGCTAGCAGGATGCCGGCTTCAAGATGAGCTGCTAAGAGGGCAAACTCCGCAGCACCCGGTCAATAATTAAAATGGAAAGGTATAAAGGGGGAAAGAAAAAAACATTAAGTTTCACAACTTGCCAACAGCTTCCCGAAGGTTTAGGTTGCAACCTTCGGGAAGCTCGTTACCGCGTTCGATAGCTGCGGAATGGAATGTAACCTTCTCAGGCTGGCATTCTCATTGCGTTGCCCTCCTTATCAAAATCTGGTCCTTTCCGGCTTTGCTTCATAAAGTGTCTGCCAGAATCCAGAGGCGGGCTTTGCCCGAGTGTATCCGAAAACTTCTCACAGAAACCCTGGTTATTTTCCGGTTGGCTTCTCAGAGAAGATCTCTTCTCTGGAAGTTGCTCCTCCTGCACAGGCTCCATTATATCGGTCACTCGCTTCCAGCACGTGCGGCGGTCTGGGTCATCGCGGTTCTGTAGCCATGCCCGTATGTTTCCGGAAATTGAATGGATTCGCCAACCTTGAGCGTGGAATACGCATCGGGGAAGGCGCGCTCGAAAGCAGACAAAGATTCAGGACTGCTGTCATGTGGTGAGAGGGCAACCAGCTTCGGGCGGCGGGATTGCAAGAACTCAATCTGTGGCTGGAGTTCATCCATTGTCGAGTTCAAGTAGTGCAAGCCGCCGACCACACCAACCACTGACGCGCCGTACAAGGATTCGGCGCGTGCCACCAGCCGCTCCAGGCCAGGATGACCACAGCCGGTAATCAGTACCAATCCTTGCCCGGCAACATGCACCACCAGAGCTTGCTCCCCGCCTTTGGGTGCAAACAGCGAAATCGGCCAGGCTTCCAAATATGAGATGACGCCGGTTGTGGCAACGTCAGGCGCGGGCAGGATTGGGATGGTGGCATGAACAGCGCCTTTGTACGCGCTGACATGCGGGACGAAAACCAGCCGGTCGCCCACCCCGCCAGGCAATTCGCCGAACGAAAGCGTGTGTTTGCGCCAGGCGGTCAAGCCGCCGATGTGGTCGGGGTGGGGGTGGGAAATCACAATCCGGTAGACCTCATCCCAGGAGACGCCCAGGGCTTGCATATTTTGCGCGAAAGGCGCCACCGTCAGGTTTTCAGGATTGTCGCCGACATCCAGCAGGATGGTCGCCAAGTCGGTGCGAATCAGGTACGAGACGCCGTGTCCGCTGATGAGTTCGGGGCTGGCGCTGGCCGCCTCGTAGAGGGGAATAATTTCCAGTCTGGAGGTCGTGGCAAGTGCTGGCGCAGGTGCGTCGAAATTCGTCCATTCGCCAGCCATTGCCTGGCCTGCCTGCCACCCTTGCAAGCCAAGCAGGGCAGCGAGGAGCAGTGGGACAAGGATGAGTACTGCGAGAACGATTTTCAGTTTGTTCATTTTCAGTTTCCTTCCCGTTGAGAGCGTAGTGGCGACCAATCCGCTTTCCAAAGCAGGACTGCGCCGAAAATCAAGGTGGCGGACATCTCCCAGATGCTGACCAGCGGGCCAAAGCCGATGCCCCGTTCGAGGGCATCGCGGACTTCGTCGTAGGCAGAGTGGTACACACTGGCCACCGCCAGACTTTGAGAGACCATCCAGACATAAGCGAAAAGGATGGCGTTCATCATCGCCGGAAACAGGCTGATGAGCATGGTCACGGCCACTGAGAGCCAGGGATTAGCCTGCGCGCCTTCCACCTGCCAACCGATTTTGACCAGGGCGGGGATGTGCCAGGCCCACCAGATAAAAGCGTGGATGAGCAAGGCTTTGCGCAGGCTGTACCGTTGCGCCAGATGCGGCAGCAGGTAGGCGCGCCAGCCAAATTCTTCGCCGAAGCCGGAGATGATGGTCAGAATGAAACTGGTCAGAAAACTGCCCAGGATGGCCCAGGCGGAGAAATCTGTAGGCAGATTGTGCAAACCAAGCAAGTTTTCGAGCAAGACCGGCGCGCCGAAGATGAACAGCGCCAGGGCAAAAATAACCCGGTAATGCTTTGGCTTGCCCCAGCGCCAGCCCATATTCTTGAATCCATCGCGGAAGAGCCAGCGCCCGGCGATGAACGTGCCAACCGCGACCATCACCATCGAGAGTGAACTGAGCAGGTAACTGCTGGTCGGATTGTTGCCCCACAGGGCATAAGCGATTTGCGGCGGCCACGAAAGGGCAAACACAATCAACAGGTAGAGGCCGAGGGAAAACGGTCGCCTGGTTTGTGTTGGTGAGATAGGAGAAAGTTGCTGGGAGGTCATCATGGGTCTATCCTGTTCAGCGGTAAGTTTCAGGAAGAACAGTCTCCACCATCAAGCGGTGAAATTTGTCGGTTTCCTGCCAAATCATGCCATGCCCAGAATCCTCAAAGAAAATCAATTCCTTTTTCGGCGCTTCGAGCAGGTTGAAATATTCTTCGGGTATCCTTGATGGGTTGTTCATGTCATGCCGTCCCAGTAGAATGTAAACCGGTAAGTCGAGGTGTGCCGCGTCCACGCGGAAGTCCATCTCCTGCAACTGGGGGTAAACCACGTTGAAAGTATTCATCAGTCCAAGCAGGTAATAGACTCGGTCGAGCCAGCCGTATTCGGGTTGCTTGAGCATCAGCATGATAGCGTCGCCCTCGCGGCGATAGGTTTCGTCCCTGATGTTCGGCACTTCAAAGAGTTGGTACTCGCGTCCAAATAGGGTGGCATAGGGCTGAATGGGATTCTTGCCGAAGTAGGGCGGCGCGCCTTGCGTTTCGAGCGTTTTGACGAAGTCTGCATCGCCGGTTTTGCGGGAATGTTCCAGCACCAGGTCATAAATTATCTGGTCAGTTTCCAGCACATCCACCATCTGCGCCGTGCCGACGTAGGCGTAGTACAGGTCAGGGCGCTGTTGGGCAGCGAGCAAGCCGATGATGGTTCCCCACGAGTGACCCACCAGGTAGATTTTCTGCTCATCGAAGCGCGCACGCAGCATGTCGCTCAACTCGATAACATCAGAAACATATTGATTGATGGTCAAGTCAGATTTGGGGTTGATGGATGGGTACGATTTTCCGCAGCCGCGCTGTTCCCAGATGACGACCACGAAATACTTTTCCAGTTCGGGGTTGAAGCGCAGGACGCGCCCTGCTTCGCTTGCGCCAGGCCCGCCAGAGAGAAAGAGCAGGACGGGGTTGTTGACATTGTGACCGCGAATGATGAGCCACTGGTCCACGCCGCCCAGTTTGACTGTTTCGAGCGAGGCGATACTAGCCGGTAGAGGCTTGCCGTCTTGGCCGAGGATGGCGGGGGTGTGGGCAGTCCACTGTGAGTACAGCACCAAAGCAGCCAGCAGGAGGAGAGGGGTCAGCAGGAAGAACATACAGCCTCTGAGTGTTTTTGATTCAATCATGAGAAATTCCTTTTTCATTGGGGTAACTTTGGATAGAGAGCAGCACCAGCCCCAGGTCGCGGATACGATTGAGAACGCCATGCAACGCGGTCTGGTCCATTTGCCCGCTGAGAAGGGTCTCACCGTTGGGGCGCAGGGCAATCACCAGGCCTTCGAACCAGTCCTCGCGGAGATGGCCTTCAACCCGAATCTGGTAAAGGATGGAGCGATCACTGTGATTCATTCAATCCCCTTTGGTCAATGAGCGCTTTCCAGCCGCGCCAGCTCCAATCAGAATCAGACCGAGGGCAGGCAATATCATATTCAGCGGAGCTTCCAATTGCCCCACGAGGAGGGCAATGGTGCTAGCGAGAAAACACGCCACTCCAAAAAAGAGAAACAGGTTTGAATATTTTGGTTTCATAGAAATTTCCTTTCTCAAGTACGGTGATGGTTGTAGTGTATCTCCTGCAAGTCAAGTTGTCCCCTATCCTCAGATAGGTTGGGTGGGTAGGTTTAAACAAAAAAGCCGCTTATGCGGCTCGATTTTGCGCGGATGGAAGAATTAAAGACCCAGTTCCCTGGCGCGGACAATCGCTTGCGGGCGGTTGCCGACCCCTAATTTTTGCAGCACATTGTGGACGTGCCATTTGGCTGTGCCGACGCTGATGACCAATTCGGCGGCGATTTCGGCGTTGGATTTTCCCGCCACAATGAGTTTCAGCACCCGGATTTCCTGTTCACTCAACGGGTCGGGTAGCCCCTCAATGGGTGCGGAGGGGGACTCGGCCAAAGCCGATTTCACGCTCAGGATGCTGTCAACAAACTCCGGGGCGTTTGGACGCGCGGCTTCGAGCAGGGCGCGGGTATCACGCCCCGGGTGTGGGAAAAACAGGCTGCGGTAACCCTCGGCAGCCGCTAGTTGAAGCGCCGTTATAAAAATACGACGCGAACGGGCTATCTCACCAATTTGCTGGTAAACCAGCGCCTGGGTTAAGGAAACGCCCATCCACCGCCGGAGTGCGCCATCAGCCAGGTTGCTTTCTTCCAATTCCTGTAAAATTTCTAGCGCTTGTGCGGTTTTTCCAGAAGCAGCCAGCAGACGGGCGCGCAAGTGCGCAGTCATGCGGCTTGATTTCGACAGTTCAGGCTGAGTTAGAGATTCCACTTCGCGCAGTTTGCGCTCGGCAGCAGACAGATCGCCCAATAGAAAGTGCAATTCTGCCTCTGCCAGAGCCATTTTGTAGACGACAACCGTCATCCCACGCGTGCTAGCAGAGCGGGTAACCCCCCGAAGCAGGTCGAAACCTTTTTCGAGATCGCCATGTTCTAGAGCGATCCGCGCCAGGGTGATTTCGTTATCGCCGCCCATGATTTCATTAGAAAACAGACGCTGACACAAGACAATGCCGCGTTCCGCCAGGTTTTGCGCCTCGTCCAAGTCACCTTTCTCATAGCAGATAGCCGCCAACGGAGCATGGAGAATGGCTAAAACCGGCAAGGGACGCCCGCGAGAATCGACATATTCTTCGAAAGTAGCACGGCAAAGTGCTTCTGACTCGCGCAGTTGTCCCATTTCGAGCAGGTTGAAGGCCAGGTTGGTCAGCCCACCCAGCGCAATAAAGGGATGCTTCATCCGTCGCCCTAATTCCCAGGTTTGGCGAAAAACCAGGCTGGATTCGGTCAGGTTGGCGCTCCAGGCGTATTGACTGCCCAGGGCCAGCAAAGCCAGCGCATGAAAGAATGAATCTTTGTCTCCAAGTTGTTCGAGCGCCAGACGAGCCAGTTCGCTCGTTTCTCCATCTCCCATGGCCGCAGAAAACCAGGACCGCATAGCCAGTAGACGGCCATCTGGCGAGCGAGAGGGCGAAGCATAAGCGCGGGCGGCAATTTCGCGGGCGGCGTCAGGCTGACCGGTCATCAAGAAGCAAAGCAACTGATGGGAAAGCAGTTCGGGGCTTTCTGCAAGCGCCGATTTGGGCAGGCGATTAAGCCAACCAAGCAGGGTTTGCGCTTCACCAGTGCGCAATAAATCGGGGGCAAGTTGGTCAATCAGCCGGACAGCCTGGAGCGGATTTGGAATTGCCAACCAGTGGTCGATGGCTTCGTGGAGGTGCCCCTGATTCTCGAACCACTCTGCCGCGCAAGCGTGAATTGTTGCCTCATCGGCGCGTTCCAATCCAAGACGCAGCGCATCGGCAAAGAGAGGATGGTAGCGATACCAGCCGCGCATTTCATCCAGAGGCAGGATAAACAAGTTGGCGCGTTCCAACTGCACCAGGATATCTGCTGCTGCCGGGTTGCCCGTGACAGCCTGGCATAGCGCAGCATTAAAACGCGGCAAGGGGGCGGTTTGGGTGAGGAATGTGTTGATCTCAGACGGCTGGCGCTTCAACACTTCATCGATCAGGTAATCCAATACGTAGCGGTGACTGCCGCAAAAGGTCTCGATAAAGGCTGCCGGGTCGGGCTGGTGTTGCAAAGCGAGCACGGCCAGTTGCAATCCCGCTGCCCAGCCCTCGGTGCGTTCATCCAGGGCGCGCAGGGCTTTATCAGCCAGCGATAGGTTTGCCAATCCAAAGAACACACGGGCTTCGTCTGCTGTGAAGCGCAGATCGCGGGCGCGGAGTTCGGTCATCTGGCGGCGGGCGCGCAAACGTGCCAGCGGTAAGGGCGGGTCGGCTCGGGTGGTTAGTACGATATGGGTGGCTGCGGGCTGGTTTTCGATGAAATATTCCAGCGCGGCGTGAATTTGCGGGTTGGTGATGACGTGGTAGTCATCGAGTATCAGCACATGCTGGGCATCCAGTGCTGCCAGCTCGTTGATCAGGTCATCCAGTATGGCATTGATCGGCGGGAATTGGGGCATCTCCAGCAGGGGCTGGCTGTTCGCGCCAAGAGAGGGTTCAATTTTCTGACAGGCCGCCAGGAAGTAACGCAGAAAACGCACGGAGTCGTTGTCGGATGCGTCAAGAGAAAGCCAGGCCACCCTCACCCCATACCCTCTTCCTCCGGAAGAAGGGCGAGGGGTTAGGGTGTTTAGCCATTCGGCTACGAGCGTGGTTTTGCCATAGCCTGCCGGGGCGGAGATAAGCGCTAGTTTACGGCCTGCCGCCAGGCCCTCATTCAACCGCTCCACCAGGCGCGGGCGTAGGACAATGTTTGGCCGCAGTGGGGGGATATACAGTTTTGTGACCAAAATAGGCGCAGGCATAGATCAATTATATATCAGGCTATCTTCTGGCTCCATTGAATGATTGATTCCCGGTAATTATATCCATGCTAAGGCGACTTAAAAAATATGGATGTTAAGTGGTATTCTCGCTAAGTAGATTTACAAAAACCATGTCCACCCCAAGGAGGTAATTGCTCCTGCGGTTTCTTTTTCCACTGATACGGATAGCGATGTTGGTTCGAATACTCAAGCCCCTCCCATAAAGCGGCTTCCAATTCCGCCTGTGTTTCGAATTTGCGTCCCTTGAGCGCTAACGACTTGAGTTGTTTCCACCAGGGTTCGATCAAGTTCAACCAGCAGGCATACTTGGGTAAGAACAGGATTTGGATCTCCGGCCAGGCAGCCAAGGCGATGCGGGTATCGCGACTATGATGAGTACTCAAATTATCTTCGATGATCAACAACCGTTCGGCAGGAAAAGTTGGGATAATCTTTTCCAGCAGTTGGATATGGCTGGCGCTATCTCTTTTACCGCTCAAGATCAGAGCGGCCTCACCCGTCGCAGGTTCAAAGGCGCCATGCACCCAGACTTTGCCCCGACGCCCATAATCAGGCTCAAAGGTCACCCGCGAACGATTGGCAACCCATTCCGATCCCGGGTAAGTCTTAACTGCCAGCGGTCCCAACTCATCCACACAGATTGTGCGGGTCTTGGAAGGGGACGATATATAGCCCGCAACGATCAGCCCCTTTTTTCCACAAACTCAGGATCGTGCTTCTCAGGTTCATGGAACCAACTCTCCTGCTTGCGCCAGCGAAACCCTTCCCCTTCGACCCAGGTCCAGATGGTTGAGTCAGATAAATGCAGACCGTGGCGTTCTTTGAAAGCACGTTGCAGCCGTTCCAGGGTCCACAACTCAAAAGGATATCCCAGACTCCTGGGCTTTTGCAGAGCTAGATCAACTAAAGCACTGCGAGTTTCCTGGCTGTGGGTCGGCGGTCTCCCTGGGCGATCTCCATCCATCAACCCGGCAATGCCCCGCTCATTGAAGCGCTTTACCCATTCGATGCCCATCGGCGCCCCTTTGAAACCTGCTCGTCCCAGCTCGAGAAGCAGCAAGCTCTGGGTCATCCAACATGGCGGCTATGATTTGGGCACGTTGGACAATCCGGATTGGCTCTTTACGCGATTTCGCCAGGCGTCTGATTTCCTGTTCTTCTTCACTTGTTAAAGGTCGCAATCTGATCCGTTTTGGCATCCCGTTCTCCTATTCCCAGGAGAACAATTTTACTTATTTCATGAGAAAACAACTTAGCGGCTAATTTTAGGGATATTAGAAATGCGGTAAGCTACAGCCATGAGTTAATGACTTACCTTCAACAGAACGAATCGTGGAAATCCACGAGGGTATCTTTTCGGGGTGTCTATTCCATGCAACGGCTGATGATCTCTGCCGCAATTTCAGCGCCGTGCTCCTTGCGGATTTTTTCTCCCAATGCTTCCGCTGCCGCCAAGGCCTGTGGTTTCAATGCTGCGGTAATAGCGCTGGACAAGGCTTCGGCGGTCAACCGTTTTTGGGGCACTGGTTTGGGACCTGCGCCTAGCTCATACGCACGCAAGCCCCAGGCGAACTGGTCATTGCCATAGGGGAGTATGATACTCGGGACGCCCGCACGAAAACCCGCAGCTGTTGTTCCCGCCCCACCATGGTGGACGACTGCCGCCATTTGCGGGAATAACCAGGAATGTGGCGCACTGTCGAGCATATAAACTGTATCAGGGAGGTTGCCAATCTTTGTCATCGCGTTCCAGCCAGTGGCCAGCACGCCTCGCTGACCGGACTGTCTCAGCGCTTCGATCACCAGGCGGGTCTTCTGTTCGGCCAGCGAGGCGTCGCCCACACTGCCAAAGCCCACGTAAACCGGCGGATTGCCGGCCTGAAGGAAGTCCAACAAGTCCTGGGGCGGCTGCCAGCCGGCTTCTTCATCCAGGAACCAGTAGCCGGTGATATGAACGTGCTCCAGCCAGCTAGCCGGCCTGGGGAAGACATGCACGCTGTAAGAGATCAATGTCGGGTCGCGTTGGGTGATCTGCCTGGAAAATGGGCTTCCAAAGTGGGCCGGGGATGACCAAATTGTCTCTTCCAGAAATCACGGATAGCCTGGGATGTGGTCGACCAGAATATCTGAGCCTGAATCCGGTGGGTGAGGCTATTGTACGTTTTCCCAAGCCGGGGCAAATGGTAGAAAAGCAGGGAAAGATAATCGGAGGTGGGTGTAAAGGCGTATGGGGTGGCCAGTATCGCGGGTATTTTCTGCTCCTGGGCAATAAAATAGCCAATTGCCGCACCCGGGTGATAGACAACTGCATCTGCCCAAATACAGGCGTTGTAGAAATCCTGCTGCAGAGCGCCGACCAGTTTCTTCAGTTGGTTGAAGCTGCGCATCACTTTCAGTGGGTTATCCGGACTCATCGCTTCTCGTCCGAGTTCTGAGCGGGATACCTGCACGACATCCCCCATGTAGAAAACTTTGAGATCGGTGAAAACATCTGGTATTTCCAGGTCCTGGGCACTACAAGTGCAAACGATCCAGTCAACGGTCCGTCACGTTGTATTGAATTTCTAGAAGCTCAAAACGTGCATACGCAAACTCTCCAGCGGGAAGCGTCCAAAGAGCCTCTCCTCTTACAGGCAGTTTGCGCCCGTCAAACTCGCGCCAATCACCCACCGGAGTGGACCAACGGAGCTGCTCGTAGGTCTTACCATCTACTGTCCTGGAACGGTCATCGGAGACGAAGTTGACGAGCGCACCGGAGTTATCGAACGACACCACCGCTGAGACTGTGTTACCAGCGTTTGTCCAGGTCGCTCGAACGGTCAGAGGATCCATTTCCTCCCACAGGATATTTCGGTCAATCAACGTTGCCGGAGCAAGGATGAACAAATCGTTGAGCAGCGTGACCGTCTCGCTCTTGTTCATCTCAGCGCCGTGGGCGTCAACCACCGTCAGTAACGAAGCCAGCCGCACCCTGAAGGTCGCCTCTGAACCGACATAGCGGTGAAATGCGTTGAAGGGTATGCCAAGCTTGGAAGACTCGATGAGGAAGAGACGTGCAGGCGGGTTGGCAAAGCTATGCTGATACGCGGTCATGGGCATCCACTTATCATTGGGACCGTTGCGCAATGCGCCGCTGAAGCGAACCCGGTAGTTCAATACCTGGGGTTTATCCATCGCACCCACAAACTCCAGGTAGCGCTGGACTACGGGTGGAAGATGCGCAGTGTCTGCCTCTGTGAGCAGAGCGGGCTGCTGTGAACGTTCCCTGAGACCGATCGCGATTTCACGGTTGTAGAGCGAACGGAAACTCCAGGGTGCCGCGCCAAGCGCCGCTATCACGATGGGGAACAACAGGATTATATTGGCGATTGTTCCAGCCTTGGCATCGCTCCAGGCGGTGAAGATCAAGACCTGTGATAACACCACCCCAAACGCAGCAGGCACCCACCACCACCGCACTGCCAGTAAGACCATCCCCGCGCTCACGATGAGTAATAACGTTGCAGCAAGCCAAAGGATTCCCATTGGGCGGGAGATCGCCGAATGCAGTTGTGACGTTTGAGCCAGGCCAAACGCCTTTGTGAAGCCAAGAAGGTGGATGAGTCCGTGGATGATTAATAGGGTGATAAGGATGTATTTCATTTTCAAGCCTCCTTTTGTTAGATAAGAACCTCTTCCACCGGACGGCGCAGAGAACGCGGCATCGCTTCGGCGTAGCCAAGGCGCACCAGCAATTGCGGTAAGTAACTGCCCAATCCAATGGCGCTCTGGAACTGCCCGCGCAGCTCTGGAACTTCGATGGGCTGGTTCAGGAAGGCGGATTTGATCCCCAACGCGGTTGTCTGTAATGCCAGCCTTTCATAAACCTGTCCCGTGCGCACCCAGGCTGATTTGTCTTCCGTCTCCGAGGCAACCACGACCGCAACCGGCGAGGTGCGGAACTTCGCCGCGTCTGCGTCGGCTTGCTGCTGCGGCTTGGTTCCTGCGACAAACATCTGTCCGATGAAGCGCGGCACCTGTGGGTTGCCCGAACATGCTGAGTACAGTCCATCTAATGAAGACAACGCCTCTTTTTTGTTGAAGCGCAGCCATTCGATCAATTCGTCCACAAAGGCAGTGTCGGCATATTGAGCTAGGTTGCCAAGATTGACATACTCCAGAATGGTATCCATCGCTGTGGGATTGGTGGCAAATTGAAGCATCACACCAGGCTCCACCTGCAGGGCCTGCAATTGATCAAGGTCTTCGTTTTTGATCAAACGACCGTCGTATGCTGAGCGCGTATTCTGGCGCAGCGGAATGGCGTCGAATAACGAGCTGCCTTGCGGGGTATCGGCTGCCAGTTGAACGTGAATGAAATCCGCTCGATCTGGGTAGGTGACCTCAATGGTATATCCTGAAGCGCGGGCTGCAACCAGCAGGTTTTCCAAAGCACAGCCCAGGCTGATCCACAGCTCGCGGTCATGTGGATCCACCACAAGCAAGCGGCGGGAATAATCGGGATGAATCTCGATGGCATTGTCTTTGATGGCGAATTTCCACGGCTGGGTATTGTGACCATTGGCAGCCAATGTGGCGTAATGAACGAGGGTTTGCATTGGCTCAGAGGGGCTTGAAATTTGTGCGGGTTTCATCCAGGTGTCCTCTGCCTTTCCAGCATAATCCAGCCAGGGTGCATATTCCGAGAGGGCATATCCGCCAACAGCGATTGCGCCACCTGCCGACAGCAGTTTCAAAAAATCGCGACGAGATAACTTTGGTTTGTTGTTCATAACTCTGCTTTTCATTGTTCCTCTTCCGTTTGCTGGACCAGCGTCAAGGTCAAGCCTAGATCGCGGATGCGGGTGAGAACACCGTGCAACGCCGCCTGGTCAATGATGGTTCCACGCAGGATCGTTTCGCCCTCGGTGGTGTGTTCCACAGCGAAGCCATCGAACCAGATGGCGGCATTCTCTCCCAGGTAACCTTTGACACGGATCTCGTAGTTCATTACTGCTCTTTGCGTTTTCATGCTTGAAATATACGATAAATGGTTTGGTAGTTGAACCCACCATGGTGGGATTCTGGAAAAGAAAATCGCCTAACACTTTGGTGTTAGGCGATGAAACGTACGAATACATGGTCAAACTAATCCCAACCTGCGGGCTTCGTTGATTGCCTGTGCGCGGCGCCTGACACCAAGTTTGCCGTAGAGATTATTGGCATGTCGCTTGACTGTGTCGAGCGCGATGAAGAGTTCATCAGCGATCTCCTGGTTTGACTTGCCCGCGCAAACCAGGCGCAACACCTCAAGTTCACGTTCGCTCAACGGTTCGATCAAAGATTGCTTTGGCAATGATTTGAATTCTATCTCCTGCCTGGTTCGCAACATAGCGTCATTTAAGAAGCGATTGTGAATAATCCCAGCGATTTGCTCCGCATGGCGCAGATCTTCTTGCGCCTGGGCTGTCTTGCCCTGCGCATGATGCAAACGCGCGGCAATCAAATAGCCTTGCGCCAGGTACAACACATGTCCGCTTTTTTGCGCGGTCTCCAACCCTTGTCGTAAATGATTTTCCGCTTCGTTCCAGGATTTCTTTTCGCGCAACACATCCGCTAATCCCAAATGAATCAAACAGAAAGCGGGATAATCGGCGTAAGCCGGTTGCTCTGTGAGCGCCAGCTCGTCACGGCAGATTTTTTCCGCCTGCTCCAATCGTCCCAAGAGAAGACTGATGCGCGCCAGTTCCATTGTCGTGTGCGCGAGCGCAAAAATATTGCCGCATCGGCGTGCGTGCGGACTGACACGGCTCAGGTAATCTGCTGCCCGAGCCAAATCGTTAGCCGCCACATAGGTATAACCCATCTGCGAATAACACGCAGTGTACCCCATATCGACTACCATCTGTCCTAATGTCTGTACACTATCAATAATTGGTAAGAGCTGTTCGATTGCTTCGATGGCTGTAGTGACATCGCCGCGATTCCGTGCTACGACAACGCGCAAGAGTATCACCTGTTGCAATACGATGTTGTACTCTGGATGTTCTTTGGGCAACGTGCCCGATTCGACCATTTGCTCAAATACCTGGGTGATGTCATCAAGATACGATGCAATGCGATCATAATCACCGCGCACGAATAGTGTCCAGCAATACGCCACGCCGAGAGGCGGCGACTGGCGAACAAAGTCAGGAGGTAACGAATCCAGCCATTCCACTGCGGTGCTCAATTTTCCCTGATGATAAATGCGTCGCCAGTTGTCCACTACCAGACGACTGGCGTATGGGTAATCGGGAATAGCGAGGGCGTGGCGCAAGGCGTCTCCAACGTGGTTATTCTCCTGGAACCACTGTGCAGCACGGCGATGTAGCACTGGCAAATCGTCTGGGCGCGTACGCTGCAAATTGACATTCAATAATTCGGCAAACAAGTGATGATATCGAAACCAATTGTGTTCACCATCCAGCGGAGTAACAAACAGATTGCGGTGATGCAAATCGGACAGTATCTCAGTGCTGTCGACGCGCCCTGTCACTGCATTGCACAATGGCGCACACAGTCGCGGGAGTATCGATGTTTCGAGCAAAAATCGTTGCAAAGTTTCGGGTTGGCGGCTCAAAACTTCATCCATCAGGTATTCCAACACGTAATGATGACTGCCCGTGAAGGATTGGATGAACTGATGCTTATCGACACGCTCCTGCATCGAGAGGGCGGCAAGTTGCAATCCGACAATCCATCCTTCGGTGCGTGTTTCGAGCGCCTCCACATCCGATGCTGGCAGACCCAGGTTCATAAAATCATTGAGAAATGCCGACGCTTCATCAGTAGTAAATCGTAAATCAGCAACTCGCAGTTCTATAAGTTGCCCTTGGGCGCGCAAGCGGCTGATGGGGAAAGGTGGATCAGCGCGTGTCACAATGATCAGGTGAAAGAAGGGAGGTAAATGATTGATCAAGAAGATCATCCCCTCGTGAATCGCCTGGTTTGAAATCACATGATAATCATCTAATACAAGGATAAGTTCTTTTTCGATGCCGATGATACTATCGACCAGGCTTGTTACGATTTGTTGAATGGTTGGCGCTTGAGAATCATAAAGAGCGGAACGCATCCCTTCGCCGATGCGGTTGTCGATGGCGACTAAGGCAGAATCGATGTAGCGCCAGAAACGCAGCAAGTCATTATCGCCTTCGTCCAGGGCAAGCCAGGCGAAAGGCAAGCCGCTAGAGCGGGCGTAGTCCACCGCCAGGGTGGTTTTTCCAAATCCCGCCGGGGCAGAAACCAATGTAAAGGAAATCCCCCTTTGCCGCGCCAGGGCGAATTTCTCCAAAAGGGCCTGGCGTTTCACCTGGGTGGAACGCGGTGGCGGAGGAAAAAGTTTAGTTTTGAGCAGACCTTCGAACATGGGTAAATTATATCCGCTGTAACCCTTTGATGGAAATACGACCCGATTACGAGCCGCTTTTAATTAATTCTGAATGGATTCCTGGTGGAAAAAACCCGAAAAATCATAGGGCGTCCTATGAGCCCACAGGAAGGCCCAGGAGCTACACAATCTGTGGGATGGCTATCTTTGATCACAAAGCGAAAAACTGCCCTTGTAAGGGCAAAAAAATCCACGACAAGAACGGAGACTGAAAATGACGGACGCGCTGCACCTGGATGGATTCCAGGCATATTTGATGGCCGAGGATCGCTCGCCGGTGACGATCACAGGATATTTGGGCGATGTATGTATTTTTGCCCAATGATGCGAGGGACATTATCGGGACGCATTGATCCCTGCTTCTCTGGCAAACGAAGCCGTACACGGCTCCAATAATTTCAACAAGCTCACATAACGACTCTGTAAGCCCACAGAATCCGATACGGGGCTATACTTCTATTGATTGCCTTGCCAGGTGATGCGGCAAGGCCGGTCATGGAGGGGTATGGCCAATTTTTGCCGCAATTGTGGGACAAAATTATCTCCAGGGGCGCAGTTCTGTAAGAACTGCGGTCTCCAGATCGCCTCGCCTGCCGCTGCGCCCGCAGCCAGCGCGCCGCGCAGCGTGCGCCGGATCGCTGCCGCAAGAAAAAGCAGGAGCTTTCCCCTGGTCGCTGTTCTGGCGGGTGGGGGGGTGCTGCTGTGCGTGGGGGCAGTGGTTGTCTTTCTCATCCTGCGCGGCCTGCAGCCAGGCCGCGAGGAAATCTCTGGCTTGGAGAATGATCCGCCAGCCGCATCGGGTTATCAAGATAGCGCCAACGAGACGACAGACGCGTTCGTGACCACAGGCAGCTACCAGCCGCGCGCCGTGGCTCCCGCCGAGACAACGCCCGAGACGGTGGAAGGCGTCATTTCCAGCGAAACCGGCAGCCTTGCGCTCAGCGACGGCACCCGGGTGGAGCTGCCCGGCAGCACAGCGCCGGTGGCGGTGGCGCTCTCGCGCGCCACCAACACGATCACCCTCAGCGATCCGCGCGACCTGCAGACCAGCGGCAGCATGCGTGTGCTGGAGTTCGATCTTGCCGATGTGGACGAGTCCTTCGCCCCTCGCCTGACCA
Organism: Chloroflexota bacterium; assembly: GCA_029265355.1. Taxonomy (GTDB): domain Bacteria; phylum Chloroflexota; class Anaerolineae; order Anaerolineales; family UBA4823; genus JAJUJL01. The sequence continues at coordinate 4,796 of JAJUJL010000030.1, read as the reverse complement.
TCCCCGCTGCCGAGCTGGGCGAGCTCTCCCTCTCTACCGTCAACGTGGTGCGCGTTGGCCAGTTCGTGGTGGATGGCAAAACCCTTCCCGACGATGTCGTCTACCTGTCGGTGGAGCGCGATGCCGACGGCAACCTGGTGGTGCAGGATGGCTTGATCCCCACCCTGGCAGAGGCAAGCAGCTACATCGGTCACCGTGCCCAGGTCCACCTGGCAAGCTACAGCCTCCCCGCCGCTGGCCAGCGCAGCCGGGTGCAGTATGCCGTGTTGACCTTCGACCGCTACCTGGATTACACCTATGAGCCACGCCTGGTGCGCATGATCCCGGACGCCTCGGCGGAGGGTTTTCGCCGCCCGGCGGACCCTGAGAAAGACCAGGCTGTGCTGCAAAAGCCGATCATCAATGTGATTGTGCTGGTGCACGGGCACAACGAGGAAGAAAAAGCCGGCACCTTCCTGGCCTCCAGCCCCATCCAGCCCTGGGGTGTCAGCTATAAGCGCGAGGTGTGGTCTGAGTTCTACAAAGCCTTCCTGGACAAGAAGAAAGACCAGGCCGATTGCACCGCCCTCTACGAGTTCATCTATCCCACCTACCGCTCGGCCTATTCGCCGGTGGAAGACAGCCCCGTGCCCCCGCTGGGGGATTCGTTTGCCAGCGCCCTTGCCCAGGGTGCTGAGAACGATAACAGACAGCTCGCCAAAACGTTGAATGCCAACATGCCGGTGAACCTGCAAATCGTGGCTCACTCTATGGGCGGCCTGGTTGCCAGGGCTGGCATCCGGCAGTTCAACGAGCCCTTAAAGCAAGCCTTCCAGCAACTGGTCACCTGGGGCACGCCGCATCACGGCAGCCCGATCGTCACCATGGGTTACCTGTTCCGCCATGGCTACCGCATCAACCCTGGCAAGCTGCGCGAAGCCAACTGGCTGCCATCGGCGGTTTCCGAAGCCGAGGTCGATGCTCTCGTGGGCAGCGGCATCTTGCGAATGTACCAGGATTTCAAGCTGCAGCTCGACACGCCTGGCTCGCGCGACCTGCGCTGGGATAACGTCCATCCCTTGCGTCTGGACGAGATTTTCAGCGACGAGACCAAGGGGATGCGGATCGCCGACCCGAACAATGAAAAATACAGCCTGGTGAACGGCACCTGGCTGTACAACAACAACTTGAGGCTGTTCAACGAAAGCGATCCCTATCGCCTCAGCGAAAAATACACCTTCATTTTTGGCGTGACGACAAAGCGCCTGCCCAATAAAGACGAAACCGCGACGGGCGCCACGCTGATCCCAGTCTTTGTCAAGGATGCTGGTCAGGTTGTCAGCCAGGTCGGCGGCACGTACACCCGCGGCGATAGCGACGGTGCCGTGCCCTTAGCCAGCATGGCCGGTATTGGCCTTGTCAATTTCCGCGCTGACTATATCGGTGATCTCGACCATGAAGAATATTTTTCCCCCAAGTTCGATTTCGGCGACAAGATGGCTAACCGAACCTTTTTCCGCCTGGGGCTGGAAGAGGCGCGCTGCAAGTGCGCTGCGCTGCAGGTGGAGGGCATCAGTGATCTGAGCCATATCGCCGTGGGTGCGCCGCTGGAGTTGAACGCCCAGTTCCAATTGGACCCTGCCCTGGACGCTAAACCCGGCAAGCGCATCCAGGCTGCCGAGGCCTTGTTCCTCATCGCTGGCACCCAGGATGAGTTCTCCCTGGGAGAAATGGATGTGGAGGACAGCGGCAAGCTGAGCGGCAGCTTCCCCAAGCCCGACCTGGGGGAGGGCGAACACCGGCTGGTGGTGCGCTTGCAGTTTAAAGATGACACCCGCCTCGAATCGATCCCTGATGAGCTGGCGGGGTACTACATGATTTGGTTTGATTACGATTCGGACGCTGGCGGCGGACATTGCTACCTGGCCAACGGTGAGGAAACCGGCCCCAATGGTATCGGAACAGAGGGGTCTCCACAATGGACCAGCAAGAATGAATTTACTGTCAGTCAGGATGGATTTCGCTGGTATGACTCCAGCCTCAATATTACCCGGCAGACACTGTCCGGCGTGCTCACTTCAGATGGTAAATCGATCACCATGACTTACGAGTATGCTTACCAAGATTCAACGGGTGAGTATTATTACAAGGCCTCCTTCATCAACATCCCATTTGTTGAGACCGTCAACGACAGCGGTTGGCGGTACGACAAATTCTATGTGGAGGGGGATCTGAAGACATTATCTCGTTTTATTGAGTTGGCTGGCAGTTTTGAACCCCTGGTGCAGTGTGATTCGCCCGGTCAGGTTGAAATTCGCTTGTTCAAATGATCATTCCCCATATCTGTGAGGATCCTCTGGGAGGTGGTAATGCACAATCATGAAAAAATCTATTCCTTGGTGATGAGCGGGATTGCCGCGTTGGCCGCCGGGTTGGCCTTCCTGCCCGGCCTGATCGGCATGGATGGTATGGATGGCGGGTATGCCCTGTCGTTCATCGCTGCCTGGGTTTCGTTGAGTGCAGCCCTGGTGGGCATGTACCTGTGGAAGCGCTCTGTGCAGCTCGATCGGCTGCTCAGCGGCCAGGACTTGCTGGCCCATTGGACGTACACACCGGCCGAGTGGCAGGCGTTTGCACAGGCAGAAAAGGGCGCCCAGTTGAAAGAGAATCGCAGCCTGTGGATTTTGATGGCTGGCATATGCACCTTTTTGGGTGTGGTTTTCTGGCTGTTCGACCGGGAGGCTGGCTCTTTTGTGTTGCTGGTGATGGTGGGGGTCACCCTGCTGCTGGCAGCCATCGCCTTTGGTCTGCCAGCGTTGCGCCGTCAGCGCCGCCAGGACAGCCCGCCTGGCGAAGCCTGGCTGGCGCCCAACGCGGTCTACTTCGACGGTGTGTTTGTCCCCTGGGATATCTGGGAGAGCCGGCTGCAGCAGGTGGAGTTGAAAGAAGCTTCCGATGATGCGCCTGCCTGCCTGAGCTTCCAGTTGACCCAAATCATCAGCATCGGCATCCAGAACCAGGCGATTCGTGTGCCGGTTCCGCTGGGTCGCGCGGAGGAGGCGCGCAGCCTGTTGGAAAAATACCAGGCCCGCTTTCGAAGGAGGCGGTCATGAACCGGCCAGGCCAGCAGTGCGCGAACTGCGGCGCGCTTCTGCCAGCGGATGCGCGCTTTTGTGAAAACTGCGGGCGGCCGGTGGCTGCCCCGCTCATCGCCCAGCCGGCGTTCCCTGCGCCGCGGCCCCAGTCCCAGCCAGCAAAACAGCCAGGATCGAAGACATGGCTCATCATCGCTATCGCCGGGGCTGCGCTGGTCGGTTTCCTGGGTTGTGCGCTGATCGGCGGCCTGATCCTGTGGCGCGGCCTCCGACAGCCAGACGCTTCCACCCAGGCAGCTAACCTGCCGCCTGCCACCCAGGCCGCCCTTTTGCCCGCTGATGCCACCGCCACCAGTCAGCCGCTGCCCACCCGCGCGCCTCAGGCGACGGAAACACCCCCCGAATTGCCCTCCCCGGCGCCCAGCGATACCCCGATCCCATCCACCCCCGCATCGCAGTTGACCTCATATGATTTCGACGGTGTGACTTTTACCTACGATCCATCCCTCTCCGCTGCGGTCGACCCCGAAAGCATTGCGGCACAAAGCGGTGCCGACTTGCCGCCCTGGGAGGTTTACCCACAGCACCGGCGTCTCACTTTCCTCGGTTATCCCCTGGCAGATACCTTTCACCAGCCGCGCCTTTACATCTATCCTCTGGTGGAATATGTGAATATGGACGCCGGGATCAGCGATCAACTAGCCAACCTGCAGCAGATGCTGGTAGGCAGGTCTACCACCAATCTGCCGGACACGCTGCCGTTTTTCTTGAATTGGAACGCCGGGCAGGTGATGGCAACCCGGGTAAAATTCCTGGATTTCAAAAATGGTTACGGCGTGCGCTACCTGGCGCAGTATGGCCAGGGTGTTTATCCCATCAACAACCAGGCCATGTTCTACACCTTCCAGGGCTACACCCGCGACCGCCTCTGGCTGGTTGCTGCGGTGTTTCCGGTGTCCAACCCCATCCTGCCCGATCCCGAGCCGCTGCTCCAGGATCCCAGTTTTTTCGATACCTATTCCACTTACCTGGCTGAGGTGAAGGCGCAGCTCGACGCCCAGCCCGATGCCAGCTTCGAGCCCGATCTTGCGATCCTGGATGCGCTGATCGAATCCCTGGTGATCAAGTGACATCGGCACACAGGCAGCTCTGCCGCTGTGTCGTTTGATGGGCATGTCGGGGCACCCCTGGTGGGTGCCCTTTTTCGTGCCATCGCTTACAGCGCACTCGGGCAACGATTTCATGGGCTGAGGCTGTTCCCCACTGCGTACAGCCGCCCTTCTTTCCCCGCATATACCAGCTTCATCTTCGCCAGGCGCGCCGGCGCCTCGGGTGGCAGCACGTGGTCGTACTCATTGGCAGGAACCAGGCCGGGTAGCCAGCCTGCTCTCCCGGCCAGCCGGCGAACGGCACCGAGCTCAGCCGATGCGACCGAGCGAGCGCAGCGAGCGAGAGAGCAGTCGGCTGGAGCGAATAGTTAGCCCGCTGTAGTGGACCCCAAAAACTGGACAGGCCCCATAGGGGTAGGGTAAGATCCAGGAAAGAGGTACACAATGGCAGAACGCAGGAAATTCACAGCGAAATTCAAGGCGAAGGTCGTGCTGGAATTGATCTCGGGCGAGAAGGGGTTGATGCAAGCCAGCCGGGAGTACGACATCAAGGACAGTGTGCTATCGCGATGGAAGCAAGAGTTCTTGGAGCGTGCGCCGCAGTTGTTTGAGA
>JAJUJL010000043.1 GCA_029265355.1 Chloroflexota bacterium | reverse complement strand
GCACACCGCCGCCCAGGCCTTTCGATCCGGCCGGGTATCGCCCAAACCCGCCCGGCCCGCCCGCACGATCGGCCCCCAGGCGGTGGGCGCCTCCGGCGATGGGAAGCCGGGTGACAATCGAATAGGCATCGGGTAGGGGCGGGTTTGCACCAGCCAGGCGCTCTACCCAGCACACCGCCGCCCAGGCCTTTCGATCCGGCCGGGTATCGCCCAAACCCGCCCTGTCCGCCCGCACGATCGGCCCCATCGGCCGGGCGGGGGTGGGTTTTGGCCCTGGTTGGCTGGTTGGAAAACCCTGATGCAAGGCCCTGCGCGCCGGTGCGCCTTGCCTGCACAAACCCACCCCTACGGCAACGGCAACGGCGCTGTGGGTGACTGCCAAAGTTAATTTAACAAGGGAACCATTAACCAATGACCGATCATCTCGAACTGCCCGAAATGCAAGGCCCGGTCTGCCCGGTGCCGCTGCCCCACCAGGAAGCCATCGTCCTGGGTCACGGCAGCGGCGGCAAGCTGTCGCACGATCTGATCGGCAAATTCTTCGTGCCGTCCTTTGCCAACCCGGCGCTCAGCGCTGGCGATGACGCCGCTGTGGTGCAGCCCAACACCTGCACCGAGCTGGCGATCTGCACCGATTCGCACGTGGTGTGGCCGCTATTCTTCCCCGGCGGCGACATCGGGCGGCTGGCGGTGTGCGGCACGGTCAACGACCTGAGCATGGTCGGCGCCCAGCCGCTGTACTTGACGGCCGGCTTCATCCTCGAAGAAGGGTTGGACACCGGCGTTCTGCAGCGCGTGGTGCAGTCGATGCAGGAGTCGGCTGCCGAAGCCGGCGTGCACATCGTCGCCGGCGACACCAAGGTGGTGCAGCGCGGCAAAGCCGACGGACTGTACATCAACACCGCCGGCGTGGGATTGCTGCCGCCTGGCGTGCGCATCAGCGGCGGGCTGGCGCGCCCCGGCGACGTGGTGCTGCTCTCCGGTCCAATCGGCGACCACGGCATCGCCGTGCTGGCGGCGCGCGGCGAGCTGGGAATCGAGATCGACGTGCAGTCTGATGTCGCCCCGCTCAACAAGCTGGTGCAGGCGCTGCTGGACGCCAGCGATGAGGTGCACGTGCTGCGTGACCCGACCCGCGGCGGGCTGGCGACCACGCTCAACGAGATCGCCCGGCAGTCGCAGGTGGGCATCTGGATCGACGAGCGCGCTGTGCCGGTGCGCCCGCCGGTGGCGGCGGCTTGCGAGATGCTGGGCTTCGACCCGCTGTACGTGGCGAACGAGGGCAAGCTGGTGGCGATCGTCGGTCGCGAGGATGCCGAAGCGCTGCTGCAGGCGATGCGCGCCGCGCCTTATGGCGGCGAGGCGGTGGTGATTGGGGAGGTGAAGGAGTCGCCGCAGGCCCGCGTATTGGTGCGGACGGAGATCGGGACGACGCGCGTGGTGGATATGCTGGCGGGGGAGATGCTACCGAGGATATGCTGAGAGAGAGATCCCAAAGGTCCTGTAGACCGTTGGGATCTGACAAAGGCTCTCTTGGCGAGCGACAGCGACGCGATCTCGGCGATCATCCAGGGGATTGCCACGCCCCTGTGGGTCTCGCAACAACCCGTGACATGGATGCTGTTCGACCTCTTGTGCGACGGTCAGCAATTTCACTATTGAACTCAAGGCAATCCAAAGATAGGGTGATATTGTACACAAACCGACCTTCCAATTCCCTGTTTATGCCAAAGAGGAAACCATGTCGCGGAGAGCCTTGTTCAGCTTGTTGGGCATCGTGCTGGCTGCCCTTGAACGCCTGGGTCAATGGCCCGAACCCTGGGCAATTCTACGCACCCGGCTGGTTCGTCTACCTCGCCTTCATTTCGCTGCCCGTGGCGGCAGGGGTGATTGCCGGCGCGCCGGTGGCCAGGACCCTGCGGAGCGGAGGCAGCCTGTTCGCCCACCCGCTCAACCTGATCATCGTCGGCTTTTTATTGTTCACCTTCGCCGCGGGTTGGTCCAGCCTGGTGATCGACCAGTGGCCGTGTTTTATCGGCTTTCCCGTTTGCGACTAATCTATTACCCCCGGTCCAACCACAGCTCGCGGTAGCGGCGGTTCCAGTCGATCAGGAAGCGCGCGGCCACCACCGCCCCCGCCCCGCTTGCCACCCACACCAGCTCAGGCGGGAACGGATAGGGGAAAAGGCGATAGAGCAGCGGCAGGGTTGCGCCCACCAGCACACTGGCGCGCGCCGAGTGACGCAGCAGCAAGACCATGGCGATGAGATACGCCAACCCCAGCAAGAAGCCCAGCGGCGAGAGCGCCAGGATCGCCCCGCCGGCGGTTGCCAGTCCCATGCCGCCGCGGAAACCGGCAAAGGCGGGCCAGCAATGCCCCGCCACGGCTGCCAGGGCGACCAGCGCCAGGATGAGCGCTGGCGAACCCAGGCGCAGCGCCAGCCACAGCGGCAGCCAGCCCTTGGCTATGTCCAGCGCCAGCACCAGCAGCGCCGGCAGCAGCCCCGCCTGGCGGAAGGTGTTGGTAGCGGTGGCGTGCCCCGAGCCGGCGTCGCGCACGTCCACGTCCTTCACCCGGCGGGTAACCCAGATAGCCCAGGGCAGGGAGCCGCTCAGGTAGGCCAGGGGGATGATCACAACCGCCATGAGATCATTCATCGTAGACCCTGTAGGGGCAATCCATGCGAGTATGCTGAACAAACCCGGTCAGCACAGTCCGCTGGTCCTTCCAGGCGCACGCCAGGCCAGGTACGGGTCGCCCAGTCGCCAATAGATCACACGATGGGTTTCTCCACGATCACCCAGGCGTTGAAACCATCTTGCACGATGTGCGTGCGGGCGGTGTCGTGGGGAAAAAGGGCGCTGATCTGCGGCGGCGACAGGAAATAGCTGCGCATGAGCGCCAGCTTTTCAGCGAGCGCCACCAGCTTGACCGCCAGCGTGCGCACGTCGGGCTCTTCGATGACGATGCGCCCGCCCGGCCGGAGCACACGCCACAGCTCGCCGGCCGTGGCGGATTGCCCGGCGACGTGGTGCAGGGCGTCCACCATCAGCACACGCTCGAAGCTGCCATCCGGGAAAGGCAGGCGCTCGGTGCGCGAGAGCGCCAGCGCCAGCCCGTCCTTGCGCCGCGCCTGGCGCAGCATGCCCAGCGATTCGTCCGCCACCACCACCTGGCGGGCGTGCTGGCGCAGCGCCTGCGCAACCCGCCCCGTACCGCCGCCAGCATCCAGCAAGCGCCCCTCCACCGGCAGCGCCAGGTGCTCCAGCAGGTGCTCAACGGTGCGCAGGGGAATGGCGCGCTCGTAGAAGGGCGCGATCAAACCAAAATGATCGAATAATGGCATACCAATGACTCCGTTATCACAAGAATGGCGGGGCAACGAAACGCGCCGCCAGGGCGGCCAGCAGGGCGATCACCACCGTCAGGCCGGCGATCACCAGCATGCTGCGCCAACCCAGCTCGCGCTTGAGCATGGCCAGCGTCGCCAGGCAGGGCACATAGAACATGACGAAAACCGTGAAAGTGACCATCTGCACCGCATTGAGCGCTGCGGCAAAGTCCTCCACCCCCAGCGCCTGGCGCAGCATGATCAGCGAAAGCTCTTTGCGCAGCACGCCGAAAATGAGCGGCACCCCCACCTCGCCCGGCAGGTCCAGCGCCCAGGTGATGGGACGGGTGAGCACATTCAGATAGTCGGTGAGCTGGTAGTAGTTGAGCAGCGCCAGCACCACGCTGCCGATGATCAGGATCGGCCAGGCTTCCACCATGAACTCACGCGCCCGGAACCAGGCTTTGCTGGCGACCGATTTGAGGGTGGGCGTGCGGTAGACCGGCATTTCCAGGATCATCCCCGGCGTGTCTTCCGGTAGCATGGCAGAGACCACCCGCCCGGTCAGGGCAATGACGAACAGGTTGAACAGGTACAGCGCCAGCGCCACGCCCGGGCCCAAGTAGAAGGCCACCAGCCCAAAGACTACCGCCAGGCGCGCCGCGCAGGGCACCAGCGTCGCCAGCGTGGCGGCCAGGAAGCGGTCGCGCGGCTCTTCCATCATGCGGGTGGACATGACCGCTGGAACATTGCAGCCGTAACCCAGGATGAAGGGCACCACCGCTTTGCCATGCAAGCCCATGCGGTGCATCAGCGCATCCATCAGGAAGGCCACCCGGGGCAGGTAGCCGATATCTTCCAGAAAGCCCAATCCGAAAAGGAATGGCAGCAGATAAGGCAACACGATGGCGACGCCTCCGGCGACGCCCTGCAAGAGCCCGTAGAGCACGCCGCCCAGCAACGCGCTTCCGCCGCTGAGCGTCTCCACCCACACAGCCAGGCTGTCGAAGAAGGCCAGCAAGGGTTTTTCGGTGGCCGAGCCGATGCCGTAGATCACCTGGAAAAGCGCCAGCAGGATCAAGACCAGCGCCAGGTAGCCCCACAGCGGGTGGAGCAGCACATCGTCCAGGCGGTCGCGCCAGGTGTAGTGGCGCTCGCCCTGGCGCACTACCTGGGCTGCCAGTTCTTCCGCCAGCTCGCTGCGCGCTGAGCTGAGCGCCCACACCGCCGGGCGGCCCAGCGATTGCATAACCTGCGCCTGAGCGCTGGCGACCAGGTCTTCCACACCTGGACGAGCCAGGGCTACCTGCTGCAGCAAGCTTTCATCGCCTTCCAAAAGTTTGATCGCCAGGGGCAAGGGTGGGAGCGGAACAGCCGCAGCTTTTTGGATTGGGTCGGCAGGCGCGCCAGCCGCCTCACTGCGCCGGTTACCGTTCAGGTTGGCTGCCAGGATATGGATGGCTTGCTCCAGGGCGGGGCTGTAATGCGGGCGCTGGGGCGGGAGCCGTTTCTCGGCGGCGTGCAGGGCAGCCACGAACAGGTTGCGCACGCCGCGGCCTTTACTGGCGATCAGCGGCGCAGTCGGCGCGCCCAGCAGGGCTTGCAGGCGCTCGCCGTCGATGGACATGCCCATCCGACCAGCTTCGTCCATCATATTGAGCGCCACCAGCAGCGGGCGGCCCAGTTCGAGCAGCTCCAGCGTCAGTGTCAGGCCCTGCGCCAGGTGCGAGGCGTCCAGCACGTTGATGATCAGGTCAACTTCGTGGGAAGCCAGGTAGCGCAGCGTCTCGCGCTCCGCCGGGTTGGTGCCGGTCAGTGTGTAGGTGCCGGGCAGGTCCACCAGCTCGACGATGACGCCCTGGATGCGCACCTTGCTCTCGGTGTAGGTGACCGTGGTGCCGGTGAAGTTGCCGGTTTCGGCCTTGTAGCCGGCCACCTGGTTGAACAGGGTGCTCTTGCCGCAGTTGGGCTGTCCGATCAGCGCGAATCGCATGGGGCGTCTATCTCTTCCACTTCAATGCGGGCAGCCACCCCTCTGCCCAGGGCAAGTTGGCGTTGGTGCACTTCGATCAGCAATGGGCCGCCGAAGGGCGCATGGCGCAAGACACGCGCACATTGCCCCGGCAGCAAGCCGAGCTGGCGCAGGCGGTGCTCGAAGCGGCGACCGCCCTGGTAGGCCAGGATGCGCACCCATTTGCCGCTCTCGATGTCCAAAAGATCCATGCCGGCCTCGATGGTGTACGAGGTTGAAGAATCGCATTGCACCGTGCCAGATCGACACGGATTTAGATTATATCTGAATTTTAGGAGAGTTGGCTCGGATAATCCGGTCAGCGTTCGTAGCGCACCGTTTTCATCGCCTCATCCACCAGGCTGTCATACTCGCTGCCCGCTGCCTGGAGGCGCGAATAGGTGATGACCATGATCCAATCGCCCGATTCAAAAAAATACATCACCTGGTGCACGGTGGCGCCATTGATACGATGAGTCAGCTCCCAACGAAAGTAATCCTTACCATCATCGGTGACCAGAAAATCTTCGCGTATCGGCTCAAGCCCCTGGAGAACTTCAGCGAGTTGATCTTGCACCATCGCTGTGTAGAACGCCATGGGGAACTCCGATTTCTCTTGCGAAATCACCAGGTTTAGGGTGAATTCCTGCACCCTGGGGCCTATCAGGGCGGAATACTTCAAACCGATATCTTTAGGTTCCCAGCCTTTCGGAGGAATAAACGAGAAGGTATGATCTTCTGCGTAATAATATCTTGGGTCCGGCGTTGGCGTGGAGGTCGCGGTTGCGGTAGCGGTCTGGGTCGGGGTGGGCGTGCGGGTGGCGGTTGGCGTGATCGTGGAGGTAGACGTTGGCGTGGAGGTGGACGTGGCCGTGGGAGTGTGCGTGGGCGTCCACATCGCCGCGGTGGCCGTCATGGCCGTCGCCGTCATGGTTGCTTGTTGCTCCGGCGATGGACGGCACGCGCACAACACCATCACCTGAATGATGACCAGCAAGCCCATTTTCTTCGCCATTGGTCTCCTCCCTTCGTGGATCATGAAAATGATTATATCATGAGAGGCAAAGGAGCTAAATGGTTCTCTTCAGTCAGCCGCCGACGTGGTTAAGTAAACCGCCGAGAGTGTTTAGAGTAAATCGACCATCGCGACAGTGGTTCACTCCAGGGTTTCGCCGGTGCTCGTTCACATGTTTGTAATCACACTTCCGGCAAAACACCCAGAAGATATCGGCATTCGCAGCCTGGCCAGGGGCATGCAGCGCTCCGCTCAGCGCGCCGGCGCAGCCTGGTACATCAGCGGAAAGATGTACTCATAGCGCGTATCCGAGGGCAACGCGGCGAAATTGACCAGGATCAGGTTGCGGTTGCAGGCGTCGGCGCCGCCGTAGGTGTCGAAGGGGATTTTTTCCGAGAGCGCCACGCCCTTCAGGTCGAAGAGTTGGATGGTGAGCGTCTTCTGCGAGGCGACCGGCGCGCTGGCAAGCTGAATCTCGTAGCCGCCCAAGCCCAGCACCGGCGAATTGCCCGTGAGCGCCAGTTTGAGCAAAGGTTTGCCTGATAACGATCCGTTGACCTCCACCACCAGCCCGGTGGCAGGCGCGCCGTCGGGGTAGAAGATCTGCCCGGCGACGCCCAGGTAGGCGCAGGCTGCCTGCGGCTGGACGAAGTTGGCGACGGCGACCGGCGTTCCCAACTGCGGCGCGAAAAGCGGCTTCCAGCCCGGCAAGACGGCGGGAAAGCTCATCGTGGTCGGGGTGACCGGCGGCGTGGCCGTCACCATCTCCCCTTTTGAGTGCTCAGGCTGCAAGCTGGCCTCCGGGGGAATGGGCTCGGCTCCGGGTTCAGGCAGCGCGCCCGCCGCGGGAGAGGGCTGTTCCGGAAGCAGGGTGATTTCGATCAGCGGCTCCGCCAATTGGGGGTTTTCCGGCGGCTCCAACACCAGGCGAACCGGAAAGGTGCAGCCCGCCAGGAAGGCCAGCAGCAGCGCGAGCAGGAGAAGATTTTTCGTCACAGTCGACATGCTTCATCCTCATTTTTGTGTTGACATTGCGCAGTTCTAATGCGGAGGAGTTTCAGCGGGCTCCGCCCGCCAGGATACTCCATCCAGCAACCGCGCAAGTGCAATTATAGACACAAATCAGGTTGCAAGGAGCGTGCCTGGGGCACTGCAATCGCCAGCCCGGCGTGGGCGCGCGGCCAGGATCGATTGAGGAGTAGCTGAGCGCAGCAGGGCTTTCACTAAGTAGCTTGACAGCCAGCCTTCGAGCACGTGTCGTGACAAACCTGGCGCAATCTCCTGGGTGCAGCAATCCTCCTTGCCAGCCGGGAGACTGCTTCGCTGCGCTCGCAGCGGCCTGACATCTCCTGTGAAAGTCCTGCTCGGCGCGCTCCATATTGACACGCGTTCACCGTCGTGATAAACTTCGCTCACTTATGAAACAACCCTTCACCGCCCGCCATCATCATTTCCCGCTTCCCCTGGCCTGACCGGAGGTTTGTTTCGCATACCAGCTTCGCCCCCAACCCCCGGTGCGCCGGGGGTTTTTGTTATCTGAGGAAAACCGCGATGAACCCACCCCAAATCCGCCTTTCCCTGCCCTCCAAGGGCCGCCTGGCTGACGATTCGCTCGCCTTCCTGGCGGCCTGCGGGCTAACCGTGTATAAAACCAACCCGCGCCAGTACGAGGCGCGCATCCCCTCCCTGCCGGAGCTGACGGTGCTCTTCCAGCGCCCCGGCGATATCGTGGTCAGCGTGCGCGATGGCAGCGTGGATTTTGGCGTCACCGGCCTGGATGTGCTGGAGGAGCGGCGCGGCGCCAACGGCGAGATTCTCACCCTGCACGACGCGCTGGGCTTCGGCGAATGCAGCCTGCACCTGGCTGCGCCGGAAGGCTGGGCAGAGCAATCGGCGCTGGAGCTGGCGGAGCGCAGCCGCCAGTTGGGACGACCGCTGCGCGTCGCCACCAAGTACCCGACGCTGACGGCGCGCTACTTGCAGCGGCTGGGTGTGCCGCACGAGCTGATCGCCGCCGAGGGCACGCTGGAGACCGCCCCCGCCATCGGCTACGCGGACATGATCAGCGACCTGGTCTCCTCCGGCCAGACGCTGCGCGACAACCGCCTGCGCCCGCTGCTGGACGGCGAGATCCTGCGCTCCCAGGCGGCGCTGATCGCCAACCGCCGGGCGCTTCTCGAGAAACCGCTCGCCCTGGGCGTGGCGCGCCGCTTGCTGGAATACATCGAAGCCCACCTGCGCGCCAGCGAGAACCTGGCAATCTTCGCTAACATGCGCGGCGAATCGGAGCGCGCCATCGCCGAGAAGATCTTCCAGCAAGCCACCATCGGCGGCTTACAAGGACCGACCATCTCGCGGGTGATCGTGCGCAGCGGCGAGCCCAACTGGTACGCGGTGCACATCGTCGTGCGCCGCGAGAAGCTGTTCGAAGCGGTCAGCGAGCTGCGCGCCATCGGCGGTAGCGGCGTGGTGGTAGCGCCAGTGACCTACATTTTCGAGGAAGAGCCGCCCCGCTACCGGGCGATGCTGCAAGCCCTGGAGGGTTAAATGCTGAGGATCATCGACTCTAATGAAGCCAGGCAGGGGCTGCTCAAACGCACACCGCCCGACGAGCTGCGCCTGCCGCCAGCCCTGCTGGATGGCATCCAAAAACTGTTCGGCGAGCGCCTGGCGCCCGCCGAGGTGGTGAGGCGCATCCTGCGCTCGGTGCGGGAAGAAGGCGACGCCGCCCTGCAGCGCTGGTCGGAGTTGCTGGACGGCCGCGCCCCGGAGAGCCTGCGCGTGCCCGCCGGCGAAATCCAGGCCGCGCTGGACGGTCTGCCAGCCGCTGAGCGCGACGCGCTGCGCCAGGCGGCAGAGCGCATCCGCCTCTTTCACCAGCGCCAGCCGCTCACTTCCTGGTTGACGCATGACATGGGCGGCGCGCTGGGGCAGCTCATCCGCCCCATCCAGCGGGTGGGCCTGTACGTGCCCGGCGGCAGCGCCCCGCTGCCCTCTTCGGTGCTGATGTCTGCCATTCCGGCCAAGGTGGCGGGCGTGACCGAGCTGGTAGTGGCCTCCCCTCCCGACCGGCGCACAGGTCGCATCGCGCCGATCATCCTGGCAGCCTGCGCTGCGGCTGGCGTGGACGAAGTCTACACGCTGGGCGGGGCGCAAGCCATCGCTGCCCTGGCTTTCGGAACGCAGAGCGTTCCAGCGGTGGACAAGATCTTCGGCCCGGGCAACCTGTTCGTCACCCTGGCCAAGCAGCAGGTGTACGGCGTCGTGGGCATCGACGGGCTGGCAGGCCCCACCGAGACGCTGGTGATTGCCGACGAGAACGCGCGCCCGGCCTGGGTGGCGGCGGACCTGCTGGCGCAGGCCGAGCACGACGTGCTGGCTTCCGCCATACTGCTCACCCCCAGCCGGGAGCTGGCGGAAGCGGTGCAGGTGGAGGTCGCCCGCCAGGTGGAGTCGCTTTCCCGCGCCGAGGTGATCGCCACCTCGCTGGCTCATCGCGGCGGGGTCGTGCTGACCCGCGACCTGGAAGAAGCCGTGGAGCTGGCCAACCAGTACGCGCCCGAGCACCTGTGCCTGGCGGTGGATAACCCGTGGGCGCTGGCGGAGAAGATCCACGCTGCGGGGGGCGTTTTCCTGGGCGAGCATTCTTTCGAGGTGCTGGGCGACTACGTCGCTGGGCCGAGCCATGTGATGCCCACCGGCGGTTCGGCGCGCTTTGCCTCGCCACTCAACGTGTGGGATTTCGTGCACATCGTCAGCCTGGTCGCGCTCAACCCACAGGCCGCGGCGCAAATAGCGCCCACAGCCGCTGTGCTGGCGCGCGCCGAGGGGCTGGACGCCCACGCCCGCGCCGCTGAGATGAGGCTGGAAGAATAAACCGCTAAGGCGCAAAGAACGCTAAGAAAATAACTTGGCGCTCTTCGCGTCTTTGCGGTTCACATCAACAAAGAGGTATGATGAGCCACTTTGCTGCTTTACTCCGCCCGCACATTGCCGGGATGCCCGCGTATACCCCCATCGAGCCGTTCGAGGTGCTCTCGCGCCGCCTGGGGCGCCTCCCGCACGAGATCATCAAGCTGGACGCTAATGAGAATCCCTACGGCGCTTCGCCAGCGGTGCGCCGGGCGCTGGCGGAGCTGGAATTCGCCCACATCTACCCCGATCCGGAGTCGCGCCTGCTGCGCCAGGCCCTGGAAGACTTCTGCGGCGTGCCCCGAGAAAACCTGCTGGCGGGCGCTGGCGCCGATGAGCTGATCGACCTGCTGCTGCGCGTCTTCCTGGAGCCGGGCGACCGGGTGCTGGTCTGCCCGCCCACTTTTGGCATGTACGCCTTCGATGCGCGCTTGAACGCCGGGCAGGTGGTCAATGTGCCGCGACGGGCGGATTTCGCGCTGGATTTGCCCGCTATCCGCCGGGCGGTGGCAGAACACGCGCCCAAGCTGCTCTTCCTGGCGACGCCCAACAACCCGGATGGCTCGCTGCCCAGCCCGGAGGAAATCGAGAGCCTGCTGGAGTTGCCGCTGGTGGTGGCGCTGGACGAGGCCTACATCGAGTTCAGCGGAGCTGGCGCGCTGGGCGAGAAGGCCAGCCGCCTGGGCGAAGTGACCCGTCGCGAGAACCTGGTGGTGCTGCGCACGTTCAGCAAGCTGGCGGGGTTGGCGGGGCTGCGCGTCGGTTACGGCGGCTTCCCTGGTTGGCTGATGCCGGCGCTGTGGAAGGCCAAGCAGCCCTACAATGTCAACGTGGCGGCTTCCCAGGCGGCGCTGGCGGCGCTGCAGGATCGCGACTACCTGGAGCAGAGCATGCACCGCTTGCGCCTGGAAAGAGATCGCCTGTACGAAATGCTCAGCGAGTTCGAGTGGTTGCGTCCCTACCCCTCACGCGCCAATTTCGTGCTGGCGCGCGTCCTGGGGCGCTCCGCCGCTGAATTAAAAGCCCGCCTGGCGCAGGAGCACGGTATCCTGGTGCGCTATTTCAGCGCGCCGGGATTGGAAGACCACATTCGCGTCTCCGCCGGCAGGCCGCAGCATACCGAGGCGTTGAGAGAGGCGCTGCGGAGCATGGCATGAACCATAAACCCCATCCCGTAGGGGCGACCCAGGCGAGTTTTTACCGGGCGCCGGGGTAGACCCGTCCCACGCCTGCCGGGGGACGGTTTGGCAGACATGCCCCGCTGGCCGGGTATCGATTCGTGTCACGTGGGTCGCCCCTACAACACGCCTGGATTTTGAGGAGGTGCCTGTCATGAAAATCGCCTTTGTTCTCTTTGATGGTATGACCGCCCTGGATTTCGTGGGCGTCTTCGACCCGCTCACCCGTTTGCAGAGCATGCGCCTGCTGCCCGACGTGTCCTGGGAGCTGTGCGCCCGCGCCCCCCAGGTGCGGGATGGCAGCGGGCTGCAGATCGCCGCCACGCAAGTGGCGCAGCCGCTGCAAGGCTTCGATCTGCTGGTGGTTCCCGGTGGGCTGGGGACGCGCACGTTGATGCACGACGAAGAATTCATTGGCTGGCTGCGCAGCGCTGAGCGTGTCCCGCTCAAAGCCTCGGTCTGCACCGGGGCGCTGCTGCTGGGCGCGGCGGGTTTTTTACAGGGGCGCCCAGCCGCCACCCACGCCAGCGCCCGCCAACTGCTGGCGCCGCACTGCGCGCACGTTTCGAGCGAGCGCATCGTGGACGCCGGTGACGTGATCACCGCGGGTGGGGTGACCGCTGGGATCGACCTGGGGCTGCACCTGGTGGAGAGACTGGCAGGAGCGGCGGCGCGCCAGGCGGTGCAGGCGCAGATCGAGTATCCCGCCTCGCCCTCCAGCGCCCCACCAGGCGTCCCTGGCCTGGTTTCCAACCAACCCCTGCCTGCTGCGCGCCTGCCCTCCACCCGCCAGGCCCAGGTGGAGCGCAAAACCAGCGAGACGCAGGTGCGCGTCGAGTTATCCATCGATGGCAGCGGGCGCTATCGCCTGGAAACGGGCATCGGCTTCCTCGATCACATGCTCTCGCACATCGCTGTGCATGGCCTGTTCGACCTGGCGGTGAGCTGCCGCGGCGACCTGCACGTGGATGCGCACCACAGCGTGGAAGATGTCGCCCTGGCGCTGGGGGAGGCGTTCTACAAAGCCCTGGGCGAGCGGCGCGGGCTGGTGCGCATGGGCTCCGCTTACGCCCCGATGGATGAGACGCTGGCGCACGTCGCCATTGATCTCTCCGGCAGACCTTACGCGGTGGTGGAGGCGGCGTGGCGCGATGCCTCGGTGGGCGGCATTCCCACCAGCCTGTTCGAGCACTTTTTGGAATCGTTTGCCGTTGCGGCGCGCTGCAACCTGCACGCCCGGGTGCTGCACGGGCGCGACGACCACCACAAAGCCGAGGCGCTGTTCAAGGCCCTGGCGCGGGCGCTGGACGCCGCCTGCCAGCCCGACCCGCGCCGCCAGCAGCAGGTGCCTTCCACCAAAGGCGCGCTGGCATGAGCAAGTCCATCACATTGATCGACGCCGGCACCGGCAACCTGCGCTCGGTTCACAAGGCGCTGCAGAGCGTGGGCGCTGAAGTCGCCGTGACCGATGACCCGCGAATCGTACAACGAGGAGGCCGGCTGGTGCTGCCCGGCGTGGGCGCTTTCGGCGATTTCATGCGCGGCTTGCGCGAGCGCGGCCTGGTCGAGCCGCTGCTGCTGGCGGTGCAGCGTGGCGACCTGTTGCTGGGCATCTGCGTGGGCATGCAGGCGCTCTTCGAGGTGAGCGAGGAGCTGGGCGAACAAGCCGGGCTGGGGCTGCTGCGCGGGCGGGTGCTGCGCTTCCCAGACCAGCCAGGCTTGAAGGTGCCGCACACCGGCTGGAACCAGCTGTGGCCGCGCCCCGCAGATCCCCTGCTGGATGGGCTGCCTGCCGGCGCCTACGCCTATTTCAACCACTCCTTCTACTGCCGCGCGGACGAGCCCGAGGATATCGCTGCCGAGACCGAGTACGGACTGCGCTACGCCAGCGCGGTGCACCGCGACAACCTGTTTGGGGTACAATTTCACCCTGAGAAAAGCCAACAGGTCGGTTTGCACATCCTGGCAAATTTTCTCCACCTTTGAACAAGGATATCCCATGAGCACACTTCACCAGGCATGGCACACTGCCCGCAGAGTGGTTTTGATCGCAGGGCTGGCGCTGCTGCTGGCGGCGCCAACGCTGGCAGCCCGCCGGGCGCAGGAAGCCGACCCAACGCCCACTCCCGCCAGCCAGACCCCGCCGCCGGGGTTCACACCGTCTTCGCCTGCGCCAGAGACGGCCACCCCGCCAGGCGATACACCAATCACGCCCTCCGAGACGGCCTCGCCAACCGCCAGCGCTACAGCCACCGTCCCAGCCACCGCCCCAGCGACCGCCACGGCCACCGCCCCAGCGACCGCCTCGCTCGAGCCATCCACGCCAACCCCAGCGCCGCCCAGCGAGACGCCGACAGCCGCCATCTCACCCACCCTGGCGGCGCCGGGTTTCACTCCCACGCCCCTCGCCTCCCAGCCGCCGCTGACCACCACGCTGCCGCTCACCCTGACCACCCAAATCACCCAACCGACATTCTCGCCGTACACGTACCTGCCGTTGATTTTCAAGTTCCCGCCCTACGAGCCGACCCAGGGCGTGCTGATGTGCGCCCCGCTGGCAGCGACCATCGCCATCCCCGACAACCAGCCGGCTGGCGTCAACAGCTCGATGTGGCTGGCGGATGACCGCATCATCGCCGACCTGGACATCCGCCTGACCATCGACCACACCTGGGTGGGCGACCTGTCCGCCACCCTGCGTCACCAGGAATCGGGGTTGAGCGCCAGCCTGTTCGACCGCCCCAATTATCCTTCCACGCAGTACGGGTGCGAATACGATCATGTGCGCACCATCTTCAACGACGAGATGGATATACCAGCGGAGCGCATCTGCGCCGCCAGCCCGGCAGGACTGCCCGGCTCCTACGAACCGGTCACGCCGCTGGAAACCTTCACGGGCAAATCGATCCAGGGCACCTGGACGCTGAACGTGGCCGACAACTACCAGAACGACACCGGCAGGATCACCTCCTGGTGCCTGTGGGCGCAGCTCAGCCCCAACCCGGAGCCGACGCCCACCCCGCCCGCGCCGCCCAGCCTGCCCTCCCAGGTGATCCTTTCGGGCATCACCGGCAAACCGCAGGCGCTGCCGCTGGACTGCGAGACGCGCTCAGCGGTGGATTGGGCCAGGTATTTCGGCGTCAGCATCAATGAGCTGACCTTCTTCAACCAGTTGCCGCATTCCGACAATCCCGACAAGGGCTTCGTGGGCAACGTGTACGGCGATTGGGGCAATATACCGCCGGACGATTACGGCGTGCATGCCGAGCCGATCGCCGCCCTGCTGCGCAATTACGGGCTTTCGGCCTACGCCCGCCGTCCGCTGGGCTGGGATTGGCTGCGGGCAGAGATCGCCGCCGGGCGCCCGGTGATCGTGTGGATCACCGGCAACGTCGAGTACGGCATTCCCGTGTTCTACACCCCCGCCAGCGACGGGTTGACCACGCTGGTGGCGCGCTACGAGCACACCGTGGTGGTCACCGGCTACTCATCCAGCAGCGTGTACTACCTGAACGGCAGCACGATCTACACTCGCTCGATCAACCAGTTCCTGGCGTCCTGGTCGACAATGGGCTACATGGCGGTGGCGGCGACGCCGTGAGCCGGGCGTGCGCCGCTTGGGTTACGAGGCGACACTAACCGGAGACACAAGGAACGTGAAGCCCTCCCAAACCGGCGGACCTGGCGGCCTGGCAGTGAATACCATTCAGGGATGACAACATGCTCGATGCACCCAAAAACCATCTCAATTTCGAGCTTTACCCGGCCATCGACCTGCGCGGTGGGCTGGTGGTGCGCCTGGCGCAGGGCGATCCACGGCGGCAGATCACCTACAGCGACGACCCGGCAGACGCCGCCCGGCGCTGGCTTTCCCTGGGCGCCCGCTGGCTGCACGTGGTCAACCTGGATGGCGCCTTTGGCAGCTCGCCGGACGACCAGGCGCCCAACCTGGCGGCGTTGGCGGCCATCCTCGAAGTGAGCCAGGAAGTCGGCGCGCAGGTGCAGTTCGGCGGCGGGCTGCGCACTCTGGATAACATCCAAAGGGTGCTGGAGATGGGCGTGCAGCGCGCCGTGCTGGGCACGGTGTTGGTGGAGCAGCCCGAGCTGCTCACCCAGGCGCTGGCGCGCTGGGGACCGTCGCGCCTGGCAGCCGGCATCGATGCCCAGGATGGCAGGGCGCGGGTGCGCGGTTGGCAGCAGGACGGCGGCATACCCGCGTTGGAGCTGGCCTGTTCGCTGGCCAAGCGCGGGGTGCAATGGCTGGTGTTCACCGATGTCAGCCGAGATGGATTGCAAAGCGGCTTGAACCTGCCAGCCACGCGGCGCATCGCAGAGCATTCCGGCTTGAGCGTGATCGCTTCCGGCGGAGTCAAAGACATCGCTGACCTGCACGCGGCGCGCGCCGCCGGGTTGGCGGGCGTCATCGTGGGCAAGGCGCTGTACGAGGGCGCGCTGAAGCTGGAGGAGTGGTATTCATAAGCTATGCTCACAAAACGGATCATCCCCTGCCTGGACATCCAAGATGGGCGCGTGGTGAAGGGCGTGCATTTCGTCAACCTGCGCGACGCCGGCGACCCGGTGGAGCAGGCGCGCCTGTACGACGCCGCCGGCGCCGATGAGCTGGTTTTCCTGGATATCAGCGCCACCCACCGCGGCCACCAGACCGTGGTGGAGGTGGTGCGCCGGGTGGCAGACCAGGTGTTCATGCCCCTCACAGTGGGCGGCGGCATCCGCTCCAGCGACGACATGCGCCAGCTCTTGCTGGCCGGCGCCGATAAGGTGAGCGTCAATTCGGCCGCGGTGCGAGATCCACACATCCTGAGCGAAGGCGCCAGCCGCTTCGGGGCGCAGTGCGTGGTGCTGGCCATCGACGCCCGCCGCGTCAGCTCCCCCGGAGAAGCGCCGCGCTGGGAAGTGTACGTCAGCGGGGGGCGCACACCCACCGGACTGGAGGCGGTCGAGTGGGCGCAGCGCGGCGTGGCGTTGGGCGCGGGCGAGATCCTGCTCACCAGCATGGACGCCGACGGCACGCTGGCTGGCTACGACCTGGAGCTGACCCGCGCCGTGGCGGAAGCGGTCAGCGTGCCGGTGATCGCTTCCGGCGGCGCCGGGCGGCTGGAGCATTTTGCCGCCGTGCTGCGAGAAGGCAAGGCCGACGCCGCGCTGGCAGCTTCTCTGTTCCACGATGGCGTGCTGTCCGTGCCGCAGGTCAAGCAATACCTGGCGGCGCAGGGCATCGCGGTGCGTCCGGTAAAGGATTCGCTGGGAGCTGATGGCGCCTCCTGAGGAACCGGCCCGTCAAGCGAGCGCAGCGTGGCAGTCTCCTGGCCGGCGGTGTCACTGCGAGCGCAGCGCGGCAGTCTCCCGGCCGGCGTGGGGATTGCTTCACCCGGCATAGTACGCCGGGTTCGCAATGACAGATCAACACAGACCAAGGAGACGATCATGTCGGATGACATGCCGCTGGAACCGAGATTCGACGCCGCCGGGCTGGCGCCCGCCATCGTGCAGGATGCTGTCAGCCGCCAGGTGCTGATGCTGGCATACATGAACACCGAGGCCTACCGGCGCACGCTGGAGACCGGCCTGGCGCATTTCTGGTCGCGCTCGCGCCAGGAGCTGTGGCTGAAAGGCGCCACCTCCGGCAACACCCTGCACGTCCAGGAAATCCGCATCGATTGCGACCAAGACGCCCTGCTTTTGCTGGTTCACGCCGATGGGCCAGCCTGCCACACCGGGGCGACCAGTTGTTTTTACCGGAGGATCGATACCCGATGAGCCTGCATGAGCTGTATCAAACCATTTGCGAGCGGCGCGACCATCCCAGCCCGCAATCCTACACCGCACACTTGCTGGCGGCGGGAGAAGACGAGATCATCAAAAAGGTCGGAGAGGAGGCGGTGGAGGTGATCCTGGCTGCCAAGGGCCAGGGCGACCAGCGCCTGTTGGAGGAGATCGCCGACCTGGCCTACCATGTGCTGGTGCTGCTGGCCGCGCGTCGGCTTTCCCCGGCGGATGTGCAGGCTGTGCTCGAAAGCCGGCGGCGCTGAGCGATGCAGAGCCAGGCGATCTTCCTGTTCGACATCGACGGCGTGCTGGTCGAGCCGCGCGGCTATCGCGCCGCGGTGCAGGCTGCGCTGCAGTACTTCACCCGGGGAATGGGGCTGCAGCCCGTCCACTTGCCCGGCGAAGAGGACCTCGCATTGTTCGAAGCCAGCCGCATCACCAGCGAGTGGGACATGGTGCCGCTAGCGCTGGCAGCGCTGCTGGACGAGTTGATCAAAGCCAACCTCGGAGCGCGGCTGCCGCCATTTTTATGGGGGCTGAATGGCTGGAAGCCGTTCCGCCTTCCAGCGCGGGTGGTATACCGCCCAGCAATCAAAGCGATGGCAGGTGTGCTGCAGCCCGGCGTTTACCCCGCCGAGAGCGTGCTCGCCGCAGCGCGCGCCGGTCACGCTGGCCTACTCCCCTACCTGAGCAAGTATGCCCTGCTGA
Source organism: Chloroflexota bacterium (assembly GCA_029265355.1). Taxonomy (GTDB): domain Bacteria; phylum Chloroflexota; class Anaerolineae; order Anaerolineales; family UBA4823; genus JAJUJL01. Next base: position 1,995 of record JAJUJL010000043.1, on the reverse strand, counting down.
TCGACCTGCTCAGCGACACGCGGGATGTGATGGGCTCGCTGACCACGCGCATTTTCCAACACTACAGCCTGGGCTCGCAGGTTTTTCAGCGGGTGTATGACCTGCCGGCGTTCGTGAATAGCCCGTCGCTGTTGAGCACGCTGGACCGCCCGCAGCTCGAGGCAGGCCTGCGCCAGCGCCTGCTGGAGCTGCGCGCCGCGGGCAGCCTGCACCTGGCCGCATACACCATGCGCCCTTCGCTGCCGCCGCGCCGGGCGCAGGTAAATCTGCGCGGCCACGCTCCGGAGGCTGAGCTGGCATTGGAGATCGCCGGGCTGCAGGAGCTTCCGCTGATCGGCTACGGTCGGGTGAGCTGGCTGGCAGCCCAGCACAAGGCCAGCCCGGAGGCTTATCTCAAGCCTTCGCCAGTGCAAGCCCTGGCTGCGACGCTGGCAGCGGTGCACGGCGATGAAATCCAGGCGCTGCAGGATGGGTTAGAGCTGTATTCGAGCGGCAAAGCCTCCCCGCAGGCGCAGGCCGCCCTGGGCGGCAAGCAGACCCACCTGCACGTGTTCGAAGATACCGCGGGAGGTGTGGAGGCGGTGCTGCGCGCTGCGCAGACGCTGCGGCAGGCGGGTTTCGAGGTGCACACCCACGCCTGGGGTGTCGCCCGCCAGGAGGATAAGATTCGTGCGCTGCAAGCGCTGGGCGCCAGGGTGCTGGAGACGACCGAAGAAGCGGTGACCGCCGCGCTGGCTCATTAGCTGAGCACCGCTCCGAGCTGCTGCACGATGCGCGCCGCGGCGCGATGACCGGCCTGGCAGGCTGCGCGCAGATCGGGCTCCGCCAGCCAGGAAGCCAGCAGGCCAGCCGCGAAGGCATCCCCCGCGCCGGTGGTATCGACCACATTGTCAACAGGCTGCGCCGGGAGCCATTCTCGCCGGGCTGCGCCATCCAGCGAGGCGTCGCAGTCCAGCCAGCAGCCCCGCTCCCCGGCTTTGACCACCACCGCCCGGCTGCCCAGGCTGCGCAGGCAAGCGGCGGCATCTTCCGGCTGCTCACGCCCGGTGATGATCTGCGCTTCGACGGCATTGCACAGGAACAGGTCCAGGTGCGGCAGGCAAGGCCACAGGACTTCTGGCTGCTGCATGCGCGGCGAGCGCACCACGTCCAGGCTGGTGAACAGTCCCAGGCGGCGAGCTTGCGCCAGCGCCCCCGGCAGGCGCCCATCCAGCAGGCCAGGCAGCACAAAGAAACCCGCCACGTGCAGCACGCTCGCCCCCCACTGCGCCAACTCGGCGGGCTGCAGGTCGTCGACGGTCAGGGTGGCGTTGGCGCCGGAGGTGTGGATGAAGCGCGGCTGAGCGTCGCTGTCCACCAGGCCGACGCTGGTGCCGGTGGGCTTCCCCGCGATGCGCTGCACATAGCGCAGGTCGATGCCGGCGCGTTGCCAGTAGCGGTGGATGAGAAAGGCGGCGTCATCATCGCCGCTGTGGGCGATCAGCGCCGTCTCCACGCCCAGGTCTGCCAAACCCAGGGCGACGTTGGAGGCGCAACCGCCCGGAGCGACCTTAACCTGCTCGAAAGACAGCGAAGCGTGGCGCGGTACGTCGTCGATCGTCTTGCAGATCACATCCAGGGTGACATTGCCAAATACGGCGGCTTTCAATGCGCCCTCCTGCACACAGGTCAATATGCTGCCAAAGCGGACGTCCCCTTGTCCAATGAAGCATAGCACATTATCCCGGATCGCGTGAAAAAAGTTGACCGCATCCTATACGCCCACCGCCATTTTCGGGCGCGCCAGGGCGGGTCTTTGCCTTACCGGACGCAGGCATGCAGCCTGAGCGGATTGCCTTTCGGCATGGCTGCCTTGCTGGTGCAGACCCGCCCCTACCTGTTCCCACGTTCGCTGTAGGGGTGGGTCTGCGTGATGGCGTGCCAGGGCGGGTCTTTGCCTTACCGGACGCAGGCATGCAGCCTGAGCAGATTGCCTTTCGGCATGGCTGCCTGGCT
>JAJUJL010000029.1 GCA_029265355.1 Chloroflexota bacterium | reverse complement strand
TGCTCACGCGCATTCCTGAATCAGCGATTGAACGGGCTGCACTCACCCTGCTGAATCTGCATGACAGCTGGGAATGGGCTACCCGCGAAGAGCGCAAGATGCTGGTGCGGACCATGATCCAGGAGGCAGGTTGCGACGTGGGGACCAAACGCATCGTGTGGGTGAAAGTCAATCCTGACTATGAGATTCTCTTTAGGTTGATGGATAGACTAAGTCCTGATACTGAACGGCGCTATTGGATTCGCGAACAAGGTGCAGAAGGGAAGATTGTTGACATAGGGGTAGAGATGAGACAGAAGGTAACGGAAGTCAAAATCGCCTTCCCGGTGTCCCACAATACCTTGACAAGTGTCGAGGAGTACGTACAATGAAGGAGTACCGCTTAAAAGTTGAGATCGCCCAGCTGTCACTGAGCGATCTCGGGCGTGAAGATCACGCCGAAGCGTAAAATCCCGTTCTTTCACATCCGTTTTTCAACAGATCGAGAGCCGGTAAGGCTCTGAGACTTTACGCTCAGCGGAGAGGGTGGGATTCGAACCCACGGTGGACACAAGGACCACAACGGTTTTCGAGACCGCCCCATTCAACCACTCTGGCACCTCTCCTATCAGCGACCGCTATTATAGCAAAGAATCAGCGTTTGAGGTTCAGCAAGCGCCTGGCTGAACCTCAAAATTATGTATAATCTGTTTATGCCCGCCACCCCCGGCTCTCCCGAACCCGGCGACACGCACGGTCTGTGGGCTGACCTGCACTGCCCTGGTAGCACGCCCGCTGAGACCACTTTCACCGTGCTTGGCTTGCCCTACGATGGCGGCGCCACCATCCGCCGCGGGGCGCGCCTGGCGCCAGAGCGCTTGCGCCGCTGGTCGCACCACCTCACGCCTTACACCGAAGACCGCACTCCCCTCTCCGCGGTCAGCATCTGCGACCTGGGCAATATCGCCATTCACGATCCCGAACGGGATTTCCCGCTGGTCCGCCAGCGCATTGCAACGCTGCCCAATATCCCCATCCTGTTGGGCGGCGATCACTCCGTGACCATCCCTATTCTCCAGGCGCAGCGCTTGCGCTATAAAGATCGCCGCTTTGGCTTGCTGTGGGTGGATGCCCATCCCGATCTGTGCGATAGCTTCGGCGGCTCGCCGCTTTCGCATGCCTGCGTGCTGCGCCGCGGGCTGGAAGTCGGTATCCGCCAGGAAGATGTTTGCCTGGTGGGGCTGCGCTCCTGGGAAGCGCAGGAGATCGATTTGATCGAGAACGGCGGCATGCATGTTTACCCCATGCCGCTGGTGGAAGAACGCGGCATCCAACAAGTGGCTGCCGAGGTGTGCAAGGCGCTCGCAGTTTGCGATGCAGTACACATCTCGCTGGATATCGACTGCCTCGATCCGGCTTACGCCCCCGGCACCGGCATCCCCGAGGCTGGCGGGATGAGCGCCCGCCAGGTGCTCACTTTGCTCAAATCGCTCGTTGGACTGCCTTTGGTCGGGCTGGATGTGGTCGAGGTGGCTCCGAATCTCGATCCCTCCGAGGCGACCGTCTTCGCTGCGCTCAAGATTATCATGGAGTTCATCGGCGTCGTTTCCCGCGGCATTCCTTAGATCGCCCCATAGAATCCGCTACCCAGGCTCAAAGGTCGCAGGAGCAGGCGCAACAACGCTGCGCCTTTTTATACTGCGACTGTGATCGTACACACAGGCGCAGTCCCTGTTCTAACTACCGCTGGTACCATTGTAGCAAGCCGCTCTCGGAGGTTGGCTCGGTTTCGAATGCGGAATGCATCTCAGCAACAACGCCGAAATCGCGCCCATGGTCGGGAGGTCGCAGGCTATTTGAAACGAGCGCAGATCCCGCAGGGCTCCTGGCCGGCGGCTTATCAGCCTGGCGATTCGGTTCCGGTGCATTACGATCCACAGCGACCACTGGAGACGCGCATCGCAACGGCTGGCGGCGCTAATCGCTGGATCTTGCCGGGAGTTACCGGTTTTCTGGGGGCGATTTTCACCGTGGTGGCGCTGCTGCTGGGCAGGCTGTTCAACGTAAAAATGTAACTAAAAAAAAAATCATGGATAAAATATGACATTCATCATTTGTAAGGGTCGATGTTTATTTATATACTATAAAAGTTAGGAAAAATTTCCGAAGCGGAAATCCAGAGACCCTTTTTCTTCGATTCAGGCAATCCTCACAACTAAGCGAATAGAATTAAAGCTCTACCTGACAGGCGTGTTCGCTGACGGAGCAGCAGTAGATGTTGGTAGTGTTTTGGTTCGAACTCATCACGGCCAGGGGCACACAGGGCGGTTATTTACGCGCCTGTTGATTCCCATATAAACAAGGAGGTGTCCACTCGAGCGCTCATTAAGATAGTGAAAATCTCTATACCATCGCAGAATCAATCTCTATCTCAACGATCATTTTTTGGGAGGGCAACAGTATGAAAAAGAGCTGGATTGGCAATTACATCGGGGAAGCAATCGGCGTCTTCCTCATCGTGCTGTTCGGTTGTGGGCTGCTGCACAATGCCGTGCTGCACAACCAGGTGCAGGGGCTGTTCCAGGCCTCCATTGGCTGGGGTTTTGCAGTTGCGGTTGCAGTATGGATGGGGGGTGCGATGTCCGGCGCCCACTTTAATCCAGGCGTCACCCTGGCTCTGGCCTGGCGGCGGGGTTTCCCCTGGTCCCAGGTGGTTCCATACATCATCGCTCAGATCGCGGGGGGCTTCCTGGGCGCAGCAACGCTGGGCATTCTCTTCTCGACCGATATCAATGCCTTTATCGCAGCCAACAACATCGTCAAAACAGACGCCAATGGCCTGTTGCTGGCCTTGATGTATGCGCCTTACGGCCCGCACCCGGGCATTTTTGGCCTGGTCAATGCTGGCACCGCCGCCGCGGCAGAGCAGATGGCAGCTCAATTGGTGCCCTGGTGGTTGGGCGGCCTGGCTGAATTCGTGTTCACAGCGATTCTGATGGGCGGAATCCTGAACTTCCTGGATGAAAACCAGGCATTCAAGCCGGGCACCTTCTTCCCCTTGGCGCTCGGTGTGCTGGTCACCATGTTGGTCTTTGTCGAAGCGCCGCTGACCATGATCTCGCTCAATGCGGCGCGTGACCTGGGCCCACGCATCTGGCTGGCGCTCAATGGCTATGGCCAGTGGGCTTTCCCAGGCTTGCAGGGGGGCGGCAGCACCCTAGCAACGACGGTCTTCCCAGCCTTGGGTGCAATGTTTGGCGCCTGGGTCTTCGATAAGGTGGTCAAGCCTTACATGGGGAAGGCCTGATCCTGGCAACTCGTTGTGATGTGGAATGGGACGGAAGTGCATTTTCCGGGTTGGATAGCCTGCCTTCCGTCCCAATTGACCCGAACTGAAGTGAAAGGAGATCTCCAATGCCAAAAGTAGCCATAGTACGCACTGGAAAATTGAAGGGGAATGCCGAGTTTCTTCCCCCCACCGCAAAGTTCGTGCGCTACGAGGAAGATATCCAGCAGGTCAAGGCCAAGATCGAGGAAACCATCAACCTGGCCGTGGGCGGAATTGACAACATCGTCAAACCCGGTGAAACCGTCTTGATCAAGCCCAACCTGGCCTTCCAGGCTCCGCCGGAAAGCTACTCAGTGGTGGATCCACGGGTGATCGAGGGCATGGTGGCTTTCCTGAAAGAAAAGTCGAAGGCGAAAGAGGTCTGGGTTGGCGACAACCCTTCCCTGGGCCAGCATGTTGGACGAGCCCGACCCGCCTTCGATGCTGCTGGTATGCGCGCCGCAGCCGAGCGCGGCGGGGCCGATCGGGTGATCTACTTCGATGAAGAAGAACTGGTCGAAGTGGAGATCCCCGACGCCAAGCTGTACCGCAAGGCTAAAGTGTTCAAGCCTTTCCTCGATGCGGATCGGGTGATTAACCTGCCAAAGATGAAAGCGCACCTGGCTGGCACCGTCACCCTGGGGTTGAAGAACTGGAACGGGATCATCCCCAACGAGCATCCGAGCAAAGAGCAGCAGGATGTGCACCGCATCGACCTGGGCCAGAAATTTGCCGACCTGTACCGCGTGCGCAAAGCCGACCTGACCTTCGTGGATGGTATCATTGCCATGGAAGGTCAGGGGCCGCATGTCGGTACGCCGGTCGAGATGAACCTGTTCATCGCCGGCACCGACACGGTTGCTGTGGATGCGGTGGCAGCCTACGTGATGGGCTTTGAGACGATCGAGATTGCTGCCGTGCGGATTGCCGCCACAGAGGGCCTGGGAGAGCGCGATATCAACAAGATCGAGGTGGTCGGCACCCCCATCGCCGAGGTGCGGCATTTCTTCAAGCGCCCGATGATCGACCCGACCGGGTTAATCCCCGGGATTCATGTTGTCGTGCAGCAAACCTGCCCGGGTTGCTTTGCCAATATCCGCGGCGGTCTTGATCTGTTCAATGTCAGCGGCATCGACGTAAAGGACTTCAACGAAAAAGTGGGCGACGTTTATGTGCTGGCGGGCGGCGTGCCTGACCTCATCCCTGAATGGGTAGAAGGCAAACACCTCTTCGTGGCTGGCGACTGCTGGAAGTACTTCCCCAGCCGTGACAAAGTGGAGAAAGCCATGTCGCTGGCAAAGAGCGTTACCGAGTACCCCGGCTGCGCTCCGGTGTACATCTTCGCCCAGCTAAACGGTGACCTGCAGGCGCTTTACAACAAGGAACTTGCCACAGCGGCTGACTGAGCCGGCTTGAATTTGATTGCACCGCTGCGCCGTTACCAAGCGAGGGTGCGGGTCTCTACCCGACCCGCACCCCTGTTTTTTTTTACCCTGCAGCGATCTTGACAATGGTGCATTACCCTCTTTGTGGAGGTAACTATTCTCGACGCTTACTGGCTCGACCTGGGCTACTTGCCCTACACCCCAGCATTCGCGATCCAGGAACAGCTCTTCAAGGCTCGCCTGGCGGGTCGCCTGCAGAGCCTGGTTCTGCTGCAAGAAAATCCGCCCACCTTCACCATCGGGCGCGCCGGGAGCGCCAATGGCGGGTTGGCGGCCAACCTGCTGCTTTCCCCTCAGGAGCTAGCACAGCGCGGTTATGAAGTCCTGGAAGTCAACCGTGGCGGCGACGTGACCTATCATGGCCCGGGACAGATCATCGCATCGCCACTGCTTTACCTGGGAGATATCGAGGGCAGCCCGGCAAATTGCCCCAATGCCAATGCCTACCTGCATCGCCTGGAAGATGTACTGATCGAGGTGTTGGCTCGCTTTGGTTTGCAGGCTGGAAAACAGGCAGAACACCCGGGCGTCTGGCTTGGTGATGAGAAGATCGGCGCGGTTGGGATTGCCGTGCGGCACGGCTATACCTTCCATGGGTTCTCGTTGAACGTAAACCTGGACCTCAGCCCTTTCAAACTGATCAATCCATGCGGCGTACCCCAAATGCGAGTAACCTCCATGCAAGCAAAGCTGGGAGCCGAAATCTCCCTGGATCTTGTAAAATCACATCTGCGACAAGTAATGGCAGAAACATTTGGATTGGCGTTGCAGGATACCACCTGGCAGACCCTGCAATCGGCAATCCCAAAGGAGTGAAGAAATGCGATATCCTCTAACTGTACCTCGCACAGCAGACGGCGCCCTGGCGGTCACCATCTTACGATGGCTGAACGCTGTTGGAGAAGATGTGCGCAAAGGTGAAGATTTGGTGGAAGCCAAGACCGAAAAGATCACCCTGTATGTCACCGTCCCCGTTGATGGGAAGCTGGTGGAGATCCTGGCGCCCGCTGGCCAAAAGGTGAGCGTCGGCGAGGTGATTGGCTATGTCGAGGGATAAACCATTGGAAGGAAAGATTGCCCTGGTCACGGGCGGCGGGCAGGGCATTGGCCGGGCGTTGAGCCTGGCCCTGGCGCAGGCTGGGGCGAATATCGCTGTGGCCGATATCCTGTTTCCGCCAGCGCAGCAGGTCGCGGCGGAGATCGAAGCTGTGGGCCGCAAAGCGCTGGCGGTACAGGCCGATGTCAGCCAGGGCGACAGCGTGCGGGCGATGGTGACTGCCTGCGTGGAAGGGTTGGGCGGATTAGACATCCTGGTCAACAACGCCGGTATTTTCCCGGTGGCTGTGGTTGCCACGATGAGCGAGGCAGATTGGGACCGGGTGATGGCGGTCAATCTAAAAGGCGTCTTTTTGTGCTGCCAGGCTGCCCTGGCTCCGCTGCGCCGTTCAGGCGCAGGGCGCATCATCAACCTGGCCTCGGTCTCTGGGCTGGTGGGCGCGGTGGGAATGGCGCATTACGCGGCATCCAAGGCAGGCGTGGTCGGTTTCACAAAATCGCTGGCGCGTGAAGTCGCTTCGATGGGCATTACCGTGAATGCCATCGCGCCAGGTATCATCCTGACCGAACAGGCGCAGCACAATTTTCCGGAATACGCTTTGAAAGCTTACACCAACCAGGTGCCGCTGGGACGCTTGGGCACACCTGAAGACCTGACCGAGATGGTCGTCTTCCTGGCCTCGCCTGCCGCCGCCTATATCACCGGGCAGGTGTATGCCATTGACGGCGGTTACACGATGCAGTGAGAGATGGAGATTAAATGAATTCATCGGAGAAGCGGCTGGCGGACTTATTGCAGAGGGTGAAAGATGGCATTTTGCCGGTGCAAGATGCGCTCGAAAAACTGCGCGTTTTGCCTTACGAAGATCTGGGCTATGCCCGGTTAGATCACCACCGTGCTTTGCGCCAGGGTTTTCCGGAGGTGGTTTTTGCCCAGGGGAAGACGCCCGAGCAAGTCGGCGCTCTGGTGGCGCGACTGGCAGAGCACAATGACCGCGTACTGGCAACCCGCGCTTCGCCGGAGAAATACCAGGCGGTGCTTGAGCGCGTGCCAGACGCCATCTACCACGAAATGGGACGTCTGATCGTGGTCAATCGTTCGCCGCAGCCATCGGGAGCGCCTGGCATCGTTGTCGCCACCGGCGGCACCGCCGATATACCCGTGGCTGAAGAGGCTGCCATCACCGCTGAGTTGATGGGCAACCAGGTAGAGCGCCTGTACGATGTGGGCGTTGCCGGGCTGCATCGCCTGCTCGACCGCGCTGATACGCTGCGCAAAGCGCACGTTGTGATCGTGGTAGCGGGAATGGAGGGTGCCCTGGCCAGCGTCGTCGCTGGCTTGGTGTCGGTTCCGGTTGTGGCGGTGCCCACCAGTGTGGGCTACGGGGCGAGCTTTGGCGGCCTGGCAGCGCTTCTCACCATGCTGAATTCCTGCGCTCCGGGTGTGGCGGTGGTAAACATTGACAATGGCTACGGGGCTGGACACCTCGCCAGCCTGATCAATCTCAAGCACACACACCGACAGGAACAGCCAGACGGTCACACCTTGGAGGCGATGGAGAGCCGATAATGAGCGATCAACCCATTGCGCAATCACGAGAAGCGCTGGATGAGCCAACGAAGCTGAAGTATGCGCGGCTTCAGGAAATCTTGCGCGCCATGCAGTCGGTCATTGTGGCTTATTCTGGCGGTGTCGATTCGAGCCTGGTGGCCTGGGTCGCTCATGCTGTGCTGGGCGAGCGCGCCCTGGCGGTGACGGTGCGTTCACCGGTCGAGTCGCCGGAAGAGACTCGCCTGGCGATCGACCTGGCGCACCTGGCAGGTTTTCGCCACCTGGTGGTGGACATGGACGACCTGGCCGACCCGGTTTTTGTTGCCAACCCGCCAGATCGCTGCTTTCACTGCAAGCTCAGGCGTTTCCAGGCGCTGAGAAGCCTGGCGGAAGGCCAGCAGCCGACCCCGACTCTCCTGGATGGCACCAATGCAGACGATGCAGGCGACTACCGCCCAGGTCTGCGCGCCCTGGAGCAGGTGGGTGTGCGCAGCCCATTGAAAGAGGCTGGCCTGGCCAAAGCCGAGATCCGCAAGCTGGCGCAGTTTCTGGGGCTACCCAACTGGAACAAACCGGCCGCACCCTGCCTCGCGACACGCTTCCCCTATGATACCCCGCTGACCCGCGACGGCATCCAGCGGGTTGGGCAGGCGGAAGCTTACTTGCACAGCCTGGGTCTGCCCGCCGTGCGCGTGCGTGTGCACGGCGAGCTGGCGCGCATCGAGGCGCCGATCGCGGATTTCCCCGCGCTGCTGGCGCAGCGCGAACTGATCGTGGCGCGCTTGCGCGAACTGGGCTATCCCTATGTTACCCTCGACCTGATGGGTTATCGCACTGGCAGCATGAATGAAGTCTTGCCCCTCAGGGATACAAGATAGCCCCAGCAAAAAGGATGACCGATTGGAAAAAATAGCCTACTTTGACTGCTTCTCTGGGGCCAGCGGGGACATGATCCTGGGCGCGCTGGTTGACGCCGGGCTGGATATAAACGAATTGAGCGCGGCGCTGGCAGGGCTGGCGATTGCCGGAGAGTTCAGCCTGCGCGCTGAGAAGGTAAACCGGGGAGCGCTGAGCGCCACGCTGGTGCACGTGGACACGGGCGAGCAACAAGCTCACCAGGTACACCCTCACCCGCATGAGAACCATTCTCACCAGGAGCGCACCCAGGTCGGTGAGCCTCACCACTCGCAGGGGAGCCACAGCGGTGGGAAACATCGCCACCTGCCAGAGATCATCGGCCTGATTCAAACTTCTGGCCTGAGCGCCAGTGTACAGCAGAAAAGCCTGGCGATTTTTCGCCGCCTGGCAGAGGCGGAAGGCAGCGTGCACGGCGTACCGGCTGAGCAGGTTCACTTTCATGAAGTGGGCGCGGTGGATGCTATCGTTGACATCGTTGGGGCAGTGTGGGGGCTTGAACGCCTGGGTATCACCCAGGTCTACGCCTCGCCCATCCCATTGGGTGAAAGCACGAAGGGACGGCGCTCGATCGAGAGCTCCCATGGCACACTGCCTTTACCAGCGCCCGCCACGTTAGCCTTGCTGGCTTCGGCCGGCGCGCCCACCTACCCCCTGCCCACGGAAAAGGAGCTGGTCACACCTACCGGCGCAGCCATCCTGGCCAGCCTGGCTACTTTTAAGCAGCCAGCCATGCGCCTGGAAAAAATCGGCGTTGGCGCTGGCGGGCGCGCATTGCCCTGGCCCAATGTTTTGCGCCTGTGGCTGGGCAAACCGGTGGAAGCAGAAATGTCCCCTCGCACCAGCCTGAGCGTGCTGGAAACCAACCTGGACAACATGAATCCAGAGCTGATTGGGCATACCATGGCGTTGTTGTTCGAAGCTGGTGCGCTGGATGTGTATCTGACCCCGATCCACATGAAAAAAAACCGTCCAGGCACGCTGCTGAGCGTGATCGCTCGCCCCGCGGACGAAGCTGCCCTGGCAGCGCTGCTGCTGCGCGAGACCAGCACACTGGGGGTGCGCGTTCATCACAGCCAGCGATATGAGGTGGAGCGAGAAGTGCGCCTGGTAGAGACGCCCTACGGGTTGCTGCAAGTCAAAGTCAAGTGGTTGGATGGGCGCATCGTTGGCGTCACACCTGAATATGAAGCCTGCCGCATCGCAGCCAGGCAGCACAACGCCCCGCTGGCTGAAGTCTACCGGGCAGCCGAGCAAGCTGCCGCCGGAATGATTGGAGTGCGGGGCGCGCCCGCAGGAGAGGACACCGGTCATGGCTGAAGAAACTCACAGCGATCCGCTCGCCAACCCGCTGGTGATTGACACGCACGTGCACCCCAAGATGGGAGCCGAAGCGCTGCTGACCGAGATGGACAGCGCAGGCGTGCAGCGCGCCGTGTTGCTGGCAGTGGAAACCGATCCCAATGACCTGCGCGATCCTGAGCGCCTGCGCCAGACGCGCTTCCGCTTCTTCAGGACCCCCGAAGCCAGGCGCATCTTCTGGTCTGAGATCGAGGCGGTCATGCTGCAAAAGTTGACCCCCAAGGTGACCAACCAGGTAGCAGCGGAACTGGCAGCCGCCCATCCAGACCGTTTTATCGGCCTGGGTTCTGCTAACCTGGGCAAAGACCCGGCCTCTGTGGAAAATCATTTGCAGGAAATCGAGCGGTTGGGGCTGCGCGGTATCAAACTCTTACCATTTGCTCAATTTTTCGATCCTGCGACCAGCGAAAATTTTTTGCGCGCCTGCGCCTGGTGTGAGGCCACCGGGCGAGTGATCCTTCTGCACACCGGCTGCGGCGCACCGCCCTGGGATGCGCGCGCTTTTTCCGAAGACGCCCACCCCGACCGGCTGCGCCCGGCGCTGGAAAAATATCACCAGGTGCCCATCATACTGGCCCACCTCGGCTCTTATAGCAAGGACGAGCCCGGTATCTGGTTTGAAGAAGCCCTGCAGTTGGGAAAAGACTATCCCAATGTGTACGGCGATTTGGCAGCGGTGGCGTGGTTGGTGGAGCAGGAGTGGCGTGTGGAGCGCATGCGCGAGACCATCGGTTTCAAACGCATCCTGTTCGCCTCAGATTACCCGGCGGTTGCCAACCAGGTCAGCGTTCGCTACATGATCGACCTGGTGCGCAACAGCCCTTACCTGGAAGTAGACGAGAAGCTGGATATCCTTGGGCGTAATGCAGCCCGCCTGTTTGGAATCGATGCGGTAATATAAATATTTTGAACCGCATTTCCCGTTTTCTGCTTCCCGTATTGGTTTTCGCTGCCCTGGCATTGAGCCTGGTGGGTGTGGCTTTTGCCCGTGAGTTGACCGGCGAGGATCCACGCCCGGCGGCTGGAGATCGTTCTTTCTCAGGCGAAATAGAATTCTATGGCACGCTGGATTCGGTCGAAGGCCCTACCTGGACGGTCAACGGTATCGCCTTCACTGTATTGCCGCAGACTGAGGTCGAAGGCGCTCCGGTGGTGGGCAGCTTTGTCAAGGTGCATGCCTCGCTGAATGCTGCTGGGACGCTTGTGGCACGCGAGATCGAACCGGCTGCACCCGGGCAGACCGGCTTGGATGAGCACAGCAACGACGATGACCCGGCCGACTATATGGGTGACGACAGCTACAACGACGATGACAGCTACGACGACGATGACAGCTACGACGACGACAGCAATGGCGATGATGACGATGGTTCTGGCGACGACGATGACAAAGGCGGCCATGACGATGATGATGACGACAGCGGCCGCGACGGATAGCCTGTAAGAGAGATCTTCATTGGAAACTTCAACCTCCCGTGGTTGTTCTGCCACGGGAGGTTTGTCTTGCGCCGAACCCTAAAAGCTGTTCGCACAATGTGGGCTATGCAAAATGACCCGATAAGCTGGTCGCTCGTAGTGGGCCACGCAAAATGACCTGATTAGGAGATTGCCACGACCAGCACAGTACGCTGGTCTACTCATGACATATCTGTCATTCCCAGACCGGATGACGCTTCCAGCGTCATGGAAACATCTCGCAATGACAGCTAAGACCAGATAGGGGAGCAGGAGATGCTGCTGCCGCCCTGGCAGCTTAGATCTATTCCAATCCTGCGATCACATCCCGGATGAAGTTCAGGGTCGCGGGGGTATCTACCCGGTAATCGAATCCGGTTGCCACGCAAACTGGATCGCCCCATGAAGTGATACCGACCAGTATCTCCGTGCCGTTGGGTTGAGTGTAAAATCCCGGTCCGCCTGAGTCGCCGGCGCAAGTGCCGCCGTTGCCTTGCAGGGTGTTCTGCGACAGGTGCAGCCAGGGCTTTGTCAGGGCAACATACTCGGAGTAAGCGATCCGGCGCCAGTCGTCATAAGTGATCTCCGGCGGCGGCCAGGCGAGCACACCGCCGTAGCCGACCACGGTGATTTTCGCGCCTTGTGGTCCACTGTGCAGCAGGCCGGTCTTCTTCAGGTCGTCCAGGAAACCGGCGTATGGCAGGACTGCAGGTTGGATATCGAGCACTGGTTCAGCCAAGATCAGCAAGCCGACATCGTGCGGGTCCGACCCGCCCCAACCGTACTCCGGATGTGTGATCACCTGCTCCACTTCCCGCAGCGTCGCTAGGTTGAGCGCATAGGGATCGAAGTTTACCCAGAAAGTTTCCACGCCGGTTCCCTCCCAACCCGAGGTGCAGTGCCCGGCGGTGAGAAAGACGCGCGGGTGGATCAGGGTGCCTGAGCACACCTGCCAGGGGCCATAGCCAGGGTAGTCTACAACCATTGCGCCCACGTTGGCGTGGGTTGTGTCCGGTTCGCCCCAGGTAATAGCGGCGGCGGGCGTCGCCAGGAATGCCAACAGCAGCGCCAGGCTTAGAATAACGCCGATCTTTTTCATGCTTTCTCGCCTCCTCCTGATTGTGATGTTCTGGAAACGAGATTCCAGAACGTTAAGTCATTGCCGCTAACCCCCTTTTTGGGTCACGGCGCAGCCAGGCAAGGCTGCTATAGTTATGACGCCGGATGAGCTGCAGCGATACTAAGTAAACCGCCGAAAGTACTCAGGGTAGACCTGCAGCCCTCATGGCGGTTTACTTGAATCTTACGGCATAGCCACCCTTATTATCTTTGTAGTAAGCCAGGTTATCGTTCACCGCCAGCCACAGGTAACCCGAGCGAGAAGCAATGATGACCTCCGATGCGCCAATGAGAAATGGCGCGCCATTGCCGATCTTGCCGACCAATGCTCCGTAAGGAGCATAGTCCATGGCGCAAGGAGGTGGAGCGACAGCGTATTCGCCGCAGTTCAGGTTCCAGGTCTGGCCTTCCGGGCCGCTCTTTGATTTCGGGTAATCCCTCAACCGAGCGGTGATGGCCCTGCCCGTGGCGCGGATGGTCAGCTTCTGACCTACCTCCAGCCAAACCTTTGTTTCGACCCAGCCAGCATTGGCCTTGATGCGCACCGGCTTCAACTTCTTGGGGGCGGCCGAAACCGGTGCGGCGCTGACCAGCAGTAGCGCCAGAACGCTTACCGCAACGATCATTCGTCGCATTTTTGAAACCCACGCATCTTGTTTCATTTCTCTACTCTCCCGGGAGAGAACCCATTTTGAAATGCGGATCTTCGGTATTGATAATCCCCCCAAACCCTGACTTAATTATCGCGCCAAAAGTTAAATATTCAATGCTGCTTTTCTCAGGCGTTGTCCACTTCAGGTGAGTTTGGGGAGGGACTGGCAGTTGAAGCCCGCCAGACCCCCCGTCTTCTTGCTGACTGCTAAAGATCAACAAATAAAAAAACCTCAAAGGTCTGGGAGACCTTTGAGGTTGAGTATTCGCCGGTTCGTTGCTCAGGCTTTGCGGCTGGAGCGCCACAGGATCAGGTAAAGACCCAGGGCGATCAATCCCAGCGGCCAGGTGCGACCGACCATCTCCAGAGCATCCAGTCCGGGTTGACCTGCCAGCAAGGCGCCACCGATGGCTGCCATGATGGCGCCGGGGATCAAAGGCCAGGCATAGAAACGACCAGTCAGGGGCGAAAGCAGGCTGATCAGTGCCCAGCCAGCGGCGATCGAAAGCAGCACCCATGCTCCCTGCTGCGGCTCGCCCAAGGCGGGAAAAGCAGTCTCAGTCAGGTGAATGCCCAGCGTGATGCCAGCTAACAAGCCGCCTGGGATGAGCAGGCCGAAAGCACGCGCCAGCAAGCCCCAGGCCAGGAAGATGGCGCTCAAGGCGATCATAAAGATCGTGCCGGAGTCGATACGCCCGCTCTGGGCTACCCACAAGAGCGCCCCGAGTGCGATCAAGGAGACGCCGCTGATCATGGTCTGGCGGCGAGTGGAAGGGGAGGTTTGGATTTCTGCGGACATGGTGGTTTTTCCTTTCGTTTCTGATATGTGTGTTTATCTTGTCCATAGGATACCGGAAAGGGCAGCCGCTGTGATGTGCTGATGGTCACGATGCAGGTCATCATTGCTGGCATGACCGGTCATGCCAGCGTCTTTCTGGCTTGCCGAGCGCGCCTTGCTTGACAATCCCCCTACATACAGGTAAAATAATGGGCGCTTTGGTGAAAGCGCAGCACGTTTAGGCCGAGATAGCTCAGTTGGTAGAGCACGCGACTGAAAATCGCGGTGTCGCCAGTTCGATTCTGGCTCTCGGCATTCTCGGCCAGACGAGCGGCCGGTTATGCGGGTGTAGTTCAGTGGTAGAACGTCTCCTTGCCAAGGAGAAGGCCGTGGGTTCGAATCCCATCGCCCGCTCTCAAAATTGCAGATGGCTGATCGCAGATGGCAGCACTCAGTCAGGCCGTTTGCATCAGCCTAATTTTTTCAATCATTCGGCGACGTGGCCCGGTGGCAAGGCAAGGGCCTGCAAAACCTTTGCGCAGCGTGGCTGCGACGATCACGGGTCCAAATCCCGCCTGACAATTGAAAGGCTCATGGCGACGTGGCCAAGTGGCAAGGCAAGGGTCTGCAAAACCCTGATCACGGGTTCAAATCCCGTCGTCGCCTCAAAGGATGCGGCAGGTTTGAAAAAACCTGCCGCTTTTATTTTTGTTAAGTGACCCACCTTGCAGAAGGGTAAACCCCCAATCGCTAACCTTTATGTAAAATTTATGGTGAATTCACAGGCCCACCCGTATGATGAGGTCACTTCAAGTCCGCCAGGGCAAACCTATCGGAGCATCAGAAAGAGCGATCGTGAATGAGCTGTATCATATCCTGGCAGTGGATGACGACCCGGCTCAGGCAGAACTGGTAACAGAGTTGCTGCGGTTGTCGGGTTCGTTTGCCGTAGAATGGGCTGACAGCCTGCAAGGGTTGTGGGAACGGTTGCCGTTTCGTTCCTACGATGCCATACTTCTCGATTATCGCCTGCCTGACGGCACAGGTTTAGAGGCGCTGGAAGGCTTGCGCCGGCGCGGCTACGATACACCGGTGGTGATGGTCACCGGCCAGGGTGATGAACGCCTGGCAGTGCAAGCCTTGCAGCTTGGCGCCAAAGATTACCTGGTCAAGGGCAGCAGCGAGCTGCACAAATTGCCTTCTCTGATTCAAAAGACGATCCGCGAGCATCACCTGGAACGCTCTGTTCAGCGCTCGGTGGAGCAAATACGATACCAGGCGCTGCTGCTCAATAATGTGCGCGACGCGGTGGTCGTGTGGAGCCGGGAAGGGCGCATCACGTATTGGAATCCTGCCGCAGATCTCTTGCTGGGTTTGAACGGCAAAGAGTTCTTGGGTAAGCCAGTGGAAGACGTCTACCTGGGTCTGTTTTCTCCCCAGGTGAGCGTGCCGCCTGCAGACGGAACAGCCAGCATGGAAATCGAGCGCCAATACCGCAGACCGGATGGCAACGTCCTGTGGGTCAGTTCACGCGTCTCCACGCTGCGCGACTTTGGCGCTGGCAACCGTTTGATTGGATACCTGGACGTTTTCCGCGATATCACCGAGCGAAAACGCGCCGAGCAAGCGTTGGTATTGAGTCGAGAACGCTATGCCCTGGCTACAGCCGCCGGGCGAGTCGGGGTTTGGGATTGGAATCTGGAAACCGGTGAATACTATATCGACCCCAACTTGAAAGCTTTGCTGGGATACACCGATGGCGAGATACCCAACCAATTTGAGGCCTGGGTTTCACACATCCAGCTTGAAGATCAAAAAGCCTTCATCCAGGAGGCGGAGGATAACCTACGCGGCTTGAGCTCTGAATTTGCCATCGAACATCGCATGCTGCATCGCGATGGCACAACCCGTTGGATTGCCGCGAAGGGCAAGGCCATTCGATCCATCGCTGGAAAAACGGTGCGCCTGGTTGGCACCGCCTCCGATATCACCCAAAGAAAGCTGATGGAAGCCCAAATCCAGGCAGCCCATGCCCACTTGACCCAGTCTGCGCGCCTGGCAGCCATTGGTGAGCTGGCTTCCGGTGTTGCCCACCACATTAACAATCCCCTGACCACTATCATTGCAGAATCGCAGTTGTTGCTGCAAGAGCTCCCCCCGGATCAACACGCCAGGGAAATGGCTGAAGCGATCGTGGCTGCTGGTTGGCGGGTGCAGCGCGCCGTCGCCCAACTCGTCGAGTTCTCTCGCCCTGCCACGAACACCATCGCCGAACTCTCGATCAATGAAACGATCCAGACCGCGTT
Source organism: Chloroflexota bacterium (assembly GCA_029265355.1). Classification (GTDB taxonomy): domain Bacteria; phylum Chloroflexota; class Anaerolineae; order Anaerolineales; family UBA4823; genus JAJUJL01. Next base: position 30,546 of record JAJUJL010000029.1, on the reverse strand, counting down.
GGACCTGGTTGGAGGTCAATTCCAGGCGGATGCCACGCAGCTCGAGGTCAACCTGCAGCCATCCTTGCCCAGCATGCGCGGCAATGCTCGCCAATTGGTTGACCTGTGGGTGAACTTGTTGATGTTGGCTCGTGATGCGACAAACGACGGTGAATCGCATCGCGTACAAGTTCGTTCAGAACAGGCGCGGCGAGGTTTCATTCAGGTGGAAATTTGGGATGATGGCAAACCAATTCCAGCTAATGAGCTGGAAACCATGTTCGAGCCCAACTTCTTGCGGCCGCCCGGAGGTCGTGGCACGGGCGTCGAATTGAATATTTGTCAAGAAATCGTCCGCCAGCATGGCGGGGAGATCTGTGCTCAAAGCATTGCTGGGCATGGCACAGTGATACGCGTGAGTTTCCCCAGGGAAGGTTTAAAGTGAAGACATCGAATATCCTGATTATTGAAGATGATGAAATTGTTGCCAGGACCATCGAGCGCAGCCTGCGCAGCGAGGAATTCCGGGTGACGGTGGCCAACAGCGGTGTAGAGGGGCTGAAGACAGCTCGCGCTTACCCTCCCGACCTGGTCATCCTGGATGTGATTATGCCGGGCATGGACGGGTACACCGTGTGCCGCGAGATGCGCAACGATCTCAAGCTTTCGGAGATCCCCATTCTGTTCCTGACCGCCAAGGTCAAGGATGAAGACAAGATCGCCGGTTTCAACGCCGGCGCGGATGATTATCTCACCAAACCGTTCAATATCGACGAACTGGTCTTGCGGGTGCGCGCCATTCTGCGACGCACGCAACAGCCCGATAAGCGCGCCGAGCGCGATGCGGCGACGGCTGCCTCAAGCGGCTTGACGCCGCGCGTGCAGACAATTTTGAGCCAGATCTCCTCGGAGCCTCGCCCGGTAGAGGCAGCGCATTGCCTGGTGGTTGGTGAATATGTGTTGGATACGCGGACCTACGAGCTGTATGCTCCCCAAAAAGGCAAGCTGCGCCTGACGCCTGTGCAGTATGACCTGCTCTATCATTTGATGAGCCGGCCCGGGCAGATCTTTTCGCCAGCCCGGCTGCTGGACGAGGTCTGGGACTATCCTTCGGACACCGGTAGCCCCGACCTGGTGCGGGTTCACATCAAGAACCTGAGGGAAAGAATCGAGCCAGATCCCAGCCACCCCCAGTTCATACGCACTGTTCCGGGTTACGGTTACACGGTCAATCCCAATATCCAGGAATAGCGACGGTCAGGACTTCGAGAACAGGCGCATCGAATGGATAAGTATCAGCCTATCCTGGATCTGATTGCAGAGGTGCTCGAGAGCGATTTGGGCGCGGGCGGGCTTTTAGAGAGGGTGGTTTGTAAGCTGTCTGCCGCATTTCCTGCACAGCTTTGCAGCATGCTGATTCTGAACGATGAAGAGCCAAGCGAATTCATTTTCCAGAGGCACGATCAGTCTTCACCGCAGCGCATCTACAACCTGGACGCATCCGTTATCGAAGTGTTCCGCGGCTGCCTGTCCAGCTCGGAGCCGTTGCTGCTGAACAATCTCTCTCAGGATGAACGCCTGGCGCCACTGGCGCTGGCAACGGGTGTAAAGCTTGAATCGCTGATCTGTTTGCCTATGACTTCTGGCAAAATTCAGTTGGGAGCTTTGATCCTGGGAAATCACGATCCTGGCTCTTTGGACCGCGAGCATCTGGAAATGTTGGAACCGGTGGGGAGCGTGCTGGCGCATCGCTTGCACACTATGCAGACGATCCATTCTTTGCAAGTCGCAAATGCCGAGTTGGAGGTGATCCGCTGGCAGTTGACCAACTCTCGCAATATCCTGCGCGCCTTGTTTGATAGCATACCCACCTCGATCTATATCATTGATCGCAAATTCAACCTGGCAGCCGTCAATATGCACCGTGCCCGGCGCACCGGTTTGCCGCCAAATCAGTTGGTGGGACGGCGCTGTTTCCAGGCCTTGTTCCAATTGGATGATCCCTGCCCTGATTGTCGCGTGCTGGATACGTTGTTCGGCGGCCAGAGCACGTCGCGCACACGTCGCCATTGGGAAACGGATTTTGAACCACAGGAATGGGAGATCTCCACCTATCCAATCCTGGATGACAATGAACAGGTCACCCAGGCCATTTTATTGGAGCAGGACGTAACGGAAAAGCGTCGCCTTGAAGCCACGCTGGCGCAGTCTGAAAAACTGGCCGCGGTGGGGCAACTGGCTGCCGGCCTGGCGCATGAGATCAATAATCCGCTGACGGCCATCATCGCCAATGCGCAGTTGCTGCAACGCGAGCTGCCGGCAGGCGATGACAAACAGGAACTGGTCGACTTGATCGCTCGAGCCGGGGCGCGCGCCAACCAGGTGGTGCGCAACTTGTTGGACCTGGCGCGCAAAGAACACTACGATTTCGCGCCGGTGGATATCAACGAAAATATCCGCAAAGCCTTGACCTTTCTGCAGCACGAATTTACCAACCGCGCCATTGAGTTGGTGTTCGAACCGGAGCAAGATTTGCCCGAGGTGGTTGCCAGCCCCGACCACCTGCAAGGGGTTTGGATCAACCTGTTGAGCAACGCTATCGATGCTTTGGAAGAAGGGCGCCGATTAATTCGCGTCGCCACTTATCACCTTGGCAGCGAGGTGCATGTCAGTATCACGGATACTGGCACGGGCATCGCCCCTCAAAACCTGGCGCACATTTTTGAGCCTTTCTTTACTACCAAGGGCCCCGGTCACGGTACAGGCCTTGGCCTCTCCGTTTGCCATCGGGTGGTCAAGCAGCATGGCGGCAGTATCCTGGTCGAAAGCCAGCTCGGTGTTGGCACCCAATTCACCGTAGTGTTGCCCGCTGCTTAGGCTGCCAGCTTCCCGCATTAGCTCACCTTTCCCGCAACCATTGTCGGTCAAACAGAAGATGGACTGAAGCGCCTTGGGGGCGTATTTACGTATTCTTTAGTCTGGCTTCATCCGGGCTTTACTGCCAAAATAATTGTCATAATGTATTATGCTGTAAGATTATTTGAGGCCCGTATGGATGCCAAAAAGAACCATTCCTTGCTGATCGAACAATACCTTGCCACACGCGATGCTCGGCTGCGCGAAGAGATCATCTTGCAGCACATTCCCCTGGTGCATTATATTCTGGGTCGCCTGGGTTTATCCCAAGCCATGGGCAGGGATTACGAAGATGCTGCCAGCCAGGGGCTGTTGGGTTTAATCGAAGCGCTGGACCGTTTTGATCCACAGCATGGCGCTCAGTTCACCACTTATGCCACCCTGCGCATCCGGGGAAAAGTCATTGACCATTTACGGGAGCTGGATTGGCTGCCGCGCGGGGCGCGCCGGCGTGTGCGCGTTGTCCAGGAGGGCATTGCCAATCTTTGGGAAAAATTGCAGCGTTTCCCCAGCGATGAGGAATTAGCCGACTATTTGAACATCGACCTGGCCACGGTTCACCAGGCGATGATCGATGAGAGTCGCGCCATCCTCTCCATGGACGCAACGGTTTTCGCCAACGATGATGATGAGGTTTCTTTGCACGAGCTTCTGGCAGATGAACGCCTGGAAGAACCGTGCAAAATGCTCGAAGAGCATGAAATGCGGCAGATGCTGACCGAGACCATACGCGCCCTGCCTCAGCGGGAAAAGTTGATTCTTTCTCTGTATTACCTGCAAGAATTGACCTTCAAAGAAATTGGGTTGGTGCTCAGGATCTCCGAGTCGCGCGTCTGCCAGCTTCATGGACGCATCCTGATGAAACTGCGCGCCAGCCTTGGCGAAGCAGCGAGAGTATCTGGCGGTATCGCCGCCGGATGAGCCTGTTCCGCTTTCCCACGCTTTTTACCTCCCACACTTACCTGGCTGAATTGACACATCAGAAAGCGCATTATTCCATCTAGAACCTTTAATCAGGCGATGGCATAAAGGTTTTGGTTGATGCGCCGTTAACAAGAGAGAAACCTGAAACTGGACCACGCTGGATGCATAGAAGCGCCACGGATGGTTGAGGATACTGCTCTGAAACCAAGACGTTTACCTTCAAAATTGAGTCATCACAACGCCGGAGACGCCTCTGGAAGCGGGTATCTGTCTGCGCCTCAGCCTGCCCCTAGCCTGAAGAGGCCCCAGGATCCTGATGGTAACCTGCTGGAATGGGCGCGCCATGTGCTGGGGCACACGCCCAGTGTACGGTCAGAGTTGGTGCGGGCGCTGCAGATCCAGGTTGATGTTGGGTTGTATCACGTTGATCTGGAGGCATTGGCGGAGAGACTCGTTCCGCACGTGTGCCGGCCGTTGGTGGTTGAGGTTATCGAAAATGAAGGCTGAAACAGCCCTGATCAGCGAAGTTGAGGGACTGCTGGTAAGGCAGTTCCAAATTTCCCAGGATTTGCTGGCATTGACTCGCGAAGAGCGACGGGCGCTGCTGACCGGCGATGTTCACAACCTGGCATTGTTGGTCGAGCGCAAAGAAGCCCTGCTCGACGAATTCAGCCAGCTTGACGAAATGAGCCGGATGCGATTTGCCTTGCTGGCTGAAAAATTCGCCCTCCAGCAACAGGGGGGTAGCTGTTTGAGGGCAATTGCCCCTCATCTCCCGCCCAGGACCGCCAGGCGATGGGTGCGCCTGTGCCAGGGCATCTCGGCTCTCAGGGCTGAGATCGTGGACCTCACCCCTGGTAATCAGAGCCTGGCGTTGGCGGCCGCAGGGCGCGCTTTTGCCTTGCAGCGCTCCTTGCTAGAAGAGTCTGGCCTGGTCAAGGCGGCGCCGCGTGGTTCTTCGCAGTAGTTTCCTGAAAAGAGGCGCGAAATGAAAGAAGTATTCACTACCCAGGCAAGTTTGGCCGCGATGCACACAGCTACAACCCATGTCACTGGCCCAGGCAGTGGCGAGAACCCAGTGCTTGCTATCCCGCTGGCGGAAACGATCGCTGACCTGCGTTTCAAGGAGAATGTCTACCAGTCGCTCATCGAGGTCAGCCGTCGAACCCTTGCGGTTTTGAGCAGGTGCGAATTCACCCAACAATAACTGGCGCCGTTGACGGGAAGTGGCTGCTCGGGATAGGTTGCCCTTCCACATATTGTGATCGGATATGGTGGCTTATGCTTGTACTTACCCGGCGAAAAGATGAAAGTATCGTGATTGGCGATGAGATCATCGTGACAATCCTTGCTGTAGAGGGCGACAAGGTCAAGCTTGGGATCGACGCCCCGCGACGCATCTCCGTCCTGCGGCGGGAGCTGTGGGTGAGCGCTCAGCAAAATCACCTGGCGAACCCGCCCGCTTCACCTTCCATAGACCAGAGAGAGTCCGAAGACAGGTTGTTGGACCCGCGCAATAACCACAAGCCGACCGCCTCGGTGTGACCTCGAGTCGCCGGCTTGTTGCGGGCTGCCGCCGGTTTTATGCCAGGATGCTGGCACTGCAGTAGATTTCGTCGTACACCGCAAGCACTTTTTCGATATTGCTATCCAATCCCTGACTCAATGCAAAAATATATGGGTTGCCTGCAGCGAGTGAGCGCTGATTTTCGAGCGTAGCGGCCATTTGCAGGATTGCTCTTTGCCAATCTTGCGCTTGATTTTTCACCAGCCTGCCACAGCTCCGCAATTCATAGGCAGCCTGCGTCTCGCTTGCCAGCCAGGGGATGCGCATGGCCATATATTCCAAGAGCGCCAGCCGCCCCAATCTCTGTCCATAGGCGCCGCAGGTGGGCCACAAGCCGATATCGACCGATGACCAGAAGGCTGCAGCGCTGGCTGGCTGGTCAAGGGAATAGAACTGCTTTTGCTGTTCAGGGACTGACAGGCGCGAGAATAGATATGGCTCTGGTTCGCCAAGCGCGATGAGCATGCTGGGCAACGCGCGGCAGATCTCGCGAAGCGCCTCGGGCAAGCCGCTGTCCAGGAAAGCGTGCGCCTGAGCGCGGCTGCCCCGCCAACCCAAGACAATTCCGTTATGCGTTTGAGTGACAATGGTGTCAAATTGGCTCAAGTCGACAAAATCTGGAACATAGTAGGCCCGCGTGAAGCGACTGCAATCATCAGCCAGGCGCGGCGAGCAGGCGATAGCGGCATGTGCAAGCTGCAGTCCCCAGCCCAGCAGGAGAGGAGCTGGGAATGATGGATCTCGCGCCTCATCGCCTGGATCAACCGGGGATCGAGGCGCGCCATCTGTTGGCAGCAAGTGATAGACATCATCCAGGTTGGCGATGAGAACTTTATCGTCTGCTCGCCAACGCTGCATCCTACGCAGCAAGTTGAGGTTGAAATCTCCCTGAACGACAATCACATCTGCCGCCGCGCACTGTGATTGCACCCCCGGCTGATCGCCGGTCAGTTCATTGACCGTCACCAGGCAAGCTGAATGGCGACTGTTGTGATGGATGGCATCCACCAGGGCCTGGTATGTAGGCTTGTTTCTGGCGGCTATCGAAGGAGGATCGGCGCAGACGTAGGCGATGTGCATGGCAAGAGTTCCCTGGTGGAGACGGGTGAGCTTCAGGGTGAGAGACGCCTTCTGCGGGCGGCGATTTGCACAGACTGTTTGAATACCTCCAGCCAGGCGCGAGCGACCTGCCCGGCATGGCGCTCGAGCGCTCGCTGCCGCCCCTGCTGACCCAGCTCAGCGCGCAGCTCGGCGTCGATGACCAGGCTGCGCAACATAGGGCGCCAATCCAGGAGCGTGGGAACACACAGTCCCCCGGCGTCCCATTCTCGATAAGCGGGGACAGGAGATGCCAACCAGGGAACGCCTCGCAACCCGGCCTGCATGACGCGCAGGTCGGATAAGGCGCGATGATAGGGCGTATCCTGCAGCGGTATCAGCAGCAGATCCATCATCCCAAATACAAAGGGCAGGTCCTCCGGCGCGGTCGATGGCAGGTAGATGCGCCGTGAGGCGGGCAGGGCGTCGAACAAACTGTAGGCGCGGTCATCGCCAGCGATGATGAGCTGCAGGTGAGGAAAGTCTCTCATCGTCTGCAGCACCGCTCCCCGGATTTGGGTGACCGCTTCGAGCTCATCGGGAGAGCCGATCCAGCCGAGGTTGAGGGTGCACCTGGGGCGCACCGGTTTTTGCCAGCGCCCACCCGAGTCGAACCATGCCTCAGGGATGTAGCAGGTGGTGAAACCCTGTGTGCGCAGTTCGGTCTCCAACTGGCGGCTGTGGGTGACGAGCAGGTCGGATTGCAACAGGGTTGTTGTGTATGCCTGGATCCTGGCCGGGTTGGTTAAGCCAAGGGTGGCAAAATTGGGGTGATTGCGGGGTAAATTCTCCAGGCGGCCATCCAGCGCGGTGACCAACGCCAACCCGGCCGCGTGCGCCTCATGCAGTGTGTGCATGATTTGCGGATCGACGTGCGGATGGTACGCCACGATCACATCCCACTCTGGCAGGTCAACCCGCCGGGGCTGGCTGGTGAGATCGGTGAGCAAGCCTGCCTGGCGAAGCCCGCAAATCAATTGATCGGCGCGCCATGCGCCCGGCTCCTCCTGGGGAAGCAGGCACAGGACGCGGGGCATGGCACAAGCCTCGCCGGGCGAGCCTGGCAGCGGACCGCCCCTCAGACTCTCGACCTTTGGAAGCGCGCTTTGCCCGAGGTTGATTTGAGGAAGTCGTGAAGTTCCTGACAGTCTCATCATGAACCCGGTGTGGATCGAACTCTCCAGCCCGCTTATCTGCTCAGGCAGGTAACTTAGCGTGAGTTCGGGATAACAAGCAGGGTGGTTTATTGGGGGTTATTTTGGGCGGCGAAGCCGCCCAAAATAACCCCCAAAACCCCTGATCCCATATTAATCTACAGCATCTGGCCTTTGTTGACAATAAAAGGCCACTGAAGACTGCGTAAAGCAGGGATAAACTGCGCTCGAGCTATGTTCCCCAGTCGCGCAGGTAGAGAAAGTCGTAGCCGATGGTGCGGTTGCTCAGCTTGGCGATTGGCGGTGGCACGCGCTTGAAGTGATTGCGGCGTATGCGCTCCACCACGCCGCGCACAAAGGGCTCTGCAAAGCCCGCCTCGAGGCAATCCTGGGGGGTGTACCGCTGATCCACGAGCAGGTAGAGCAGGCGGTCGACCTGCTCGTAGGTGAAGCCCAGCTCGCCTTCATCGGTTTGTCCCTGCCAGAGATCAGCGGAAGGCGGTTTATCGATGATCTCCTGCGGCACCCCCAGGTCCGCCGCCAGTTGGCGAACCTGGGTCTTGTACAGGTCGCCCAGGGGGTTGATAGCGCAGGCAGAGTCGCCGTAAAGGGTGCTGTATCCCAGCAGGATTTCGGTTTTGTTGCTGGTGCCCACCACCAGTCCTTTGAAGACCTCGGATTGATCGTAGATAACGATCATGCGCGCTCGCGCCATGACATTGCCGCGGCGCACGTTCCCGGCGTCCGGAAAATTATCCAACAGGCCATCCACCATGGCGGTGATGGGGATGGTGCGCGATTCTACCCCCAGGGCGTCGATCACCATTTGAGCGTGCTGCAGTGAATCAGGCGATGAGCTCTTGTAGGGCATGCACACTGCCAGCACATTCTCGTGGCCCAGCGCCTCCGCGGCCAGGTAGCAGGAAACGGCCGAGTCGAGCCCGCCAGAGAGGGCGATCACGGCGCGCGTGTATCCCACGCGGCGGATTTCCGAAGCGATGAAGCCGGTCAGGATGGTGCGCGCCAGCGCGGTGTTGATGGTCAGGTCGATCATATCTTCCTCCCGCCGCCGCTGATGCCGCGGCGTGCCAGGCCGGTTAGCGGTTGGTGCGTGAGCCCGAGCCGAGAATGCGATTCATCTCACGCAGCGCCAGGGCGGTGCGCTCATCGCGCAGCAGCGGCAGCCGCGCCCGGGTGCGGTGCAGTTGGTTCAGGTCAATGACCGTGCTCACCAGCCCTTCCTGGTGGTAAGGACCTTTCACCAGTAACTCGCCGTTGGGATCGAAAACGGTGCAGCCGCCCCAGAAGTTCAGCCCATCTTCGTAGCCCACGCGGTTGGCGTGCAGCACGAAGGTGGTAAACAGGCTGGCGTAGGCGCGGTTGATATGTTCCACCCAGCGCGCCGATTCGAGCTGCGCTTCGCTCCCCAGTCCCCGGCCGGGGGAGGCTGAGGCAAACAGCATCAGCTCGGCTCCATCCAACCAGAGCAGGTAGGGCGGCGAGGCGTGCCAGAAATCTTCACAGATCAGCATGCCCGCGCGTCCAAAGCGGGTATCGAAGGCGCGCACTTCGTCGCCCCAGGCAAAGAAGCGGCCCTCGTCGAACAAGCCATAAGTGGGCAGGTAGACTTTGTGATGGATGTGCACCACCTGGCCCTGCGACAGGTATGCGGCGGCAATGTAAAAGCGGTGGCGGTGGTCCTCGTCGACAAAACCAACCACCAGGTCCAGCTTGCGGCTGGCGTCCAGCAGAGGTTTGAAAACCGGATCGTCCGGCCTGGCGGAGTGCGCCACGGTTGACGCCAGGTCCTGCAGCACATAACCGGTCAGCGAGAGCTCGGGAAATATCAGTAGATCCGCCCCAGAGGCATGTGCCTCCTGGGCAAGCTGGAGATGTTTGTCCAGGTTGGCGGAGACATTGCCAAGGTGGGTGTTGATCTGGGCAAGGGAGATTTGGATTTTCATCGCGCCTTCTCTTTCGAGCCGGGCAGCTCCACAGAACGGTTTTCCAGGGGCGGCTGTTGATGAAGGGAAGAGGAATGCAGCCTGGCAACCAGCGCTGGCGCCAGCAGCATAGCCAGCGTCAGCAGGATGAAGACGATAGCCATCCAGGCGTCCCAGGCCAGGCCAGCCAGGACGGGCGCCGGGCTGGCGCGCAGGAAGGAAAGCGCCAGCCAGCCAGCGGCGTACAGCGCCAACCCCATCCAGGCGCTTTCACCCGGGCGGCGGCCTTTCCCTGGGGGCAATTTGCGGCGGCTGACTTGTTGCACCAACCACAGGGTGAACAGGGAAAGCAGCGCGCCAAGGATTTGTAAAGGCAGGCGCCCTGCCACTTCGCCGCTCTCATCGAGCGACAGAAGACCCCCGGCAGCCAGCCGCTCCCCGTAGAAGCAGCCCGTCGCCCAGCAGCCCAACCAGGCGGCGCAGGTGCAGCAGGCCAGCAGCGGCAGCAGCCGGTCTGCCAGCAGGCCAAACGGCTGCCGCACCCAGGCGGCATAGCCTGCCAGGAGCAGCAGCGCGCCCAACAAGGCGCCTGGCCATTCCAGTCCTCCCTTGCCAGGGTTGACCGCTTCGGCCAGGTGTTGGCGGTAATAGGCCCAGTTCAGCAGCACTTCGGCGATCTTGCCGCCCAGCAGGCTGCCCATCAAAGCCGCCAGGCCGCCATCCAACACCGGGCGCGCCAGGCGCGCCGGGCTTTGCCACGCCGACCAGGCCAGGCCCACTGTTGCACCCAAACCGATGATGACTGCGTATATGATCATGAGGCGAAGCTTTGGAAGCGCAACGCTCCTGGGCTTAATCTTACCAAATTGTCGTCCTTCTTGGGAATCATCATCGCGCGGTGATGTCCCAGGGAAAACTGATTGTATAATGGATGAGATACTGCCGGCGCCGCACTGCCAGGCGGTGGATTTCTAGAGGCGCTCAATGGCGCATCTCGTTCGATCAGATCGTCTTGCCCCCGTTCTAAAGGAGGTGGGCGATGGAAGAAATTTTGCTCAATCCCGATGTGCTGTATATCTTTTTGGTGTTGGGATTCCTGCTGGTCATCCTGGCGATATTGACGCCCGGCACAGGAATCCTCGAAGTTGGCGCGCTGTTCGCGCTGTTCTTTACCGGCTGGGGGATCTACAATTCTCCGGTCAACGTGTGGGCAGTGGTGCTGGTGCTCCTGGGTGCGGCGCCTTTCGTCATCCTCGTGCGCCGGCGCGGCGGGCGCATCTACCTGGCTATCTCCCTGGCGGCGCTGTTCCTTGGCGCAGCCTACCTGTTTCGGGGTGCGGCCTGGTGGCAGCCAGCAGCCAACCCGCTGCTGATCATCCTGGTCACCGCGCTGAGCGGAGGCTACCTGTGGGTAGCAGCCATTAAGGTGCTGGAAACGGAGCGTTCGCGGCCCACCCACGACCTGGAAGGATTGATCGGCGCGGTGGGAGAAGCCAAGACGGACATCTACAGCGAGGGCTCCATCCAGGTGCATGGCGAGCTGTGGTCGGCGCGCAGCTCCACTCCCATCGCCGCCGGCGCCCAGGTGCGCGTCACCGGGCGAGAAGGGTTTATTCTGGAGGTGACAGCAGTCGAAGATCAACGCAGCTAAATCTTGGCGGCATCATAAAAGCTGCTCGCACGATGTGGGCCATGCAAAACGACCTGATAGGAGATTGCCACGACCAGCACAGGCGGGTAAAAAACACCCGACGCTGGTCTCGCAATGTCAGCTAAGATCAAAAAAGGAGGCACTATGAATGTCGGTAATCTTTTGACCTGTTTGATCGGCGCGGTGCTGCTGATCGCGGCCTTGTTCGTGGTCAGCGCCATCCGCATCATCCCGGAGTACCAGCGCCTGGTGGTCTTTCGCCTGGGGCGCTGTATCGGCGCCAAGGGCCCGGGAATTATCTTCCTGATCCCGGTGATTGATCGCGGGGTGAAAGCCGATCTGCGCGAGCAGGTGCGCGAAATCCCACACCAGACCTCGATCACCAAAGACAACGCCGCTATCTCGGTGGACTTCATCTGGTACTACAAAGTCTTGGACCCGACGCAAAGCGTGCTGCAGGTGGGCAACTTCGAAGCGGCTGCCCAGGGTATGGCGACCACCACGCTGCGCGCCGTGATCGGCGGCATCCCGCTGGATGATGTGCTTTCCGAGCGCGAACGGATCAACAATCTGCTGCGCGTGCGCCTGGATGAGGTCACCGAGCGCTGGGGTGTGAAGGTGACCAACGTCGAGATCCGCGAGATCATCCCACCGCGCGAGATCCAGGACGCGATGAACCGCCAGATGTCCGCCGAGCGCAACCGCCGCGCGGTGGTGACCGAATCGACCGGCCAGCGCGAAGCGGCGATCAACGTGGCCGAGGGCGAGAAGCAAGCTGCCATCCTGCGCGCCGAGGGCGAGCGACAGAGCTCTATCCTGCGCGCTGAAGGCGAGCGCGAAGCGCAGTTGCTGCGCGCCGAGGGCTTCGCCAACGCCCTGGACAAGATCTTCTCCGTGGCGCAGAACATCGATCAGAAGACGATGACCCTGCAGTATTTCGAGGCGCTCAAAAACCTGGGCATGAGCCCGGCGACCAAGTACATCTTCCCCATGGAATTCACCAGCCTGCTGGGTGAATTCATGAAGGGGCGCACGCCAGAGTAGTCTTTACGGGGGTAGCTGGCAGGAGAATTCGGCCAGCTACCCCCCCACACATTTCGCCAGCAGCGGTAAAATCCAGGGCATGGAAAGAAACAGAATTGCCGCCGCTGGCATGCCGGCCTCGATTCAACCAGCTTCCTGGCGTGATTTGAACGCCGTGCGGCGGTTGGAGCAGATTTGCTTCCCCCGCGATATGTGGCCCCTGTGGGATATCATCGGCGTGCTTTCGCTGCCCAATATCGTGCGGCTCAAGGCCAGCGTGAACGGCGAGCTGGTGGGCTTCATCGCCTGCGACATTCGCCGGGTGCAGCGCGTGGCCTGGGTGGCGACGGTGGGCGTGCTGCCGGAACACCGCGGGCGGGGCATCGGCGCGGCGTTGCTCCTGGAAAGCGAGCGCCAGGCGCGCATGACTTACATGCGCCTGAATGTGCGCGTTTCCAACCGCAACGCTATCCACCTGTACCGCAGCCTGGGTTACCAGGAGGCGGGTATGTGGCCCGCCTATTACCAGGATGGGGAAGACGCCTTGCTGATGGAGAAGCGAGTGAAGTACTGAAGAACACTGGGGCACTGAGGGCACTGAGGAACACTGAGGGCACTGAGGCACTGAGGAACACTGAAGACACTGATGCACTGAGGAACACTGAGGGCACTGAGGCACTGAGGAACACTGAGGGCACTGAGGAACACTGAGGGCACTGAGGGCACTGAGGGCACTGAGGCACTGAGGGCACTGAGGCACTGAGGGCACTGAGGCACTGAGGAACATTGAGACTACTGAGGGATGCTGAAGCACTTCAGCGTCTCAGTGTCTCAGTGCCTCAGTGATGAGGAGGATAGGCACTGATGACTGAGGCGCACGTCAAGCCGGAGTATCCGCAATCCGATGTTACGGCGAAGATTATCGCCGCCGCCACGCTGGTGCACCGCCAATTGGGACCGGGTTTTCCGGAGGTGATTTACCAACGAGCCCTGGCCCTGGAATTGCAGGCTCAGGGTTTGATGTTCGCTCGGGAAGTGTGGATGGATGTGCATTACCGGGGCGAAAAAGTGGGCAGCAAGCGTGTGGATTTCGTGATCGAGGGGGTGATGGTGGAATTGAAGGCGCGCGCCGAGCTGGAGGACGTGCACTACGTGCAAGCGTTATCCTATCTGAAGGCTTCCGGCCATAAAGTGGGACTGCTGCTCAATTTCGGCGCCCCTCGCCTGCAGATCAAGCGCTTTGCCAACTGAAGAACACTGAAGACACTGAAGACACTGAGGCCACTGAGGCACTGAAGACACTGAAGACACTGAGGTACTGAAGAACACTGAAGACACTGAGGCCACTGAGGCACTGAAGAACACTGAAGACACTGAAGACACTGAGGCCACTGAGGCACTGAAGAACACTGAAGAACACTGAAGACACTGAGGCCACTGAGGCACTGAAGACACTGAAGACACTGAAGACACTGAAGACACTGAGGCCACTGAGGCACTGAAGAACACTGAAGACACTGAGGCCACTGAGGCACTGAAGACACTGAAGACACTGAGGTACTGAAGAACACTGAAGACACTGAAGACACTGAGGCCACTGAGGCACTGAAGAACACTGAAGACACTGAAGACACTGAAGACACTGAGGCCACTGAGGCACTGAAGAATACTGAGGGCACTAAAGAACCCTGAAGAACACTTCAGTGCTTCATTTTCTTTCAGTGCCTCAGTGCTCTTTTTTTTTCAGTGCCTCAGTGTTCTTTTTGTTTCAGCGCCTCAGTGTTCTTTTTTTCTTTCAGTGCCTCAGTGTTCTTTTCTTTCAGTGCCTCAGTGTTCTTTTTGTTTCAGTGCCTCAGTGTTCTTTTTTTCTTTCAGTGCCTCAGTGCTCTTTTTTTTCAGTGCCTCAGTGATCTTGTTTTTCGTGTATATTTATAGCAAGCCATTCTTCTGATTCAGGGGTGAACCATGGACGCTGCTGCATTATTTGCCTTGTTGAATGCGGCTCTTCTCACCGGTACAGAGCTGGTGAAAAAGGCCCTGGGCGATGCCGCCCAGGAAGCGATCAAGCGAAAACTCCAGGAGCTGAGCGGGCGATTGGCAGACGCGGAGACGCAAAAACGAGCCCAAGCCTTCCAGTACGCTTTCGACCAGGCGGTGGAACGATCCCAGGCTGGAGGCTTATTGAAGGACCTTCTGACCCACCAGCCCTTCCAGCAAGCGGTCCTTGAATCCTTGCTCGACCCCGCCAACCCGTTCAACTTCGATCTGCAAGTCAGCCAGTGGGGTGAGAAATACCCCGACCAGCAGCAGGGGCTGCTGGACTTTTTCCTGGCGTTGAGATTCTACCTGGGCTTCGACCCCACCTGGCGCCCGCTGCTGGAGCATTACCAGGCGCTGCGCCGGGACAAAGAAGTGCAGCAGGCGCTGCAGGCGCGCAACCTGCCTGCCGGTGAAGGGGCGCTGGTGCGCAGGCTGATCGAAAACATCCAGGTGGATCAGCACGTCGGCGAGATGGCCCCTGGTAGCAACGTGGTGGGCGTGCAGTACATCGAGCACTTTGTCGAGAAATTGATCCTGCAGCTCGATCCTCAGGCGCTGGTCGATGCCGAGCACAAAGCTGGCAGGTCGGCCGCGCGCCAGGCTTACCTGCGCCAGCTCTACAAAGATTGCCAGTGGCTGCCGCTGCTGGAGCAGGAGACCGAAGGCGGGCAAATTTTCAACGTGCCGCTGGAAGATGTGTATATCGCGCTGAACACAACGGAAAGCGCGTCGCAGGGCGATGAAGATCAGGATATTGGAGTGGCAAGCGGGCGAATAGCGGGCATTCTCGGGCGGGGGAATCGGGAAAAACGCCCCCTCAGCGCCCTGGAGGCGACGGCGCAGAGCGAAAAATTGGCTTTGTTGGGCGACCCGGGCAGCGGCAAGAGCACCTTTGCGCGCCACCTGCTGGCCTGGCTGGCTGCCGCCGAGCTGCGGTTGCGCCCAGACAGCCCGCCGGGCATCCAGGCGGGCCTGTTGCCGGTTTTCCTGGCGCTGCGCGACCTGGCGCCGCGCCTGAAGCCGCAGGAGCTGGAGATGCTGCCGCCGCGCAAACAGAAGCTTGCGCTGCTGCAGGCGGTTGTGGAACAAATCGAGCACGACCTGCAGCGCCCCTCGACTGCCGAGCTGCACGCGGGTATGTGCGCCGTGCTTCACGAGGCGCTGCGCTCGGGCGAGTGCCTGCTGGCGCTGGATGGATTGGACGAGGTGCCGCAGGCGCTGCGCGCCTGGGTGCGCCAGGCGGTGCAGGCGCTGCTGGAGGAGTTCCCGCTGCAGCGCGTGCTGCTCACCTGCCGGGTGCTTTCCTATGTGAAGGAAGCCGAGCAGCCCGGCTTCGAGCGCGCCACGCTGGCTGGTTTTGATGAAGACCAGGTGCGCCTGTTCGCTGAGGGGTGGTACAAAGCCCAGGCGCTGCGGCGCAACTGGCCCGAAAACGCCTGGAAGGATAAGGCGGAAGACCTGGCTAAGGCCGCGCTGGATGCGGAGCTGCAGGAGCTTTCCAGCAACCCTATGCTGCTGACCATCATGGCCATTGTGCACCAGAAGAACTTCCGCCTGCCGCCGGAAAAGGTCAAGCTCTACCAGCAGGCGGTCGAGATCTTGCTGGTGCGCTGGCAGCAGCTCAAGAAGGGTCAGCAGGCGGTGGATGACGACTCCGAGCTGAACAGGCTGCTCAAGAACGAGCGCTTGCTGCGGCGCATCATGGAGCGGCTGGCTTATGAAGCCCATCTCACGAGAAAAAGCGCCAAAGAGAGCGCCGACCTGCCGCGCTGGCGGGCGCGCGAGCTGCTGGAGGAGAGGGATTACATCGGCGACAGCAACCTGGTGCTGCGCTTCCTGGATTACGTCGACCAGCGCTCCGGGTTGCTGGTGGGGCGCGGCGGCGAGCCGGGCAAGCCCACCAGTTACGGCTTCCCACACCGCACGTTCCAGGAATACCTGGCGGGCTGCTACCTGGTCAGCCTGGATAACGCCGAGGAGCAGATCGCCCGCCATGCCGCCGAAGGCGACGCCTGGAGCCTGGCGGTCGAGCTGGGCGCTGAAGAGCTGTACCACAACGGCGGACCCTCGGCGCGGCGCAATGTGCTGCGCATGGTGAGCGGCTTGCTGCCCCCAGGCAACCTGGACAGCCAGCAAAAGCGCCGCCAGGCGCTGTGGGCGGGCAAAGCCGCTGCACTGCTGCAGGAGCGCGACCTGCCGCTGGCTGAAACGCTGCGACCGAGATTGCTGGGTGTGCTGGCGACGCATGTCGTGGATGGCGGCCTGCCCGCTGTGGAGCGCGCCGAGGCCGGTCGCGCCCTGGCAGCCCTGGGCGACCCGCGCCCGGAAGCGCTGCACTGCGATCGCATGCCCTTCTGCTACGTGCCGTCGGGTGAGTTCCAGATGGGCAGCGATGTTTCTGAGGATGAAAAGCCTGTGCACACGGTGGACGTGCTTTCTTTCTGGATCGCCCGCTGGCCGGTGACCCAGGCGCAGTACAGCGAGTTTGTGCAGGATGGCGGCTATGCCGATAAGCGCAACTGGGAGATTGCCATCCGGCACGGGCGCTGGGAAAACGGGCGTATCAGGCGAAGCGTATGGCTTGGTCAAAAATTCGTGGATGAGCAGGCCGATCGTCCGTATGCCTACGGCGGCGCCTTCGACCTGGACAACCACCCGGTGGTGGGCGTGTGCTGGTACGAAGCGCTGGCTTTCACCTGCTGGCTGGAGCGGCGCTGGAAAGAGGCCGGATTGCTGCCTGCCAGCGGGGTGGTGCGCCTGCCCTCCGAAGCGCAGTGGGAGAAGGCTGCCCGCGGCGGTTGGCGGGTTCCGCTGCAGCCCATTCCCGGCGGTCCGGCGTTGGGCTGGCAGGTGGACGAGAAGACCCTGTCCTGGCGAGAAAATGATGCGCAGCGGGTCTACCCGTGGGGGAAAACTTTTAAACCGGATAAAGCCAACACCGGCTTTAGCGGCATCCGCAGCACCAGCGCGCTGGGCGCTTTCCCTGGCAGCGCCAGCCCGTACGGCGTGGAAGAGCTGAGCGGCAACGTCTGGGAGTGGTGCTCCAGCCTGTACCAGGAGTATCCCTACCGGGCGGATGACGGGCGCGAGGTGCTGGATGGCGAAGGCCTCCGGGTGGTGCGCGGCGGCGCGTGGGACGACGATGAGGGGGCCACCTGCTGCGCCTACCGCTTCTGGTACCCCCCTGACGACAGGAACGGCCGCAACGGTTTCCGGGTGGTGGTCTCCCTATAGCTCTGTACTCTGTTCACTCTGGGCTCTGGTGCTCTGATTCTCCGGGGTGGGGGTTTGGGGGCGGGCGCGCCCGCCCCCAACGCGCGACGCTGGAGTTGGCATGCCTCTTGCACCTGTTGCAGCATGACCCGCGCCGAGATGCCCATTTTCACCCGCAGCTATGATTTCCTGACCTGGCTGGTGCCGGTTAGCAACCACTTCCCGCGCGCTCAGCGCCACACGGTCACCCAGCGCCTGCTGGAGGCGGCTTTCGAGCTGCGCGAGCAGCTCGAGCTGGCCAACCGGCGCATGGGAGCTGAGCGCCTGGAGCGCCTGCGCGCCGCCGATGAGGCCCTGGACCGGGTGCGCCTGTACCTGCGCCTGGCAGCCCAGTGGCAGTGGCTGACGCCCGGGCAGTACCGCCACGCCGCCGGGATGGTCAACGAGATCGGCAGGCTGCTGGGCGGCTGGATCAAGGTCACCACGGCGCATTGATGGCGCGATGATGGTAAGGCAGTCCGCGGCGGTGTTCAACCTCCGCTGCATCTGCGGGGAGGTGCGCGAAAGACCACCGGGTGGTGCGCGGCGGCGCGTGGAACAACAATGAGAGGAACGCCCGCTGCGCCAACCGCAACAGGAACAACCCTGACAACAGGAACGACAACAACGGTTTCCGGGTGGTGGTCTCCATGCTTTTCTACCCGGGGCAAGCTGTAAGCTTGCCCCACATGCCGGAAGTGCGGCGCGCCCACGGGTTCGCCGCCGAGGCTAAGAAAAATAGAGGCGCGCCTTCCTGGCTGGCTCGGACCTTTTTCCTGAAAAACAGGCAGGGGTGGAGCCAGGCGAATAACAGCCGCCCTGCGCCCTGGGTTCGTCCCTGGCGCAGGGCCTTGTTTCACGCTTATGTATGCCGAGATTTGCTGCTGGGATAACCTGCTGCTGGCTTACCGCCGGGCGAGCAAGGGCAAGCGCGGCCACCCCGCCGTAGCGGCTTTCGAGCACCGCCTGGAAGACAACCTGCTGCGCCTGCAGGATGAGCTGCTGTCGTTCACCTATCGCCCGGGCCCATATCACAGCTTCTACATTCACGAGCCCAAGCGCCGGCTGATCTCGGCTGCGCCCTTCCGCGACCGGTGGTGCACCATGCCCTGTGCCTGCAGATCGAGCCGCTCTTCGAGCGCTCGTTTATCTTCGACAGCTACGCCAACCGCGTTGGCAAAGGCACGCACTGCGCCCTGGATCGCGCCCAGCAATTCGCCCGCCGCAATCGCTATGTGCTGCAGTGCGATGTGAAGCAATTCTTCCCTGCCATCGATCACCAGATCCTGCGCGCCTTGCTGGCGCGGAAAATCTCCGATCCCGGAGCGCTGTGGCTGGCAGAGCGCATCCTGGACAGCGGCGTGGGCGTGTTGAGCGAAGTGTATGAGATGGCTTATTTCCCTGGAGATGACCTGTTTGCCGCCCTGCGCCGGCGCGGCCTGCCGATCGGCAACCTGACCAGCCAGTTCTGGGCGAATGTGTATCTGAATCCTTTCGACCATTTCGTCAAGCGCGAGCTGGGCTGCTGCGCGTACCTGCGCTACAAGGATGACTTTCTGCTGTTTGCGGATGACAAAGCGACATTATGGCGCTGGGAGCAAGCCATCGAACAGCGCCTGGCGCGGCTGCGTCTGCAGATCCACCCGGGCGCCCAGCCGCGGCCGGTAAGCGAGGGCTTTCCATTCCTGGGCTTCACCGTTTTTCCGCAGCGCCGCAGGCTGAAGCGCTCGAAGGGCATCCATTTTCAGCGCAAGCTGCGCCGGCTGCTGATAGGCTACACAACCGGCGCGACGCCTCTGGAACGTTTGTCTGCCAGCCTGCAGGGCTGGGTGAACCATGCCCGCTATGCCAATACCACCGGGCTGCGCAAGGCGCTGTTGGGGAGACCCATCCGGCGTCCCGATTAAATTTCTGATCGAAGATGGTCATCGACGGCTTTCCCTCCCCCAAAATCCGTTCTGTGGATTTTGGGGGAGGGACAGGGAGGGGGTGTCTGGCGTGATATACTCGCCTCATAATTCCTCCCAATACCTGCTTCTGAGGGTACGCCTTATGACCACCTCTCTGACCAACCGCCAACTCGCCGACACATTTACCCTGATCGCCAACCTGCTCGAGATCAAGGGCGAGGTGATCTACAAGATCCTCGCTTACCGCAAGGCTGCCGAGAGCCTGGAGGCGCTGGGGCGCCCGGCAGCGGATTACCACCGCGAGGGGCGGCTGACCGAGATCCCCGGCGTCGGCAAGGCCATCGCCGAGAAGATCGACGAGCTGCTCACCACCGGCAGGCTGGAGTTTCTGGAGAAGCTCAAGGCGGAGGTGCCGGAGAGCCTGGCTGAGATTTTACAGGTGCCCGACCTGGGGCCGAAGAAGGTGGCGCTGTTCTGGAAAGAGCTGGGCATCACCACGCTGGCGGAGCTGGAAGTTGCGGCGCGCGCCGGCAAGCTGCGGAATTTACCAGGCATGGGCGAGAAGTCGGAAGCCAAGGTGCTGGCGGGCATCGAGGCGCTGGGAAGGCGCTCGGGGCGCATTCCGCTGGGGCGCGCCTGGCCTTTCGCCCAGGAGCTGCTGGCGATGCTGCGCCAGGCGCCGGGCGTCGTGAGGGCGGAGGCCGCCGGCAGCCTGCGGCGCATGCGTCCGACGGTGGGCGACCTGGACCTGCTGGCGGCCGCCAGCGACTCGCAGCCGGTGATGGAAGCCTTCACCAGCCGACCGGATGTGGCGCGCGTCCTGGGCAAGGGCGAGACCAAGGCCAGCGTGGAGTACACCCACGGGCTGCGCGCCCAGTTGTGGGTGCACCCGCCAGAGCGCTTTGGCACTGCCCTGCAGTACGCCACCGGTTCTAAAGATCACAACGTGCGCCTGCGCGAGCGGGCGCTCAAGCTGGGGCTGTCGCTCTCCGAGCACGCCCTGGCACGCCCGGATGGCAGCGAGATCTTGTGCGCCACCGAGGAAGAGGTGTACCAGGCATTGGGGCTGCCCTGGATTCCGCCTGAGCTGCGCGAGGACCGCGGCGAGGTGCAGGCGGCGCTGGCGGGCGCGCTGCCGCGCCTGCTGGAACGCGGCGACCTGCAGGCTGAGCTGCACAGCCACTCCACCTGGAGCGACGGTAAGCTGAGCATCCGCCAGATGGCGGAGGCGGCGCTGGCGCGCGGTTACAAGCTGCTGGCGATCACCGATCACTCCGCCAGCCTGGGCGTGGCGGGCGGGCTCTCGGTGGACGAGCTGCGCCAGCAGAGAGAGGAGATCGACGCGGTGCAGCGCGAGCTGGGCGGCAAAATCCGCCTGCTGCAGGGCGCTGAGGTCGAGATCCGCGCCGATGGCGAGCTGGATTACCCCGACGCGGTGTTAGCCCGCCTGGATATCGTCATCGCCTCGCTGCACGTCAGTCTGCGCCAGCCGCGCGAAAAGGTCACCCAACGCCTGATCAACGCTATTCGCAATCCGCACGTGGACATCATCGGGCATCCCACCGGGCGCCTGCTGCCCGACCGCGAAGGCGCCGACCTGGATATGGAAGCCGTGCTGCTTGCGGCGGCGGAGAGCGGCGTGGCGCTGGAGATCAACGCCCACCCGGCGCGCCTGGACCTGGAAGATACGTACGCCCGGCGGGCGGTGGAGCTGGGCATCCCCTTGAGCATCAACACCGACGCCCACAGCGACAGCGACCTGGATCTGATCCACTTTGGCGTGGCGACGGCGCGGCGCGGCTGGGTGGGGCCTGAGCACGTGATCAACGCCTGGGATGTGGAGCGGCTGATGGAGTGGCTGCGGGCCAGGGGGTGACCTGACCCCCTCCCCGGCCTGGCCGCAAGGGCGAAGTGCATTTTGGGCGAAGATCGCGACCCCCGCCCTGACCCTCCCCCATTTTCACAGAACGAAAATGGGGGAGGGAAAATTTTAAATCTTCCCTCCCCCAAAACCGTATTTTGATTTTGGGGGAGGGTTCGGGGAGGGGGTGTATTAGCGGCTTGACGCTGGTCACTGCCGGTGGTAGAATTCCACCATACTTTGATCTTTCGAAAGGAGGCGCACAAATGGATAGCCGCATCGTTGAACGTGTAATCAACCGTATCCTGTGTGTGCGCCTGGAGGCAGCCGGCTAAGCTGCCCGGTTAAGCTGTTTTTTAGACTGCGGGCGCACGCTGCGCCCGTGGTTTTTTTAACCCTGCCTCTCAACTGGCAACCACGGGTCACACCGTGGTTTTGTGTTTAAGTTGGATGGAAACAATGCCTTTTGAACCTCTTCATGCAAGACATACCCGCAGTGGCGGCGGCAAATATGTTGCCCAAGCCAGCGCAATGCCCAATGGGATGTTAATGGATGATCGTAGGAGTGCAGAGATGAATGTCAATACAGACGTCCGCTCGCATGAGCAGGGCGTGGTGATCAAGAAAACGAAGGGCCACTATTTTGTGGAGAGCGGCGGGCGCCAGGTGATGTGCGAGATCTCGCCGCGCCTGCGCAAGGTGCTGGTCTACCCGACCGCCGACCCGCACTCGCTGCGCCCGGTGGTGCAGTCGGTGCGCGAGATCGAAGCGGTCGATCCGGTGGCGGTGGGCGACCAGGTGCGTTTTATCGACGAGCACGACGGGCGCGGCCTGATCCTGGAGGTGCTGCCACGCCGCAGCCGCCTATCGCGCCTGGCAGCCGGTCCCAGGCCGCTCGAGCAGGTGATGGTTGCCAACCTCGACCAGGTGGCGGCGGTCATGGCGGCCGCCCAGCCGGAGCCGAAGTGGAACTTGCTGGATCGCTACCTGGTCTCGGCCGAGTCGCTCGGACTGCAGGCGCTGATTGTGATTGCCAAGCTCGATCTGCTGGGCGACTCGCGAGAATTGCTGGCGGAGGTGACCAACTACCGTCGCCTGGGCTACCCGGTGCTGCTCACCAGCGCCGTGGATGGCATCGGCCTGGAGAGGCTCAGGTCGCTGCTGCAGGGGCGCATCTCTGTGCTGGTGGGCAAGTCGGGCGTGGGCAAGAGCTCGCTGCTCAACGCTCTGCAGCCAGGCTTGGGTTTGAAGGTGAACGCCGTCAGCCAGGCGACCAGCAAGGGGCGCCACACCACCACGCACCTGGAGATGTTCCCGCTGGACTTCGGCGGCTGGATCGTGGACACGCCCGGCATGCGCGAATTTGGCCCGTGGGCGCTGGATGGCGAAGACCTGGCGCTGTACTTCCCCGAGATGCGGCCCCTGGTTGGAACATGCAAGTTCGGCCTGGACTGTC
The DNA here is from genome assembly GCA_029265355.1 of Chloroflexota bacterium. Classification (GTDB taxonomy): domain Bacteria; phylum Chloroflexota; class Anaerolineae; order Anaerolineales; family UBA4823; genus JAJUJL01. Next base: position 7,772 of record JAJUJL010000029.1, on the reverse strand, counting down.
GCCACGCGCACGAGCCTGGCTGCGCGGTGGTCAAGGCAGTTGAAGCTGGCAGCATCTCCGAACGCCGCTACGAAAGCTACTTGAAGCTGCGGGAGGCTTGAGATGCCGCGCCTGAATCCCCGTTTATGGGTCGATGATGAGTACGAGCAGGCGGCTTTTGACCGGCGCGCTCACCGCAAGAAGGCCGGTAAACCCCGTCGCAAGACGGAAAAGCCGCCAGAGGTCGCAGAGCTGGCCGCGCTGGCAGCCCAGCAGGAGCGCGAGGAGAGCTTTCGGTTCTCCTATCATGCCTCGCGCCACGAACGGCAGTGGATTGCCGACTCGCTGGGCGGGTTCTACGAAGACCACATGATCGCAGATGTGCTGCGCGTGGTGCGGGGCGGCAAGGAGGCCACGGTCTACCTGTGCGCCGGCGACCCCAGCGTCAGCCGGGAATCCTTGCTGTGCGCCAAAGTCTACCGACCGCGCATGTTTCGCAACCTGCGCAAAGATTACCTGTATCGCGAAGGGCGCCCAAACCTCGATGTCGATGGGAATGAAATCCGCAATGTGGGCATGAAGCATGCCATGCGCAAACGCACGGATTACGGGCAGGCGCTGCTGCACGAGTCGTGGATCGAGTATGAGTACCAGACATTGGCGATTCTGCACGCGGCAGGCGCAGATGTGCCGCGCCCGTATGGGCGCGGCAGCAACGCCATCCTGATGACCTACTTTGGCGACTTGCAAACGCCAGCGCCCACGTTGAACACCATCCGCCTGCCGCGCGACGAGGTTCAGCCGCTCTTCGAACGCGTGGTGCGCAACGTGGAGCTGATGCTCAGCAAGGAGCGCATCCACGGCGATCTGTCGGCTTATAACATCCTGTACTGGCAAGGCGAAATCTGGCTGATCGATTTCCCCCAGGTGATGCAGCCGCGCCAGAACCGCCTGGCATACGCCATTTTCGAGCGCGACCTGCTGCGGGTGTGCGAGTATTTCGGTCGCCAGGGGGCGCAGGTTGCGCCGCGCCGCCTGGCAGCCGAGCTGTGGACTTCGCACGGCTACTCGTTGCTGCCGGATGTCCACCCGCGCCTGCTGGATGAAGAGGACGAGGCCGACCGGCGCCTGTGGGCCAGCCTGGCGGCGGAGAATCGATAGGTGTGCGGGGGTAGGCTTAGCCCTGCCCCCGCACACCTGTCATGGTTAAAAAGACCACCGGACGTGGGGGGGGCACGCCCGGCGATCTAAGGAGGTCCACCGGATGCCGTCAACTTGGGGGGGGCAAGCTGGAGGCAAGGGCCGGAGGCCGACACCTGGAATTACCAGTAATTGGGAGGGCAGGTGTCTTGTACATACTATACCCGATAATGCTTACCTGTGCATTAAAACCGGATTAGAATTATCTGATTACTCCGCTTTGCTGGATTTGCCTCGCTTGCGGGGTTTGTGCTGGGATTGGAATATTTTCAGCCAGTCAGCCACTTCTTCAGGGCTGAGCGGCGCATCCGGTCGCCCGGCGCGCCGGGATTCCGGGCGACGCAGCGTCTCTTGCAGCAGGCGGGCGAACTCTTCTGAGCTTTGGATCTGGGCGCGCGCCTGGCGCGCCCAATGCTGCACACGCAGGTCCGAGCTGACCACGATCCAGGCGCGCGCCGCGCCAGCCAGGCGCTGCAGGCGCTCGCGGATCGCGTCGTCGGCGCTGCGCCCGGCGCGGATGAAGTGCGCCTGCACCTGCCCAAACCTCTGGCTGCGCGCCTGCCCGGGTGGGGCGTTGTCGAAGTACACTTCCACCGCTTTGCGGCTCACCCGGCAGAAATCTTGCAACAGCTCAATCAACTGCTGCTCGTCGTCGGCGGCGTCCAGGCGCAGCCCGGGGATGCGCGGCACCAGGTTGTGCCCGTCAATGAGATACGGCATGGGTACATTGTATGGCCTGAAGGCGTGCGCGTCCAGGGCTGTCGGGAAAAAGAGGTGGGAGGGGAGATGCTGCAGCAGCGACGCATGCGCACACCCCAATCGCACACTTTGTGATATGATTTTGCGGAGAGCCAGCCAACATGAAAAACTTAAAGCGCCTGTTCTACTACCTGCTGTTGAATGTCTTTGTGTCTGCCTGCACGGTGGTAGCCGTGCTGGTGATGTGGGAGCGCACCCAGGGTCCGCTGCTGCGCGGCGTCGAGCTTGCCAACCTGGCGCGGCCCACCGCCACGCTGGATGAGACTGCCCTGCAGGCCGCGCAGGCGACCCGCAACGCCGCGGCGTTGCCCACCTCCACCCCCACGCCGGAGCCCACCCAGCCGGTGGTGATCATCACGGTGCAGGCTAACCAGACGCTGGGAGAGATCGCCCAGGAGTATGGGTTGGATGTGGATTTCCTGGTGCGCTTCAACCAACTGCCCAATCGAGACCAGATCAGCACCGGCATGCAGATCTTTATTCCGGTGACGCCTGCGCCTACGCCCACCGCCAGCCTGACGCCAACGCCGCGCCTGGTGGATGGCACACCCGCCGGCCCTGCCGGCGAAGCGCGGGTGGTGATCAGCAGCATCATCGGTGTGGGCGATATCAAGTCTGAGCGGGTGTTCATCACTCGCAGCGGACAGGGGGTGCTTTCACTGGCGGGTTGGAAGCTGCGCGATGAGGACGGAAACGAGTTCGTATTTCCCCAGTTGGATCTGTTCGAGGGCGGGGCGGTGAACGTGTGGAGCACCAGCGGCACAACCACGGTGGTGGACCTGTACTGGGGATTGGCTGCCTCTGTCTGGCAACCTGGGGAGGAAGCCGAGCTTCTGGATGCGCAAGGCAACCTGCGCGCCAGCTATACTGTGCCTTGATTGGAGCCACGGGAGGTCAGCCAGCGCCATGAGTGTGGAAGAACAGATCCGCCGAGCGATGCAGGAGGGCAAGTTCGATAACTTGCCCGGAAAAGGTAAACCTCTGCCGGTGGAGGAAAACCCGTTCGAGGATCCCGAGTGGCGCATGGCGTATCACATGCTGCGCAGCAGCGGCTACACCTTGCCGTGGATCGAGCTGCGCAATGAGATTGAAGCCGAAGCGAAAGCCGCCGCGCAGGATTTAGCTCGCGCCTGGAACTGGCGCCAGGAAGCCCTGCAGCGCAGCGCGCCGCCCGGGTCGGTGGAAGCGGAGTGGCTGCGGGCTGTGGCGCGCTTCAAAGCGCGCATCGAAAGCGTGAATGGCCAAATTTTCACGTATAATTTGCAGATCCCTTCACCACGCTTTGCTTTGCTGAAGCGCGACCCTGATCAAGAGATCGAACGGCTTTGTGCACCTAAAACGGTGGAATAACCCAATGACCCAGGCTCTGTATCGAAAATGGCGCCCTCAAAAATGGGAGCAGGTGGTGGGGCAGGACCACATTGTGCACACGCTGCACAACGCTGTGTCTGCCGAGCGGCTGGCGCATGCCTACTTGTTTGCTGGCCCGCGCGGCACCGGCAAAACCACCACGGCGCGCTTGCTGGCCAAAGCCGCCAACTGCCTGGCCGAAAACCCGGCGCAGCGCCCCTGCGACGCCTGTGAGCACTGCCTGGCGGTCAACCAGGGACGCTTTTTGGACTTGATCGAAATCGACGCTGCTTCCAACACCAGCGTGGATGATGTGCGCGAACTGCGCGATAAGATCAACTTTACCCCCAATCGCGGCAAATATAAAATCTATATCATTGATGAAGTGCACATGCTCTCCACGGCGGCCTTCAATGCTCTGCTGAAAACCCTGGAAGAGCCACCGCCGCATGCCATCTTCGTGTTGGCGACCACCGAGATCCACAAAATACCGGCGACGGTGCTGTCGCGCTGCCAGCGCTATGAGTTCCGCCGCATTCCAGTCAACGAGATTGTCGCGCAGTTGAAGCAGATGGCGGAAGCCGAGGGTTTACAGGTCGAGCAGGAGGCGCTGGAGCTGGTGGCGCGGCAGGCTACCGGGGCGATGCGCGATGCCATTTCGTTGCTCGACCAACTGGCTTCAACCGGTGGAAAGATCACCCTGGAAATGACCCAGGCAGTCTTGGGAACCGCCACCGCCCAGGTGGTGCTGGAGCTGGTGGAAGCCATCCAGCGCAAGGATTCTGCCGCGGGATTGGATCACGTGCACCGCGCCCTGGATGGCGGCAGCGACCCGCGCCAGTTTGCTCACCAGGTGGTCGATCACCTGCGCAATTTGCTGCTTTTCAAGGCCGGGGGTGGTGAGCTGGTGGCAGCGACCAATGAACAGCGCGCCATTTTGTTTCAACAGGCCAATGCCTTCAGCACGCCCGAGCTGCTGCGTCTGGTGCGCCTTTTCAACCAGGCGATCAACGATGCGCGCACGTCCTGGCATCCGGGGCTGCCGCTCGAAATGGCTGTGGTTGAGGCCATCCAGGGCCAGCCAGAAGAGGCGACAGCATCACAGGCTGGCGTGATCGGGGTCGCTGGCGGCGGCGCGCCGCCGGCGCAGGCAGGCTCCCGGCGCCAGGCGCCAGCAACCACCTCGGAAGCAAAGGCTGCTGCTCAGCCAGCTCCTCCGCTCCAGCCTGCTCAAGACGCGCCGGGTGAGACGCCAGAAGATGCTGAAGGCGCTCCAAGCGGTTTGACGCTCAAGGTTGTGCAGCAGCGCTGGGCTCAGGTGCTGGCGCTGGTCAACGCCAATAGCACCCAGGCTGCCGCTCTGCTGCGCTCTGGCAAGTTGCTGGGTGTGAAGGAGGGCGCGGTTTACATCGGCCTGTCCAATGTGCTCAAAGAGCGCATCGAGCGCGAAGAAAACACAAAGTTGGTGGAAGAAGTGTTGCAGAAGGTCTTCCAGGCTGAGCTGCGCTTGCGTTGTGTGATTTCCACTGGGCGGTCGGGCAGCCTGCCCGCTGACGTGGACAGCGAGGGGATGGTGGCGGCCGCGCTGCGCGACCTGGGCGGAGAAATCGTCGATCTTCGCTGAGCAACACTCCGGGTGCAACACGCTGTTTGTGCACGATGAGCGAAGCAGAATGATGAACCGCGAAGGCTCAAAGAACGCCAGCCCATAGCGTTTTGGCGTCCTGCGAGACTTTGTGGTTAATCCGAGAAAAGGAGTTTATCATGGCAAAAGGTTTCAAGGGCGGCCCAAAAGGGGTCGGCAACATGGGAATGATGCAGCAGCTCCAGAAGCTGCAAGAGCAGATTCAGATGACCCAGGCGCAGTTGGCGGAGGAAACCGTCAGCGCCAGCGCCGGCGGCGGAGCGGTGACGGCGACCGTGACCGGCGACCAGCGCGTCACTTCGATTGTGATCGATCCGGAGTTGATCAAAGACGGCGATGTGGATATGATCCAGGACCTGGTGTTGACGGCTGTCAACGCCGCCCTGGAGAAATCGCGCGAGATGGCCGCAGAGCGCCTCGGCCCGCTGGCTGGCGGGCTGCCGTTCTAAAAGAAGTCACTTTGAATTCTCTGGGTGAGATGAACGGATGAACCTGCCTGGGCCGGTCGAAGACCTGATCGAGGCGCTGTCGCGTCTGCCGGGAATTGGCCCAAAGACTGCTTCTCGGCTGGCGTTTTTTTTGCTACGCTCGCCGGAGGAGTTGAGCCGCAACCTGGCAGAGGCGTTGCTGGCGCTGAAGCAGGGCATTGCGTATTGCCCCATCTGCTTCAACATCACCGCCGCCGGGCGGGAGGCGTGCGAGGTGTGCGCCAGCTCGGAGCGGCTGCGCGATACGCTGTGCGTGGTGGAGGAGCCGCTGGATGTGGTGGCGCTGGAGCGCACCGGCGCTTTCAATGGTTTGTATCACGTGCTGCACGGGGTTCTTTCACCCATCGAAGGCACCGGGCCGGAGGACCTGCGCATTGCGGAGCTGGTGAAGCGAGTGCAGATGGGTGAAATTCGCGAGATCATCCTGGCGACCAATCCCAGCACCGAGGGAGACGCCACCGCCATGTACTTGCGCCAACGGCTGCTGCCGTTGGGCGTGCGCGTGACGCGCCTGGCGCGCGGCCTGCCGGTGGGCGGCGACCTGGAATACGCTGACCCGAACACCTTGCAGCGCGCCCTGGCCGGGCGTCAGGAGATGGGGTGAGCGTATTTGGGGGAATGACCTGAGCGATGCAGCGGAGGCATTCAAAGGTTGTTAGATTTAGCGCCCCCCAATTTAGAAAAAGACCTTGACAGGATTGTGAAAGAACGTATAATCTGACGGCTGGCACTCAGAGCTGGCGCGGCGGAATGTAGCGCTGATGCCCCCAAAAAAGGTGCCAGAAGTACTTGACAAGCTCGTAAAAATCAGTATAATATACTGCGCAAAGTAACGAGCAAGGATCTCGTCCGACAGGGCAGATCACTAACAATTGAAGAGACGCCTCTGCGTTGGGATTGGGGTCAGCCCCGCCCACTGGCCGATGTCGAAGCAGTACAGGACATCGGCAATTGTGTCTCTGCCAAAGCCTTGACAGGCCGGAGCGATGCTGATAGAATTCAGCCCGCTTCGTTGAAGGAACCTTAACAACTGAAGAGTGATAGAAAACAGCCTGACAATTCCAGCAGCGCAAGACTTAACCACATCGCAAGATGTGAAAAATTTTTGCGGAGAGTTTGATCCTGGCTCAGGATGAACGCTGGCGGCGTGCTTGATACATGCAAGTCGAACGGAGAGTTAGCAATAGCTCTTAGTGGCGAACGGGTGAGTAACGCGTTGGTGACCTGCCCCGAAGTGGGGGATAACAGCTCGAAAGGGCTGCTAATACCCCATGTGGTCACAAGGGTTAGAGGCCTTGTGACTAAAGGAGAAATTCGCTTCGGGAGGGGCCTGCGTCCCATCAGCTAGTTGGTAGGGTAATGGCCTACCAAGGCTACGACGGGTAGGGGGCCTGAGAGGGTGACCCCCCACACTGGCACTGAAACACGGGCCAGACACCTACGGGTGGCAGCAGTAGGGAATATTGCACAATGGGCGAAAGCCTGATGCAGCAACGCCGCGTGCACGATGAAGGTCTTCGGATCGTAAAGTGCTTTTCGGGGAGATGAGGAAGGACAGTATCCCCGGAATAAGGATCGGCTAACTACGTGCCAGCAGCCGCGGTAAAACGTAGGATCCGAGCGTTATCCGAATTTACTGGGCGTAAAGCGCGTGCAGGCGGTTCGGTAAGTTGGATGTGAAATCTCCCGGCTCAACTGGGAGAGGTCGTTCAATACTGTCGGACTTGAGGATGGTAGAGGGAGGTGGAATTCCCGGTGTAGTGGTGAAATGCGTAGATATCGGGAGGAACACCAGTGGCGAAAGCGGCCTCCTGGACCATTCCTGACGCTCAGACGCGAAAGCTAGGGGAGCGAACGGGATTAGAAACCCCGGTAGTCCTAGCTGTAAACGATGTGAACTTGGCGTTGGTGGGGTAAAATCCATCAGTGCCGAAGCTAACGCGATAAGTTCACCGCCTGGGGACTACGGCCGCAAGGTTAAAACTCAAAGGAATTGACGGGGCCCCGCACAAGCAGCGGAGCGTGTGGTTTAATTCGATGCTACGCGAAGAACCTTACCCGGGTTTGACATGCCAGTTGTAGGGAAGCGAAAGCGGACCGACCCTTCGGGGAGCTGGCACAGGTGCTGCATGGCTGTCGTCAGCTCGTGTCGTGAGATGTCCGGTTAAGTCCGGTAACGAGCGCAACCCTCGCCACATGTTACATGTGTCATATGGGACTGCAGGTATCAAGCCGGAGGAAGGTGGGGATGACGTCAAGTCAGCATGGCCTTTATATCCTGGGCTACACACACGCTACAATGGTCAGTACAATAGGTAGCGAAACCGCGAGGTGGAGCCAATCCTCAAAGC
>JAJUJL010000037.1 GCA_029265355.1 Chloroflexota bacterium | reverse complement strand
TTTTTTTTTTTTTTTGTTTTTCTTTGGGTGGTGTTTTATTTTGTGTGTGGGGTGGTGTTGGTGGGTGTTGGTGTGGGGGGGGGTGTGGGTTTTTTGGTGGGGTGGGTGTGGGGGGGGGGGGGGGGCGGGCCCCCCCCCCCCCCCACCACCCCCACACCCCAATAATTTTCGGAGCATCTTTTGCTTTTTCTGCCGCCCGGCGAAGCTGCTTGCACGAGGTGGGCCACGCAAAACGACCTGATCGGAGATTGCCACTAGTCAAAGGGCGGGGCACCGCGCCCTGGTTGCCACAGCGCCTGGCAATCCAGGTCGTCGCAGGCGGTCAAGGCGCGCTGCAGCATGGGCAGCCACACCCAGGTGTAGCGTTCATTGACCCCGCCGCGGCAGTACTCGGTGGCGATGTACACGCCCATCGCCGCGCACAGGCGGTAGTCGTCCCACAGCCGCTCCCAGGGGTAGCCGCTCACGCCGCGCTGGACAAGCGCCTCCTGATAGCGCTTCAAAACGGGTATCTCGAGGCTGCGGCGCGCCTCCACCTCCCAATCCAGCACCATGGCATAAGCCAGGTCATAAACGCCCAACCAGGTGGTCAGGCTCCAATCGAAGGGCTGGCGGTCGATCAGGTAAAGCGGGCGGACTCCCTGGCGCGGGACGAGGATATTGGTGCAGCCGGCGTCGCCGTGGATCAGGGTGAAGCCATTGTTATCCTGCATGCGGGCGATGAGCGCCTGCGGGTGGTGGGCGAAGAGCTCCTGGATCAAGGCTGGCCAGTGCGGCGCGAGATCGGCGGTGAAGCGCGCCAGGATGTGTCCAACCCCGGGCTGGGCGATCTCCACGAAGCGGCGGAGGTGGGCAGGGCTGTGGACGGGCGCGTCGATCTGCGCCAGCTTCGCCGCGCCCCACCAGGGGGCGTGCAGCGCTGCCAACGCCTCTGCCAGCGCCAGGCCGTAGTCCAACGTGGGGGTTAGATCGGTGGCGGCGATATGCTTCTCGGAAAGATCATCCAGCAGCAGGTGATAGCGCTGCAGCTCGGGCGAGTAGGCGGCGTGGTAACAGCGGATGAGCGGCGCATCTGGCACACCCAGGTAATCGCGGGTGTAATAGGTCACTTCGGAGGGACCGAAATATTCGCCATCGCCCAGGTCGGCGTCCACCATCTTGAGAAACAGTCGCTCGGGCAGGGAGCCCTGGGCGTTGTCGCTGTAGCGCAGGCGCAAGACGCCATTGGACGACCAGTTACCGCCGCCGGCCTGCACTTCAAAAGCGGTGACCTGCCCACGCGCCAGCGCGCCGTCGCGTGACAGCACGGCGGTCAACCACTCGGGAGTCACCTGGACTAAGTTGGTCATGACAGTATCGAACATGAATGGTCTCCAGTCAGAATGATCAGAGGTCAGAATTACGCAACGCCAGAGATGAGGGAGGACCCGCGCTGATCTGCGAACGGTGGTCCAACGACGCATCCTGCGGATGGGTAAACTGAGTGCGACCCGTTCACTCGCCCTCAAAGATCAGGAAAATTTCAGCAACCCAGCCCTCTTGCCCATTGTCCAAGACGACCAGTTGCCAGGTGTATCCGCCGGCTTCCTGGCTGGCGCCGGCCAACTTCACCTGCGTATCGTCCATCAGGGTGGCGACGATCTCGGCAGCCACGCCGGGCGCGGTGCGCAGGTTGGCGCCGAAGCCATTGGTATTGCCGATGCGCGCCCGGCGCAGGTTGGGCGTGGGCGTGGCAGTGGGTGGCGACGGGCTTTCGGCTGGCTGGGCAGGCGCAGGTGTCGCGGTTGGGCTGGCAGCGGTGAGCTGGAGCTGCCCGCCGGAAGGCGAAGCAGTGAGGCCTGGGTCGCCAGGGGACTGGTCGCTGCGCCCCGCGCCAGCCACCAGGGTGAACAGGGCAGCCAGGAAAATGACCAGCGAAAAAGCCAGCACCAGCAGGGCGATGCGGTAGCGGCGGCGGTTCTCTTCGCGGTGGAAGGGCCGGTTCAGCACCAGGACACGGTAATGCACGTAATAGTTGAAGCTGAACATGACGCTCAACAGGCTGGCGAATATGACGATCAGTTGAATACCCAGGCGTACATCCATACCCAACACACTCGCTTACAGGCGGCCTCGATGTTGAGTATAGCATATAGCCTTTATGGGTTGCTCCCCATGGTCTGCTGGCCGTCGCCGTCCAATCGCTCCAGCAGCTCCGGCAGCAAGCCCAGGTGCGCCAGGTGGTAGTAACCCGGCTGAGCGGCGGGCGGATCGGCGGCTTCGTGCCCCCAGGTGTGCTGGTATGGGACGTACACCGCACTGCCGCCCAGCTCCAGCACCGGCAGCACGTCTGAGCGCAGCGAGTTGCCAACCATGAGAAAGTGCTCGGGTGGGATGGCATGCCGCTCCAGCAGGGCCGCATAGCTGGCGGGGTTCTTCTCGCTGACGATCTCAATGCGGTGGAAGTGGTCTGCCAGCCCGGAGCGGGCGATCTTGATCTCCTGGTCGCGCAGGTCGCCCTTGGTGATCAGCATCAAAGGATAGCGCTGCGCCAGCAGCGGGATAGTCTCAGCGACATGCTCGAGCAGCTCCACCTCAGCCGAGAGCATGCTCTTGGCGGTATCGATGATGGTCTGGATCTGCGCCCCAGCGATGCGCCCCTCGGTCAGCTCGACAGCGGTTTCGATCATTGAGAGGGCGAAGCCCTTGATCCCGTAGCCGAAATGCCCCAGGTTGCGCAGCTCGGCCTGGTAGAGGCGCTCATCGATCCACTCCGGGCTGTGGTAAGGGGCGAGCAGCTTTTTGAAGCGCGATTGAGCTTCGACGTACAGGCGCTCGTTGTGCCACAGGGTATCGTCGGCGTCGAAGGCGATCACTTGAAAGCGGGACATAGCCCGATGATAACCCAGATTCGGTTGGCTGACAGCCCGGGCGGCATGATCAGGCCCGCTGCCATCAGCTTCTCAATGCGCCGCTTGTTCAGGGCCGACCAGCCGCTGCCCGGGCGTCGGGGGGATAGCAACAGCATCGAGCGGGCGGCATCCAGCTTGCGCTGCAGGCCGTTGATCCAACCAAAGCACAGCGCCTCTTCGACTATATCATCATAACGGACGTGCTTTTCGGGTACGCTCTTTTTATAGGAAATCAGCCAAACGCTCTCTTTGCGAGCGTGGTTGGCTTCCAGCCAGCGGCGTAGCTCGGCGCGGCTTTCGACCTGGATTTCTTCGAAGTCCTTCATCCTTAGCGTTTCTCCGTTCTACGAGAGCTCAGAAGGCTGGCAAGCGACGAAGGCGCTCAACTTCCTGCAAAATATTCCTTAAAGACGCTCAGTTCCTTACGATTATACAGCACAGCAACCACAATCAGCATGGTCAGCACCAGCCCCAAATTTGCCAGCGCCTGGTTTTCCAGCACGGTGATGTACGAGAAGGAGGCGGCTGAGTTGTTCATCACGATGTGCGCCACGGCGGTCACCCACACGCTGCGGCTCTTGACGTACACGTACGCCAGGTAGGTGAAGGCGCACACCGATCCGACTGCCAGAGCGAGGACGTTGGCTGCCATTTGCCAGGCGGGAACCTGCACGGTCTGCGGCACGACGAACCCCAACGGGAGGTGCCAGGCATACCAGATCAAGCCGCCGATGACCAATCCCACCCAGGGCTGAATGCGGTAGAGCAGCGGGAACATGAAGCCGCGGTGCCCGAACTCTTCGCCAAAGCCGCTGAGGATGCCCGGCAGGATGTTGAAAACCGTCAGCCCGCCGATAAAGAAGATCAGCAGCATCATCTGCGGGGTGAAACCGGGCGGCAGCGTCTCGCGGATGTCCTGCCCGCTGGCGGCAAACTGTTGGGTCAATTTCTCCAGGAAGATCTCGCCGCTGAAATCCCAGCGCACCGCGCCCAGCAGGGTATAGATGGCATAGGACAGTACCGTGATGCCCAGCGAAACCAGCCAGAATTTGAAGTAGTCGCTCAGCCTGCCGAAGCGCAGGTTGGCGTCGCTGAATCCCGGCTGGTAGAAGAACGCACGGGTAATCAGGGCGGCGATGGCGGGCGTGAGCATATAGCCCTGCGCCAGGTACGCGCCCTGCTCGCCCATCAGCCTGGCGCCAAAGATGAAGGCGGCGCAAAGCAAGATCAAAATGGCCAGGTAGGTGATCAGTGGGGTGTTTTTCATCGAAGGTTTTCTCCAGACTGCGCAGAGGAAGGGATTGCCAAGATAAGTATATATTCAGATTGCAGAGAACGAAATGCACCCAAAGCCCAGCATAGCGGGGCGACGGGTTGGGGGCGGGTTTTTGCCCCTGCCTGGGCGTGTCGCAAGGCCCGGGTAAGGCGCGGCCAGGGGCGCGCCTCCCGCCCGCGCAAACCCGCCCCTACGGGAACGGGGGCGCGGGTTTGGGTAGGGGTGGGTCTTCGCGACGGCGGGCGTAATCCGTGCATCCGTGGCCAAATCCGTGTGGTGCTTGCGACCCCCCTCCCCCATTTTCACAGGACGAAAATGGGGAAGGGAAATGATTAAACCCCCCTCTGCCCCCAGGCGCGACTTTTTGCCCCATTTTCCGTATATTCACTGTGCACCTGCGATCGATCACCTTCCGGCGCTGGGACGAACGCCTGGCGAATACCTTCCCCTTCAACCTGCCGATACTGAACGGGATGGAAGAGCTGCGCTTCGATTCGCCGGTCACCATGCTGGTGGGCGAGAACGGCTGCGGCAAATCCACGCTGATGGAATCCATCGCCATCGCCGCTGAATTGCCGGCGGTGGGCAGCGAGAGCTTGAAAAGCGATCCTTCACTGGCGGCGCAGCGCGAGCTGGCGAAACACCTGCGCCTGGCCTGGAGCAAGCGCACCCGCAAGGGCTTCTTCCTGCGGGCAGAGGATTTCTTCGGCTACGCCCGCCGCCTGAGCCGCCTGCGCGCCGAGATGGAAGCCGACCTGCAGGAGATCGAGCGCGAATACAAAGATCGCTCGGCGTATGCCGCCAGCCTGGCAAAGATGAGCACCGCCGGAGAGCTGGCAGACCTGCGCCGGCGTTACGGCGAGGGGCTGGAGGCGCGCTCGCACGGCGAGAGCTTCCTGGCGCTGTTCCAGTCGCGCTTCGTACCCGGCGGGCTGTACCTGCTGGACGAACCGGAAGCCCCGCTCTCGCCGCTGCGCCAGCTAGCCCTGATCAGCCTGCTCAAAGAAATGCTGCCGCAGCAGTCGCAGTTCATCATCGCCACGCATTCACCCATCCTGATGGCATTTCCCGGGGCGCAGATCTTGCTGATGGAAGGCGACCATCTGCGCCCGGCTGCCTGGGAGACGCTGGAGCACGTCTCGCTGACGCGCGACTTCCTGCTCAACCCCCAATCCTTTCTCGAGCGCCTGTAGCCACTCGCCGCGCTCAAAGCAGGTAACAATGAGCCAATCCAACAACCGTCTTTTAACCCCGCTGATGATCTGGTTCCTGACCGCCATGATCCTGGCGAACATCGCCGCCAACATGATCAATATGCTGATGCCGATCTACCTGACCGAACTGGGAGCGTCGGTCGGGCAGGTGGGGATGGTCTTCACCCTGACCTCGGTGGTCATCCTGGGGCTGCAGATCATGGGCGGCTGGATCTCGGACTCGATTGGGCGGCTGCGCGCCATCGCCATCGGCAGCATCGGCGGCGTGCTGGGCTTCATCGCCATGCTGCTGGCGCCCTCCTGGCAGTGGATGCTGCTGGCGCTCTCGGTCAACCAGATTCCTTACGCCCTGGTGGGTCCCAGCTTCAGCGCTTTCATCGCCGAGAATTCCAGCGAGGCGAACCGCGGTCGCATGTACGGCCTGACCGATACCATCTACCAGGTGGTGGGCATTGTCGGCCCCCCGCTGGGCGGGCTGCTGGCGGGGCAGTTCGGCTTCAAGTGGATGCTGTTGGTGGCAGCCCTGTTCTACAGCGCCGCCGCCGCGCTGCGCATCTGGATGGCGCGCAATATGCGCCCGGAGAGCGAGCGCGAGGCCCGCAAACTGACCGTCGACTCGTTCAAATCCAGCATTAAAGTCGTCGCCGGCATGGTGGTCGGCGGCGGGATCATCACCTGGATCTTCCTCACCGACGGCGTGCGCGATATCGCCTTCCGCCTGTCGGGCGAGCTGCAGCCGCTGTACCTGGAGCAGGTGATCGGGCTGTCGTACGCGCAAATTGGCATACTGGGTTCGGTGTTCTCGATTGCCATGATGCTCACCCCCATCCTCTCCGGGCGCCTGGTGGACCGCTACGGCGAGCGTGTGCCCATCACCGTTGGATTTTCCATGGTCATCCTGGCGATGGTGATCTTCTTGCAAGGACGCACTTACCCGGCGTTCATCGGTACCTGGGCGCTGTTCGGGCTGGGGGTGGGACTGCTCAGCCCGGCCTACCAGTCGCTGGTTTCCAAGGTGGTGCCGCGCCAGTCGCTGGGCACGTTCTCGGGCCTGTTCCAGGGCAGCGTGGGCCTGATCTCGCTGCCGGCGCCGTGGATCGGGGCGCAGCTTTGGGAGCGCTTCAACCCGCGCCTGCCATTTTTGCTGACTGCCATTGGGGCAGCCATCACCCTGCCGGTGGTGTGGTGGAAATTCAAGCTGCCGAAGGCGCCCCCGGAAGTGGAATTGGCGATGGCGCCTGTGGAGGTCGAGTAAAGACGATTTATTAGAAGATGTTATTGGTGGATGATTCTTGATTGAGCGCCTTAATAACTTGAACGTCTATTCGTCGTATGCTCAACCGCATGCTCGAGAGTTAATAAAGGGCGGTTGCGGAGTTAACGCCAGCCAGTCCCCGCAATCAAGCCCCAAAAACAATTTAGCGTGGTTGTTGAGCTAACCGTAGTAAATCCAATGATCATGTACTTAAAGATGCTTGAATGAAGAGGCTAAACTTGATACTATATTGGTAGTATAGAATGTTCCATTCTTTAGACATTTTTTCGAAACGTGAATAGTTTTTTCATAATGGGAGGACACATGACTACAACTCGACTAATAATCATATTATCGGTGCTTTCCTCAAATCTTTCCTCTACCTATAAAACAATTCAATCCAGTAGCAACGAACCAAAGTACTGTGATTGTATGGAGTCCGTCTACCAGTAGGTATGCTGAGATTGATCTCCAAGAAAGTAACCAAGAACTTTCGAATGGAGAATTAGTCACGGCCTTCATTGCAGAAATAGCAACTACTATTCTTGCATCTCTGGTAGACTCCAAACAAAAATGGGATAGCAGTAGAGGTGTGAAGGTCACGATATGGATGTATTATGACGAAACTACTGTCGGTGAACTGACCTACGTTTCTGTCAGCCAATACAAGACAAAGTGGCAGCTTTACGACTCTTCAACAAGCATGAGTAGCGCAAGCATGGAGGCAGGATGCATTGGTGCTTCTCTACCTGGAGATGATGATTGCAATCCAGAAAAGTATACATCAAAGTGGATTGGTTATCCAACTTCAGGAAACACTTATTCCCTCATGGTACCGTGGGCGGGAAATTACATTGTAACCAGCGGTTTATTAGGGTATCAAGCGGGTAATTCCAAGGTTCAATTAAAGCGTGGATCATCCACTTGGTGGTTGGAAATATGTATTTTCAAGGGTTCGTGTGCTATTGATTAATAGAGATCGTTGCAGTTAACC
The DNA here is from genome assembly GCA_029265355.1 of Chloroflexota bacterium. GTDB lineage: Bacteria > Chloroflexota > Anaerolineae > Anaerolineales > UBA4823 > JAJUJL01. The sequence continues at coordinate 23,599 of JAJUJL010000037.1, read as the reverse complement.
CTGGCGGATGAGAGTGATATGAAATTTCGACCATCACAATATTATTCAATCCTAGCGCCCATCCTATATCTCGTAATCGCGTACGCACTAGCAGACGCTTATTTGATTCTCGATCAAGAGCCCGGACAAACCTCACGGTCACTCTCCAATTGGTTAATGGCTCTCTTCCTTAGTGCATTGTTTGCATTGCTCACGATCCTTTATATAAGGTTATCCTTTACAGCTTTCAAACGGCCCATTGAATCGATCATCTGGCTCATTATAACGCTGTTATTGATTACCTATCGATACACTCTTGCCTATAGGGTTGATGCTTATTACGATCAGCTTCGCGGGCTGCCCCTCTTATCCGGGTTGCATATCCGGCTTATCCTCTTAAGTCCACAATCCTTCTTGTTCATAGCTGTACTAATCGTCGCACTCGCCTCCCTGATCAAATTATTTATCGGCCGGAGAATGTCCATAAGCTCAGGGGGTTCTGAGAAGCAGGAATAACCGAGACTTGCTCGTCATCGCATTAAACTGCACATAAGCGTTTTAGAAAGGGGGAATAGACCGCTAGTCTCAACTTTTGGGGTATAATAATTTGTGAAATTTTACACGAACACCACCTGCCATGCAGACCTGATGGGTTTCCCCTGTCAGGTCTGTGTGTGGTAAGATGATAAAAAAATATGCGAGGTCATTATCCATGGACATGATGAAATTGCCCCAATTCGATCCCATTCACGACGTTTACCATTACGAAGGCCAGCAGCTCAAAGCCATCTTCCAGCCCAAGAGCGTCGCCCTGATCGGCGCGACCGAAAACCCCGGCTCGGTCGGGCGCACGATCATGTGGAACCTGATCTCCAGCCCGTTCGGCGGGCCGGTCTTCCCGGTCAACCCCAAGCGCCCCAGCGTGCTGGGCGTCAAGGCTTATGCCTCCATCATGGAGCTGCCCGAGCCAGTCGACCTGGCGGTGATCGTCACACCGGCGCGCACCGTGCCGGGCATCATCAATGAATGCGCCCAGGCGGGAGCGCGCGGCGCCATCGTCATCTCCGCCGGCTTCAAAGAGACCGGGCCGGAGGGCGCCGAGCTGGAGCGTCAGGTGGTGGAGAACGCCCGCAAATCGAATATGCGCCTCATCGGTCCCAACTGCCTGGGCGTGATGAACCCGATCAAAGGGCTGAACGCCACCTTCGCCACCACCATCGCCCGCAAGGGCAAGGTGGGCTTCATCAGCCAGTCGGGCGCGCTGTGCACGGCGGTGCTGGACTGGAGCCTGCGCGAGAACGTGGGCTTCTCGGCTTTTGTCTCGATTGGTTCGATGGCGGACGTGGGCTGGGGCGACCTGATCTACTACCTGGGCGACGACCCGGAAACCGAGTCGATCGTCATGTACATGGAAACCATCGGCGACGCGCGCGCGTTCATGTCGGCGGCGCGCGAGGTGGCGCTGATCAAGCCAATCATCGTCATCAAGCCGGGGCGCACCGCCGGCGCGGCCAAGGCCGCCGCCTCGCACACCGGCTCGCTGACCGGCTCCGACGAAGTGCTGGAGGTGGCCTTCCGCCGCAGCGGTGTGCTGCGCGTCAACAGCATCGCCGAACTGTTCTACATGTCCGACCTGCTCGCCAAGCAGCCGCGCCCGGCGGGCAAGCGCCTGACCATCTTGACCAACGCTGGCGGTCCTGGCGTGCTGGCGACCGACGCCCTGCTGCAGAACGGCGGCGAGCTGGCAGAGCTTTCCCCCGACACCATGCAGGCTTTCAACGAGCTGCTGCCGCCCGCCTGGAGCCACAACAACCCGGTGGACATCCTGGGAGACGCGTCCCCAGAACGCTACGCCAAGGCCCTGGAGATCGCCGCCGGCGACCCCAACTCGGACGGCATGCTGGTCATCCTCACCCCGCAGGCAATGACCGATCCGACCCAGACGGCGGAGCGCTTGCGCCCCTACGCCACCTCCACCGGCAAGCCGCTGCTGGCTTCCTGGATGGGCGGCGAGGATATCGCCCAGGGCGACGCCATCCTGAGCAATGCCGGCATCCCCAACTTCCCCTACCCAGATACGGCGGCGCGCATGTTCACCTACATGGCCGCCTATTCGGAGTACCTGAACGCCCTGTACGAGACGCCCACGCTGGGCTCCGATGAAGACGAAAACCCGCCGGACCGGGCGCGCGCCGCCCAGATCATCGCTGAGGCGCGCCGCTCCGGGCGCACCATCCTGACCGAGTACGAGTCCAAGGCGCTGCTGGCGGCCTACGGCATCCCCACCGTCGAGACGCGGGTGGCCGAGAGCGAAGACGAGGCGGTGCGCCAGGCGGCTGAGATCGGCTACCCGGTGGTGGTCAAGCTGCACTCGGAAACCATCACCCACAAGAGCGACGTGGGCGGCGTGCGCCTGAACCTGGCGGATGAGCGGGCCGTGCGAGAGGCCTTCCGCGGCATCCAGGCCGCGGTCAAAGCCGAGGATTTCCTGGGTGTGACTGTGCAGCCCATGTCCAGGTTGGAAGGCTACGAACTGATCCTGGGCAGCAGCATTGACCCGCAGTTCGGTCCCGTGCTGCTGTTTGGCCTGGGCGGCACGATGGTGGAGGTGTTCAAAGACCGGGCTTTGGGGCTGCCGCCGCTCACCAACCTGCGCGCCCGCCGCATGATGGAGCGCACCAAGATCTACACCGCCCTGAAGGGCGTGCGCGGCCGCCCGCCGGTGGACCTGGACGGGCTGGAGAAGCTGATGATCCGCTTTGGGCAGTTGATCAGCGAGCAGCGCTGGATCGAAGAGCTGGACATCAACCCGCTGATCGCCTCCCACGAAGGTCTGCTGGCGCTGGACGCCCGCGTGGTGGTGTACGGACCGGAAGTGAAGGAAGAGCAACTCCCGCCGCTGGCGATCCGTCCCTACCCGATCCAGTACGTGTGGCATTGGACAGCGCGCAACGGCTGCGCGGTGACCATCCGCCCGGTGCGCCCAGAAGATGAGCCGGACGTGGTGCAGTTCCACTACCGCCTGTCGGACCGCACGGTGTACATGCGCTACCTGCACCCAATGATGCTCACGGATCGCATCGCCCACGAGCGGCTGGCGCGCATCTGCCATGGCGACTACGACCGCGAAATCACGCTGATCGCCGAAATGCGCAGCGAAGAAGAAGGCGGCTGCAACGGCAAGCGCATCCTGGGCGCCGGCCGGTTGAGCAAGCTGCATGGCAGCCGGGCGGCGCGCTTTTCCCTGCTCATCGCCGACGACTCGCAGGGCCTGGGCCTGGGCAGCGAGCTGATGCGCCGGGTGATCCAGGTAGCGCGCCAGGAGGGCCTGGAGCGCCTGGAAGCGGTGATGACCGAAGACAACCAGGTGATGCAGTCGCTGGTGAAGAAGCTGGGCTTCGAGCTGGGTCCGGCGGGCGAACCGGGTATGCTGCGGGCGGAGATGAGGTTGTAACCCAGACCAGCGCAACCAGAAGGCGACTCACACAAAGAGACAGCCTGGTCATATCAGGCGGTCATCGCGAGCGGCAGCGAAGCGATCTCCGCCACTGTCCGTGGGATTGCCGCGCCGCTGCGGGGCTGGCCTTGCCCCGTGAAAAGGATGTTGTCCGCAAGTCAGGTCTTCTTTCTCAAGCGCTCCCCGCTGAGAAGATCGCCAGCAGATCGGTCAGCAACGCGTAAGCGGTTTCCAGCCGCCCCGCACCCGGGCCGATCAGCGTCACCGGTCCGAGCAGGTCGGTGGTGTAAACCAGCGCATTGGTCGCCCCGCTCACGCCAGCCAATGGGTGACTCAAGGGCAGCGAGACTGGCGCCACCTGCGCCTGGAGCGTTTCGCCGCGACGCTCCAGGCTGGCGACCAGTTTCCAGCGTTCGCTGCGCCGCGCGGCGCTGGCAAGATCCGCCTGACTCAGAGCGGTGATGCCCTGGCGCTGGATCTTCTCCAATGGAAGCGTCTCTCCAAACAGCACCGCGCTGAGGATGGCCAACTTAGCGGCGGCGTCGTAGCCTTCCACATCTCCGCTTGGGTCGGCTTCGGCGTAACCCAGCTCCTGCGCCTGGCGCAGCGCTGCGGCGTACTCCAGGCCAGCTTCCATTTGCGTCAGGATAAAATTCGAAGTTCCATTGAGGATGCCTTCCACACGCCGAATGACAGCGGCGCGCAGCAGGTCCAGGCCCAGGTGAATGGCGGGCGTGCCGCTCATCACCGCGCCCTCCACGCCCAACTGGCAGCCGTGGGTGTGCGCCAGGCGCGCCAGCTCAGGGTAGCGCAGCGCCGCCGGACCCTTGTTGGCGGTGACCACGTGCCTGCCCAGGCGCAGCGCCAGGGCGATGTGCGTGAGGGCTGGCTCGCCGGTCTGCAGGTTGGTGTCGCTGAGCTCGAGCACTGCCTCGCAGGGCGCATTTTGGATGGTCTGCAGCGCGTCCCAGGCAGTTGTGTCTTCGCTGAGGGCAGAAAAATCCCCCGCCTGGCGAACGGCATCCAGCAACGCCTGCGGTTCCAGGCCAGAGGTACGGTGCAGGCTGCCTTTGGTGCGATCGCTGACCGCCACGATCTTGAAATCCAGGCCGTACTGCTGGCGCAATCTATTCCCCTCGCCAACCAGGAGTTGGGCAAAGCCCTGTCCAACATTGCCGAAACCGATCATCGCCAGGCGCACTGTTTTCATGAATCCTCCAAAGCCAGGTGGGTGTCGCAGCATGCTCCCTCAGAAGGATATGAGGACGTGGTCTTGCAGCGAGGCGGGTTAAATTCTAACAGTTTTTTGGCGCCAGGCAGGTGGGCGTCAATGCTCGTAACAATAACGAGTTGACGCCTGGGGCGATGATTTGTGATGGGTTGTGAGATTATTTACAAAACTGTTAAGCATTTTTATTCAAAACATATCAAAACCGTTACATTAACGTGATAAAATTATTGCAACAGTGTTCGTTTAGCAACCTTTCACCTTCATCATCGATGATCCTCCGATGCAAAGGAATAATTACCAAAGTAGAGGGCTCTAGTCCATGAACCGTATCACGCTTCCCAAGAGTTGGCTGAATTGGCTGATGTTGTTTGTTCTGGTGCTCACGCTGTGTAGCCCGCCTGCGCCGGTCCGGGCGGCTGCCACCTCCGGCTACCTGGAATACTTCATCGCCGGAGGCGAGGAGCAGATGTGGGGCGTCTTTTTCGATCTCGACCCTTACCTGCTGGACATCAACCAGGGCATGCGCGCCGTCATCTCCTTCACAGCCACCAGCGCCGACACGCTGCTCTACTATGATCACTGGGAGGATGGCTACGATTTCGATCCGGCTAACCCGGCCACCGCCGACGAGAGCTACACCCTGGCGCGCGGCGAGGTGAAAATATTTACCAGCGCCAATATCCCGGTGAACCCGCGCGGCAGCAATGTTTATTACGACGGGCGCGACCGGGTGCTGGTGGTGGGCGGTATGCCCGCAGTATCGCGCGTTTCCTGGCCCGAATCGGCGGGGACGCTGTTCGCCCAGGCCTGGGAGGTCTTCCCCACCAAGCCCTATCAAAACCAATACACCCTGCCGGTTGGCGAGAACCTGGCTGGCGCGCCCACGTATTACACCGATTTCACCAAATCGTACCTGATCGTGCAATCCACTTCCAATAACAACCGCGTGCAGGTGGACGACCCGCTGACCGTTCCCAGCCCGGACCTGGATGTCGTTTTGCAGCTCGGCGAAGTGTCCCAACTCTACCATGTCAACACCGGCACCACCATCTCCGCCACCTATCCGGTGCAGGCGCAGATGATCGTCGGCAACAACTACGGCGGCACCGCCCACTACGAAAGCCGTGACCTGACCCTGGTGCCCACCAGCCTGTGGGCGAATGAGTATTACAGCCCGGTGGGCGGCTTTGGCAGCGGCTACGACACCGACCTGTTCATCGTCAATCCCTACGCCAACGACCTGTTGGTGAACTACAGCGACAGCCTGGGCTCGGGCGCCTTCACCGTTCCCGCCAACAGCACCCGCGCCTATTCCACCCTGCGCGGCCAGGCCGTGCCGCAGAATTCCGGTGTGCACCTGAGCGCAGCGCAGAATTTCTGGGCGGTGGGCGTCGCCGACACCGAATCCACCACTTACGACTGGGCTTTCAGCCTGGTGCCGGTGACCGCCCTGACCGATGAATACTACCTGGGTTGGGCGCCTGGCTCTTCGCAGGCTACGCCGTCGGTGAACGGCTCCCCGGCTTTCGTCACCCCCGTCCAGGATGGCACCACCGTCTTCGTCGACTTTGGCCCGAATGACGGCATTGTGGACAGAATCTACAATTTGAACCGCTTGCAGATCCAAAAAATCTTCGACCCGGATTTCGACAACACCGGCATGCACATCTGGGCGACCGACCCGCTGGCAGTGGCCTGGGGCGAAGACCCGAACACGGCTGGCACGGCCTCCCCCTACCTGGATATGGGCAACACCACCCTGCCGCTGCAAAACACCTGGATGGATGCAGTGGTGAGCATCGAGAAGACCGCCAGCCCGTCTTTGATCAGCGCCAGCCCGGGGCAGCAGGTCGCCTTCACCCTGGTGGTGAGCAGCCACGAGTTCAGCCTGGACAGCGTGGATGTGAGCGACAGCCTGCCCGCCAACTGGGCGTATGTGAGCGGCAGCAGCACCATCACCTATCCGGACGGTTCCACGTTGAGCGGCGCTGCCGCCGATCCAGCCATCAGCGGGCTCGACCTGCTGTGGGATCTCAACCTGCCAATGAACGCCCAGGAGACGCTGACGATCGTCTTCAGCGCCGAAACCACCGCCCAGGCCAGCGGCAGCCACTACATCAACACCGCCCAGGTGAATGCGCTGCAGGGCGGCATCCTGATCACCGCCTCCGACAGCGCTCCGATCGAGGTGCATGAGCTGGCGCTGGAAAAAACCACTCACCTGGGCTCGAATCCCCTGGCCGCCGGCAGCACGGTCACCTATACCATCACCCTCGAAAACCTGGGCAGCGTGGCGGAAACCAACCTGGTATTGAATGATCCGCTGCCAGCCGGCCTGACCGCAGTGCCCGGCAGCACCATCATGTGGCGCACCAGCAGCGGGTTGTTCAGCGACCAGTTTGCCAGCGTCAGCTACGCCGGCAGCGACGGCACCGGTGCCTGGGCCACCAACTGGCTGGAAGTGAACGAGGCGGATGGCCTCAACGCCGGCGACCTGCGCGTGGTCGCTGACCTGGGCGACAACAGCCTGCGGGTGAAAGATAACGGCACCGGCAGCGGCGAGGGTGTGCAGCGCGAGCTCAATCTCTCTGCCTACAGCTCGGCCACATTGAGCTTCGAATACCGAAGGGTGGGGCTGACCGCCGCAGACCGCTACGTGGCGGTGCAAGTTTCCAACAATGGCGGCAGTTCCTGGACTGAGCTGGACCGTTTTGCCGGAGCAACCGGGGGCGTGACCGACGCCAACTACAACAGCGTGAGCTACGACATCTCCACCTACATGGCTTCCCATACCCGCATTCGCTTCATGAGCGCGCCCAACCTGGGCAACGACGAGATCGTCTACTTCGATAACGTGCAGGTGCAGGCCACTCAGCAAACCCAGAGCGCCGGGCACGACCTGCCAGGCCTGCTCACCCTGGCGGATGCCTACAGCCTGCTGCCCGGTGAGCGGCTGGAGATTTCCTTCCGGGCGATCGTCAATAACCCGCCTCCGCCCGGCGTCAAATCCGTGACCAACGTTGCCTACCTGAGCAGCGACAACACGGGCGGCGACCTAATGGAAGCGCAGGTCACCAACCAGCTCACCGGTCCCACGGCATTGCAGTTGGTGCAATTCTCCGGCAAAGGGGATGCTCCCGTTGCCTGGCTGCTGGCGAGCCTGCTGGTTGGACTTCTGCTGGTGATGCTTGTGGCTGCTCCGCACCTCCGAATGCAGCGGGTTGCAACGCCCCGTTAATCACACATTACATTCGGGTTGGACGGGGGTGGCAACGCGCGGCTTCGCCGCGCGATGCCACCCCTGAACTTTACCTATGACATTTGACAATTCTGTTAAGCCCGAAAATGAAAATATTTGAGATGATTAACCTGGAATGAAAAATGAAATGCCGTCTAAAACGCGGCAGCATCTCACAACTGAAAAATCTCAATCAAGGAGAAAACCATGCGAGATCCTCTGGGTCACCCGCCAAAACGCCTGCTGGCTATGCTAACCCTCTTGCTCCCCCTCAGCCTGGCTTTTGGACGCCTGGCGAACAGCCTGGCCGCAGTGCAGGATTCGCCCGGCGGCGCGCTGGATTGGCGCCAGGTCGCCCAGGGGCTGCCGCAGGGCTGCACCTGCCAGGTGACCTTCTCGCCGCAGTTTGCCAGCGACCGCACCCTGTTTGCTCACGACCCGCTGGAAGGCATTTACCGCAGCCGGGACGGCGGTGCATCCTGGGAGCGGATGAGCGCCGTGGTGAGTCTGCTGGCAATCTCGCCGCAGTTCGCCAGCGACCAGACCCTGTTCGGCTTGCAATACATCAGCAGCGTGGCCACGCTGGTGCGCTCCACCGACGGCGGCGAAACCTGGTCGCCGGTGTGGAGCGGGCTGCCACCCGGGGAGCGCAAAGTGCGCCCCTCGCCGAATTTCCTCACCGACCACACCGTCTTCCTGGCCTCGGACCACTATGCGGACGGCGGCGTGTGGAAATCGACCGACGGCGGCGTCACCTGGAATCCCGCCGCCCAACTGCTCACGCCGGTGGTGTCCACCAACATGAACTACGGCGTGGAGCTGCTGACGCTCTCGCCGCTTTACGCCCAGGACCAAACCCTGTGGGCTGTTACCCATAACCAGATGATCGATCTCGGCGGGCTGACGCCGTTCAGCGGCTACTTGTACCGTTCTAAGAACGGCGGCAGCACCTGGGAAGCGCTGGGGCTGCCGGCTTACGGCGGCTTTGCCCACAACCTGCACGAGCTGCGCCCCTCCCCCACCTACGCCAGCGACCACAAGCTGTGGGGCGTGACCGAGATCCCCGACACGCTGCCCAGCGACGGCTTGCTGTGGACTTCTGTGGACGAGGGCAGCACCTGGCAGCAGCTCCCCAACCAGCCCGCCGGCGCCACCAACGGTGAAACCGGTGATCCGGGCTTGCTGGCCTTCTCGCCGGCGTTTGCCATTGACCACACCGTGTACTTCAGCTCTTTCGACGGTGTGTACCGCAGCTTCAACGCCGGGCTCTCGTGGGAGCTGGTGGATGATTTCACCTACACCTTCTCCGATTGGTGGTCGTACATTGCTTTCTCCCCCGACTATGCGCAAGACGCCACCCTGTACATCACCCTGAGCAGCGGCATCTACCACAGCCGAGATGGCGGCAACTCCTGGAAATTGGCAAACTTCACCACCCAGGACGGCAACGCTGTGGCAGTCTCGCCCACCTTCGACAGCGACCAGACGCTGTGGGCGGGCATCGGTTCTCGCGGGCTGTTCAAGAGCACCGACGGCGGCGAATCCTGGCAGGCAACCAACCTGGGGGAGTACACCAAAGTCTGGGATATCGCCATCTCCCCGAGCGACGCCAGCCTGTGGCTGGCGACCGATGAGGGCGTGTACCGCACACCGGACGGCGGCACGACCCTGCTCCCATTGAGCAGCGGCATCACCGACACCTTTGTCACCAACATCGCCGTATCGCCCAACTTCGCCAGCGACCAGACCGTGCTGGCGGGCACCTACAGCGGCATCTTCCGCACCACCAACGGCGGGGCGAGCTGGACGATCGCTGGCGGGCAGCCCTCCTTCTGGAACTACGTGGAAGACCTGGCCATCTCGCCCAACTTCGCCGTGGATCACACCGCCTTTGCCGCTTACCGCTACTCGGGCATCTACCGCAGCACAGACGGAGGCGCCACCTGGCAGTCGTTTGGCCTGGGCAGCCTGGACCCCTCCAACCCGTCGGCGCTCTCGGTGGCTATCTCGCCGGATTTTGCCACCGATAACACCTTGTGGGCGGGCACAGCGTACCACGGCGTGCAGGTCTCCACCAACGGCGGGGTGAGTTGGACGCCAAGCAGCCCGCTCTTGGAAGACTGCCGCAGCTTGCTGGCAGATGGCAGCGGCATCCAGCGCCGGGTGTTCGCCGCCTGCAAGCAGCCCGGCGGGGGTTACTACAGCATCTATTCGCAGGGAGCAGACGGGATTTGGGAAAACAGCGGCCCCAACCTGTACGCCTGGCAGGCGCTGGCGCTCGCTAAGTCGCCGGACAGCGGCGCGCTGTTCGCCGCCATCACCGAAGACGGCATCTGGCGCGCCGATCCCTACCCCGACACGCCGCGCAGCCTGCTGCTCTCGCCCGCCGCTGGCGGCAGCCTGGACTCCTGGTTCGGCGAAGCGAGCATTGTCTTCCCCAGCGGTTCGGTCGCCAATGAGACCGTGGTGACGATGGTCGCCGGGCAAGCTGGCCCCGCGCCGGCGGCCGGCACGGTGTGGTTGACAGGCGTCGAGCTGAGCGCCGAAGCCAACGGCGCGCCGGTCACCACTTTCCTCCAGCCGTTCACGCTGACCTTCGATTACAGCAACCTGGCGATCATGCCGTTCAATGAAGCCAGCCTGGCGGTGTACAGCGATTCGGGCGGCGGGTGGGCCTCGCTGCCGGTGACTCGCGACCCGCTGAACGACAAGATCAGCATCCAGGCCGACCATTTCAGCCAGTACGCGCTGGTCGCCCAGGGTGGGCGGGTGTTTTTGCCGATACAGAGGCGGTGATCTACCCCCTCCCTGCCCTCCCCCAAAATCCACAGGACGGATTTTGGGGGAGGGAGAAGGCGAGCGCGGTCCGCGTATCTTCGGGTAAAATGAGCCACATGACAAAACACCGCATCTACGGCATGAGTTTCGCGAGCGTCTATCCCCACTACATTGCCAAGGCAGAGAAGAAGAGGCGCACAAAAGCGGAAGTCGATGAAATCATTCGCTGGCTGACCGGATACAGCCAGGAAGCGCTGGGCGCCCAACTGGAAAAACAGACAGATCTTGAGACTTTCTTTGCTGAAGCGCCTCACCCGGCATCGCTGTGCGCCAGGCCCTCGTTGAGCATGATCTGCCGGAGCGGTCCTTCTTCCATGGGGGCGTCCAAATCCACACCGTCCAGGGCGCTGAGGATGGCGCGGGTGCGCTCCTGCACCGCCAGCCAATACCCGTGCAAGGCAGGTAAATCGAGGCGCTGGTTTAGCTCATCGACTTCTGCCAGGGTCATATTGGTGCCGTGGTGCCGCCAGGGGAGGTTCAGGCGCTCCATCCAGGAGCCCTGATCCAGCACCTGCGGGCGGTCAGCAACGAAGCGGTTCAACCCGGCGTCTTCGACGCGTGCTACGTGCCACAGGTTCCAGGCGATCGAATTGAGGCGCGGGTGGGGGCGCCTGCTCCCAGATGCCGGCCAGGTAGAAATTTTGGAGGGGATTGTAACGCTGCAAGAAGAGGGAGGCGATATGCATCGTAGCCTTGTTCATGTACACAGAGGATACCTGCGGATCGCGCCGCGACAGGCTTATAACCGGATTTCGAGCCGCACCGCCACCTCGTCTCCCTCATAAAGATCTTCGGCTTTGCGCACGCTGTCCTTGAGCGGCACCAGGTACAGCCCATCCTTGGGGAACAGGGAGGTCTTGAAGTCGGTCTTTCCGATGCGCACCTGCACCGGTATCACACCCCAACCATAGGTCACCAGCGCGGAGACGGCTTTGATATTGCGGCTGTGCTGCTCAGGCACGGCAACGAAGTAGAAGGGGGAGGGGCCGCGCCAGTAAAAGATCGTATCCCGGAATTCAATGATCATGAGTTGTTTGCCTCGGATGATACATACCAGTCCAAAACCCGCAGGTCGCGCAGCAGCATCAGCGCGTGCATGGTCGAGTCCCAGCCGCGGTTCCAGGCCGCCCCGCCCCAGCGCCCGTCATCGCCTTGCAGGGCGAGCAGTTGCGCGCCCCAGCCCTGGCTGGCGACCCGGGCGCGCTCAGCCGCCACCTGGTCCGCAGGAGCGGCGAGCAAATCCTGCATCACCTGCCAGCGGATGGCAGGGTCGGAATTGAGCAGCCATTGCATGACCGGTTCGCGCGGGGTGTGTGATGGCGGTTTGGGTAATTGGGTCGGCATACGATTAATTCAATGAATAGACTGAACGGGGGTAGGATCGGCTGTTAGCCGGTCCTACGTGGGCAAGCAGACAGCTTGCCCTACATACTCTCCGACTGGCTGGTGTTGACCAGGAAGATGCCCAGCAAGGCGATCGCCCCGCCCAGGATTTGCGCCGGGATCAAGCTCTCGCCGGTGGTGGGCACGGAGAGCAGGGCGGTCAGCACCGGTTGAGCGACCATGGTGGGCGTGACGACCGTGGCAGGCAGCCGCCCCAGGGCATAAGTGATCGAAAAATAGCCTCCGAGCTGCGAGATGAGCGCCGCCAGGATGAAGGTGATGTAGGTGGCGGTGCTGTAGCCGGTCACCGGCAACCTGAACCAGATCACCGCGGCGGTGAGCAGCGCGCCGGAAGAGAGCGTCGCCAGCCACATGAAGGGCAGCGTGTCCATATGCCGCCGCCCGCGCTGCACCAGCAGGAAATAGCCGCCGTAGAAGATGCTGGAGGCCACCGCCAGCCAGTCGCCGGCGGTGAACTGCGGTCGCACCAGCGCTGAGCCGCCCAGCACCGCCGCTGCGCCGCCCAGCGTCAGCAGCAGCCCCAACCAGAAGCGCGGCTTCATGCGCTGCTTCCACACCAGCACGGCGAACAACGCAACCCACAGCGGGGCGATGTAGTTGAGCAGCGTGGCGTTGGCGACGGTGGTGCGCTCCACCGCCGATGACCACAGGCCATGATCCATGCCTGAAAAGAGTCCCGCCAGCAGAGGCCAGCCCAGCATGGCTGCCAGGCCGGCCGGCTTCGCTTTCACCAGGCGGCTCACCTGGACGGCGGCGCTTTTCCAGAAGGGCAGCGGCAGCGCCAGCAGCAAGGCGGTGATGGACATGCGGTAGAGCGAAGTGACCAGGCCAGGGGCGTTGGCCCAGCGCACGAAGAGCGGCGAGAGGGTCAACGCGGCAACGCCGCCCAGCAGCGCCAGCACCGCCAGGCCGCGCTCTGAGAGGGCGAGGCGGGTGTGTTGGATAGGATGGTCGCTCATGGATAAGGTGAGAAAGGGTCAAAAAGATTGGACGGCGGCTATGCTGCCCCGTCCAAATTTAATTATATCATGCGCCGAAGGGCATTTTTAAGATACGAATCGGGAGGGCCGTTTTGTGTAGGGGCGGGTTTGGGCGGGCAAGACGATTGCGCCCGGCCAATACCCTCTCGGGCCTTTCAATTGCCTCATACAGAGCAAGAACCCGCCCCGGCGATGCGCGGGGCGAAGGGCGGGTTTTTTGCCGCAGATGGCCGGGTTGAAAGGCCCGACACACGGCTCTCAGCGCCAGCACACCGGGCTGGCGCAAACCCGCCCCTACGGCGCACCGGTTCTCAGGTGCGGATATACCACCGGCCATCTCGCTCAACGATGATCCTCTTCTTCTGAAGCTCGATGAGACTGTCACGTATCTCATCGGCTGGCAATTCAGGCGACAGCATGGCCTCGAGCTCCTGCGTGGTGGGACCACGAAAGCCATAGGCGCCGTCTTTCGAAACCGGATTCTTGAGCTCGGGGTAGTTGACCACATCCAAGGTAGAGCATTTTTGATAGATCGCTTCAAACACGGTTTTGGGATTGCCCGACAAGACGGCGAAGTGATCAACGATCCTGGCCAGCGTGAGGCTCCCGGCAAGCAGGTCCAGGATGGATTTCCAATCGGCGGGGTTAAGGAAGACAATCGCCAGGATGAGCTGCAAAGCCGCCTGCGCCGTGTCCACCAAGCCGAAGTAAACCCCTTCCTTCACGCGCAACGAAGCCATGCGATCGAACGCTTCGTCGTAGTGCTTGTCCCATTCAGTCGGTTCGATCAGTATTTTCGGGATACGCGTGGATTGCTCCAGGGTTTCCGCGGCAAACTGGTAGAGGGCGATCACATCCTCCCGCGGACCTCTGCGCAGCGTCGCGGAAACAGCGCCAAGCGACTTTTCCCACAGCTCGCCAAACGCCGCCACCTGCGATTGCCACGTATCCATGAACTGGTACTTTTTCACGATCGTGCTGCCAGGCGGGTGGGGTGCGCCAACAGAAATCTTCACCTGGTGGCGAAAACCGGGGGGAGGGAACCTGGGTTTCTCTTTGCACCACGCACAGAAGCCATCGCCTGTGAGGGGATAGCCACACACGGGGCATTCTTTGCGCTGGTCTTTGGTCATTGGGTTGTCCTCGTGCATCTTGGTGGGGCTCCGGGCTGGCGCTGAACTGATCTCACAACTGGCAGCAGGGGGAGTGGCATCCCAAACCCAACCACTGCCGCTTCACGCTGCGGCAATCAGGTAGCGGTAACTGCTGCTCAGGTAGTACCCGCCGGAAGGCGTCTTGAACGGCGCCAGTACATCCAAGATCGCCTGGCGAACCACATCCTCGCCCCTGGCCTGCATGGCGCATGGCCGGGCCCGTGGCGAGCAGGCCGCGCAGCGCCGTGCGCTCGTCGGGGTAAACCCACGGGCAGGCGATCTCACCGGCAGCCCGCGGCGTCAGCCCGGCCTGCAGCGCAGGCCAGTCATCCAGCGTGCAAGCCCGGAATTTTTTCATGCGCGCTGATCCATGGCTGAACCGCCGCTGCCATCGCTCACCCTGCGCCTGCGGCTGGAAGCGAGAACCATGACCGCCGCCGCTGCCAGGTAGATGAGCAAATCAAGCATGCCCGCGATCAAAAAGAAAAGCGCAGCGAAACCCGTCCATTCGGTGCAGGCAAAGGTGTCGATCTGGCAGCCGGGTCCCAGTCCCGCTGCGGCGCAAGCCGCCTCGATACATGACTCCACCCTGGGGCGCAGAGACATCCAAAGCAAGACCTCCATGAGCGCGATGGGCGCCAGCCCGAGCAGGATGCCTTGCCAGGCTCGCTTTCGGGAGATGAACACGCCCGCCAGGACAAGCGAGGCGAGCAGCGCGGCAAGCGCAGCCAGGAGAATTGTCGAGGGGTCCATGAAAACCTCAGACCCTCAGCCAGCCACGGAAGCCCCGGGC
Organism: Chloroflexota bacterium; assembly: GCA_029265355.1. Taxonomy (GTDB): domain Bacteria; phylum Chloroflexota; class Anaerolineae; order Anaerolineales; family UBA4823; genus JAJUJL01. Next base: position 8,525 of record JAJUJL010000037.1, on the reverse strand, counting down.
GGCGTAGTAAGATTCAGCGCCATTGTGGTAGACGAAGACATAGTTGTAGCGGCGGTCGCAAAAAAGAGCGCCGCCCAACTTTCGAATCGCCGGCGGTGTTTGCACCCAACTGGAGGTCTTCGTATCGAACGGCTCGAGCTTCTGCAGGGCGCGGTACTGTTCTTCTGTCAAAATTTCGATGCCCATCTCCGCCGATAGATCGAGAGCGCTACTTTGCGGTTTATTTTCTTTTCTCGACTCCCAGGCGGCGCGGTCGTAGCACAGGCTCCGGCGTCCACTTGGGCTTTCCGGCGCGCAATCGTAGAAAATGTATTCGCCCGTCGTGTGATCGAAATCGACGACATCTGGCTCGCCGCCGGTTCTTTCCATTTCGTTGAGCGACCACAGTTTAGCCGGATTGGCTTCCAGCTTCACCTGCACGCCGGCCCAGGCGAGACCGGCATGGCGGTGCATGTTTTTCTCGAAGCGGGCTTTCAATATCCTGAGCAGCTCTTCACGTCGCTCTGGTGACAACTCTTTATTATTTCGACTCATGATGTTCGTGCTTTCATGCTCCTGGCAAGCATTTTGTCTATTGGGAAACCTCTATACGCCGTCAATCATATCAAATCCTGGCGCGATTTTGCTGTGTCATTCCAAGGGAACTTTTCGTGACCAACGCTATGGGCCAGCGCTCGGTCCAGTTCCAGCGCTGTCCAAGCCGAGGATTGTCTCCCAGAGATTGCCCTTTGGCTAACGATCGCCATTGCCACACCGAAATCGCAAAAGCTGCTTGCACGATGTGGCCCTTGCAAACTGACTTGATTGGAGATTGCCACGACCAGCACAGGTGTGTAAAAAAACACCCGACCCTGGCCTCACAATGACAGCCAAGATCCAATCAGGAGTTTCACAATGGAGTTTAGCACGAAAGTGGTGGAAAAGATGGCGGAGAAAAGCGTGACTCAGCCATGCGTGGCGATATTGACGATGATTTGGATAACAAAGAGAACTAACAAGACGATCCCGTATGGCACGGAATAATATTTCCAGGTCATGACCACAAATCCATAATTCATCGAGAAGTAGAGCGCGAGGTATGGCGCCAATTGTTTCCAATCCATGGTCTCCCGGAACGGAATCTTCAGAATCCAGTCATATAGCGCTTCGATCGCCAGAAATGCCAAAAAGATTCCCAGAAAGATCGTGTATCGTTGTGTCTTATGCTCCTGCTGGACAAGGATAATGGCATAAATAGCTGGAATCGCTAATAAAAAATATACCCATCCAATTCTTTGCACAAGATCAAGATGACTCTTGCGAATAAGAAAGATAAAAATAAGAAACCCACTGTTCACGAGACCCAGCGCAAAATAGAATGGTTCCAGCATTTTAAAACTCCCTGAGCCAGTCATCAGTTAATCCTCACAGATCCGAACCCCTCACCCCAGCGAGACGGTGAAGGGCAGCTTGTGGATGCGGTAGTTGTTCGACTGCGCCAGGACCTGCGCCACCAGCTCTTCCGGCACGTCCACCGAGGTGTGCTGGTCGAAGATGTTGATCTTGCCGATGCTGTAGCCGGGGATATTGGCATGCGTGGCAATGGCGTTGACCACCATGCTGGTGCGCAGACCGTGCTGCCTGCCCCTGTTCAGGGTCAGGCGCACCATGCCTTCTTCATGCGAATGGCGAGCGTGTGTGCGGTCAGAGCGGCTGCCCTGCGATTTCCGTTTTTGCGCCGGGCTGCCCTCCGCAGAGCGGCTGAGGGACGAGCGGCTCGATCTTGATCCGCTCTTTTCTGAGCCGCTCAGCGCCAGTTCGCGCACCTCGCTGAGCGGCGCGATCGGGCGCTGCTTCTCACCCTCGCGGGCGAGCTTGAGCGCCACGGCGGCAATCTCCAGTGCATCGAAATCTTCTGCCACCAGGGCGTTGACAATTTCACGCTCCCTCTGGCAGCGGCCGCGCTGCAGCCACACCTTGACTTTGCTGACCAGCTTATCCTGGCGGCGCTTCTCGATCTCTTCGATGCTGGGCAATAACGCGCGCGCCAGGGGCTGCCGGGTAAACTTCTCGATGCGGCGCAGGCGCCAGGTCTCTTTCGGCGTCGCCAGGGTGATGGCAATGCCGCTCTTGCCAGCGCGTCCCGTGCGCCCCACCCGGTGCACGTACAGTTCCGGGTCATCGGGCAGGTCATAATTGATGACGTGCGAGATGTCATCAATGTCCAGGCCGCGCGCTGCCACGTCGGTGGCGACCAGCACCTTGACCTGCCCCTGCCGGAAACGCCGCAGGGTGCGCTCGCGCGCATCCTGGCTCAAGTCGCCGTTCAGCGCCTCGGAAGGGAAGCCGCGCACGGTCAGCTCGTTGGCCAGCTCGCCGGTGCCCACCCGCGTGCGGGTGAAGATCAGCGCGCTGGCGATTTCCTCCATTTCAAACAAGCGCGTCAGCGCGGCAGTCTTATCATCTTCATTCACCAGGTAATAGCGCTGTTCGATCGTCGCCACGGTGAGCTGTTGGTTTTGGATGGCAACCTGCTGAGGAGCGCGCATGAAACGCGCCGAGAGCTGGCGGATGCCGGGCGGCAGCGTGGCGGAGAAGAGCGCTGTCTGCCGTTCGCCGGGTGTGGCGGTCAGGATGGCTTCGATATCTTCGATGAAGCCCATGCTGAGCATTTCGTCGGCTTCATCCAGCACCACCGTGCGCACCTGGCTGAGGTCGAGCACCTGCTTCTGCATCAGGTCGAGCAGGCGGCCGGGGGTTCCCACCACAATCTCCACGCCGCGCTTGAGCTGGCGGATCTGCTGGTCGTAAGACTGCCCGCCGTAGATTGCCAGGGCGCGCACGCCGGTGTAGCGACCATACTCGCGGATGGCGGTGGATACCTGCAGCGCCAGCTCGCGCGTCGGCGCGAGCACCAGCGCCTGCACGGCGTGCTGCTCGCTTTTCAGGTTTTGCAGGATGGGCAGGGCAAAGGCGGCCGTCTTGCCAGTGCCGGTTTGCGCCTGGCCGATCAAATCCTGGCCGGCTGCCATGAGCGGGATCACCGCCGATTGGATGGGCGTCGGGGCGGTGTAGCCCAGCTCCGCGATGGCCTGGAGGATCTGCGGATGCAGGTCCAGGTGGTCAAATTCAGTTGTCATCAAAATACTCCCATGTTTTGATGACTCCACCGAATTGCGCAGACTGTTCCCGGCTGCGCCCCTTGTCCCGCCTGTCACAGGCAAGAAAAAAGCCCGACCGAACTGCGTCGGGCAGTAACTGGAAGTATCAAAACAATGTTTTAGATTTTACCCGCAGCTTGCGCGCGGATATTGGTGAATATTCTAACACATATTGCGCGAATTGATTGAGCAATTGTCGCTGCGAGCCGCCGTATTTAGGCGGCGTGGCAGCCCCCCACTAACGGGAACTCATCCCACTAACTGTTCCAGGCGATCCACCAGCGCGGCGAGCACGCCAAAGGCCTGCTCCACCGGCTCGGGGCTGGTCAGGTCGACGCCAGCGCGCTTGAGAATATCCAGCGGGTAATCCGAGCCGCCAGACTTGAGAAAGCCCAGGTAAGCCTCCACTGCGCCCGGCTCGCCCCGCTGGATGCGGTGCGCCAGGGCGTGCGCCCCGGAAATGCCGGTGGCGTACTGGTAAACGTAGTAGTTCATGTACAGGTGCTGGAACTGCGCCCAGGTGATGCCGGTGCGCTCGTGGTCCATCGCCACCTCATCGCCGTAGCCCTCTTTGAACAGCTCCGCCATGCGATCGATCATGATCTGGGCGCTGAGCGGAGCGCCTTTCTCGGCGCGGGTGTACATCTCCAGCTCGAAGCGCGCCAGGGTTGGCATGATGAAGAAGTAGCGGTGGTAGTTGGACATGGCTTCTTCGATCAGGGCGATCTGGAAGTCGCGGCTGGTCTGCGTCTTGAACAGGTAGTCGCGCACCATGGCCTGGTTGAAGTTGGAAGCCACCTCTGCCATGAAGATGCCGTACCAACTGTAAACATAGGGCTGGTTGGCGCGGGTGTAGTAGGAGTGCATGGAGTGACCCAGCTCGTGCGCCAGCGTGCTCAGGCTGTAGATGTCATCGGCATAAGACATCATGATAAAAGGGCGCGTGCCGTACGAGCCGCTGGAATAGGCGCCTTCGCGCTTACCGCGGTTGCGCGCCCAGTCCACCCAGCGATCTTCGGTGCAGCCGCGCCGCAGGATGCTGGTGTACTCCTCGCCCAGCGGCGCCATGCCCTGCGTGATCCACTCCACAGCCTGCGCGAAGGGGATGACCGGCGACTTGCCCGCCAGCGGCGCTTTGATATCGTACTCGTGGAAGCTGTCGTAGCCCAGGGCGCGCTTGCGCAGGCGCCAGTAGCGGTGCCAGGTGGGCAGGTGCTTCTGAAAAACGCCAATCAGGTTGTGGAAGACTTCTTCGGGAATATTGTTGGCGGTGACCGCGGCGTTGAGCGTGGAGGGGTAGCCGCGCACGCGCATGTTGAAGACCTGCTGCTTGAGAAAGCCAATCAGCGAGGCGGCAAAGGTGTTGCGGAAAGCCAGGTAACCGTCGGCGTAGTTCTGCCAGGCGGTGCGGCGCACTTCCCGATCTGGGTGCACCCGCAGGCTGGAGATGCTGGACTGGCCCACCTCCAACTTGCTGCCGTCGGAAGCGGTGGCTGGCTCGAACTTCAGATCGGCGTTGTTGAGCATGGTGTAAACCGCCGTCGGCGCTGCGAAGGGGTCGCGCGCCAGGGCCATCACCTGCTCGACCTCGCTGGAGCGCAGGTAGGGGGCGTGCTTCTCCAGGTCATCCACGTAGTGCGCCATGAAAGCCAGCTCGGGCGTCTCCGCCATCCACTGCCGCAGGCGCTCGAAGCCGATTTCCATCAATTCGGGGTTGAAGAAGGCCGCTGCCGCGCCAAAGCGCGCACCCAGGCCGCGCGCCTGCCCGTCGCGGGCGGCGGCTTCCTGGTTGGAGGTATCCACGGCCGCGGCGTTGGAGGCGTAGTTGATGATCTTGCCCATCAGGATACCGGCTTTCTCGTACACGGCGATGCACTCGAGCAGCACCTGAGGGCCTTCGGCCAGGCGCCCTTTGTACGCCGCCAGGGTGGGCAGCATGGCTTCCAGCTCCTGGCAGCCGGCCTCCCAGTCGGCGGGTGTGGCAAAGATCGATTCCAGCGCCCAGGTCTGCTCGAAGGGGACGGCGCTGCGCGCAGGCAGTGTATGGGTTTCGGTCATGGGTGGGGTTGGCTCCTTGAGTGAGATGATAGGGGAAATTATATCACCCAGGGTACCCGCCGTCGGGGCGACCCCCGCGAGCATCAGGGTGAAGAACTTCACCTGCGTCTTTCAAACCTACCTGAAACGAATATTTGTTTTCTTGCGACCGCCGGAGACCGTCTTCAAGCTTCCGAATCAATTCACCTGGCGTAATCCCCCTAACTTCTTTGGAAGTCATAGCACGATTATCCAGAGCTGGCGACCGAAAATAAAGCAGGAGATACAACCCTTCTATGACTCACCCCCTTTCAAAGGTGTTTCTTGATAACCTGGCTGGCATTCTGCTCTTCGAAATATAAATCTCTTTCGATCACCCTGATCGCGGCGTTTTTGGCAGCTTGCAGTAACCCGGCTGCTTTGCTTCCAACGCCGACTGTAATAAGCGTAAATACCGAGTTTCCGTCAACCGCTACTGTGGAATTGGTAGAGCCGAGTCCAGAGCCTACGGCGGCTGCCCCCACCCCCGAGTCCACCAGCGTTACGACCGTGGACTTGGGGGCGGGGTTTACGTTCGGCCCCGCGGAGCAGACGTTGCGTAATCCTGACGGGAGCGTGGCGGTAGAGGGGGTTGCCCAAATAAAAGAAACTCATCTTGGATTGATGGCAGTTGACACGGCTGGTAATGCATTGGTACTGGTTAGTCCAGGAGAAGCGATTGAGTTTGGTCTTAACGTTGCCGTGAATGAAGGAGCATTGTGGCGGTGGGATGCGGTTGCGCAGGTGTTAGCGCCGGTATTGGGCAAGGAGGGCCAGGCATTGCAGGCAAGCCGGATAATGTTTACCAACGGGGGCCGGGCAGTAGTGTTGGAGGAAGCTGGCAAACCGGACCAGCTGGTGGGACTGATGTCCAGAGAGGGCATTTTTTATGAGGCTTTTAAAAACGCCGTTGATATGGGTTCCGTCATGCGGGTTTGGAGTGAAAATAATTCCTGGCAGGAATTTAAGATTTACACCCTGGAGGAACTTCAGGCTGAAGCACCCAGCAAGCAGGAAATGATTGACTTTTTGCAGTCATGTGAACGAGCACCGGCGAAACCCTGGAGTAAACCGCCGACGCAATGGCGGATTTACTCTAAACACTTTCGGCGGTTTACTTAGTGTCCCAAATGTGGTAGTGCTGGGATTCGCAAATGACTTGATATTAACAAAAACCATGCTGCCTGAGGGCTTGATTGTGCCCAATTGGGGTGATTAGCGATCGGTTAGGCGTTGCACATTGACGGAAGCGTTGCAATTGGTTTAAATGGGGGTATGAGTTATCGGGTCTGGCTGGTGCTGGTGATGGTGGTGCTTATCGGGGCGGGCGGCTATCTCTACTGGCGGCAGCAGCAAGTTTACCAGGGGAGCGTGTCGTTTGACGCCAGCCCTACGCCGGCGGTAAGCCCCACGGCAGGGGCTTGGGCGGTGGCGGTGAGCCCGGAGGGGTTGGAGCTTAAGTAGGCGGGCGAGCGGCGGTTGGTAGAAGTGAGCGGGACGATTGCCGGTGTGGACGAGGAGGCGGGACGGGTGATTTTGAGGCTTGCCGTGGGAGAGAAGGGGCAAAAGGTGGCGGCGGTCTTGGGAACCGGCGGGGATAAAATCGGGCTGGGGCGGGACAGTGGGGAAAACCGGCGGAAATGGTCGGTGCGTTTCGTGGATGAATTACGATCTACTTTGGTTGCAGGGGCTTCGGTGATGGTTGAGGTATTTTCCGGGGCCGAAGAAGGATATTCGTGCGGGGAGAATATGGATTGCCAGCGGCAAGTAGAGGCGGCAGAAGAGTATCAAGTTGGTAATACGGCCCTGGAAGCCATGGCCCGGGGCGAGGTCAGTGAAGCCGGACCGGAGATATTCGTGGGCCCGGTGAATACGATTTTAGTAAAGGAGCTATGACTTTAAGGCGCACATTGGTCGTAATACTGGTGGTTTTGGGCGGGTGGGTGGCGGCAGCGGGCCAGGCTTATGCCCAAACCTGCTCGGGCACCTGCAAACGGGCCCTGGTTGAGCGGTGTACAAATCACACTAACTTTACATATACCTGCGACTTATACCAGCCTGCCGACTCAAACTGTATCAGTTATGGTTTTCCGATTAACCCATGTGCCTGCCTGGATTACATTGTCTCTGATTGCGAGGTGTTAAACGGCGGTTTAGATTGTGTCGACAGTTTCTTAGACGATACCCGGACTTGTGATTCATACAGTGGGCTGACGCCTACTGGGGCTGGCGGCGGCGGGGCCGGGGCAGCGAATCTGGGCCTGACTTTTTACTACGACACGAATGAATGTACACTTCCCCGGAAACTGCGGTTCCCGGAGCCTGGTCGTCTATCTACGGCCCCGGTCCGGGAGGCACCGTTAACTGGTCCTGTCCGGCAGCCGGCACCTATTATGCAACTTGCAATGGTTATGGCACGGCTGTCAACTGCACCGGTGATCCGTGGTGCGAATGGTTGCCGGATGCCAATGGGGCGGAGCGTTCTGATTGTAGCACCTTTAATTATCGGGACTGACAACGCTGTTGTTATCGACGTTGGAAAGCGCCGCCGCCGGGTTGCCATCGATCCACAGTGACAGGCTGCCGTCGTTGGCGCCCGGCCCCGAAGCTGCCTGCCAGGCCAGCTCCAGGGCATTCGGGGCATTTGCCAGGTCGTACCAGGCGCTGTAAGCCAGCTCGCCGGCGTCGTTGCGCACCCCAATCCGCGCCTGGTAGACGCTGCCCGATTTCTGCAGCTCGATCCGCGCGACCGTCGAGCCCGCGCTGATCATCTCATAATCGCTGGTATGCAGCTTGAGGATGGTGTGCAGGTGGAATCCCGAATTGCCGACCACCACATCGTTAGGGTCGAAATACACGCGCATGCGGTACTGTATCTCATCCACTGGGGAATTATCGTACGCCAGCGACAGCTCGCGGAAGAGTGGGTAGGCTTGCATGCCAAAGCCGCCGAACATGGCTGCTGTGCTGGTGACCTGCAGATCGGCCGGGTCCCGCTGCACCCCCCCCGACCAGGCGGAGAAATCGCCATATTCGAAGCCGTCGGCAAAGATCAGGTCGCTGGAGGGCGAGGGACGGGTCGCCCAAACACCTGCACGTGTTGGCGCGGCGCGGCATCCGCCGCGAGGGTTGACCCGCTCCGAATGAAGCGCGAGCGGGGCGGTTCACGAACCGATGGGGCGGTTCACGTTTCTGCGGGGCGGTTCACGAACCTGTGGGGCGGTTCACGAACCGATGGGGCGGTTCACGAACCGATGGGGCGGTTCACGAACCCATGGGGCGGTTCACGAACCGATGGGGCGGTTCACG
>JAJUJL010000054.1 GCA_029265355.1 Chloroflexota bacterium | reverse complement strand
TGGCCAAAAACCCGCCCCCTCCACCCAATCGTTCACCTCTCAGCCACTGCCTCTGCGCCGGGTATGGCCAAAAACCCGCCCCCTCCACCCAATCGTTCACCTCTCAGCCACTGCCTCTGCGCCGGGTATGGCCAAAAACCCGCCCCCTCATCCCCGCGCCGCACACCTCTTTGGATGTGGTATAAATCGCTCATCAGCACCACAATATTCCCCATTCAAACCGGAGGAAAGCCCATGTCCATCCCCACCCTGCCCGCCTTCCAGGACGAATACCCGGATGCCCTCGCTCATTGCTACGGCTGCGGTCGCCTCAACCAGCATGGTCACCAGATCAAATCCTACTGGGAAGCGGGCGGCCAGTACAGCGTCTGTCACTTCCAACCCAAGCCTTACCACATCGCTGTGCCCGGTTATGTTTATGGCGGGCTGCTGGCCTCGCTGGTGGATTGCCACGCCACCGGCACGGCCTCCGCCGCCGCCCGCCGGGCGCTGGCAGAAACCAGCGCTCTCCAGGACACCCCCCGCTTTCTGACGGCTTCGCTGAACGTGGACTTCCTCAAACCCACACCCCTGGGACCCGTCCTCGAGCTGCGCGGCCTGGTCAGCGAGATCAAAGGGCGCAAGGTCGTCGTGGAAGTGCAGGTCTTCGCCCAGGGAGTCCAAACCGTGCGTGGCCGAGTGGTCTGCGTCCAGGCAACCCCTGATCTTCTCAAAGACCTCGGCATTGATACTTAATCCGCTTTGCAAAATTGTAGAGTGATGACAATGAATTTCGCAGAACCGGGGTGTTAAAATCTCATACAATTAAGGGAAAAGAATCTGCGACAGTCGCCCTCGCAGCCAGCCGCTGATCGGTTGAACGGTGGATAGCGTTTATGACGCAGCCCAAATTGCTTGTAGTTGAAGACAACGACGCCATGGCGCACGCCCTCCACACGCTACTGGAGATGGGCGGCTACCAGGTGCTGACAGGGATTTCATCCGGAGAAGAGGCGCTGAAAGCCATGCCCTCTTTTCTTCCCGACCTGGTATTGATGGATTTGCGCCTGGCAGGCGAGATGGATGGCATCGACGCCGCATTTGCCATCAAGCAGGCTTACGATGTTCCCATTATCTTTCTCACCGCTCACGATGACCACTCCACCTGGGAGCGCGCCCGCCAGGTCGAACCGCACGGTTTCATCATCAAGCCATTCAACGAACGCGACCTGCGCCGTACGATCGAACTGGCCCTGTACATGCACGCCGCGGAGCGCCGCCTTCGCCACCGCGAGACATACTACCGCAGCCTGTTCGAAGAGTCGCACGACGCGATCCTGATCTTCAGCCTGGCGGATCAAACCATCCTGGATGTCAACCCGGCTGCCTGCCACATCTACGGCTACCCGCGTGAGGAATTCATTGGCATGCAGCTCTCAGCGATCAGCGCCCAAGCCGAGCAGGAACTGGTCCATTTTCACTCCCTGCGCCAATCCAGCCAGGTGTTCACCCGCTACATCACCAACCAGTACAACAGAAAAGGCATTCCACTCATCCTGGAAGTGCAAGCCAGCCTGATCACCTACCAGGGTCAGCCTGCCATACTGAGCGTCAACCGCGATGTGACCCAGCGCATCCAGCAGGAGCAAGAGCTGGAACGCTACCGCCAGCAGCTCGAAGGGCTGGTGCAGGCGCGCACGGCAGAGTTGGCGCAGGCCAATGAACAGCTCCGCCTGCAGGTCGCCGCCCTCACGTCCGCAGCCAATGGCATTATCCTGATGGATAAGAACGGCCTCGTCACCTGGTGCAACCCGGCTTATCTGCAGCTCACCGGTTATTCCCAGGCTGAGATTATTGGGAAAAAATTTCACCTCTCCCGCACCGGGAATCTCTCCAGCCAGGCCAGCCAGGAAATGTGGCAGACGATCCTCAATGGCCAGGTCTGGCGGGGCGAGTTGATCGACCAGCGCAAAGATGGGGGCGAATACATCGTCGAGTACGTTATCACACCGGTCACCGATGAAAAGTCGCTCGTGGGGCATTTCGTCGTCATATTTCACGACATCACCGAGCGCACGCGCGCCGAGACTGCCCTGCGTGAGAGCGAGGAGCGTTATCGCCAGGTGCTGGATAATTCACCGGTGCTGATCACCACCTGGGAATTCGACCTGCTGACCTATATCAACCCCGCTGGAGCGCGCATGTTGGGCTACGAACACCCCAGTGAGCTCATCGGCAGGCGCTTCTCCGAGCTTTTCGACCCAGAGCAGCATTTCGCCACCCTGGAAATGGTCAGGAACCTGGTTCGCGGGCAAACCTCCAGCGCTGCTAACCTGCCGATGCACCTGGTTCGCAAGCATGGCGAGCCCATTGACCTGGAAGCCTCCCTGGTGGTCACCAGTCGCAGCCAAGCGGTGCATGTCCTGGGCGTCGCCCAGGATGTTACCGAGCGCAAGAAAGTCCAGCAGTCGCTCCAGCGCCAGGCAGCGCTCTCCCAGGTGGAACTGGCGATCCATCAACCCAGGGAGCTCGCCAAAGTCATGGACCAGGTGGTATCGCTCACCACCCAGGTGCTCTCTGCCAGCGCTGGCGCCAGCGTCCTGTACCTGGACGCTGAGCGCGGCGAGCTGCTCATCGGCAGCACCAACCTGGTCAGCGAACAGCGCGACCACCTGAGCAGCGCTCAGATTCGCCAGCAACCCGTTTGCGAAGCCATCCTGCGCAGCAAAGCGCCCCTGATCATTTCGGATACCAGGCAAAACACGCCTGAAGCTGCCCGTCTCTTGCCCATTCCCCAGGTGCGCGCCTTTGCCGGCGTGCCCCTGCTCCTGGAAAGCGAAGCCATCGGCGTTTTGTATATCATGCACCGCCACCCCTACACCTTCGGCGGGGATGAAATCGAGTTTCTCACGGCAATCGCCAACCGCGCTGCTTTGGCGATCGGCAAGGTGGAACTTTATCGTTCGCTGCAGCAAGCCAAGGAAAACGCCGAGCAGGCCGCACGCGCCAAATCCGAGTTCCTGGCCAATATCAGCCACGAGCTTCGCACCCCCCTCACCGCCATCATCGGCCTGGCAGAGCTGCTCGCCGACACCCGTCTGGATCACCAGCAAGCGCGCTTTGTTGAGACGATCAATTCCAGCGCCCAGAGATTGCTCTCCCTGATCGGGGACGTTTTGGATTTCTCCAAACTGGAGGCCTACCGCCTGGTCCTGGAACAGAAACCCTTCGACCTGTATCAGGTCATCGAAAACGTCCTCTCCATGGTCGCTTACCAGGCCTTCGCCAAAAAACTCGAACTGGTTTGCTCTGTGGATGCCAACGTGCCCGCCAACCAGGTCGGCGACAGCAGCCGCCTGGGGCAGGTGCTCGCTAACCTGCTGAGCAATGCCGTGAAATTCACGGATGCCGGCTTTGTCCATTTGCACGTCAGCCTGGAAGCCTCTGCTGATGGGCGGCAACCCTCGAACACCTTCAACATGCACTTTGCCATCCAGGATACCGGCGTCGGTGTGCCTGTGGAGCGCCAGTCACAGCTTTTCCAGGCTTTTTCACAGGTCGATGCTTCATCATCTCGCCGGTATGGGGGCACCGGCCTGGGACTGGCGATCTCGCGCCAGTTGGTCATCTTGATGGGAGGAAAAATCTGGATGGAAAGCAGCGGTGTTCCGGGAGCCGGCTGCGTTTTTCACTTCACCATGCCATCCACGACCGCTGCGGCGCAACAAGCCGGTGATCTGCTGAGCCTGGATTTGAGCGGTAAGCACGCCGCACTGCTGTGCGACCTGCCGCTCACCCGCAAAATCCTGCACGAGCAGCTTTCCAGTTGGGGACTGGCCTTACAAACCGTGGATAGCTGCGAAAAAATCCCCCGTAAAGTGCCGCTCGACCTGGTTATCATCGCCTGCACCTGTAAACCGCGCTCATCGGCAGAGCTGCAAGTTCTGCAGAGCCTGCCTGTCTCACCGCCGATCCTTTTTGTCATTCCCCCCGGGTGCAACTTGCCCGACAATTTCAACGCGCTGAAATCCAAGGTGATCACGCTGCCCGCCCTCGCTCCGCGGCTAATCAGCGCCCTGGTGGAGCTCCTGGGATGCTCCACTTCCGAGGCCAGCCCGCCGGCAGCGCTCGTCCCCGAGGTCAGTCCGCTCCCGGCAGAGACTGCCCAGCAAGACCAGCTTCCCAGGGTCTTGCTGGCTGATGACGATCCTGTCAACCGAGAAGTGCTGCAGTATCTGTTGGAAGGCTTGGGGTATCCAGTGGTCGCCGTCGCTAATGGCATGCTCGCCCTGCAGGCGCTGGAGCAGTCGCCGTTTCCGGTGGTGATTATCGATCACCAGATGCCAGAGATGGATGGCTTATCCGCCATCCGCATCATCCGCCAGGTATTTCCATCGGAAAGCCAACCGCTGATCATCGCCTTGACCGCCGATGCGCGCATCGAAACCCAGCAAATCTTCCAGGATGCAGGCGCTGACATTTTCCTGACCAAACCGATCACCAGGCAAAAACTGGCGCGCGCCCTCAGCCGTGGCGCCAGGTCCGGGGCGGCATCGGCCTCCCCTAACCGCGCCGAGGCCTCCGACGCTCTTCCCTGGCTGGACGCCAATATGCTGGCAGATCTATTCTCCTCGCTTGGCGCTGCCAACCTGCCAGCCCACCAAAAAGTTTTAGATTTATTCCTGGACAGCACGCCTCAACTGGTGCAAAAAATCAATTCCGCCGCGCAGGCGCCAGACCTGGACAGCCTGGCGGCTGCATTGCACGCCTTGAAGGGCTCCTGCGAGTTATTCGGCGCGACAAAACTTGCCCAGGCTTGTCGCAAGTTGGTGGATGAAGCCCGCCGCGGGCATGTGGATGATTTGCACAACAAACTCGCCCAGGTGGAATCGCTATATAATCAACTTTACCAACACCTTTCAGAGATGCGAGCAGGTAAGATTCCCCTGCCCCTCAAACATCAAGCGCAATCATAAAATAGAACAAGGTAAATCACCGGATGGAGAACGCTCCCAACTCGCCTCATTTTCAGCGCTATAAACCTGTCGACCAGTTGGTGTACCTGGTATCACCAGACCAACCCTTCTGTTCCTTCCTGGCGCAACAGATCAGCCACTTTGGTTACTTTGTGCAAACTGTGCGCGATCTCCCCGGCCTGCAAAACGCCCTGGCTGAACATGTCTCTGTTGCTGCCATTATCGATCTTTCACCGTTCGGCGTCATCACCTTTCGCGAACAAATCTTCTCGGAGCTGTCCAGCAGGTGGCAAAGCTCGATCCCGCTGATCTTTCTCTCGGATTTTGACGAACAAGAGTCTCGCCTGCGCGCCATCCGCAGCGGCGGTGTGGCATTTTTTCCCAAACCGGTGGATATCGTCAACCTGGTGGACACCCTCGATAGTCTCCAAAAGCCCCAATCTGAAGACCGCCACCGCGTGTTGATTGTCGAGGACCAGCACGCCATTGCCAGTTACTACCAGATGGTGCTGAAGATGTCCGACATGGACGCGGAGATCATCACCGACTCGACCCGCCTGCTCAGCAAGATGTACGATTACCACCCCGACCTGATCCTGATGGACCTGTACATGCCGGAAGTGAACGGCTTCGAGCTGGCGAAGATGATCCGCCAGATGAACGAATTCGTCTCCATTCCCATCGTCTTTCTCTCCAGCGAAGAAAATTTTGACCGCCGCATGGAGGCCATGCGCCTGGGAGGCGACGATTTCCTGACCAAACCAATCAAAGCCTCGCACCTGGTCAGCCTGGTGCGCAGCCGCCTGGAACGCTTGCGCACCTTGCGCTCCTACATGGTGCGCGACAGCCTGACCAGCCTGATCAACCACACCACCTTCCGCGGCATGCTGGCGCAGGAAGTCAGCCGCTGCCGGCGCCAGGAAAATCGTCTCGCCCTGGCCATGCTGGACCTGGATCACTTCAAACAGATCAATGACACCTATGGGCACGCCGTCGGGGACAGCATCCTGAAGAGCCTCTCCCGGCTCCTGAAGCAACGCCTGCGCAAATCGGATATCATCGGGCGCTACGGCGGCGAGGAGTTCGTCGCCCTGCTGCTGGATGTCGACGCCAACCAGGCTTATAACGTGATGGAAGAGATCCGCAGCCACTTTGCTGAAGTCGAACATCACCCCACTGCCAAGGGCGCGGTGTACGTCACGTTTAGCTGCGGCATTGCCGCGTATCCCGATTTCACCACCGCCAAGCAGCTCAGCGACGCCGCCGACCAGGCGCTGTATGCCGCCAAAAACGCTGGGCGCAATCGCGTGGTCATCGCCCACCCACATGAAACCTGAGATCCCCCGACAAATCTGTTAGCTGAAATTTATCACCCATTTACTCCCCTTTCCAGGCAGCCAACTTACCATATCATCAGCGGCGGTTGCGCTGGAAAGGAATCCTATGCCAATCCTTTTATCTCGCCTGAGGTCAATAACCACTCGTTACACACTCTTTGGCGTTGTATTGGGCACCAGCGTACCGATCGCCGGCGCGGCGCTCATCTTGCTCGATCGCGGCTTGCCTGTCAATCCACGATCTCTGTGGCGCATTCAGTTCGAGCAGCCGCTTCTCTGGTTGATGGATCTGTCTCCGCTGCTGTTAGCGCTGGTCTTCGGCCTGGCCGGCCTGCGCACCGAGCGCTACCGCCGACTGAGCAGCGCCCTGGAAGACCGGGTCATCGAACGCACGCGCCAGCTTCAGCAGGTGAACAACGCCCTGATCGAGCAGATCGTCGAGCGCAAGCAGCTCGATGACATTATCCGGCGCGCTAAAATCGAGTGGGAAGCCATCGTGGACACAGTGAACGATCTCCTCCTGGTGGTCGGCAGCGACGGAAAAATCCGCCGTTGTAACCAATCAGCAGCCCGCGCCTTCCAATACAGCTTCCAGGAGATGATCGGCGCGCCGCTCGAGTTGATCATCCCGGCGGGTGCGCTCCCACCCCGCTCAGAGCAGCCCACCTACCTGCGCAAGGTCAGGATCGAGGGCTTGCAGGGCATTTTCGACATCCACACCTTCCCCTTGCACATCGATCAATTTCGAGATGGCTACATTTACGTCCTGCGGGACGTCACCCAACAGCACCAGGCGGAAATGGAAATCTTGCGCCAGAAACAGTTCTACGAGTCGCTCGTCGCCAACCTGCCCGTGGCTGTGGTGCTGATCGACGCCAACGCTGCCATCGTCAACTGCAACCCGGCTTTCGAGCGCATGTTTGGCTACACGCAAACAGAGGTCTGCGGTAAAAACCTGGATTTGCTGTTGGCGCCCTTCGGCGAGAAGGGACTGGCAGAGGAGCTCTCGCTCCAGAAACCGGGTTCGACCTACCGCGCCATCCGCCAGAGACGGCGTCGCGACAGCACCCTGTTGGATGTCGAAATCCTCGGCGTTCCGGTGGAGGTTGCCGGTCAACGCCTGGGCACGCTGGCCATCTACCACGATATCAGCGAGCTGGCTCGCGCCCGCCGAGAGGCGGAGCAAGCCGACCGCGCCAAGTCCGAGTTCCTTGCCAACATGAGCCATGAGATCCGCACGCCGATGAACGGAGTCATTGGCATGCTGGAGTTAGCCCTGGACACGCCCCTCAACACTGAACAGCAGGATTATCTGCAAACCGCCCTGGAGAGCGCCGAGGCGTTGCTCTCGCTGCTCAACGACATCCTGGATTTCTCCAAGATCGAAGCCCACCAAATGGTGCTCGAGCAGATCGAATTCAACCTGCGCAGCACGGTGGAAAATGTCACCTATGCCCATGCCCAGCGCGCCTACGACAAAGGTCTGGAGATCGCCTGCCTGGTGCCCATCGATATCCCAGCTCACCTGCGCGGCGACCCAGGCCGACTGCGCCAGGTGCTCTCCAACCTGTTGAGCAATGCCATCAAGTTCACGCCGCGCGGTGAGATCGTGCTGCGCGTCGAGCGCCTGGAAGAAACCGCATCGCGCATCCAGCTCCAATTTTCTGTCAGCGACACCGGTATCGGCATCCCGCTCGAGCGCCAAAAAGCCATCTTCCAGCGCTTCATCCAGGCAGACGCCTCCACCACGCGGCGTTACGGCGGCACCGGCTTGGGCCTCGCCATTGTCCAGGAACTGGTCACGCTGATGGGCGGGCAAGTGGGCGTAGAGAGCAGAGAAGGTCAGGGGTCCACATTTTGGTTCAACGCCTGGTTCGACAAGCAAGCCGAGGCTGAGGCGATCGCCCTGGCACCGATCTCCGCTTTGCAGGGGCTGCGGGTGCTGGTGGTAGATGACAACGCCACCAACCGCATGATCCTTTCCCGGGTGCTGGCTGGCTTTGCCTGCCGCCCGGAGGTGGTCAGCGGCGGCGAGCAAGCGCTTCAGGCGCTGCGCAGCGCACACCAGGCCAACGATCCCTTCCGCGTGGTGCTCATGGATATGCAGATGCCCGAGATGGACGGCGAGCAAACCACCCGAGCCATCAAAGCCGACGCCTCGTTGAAAGTGACGCACGTCATCATGCTCACCTCGATCGGCAGTCGCGGCGACGCCGCTCGCCTGCACACCCTGGGAGTCGAAGCCTACCTGCTCAAACCGGTCAGGCAAGCGCAGCTCCTGGAATCCTTGTTGGCGGTGCTGGGACAAAAGAGCGACTCGGACGCCAAGGAATCGGCGCGCCTGGTGACCCGCCACATGCTCTCCGAAAACCGCAGTCAAAACTTGCGCCTCTTGCTTGCCGAAGATAACCCGGTCAATACCCGCCTGGTGGTCGCCATGCTGCAGCGCGCCGGCTACAGCATCGAAACCGTGGAGAACGGCGCTCAGGCCGTGGCCGCGCTGGAAAAACAGCGCTACAGCCTGGTTTTCATGGATGTGCAAATGCCCGAAATGGATGGCTTCGAAGCCACGGCTGCCATCCGCAAGATGGAAGGCGGTCGCCGCCACACGCCAATCATCGCCATGACTGCCCATGCCCTGCAGGGCGACCGCGAGCGCTGCCTGGCGGCCGGCATGGACGATTACCTGACCAAACCGATCAAGCCCGAAGCGCTGCTCAGCGCCATCGAGCTGTGGGCTGCGCCGGTCAGCGCCACGGGCGAACTGCTCACACCGCTGGAACAACAGCAAAGCGAGTCTGTCGCCCGCCCCACCGGCGCGATGCGCCGCACAGGCCTGCTGCGCGCCGCCAACTTCCCGCGCCAGACGGGCGCCCTGCGCAGCGCACCTTCACCGGCGCCGCCCCCTGCCGAAGCCTCTTCCAATCCCCAAGCCAAAACCAGCTCCGATAACGGTTCTCAGCCTGGGCACCGGGCTGTTTTGGAGGAGGCGCTCTTCTCATATCAGCACTCGCCCATGGATTACGACGAGGCTCTGCCGCGTTTCCTGGATGATCCGCTCTTTTTGGAGACGATGCTGGGCGAATTCCTCGAGCACCTGCCGGAGCGCTTCCAGGAGATGGAAGCCGCCATTCAGCATGCCGATGCCGCCTCCCTGCACCACCTCGGTCACAATTTGAAAGGCGCGGCCTCCAATTTCTCTGCCAGGCCGCTGGTGGCCCTGGCGCAGGAGCTGGAACAAAGCGCCAAAAACGGGGACATCGCCGGCGCGCCCGAGTTGCTGCAGCGCATGCAGGTCGAAGCGCAGCGGCTGGCTGGCTTCCTTAAGCAACTGCAAACCATTCCATAGAGGCTTGTGTTTCTCCTCCAGGTTGATATAATCAGGCTGTCAAGCCTATCTGGCTGATGTTCAGACAACAGTTCGGACAATCAGGGTAAGTCTGTCATCGCGAGCGATAGCGAAGCGATCTCCGCGATCATTCGGGGGATTGCCACACCTCTGCGGGGCTCGCAATGACCCGTGAAATGGATGTTGTCCGAACACTTGTCCGAAAGTCAGAATCTGAGTGTGGAGGCTGCCATGCTCCGTTCCCGTCCCAAGCGCGAAAAATTTACCAATGTGGATGCCGCCTGGCTGCACATGGACACACCCACCAACATGGCGATGATCACCGGCGTGATGATGTTCGACCGCCCCCTGGATGTGGCGCGCCTGCGCCTGACCATCGAGCGCCGCTTGCTGGCGCACCGCCGCTTCCGGCAGCGCGTTTACGAGCCGCGCCTGGGCTCTGGGCTGCCTAGCTGGGAAGATGACCCACACTTCGACCTGGACGCGCACCTCTTGCGCATCGCCTTACCCTCCCCCGGCGACGACCAGGCGTTGATGACTTTGGCTGGCAGCCTGATGGGCGCCCCGCTGGATTTCACCAAGCCCCTCTGGCAAATCCACATCGTGGAAAACTATAACGGCGCCAGCGCTTGCATTGTGCGCTTGCACCATGCCATTGGCGATGGGCTGGCGCTGGTGCAGGTGCTGCTGTCCATGGCAGACGAAACCCCAGACGCCCCGCTGCCCGAAGCCCATGACGAAGCGCAACCGCCCAGCCGCCCGCTTGGACGCCTGCTCCAGCCGCCGCTGGCGCTGGCGCTGCGCGGCTTGCGGCTGACCGAGCGCAGCTTGCGCTTCGGACTGGAAGTGCTCGACCGCCCGGCGCGCCTGGTAGACGCCGCCCGGCTGGCAGGCAACGGCGCTCGCTCGCTGGCCAAGCTGCTGCTCATCCCCCCCGACCGGCGCACCGCGCTGCGCGGCCAGTGCGGCGTGATCAAGCGCGTCGCCTGGTCGCAACCCATTCCCCTGGAAACCATCAAGCGCATCGGCAGCAGCCTCGACGCTACCATCAACGATGTGCTGGTCAGCGCCGCGGCGGGCGCCCTGCGCCGCTACCTGTTGGCGCGCTCCGGCGAGATCGAAGCCAGCGATATCCGCGCTGTCGTACCGGTCAGCATCCGCCAGGCGCACGAATTCGACCAGCTCGGCAACCGCTTTGGCCTGGTCTTCCTCTCGCTGCCCATCGGCGTCAGCGATGCCTGGCGCCGCATCCGCGTCGTCAAGCGCCGCATGGATGAGATCAAGGACACTCCCGAAGCTGCTGTCGCTTTTGGCATCCTGACCACCATTGGCATGACGCCCCGCCAAATCGAGCGCATCATCGTGGAGATCTTCGGCATGAAAGGCACCCTGGTATTGACCAACGTGCCCGGCCCCCGCAAGATGATCTACCTGGCGGGCGCTGGCCTGAAGCAAATCATGTTTTGGGTGCCGCAACCGGGGGGATTGGCGCTTGGTGTATCGATCATCAGCTACAACGGCAGCGTTACCGTCGGCTTCGCTGGCGACGCTGGCTTGATCCCCGAGCCGCAGCGCCTGGCGGATTTCTTCGCTCAAGAAATTGAGGAATTATCTGCGGCGTAATCGCCGCCGTGTAGGGGTCAAGCATCCGGCATACGCCGCACATCCGCCAGGAGCGAATACCCGGCCGGATGCTTGACCCGCCCCCGCGCCACCGGGCCGGGCAAAGCATTTGCCGCGGCTCCCCAGCGGTAAGATCCTCCAATCCAGGTACATGCTTTGCCCCTACGAGATCCGCTCCAGGAGAGCTGCTCCCCATAAGCAAAACGCCACTGGCAGCAGCGAAAGCAGCCTGCCTCCCGCGTTCTCTCCCGCCCGGTTTGCCGATGCAGCCCCGCCCTGGATGGCAGGCGCAGCCTGGCCGCCTGGCGCAGGCGGGGATGGCTTTTCGACCGGCGCTGCTCGGAAACTGGGAAATTCCAGCCGCACATCCGGCTGCGGCTGCCGCTTGCTAGCGTGCGCAGGTGTTGCCGTGACTTGCCTGGCAGCCGGCGTTACCAGCGCCGCATTTTTCTCTTTCTTCCCGGTCAATCCGCTGCGCAGCACCGTGATCTCATCGCAGCTTGTCGTCTCGCAACCCTCTGGATCATGGTTGGCAGATCGATCGTAGGTGTATCCGGTTTTCTTCAACCCGTTGTTCTTCAGCGTCAGCGTGGTCTCATTGGTAGATGCATCCAACCAGCCGCTGTCCAGCGTGCAGCGCCCATCAGCACCGCTGGTGCAGGAAGCATCCTGGTTGTTTCCCATGGCATTCACCGACCACTTTGCATCCACGAGCACTCCAGCCAATGGCGCTTCCTGCGCATCGTGGACCAAAACGATCACACTAGCCGTCCAGGCGCTGCCGGAGATGACCACGCTGCTATCCAGGTCGCCGACATGCATGGTTAATGATGACGGAGTGGGCGTAGCGGTGGGCGGAACCGGCGTGGCGGTCGGCGGGACGGGCGTGGCGGTCGGCGGAACCGGCGTGGCGGTGGGCGGAACCGGCGTGGCGGTGGGCGGAACCGGCGTGGCGGTGGGCGGGATGGGCGTGGCGGT
>JAJUJL010000061.1 GCA_029265355.1 Chloroflexota bacterium | reverse complement strand
TTTACACAAAAAAATTTTAATTGATGTGGGGCGGGTGTCTTAGGGGTTTGGTTTGTGGGTCGGGGCGCCCCCCCCCCCCGAAACAACCTCCAATAAACCACTTTCTTGTTACCCGAACTCACGATAGTCTGAATTTCCCCCTGAGGAGAAGCCGAGATGGAAGTGGGGCTGGTACGGAAGATTGATATCGACCAGGAGATGCAGCAGGCGTACTTAGACTATGCCATGAGCATCATCGTGGCGCGGGCGTTGCCGGATGCGCGGGATGGGTTAAAACCCGTGCACCGACGCATCTTGTATGCCATGTACGATATGGGGCTGCGACCCAACACAGCCTTCAAGAAATCAGCCCGCATCGTCGGCGAGGTGCTGGGCAAGTACCACCCCCACGGCGACATGGCGGTTTATGACGCCATGGCGCGCATGGCGCAAGATTTTTCGATGCGCTGCCTGCTGGTGGAGGGACAGGGCAACTTCGGCAGCGTGGACGGCGACCCGCCGGCAGCCATGCGCTACACCGAGGCGCGCCTGGCGGCGCCTGCCATGGATATGTTGGCAGATATTCAAAAGAACACCGTCGATTTCGAGAGCAATTTTGATGGCTCTTTGGAAGAGCCCAGCGTGCTGCCGGCGGCAATCCCCAACCTGCTGGTGAACGGCGCCATTGGCATCGCCGTGGGCATGTCCACCAGCATCCCGCCGCACAACCTGGGTGAAGTGGTCGACGCGCTGGTGTTCATGCTGGAAAACTGGCAGCGCATCGATGATATTTCTGTCGAAGACCTGATGCGCTTCATCCAGGGTCCGGATTTTCCCACCGGCGGGATCATCATCCAGGAACAGGACGGCGGCGAAGAAAGCCTGAGTAGCGCCTACGGCAGCGGGCGCGGGCGGGTGGTGGTGCAGGCGCGCGCCCACCTGGAGGAAATGGAGCGCGGGCGCAGCCGCATCATCGTCACCGAGCTACCCTACATGACCAACAAATCCAACCTGATCGAGCGCATCGCCGAGCTGGTGCGGGAGGAGAAAATCACCGGCATCTCTGACCTGCGCGACGAATCCGACCGCCAGGGGATGCGCATCGTGATCGAGGTGAGCAAGACCGGCGACGCTGAAGCGGTGCTGGCGGATCTCTACAAGCACACGCCCATGCAGTCCACCTTCAGCATCATCATGCTGGCGCTGGTGGATGGCGAGCCGCGCATGCTGGCGCTTAAGCAGGCGCTGCGCGTCTACCTGGACCATCGCCTGGAGATCATCAAGCGGCGCAGCGAATATGACCTGGAGAAAGCCCGCCAGCGGGCGCACATCCTGGAGGGGCTGCGTGTGGCGCTGAAGAACCTGGATGAGGTGATCGCCCTCATCCGCCAGGCGCCGGACGTGGACACCGCCCGGGCGCGCCTGATGAAGCGTTTCAAGCTCACCGAGATCCAGGCGCAGGCCATCCTGGATATGCAACTGCGCCGCCTGGCCGCCCTGGAGCGCAAGAAGATCGAGGAAGAATACAAGGAAGTGATGGCGCTGATCAAGCAACTCGAAGCGCTGCTGCGCTCGCCAGCCAGGATGCGCCAGGTGGCTGCCGAAGAGCTGCTGAAGGTGAAGGAAGCCTACGGCGACCGCCGCCGTACCCAGATCGTCCAGCTCAAAGAAGGGCAATCGCGCAAGGCGCTGCTGACGGCGCGTGACCTGGTCGCTGAGCAAGCAGTTTGGGTATGCGCCACTGCGGATGGGCTGCTCTCACGCACCAGCGACGACAAACCGCCGCGCCAGAGCGGCAGCGATGCCCCCCGGCTGATGGTGCACTCCAACACCGTGGACACGCTGTATATCGTGGCCGAGAATGGCGAGGCGGCTTCCCTGGCAGTGCACGCTCTGCCAGAAGCTGAGAAGCCAGGCGACGGCCTACCGTTCTACAAATTATCGGCCCTCTCTGAAAACGACCGCCTGGCGTGCTTGCTCTCCCTGCCGGGACGCGGCGAGCGCCTGCAGGATTGGTTCGTGCTCTCCGCCACCCGCCAGGGGATGGTCAAGAAATCTTCGATAGGCGAGCTTCCGGGTCCATCTGCCGGCACCTTCACCCTGGCGCGGGTCAACCAGGGCGATCGGCTGGGCTGGTTGCGCCTGACCGATGGCAAGTCGCAAGTGCTGATGCTGACAGCCCAGGGCATGGCGATTCGATTCTCGGAGGAGGAGGTGCGCCCGATGGGATTGGTGGCGGCGGGAGTGATGGGCCTCAAGCTGCAGAGCGGCGACGAGGTGGTGGGCGTCGAGACGCTGCCCCAGCCTGGAGACGTATTCATGGCGGCGAGCGATGGCACGGCGAAACGCGTCGCCGTGGATCAATTCCCGGTTCAGGGGCGCTATGGGCAAGGGGTAGTCGCCTGGAAGCTGCCCGGCAAGGCGCGTGCGGTGGGGATGGTGATAGGCAAAGGCACGGAAAGGGTCACCCTGCACCTGGACAGGCTTGCGCCCAAGATGTGTCGCCTGGATGAAGCGCCGCTGCAGACGCGGGCGGCGCGGGGTAAACCCGTGGTCGAGCTGAAGCCAGGCGACCAGGTGCTGAGCCTAACCATCGCCTGGGAGCCGCCGCGCCCAGAGGCTGGCGGGGCAGAAAAGCCCAAGCGCAGCCGCGGCGCGGGTAAACTTGCAGCAAGCGAATCGCGGGGCGAGGCGAAAGCGGCGCCAGCGGTTGGAAAGGCTGACGCAGCAGCCAAACGCAAGCCGGCGGTGAAAGCCGCTTCCGGCAGCGCCGAACCGGCGCCGCCCTCCAGCAAAGCCAAAAAGCCGGCTGCAGTCACAAAGCCTTCCAGCAGCACTGCCGGGAAGCCCGACGCGGCGAAGACGACCAGCGGCGTGGCCAGGCAACCGGCTGCAGGATCGAAAACCAGCCGCAGCACGGCCAAGAAACCGACTTCCAAGACTACCTCCGGGAGCGCCAGCGCAAGTAAGAAACCAGCGGCAAAAATGGGAACCGGCAGCGCAGTCAAAAAACCGACTTCCAAGCCGACAACGACCGGGAGCAGCCGCGCGCCTAAGAAAGCGCCGGTCCCCAAGAAGCCTGCGGCTGGTAAATAAGCGCAGTACTCATCGCCGAATGACGTCTCAACGTACTCGCCCTGAACGGCGCTGTCGTAGATCGTCGCCCAGCTCGTTCCGTTGGCGCTCACCTGCAGCTTGACGCCATGGTAGCTGCGCCCGTCCACGAAGTAGTGCCACACCTTGATCTTGGCGACCGAGTAAGTCGCCCCCAGGTCGAGCTGGGCATACTGGCTGCCGCCAACGGCGGTGTAGGCGAACTCTCCGCTGCTGCCCGCGCCGCTGTTGGGACAATGGCTGTCCCCCGCGCCCCGTAAAAATAAATGCCCAGGCTGGTCTCTGCCCTCTGACCGGTGTACCTCAGCATCGTTGGCAGCGCGGAGGTCACGGGCCAGCGATTCTCTCCCCAGGCCATTTAGGTCTGCGTCTGGACAACGTCGCCAACCGCTTTGTAGCTCAGGCTGGTGCTGCCCAGGTGGTCGCCCAGCAGGTAATACAAGTCCGCATTGGCGCGCATCGCCAGCCGCTGCGAGCCGGCGTAGTAGTATTGGTTAGCGTTTGACGTGAGATCGCCCGGGACGCGGCTCGATTCGTACCAGCTGCCGACGTACGCCGTGATCGACCCGGCTTCCACCGCCCGCACCCGGTTGCCACCGCCGTCATACACGAAGACCGGCCCGCGCAGGCTCTCCGCAGGACCCGTTCCGCTGGGGGTGTAGCTGCTGTTGGTGGTCAGCACGATCTTATCGATAAATATCCCGTCCTCCTGCACCCAGACGTTGACTGTGCGCACATCAATTGCCTCTACACTCAGCTATGATCTTCTCAACGCAAATCCTAGAACCAATGTCGGCACTCCAAATGTTACAGCTAAGAGGGGAGATAAACACAAAGCTCCTACCATTTCATCTCCCATGCTTCGAACTATGATCATTCCAACCAAAATTGATGCAAGGACTACAATGCCTGAAGCTGTCCAAGGTGAAAGTCTCTTGGCACGTATTCCTGCGAAAGACAGCAGTTGGATTGATACCAATACAGTCCCGGGAAGAATTATTCTTTCCATCATGGTGAAGCTCCATTCATGGGCCTGCTTCGATGAATTCCTTTCGAAAAAACTCGTATGTTTTCACGCCCAGGGCAAGTGTTGCCCAGCCACCAGCATAAGTTGCACCACCTAGAAATGTGTACCCAACCATGCAAGTTATCGGGTTCGTACAAGATGCTATCGCACTCGCTCCCAAAACACCCGTCATCGTACCAACCAGAGCAGTATAGGATGAAAACTCGAGTAACTCGTATACTGCTCCAAGATTGTTGAATTCCTCCCATTTGACTTTTTGATGAAGGTATGGGTCGTGTGTAGCGGATGTACTAAAGTTTGTTGTGTAACCGCATTGATTTGGTGAGCAAAGAGCACCAGAGAGATCAGTATAGTGCGCCAGGTGATAGCTATTTCCCAATAACCCAGCCACCTCATGATACAGGTAAAAGTCGTCCCCAATCAGGACCAGATTACCTTGTGGATCCAAACCAAAGGTAAGAGGCCCTTCCAGTGCTGGATGCCCATCAGGCAACGCACCTTTTGCCCATTCTATCGAGATTTGATCTCCTGGCTCAGCTTGTCTGAGGGTTTCCAACCAGCCCCATCTGCCTGCATATTCTCCACCCTTTTCGAATAGCTTCAGAACATCTTCCCATGGATCATCTTCTACGAAACCAAGGTATTTCTTGATTTGATCTTCGGAAAAATTACCTGTGGGATCCGAATACCTGAGCGGATTATTCAACATCGCGGCGTACCTATCCCACGCACCTGGATTGCCCGCCCCCGGCACGATGGTATCCGCCTGCAGGAAACGTCCCAGCGCGGCGTCATACCACCTCGCCCCGTAGTCATACAGCCCATCACTCCCACCGAGCTGCGCTTCCTGCCGCTGACCGGTAAAGGCGAAGGTGGTCGGCAGCGCGCCGCCGTAGCGCGCCTCGCCCCAGGGCTTGTAGCGCCGCTGGCTGTTGAGCGTGCCGTCATGGTTGGCGATCTTGGTGGTGCTTCCGAGATGATCGCCGATGATCCACAGCAAGCCGCTCGTCCCCGTCCCGGAGCCGCTTCGCATGGCAATGCGCTGCGCGCCCGCGTAATAATACTTCTTCATCGTGCTCGTGGAACCGGTCCATTCGAACCAGTTGCCCACGTAGGCGGTCACCGTCCCGTTGACTGTGCCTTTCACCCGCACGCCATCGCCGTCATAGCTGAACGAGGCGCTCACGCCCGTGCCGCTGACCCCGGTGCAACCGGCGCTCACCAGGCGGTTCTCGGCGTCATACAGAAAGTCGCATTGGGAGGTC
>JAJUJL010000007.1 GCA_029265355.1 Chloroflexota bacterium | reverse complement strand
GTAGAGAAATTGTGAATGCGGCGATCGCTTTTTTATGCATAGAAAATATCCCCTTTCGTTATTCATTTTCGTCTCTGCGTATAATTAGATCCAACTCATCCTTACCCACCTTGGATCAATTTCAACGATAATCACTTCTATGCATACATTATATATGTAAAATTTCTCACAAAAAAAAAAACAAATCCATTGCAATCGTGTATCCACCTGGAAAATTAGGTATTTTATATCCTCATTCTAAACTGCCTGTACCTGCGGTACACCTGCGCCCCAAAGCGCGTCGCCAGCTCGTTAGCCTGGGGATTATCTTCGCTGGTCAGCGAGCCGTCCGCCCAGGTATAGCCCTTCGCCATCAGCGTGCGCCCCATCTCCAGGAACATGACCGCTTCCAGCCCGTGACCCCAGGCTGCGGGGTCGAGCGCCAGGATCTTGTAGCTGGCGCCGGTGATATTGCGCCGCGCCAGGGCGAAGCGCAGGTAGTCCCAGGGGTGCTGCAGCCCATTTGCGTGGATCAATGCTTCGTTTGGCTGATTTAAACCGAGAGGCGCAAGGACGCAAAGTGTGATTGACCTTTGCATTCATTGCGCCTTCGCGGTTTATCTTCGTGTGCGCTCCGTCAAGAGCGAAAAATTTTCATGGCAGGGTGAAATGCAGCAGGCGCGAGGCGCCGGCGTCGGCGACCCACACGCCGCCCTGCGCATCCACCGCCACACCGCCCACCAGCGTAAAGCCATCCAGCCCGGAGGACAGGTCGCCCCAAAAGCGCACGAATTCGCCTTCGGCGGTGAATTCCAGCACGCGATAGCCCTCCGGATCGGTGGCGAAGACGTGCCCGTTCGGGCCGACTGCCAGGTAAGGCTTGTTGTCCAGCGACTGCCCGTACCAGGCAACCACGTCCCACTGCTTGAGCGGCTCGTAGAGCAAGCCGTCTGCCGAGACGGCAAAGGACTGGATGCGCTGGTTCCAGGTGTCCGCCACGTACAGGATGCCGTCCGGGTTGATGGCAATGCCCACTGGCTCATCGAACTGCCCTGGGCCGAGACCTGCCGATCCGAACTGCCCCAACGGCGCGCCGTTGGCGTCGAAGACCACCACGCGCTTGTTGCCGGTGTCGGTGACGTAAACGCGCCCCTGAGTGTCCACGGCCACATCGCGCGGTCCCCACATCGCCTCGGGCGCTTCTGCCTGCCCGAAATAGCCCCAGGCGGTGAGAAACTGGCCATCGGCGGTGAACTTCTGAATGCGGTGGTTCCAGGTATCGGCGACATACACTGCGCCATCCGGCGCCACGGCAATCCCCCACGGCTCGTTGAAAGTGCCGCCCGGGGCGTTGCCGGCGGCGGCATCGGCAAAGGCGCCCCACACTTGCAGCACCTCGCCCTGTGGAGAGAGATGCTGAATGCGGTGGTTGCCGGTATCAGCGACGTACAGGCTGCCATCGGGGGCAACCGCCAGGTCGCGCGGCTTTTGGAACTGAGCCTGCTCGACGCCGGGCGCGCCCACCACCTGGTCGGCCTGCGCCTGGACCTGCTTGCCCTCGTACGGATCGGCGACGATCTCCTCGGCGCTGGGCGTGACGCCGTAATTCCACAGGCTGCCGATCAGGTCTTTGCGCACGTACAGACGCATGCGGTTAGCCGGGTACCAGTTGGGCAGGCTCATATCTTTGTTGGTGAGCTGGGCATACAGCGTGTAATCCCGGTTCAGCCAGACATCGAAGATGGCGGCGCGCATCTGCGGGTCGCTGATGGCATCCCAGATGCGCTCCCAGGTCAGGCCGAAGTAATCCTGGTTGGGCCACCACAGGCGCACGTAGTCGAAGCGCTGGTAGGCCTGTCCCACCACCGGTTCGATCTTGCCGTAATTGCCCTCGCCGACCAGGATGAGTGGAGCTTCGCGTTGGGCGCGCGACGGGGTGGTGTTGTAATAATCCTGGTTCGTGTAGTTGCGCAAGTACCACCAGAAAGGATAGGTGGTCTCGTTATCGTAAGCGATGCGAATCATCAACCCGTCCGTGGTGCGGCGGGAGATCTCTTCGATCTGCTCCAGGGCAATCTTCGGTCCGCTGGCGGAGTGGGCGTAAACCAGGTATTCGGTGGCTTCGTCGTACTTGATGTAGGCTGCCCGGAAGGCGGCGCGCGCCGTGAGCACGCCCAACAGCACGAAGAAGGCCAGGGTCATCACCCGGCTGAAGTCATTGCCGCGCCAGCTTCGCACCAGGCGCGCCAGCAGCCAGCCGGTCAAGCCGGACATGATCAGCGAGGTGATGAAGGTGCTGGTGCTGCGCAGTTGCTCCAGCTCCTTCCCCTGGAAGGGTGGGTTGGTACCCAGCAGCGAACCGAAGACGCCCATCAGGCTGGCGAAAAAGACCGGCAAGACCAGCAGCGCCAGCGGGCCGCGCTGCGCCATGAAATACCGCCAGTCCACCTGTTCCACCAGGCGTCCCAGGAACCAGCCAGCGGTCAGGATCATCGGAAGGGTGATGTGCACCGTCAACCAGGGCATTTTCTCCCCCGCTATGGAATACGCCAGCAGGCTGGTGATGCTCCAGAAGATGAGCAGGGTGATGGTCAGCCCGGGTAGAGGCCGGTCTTCGTTCGGGGCGCTTTCTTCCAGCACGCCAGGATCGACCAGGATGCTGGGGGATGAGTTTTCAGCGCCGGCGCCCGGCGCGCTTTCTCCGCGGGGAGCGCCGCGTCGCAAGAAGGCGGGGGCGAAGATCATCGCCAGGATGGTGCCCAAAAAGGGCAGGAATTCGTAGATCGGCACCTGGATCAGGGCGTAGTAATACCAGGGCTGGCTGCCGCGCTCCACGCCTTGTTGCTCCAACCAGTAGCCCAGCGATCCGACAAGGCCGGTGACAAAGCCGAAACCATTGGTGAAAATGGAGGTGTAGAAGACCGTGAAGATGCTATAAAAGATGCCAGCCTGCACCAGCCACACGCGCCAGTTCCACAGCAAGCCGATAACGACGGCGACCAGGGAGAACAGCGCGATAAAGACCGTGATGGCAAATATGGTCTGCGAACTGTTGTAGTCGATGGGGTTGACGCCGAGCAACTTGACCGGGAAGGGCGACAGCATGGGCAGCACCAGCGTGCCGGTGATGATCAACAGGTCGAAAGCGCGTTCCTGGCGCAGGCGCTCCCAGGTGTAACCGGCAAGAACGAAATAAATGGCTGCCAGCAGGGCCGCCGCCGCCAAAACCAGCAGGGCTGTCGGCAGCCAGGATGCGCCTCCGCCGAATTCAAGCGCCGGCGTCAGGGTTGGCACGGAAGGCACACTCTCGAGCGGCTGCGCAGCCGCGCCAGCGCGGCGTCCCACCAGCAGCGCCGCGCCTCCCAACACCAGGCCAGCCAACAGCGATCCCAAAAACGGCAGGCGCAGCTCACGCCTGGGCCAGTCCACCTGCGAAATGCGATAGACCAGCACGCCTGCCAGGAAGATCAAAGCCTGGGCATGGTAGATAAAGGAAGTCTCCTTTGTGGTGAAGTGCAGCGCAGTGACCACCACCAGCCAGGTCAGGTATTGGGTTTTGCCGCTCTCCAGGTAACGCAGCATGGCCCACAGCATGACCACGCCAAACAGTCCGACAAAAGCCTCGTTGCGCACGTAGCGCCCGTAGTAGAGCATGTAAGGGGAGATCAGCATCAGCACGGCGGCGATCAGCGCCCCAAAGCGTCCCAGGAGGCGGCGGTAATACCATAAAAACAGCACCGTGGCGATGCTGAACAGGGCTGCCGGGACGCGGGCGGTGAAATCGTTGTCGCCCAGCAAGAAATACGAGAGCGCCACCAGGTGGAACTGCAGCGGGCCGTGGGTGACCGGGTCGTGCGAGTAGCCGCGCCCTTGCTCGTACAACCACGAGAAATACACGTGAGAGGTTTCATCGTGGCTCATCACGCGGCTTTCCAGGTCGTAGAAACGCGACGCCACCGCCAGTATAGCGATGATCACGAACGCGACGGTCTCCCAGGTGATCGCCCGGCTGGTGATGGCGGGGCGGTCCAACCAGGAGGTTTGCGGTTGAGTTTCGGCGTAGTGCATTTTGATGTTCCCTTTTTTTGCCCGGTGTGCTGAGCGCAGCGAAGGGAATGGCTGGATATTTCGCTTCGCTCAGGGTGACCGTGAGTTTTCTTTTATCAGCGCAAGTCCTATTTTACCCGCTCTGCCAGCGCAATCAAAGCCTGCTTGTCCGGCGCGCCTGCGCCCAGGGCGAGCAGTTCGTAGGCAAATTCGCCGTCCTGCCAGCGCAGCGTGCGCTGCGGCAGGGCCGCGTCCCAAATCACGTCGAGATGGGTCGGCTCGCCAGGCGAGAGCGTGGCCCCGGAGGGCAGGCGCCAGCCGCCTGAAACGTACTCTGCGCTGAAGCCAGCCACGCTGACGACTTCGACGGCCGCGGCTGGACCGACCGCCGCATGCTCTTGCACGCCCTCCAGCGAACGCTGGGCCAGGTAGAGATGGTAATTTTCCGCTTTGTACAGGCTGCGGACGGCGCCGGTGATGGCTTCGTAGCGTGCCCCAGACCATGCCAGCCCCGCCTCTGGCGGTAGCAGTCTGAGCGCAAAGCCAGCCTGTTGCTGCGCCTCCTCGATGGTCAGCGGAAAATCCTGCGCATTTAGGAGCTGGCTGGCCTCTTCCGCCCCTGGCGTATCCAGCGCGATCACCAGGCGCTCCTGGGATTCGGGTTGGAAGAATCGCCAGAGCTGCTCGCCCAGGGCGCGCAGGCCGGGAGTGGTGACCACACCCAAGACGATCACTACCAGCAGCGCCAGGCCCAGGCTGAGCATGCGCCGACTGGCCCAACTCCGGGTTGGCCGGCGCCAGGGCGCCGAGGCCATGCGCCGGTAGAAGCGCTCTCCCGGGCGCGGGCGCACGGCGCGCAGCAGCGCTTCGATCTGCTCTTCATTGGGAGGGGGCAGGCTGTTGGCAGGCATTATTCGCTCTCCTCGGGCCACGAACTGCGCAATGTTTGCAGGGCGCGACGGATGTTGACCGAGACGGTGTTCTCCAGCATGTCCAGGTGGGCGGCGATGTCTTTGACCGGCCAATCCAAGAGATAGCGCAGCACCAGCATCTCTTGTTGGGGCTGGGGAAGTGCGCCTAGCCGGTCTGCCAGTGTGCGCAGTTGTTGCTGCTTCAGCAGGCGCTCTTCCGGGCCTGGCAGCCCGGCGGGCAGCGCAGCGTTGTCCTCGTCATCGTTGGCGCCCAGCGCTTCGAGCGGGCGCGACTTGCGGCGCCGGCTGGCGTCGATCACCAGGTTGCGGGCAATGCGGATCAGCCAGCTCAGGCCAGCCTGCGGGCTGCCGGAGAAACTGCGCCGCGCTTTCCAGGCCCTGGTAAAGGTCTCTGCCGTCAGGTCTTCTACCTCCTCCAGCGGGCCGCCGTGCATGCCGTAGATGTAACGGAAGACAGCCAGGTGCTGGCTCTCGAACAGCCGACTGAATTCGGCTGGATCGATGAAGGGGCGAGCTGGGTTGCGTGGATCGTTCAATGGGGCTCTGCTCTCGCCACGCGCCGCATCAGGCTTTTGCCAGTTTAAACGCAGCCTGGCTGAAAATCTGACAGGCGCAGCGCGTGGCAGGCAACTCTTCGACGAGCTGGCCGCTCGTCAGGGTTTGGATTTTTTGGGCGCCGGCGGCGAGCGCCTGGCGGGCGGACGGCGGCTTGGCTGGCGGGGACTTTTTCCGGTCGGCTGGGCGGCGCCTGGGCGGTGCACGGCGCTCTCTGCCCGCTGCCCTCTGCCTGGCGCGGGCTTGCGGCTGCGGCGGGCGCGGCGCTCTGGCGGCGCCCCCTGGCGCAGGTTGGCCACCTCGCTTTCGCTCAGGTAGCGCCACTGGCGCGGCTTGAGCGCGCCCAGCTCCAGGCTGCCAATGCGCACGCGCAGGATGCGCACCACCGGCAGGCCCAGCAGCGCGCCGGTTTCGCGGATCTGTCGTTTGCGCCCCTCCTTCATGATCACGCGCAGCCATTGTCCCTTGCCGTGTGTGTCGAGCGGCTGCACCTGGGCGGGTTGGGCGCGTGTGCCGTCCTCCAACACCACGCCGCGCCGCCAGGCTTCGAGTTGTTCAGGTTCGGGACGGCGCGCCACCAGCACACGGTACTCTTTTTCGTGCCCATAGCGCGGATGGGTGAGGCGGTTGGCCAGCTCGCCGTCGTTGGTCAGCAGGATCAGGCCCTCGCTGTCTTCATCCAGCCGCCCCACCGGGTACAGTCGGCCGGGAGCGTCCACCAGGTCGAGCACCGTTTTGCGCCCGAACGGGTCGCTGGCGGTCGAGACCACGCCGCGCGGCTTGTGCAAAGCGATGTACACCAGGGTTTCGGCTGTCTGCAGCGCCTGCCCATCCACCTCGATGCGGTCGGACTGCGGGTCGGCTTTCTGCCCGATGCGGGCGATTTGGCCGTTGACGCGCACGCGTCCGCTCAGGATCAGCTCTTCGCAGGCGCGCCGCGAGCCAAACCCGGCGTGGGACAGGATTTTTTGCAGGCGCTCTTCCATATCACACCACCTCACCCGAAGCGATCAATCGGCGGTACCAGTGCGCGCTGTCCTTAAGTGTGCGCTGCTGGGTGTCGTAATCCACGCGCACGATGCCAAAGCGCTTGCTGTAACCGTGCGCCCATTCGAAGTTGTCCAGCAGCGACCAGACAAAGTAACCGCGCACATCCACGCCATCCTGCCGCGCCAGCGCCACTTGCTGAATGTGTTGGCGCAGGTAATCCAGGCGGCGTTCGTCGTGGATTTGCCCATCCGCTTCGACCCGGTCTTCGAAAGCCGCCCCGTTTTCGGTGATGTAAATGGGCGGCAGCTTGTACTCGGCATTCAACTTGTTGAGCAGCCGGCGCAACGCTGGCGCGCACACTTCCCAGCCCATGGCGGTGTACTCCGAGCCAGGCACTGGCTCGATGCGCCCTTGGGCGCCCACCAGGTGGCGGGAATACGAGTTGACGCCCAGGTAGTCCAGCTTCTGCCCGATCGTCGCCAGGTCGCCCGCCTGGACCGCCGGGAAACCGGCTTGCAGGAGATCGTAGACGAAGGGTGGGTAGTGCCCTTTGAAGAGCACCTCCAGGTACAGGCTCTCGGTTTCTGTCCAATAGTTGTCTGCCGCCTGGCGATCCTGTGGGTTGTCGCTGGCGGCGTCCACCATCCACTGGCTGAGCACGATGCCGGCCTGGAGGCTGGGAGCGCTGGCGCGCAGGGCTTGCACCGCCAACCCGTGCGCCAGCATCAGGTGATGAGCGACCGTGTAGGCTGTGGGGGCGTCCTGTATGCCAGGTGCGTGTTCGCCGTTCAAATGACCGTGATTAGCGATCACCGCTGGCTCGTTGAAGGTGGTCCAGTAGCGCACCCGGTCGCCCAGGCGTTTAACCGCCAGGGCGGCGTAATCGGCGAAGAGGTAAGCCGTCTCGCGCCTGGCCCAGCCGCCCCGCTCTTGCAGCGCCTGTGGCAGATCCCAGTGATAGAGGGTCAAGAAGGGCTGGATGCCAGCCCTCAACAGGCCGTCCACCAGACGATCGTAGAAATCCAGGCCAGCGGGGTTGACTTTTCCCGCGCCGGCCGGCAGTATGCGCGGCCAGGCGATGCTGAAGCGGTAGGCGTGCAAGCCAATCTGCCGCATCAGGGCGATATCTTCACGCCAGCGGTGGTAGTGGTCGCAAGCCACGTCGCCGGTGTGGTTGTTTTTGACCTTTCCGGGAGTGTGGCTGAAGCGGTCCCAAATGGATTCGCCTTTGCCATCTTCGTTCCAGGCGCCTTCGATCTGGTAGGCAGCCGTGGCAGCGCCCCAAACAAAATCGGGTGGAAATGTGTAGCGTGTCATGCTGATTCCTTGAGGGTGTAAGATGTGAACAGGGCCTCGGTGTCGCACGTGTAGGGCAAGCTAACAATTTGCCCAATGGGTTGCTAAGTAAACCGCCGAAAGTGTTTAGAGTAAATCGGCCATCGCGACGGCGGTTTACTCCAGGGTTTCGCCGGTGCTCGTTCACATTATTGTAAAAACACTTACGGCGAAACACCTAACAGTCTCCCCGGCCAGGACCGGCTAACAGCCGGTCCTACTATTCCAGCGGCTCCAGGGGAGGCAATTCTTGCAGCGAGGCCAGGCCAAAGTGCTGCAAGAAGTCCTGGGTGACGCTGTACAGGATCGGCCGACCCGGAGCTTCAGCGCGCCCGACCTCCTGGATCAGCCCTTTGCCCAGCAGGCTCTTCAGCACGCCGTCGCTGTTCACCCCGCGAATGGCATCGATCTGCGGGCGGGTGACCGGTTCTTTGTAGGCGATGATCGCCAGGGCTTCCAGGGCGGCGCGGCTCAAGCGGCTGGTGGCTTCCAATCCCAGGAACCGCTCGACCAGGGGCGCCGCCTCCGGCGCGCTGGTCAACTGGTAACGCCCGTGGTGGCGCTGCAGGCGCAGCCCGCGCCCTTGTTCGACCAGTTGTTGGGCGTACTGTTCCAGCGCCAGCTCGATCTCGCGCACTGGCAGCTCTAAAGCCTCTGCCAGTTGGGCGGCGGTCACTGTCCCTGGCGCCACGAACAGCAGAGCTTCCAAATTTGAAAGCAGGGAGATTGCAGTTTCAGTCAAAGTGGACTCACGGATGCTATGATACAATCTAGCGCGGCATGAGATTATACCATCGCCACTTCTTTTTTATGCTTCTGGCAGCCGTTTTGCTCGGCTTGCCAGCTTGTGCTGCGCCAACGGCCACGCAGGCGATGGTGCGCGTCCAGGTGGCGGCGGATGGCGACCTGACCCCCTTGGCGCTGCCCGCCGGCAGTACGGTGGAGGCGGCCCTGGCGCAGTTGGAGATCAGCCTGGGACCGTTGGACCGGGTCGAACCGCCCGATTACACGCTGCTCAGCGATGGCGCTGAGGTGCGCGTGGTTCGCGTCACGGAGGAGTTTTCCATCGAGCAAGAAGTGATCCCCTTCGAGCGCCAGTTGCTGCAGACCGAGTCGCTGGCAGACCAGGAGCGCTTGCTGGCGCAGAATGGCGTCAACGGGCTGCGCGAGACCACCTACCGCCATGTCTATGAGGACGGCGTGCTGGTCTCCTCCAGCCCGGTGCGCACCACCGTGCTGCAGCAGCCCATTCCCGAGATTGTCATGGTCGGGGTGCAGGCGCCGTTCCAGCCAGTGCAGCTCCCTGGCAAGCTGGCTTACCTGCTGGGCAGCAACGCCTGGATCATGCAGGGCGACACCACCAACCGCACACCCGTGGTCACCACCGGAGACCTGGACGGACGCATTTTTACCCTTTCCGAAGATGCGAGCTGGTTGCTCTTCACCCGCCGCTCTAAAGAAGAAGGTCAGATCAACAGCCTGTGGGCAGCCGACCTGCGCAGCGACCCGCCGCAACTGTATGACCTGAAGGTCGCCAACGTGGTGCATTTCGCTGGCTGGGTTCCGAACTCAGGCAACGATGAAGTGGTCTTCTCGACCGTCGAGCCGCGCCAGACCGCCCCCGGTTGGCAAGCCAACAATGACCTGAGCACGCTCACCTTCAGTAGCAGCGGGTGGACCTCGCGCTGGAAGGTCTATGTGGATGCCAACTCGGGCGGCGTTTATGGTTGGTGGGGCACGCAGTTTGCCTGGGAACCAGGCGGCGAACGCGTCGCCTATGCGCGCGCTGACGAGATCGGCCTGGTGAATATGGAGACGGGCAGCTTCGAGCGCCTGGCGCCGGTCGTTCCGCTGAAAACGGGAGGAGACTGGGCCTGGGCGCCGTCCATCGTTTGGAGCCCGGATAGCCAGTTCATCTTTTCGGTCGATCACGCTGCCCCCGCCAACGCTCCCGACCCGGAAGCCTCTCCGGTTTTTGACCTGGCTGCAGTACCGGTGGGAGGCGGCTCGGCGCTGCGGCTGGCGCAGCAGACAGGCATGTTCGCTTACCCGGCGGTCTCGCCCGTGCAGGAGCGTGCAAGTGGGGAACAGGCTTACCAGGTGGCCTACCTGCAAGCCATCTTCCCCAACCAAAGCGAGAGCAGCCGCTATCGCCTGGTGGTCATGGATCGGGATGGCTCCAACCGTCGAGAAATTTTCCCGCGCGCTGACCAACCTGGCCTGGATCCACAGCAAGCGGTCTGGTCGCCGGCGGCCATGCCAGATAGCCAGGTGCACGCCTTGGCTGTGCTCTACCAGGGCAACCTGTGGCTGGTCGACGCCGGCGGAGAGTTTTTACAGCGTCAAATTACCGGTGATGGCCTGGTCAGCCGCATCGACTGGAAACCAACTACCCAATCTTCGGGCAATTAAGGAGTATTGTATGCGTATATTGATCACTGGTGCCGCTGGATTTCTGGGTTCTCACCTGTGCGAGCGCCTGCTTTCGGAGGGTCATTCCGTTATTGGGATGGATAATTTCATTACTGGCAATCCCAATAACCTGGCGCACCTCTCGAACAACGAACGCTTTTCTTTCATCCGCCACGACGTCTCGAATTTTATTTTCGTGCCCGGCAAGGTGGATGCTGTGATGCACTTCGCTTCGCCTGCCAGCCCGAACCCAAACTCGCCGTATGGATACGTCAACCTGCCCATCCAAACCATGAAAGCCGGCGCATTGGGCACGCACAACAGCCTGGGTGTGGCGCGCGCCAACAATGCCCGCTTCCTGCTGGCTTCCACCAGCGAGATCTATGGCGATCCCCTGGAGCATCCCCAGACGGAAGCCTACTGGGGTCACGTCAACCCGATCGGTCCCCGCTCCGTGTATGACGAAGCCAAGCGTTTCGCCGAAGCGCTGACCATGGCTTACCACCGCTTCCACGGCATCGACACCCGCATTGTGCGGATCTTCAATACCTATGGCCCGCGCATGCAGGTGGACGATGGGCGCGTGGTGCCCAATTTTATCAAGCAGGCGCTGCACGGCGAGCCGCTGACCGTGTACGGCGATGGTTCGCAAACGCGCAGTTTTTGCTACGTGGACGATCTGATCGAAGGCATCGTGCGCCTGCTGTATTCGGATGTGCACGATCCGGTCAACATCGGCAACCCGGTCGAGACGACCATCTTGGAATTCGCCGAAACGATCAACCGGCTGGTGGGCAACCCCGCCGGTATCACCTACCAGCCGGCGCAGCGCGGCGAAGGCGACCCTCAGCGCCGGCAACCGGATATCAGCCGGGCGCGCAGCCTGCTGGGCTGGGAACCGCGCGTCCCGCTGGAAGATGGCATTCGCCGCACCATCCCCTACTTCAAGGAGGCGCTTGGGTTATGATGGCGCTCAGAATGGTTGCCCCACGTGAACGGAGTCGTTTTTTGCGCTTTGCTGTGGTGGGCGTCATCGGCGCAGTGGTCGATTTTGGCGTTTTTAATCTGCTCACCAGCTTCTTGCGGGTGAGGCCGGTCTATGCCAGCATGCTTTCTTTTGCCGCGGCGGTGTGCAGCAATTTCATCTGGAATCGCTACTGGACCTACCCGGACTCGCGCTCGAAGCGCATCTCCCAGCAAATCGTCCAGTTCGCCATCATCAGCGTGATCGGGTTGGCGATCCGCACACCCATTTTTGTCAACCTGGAAGCGCCGCTGATCCAATTCTTTGACTTTTTGCACCTGCCGTTTGTCTCCCTGAGTCCCACCTTCTTGGGGCACAACCTGGCGCTGGCGATCGCCGTGCTGGTGGTCATGTTCTGGAATTTCTTTATCAATCGCTATTGGACATACAGCGACGTGAGTTAAAGCGGCGCACTTCAGTTGACTGTCCGAGTAAACCGCCGAGAGGGTTTCGCGTTAATCGGCGATCATCATGGCGGCTTACGCCAGGGTTTCGCCTCTGTTCATCGGCATGTCTGTAAAAACACTTCCGGCGAAACACCTAGCCGATGTGCGCCAGTACTACTATAATTTGATGCGATGACAGCGGGCAAACGACTGATACCGATCTACACCTCACGCGGCGACTGCGATGCTTTTCTCGACTATCCATACCTGTTCAACCGGCAGGGAGAATGGATTGGTTGGGTGACACCCGAGCGGCAGGTGTATTCGGTGCATGGCCATTACGTGGGGTACCTGAGCGACGGTCCGCGCATCTTGCGCAAGCAGTCCTCGGGTTACCTGAAACCCCGCCGCACTCCCCCGCCCGCTCCGCAGCGCATCTCACCCCCGGCGATGACCCCCCTTGCACCGATGATGCCGGAACTGCCCATGGGCGTCTTCGATGTGCTCCTGGATTACCCGGAGATGCTGCCAGCGATTGACTTCGGCGACCTGAAAGAGGATATGGATTAAATGAGCGATTCCCTGGCGGGTAAACCGGTGAGCGCTTCACAGATTCGGCTGGCGCAGTTGATGCACCCTGAGCACGCCAACAGCCAGGGCAACGTGCACGGCGGCTGGATCATGAAGCTGGTGGACGAGGCCGGGGCGCTGGCGTGCATGCGCCATGCCCAGCGGCGAGTGGTCACCGTGGCAGTGGATCGCATGACCTTCCGTCAGCCGATCCGCATCGGCGACCTGGTTACGTTGACCGCCGAGGTGAGCTATGTGGGCAACACCTCCATGGAAGCCGAGGTGCAGGTCACCGCTGAAAATCCTGTCACCGGGGAGTGCACGCACACCAACACCGCCTATCTGGTGTATGTGGCGCTGGATGACGAGCGCAAGCCGGCCCGCGTGCCGCCTCTGATCCCTGAAAATGACGCCCAGCGCCAACGCATGGAAGAGGGCCGAGAACGCCAGGCCTACCGCCTTGCCCAGGCGCGACGCTGAGCCACCAGCTTGGAAAGCAAAAGGCTTCACGATGAGCGAAGAGCAAACCTCGCAAGAAGCGCCTCAAGCGCCGGCCGCGCCGGCGACGGTTACGCCGGTCAGGTCGCTGCGCGAGCTGCTGGACCGCGTCACCGGCCGCGGTATCCGCCCGCCAGCCGTGCAGGAAGAATCCGGCCTGGCCGAGAGCCTGCCATTTCCCTTCCTGGCGCTGGTGGGACAAAGAGAGATGAAGCTGGCCTTGATGCTGGCTTTGATCAACCCGGCGGTTGGCGGCGTGCTGCTGATCGGGCCGCGCGGCACGGGCAAAACCACCGCCGTGCGCGGCCTGGTCGATCTGCTGCCCCAGGTGCAACGCAGCCTGTGCCACTATGGCTGCCTGCCGGAAGATGTCGAAGCGGGCGGCATGGATGCCGTTTGCCCGGACTGCGCCCAAAAATACGCTCGCGGCGAGCCGCTCGCGCGCCTCGACCAGGTGCGCCTGGTCGAGCTGCCGTTGAACGCCCAACTGGATGACGTTGTCGGCGGCCTGGATGAGCGCGCCTCGCTGCATGAGCGCATGCGATTGAAGCGCGGCATCCTGGCCCAGGCCGATCGCAACATCTTGTATGTGGATGAAACCAACCTGCTGGCGGACGAGGTCGTAGATGCGCTGCTGGACGCCGCCGCCCAGGGCAGCTACACCGTGCGCCGGGCCACCCTGGCAGCCACCTACTGGTCGCGCTTTTTGCTGATTGGCTCGATGAACCCTGAAGAGGGGCGCCTGCGCCCGCAAATCCAAGACCGTTTTGGCTTGCGCCTGGTGGTCAACGGCTTGAGCGATCCCGACGAACGCCTGGAGGCTTACCGGCGCGTGAGAGCCTACAAGGCCAACCCGCGCCAGTTGATCGCCCAGTTCAGCCCGGAGACGGAGCAGGCGCGCCAGGAAATCCAGGAAGCGCGCCAGTTGCTGTCCCAGGTGGAACTTCCTGAGCCGGTCGCTCGCCAGGGGTTGGCGCTGGTCGACCGCTTGAAGATCGACTCGCTGCGCGCCGAAATCACCCTGTTCGAGGCGGCGCGCGCCTACGCTGCCGCTGATGCCCGGAAATCTGTCACGCCGGATGATCTGCGCCAGGTGGCGGCGATGGCGCTGCGCTTGCGCCGCTCGGACTTTATGACCCAGTATGTGAAGCAGGTTGCCAACGAAGACGCGGAGATCGAATCCGCCTTACAGTCAGTCAAGCTATAATAGGGTTAAGAACTCATCCGAAAAATCGAGAGCGTTGTGGGGGTGTTTCGGCGCTGCGCCGCAACACCTCCACACCCCAGTAATTTTCGGATAGACCGCAAGGTAATTTTCATGACTTCATCATCAAGGAGTGCAGCATGGCCAACGTGGGTGTACAGAAAATGGCGACCGCCAGCGATGAACTGGTGCGGCGCGCCTGGGAGCAGTATGGCAAGGGCAACCTGGCAGATGCGGAACGCGAGTTTCGCGCCGCCATCGAGCGCACGGCGCGCTCGATCGATGCTCACTATGGACTGGGAATAGTGCTCAAAGTCGCCAAACGGCACGAAGAGAGCATCGAAGTCTTCGAGCGCTTGCTCAAGCTCCTGGAGAGCGAGCAGGGCGGAGGCAGTCGCTATGCGCTGATGCGGCGCCTGGCGCAGGGGCACATCAATATCATGCGCAAAGGCGATTGGGGGCTCGAGACTGAAATCTGGAAGCGCAGCGGATGAGCCTGAGTCACACCCAGCGCCTGCGCGCCTGCCTGGCCGGCGAGCGCCTCGATCGCCCGCCGGTGGCGCTGTGGCGGCATTTTCCGGTCGATGACCAGCACCCGGCTTCGCTGGCAGCCGCAGTTCTTCATTTTCAGCGTTCCTACGATTTTGACCTCGTTAAGGTGACCCCGGCGTCCTCTTTCTGCCTCAAGGATTGGGGGGTGGATGATGAGTGGCGCGGCTCAAGCGAAGGCACGCGCGATTACACGCGCCCGGCGGTACAAGCGCCGGAAGATTGGCTGCGCCTGCCCGTTCTGCCGCCGGACCGTGGACACCTGGGCCGCCAGTTGGAGTGCCTGGAGCTGATCATCCGTGCATTGGGGGAAGATACGTCTGTCATCCAGACCATCTTCAACCCTCTCTCCCAGGCCAAGAACCTGGTGGGCAAAGCCAATTTGCAGGTGCACCTGCGCCGCCACCCCCAAGAGCTGCACGCGGCGCTGAAGACGATCACCGAGACCACTGTGCAGTTTATCGAAGCCGTTGCCCGGCGCGGCGCAGCCGGCATTTTCTACGCTGTGCAGCACGCCCAGTACGGGTTGCTCTCTGAGCAGGAATACCGCGAGTTCGGGACGCGCTATGACCTGCCCATCCTGGAGGCGGCGCAATCCCTGGCGCCTTCTGGCCTATGGTTCAACATGCTGCATTTGCATGGGGAAGAGGTCATGTTCGACCTGGTCAGCAGCTACCCGGTGCAGGCGCTCAACTGGCACGATCGCGATACACCGCCCTCGCTGGCCGAGGGCCTGCAGCGCTTCGCGGGTGTGGTGTGCGGCGGCTTGAGCCGCGAACGCAGCCTGGTGCTGGGCACGCCGGAGCAGGTGCGCCAGGAGGCGCAGGAGGCCATTTACGCCACCGGCGGCAGGCGCTTTCTCCTCGGCACCGGTTGCGTGGCGCCGATCACCGCCCCGCACGGCAACCTGCTGGCGGCGCGGCGCAGCGTGGAAGGCTAACAAGCAGCCGGGCATGTGCAGCTTACGCGTCATCTCTGGCTCGGCGCGCGGGCGGCGGTTGCGCTCCGTCCCCGGAGACACCACCCGCCCCATCACCGACCGCACCAAAGAGTCGCTTTTCAACATTATCGGCGCCGATATTCACGGTGCCAGCCTGCTGGATCTGTTTGGCGGCACCGGCGCGGTGGGCATTGAGGCCCTCAGCCGGGGCGCAGCCTTTGTGCGTTTCATCGACCTGAACCGCCAGGCGGTGCAAACCATCCAGGCCAACCTGGAGATCACCCAGCTCAAGGCAAGGGCAGAAGTGCTGCGCATGGACGCCTTCCAGTATCTTCAGCAGCCGCCAGACCGGCGCTTCGATTACATTTACATCGCCCCGCCGCAGTACAAAGACATGTGGCTCAAAGCGCTGCGCCTGCTGGACGCCAACCCCGCCTGGCTCGAGCCAGATGCCTGGATCATCGCGCAGATCCACCCGGTGGAGTACACGCCATTGGAGCTGGCGCATTTGAGTGAATTCGACCAGCGCAAGTATGGCAGCACCTTGCTGGTTTTTTATGAGCGTAAAGAATCGCCCGGAACTGCCGATGATAAGCCCGGTGAGGTGTGATCCACCCAAGGAGGTCAGGTGATTTTCTCAGGCTCACCCGAACACGACATCCACATCCAGGAAATCATTGCGCAGGCCTTTCCGGGCCTGGATTCTGCCGGGGCAGCGGAGATGGCGCGCCTGGGCGAGGTGCGCCTGTACCCCAGTGGGGTAGTGCTGTGCCGGGAAGGCGCAGCGGAGCAGGTGTTCTACATTGTGCTGGGCGGCGAGGTGGAAGTCTCCAAGCAAATCAACGCTAACGAAGTGCGCGTGCTCAAGCGCCTGCAGCCGGGAGATTTCTTTGGCGAGATGGCGCTGATCCACAGCGCGCCGCGCGCCGCCACGGTGACCACAGTGGCAGCGACCACCGTGCTGGAGATTGGGCGGGAGGCCTTCGAGCAAATCCTGCGCAGCCATTCCACCGTCTCGCTGGCGATGGTGCGCGAAGTCAGTCGGCGCCTGCGCGAAAACGACGAGATGGCGATCGAGGACCTGCGCCTGAAGACGCGCGAGCTGGCGCAAGCCTACCAGCAGCTTGCCGAGCAAGATTTCGCCCGCCAGGAATTCCTCTCCACCATCGCCCACGAGCTGCGCACGCCGCTCACTTCGGCCAACGGCTTTCTGCAGGTCATCCGCCAGGGCATGCTGCAGGGCGAGGCGGCGCGCACGGCGCTGGAAACGGTGCACGAAAACCTGCAGAAGATCATCCACCTGGTGAACGATATCCTCTTCCTGCAGGAGATGGAGCTGATCTTGCAGGACTTCAAGCCGATCGACCTGGGGGCAGTGGTCATGGCGGCGGTGGAGAAGCACCGCGCCAGGGCCGAGCGCAGCCAGTTGGGCCTGCATGTCGATATCCCGCAGAACCTGCCGGCTGTGCTGGGAGACGCCCGCAGCCTGGAGCGGGTGGTGAGCATCTTCCTGGACAACGCCATCAAATTCAGCCCGGATGGCGGCGATATCTACGTGGCGGCTGGCGTCACAGAAGATGAGATTTGGGTGCGAGTGGAAGATCAGGGGGTGGGCATACCGCCAGAAGCTATGCCGCGCCTGTTTCGCCGCTTCTTCCGGCTGGACGAGGTCAACGGGCGGTTGTTCTCCGGGGCGGGGCTGGGGTTATCCATCGCCCGCCAGGTGGTGGAGCAGCATGGCGGCAAGATCGATGTGGAGAGCCAATTGGGGGAGGGCAGCAGGTTTACTTTCTTCCTGCCGCTTGCATAAAAACAATTCAAACGCAAAGACGCAAAGCTCGCCAGGGATAATCGATCAACACAAAGGATACAAAGGTGACACAAAGATCACAAAGGCGTTAGAGATGACTTCTTTGAGATGAATGTGCAAAACCTTTGTCTACTTTGTCTTTAGACTCCTTGGCGTCTTTGCGCCTTTGCGGTAAAGTCCATTTAGCCCTTCAGGAACTCTTCCAGCGCCTGCTTGCTGATGCGGTAGGCGGAGCCCAGCTTGCGAGCCTTGAGATCGCCGGCGGTGATGGCGGCAATCACGTCTTCTTCGGAGACCTTCAGGTAAGCGGCGGCTTCCGCTGGCGTCATCACATCTGGCATGGCAGCGGCCGCGCCAGCTGCAGCGGGGGTCTGCCCGGCGGGAGGCTGTGCGCCAGTCATGCCAGCCAGCGAGCCAGCGATGACCTGCCCGACGCCCACGCCTGCGCCAATGCCAGCGGTGAGGCCAGCGCCGCCGCTGGGGTTCTGGGCGGCGTCGCGCAGCGCGTCGGCTGCCTGGAGCTGCGTATAGGTTTGCATGTCCAGCATACCCATGGCGCGCAGCTCTTCCGCCGACTTGGTGGACGGTTTCAGGTTTTCGATGTAGAAGCTCTTCAGCGCCAGTCCCAGCGCCAGGAAATCGTCCTGAGCCTTGGCGCGCACGCCAGCGCCCAGCTCCTCGGTCAGGCCGATCAGCTCGGGCACGCTGTTCTTGGCCGCAGTTTCGCCCAGCAGGTCGGACAGCTTGGAGAGCAGCATGGAGCGCAGGCGGGATTCGATGTCGCTGGTGCGGTAGATACCCTGCGCGCCGACGATCTGGGTGACGAACTGCTGCACATCGTTGACCTGGAAGCTGTAGGTGCCGAAGCCCTGCAGCAGCGCCACGCCCAGGCCCATGTTGGGGTTGCGCACGATGATCGGCTGCGGCGTGCCCCACTTGCGGTCGGCGAACTCGCGCATCGAGACGAAGTACACTTCAGCGGGGAAGGGCGTGCGCTCGCTGAACAGCGCTTTGCCAATCTTATCGATCAGCAAGGGGATGTTGTAGGTGACGATGGTGTGCCGCCCAGGGCCGAACACATCCAGGGCGTTGCCATCCCGGAAGAAGACTGCCGACTGCGACTCGCGCACGATCACCTGCGAACCGATGCGGAAGCTGCCCGGCCCGCTCTCCGGGAAGCGGTGCACGATCTCATCGCGCATTTCATTGGGATATTCGATGACGTCAAAAATCCTCGCCATGGTATTAACTCCTCATTCTCATCTGGTTGCTTGAACAGCCCTGTTGCGGCTCAGCTAGCGCTGGGTGGGGCGGCGGTGATGGCCTCTTCCCGCAGATTGAAGGCCTCGATGCAGCCCTGGGTGGTTTTCACCAGGTGGCGGATGGCTGCTGGCAGCC
The DNA here is from genome assembly GCA_029265355.1 of Chloroflexota bacterium. Lineage (GTDB taxonomy): Bacteria > Chloroflexota > Anaerolineae > Anaerolineales > UBA4823 > JAJUJL01. Next base: position 163,319 of record JAJUJL010000007.1, on the reverse strand, counting down.
CATCGGTGCCCAGCGAAGCCTCCAGGTTATCGATGGCGCGCTCGACCTCGTCGCTCATTTCCAGCAAGCTGGCGTCGTAAGCGTACAGCCTGGCCAGCTCTTCTTCGTTGATCTTGACTGCGTCGAACAGGCCGGAGTAGCCGCGCGTCGCGCGGCGCACGCGGTCGGCGAAAGTGCGCATCTTGATCGCGGCGGCTTCCAGGTCGTCCACCAGGGCGATCTCACCCTGGTTGATGAACTCGCGCTGCAGGCCGGAGACGCGCCCCCAGAGCTGCTCGAAGCGCGTGGCGATGGCCTCGCGCAGCAGCTTGTCGGCGTCGCGCCGGCTTTGGCGTTCCATGTAGCCTTTGAAACCGGGTATTTTGCTCAGAATTTTCTTGAAGGGGTCCTGGTCGGAAGTAACCTGTCCGAAAAGTTGTTCGGGGTTGTCACTCATCGCAATCTCCTACTCGTGTGTGGGTCGGGTGAGTACATGCATTTGAATTATACTCGATAAGGTATACGGGGAATGATGGCCCAGGTTGCATCAGTAACTTGTGCCCGGTCGCAGATTGTGCTATTCTGATAGTATTGATGTCCATGGTCACATAAAGCGGTTGGTGACAACTAGATCCGCTGTCAACCCTCCGATAGCGCCGCTTGCGTTATAATCAACCCTGACCCCTCGAACACCGGGAGGCTGGTCCTCCCGTTTTACAAAACCAATCAGGAGGCTTTATCGTGATCGTCACCACCAAAAAACTGTTCGAACATGCCTACGGCAAGTACGCCATTGGCGCCTACAACATCAACAACCTGGAACAGACCATGGGTCTGTTCCGCGGCAACCTGGACAGCCAGGCGCCGTTTATCATCCAGCTCAGCAAAGGCGCCCGATCCTACACCAACAAGAAGATGCTGGAAGGTCTGATCCGCAGCGCCGAAGAGGTCTTCCCCGAGGCGATCTTTGCTGTGCACCTGGACCACGGCGATGAGCAAACCTGCTACGACGCCATCGAGAGCGGCTTTTACAGCTCGGTGATGATCGACGCCAGCCACGAAGACTTCGAGACCAACATCGCCATCACCCGCCGGGTGGTGGATGCCGCCCACGCCCGCGGCATCGTGGTCGAGGCCGAGCTGGGCCAGCTCGGCGGCGTGGAAGAGCACGTCTCGGTCTCGGAAGCCGACGCCAAGCTGACCGATCCGAAAATGGCGCGCGAGTTCGTGGAACGCTCCGGCTGCGATTCGCTGGCGGTTGCCATCGGCACCAGCCACGGCGCTTACAAGTTCTCCGGCTCGCAGGGACTGCGCCTGGACGTTCTGGCGCAGATCCAGCAGGCGCTGCCCGGCTTCCCGCTGGTGATGCACGGCAGCAGCTCCGTGCCGCAGGAGGAGGTCGAGCGCATCAACGCTGCCGGCGGCGCGCTGAAGGGCGCCAAGGGTGTGGACGCCAGCAAGTTCCGCGAGGCGGCCAGGCTGGGCGTGACCAAGGTCAACATTGATACCGACGGGCGGCTGGTGTGGTGCCGCGTGCACCGCGAATTCTTTCGCGATAAGCCCGCCGAATTCGATCTACGGCCACCGGGCAAGATCTTCATGGCGGAGTACGCCCGTTTCATTGCCGATAAGAACGACAAGCTGGGCAGCGCCGGGCAACTCGAAGCCGTGCGCCAGATGCTGGCAGCCGAGTCTGCGCGCTGAAACACACACATCTCCGGGATGGGCGCTCCGCCCATCCCGGCCTGGAAATTTGAGCCGCCATGCCAGCCAGCGACCAGGTGATCGACGAGCGGCGCTATGTGCTCATCCCGCGCACGCTGGTTTTCTTGACCAGCGGGGATCGGGTGCTGCTGCTGCGCGGCGCACCGCACAAGACCCGCTGGGCGAATCGTTACAACGGGCTGGGCGGTCACATCGAGCGCGGCGAAGACGTGCTCAGCGCTGCCCGACGTGAGCTGCAGGAAGAGACGGGGATCGATTGCCCGGCTTTGCGGCTGTGCGGCGTGGTCACTATCGACGCCAGCGAGCAAACCGGTGTGTGCGTGTTTGTGCTGCGCGGCGAATGCGAAATGCAAGCGGTCGAGCCTTCCCCCGAGGGCGCGCCGGAATGGATCGAGATCGCCCGGTTGGGCGAGCTGCCTTTGGTGGAAGATCTGCCCCAGCTCTTGCCGCATGTTCTTTCGATGCAGCCTGGCGACGCGCCTTTCGCCGCCCAGTATATTTACACGCCCGGCGGAGATTTGACCATCCGTTTTACGGGACCAACTCGGGCGAACCAGCCGAAGGAGGGATAGATATGTCCGACATGAACCGCTCCGACCTGGTGAAAATCATTGCCATCAACTCGTCCAGCGAGAAAGGTCTGGTGCTGCGCGGCGTCGACCTCAGCGGTGAGAATCTCAGCCTGCTGGGGCTGATGGAAGCCAACCTGGTGCAGGCCAACCTGGTGCAGACCAACCTGACCGGCGCCGATTTGAGCAAGGCGGACCTGAGCAAAGCCAACTTGAGTTACGCCGACCTGTCCGAAGCGGTGCTGCGCGGCGCAAAGCTGCTGGACGCTATCCTGGTGGGCGCTGACTTGCGCAGCGCTGACCTGACCGATGCCGACCTGCGCAACGCTGATCTGCGCGGCGCCAACCTGCGCGGCGTCATCCTGAACCGCGCCAACCTGTGGCACGCCGACTTGAGCGAGGCCAACCTGATCTTCGCCAACCTGGAAGGCGCCAAGGGACTGCCGGCGGATATCGAGCAGCGCATGCGACGCACGGAAGAATGAACCCCTGCCTGGCGACTGCGACCTTACCGCTGAGCTTACGTATATAAATTGTGTAAGCTATCTGGTAAAGGAGATTGAGCGCCATGGATAACACACATCCCAAGCCCGTGCCCTGGTTCCTGTGGCCATTTTGGACCATTTGGCGGCTGATTGCCATGATTGTCGGTATGACCGGGCGGCTGGTCGCCATACTGTTGGGTTTCGTGCTGATGCTGCTGGGGGTGATCCTCAGCGTGACATTGATTGGGATGATCATCGGCGTGCCGCTGATCATCATGGGCGTGATGCTGATCGTGCGCGGGCTGTTCTAAAGTTTGCTCTGGGAAACCCAAACTCGCGCGGTCACACGGTGAAAATGAGACCCCAAAGGTCCTGAAAACCTTTGGGGTCTGCATTTGTCATCTCACTGCGAGCGAAGCGCGGCAATCTCAGATCCGGTCTTTTTTGCGTGCGCCACGCAAGTGCGAGGCGCTTAAGTTTAGCGGGCCACTGCTTCCAGGGCATCCTGCAGCGCTTTCACCTTGGGCGCCGAAAGCGCTTTGCTCTTGGCGGCTTTGCGAATGGTTTCTTTCAAATCGGCGATGGGCAGCGTCACTGCCGGCGGGTTATCTTTCTCGTTATCCACCTGTACATCGGCGCGCGAATCGGTGAAGAGCAGCGCCGCCTGGATGGGAGGAATCTCCTCCTCCGGGAGCTGCTTGCTGAGAAAACGCGCCAGCTCCTGCACCTCGCTGGCGATCTCGAGATCCGGGCGACCCAGCCCTTCCTGGGCGAACAGCTTGAGGTAAGCCAGGAAAACACCTCCGCCGCGCTGCTTCCAACGCCCTTTTTCATAGACGATGACGCCGCGCTGGTAGCGGGGAAAGAGCGCCCACACGCCAGCGGGTCCCACCAGCACGTGCGAGGCGGGTGTCTGGTAGTGGTATAAGCTGTAGCGTCCATCCAGCCCCTTCAGGGCGGTGTTCAGGTGCTCGTCCGGGCGTGGGCGGCGGCTCCAGCGGTTGGCGTAATACAGCCCCACCTGCGAGATCAAGAAACCCACCAGGAAGGCGATCAGCGAGTAGTTGAACATGGTCGGGCCGCGGAAATTGAGCACCAGGCCGCCGCCCAGCACCAGCAAGCCAGCCAGCAGCAGTATCTGCCCGATGCGCCCGTTGCGCTTGACCAGTTTTTCGTTGGTATAAATCTTCATCGAAAGGGTTTACTCCGTGTAGCGTTTCAGCACCAGGCAGGCGTTTTGGCCTCCCAGCCCGAACGAATTGGACAACGTCACGTTGACCATCTGCCGGCGCGCCTGGTTGGGCACAAAATCCAGGTCCAGTTCAGGATCGGGATACTCATAGTTGATGGTAGGCGGGATGACGCCGAAGGCAATCACATAGGCGCACACCAGGGCTTCGATAGCGCCGGAGGCGCCCATAGCGTGCCCGAGCATGGATTTGGTGGAACTGATCGCCAGTTTGTAGGCGTGCTCGCCGAACACTTTTTTGATCGCCCGGGTTTCGGTCAGGTCGTTCAGCGGCGTGGAAGTGCCGTGGGCGTTGATGTAATCCACCTGCTCGGGACGCAGACCAGCATCCTGCAGCGCCCAGCGCATGGCGCGCGCCGGCCCGATGCCCTCCGGTTCTGGCGCGGCCACGTGGAAGGCGTCCGAGCCGGAAGCGTGCCCGGCCACTTCCGCCAGGATGGTCGCCCGCCGCGCTTTGGCGTGCTCCAGGCTCTCCAGCACCAGCGCCGCTGCTCCTTCGGAGAAAATGAAACCTTCGCGCTTGGCGTCGAAGGGGCGCGAGGCGGCGGTGGGGTTATCGTTGAAGCTGGTGGGCAGGGCGCGCATCGCTGAAAAGCCGCCGATGGCGAAATCGCGGATCAGCGCCTCGGTGCCGCCAGCGATCACCACATCCGCCACGCCGCGGCGGATGAATTCGGCAGCCTCGCCGATGGCCTGGGTGCCGGTGGCGCAGGCGGTGGCGATGGTGGAGTTCGGTCCCAGGCAGTTGAATTGCTTGGCGACCATGTAAGAGGACAGGTTGGGTATCCCAGCCGTGACGGTAAAGGGATTCAGCTTGTTGTAGCCCTGTGTGCGCAGGGTGTTGATGCCATCGTCGAAGCGGTCCAGCCCGCCAATGGCGGTGCCAAAGACCACGCCAGCGCGTTCCGGGTCGGGCATGGTTTCGGGCAATCCGGCGTTGCGCACCGCCTGGATCGCCGAAGCCAGGGAGATTTGCCCATTGCGCGCCACGCGGCGGGCCTCTTTGCGGTCCATGTAAACTTCGACGTCAAAATCAGGAATTTCGCCGGCGATCTGGCAGGGCATCCCGCTGGCGTCGAAGGTCTGGATGCGGCGGATACCAGACCGTCCCGCGATCAATCCCTCCCACAGGGCTTCGACCGTGCTGCCCAGCACGGTGACTGCTCCAGCGCCGGTGATCACCACGCGCCTTCGTGCGTTTGTCTCGCTCATACGCTTTCCTTTTCGATGTTTTGTTGGCGGCGCTCGAGGGCCGCCACCTGTTCCTGGATGGCGCTCTTCACCGAGGCCAGCAGATCAGCCTGAACCGCCTGGCGGGCGACGCGCACCGCGTTGAACATGGCATGGGCGTCCGAGCGCCCGTGACCGATGAAGACCAGCCCGTCCACGCCCAGCAGCGGGGCGGCGCCGTATTCACCGGGATCCATCATTTGCTTGATTCTCTTGAAAGCCGGGCTGGCCAGCGCCGCGCCCAGCATGGTAATGGGGCTGCTCTTCAGCTCCTGCTTGAGCATATCGGTGATCAGCCTGGCGACCGCCTCGCTGGATTTGAGCAGCACGTTGCCGGTGAAGCCGTCCATCACCGCCACATCCACCTCGCCGCCGAACAGTTCCTTGCCTTCCACGTTGCCGATGAAGTTCAAGCCGCTGGCTTGCAGCAGGGGGAAAGCGGCTTTGACCAGGTCGTTGCCCTTGCCGGCTTCTTCGCCGTTGGAAAGCAGCCCTACGCGCGGGTTGCTCTTGCCCTGCACTTTGGCGGCGTACACCGCGCCCATCACGGCAAACTGCACCAGGTCTTCGGGCTGCACCATCGGGTTTGCGCCGATGTCCAGCACCACGCATGAACCGCCCTTGACTGGGAACAGGGCGGTCAGGGCCGGGCGCTCGACGCCCTGCATCATGCCCAGGCGGAAGAAAGCCGTCGCCAGCGCCCCGCCGGTGTTGCCGGCGGTGACAAAGGCCTGCGCCTGCCCGGATTTCACCAGGTCGATGCCCACGGCCATGCTGGTTTGGGATTTTTCACGCTTGGCTTTCAGCGCCAGCTTGAGTCCTTTGTCTTCCATGGTGATCACATCGCTGGCCTCCACCAGGCGGATGGGAAGCCCCGCGCCGCCCTGGGCTTCCAGCATGGGGCGCAGCCGCTTCTCAGGGCCGACCAGGAAGAGCTCTTCGCCGAAGGCGCGGGCAGCCTGGATGGCGGCTTCTACCTCTGGACCTGGGCAGGTATCGCTGCCCATCGCATCGAGCACAATTCGCATACAATGCTCCTCAATTCAATTATTTTATCCTGTCAAGCTGTCCGGCCTTCCAACCCGATGTGTAGGGGCGGGTTTGTACCAGCCAGGCGCCTTCGCCAGAGCGCAGTCCGCTCAGGCATTGCAATTTCCTCAACCAGAGCCAAAACCTGCCCTCGCAGCAGGCAGGATGCTGGGCGACTCAAGTTGCGCACCAGCAGCTTTGCTTGACACAGGCGCAGAGCCGATTATAATACCAACGTCCGTGCGCTGGTGCTGGAACTGGCAGACAGGCATGGTTGAGGGCCATGTGCCGCAAGGCGTGTGGGTTCAACTCCCACCCAGCGCACTGTGTATTAAAACCCCCAGAGGGCAAAATCGCCTCCGGGGGTTCACATTTTGTGGGGAAAAACCGCTAATCCTCGATGCGCATACGCCGTTCCAGGACGCGCACGAAGCCGGATAGCAGCAGGGTCATGCTCAGGTAAAGAAATGCCACCACGTTGAAGGCTTCCATCACCCGGAAGGTGCTGGATCGGCGCAGGCGGGTGAGCTGGGTCAGCTCATTGACTGCCAGGACGGTGACCAGGGATGAGTCCTTGAGCAGGGCGATGAAATCATTGCCCAGCGGAGGCAGGATGCGGCGGATGGCCTGCGGCAGGATCACCAGGCGCATGGCCTGGAAATAGGTCATGCCCAACGAACGGGCGGCTTCCATTTGCCCCCTGCCGATGGACTGGATGCCGGCGCGAAACACCTCGGCTTCGAAGGCGCCGTAGCCAATGGAGAGGGCAATGATGGCGCGCATTTCCATGGGGATGCTGCGGATGCTGAAATCCGCCAGCCCACCCAGCAGACCGCCCATGTTGCGCTGGAGCGCCCACTGGCCCAGGCGGTTGACCGCGTCCACGCCGATTGGCACCAGCCCAAACGCGATGATCAGGATCAGCACCACCAATGGAATGCCGCGCACCACCTCCACGTACAGCGTCGCCAGGGTAAAGATGGCGGTGTTCTTGGAGGTGCGCGCCAGCCCTACCAACAAGCCGATGATGGTGGCCAGTGGAAAGGCCAGCAGCGTGATGCGCAGGGTGACAACGATGCCAGCCTGCAAAAAGTAGAAGGTTTCGCGATAGTTGGCGTCTGCAAAGATCAGGTAAACGACGACCAGGCCGGTCAAAGCCAGGATGATCGCCCACCAGGGAAGCTTGGAGATCGAAAATTGGGATGGCAGGATACCGGCTGGTTTTTTCAAGGCGCCTGATTCTTGCATATCGCCTCCATAAACTTCAGCACATGGGGGAGATGTGGGCGGGAAAACCCGTGCACACCTCCCCCGTCTCCAGAATAGGGTCAGAAACGGCGGCTCAGCCCAGGGTTACTCGGAAAGCTTCCACTTCTTATTCAGGGCATCCAGCGTGCCATCGGCCTTCATCGCCTCCAGGGCGGCGTTGACCTGGTCGCGCAGCTCGCTGCCGGGCGGGAAGACGAAGCCCAACTGTTCATCGGAGGTAAGCTGACCGCCGATCTTGAGCTTGCCCTCGTTCTCGCCGATGAAGCCAGTGGCGCTGACCGTGTCGATCACCACCGCATCCACATCGCCGGAGAGCAGCGCCAGCGTGGCGGCGCCGAAGTCCTCGAAGGATTTCACTCGCTCTTCAGGGAAGTTTTCCTTGGCGACGATCTCGTTGGTGGTGGCAATCTGGGTGCCGACCAGCGCTTCGGCGTCGGCTTTGAATTCCTCGACGCTGCGCGTCTCATCGGCGCGCACCAGCAGCACCTGGCCGACGATCACATAGGGAATGGAGAAATCGACGATCTCATCGCGCTCAGCGGTGATGGTCACGCCATCTGCCAGCATGTCATACTCGCCGGCTTGCATGGCGGGGAAGATGCCATCCCAGGCAGCCTGCTTGAACTCGGGTTTGCAGTTCAGGCGTTTGCAGATCTCGTTGACTGTGTCGTAGTCCCAGCCGACTGGCTGCCCGGTGGCTTCGTCAATGTTGTTAAAGGGTGGGTAGGCGTTCTCGACGGCGACGGTGATGGTCTTGCCGCCCAGGTCGGGCAGGCCGCCAGTCGTGCCGCCGGAAGGCGCGGGGGTGGCGGCGCCGCCTCCGCAGGCGGCCAGCATCAGGCTGGCCAGCAGCATCAGGCTCAGTACAAGGGTGATTTTCTTCATGCGTTTCTCTCCTTAGACTATGCAATTTGACTGCTGTTCGAGCTGATCGCCGTTTCTATCGCGCCAGCCCAGGCGGTTGGCTGGCCGCTCTCGAACATGACTTGCCTGTTAGCATAGTTGATTTAACCCATTTTTGCAAGGGCTTGCCGGTATAATATTACGACAAATCCGTGATCGAAGCCCAAATATTTACCATTTTGTTACATTTCGGGAAACCAGGAGATGGGTTTGGGGTTGTTTCGGGCGGTAAAACCACCCAAAACAATCCCAAAGAAGCCCCTCTCCTCGTAGATCCCCATGGAGAGGCAAATTATGGCGAAATTCCCACTTCCGGAATGGCTAGACGCGCTGATGGCAAAGCTGAACAGCGATGAGAAGTACGCCCAGGCGGCGCGCAACTGGGAAGGCGACATGATCTTCCAGATCGAGCCTGGCGGCAGTCTGCAGCAGCCGGTTTCCTTCTACCTGGATCTGTGGCACGGCAAATGCCGCAAGGCCTTCGTCATCGACGGCAGCCAGCCGGTCAGCGCCGTCTTTACCCTAAAAGCGCCCTATGACAACTACGTGCGCCTGCTCAAGAGCGAGCTGGACCCGATGCAGGCGCTGCTGACGCGCAAGATCGGCGTGCAGGGCAACATGGCGGTGCTGATGCGCAGCGTGCCCACCGTGCTGGACTTTGTGCGCTGCTGCCGCGAAGTGACGGATGGCTTTGCTTAATATGGTACCTTTGTGACCTTCGCGCCTCCTTCGTGTTCTTTGTGTTTCAAGGCATTTATCCAGGAGCCTCTATGAGCCTCACCCGTACAGAACACGACCTGCTTGGCGAGCACCAGGTGCCTGCCGAGCGCTACTACGGCATCCAGACGCTGCGCGCCCTGGAAAATTACGCCATCACCGGCATCCCCATCTCGCACTATCCGCACCTGATCGTCTCCCTGGCGCACATCAAGAAAGCCGCCGCCCTGGCAAACGAGCGGCTGGGGCTGCTGCCCTCGCGCCTGGCGCAAGCCATCGCCCAGGCCTGCGATGAGATCGCCGCCGGCAAGCTGCACGACGAGTTCGTGGTGGACGTGATCCAGGGCGGCGCCGGCACCTCCACCAACATGAACGCCAACGAGGTGATTGCCAACCGCGCTCTGGAGATTTTGGGCGAGGAGCGCGGGCGCTATGACATACTGCACCCGCTCAACCACGTTAACATGTCGCAGTCCACCAACGACGTGTATCCCACCGCCCTGCGCATGACCCTGAGCGTCGAGCTGGATATGCTGGTAGAGGCGATGAAGGCATTACAGGATGCGCTGCGCCAAAAAGGCGTCGAGTTCAGCGACGTGATCAAGATGGGGCGCACCCAGCTCCAGGACGCGGTTCCGATGACGCTGGGACAGGAGTTCGAGGCTTACGCCGTGATGGTCGGCGAAGACGTGCTGCGGGTGGGCGAGGCGCAGCAACTCATTCGTGAAATCAACATGGGCGCCACCGCCATCGGCACCGGGTTGAATGCCCATCCCGAGTATGCCGCCCTGGTGACCGAGATCCTGGCGCAGGTCTCCGGCGTGCCGGTGATCGCCTCGCAGAACCTGGTGGAAGCCACCCAGGATTCCGGCGCCTACGTGCAGCTCTCCGGCGTGCTTAAGCGCGTGGCGGTCAAGCTCTCCAAGATTTGCAACGACCTGCGCCTGCTGTCCTCCGGTCCGCGCGCCGGGTTGGGCGAGATCAACCTGCCGCCCATGGCGCCCGGCTCTTCCATCATGCCCGGCAAGGTCAATCCGGTCATACCTGAAGTGGTCAACCAGGTGGCTTTCGAAGTCATCGGCAACGATGTTACCGTGACCATGGCGGCAGAGGCCGGGCAGTTGGAGTTGAACGCCATGGAGCCGGTGATCGCCTTCAACCTGTTTCGCTCGATCGACATGCTGCAGCGCGCCTGCCATACGCTGCGCGAGCGCTGCATCCTGGGCATCACTGCCAACCGCGAGGTCTGCCGCCGGCAGGTGGAGAACAGCATCGGGCTGGTGACAGCGCTCAACCCGCTGCTGGGTTACGAAAAATCCACCGAGATCGCCGCCGAAGCGCTGCGCAGCGGGCGCTCGGTGTACGAGATCGTGCTGGAGAAGGGCTACCTGACGCAAGAGGAGATGGAAGAGGTGCTCTCTCCGGAAAACATGACTCGCCCGCGCTATTTCCACCGGCGAGCTTGAGACAGGATTCCGGGAACAAAACGGGGTACAATATCGTCTTTGGAGAGCGCCCGCATAACCGGCGGGTGCTCGACAAGGATTCACTATGCCCGAACAGCATCTCGATGATACTCAGCCGGTGGCAGCAACGCAGCCGGCGCGACCAGGCCAACGCCCGCAGAACCGGATGCGGCGAATTAACCCGCGCCGCTGGCTGATCGGCGGTGGGCTGGCTTTGGTATTCGTGCTGCTGCTGGGCAGCTCGATCGCTCTCGGAGCCTATCAGGGCTACCAGGCGGCCCAGCAGGATTACCAGCGCCAGGCGGTCGCCCAGTCGGCGCAGTCGCTGGTGGAGCAGTACACCCTGGCGATGATGGAGCTGAACCAGGGTCAGTACGACCTGGCGCGGCAGCGTTTCGAGTACGTTCTGGCGCGCGACCCGGCTTTCCCGGGCGCAGCCGAAGGACTGGCGCAGTCCATGGCCGTGCTGTATGCCACCGCCACGCCCACCAACCCTCCGCCCACCCCCACACTGACGCCCACCGCGGATATGCGTCCGCTGGAGGACCGCTTCCAGCAGGCGCAGCAGCATTTCGAGGCCGGTGAGTGGGACGCCCTGATCGATACACTGGTGGCGTTGCGCGCCTCAGACCCGGCTTACCGCACGGTGGAAGTGGATAGCCTGCTGTACCGCGCCCTGCTCAGCCGCGGCCTGGAGAAGATCCGCGACCGGGGGGAGCTGGAAGGTGGCATCTACGATCTCTCCCTGGCGGAAAAATTTGGCCCGCTGGACAGCAGCGCCGCCAATTACCGCTCCCTGGCGCGCCTGTACATGATCGGGCTGGGCTTTTGGGAAGTATTCCCCGAGCAGGCTGTCTATTATTTTGGGCAGCTTGCCGCCGCCGCGCCATACCTGAGCGACAGCTCCGGCTGGACCTCGTTCGAGCGCTATTACGCCTCCATCCTGCAGTACGCTGCGCAGCTCGCTGCTAAGGAAGATTGGTGCGCTGCCCAGGAACAGTACGAGCTGGCTCAAAGCGTGCGCCCTGTTGCGGCAGTCGAGCCCACGCTGGCCTTTGTCATCAACCAGTGCTCGCCGCCCACCGCCACTTTTACGCCCACGCCAACCGCAGGCACGCTCACCCTGACGCCCACCGGCACGATCGAAGCGACGCCGACCCTGACGCCGACCTTCCCACCGGGGCCGAGCCAGACGCCCACGCCGACCAACCCTGCCTCGCCAACCGCCACCGAGACGCCCACGCCAACGCAGCCCGGCCTGCCGCTCAGCGCGACGCCCACCCCCACCGATACCCAACCGGCGCCGGATACGCCCACCCCGCCCACGCCCAGCGAGACCCCCACGCCCACCGAGACGCCCACCCCGCCGGACCAGGGCGACCTGCCGTGGCGGTTTTTCTGGTTCGCGCTGGTTCTGCCTGTGCTGCCTGGGCTGGGAGGTGCACGATGACCGACCATCCACCACTCAGTCCCCAGGTTCGCAAGCTGTTGCTGGGTGCGGCGCTGTCTTTGCTGGCCGTGGCGCTGGCGCTGGCGGCTGGCGTGCTGGCTTTCCGCACGGCGCGCGCCTGGACGCGCACCTCCCTGGGCTTGCCGGCCAGCGATAGCCCGCTTTTCACCAGCCAGTCGGCAACCCCGCGGCCGGACGAGCCGACGGCCACTGTCCCTGCCCGCCTGCCAGCACCGGATGTCGAGCCCTCCCTGCAGCCCTGGGACGGCGCCAGCCGGGTGACTATCCTGCTGTTGGGCCTAGATTACCGCGATTGGCAGGCTGGTTCCGAATACTCGCGCAGCGATACGATGATTTTGCTCACACTGGATCCGCTCAGCAAGACGGCGGGTATTCTCTCCATACCCCGTGACCTGTGGGTGTCCATACCGGGTTTCAAGCACGGCAAGATCAACACCGCCTACTACCTGGGCGACGCCTACAAGTTGCCTGGCGGCGGCCCGGGGCTGGCGGTCAAGACCGTGGAGCAGTTCCTGGGTGTGCCGATCAACTACTATGCCCAGGTTGATTTCGGCGCCTTTGTGCGTTTCATTGATGAGATCGGCGGGGTTAAAATTGAGATCCCGGAGAAGATCACCGTGGACCTTCTCGGGGCGGGCGCCAGCACCAAGAAGACGCTGCAGCCCGGCGTGCAGGTGCTGCCCGGCGAATGGGCATTGGCCTATGCCCGCGCCCGCTACACCGAAGGCGGCGACTTCGACCGCGCCCGCCGCCAGCAGCAAGTGATCATGGCGATACGGAACCGCATCCTCAGCCGGGATATGCTGTCAGTGCTGGTTGAAAAATCGGATGTGCTATACAATGAGCTGGCCTCTGGCATCCACACCAACCTGACATTGGAAGAAGCCCTGCGCCTGGCGCTTTTGGCCGCCCAGGTGCCAGAAGAGAAGATCACTCGCGGCGTGATCAGCGAGAAGATGGTCATCTTTGGGCGCTCCCCGGACGACCTTGCTATTCTGATCCCATTAACTGATAAAATTCACGTGCTGCGCGATGAAATCTTCACCGCTTCAGCCGCCCTGGCGCCGATGACGCCGGGCAAGCCTCAAGAGCAGATGGCGGCTGAGCAAGCCAGCGTGGCAGTCTTCAACGCCAGCCGTGTGGATGGGTTAGACGCGCGCACCGCAGACTATTTGCGCAGCCTGGGTGTGCGCGCCGCAAACAGCGGCGCGACGCAGCCAGTCGCCGGGCAGACGCGCCTCATCGATCACCGGGGACGCCCGTTTACGCTGCGTTACCTGGTGGAGCTGCTGGGCATCTCCGAGCAGCGCATCCAGTACCAGTACGACCCCAACAGCCCGGTGGACGTCGAGCTGATCCTGGGCAACGATTGGGCAGCGTCGAACTCATTGCCATAACCAATTGCAGGTGTAAAGCATTTGCCAGATACCTTTCCCGGAAAGACTTATCCCTCCAGGCAAATGCTTTACTCACCCATGCAGCCCGCTAGACGCGCAGCGCGGGAAAAGCATCCAGCAACAAAAGTTCAGGTCCGCTACGGTTGATTTTGCCGGATGCTTTGCCCCGACTCAAAATAATACGTTGCAAAGGAAAGTACTTATGCGAGGACACATCCTGGTCGTTGGCAGCCTGAACATGGACCTGGTGGTGCGCGTCCCGCACCACCCGCTGGTCGGTGAGACGGTGATCAGCAACGAATACCGCCGCTATCCGGGCGGCAAGGGCGCCAACCAGGCGGTAGCGGCAGCGCGCCTGGGCTGCCCGGTCAAGATGATCGGGCGCGTCGGGCGCGATGCCTTTGGCGATGAGCTGGTGCAGGCGCTTTCCAGCAATGGGGTGGATACTTCCTACATCTACCGCGACGCTCACGCCCCCAGCGGCGTGGCTTTTATCGCCGTGGATGAAGCCGGACAAAATATCATCGTCGTCGCTGGCGGCGCCAACAGCCTGCTCACCCCGCAGGATATCGTCGACGCCCAGGCGGCTTTCGACGGCGCGGCCGTCTTGCTTTTGCAGTTGGAATGCCCCCTGGTGAGCGTCGAAAAAGCGATTCACATCGCCAGGCAGCGCGGCATACCCGTGGTGCTCAATCCCGCCCCGGCGCAGTTGCTCGAGATGGACCTGCTCGAACAGGTGGACTATCTCATCCCCAACCAGTCTGAGCTGGCCATGCTTGCCGGGCAGGACACCATCAAAGCCGCGCTGCAGGTGCTGCAATCGCACGGTGTCAGGCGCCTGGTGGTCACCTTGAGCGAGAAAGGCGCCCTGGTAGTGGATGGCGATTGGCAGGAGCGCCTGCCAACCTACCGTGTTCCGGTGGTGGACACCACCGCTGCCGGGGATGCCTTCGTCGGCGCTTTTGCGGTGGCGCTGCGCGAAGGGCTTTCTCTGCACCAGGCGACCGCCTGGGGCAACGCCGGCGGGGCGCTGGCGGTGACGCGCATGGGCGCTATGCCCTCGCTCCCCACCCGCGCCGAATTCGACCGCTTCCTGGCAGAGGCGCGCACCACAGATTAGCCCAATAGCTCAAGACTCACGCCGTGGGTGGGAAGCCTGCCCGTCATTCATGCACCTAGAACATGCGCAGTTGCGGGGAGGTGTCCTGCAACGGGTCCAGCTCGAGCTGCTCCTCGAACTGCGCCGCGCTGTGCAGGTTGGCGTTGCTGAGATGCTGCACATGGCGGAATTTCACAAAGCGCCAGCCCGCCCGCACTGTTTGCGCCAGGTGCGGGTTATGCTTCAACTTGTGCAACGCCAGCTCGGCGCGCCCGCCGGGCAGCGCCAGGAAGGCGCTCTCAGCGCGCTGGGCTGAGAGATACACCAGCTCAGAAAACACCGCCGAAGCGAGCACATAGAAAGCGGCGTACACCCCGCCGTTTTGCCTGATCCACAGCAAAGGTCGCTCGCCCGAAACCTGGAAGCCAAGCTGCCTGCCGATGGCTTGCAGTTGCCCCTGGATGCGCTGGATATCCTTGCGGCGCGCCTCGGGCTGGTCTTCCGGGCGCAGCCGCCATTGCCGGGTCTCGGGGGTGTAGGCGGCATAGGAACGCAACAAAACCGCCAGCAGCTCATCGTTGGGCGTCAGCGTTCCAGGAAACTGCCCGCACAGGTGCTGGTCGATCTCCTCTCGCTGGCAGGCCTGGCATTTGACCAGGTAGCGCACCAGCTCGATCTCCACCTGGTCGGCAAGCGGCCTGCCCTGGGCAGGGAGGCCGGTTTTTCCGGGCTTGGGCGGCGTCCAATCGCGCAACCACCAGTAACCCGCCTCCAGTGACTTCTCACTGCCGCCGTAGCGCAGCAAACCGCCGCGGTAAGAAAACGCGTGTTCGAATGCCTGGTTGACGGCGCTGACCATCTGGCCTGGAAAGATGCGCCGCGGCTGGTCGGGCGGGGGTGTGAAGAGGTCCAATTCGCGCACCAGGTCTGCCAGGGCGGCGGTGTGCAGTTGCAAGTAGCTGGCCGGCTCGCTGCGCAGCAGCAGGTAATCCCGGGCGGCCTTAACGGCTCTTTCTGACATGCGCTGCACCTGCGAGCTGGCGGGTTGTTCAACTTCTTCGCTGCTCTGGATCTCTGCCACGCGGCGGGCGGACCTGCGCCAGGTGATCTGCGCCTGGGCGGCGTCGGCGCGCAGGGCGACGCCATCCAGCTCCAGGCCAGCCGCTTCCGCGCCCAGCAGGGCGGCGCTGATGAAACCCGGCTCGGCCTCGCCGATCAGCCCCAGCAAGGGTGCACCCACTTCCAGGCTTTCCACCAGGCTGTGGAAGCCAGAAGCCAGGGCAGCGGCGTGCCAGTTCCAATCGTAGCGCCTGCGGCGCAGCACGCTGCGGAAATGGCCCAGCGCTTCGCGCCCCCACAGCCAGCCGGACCACAACGCCGAGAGCGTCCAGAAAGCCTGGTTGGGACGCGGCAGCGCCGCCACCGCCGCAGCCGGCGAGCGCCCCTGGAGCTGCTCCTGCAAATCTTTCAAACGTCCCTCAAAGATGCTGATACCGCCCGGCGCCGGCAGCTCGGGCCAGGTGCACACCGCGACGCGAGGCGCATCTGCCAGCCACTCGCGCTGGCTGTTCTCCAAAGCCATCCACAGGTTGTTTTCACGGTAGCGGGGCGGCGCCAAGAGCTGGCGCGGGCGCGGTCGCCCGGCGGGGTGTGGCCACAAGGCGTTGGCCTGGTCGCAAGTGGAGAGCAGCAGCGCGATCAGCAACCGCCGTTCGGCGGGGCGCGCGGGGATCGCCTCCAGCTTGTTGATCATGGTGAACAGGGCATACACGGCGCGCGGCAGGTAAACCTGCAGCGCCTCGGCGACATTTTCGCGGTCTGGGTCGTTGAGCGGCGCCACCCGTTCCAGGGCGCGGGCGCGGTGCAAGCGGTCTTCGGCGAAGCGCAGCGCGTTCTGGACATCTTGCTGGCTGGCGGGATATTCGCCTTCCAGGCCGCAAGCGGTGCAGTGAAAGAGGCGGGCGTAGGGCAGGTTGCTCTCGCGATCCCACAGGAACGCCTCCGCTTCCACGGCGCGCCCGCAGCGGTCGCAAGCGGTGTGATAGAGCGAGCGAATGTGAGGCTCCAGGCGCTCGTCGCCGCGCCGGCTGGCTGCCAGGTTGGCGATAGCCGCGCGCAGCTCGCCCTCGCTGGGTGGGTCAGCTTGCAACTCGATTAGGAAACGCGAAATGGGATTGTTGGCAGCCACCAGCACCGGGTAGCCGGCCCGCGCCAGCTCCAACGCAATTTGCGGGGCGGCGCCAAAGGGATCCAGGATGCCGCCGCCGGACTGCCAGGGGATGCCCGGTTGGATGCCCTTGGCTTGCAGCCAGGCTGCAGCCGCGCCTTGCGGCAACGGCGGCAGGTAGCGAGCCAGCGCCCCGGGATTGGCCGGGGGGCTGCCTGGGTGAAAGACAGGGGGCGGCAATCGTTCGGCCATCGGTGCAGAGCAGGGGTATAATCCGCTGGTAAAGGTGTTCAGGAACAGTTGATGCCCATCTATTTTACCTTTTCCTTGCTCAAGCGCATACGGTTCACGCAAATCTCCTGGTGCGTGCTGCTCCTGTCTGGTCTGGCCTGCCGCCTGGCGCAGGCTCCCGCCACCTCCACGCCCCCGCCCACCGCGGTGGTGATCGCCAGCCCATCGCCGCAAGCCCTGCCTGCATCCCCCACACCTGCGGTCAGCCCCTCGCCAATTCCCCAGCCCACCCCCTCTCCCGATCCGCAATGCGCGCCGCCCAGCGGCGCTGTTCCAACGCTGGCAGTCGCGCCCTTCAACGCTTACGGGGATCAGGTCCTGCGCCTGTTGAACGCCGGCATCACACCCGAAGCATTGCGCCGAGCCCTGGAAGAAGCGGGAATTGCTTCGCAGCCCAGCCCATTGCTTTCCGGCGACCTGGATGGCGATGGCAAGCTTGACCTGGCGCTTTCGATCTTCGACCCGCAGTCCACCAGCTTCCCGCCAGCCAGCGCCGTCATTGTTTTCCGCTGCGAACAGGGCGCTTACCGCCAGGTTCACCGCCAGGACCGCCCGCAGGGCAGCCACCTGTGGCATTTTGCAGATCTGAATGCATCAGGCGGCGACGAACTGGTCGTCAGTTGGGCGCAGTGCGGCGTGGCGACCTGCTTCGAAGATCTCCAGATCCTCGAGTGGGACGGCGCAGGCCTGGCGAACCGCCTGCAGGGCAGCACCGCTGAGCTGGCGTTCCCTCTCATCCAGGTGGCTGATCGCGATCAGGATGGTTTATTCGATCTCGAGATCAGCGCCTCGAGCCCTGGCTCTGTCGGCGCTGGCCCGCCGCGCAACAGCCTCAACCGCTGGACCTACCGTCCAGAAAACCGCGCCTGGCTCTTCGCCGGGCAGGAACTGCAACCCTCCAATTTCCGCATTCACGTGCTGCAAGACGCCGAGACCGCCGCCAAAGCGGGTCGCTTCGAACAAGCCCTGGCGGATTACCAGCGGGTGATCCTGGATGACTCCCTCCAGGATTGGGCTGATCCGCTCGCAGAGCGCCAAAATTTGCAGGCGTATGCTCGCTTCCGCATGGTGGTTGTCTTTTGGCGCATGCAGCAACCCGAGAACGCCGACCAGGCTTACCAGGAGCTGCGCCAATCCACGCCGGGCACGACTTCACAAATCGCTTTTGCTGAGATGGCTGGCGTGTTCCTGAAAGAGGCGCGCGCCGGCGGGCTGGAGCAGGGCTGCACCGCAGTGGAGGTGTATGCCAACGCGCACACCAACCAGGTGCTGCTGCCGCTCAATTCTTTCGGTTACGCCACCCCCGGATTCACTGCAGCCGACCTCTGCCCTTGAGCAGCGCATTCCAGCGCAGATGATCTCAGCTTGCAGCGGGCTGGTAGTGCCGCTGCAGCTCGCTGGCGTAGCGCGCTCCCAGCAGGTGGGCGTTGCTTTTCACCCAGTCCGACAGGCGCGTCGTCGCGGTGGGCGGTTGCGCCGAGACCAGCAGGTTAGCCATCAAGCCCAGCACTTCTTCGCGCGTCAGCAGCACATCCCTCAGAAACACGCTCAAGGCGCGCGCCGCGGCCAACGCCAGCCAGGGCGGGGCGTAGGCGAGGATTGGGCGGCGCCCCACGGCAGCCGCAATCTCTCGCACCAACCTTTCGAAGGTGTAGATCTCCGGACCAACCGCATCGATGACCTGGCTCGCCTGGCTCGCTCCAGCCGTGACTGCCAGCTCGGCCAGGTCTTCAACATAGATCGGCTGCAAGCGATAGCTGCCATCGCCTGGCACGGCAAAGATCGGGAAACGCCGCAGCAGGTAGGCGATGTTGTTGATCAGGATATCTTCTTTGCCAAAAATCACCGTCGGGCGCAGGATGGCATAAGAGACGCCCAGCCCCTGCAACTCTTGCTCGAGCTGCGCCTTGCCTCTGAAGTAGGGCAGGGGTGAATCCAGGCTGGGGTTGGTGATGCTGATGTGCACGATGCGGCGCACGCCAGCAGCCTGGGCGGCGGCAAACAGGCGGCGGGTGTTCTCGACTGCCTGCTGGTAAGTGCGGTCTCCATAATCAAAGCGCACCCAGTACGTGTTGTACAGCGTATCTGCGCCGCGCAGCCTCTCGCGCAGCGCAGCCGGGTTATCGAAATGAAATGGAAACGCTGGCACAGCCTGCCCGAAGGGACTCTGGCGCTGCGGGTTGCCGGTCAGGGTGATCACTTGGCGCCCCTGCGCTAAAAGCCGGTGGGTGATGTATTTTCCCGAGTAACCAAAAGCGCCGGTGACAATATCGAAATTTTGGCTGCTGTTCATGATGGGTCTCCAGAGCGTCGATTTCCCAGGATGCGCTCCAGGGCGTTGCCCCGCAGCTCGTCCAGCGCCATGATGGTGGCGACCAGGTTGTCCAGGGTGTGAAAAAATTTGAGCAGGCTCTGCATGCGGGCGGTGTAGAAGGAAGCCGCCTGGACTTGCTCGGGCGGGAGGGAGTCGTCCTGCACCATCTCCAGGCTCTCTTGCACGGCGCGCAGCGCCAGGTCGAACTCGGTTTTCTCCCGCTCGCGCAGGATGGTCTTGATGATTTTCCAAAAATCGACTTCAGCGGAGTAATAGTCTTTGCGATCTCCAACCTGCAGGTGGCGGTGCACCATACCCAGTCGCTCCAGCATGCGCACATTGGTGCTGACCGCGCCTTTGGTCACCCCGACCTGTTCGACCAGCTCATCCAAAGAAAGTGGGGAAGCGGAAAGGTAGAGCGTGGCGTAGATCGCGCCCATCGCCTTGGGAAAGCCCCAAAAATGGGAGATGCGGCTGAGCGCCTGGGTAAAGTGCAGCCGGGCTTGTTCGATGGACACAGCGGTTGTTTCCTCCTGATTAGAATGTTTAGTATAAACTAAACATAGTATACAGAAAAAACCTCCTGTTGTCAATCACCAGGAGGCTGGCATTTCGATGCTGAGACGAGTTCAAGCGCCTGACAAAACCGGCTTGCTGCGGCGAGGACACCGGCCAGTCGGATGCCAGGCCCGCAGCGCGTATGTAAATGACCGCCGGGGCGGGTCGGGCATTTGCCCGACCCTACAACGATCCCACCGTGTGCAGCAGCGCCAGGTTGGTGGGGCGCACCGCGTCCACGGGGTAACCGCAGATCAGCACCACCTGTTGCCCGGATTGGATGGGCGTCGAAGCCATCATGGCCTCTTCGACAACCCTCAGCATTTCCTCGATATTCTTGGCATGCGGCACCAGGTGCGGCACCACGCCCCAGTACAGTCCCATGCGCTGGTAGGTATCGGCTTGTGGAGTGAAGGCCAGGATGGGCACATCGGGGCGCGTTTTGGACATCATCAGCGCCGTGCGTCCGCTTTTGGTGAACACCGCGATAGCGGCAACGTTGCGATCGTGCGCCAGTTCGCGGGCAGCCTGGGTCAGGTAGAAGGTGTCATCAAATTCGTGCTCCGGCTCGAAAGTTCCCTTCCAGTGTCCCCACTTCGGCAGGCTATCTTCGGCCTGGCAGGCGATGGCGTTCATCATCTCCACAGCTTGCCGGGGGTACTTGCCCATGGCTGTTTCGCCGGAAAGCATCACCGCGTCCGTGCCGTCCAGGATGGCATTGGCAACGTCGGTGGCCTCGGCGCGGGTGGGGCGGGGGTTGTGGATCATCGAATCGAGCATCTGGGTGGCCGTGATCACCATTTTGGCGTGCCGGTTGGCGGCCTCGATGATCTTCTTCTGGGCGATGGGCACTTCTTGCGGAGACATTTCCACCCCCAGGTCGCCGCGCGCCACCATCACCCCATCGGTGACGTGCACAATGTCTGCCAGGTTTTGGATGGCATCGGGGCGCTCCAGCTTGGCGACAATCGGCGTTCCCGCCCGCTCGGGGTGCAGGCGCTGGATTGCCTGGCGCACGGTGAGCACATCGCCAGCCGTGCGCACAAAGGATATCGCTACCATGTCCACGCCCAACTCGAGCCCAAACTTCAAATCCTGGGCGTCTTTCTCTGTGAAACCGGCGATCTCGAGCTGCGCGCCGGGCAGGTTAACCCCTTTGTGAGATTTCAGCTCTCCACCCAGCACAACCCGCGTCTCGATCGCATCCTCGCCAACCTGGATCACCACCAGCTCCAGGTTGCCGTCATCCAACAACACGCGGCTGCCCGGGCGAACTGAACGCGCCAGGTGCGGATAATCCACCGAGACGCGCTCCGCATCACCCAGCACCGGCGTGCAGGTCAGGGTGAGCGCCTGCCCGGCGTGAATGTCCACCTTGCCGCCGCTGATTTCGCCGGTGCGGATTTTCGGTCCTTGCAAGTCTTGCAGGATGGTGACCGGCTTGCCCATTTGCCTGGAAAGCTTGCGGATCTTTTGATAGACCTGGGCATGAACTTCGTAGTCGCCATGCGAGAAGTTCAGGCGCGCCACATTCATCCCAGCTCGTATCAGCTCTTCGAGCATGTGCTCGTCCTG
The DNA here is from genome assembly GCA_029265355.1 of Chloroflexota bacterium. Taxonomy (GTDB): domain Bacteria; phylum Chloroflexota; class Anaerolineae; order Anaerolineales; family UBA4823; genus JAJUJL01. The sequence goes on along the minus strand of JAJUJL010000007.1, from coordinate 141,826 downwards.
GCTGGCAGGGCCGATTGTGCAGACGATTTTCGTTCGGCGTTCCATGTCTTTTTATTCTTTCTTACAAGGGACTGATGGGCGCATCGGCGCAGCCCGCCCATGCCCCCCGCTCCTTAGATGTAATGCAGCTCCCTGGCTTGCCGGGTGAGCTCCTCGCGAAATTGAGGGTGCGCCACGTTGATCAGCGCCTGGGCGCGCTGCCGGATGCTTTTCCCGTACAGGTCAGCAATGCCGTATTCGGTGACCACGAACCTGACATGGTTGCGCGTGGTGACCACGCCCGCCCCTGGCTTGAGGCTGACGACAATGCGGCTGATGTTCTTGGCGGTGCTGGGCAGGGCGATGATCGGCACACCGCCTTTGGCGCGCGAGGCGCCGTAGATGAAGTCCAACTGGCCTCCAACACCGCTGTACAAGCGATGACCGATGCTATCGGCGCACACTTGCCCGGTCAAATCCACTTCGATGGCGGAGTTGATCGCCACCATGCGTTCGTTTTGGGCGATGACGAACGGGTCATTGACATATTCTGTGGGGTGCAATTCGATGAGTGGGTTATCGTCGCACCAATCGTACAGTCGCTTGGTGCCCAGGATGAATCCAGCAATGATCTTGCCGGGGTGCAGCGTTTTGCGAGAATTGTTCAGCACGCCCGCTTCCACCAGGTCGATGATGCCATCCGAGAACAATTCGGTGTGAATGCCCAGGTCGCGCTTTTCGAACAGGTACTTCAACACCGCGTCTGGGATAGCGCCGATGCCCATCTGCATGGTGGCGCCATCCGGGATCAGCGAAGAGATGTGGCGGGCGATGCTTTCGATCACATCCGTGGGGCCTTCGCTGGCCATATCGATCTCTGGCAGGGGGTAATCAACTGGCACCACGTAGTTCAGGCGGCTGACGTGGATAAAGGAATCCCCCAGGGTGCGCGGCATCTGCTCGTTGACTTCGGCGATGATCAGTTTCGCCGTCTCGGCTGCGCTTTTGGTCAGGCCGACCTCGATCCCCAGGCTGCAGAAACCGTGCTCGTCAGGCGGGGAGACGTGGATCAGGGCAACATCCAATGGCAACACACCGCGCTTGAAGAGCAGCGGAAACTCGGAGAGCAGTACCGGGGTGAAGTCAGCGCGCCCTTCGTGCACCGCTTTGCGGATATTGGCGCTGATGAACATCGTGTTCACGCGCAGGTGACCTTCCATCTCAGGTGCAACGTAGTCTGCTGGGCCGATGGTCAAAGCCTGGCAGATTTCGACATTCTGCAGGTTGGGAGCATGCTTGACCAGGGCGCCAAGCAGCTTCTGAGGAACCGAACAGTTGCCGGTCAGGAACAGCCGCTGCCCCGACTGGATGTGCTGAACGGCTTGTTCGGCAGTCACCATGCGCGATTCGAAGATTTTGTTCCAGGCAAACATGCTTTAATCCTCCCCTGGCACGATGACTGGCCGGGCCAGGTGCACAATTTTGCCTTTGTGCAAGTTGACACCGTGGGCGATGGCGGGGTTGAGTTCGATGGCCTGGTCAACGCCGCGATTGGCAAGCTCCAGGATGAACGGAAAAGCGGAATTGATATAGGCGTGGGTCGAAGTGCGCGCCACCACACCCGGGATATTCGGCACGCAGTAGTGAATCACGCCTTCTTCGATAAATGTGGGGCGGTCATGGGTGGTGGGGCGCGAGGTTTCCACACAGCCGCCTTCGTCGATGCTGATATCCATGATCACCGAGCGCGGCTTCATGCTGCGCACCATCTCACGCGTCACCACAACCGGAGCGCGTTCGCCCGGCACCAGCACGGCGCCGACCAAGACATCGGCATAGGTGACGGCGCGCGCCAGGGTGTGGGCGTTGGAAATCATGGTAACCGTGTAAGGGTAACGGTCATAGATGCGCTGCAAGGCGTGGATATCTTTATCCAGGACGGTGACATGCGCCCCCATACCCACAAAGCCGCCTGTGGCGGCGGTGCCCACCACGCCGGCGCCGATGATGACCACTTCGGCGGGCGGCACACCGACCACGCCGCCCAGCAGGATACCCTTTCCGCCGGATTCATTTTGCAGCAGGCGCGCCGCAATCTGCGGCGCCATCTGCCCGCCGATCTGCGCCAGCGCACGGCGCACAGGCACATCGCCGTTGGGCAGCTCCACCTGCTCCAGGGCGATGGCGGTGATATCTTTTTCGAGCATGCGAGTGATCTTATCTTGCCGCGCCGAATTGAGATGCAGCAGCCCGGCCAGCGCAGCTCCGGGCGATAACCATTCGATCTCGTCTGCCAGGGGACGGGCGACTTTGATCAGCAGATCGGCTCTGCCAAACACTTCGTGAGCTGAATAGGCAATGCGCGCCCCCGCCGCTTCATATTCTATGTCGCTAAAACCTGCCCCCAACCCGGCTTCGTGCTCCACGTAGCAGCGGTGCCCTTGTCGGCAAAGCATGTTGACAGCAGACGGCGACAATCCAACGCGAAATTCGAACGGTCTGCGTTCCTTGGGGATGCCGATGTTCATAGAAGCACCTCTTCTTGGTTTTATTTTGCCAGGAATTACGCATCTCGGGTGGGTGTGTCACCCTGGCGTAAGTCCCGTTCGTTTGGATTTGCACGCACTGGAACGCGGCCGCGTTCCAGTGCGTTTTGATTTATGAAGTTAACACTTCGCGTATCCTGGGCAACGCCCAATCGATGGTTTGCTGGTCGATCACCAGCGGCGGCGCAAACCGGATCACGTGCTGATGAGTTTCCTTTGCCAGGATGCCGCGCGCTTTCAACGCCATGCAAAAAGGCCGCGCCCCTCCCAACTGGTGATGCAACTCCACCCCGATCAGCAGGCCTTTGCCGCGCACTTCCTTGACGTAACGGCTGGGGATCTCGGCCAATTGTTCCATCAGGTATTCGCCGAGGCGGGCGGCGTTTTCGGCCAATTTCTCTTCTTCCAACACGCGCAGCGCAGCTCGCGCAATGGCCGCCGCCAGGGGGTTGCCGCCAAAGGTGGAGCCGTGTTCGCCTGCCTGGATCAAACCCATAATCGGTCGATCGGCGAGCACCGCCGAGACGGGATAGAATCCGCCGGAGAGCGCCTTGCCCAGCACCATGATATCCGGGCGCACCTGTTCGTGGTCGCAGGCGAAGCGCCGTCCGGTTCGCCCCAGCCCGGTTTGAATCTCGTCGGCGATCATCAGCACCTGGTGGCGATCGCACAGCTCACGCAAAGCCTGCAGATAGCCTTTTGGCGGCACGATCACGCCCGCTTCGCCCTGGATCGGTTCCACCAGCACTGCCGCGGTGTGGGGGGTGATGGCTTGCGCCACGGCTGCCACATCCCCGTATGGAACATTGACAAAGCCGGGCGTGAACGGTCCGAAGTCCTGGCGGTAGAGAGGTTCTGTTGAGGTGGAGATCATGCTGATCGTGCGCCCGTGGAAATTTCCCTGGCAGGTGATCACTTCTGCCTGGTAGCGCGGCACTCCCTTCACCACATACGCCCATTTGCGCGCCAGTTTGACCGCGGTTTCGACCGCTTCTGCACCGCTGTTCATGGGCAGCGACATCTCATAGCCGCTCATTTGCGACAGTTCCTGGTAAAACAAGCCGAGCTGGTCGTTGCGAAAGGCGCGCGAGGTGAGCGTAATGCGACTGGCTTGTTCTTGCAGAGCTGCCAAAATCTTGGGGTGCACGTGCCCCTGGTTGACCGCGGAATAAGCGCTCAAGCAGTCCAGGTAGCGATGACCCTCGACATCTTCCACCCATACACCGCTGCCGCGCGCCAGTACGACATCCAGGGGGTGGTAATTGTTTGCCCCGTACTTGTTTTCCAGTTCAATGTATGCGTTTGTATCCATATCCAAAATCACCGTCGAGGTTGAGCCGCACGGCGGAGTGTTGCTCCAGGCAACTGCTCAGCTTCCGTTGCGGCGGACGATCATAGCCTGGCTTTCTTCTCAAGCCACATTCAGCAAGCGCGCCAGGATCGCTTTCTGAGCGTGCATGCGGTTGTGCGCTTGCTGGAAGATGACCGAGTGTGGGCCATCGGCAACCTCGTCGGTCAATTCCTGGTTACGGTGGGCGGGCAGGCAGTGCATCACGATCACATCCTTGTCTGCCTCCGCCACCAACCTGGCGTTTACCTGGTAGGGAGGGAATACCAGTTCGCGCTGCCGGGCTTCTTCCTCCTGTCCCATGCTGGTCCAGGTATCGGTGTAGATCACCTGAGCCCCGCGCACGGCTTCGTGCGGATCGCGCAGCAGGCGGATCTGGCTGCCGCTTTGCGCAGCCAGTTTGCGGCCGATTTCCAACGCCTGTGGCTTGAAATCGTAGCCTTCAGGGCTGGCCAGGGTGAAATTTGCGCCCAGCAAGGCGCAGGCGTGCAGCAACGAAACCGCTACATTGTTGCCGTCTCCCACGAAGCACACGTTCAATCCCTTCAGCGTGCCAAATTTCTCCTGGATGGTGAGCACATCCGCCATGCCCTGGCAGGGGTGGTTGTAATCGCTCAAACCGTTGATCACCGGGATGGTGGACCAGCGCGCCAGGTCGACGACGTGCTGGTGATCGAAGACGCGCGCCATCAGCGCATCCACATAGCCAGACATGACGCGAGCGATATCGGCGATCGACTCGCGCTTGCCCAGCCCAATTTCATTTGGGGAGAGATAGAGAGCGTCTCCGCCCAGGTGCCGCATGGCCATATCGAAAGAGACGCGCGTGCGCAAGCTGGGTTTTTGGAAGATCATGGCGAGCACTTTGCCTTTGAGCAGCGGCGGATTGCCGCCAGCAGCCCGTTCCGCCTTGAGCGCTACTGCCAGGTCCAACATGGATTGGATTTCTTGTGCGCTGAAATCAGAAATTGCCAGGAAGTCTTTCATAAATCTGCTCCAGATGTGTTTGGGTGTTTTGTCCGGACCATGCGCCGGGTTTGCTTTTGTCTACCTTGCAAAGCGACTGGATCGCCAGTTTTCATCTGGAGTATATCATGGATGGAAGATGCGCACTTGCCCATGGCAGCCTGCGCATTGAGAGAAGCACATCTTTATAGGAAAAAATTGCAATGATTCGTGGCAAAATATTAATGCTTGATGCTATAATTGTGAGTAATACTATGGCGAATGTTGTAAATAAACCGATTATTGCAAATCACTTACTGAGCGAAGCGGCATGACAGCCAAGGTTCTGGTGGTTGACGATGAGATTGAAGTGCTGCGCATGTGCCAGCGGCTGTTGGAACAGGCCGGCTTCTGGGCGATTCCGGTGACCAACTCCAGCCAGGCCTTGGCGGTCCTGGAACGCGAAGATATCGACATCATGCTGGTGGACGTGCACATGCCAGGCGTGGGCGGGTTTCAGTTGATCAACCTGGCGCGCCGCATCCAACCCCAGATCGCGGTAGTGATGATATCCGGGTATGGTACCGTCGAAACCGCCATCGAAGCGCTTTACCAGGGCGCCGATGACCTTATTCTCAAGCCATTCGGCAGTGAAGAGCTGGTGGACCGCGTCAAACGCGCCTTGCAGACTCACCAGCAAAAACAAGACCTGGTGCGTTTGCATGCCTTGAGGCCACTGTTCGACATTACCGAAACCCTGTTTGCACACAATGAACCGGCAACGCTGCGTTCGATCATTCTCAAAGCTGTCAACGAACACTTGAATTGTTCTGGCTCGGTGTTGTACCGCCTGAGCAAGGATGCCGCAGGGCTGGAATGGACCGAGCAAAACAGTCCCATTCCCCTGGTGGAATTTCGCCCACTCTACAATGAACTGGTGCTGCCAGCGGCGCAGCGGCGCGAATGGTTGCGCATCAACATCGAAGAAAACCAGTACGAAGCCGCCACCAAAGGGCTTTCCAGTCCCCTGGTGCGCGATTACATGCAGCGCTACAAGCTGCGCTCGATCCTGTGCGCGCCGGTGGCAGACCCCAACGGCGTGACGGTGCTCCTGGCAGTTCGCCATGCCGAGAAGCCCGCCTTTCGCGGTCCAGATGTGGAAATGTTTGTCATCCTGGCCCGCCAAGGGGCAGCCGCCCTGGAAAATGCCCGGCTGTACGCGCGCCTGCGCGCCTCCCTGGATCAACTGGAGAAATCGCAGCGCGCCCTGGTGCAGGCGGAAAAAATGGTCGCTGCGGGTCGCCTGGTGGCCTCGATCGCTCATGAGATCAACAACCCTCTCCAGGCTCTGAGCAACTGCATGACCTTGATCGCCAGGCCCGATCTCAAACCCATCGACCGGGATGCGTATGTCAACCTGGCGCAAAGCGAGCTGGATCGCTTGATGAACACCGTCCAGCGCATGCTGGACCTCTACCGGCCGGGTAAACTCGAGCGCCGCCTGGAAGACATCAACGAGATCGTGCGCAAAGTGGTCATGCTGGTGGATCATCAGCTAAAGCGCAGCAATGTCCAGATAATCACGCAATTGGATCAGAACCTGCCGATGGTGATGGTGGTCGCCAACCAGATACAGCAGGTGCTGCTCAACCTGATCTTGAATTCGATGGAGGCCATGCCAAAAGGCGGGATCATCACCCTGCAGACGCGCAACGGCGCGTACAGTGCTGGATCGTCCGGCACAGATCGCCTGGGTCAGGCGCCTTACGTGGAAATCCTGGTCGCAGATACGGGGCCGGGAATCGCCCCTGAATTTCGCGACCGGTTATTCGAACCTTTTGTCAGCACCAAGGAAACCGGCACCGGGCTGGGCCTGGCTGTCAGCTACGGGATCATCCAAGCCCATGGCGGCGCGATCGAGCTGGTCAGCGAGAAAACGCCCGGCGCGTGTTTCCGAATTCAACTACCTGTAGAAAGGCAGAACAATGGCAAAAATACTGCTAGTCGATGACGAAGAAAGTATCCGGCATTCCCTGGGCGAAATCTTGCGTCTGGAGGGTTATCAGGTGACAGCAGTCGCCAGCGGCGAGGCTGCCGTTCAGGTAATGGAGAACGAAAGCTTTGACCTGATGCTGCTCGACTTGAAGATGCCGGGCATGGATGGCCTGGATGTGATGCGCGCCGCCACCAAGCTGGCGCCCGATACGCGCATCGTCCTGCTCACCGCCCACGGCTCGCTTGAGTCGGCCATCGAAGCGCTCCGTCACGGTGCTCACGATTACCTGATCAAGCCAGCCTCTTCGCGGGAAATCCTGAACAGCGTCAGCGCGGGGTTGGCGCGTCGCGCCGAGCAGCAGCAGCGACGCCTGTTGCTCGAGCAGATCGACCGCTCGATTCAACGCTTGAAAGATGCAGAGGGTGTGGAAGCCGCAGTGATGCCCGAAACCCAGGCGCTGCAAGTGAGCGAAGGGGTGATGTTCGATGTGCCTCGTCGTGAGCTGTGGAGCGGCAACCAGCGCGTCAACCTGACGCCGACGGAAGCCAAGTTGATGAAAGTGCTGGTGGAGAATCGCGGCCGTGTGCTCTCACACCGCGAGCTGGTGCTGCTCGTGCAGGGTTACGAAAGCAACGAATGGGAAGCGCCGGAAGTACTGCGCCCATTGATCAGCCGCCTGCGCCGCAAGTTGCAAAATTTCCCTGACGGCGAGCAGTGGATCAGCAATGTGCGCGGCACGGGTTACTTATTCGAAGTGCAGGGCGAGATGGAGCGCGCCCAACAGGCCTCGGGCGAAGCCAATACCGACTGAGCAGCCTGGCCCTGCTGGTACCCTGGCAGCCAGCCCTGGCGGTCTCGCGGCGCAGGACTGCGCCTGGTGCCCGGATGATCAGTTCGGCACGTGATGAAAGACCCGCTAGAGCGGTTTTAGCCAGCTTAGCCAACCCGGTATTTTGATTTTGGTGTTTAGATCGCCACCGCTGAGTTTCCGCGGCGGCGATTTTTCTTTCAACACCAGCAGCAGAGAGACGATCAGCAGCGTGGCGCCCAGCCACTGCAGGCTGCTCAAGCGCTCTCCCAGCCACACGTGGGCAAACATGACGGTGACCAGCACTTCGCTCAGTCCGAGCATAGCGGTCTGCATGCCGCCCAGCCTTTTGACCCCCAGGAAAAGGGTCAGGCGGGAAAAAAATGTCGCCAGGGTTAATCCCACCAGCGGAGGCCAAACGGCGCTGGCCTGCAGCACGTGGGCCTCGAAACCGGAGAGCAGGTAAGCGGGTACCACCACAGCGCTCATCGAAAGCAGGGTATAGACAGTCACCGTCGGAGCGGGCATATCGAACAGCACCCGCTGGTTGATGGGCAGGTGCAACGCATACAAGGCGGCAGCAACCAGCATTTGCAGGATGCCCACCCAATCGGTCGTCCCGCGACCGGTCTGCGTGAGCAGGAAGATCGCCGGCAGGGCTAACACCAGGCGCAGGAGCGTCAGGCGGGAGGGCGCTTGCCGGTCCAGCGCCAGCCAAACCACCAGGAAGAGCGGGTAGAGCGAGTAGAGAAGCTGCCCGACCGAGGCCTCGATGCGCCCCAGGGCGCTGTAGTAGAACAGCGAACCCAAGCCATTCACCAGGCCAGCCAGCAAACACCCCAACAGGCCTGCCGGGTAGATGTACAGGTACTTGCGGAAGAAGATTGCCATCAGAGCCAGCAGCAGCAGCGCGGCAAACAGCGTGCGCAAAGCTGCGACGGCCAGGGGAGGCAAACCCAACAAGATGGCTTGCCGTCCGAAAACCGGCGCGGTGCCCAGGAAGAAAGCTGAAGTCAACGCAGCCGACACGCCCTGTCCCCAACTGTGATACCAGCGCGCCGACTGCCTGGCTGGCGATTGCCCACCAGAAGTCCGCCGCGCCGCGCCCGATGCAGTGATGCGCCGATGGATGGCATCGGTGCTTGTGTTGGGGATGGGCTGCGAATCTTCCATTGGTCTACGTGCGGTTGGAGAGCAGCGATGCAGATTGGATTTCCTCCAACAGTTCATCGCTCATAAATTCACCTTTTTGCATCAACGAGTGGATCTGCCCACGCAGGCGGCGGCGCTCATCCGTCGTCAGGCTCTTGGCAGTCACCACGATAACGGGAATCGAGGCAGTCGCTACCTGGGACTTGAGCTCATCCAGCACCGTGAAGCCATCCACTTCGGGCATCATCAAGTCCAGGATGATCAGGTCGGGAAGCTCACGCCGCACCAGCTCGATGGCGCTGCGGCCGTCGGTGGCTTCGAAGATGGTGTAATCGCCGGTGGATTGCAAAATGCGCCGGATCAGCCGGCGAGCATCCGGTGTGTCATCCACGATGGCGATGCGCGGGAATCGCTCAGCGGTCACCTGATTCAATGCTGAGAGCAGGCCCTCCTGTGGGGTGGTGTCCAGGAGTTCTTCCTGGCTGTGCTGGACGGCTGTACCGGAGGCAATTTCGACGCTGCGCGCCCAGCCATCGCCCAGGATGCTGGTCTCCACCGGCAGCGTGTGCCCGGTGCAGTTGACAACCACAACGTCGGAGGGCTTGATCTTGCCGGCGCGGACCAGGCGGATCAAGCCGGCGAAGGCGACCGCGGCGGCTGGCTCGACCGAGATGCCCTCCATCTTCGCCAGGATGTGGATGGTGCGGAAAGTCTCTTCATCGCTCACCGCGGCGAAGAGACCCTCGCCGCCCTGCGCAGCCCGCTGCGCTTGCTGGATGCGCTGGCGCAGCAGGGTGTAGGTACGACCCGGATCCCCGGTTGCCAGGGTGGCGATGTGTGTGCGCGGGTCCAGCACCGGTTCAGCCACCTCCAGGCCTTGTTCCCAGGCTTTCACCATCGGAGAGCAGCCCTCCGCCTGGATAATTGCCATGCCCGGTATGCGGTCGGTCAGCCCCATCGCCATCAGCTCCTGAAAACCCTTTTGCACGCCCAGGGGTCCCAGCCCTCCGCTGACGGCCTGGAAATACCAATCGGGCACCCGCCAGGGCGCTCTGCGAGCCTCTTCCTGGCGCTGCCCCGTGTGGTTGTTGCCGTTGGTAGATGAGGGCTGCGCGCCAGGCAAGGCCATCTCCATGGCGCTGAGCTGCTCGGCAATCTCATAGGCGATGGTCTTCATGCCTTCCACTGACGGGATGGTGCGCGGCCCGCGCTCCAGGTAATAGCCCCGCTGCCGGGCAAACTCGGCTGCCAGCTTCTTTGCCTGGTCGTAGGTGGCGGTCACCTTGACCACCTGTGTGCCGTAGATGGCCACTTCGCGCATTTTTTCTGCTGGCACCAGGCTGGTGACGAACGCCCACAGCTTGATACCGGCCCGGGCGGCGTGCGCCGAGTAGGCGATGGCGACGTTGCCGGTGGAGGCCAGCACAGCTTCGGTGATGCCAGCCTCTTTCAGTGCCGCGATGCCGATGGCTGCCTGGCGATCTTTGAAGGAATTAGTGGGACCCTGGCGCTCATCCTTGATGTAGATATTCGGGCAGCCCAACATCAGCCCCAGGTTGGGGGCGTGGATGAGCGGCGTGCCGCCTTCTCCCATGGCGAGTGAAGGGTTGAAGTTGCGGATCGGCAACAGTTCGCGGTAGCGCCACATGTCGAATGGGCGCTTGGCGATCAGCTCTGGCAGGCGCTGCCCCAGGGAGGCAAAATCGTACACTGCCTGGCGCCACTCGCTGCCGCAGTAGGGACACAATGTTTCAGAGGGATGGTAGTCGGAGAACTGCCCGCAGTCCAGGCATTCTACCAGGATGCTCTCAGCCAATCGTGGATTCCTCCATAGATCAAACTCAACGGTAAGCAGGTGTCAACTTGCCTGGGCGTTTTCGGTTTCGGTCTCACTTTCGCGCGGACTCTCAATGGCTGGCGCGGTTGCCTGGCGAAATGCCTGCACCAGGTCTTCTTCCAGGATCGGTTTCAACAGGTAAGCGCTGGCACCCAGCTTGAAGGCCCGCTCGCGGTTATCCAGCAAGGTGCAGACGATCACGGGTACATGCCGGGTGATTGGATCGGAGTGCAAGGTTGCCAGGACCTCCCAGCCATCATAGGCCGACATACCGGTATCGAGGGTGATGGCAACCGGATGGAGCTGGCGCGCTGCTTCGATGGCCAGGCGGGGGTCGCTGATGGCAATCACCTGGCAGCCCTGGTCACGCAGATAGCGCTCGTACATGGCGGTTACCTGCGCATCTTCTTCGATGCTGAGCACGACGCGCTTTCCGGGCTGGGGCTTCGGCAGATTCAGGCGCTCCTTCAGTGAGACTGGCACGGTGAAATAGAATGTGCTCCCTTGACCAACCTCGGAGACCACCCCGATTTGCCCGCCGTGCATTTCTACCAGGCGCCGGCAGATGGAGAGACCCAGGCCGCTGCCCCCCGATTTGCGCGTCGGCGACCCATCCACCTGAGAAAACGGTAAGAAGAGCTTCTTCTGATCTTCGGCGGAAATGCCCGGGCCGGTATCGATCACCGAGATCAACACCTCCTGGACGCCATCCATCCCCATCTGAGGCTCTGCGCGCAGTGTGATCGAGCCTTGTTCGGTGAACTTGGCGGCATTGGACAGCAGATTGATCAACACCTGGCGCAACTTGGTGGGATCTGCGCGCACGCCGGGCAGTTCAGGCGCAATTTCCTTGAGGAGCTGGATGGGTTTGTCCTTGATCAAGCCGGTGACGGTCGATGTCACACTCTGGATCAGATCTGGGAGGCTGACATTATCTTCGAAGGACAGCTCCATTTTGCCAGCTTCGATCTTGGAGAGATCCAGGATATCGTTGATCAGGTTCAATAGATGCTGCCCCGAGTTGTAAATGGCAGTCAGATCTTGCTGCTGCAGTTCAGTCACCGGACCATCGATGCCCTTTAAGATGACGCGTGAGAAACCGATGATCGAGTTGAGCGGTGTGCGCAGTTCATGGCTCATATTTGCCAGGAACTGGCTTTTGAGCTGGTCAGCTTTCTTCATTTCTTCGACGGCGCGCTGCGACAGAGCGTATGCGGTGGCGTTCTCCACCGCGATGGCGATCTGGTCGCACAGCACTTGCAGCACCAGGATATCATCCGGCTTGAACGCGTTGACCTGGGTGGATTGCAAGTCCAATGCGCCGATCACCCTGTCGCCCAGGCGCAGCGGCAGGCCCAGCTCGGAGCGCGTCTCGGGCAGCAGCGGGTTGGGGCGATGGGTGCTGTCTTGGGACACATCGTTGATCACGACGGGTTGGCCTGTGGCGGTGGTTTGGCCAACGACTGACCGCGATCCGACCATCAGGCTGTGCCCGCGGCGTTTCATTTCCTCGCCAGCCGCGCCGGTGGAAGCCCGGACGATGGCCTGGCTGCCGGCTGTCTCACCATCGCCCGGGTCAATCAGGAAGATGGACGTATGATAATAGCCAAACCGGGAGCGGATCAGCTCGGCGGCCTTGTCCAGCAGGATGTCCAGCGCCAGCGTGCCGGAGGTATCGCGGGCAATTTCGGCAGCGGTTTGCAGTTGGTCAGCGCGGCGGCGAGATTCGGCGATCAGCAGGATCGTTTGTATCGCAACCGAGGCCTGGCTTGCCAGGGTCATCAAGCGGCGGCGCTGAGTGTCGCTGATTGCCTGCTCAGCCGTGTAGAAACTGCCCACGAAGCCGCGCAGTTCGCCAGAAAAATTCAACGGCATCAGAATCATGCTGACAAAGCCCTGTTGGCGCGCCCAACGACGGCTATAAGCGTCCAGGTCCGGAGCGTTGATGGCATCCCTGATCAAGGTGGGGGCGTCGGGCTTGAAATTTTGCAGCAGCCACCCAAAGGATTTCAGCGGGTAGCGGTCTACCGGCGGAGTCCGCAACGGTGTATCGCTCCAGCGAGCCGCTATCTCGATCCAGTCCGGCGCGCCGGCGCTGGTCCAGGGACGATCGAAGAGACCCAAGGTGATCAACTTACCTTGACCGGCGCCGAGCACCGTGTGGCTGCGCAGCACAGCAAGGACATCCTCGAAAGTGGTTGCCTGGTTCAATTCGGCGCTTGCCTGGTAGAGGATATTGGTTTCTGCCAGGTTATGCTCCCTGGCGAGTGTGCTGGAAATGGCTGCCGCCACGGTCTGCAGGGCTGCCACCTCTTCGTTTTCCCAAACCCGGTCGGAATTCAGCTCGTCCAGGCCGATGAAACCGGGCACTGCGTGCTCTCCTGGCACGGCCAGGGCTAACACGGAACGAGCGCCGTGCGCCGCGCAATACTCCCGCTCCGCCGGTGAGAATTGCGTTGCCAATCCCACCACCTGTCCCTGGGTGACCAGCATCTCAGCCCAGCCAGGCAAAGCATGCGTGGGTATCTGGTCGGGCAGCGAGATTTGCGAGTACGGCTCTGTACCTGGCGCATTCCACTGGCCGGCGCACTGCCAGGAAATGCCCGAGGCGTCTTCGACGGTGCGGAAGAAATAGGCGCGTCCAACGCCGGCTGCTTCACCCAGGTAAGCGAGCACGGCTGGCATGGCGCTGGTGCCGCTGTCCGCCAGGGCCGCCACTGCCTCCGCCACGTTGGTTTGGTAATGTTCGCGCACTTCCAGGGCATGCAACGCCTTCTGAATACTTTCGAAAAGGCGGGCGTTTTCCAGCGCCATGGAAAGCTGGTCCAACACCTGCTCGGCCAGGCGCAGCTCGTCTTTGCTCCACTGTCGCTGGTTGTCCTCATCCAGGATCTCGAGCAACAGGTGTTGCCCCCCTTCAGGCAGGGCGCTCAACGCCAGCACCGCGGGTTGTTCTGGCAGTTTGCTCTGCAGCACAGGCTTGCCGGTGCGGATGCTCTCCGCTGCCAGGGGAGTTATGAACTGGTTGGAAGGGTGGACGCCGTGATCATCGGCGCGAAATCCCAACAGCCCTGGCTGGGAGATGCCGAGACTGCTGTATGGGGTCGCAGCGGGTTTCGGGAAGGCGGTTTTAGTGAGTCTGGGCGGCGACAGCGGCGGGGGTGTTTCCGCCGCTGGACGATCGGTAATCGATTCCGCAGCGGGCAGGTGGCCATTGCCTTTCGGGGCCTCCTGGCGAGGCGTTTTGCGGGCGCGGCGCGCTGTTTCGGCAGTGGATCGCGCGGCGCCCGGCGCGCGGGATCTTATCGGCTGGAGTTGCTCGGGCTGGGCGGGGATTAAGCTGCACGAGCCGTAGATACCGCCTGGATGATGGTCAGCCTCGTTGCGGCGGGGCATGGATTCGATTTCGAGCAGAACGGGTATCTGCTGCCCATCCTTGTGCACAAAAGTGAGTTCGACCTGGGCCGGGAACAGCCCGCCGGCCAGCACTCGCCGCAGTTCGTGCTGCGCGGCAGGGGTGAGAGCGAAGGTTGCCAGCGGCTGCCCGCTGAAGTCAGCCGGCGCCCACCCCAAGATTGGTTCGACCTGGTTGTCCACGCGCTGGTAATAGCCCTGGGCGTCGCACTCCCAGGTCCAGCGCTCGGCTGGCGTTTTGCTCGCAGGCGCGGGCTTGCTGGAGACCTGTTGAAAGACTGGCGCCTCCGTGCCAAGCCTGGCGGTCTCCTGCCCGAGGTCTGCAAACAAATGGTCAAGCCGGTTGGACAGCTTTTGACGGGACATATTGGGCTAGCTCCTGGGCCAGGTTATCGTATTGCTGGGTGCTGCGCGTTTTTACATTGTAGTAGTTCACCGGCAGCCCGGCGATGGCGCTCTCACGTAGCTTGGTATCCACTTCGATCACCGTTTGCAGCAAGCCCTCGCCAAAGGTTGCCTGGATTTGCTCGCTCAGGGTGCGGTGGATGCGATTGCGGCGATCCTGCATGGTGATCAGAATGCGGTAGACCAGGTCGGGGTTGCCCTGGCTGCGCACATTGCGGATGGCGCTCATCATATTGCGCAGCGCGTGAGCAGAGAAATATTCCGGTTGGGTTGGGATGACCAGCAACTGGGCAGCGTGCATGGCGCTGGTGGTCACTGCGCCGAGAAAAGGCGGGCAATCCAACAAGACCACATCGTAAGCGCGCGGCAGGTCGCCCACCGCCAGCGCCGAGCGCAAGGCATTGACATAATCGCTGCGCATGGGCAGGAATCGCTCCACCTTGTCCATCTCGGAGGTGGATGGCGCCAGGTGAAGTTTCGGCACGGCGGTTTCGACAAGGATGCTTTCCAGGCTTGCGCCATTCAGCAGCACATCGGCCATAGAGCCATGCAAACCGCCAGGGCTGGCTCCCAGGGCCAGGGTCAAATCCGCCTGCGAATCCAGGTCAACAGCCAAAACTCGCAAGCCGCGGGCAGCCAATGCGCCACACACGGAAGCCACGGTAGTGGTCTTGGCAACGCCGCCTTTCTGGTTTGCGATCGTGATCACGTAGGCCATACTGTCCTCCGAAGATACTGGTTATGAAATCTGCTCTTCATTGCGGTTAACGGTTTCATCCTGATGCTCAGCAGCCGGCTTTGATCGCCCATTCCCGCTGGGAGGTGCGCCTGCAGAGCCGTCTTCCAGCTTGCCCACCAACACCTGTACGCGGCGAGCGTTCAGCGCCTGGCGCAGCTCGGTGACCGCGGTTTGCAAAATTGCTGCCGGATCATTGGAAGCGCGCAAGCGAGCGGTGATCTCGCCTGCCAGGCGCTCGCGCTCCGCGCGGCGCTGCGCCTCCTGGTGCAGCCGGGCGCTTTCCAGCGCGACGCTGAGCTGATCGACCAGGTTGTGGATCAACTGCAGCTCTTTTTCAGACCAGTCGCGGCTGCCTTCCGGTTTGGTCAGGCGCAGTGCACCCAAGACCTGATCGCGAATGCGAACCGGAAGAGCGAGCTTGCCCGCATCACTGTGCACAATTTTGCCCTGGCTGGCTGCCTGGAGAGCATCTTCCTGCCACTCGCCGGAAGCAGGCGCAACTCGACCATCGGGGGTAGCCTGGTAACCCAGGTCGCCGCGCTCGGCAAGCACAGCCTGCCATGCCTGGGCGCTCACCTGTCCATAAGCGCGCTGCACGGTTTGGAGCGCTTCCTGGTTCTGAGCAAACAAGCGCGCATTTTGGATGGCCACCGCCACCTGGTCTGCCAGCAACTGCAGCACTTCGATATCTTCTTGCTGAAAGGCGTTGGCTTCCTGGCTTTGCACGTCCAGGGCGCCGAAGATCTGGTCGCCGACCCGAAGCGGCAACGCCATTTCAGAGCGGGTTGAGGGGAGGTCGGGGTTGTTGAAGTAAACGGCGTCTTCGCCCACATCCAGGGCGATGTGCGCTTTACCGGAGGCCGTCACCCGCCCGACGATGCCCTCCTGCCCCACTTTCAAGCGGTGATGCCGGGCCAGCATGCGCTGCCCACCGGGGCTATTGGCTGCCTGCAGCACGGCGAATTCCTTATCCTGATCCAGTAAGAAGATGCCGGTGTGGTAAAAACCAAAGCGATCGCTGATCAGGTGAGTGACGCGGGTGAGCAACTCGTTCAATTCCAGCATGGTTGCCGCCGCATGGCCGACCTCGGCAGCGGCTTTCATCTGGCTGGCGCGACGCTGCAGGGATTGGGTGCGCTCCTGCACGCGCGCCTCCAATTCCTGGAACGATTGGTAAAGCTGATCCCGCATGCGGCGCAGCGCTTCCGCCAGGGCGTTGATTTCGGATTGAGAGTAGCCTGGGATGGGGGCTTGCCACTCACCGCGGCCCAGGCGGCTGGCAATGCCCGCCAGCTCCTGGATGGGGCGCACCGTGCGATTGGTCATAACCAGGCTGGCAGTGATCGTGAACAGCAGCACGATGGCGCTGAAGGGCAGGATGCGCAGCACAATCGCCTGGCGTGTGCTGGACTCGAGCGAAGTCTGCAGGCTGAAGACGGACGCCAGGACTTCGCTGGCGCGCACCACGCTGCCCAGGCTCCAATTCGTGCTGCTGAGCGGCGAGTAGGCGATGAAAAGCTCTTCGCCGTCAATGGTGATGCTCTTGAAGCCAGTTTGGTTGGCCAGCATATCTGCCAGCACGGGTTGGAACTCCGGGCGCGCCTGGCGCATGTCGGAGCCGAATTCGAGGGCTGGCGCGGCCTCGCCCAGTAGATCCTGGTACCCCTGCTCAGGCAGCGCCAGGGCGCGCCCCTGGTCATCCACCAGGAAGCTGTAACCGGAGAGGAAGTAGCGGGTTTGTTCGATGTTGTTCTTCATTTCGGTCAGGGTGACATCGAAGCCGACCACGCCGAGCAGCCGGCCGTCGGCGCTGAAGACCGGCAATGCAGCCGTGGTCACCATGCCCAACCCGGTCGCATCCTGGTAAGCGGGCGTCCACCACACGCTTCCATCCTGGCTGTTTTCCAGGCTGCCGCTGTACCACAGGCGCTGTGTGGCGCGGAAATCGGGGGGGAGCACCGCTCCCAGGTTCACATTGGGATAGTACCGCACGATGTCGTTGGGCGTGGCAAAATACACCGCCTCGACCGAAGGGTTGTTGGCAATCAAGGTTGGGAAGAGCAGGTCCAGGTAGGCGGTGAACTGCATCTCCGTCCAAACCTGGTCGGTGAGTGGGGTGGTGTTTGGCAGGAAGACGCTGCCCGGCTCATCCGGACTGTTACTGTATTGTCCCTGCGCGCCTTGGATCATGTGCTCCCGGGCAGACCAGATCGAGCGGGTATCGCTCGATCCAGCGCTGGCGATGCTCTGCGCTACGAAGGAGGCCGCCTCCTGCACATTTTGATTGATATTTGCCAGGATCAAATCATTTTCTCGAGCGCTGCGGCGCGTCAGCTCTACCAGGCTTGCCTCGGCCTGCTGGCGCAGTTTCTGGCTGCTGGTTTCCAGGGCGTAGCGGCCCGTGGCGCGGGCGGACGTGATGGCGACCACCACAGTTGCCAGGATGCCGATCAGCGCCATGAGCATGATCAAGCCCAGAAAACGGGTGCGCAGGCTGTTGAACAAGGTTGAAGATCTCGTGCGCTTCATGCCAGTGCTCCTGGTGTGCATAACCGTGGGCATTCTTTCGGAAAAATCATCGCTCTCGCTCCACCACAGGCGTTGTCTGGTCAGCTACTGACGCCGGGCTGGCCTCGCTGGGGGTTCCCAGGCGCAGCTCGACCTCCGCCAGTTTTAGAACTTGTTGGATCTCGCGCACAGCCGTTTGCATCACGGTTTCGATCTCCAGAGTCGAGCGCATGCGGGAAGTGATCTCACCCACCAGCCGTTCACGCAAAGCGCGCTCCTGGGTCTCTTCGAACAGGCGGGCGCTTTCCAGGGCCTGGCTCAGCTCATCGACCAGGGTGTGCATCAAGACCAACTCCTGTTCGTCCCATTTGCCGGCCAGGGGTTGCTTGTGAGCGGAGATAGCGCCGATCACCTGGTCTCGCACGATGATGGGCAACTGCAGCTCTTCCAGTTGGGAGGCTTCCCCTTGCGGAGTGTATCCAGGCGGCAAGGGCTGCACGCCTGTTCCGTCTGCCAGGTAGCCCACGGATTGGGATTGCAGGCGCTCCTGCCAGGCAACCTGGCTGAGCTCGGTGTACACCCGGCGGGCGGTGTCCAGCGCAGCCTGGTTCTGGGCGAACAGGCGCGCATTGGCGATGGCCACGGCGGTCTGGTCTGCCAGGATTTGCAGGATCTCGATATCCTGCTCGCTGAAGGCGGCGGCCTCGGTGCTTTGCACATCCAAGGCGCCAATGATTTCTTCGCCGACAATCAGGGGCAGCGCCATCTCAGAGCGAGTCCTGGGCAGCAAAGGGTTTTGAAAGTGCACCGCATCTTCGCCAACATCCAAAGCGATGCGCGCTTTCCCGGTGGCGGTGACATATCCGACGATGCCGGTTTTTCCGACTTCCAGGCGGTGATGGCGGGCTAACATTTCACGACCCGCTTCACCGGTGGCGGCTTTCAACACAGCATATTTGCGATCTTGATCCACCAGGAAGATGCCAGCGTGATAGAAGCCAAACTTTTCCCTGACCAGGTTGACGACCAGGTTGAGAAGCTGGTCCAGGTCGCGCACTGCCAGCGTATCGCGAGCCACCTGGGCTGCGGTCTGAAGCTGCACCGAACGCTGCTCCAGCGCGGCGGTGCGTTCTTCCACACGGCGCTCCAGGTTGCCCACCAAGACCCGCAATTGGGCAGTCATCGAATTGAAGGCCTGCGCCAACTGCCCCAGCTCATTGGCATCTCGCACCACGGCGTTTTGGCTCAGATCTCCAGCGGCGATGGCGCTGGCGGTGCGGGTCAGCTCGGCGATGGGGCGCATGGCGCGCCGCACCAGGTGAGAGAATCCAATGCCGCCCAGCGTGAGCATGGCGGATAAGATCCCAAGGATGAGCACCACGCGCCGGTTTTGCGCCTGCACCATGGCAGAGCGGTTCGCAATCAAGTCAAGCGCGCCGATCACCTGTCCAGAATAGTCCGTCAGGGGGACGGTCAAGATGGCCCACTGCGCTGATCCCTGGCGCAATTGGCTTGTGTGGCTGCGATTCTGCAGGGCTGAGACATATCCCTCGGCTGGAGCAAAAATTGGTTGGTCGAGCGTGCTGGCTTGCAGCAGCCATTCTTGGCCTGGCCCGGCTGATTTGCTGATCGCCTCCTCAATGGTGGCGATCTCGGCTGGCCCACGCCGCAGCAAGATTTGGGCGTCCACGCCGAAATCCGCCTTCAGGTGCTCCAGGAACTTCTGATCGAGATTGAGCCCGTATTCAAAAGTGCCGATGTGCTGTCCCTGGTAGGCGACAGGAGCGACGCCGCGCATCCCTAAACCGCCGCGCCCGATCTCCAAGCCGGCGACTGGCTGTTGCTGCTGGTTGGCTGCCAGCACGGTGAAGCGGAAGCTCGACAAATCGTCGCCGTAGGTTTCCAGGGCGTGCAGGCGCAGGAACGAAATCGCTGGCGGCAGGTGGAATTGCGCCTGGGGAATGCCGTACATGTCGTCCAGGGTTTTGTAAGCTGTCAGGGTCAGCTCTGCCAGGCGGGCGCGATCCTGCTGCGCAAAAGCCCGTTGCACTTCAGGATCATTGGCGACTTCGATCGCCAAGGCCAGGGCGAAATCTTTGCTGGCTTGCAGGCGGCTGTGCAGGCTGGATTCCAATTGCTTCCATTGCTCGGTTTCCATCTGCCGGTTGGCATTGGCGTTGTTGAAATAGGCAAAACTCAACAAGGCAATTGCCAGCAGGGCAAACCAAAGCAGCGTGGGGATGAGCAATTGGCGAGCGATCTTCATAATCTAAACCTTTTCGATTGATCCTGCGTCGATGGCGCTGCCATTCCCACCGCTGGCCGGATGCAGCGCTGCATCCCCGAGCCGGATGGTCAGGTCGTTCAATCCCAGCGCGCTGCGGATTTCAGCAGCCGCCGTGCGCAGCACGTAATCGATATTGAGGGTTTCGCGTAGACGTCCAGAAATTTCTCCCACCAGGCGTTCCCGAGCGGCGCGTTCCTGAGTCTCCTGGTACAGCCGGGCGGTTTCCAGCGACTGGCTCAGGCGGGGACCCAGCAATTGCAGGAAGTTTTCAACCTGCGGGTTGTACTGCGACTCCTGCAGCCAGACCTCCAGGCTCGCAATGCGGTTGCCGCGCACCAGCAGCGGCACTTCAACTTTCTTTATACCGGCTTCAACCGGTGATGCCGGCTTGTTCGAAGGCGCATCGCCTTCATCCAATTCTGCGAGCGGCCTGATGCCGTTCAGGTCGTAGACATAACCCGGGTTGTTCCGCGAGCGTTTGATGTCGGCCCAGGCGCTGCGGCTCAGGCGCAGGTAAACTGCTTCCAGCTCGCGCAGGCTTTCCTGGTAATCATTGATCAGGCGGGCGTTTTCGATAGCAACCGCCAGTTGATCGGCCAAGATTTGCATCGCGTTGACGTCGTCCTGGCTGAAAGCATTGGCGAATTGACTGTGCACATCCAGCACACCAATGATGCGCTCGCCAATTTTGAGCGGCAGTGCAATCTGCGAGCGTGTGGCTGGCAGCAGCGGGTTTCGGTCGTCAAGGGCGCTGCCCTGCCTGCTGTCAACGTGGGCATCGCTCATGACTGGCGAGATGTTATCTCCGCTGGTTTCGGAGGAGATGCGCGGCTTACCGGTTTGGGCCACCTGCCCCACGAGGCCAACTTCGCCGATGCGCAAACGGTGACCCTGGGATAACAAGCGCCGCCCGGCTTCTCCTGTGGCTGCCTGCAGGATGGTGTATTCCCCGCGCTCGTCATTCAAGAAGATACCGGCATGGTAAAAGCCAAAGCGACCGCGGATCAACTCTACGGCATTGCTCAGCAACGCTTCCAGGTTGCGCACGCTGGTGGCGTCACGCGCCACCTCAGCCGCAACTTGCATCTGCGTAGAGCGCCGCTCCAGCTCGCGCGTGCGCAGATTGACGCGCGTTTCGAGATTTTCATACGATTCGCGCAACCAGTCGGTGAGCAAAGCCAGGGAGGACCATAAATCGCCCAATTCATCCGCGCTTGGGCTGGGCTTGAGCGGGCTGAAATCGCGCGAGGTCACCCGTTGCACCACCTGGGTCAGTTCCTGGATGGGGCGCACGACTGAGCGGGTGAAAATGATGGTAAATACGAAGCCGAGCAACGCCCCCAATGCGGTCAATCCCATCCACGCCAGGCGCGCCAGGTTGCGCATGCGCTGTGAGTTTTGGAACGCCCGATCGATATCCTGCTGGGTATTTTCGAGCAAGATGTCCAGGTTTTGAGAGAGACCGCGCTGCAGTGTTTGCAGGTGGGCGCTTTGGGCAGCGGCAGCCAGCCCTGCTGGCTGGCTTGCCTGGCGCAGGATTTCTTCCCCGCTGCGCCTCAAAACCGAAGCGCTCTGCACAGCCGCATTTAATATCGTCAGGTTCTGCTGCCTCTCAGCCGCGCTCGCCCCAGGAGACTGTTTCTGCAGCTCACGCAGCGTTTGCTCCAGGATAGCGATATTTGCCTGGAATCGGCTCGCCAGTGGATCGATCTGCGCCTGGGTGGTAGGGGAAGAGGCCAGGGCTTCGCCGAGCACGTCCATGCTCGCCAACCACGCCTTGCGCACGGCGTTGACCTGGCTTTGCACGTGTATGCTGTTGCGCACCACCTGGTTGGCCCTCTCGGCAGATTGTGTGAAGGCCACGCCGCTGAGGCCGGCAGCCACTACCAGCAGCGTCATCACCAGGAATCCGATCGAGATGCGGCGTTGAAGGGCCATCTTCGACATCATCTCAGCTCTCCTCCGCCGTCTGGCTTTGGGAGGGTTTATGCCCATTGTGGGACTGGGCGGCGAGCGTGGCGCTGCTCGTGTTGTTGGAGGGGCTATCCGAGTCCAATCGCATCTCCACCCGCATGGCGCCCAACGCTTTGCCAATTTCCTGCACCGAGATTTTCATCACCGCGTCCAGGTCCAGGGAGGCGTGGGCGCGAGCGCTGATCTCGCCCAGCAATTGCTCGCTTTGCGCACGGCGTTGGTTCTCATCCAACAGGCGCGCATTTTCGACTGCCAGGGCGATCTGCGATGCAACAGACTGGACAAATCTTTTCTCGGCCTCGCTCCAGGCGCCGCGCTCTGCCGGCCTGCTCAGCGCCAAAGTTCCGATGGGGATATCCTGGTACACAATTTTTTGGTGCAACACATAAGGATCTTTGGTCGGAAATTGGCGCGGCGCGTTTGTCGGCGGTTGCCAGGCCTGGATGGAGTGGATGCTCAAGCCGTCATACACCACGCCATGTGGGCGATCGGCCAGGGCTGTGCGCCAGGCATCCTGGCTCTGCCGGGCCTGGAATTCCCTGAGCTGCTGCAGCGCCTCGCGCCTTTCTGAAGCGAGGCGCGCATTCTCGATAACCATCGAGACCTGGTCTGCCATGGTTTGCAACACCGCTACATCTTCCGCGCTGAAATCGCCCATTTTGACCGATTGGATATCCAGCACACCGAACACGCTGTCGCCAATTCTCAAGGGCAAAGCCACCTCGGAGCGAGTGGCTGGCAAGTCGGGATTATTGAAAAAGGCGGCATCCTTGCCTACATCGTGCGCCACGCGCGGCTCGCCGTGGGCTGCAACATTGCCGACTATACCCTCCCGCCCCACCCGTAGACGGTGGTTGCGACTGAGCATCACTTGCCCACCCTTCGATGAGCTGGCGCGCAGCACGGCGTATTCGTGGGTGGGGTCCAGCAGGAAAATGCCTGCGTGATAGAAACCCAGCCGTTCAGAGATCAATCGCACGACCAGGTCCATGATCTGCTGCAGGTCCTTGGCCTGAAGCGCATCGCTGGCAACCTGGGTGGTCAGTTTCAACTGCGCAACTTGTTTGGATACCTGCATCTCCAGGCGATTGCGCAGCGAATCGAGCTCCACGACCATGCGACTGCGCTCAGCCAGGCGGTTTTCGAGCTCCCGTTTGACCGCTTGCAGGCCATCCTCACGTTGACCTGCAAAGGAGGCAAAAAGCCCCAGGAAGAACGGCGCGCTATCGATCATCCATTGCAACGGGTTATTCACCTGGGCGCGTAAGAAATTATCAAGATTGAGCTGAAGTCGGTTCGTGATCACCCAGATCAGGCTCGAAGTGAGCGGGAAGAGCGTGCCAAACAGCGCCCCAAGCAACGCATAGCGCGCCCGGTAGCTCAAACCATTCCAGAGGTTAATCAAGGGCCGTAACCAGGGGGCAGCCTCACTCATTGTTGCCCACCCTTTCCAATTGGATCATGCCCTGGGTAACCGAGAGATAGCGGCTCAATTCTTGCATGGCGGTGCGCAAGACGGCGTCGATGCCGTTGGCGGAGAGCATCTTGTGGGTGATTTCCGCGACCTGGTGTTCCCGTTCGGCCGTCAGAACGGTGCTTTCCAGCAGGCGAGCATTTTCCAAAGCCAGGGCGATCTGCCGGGCAGCGAATTGAGCCACGGCGGCTTCTTTTTCACTCCAGGCGGGTTGATCCATCTCCCGGCGCAGCAGCAAGGCGCCAATCTTTGCGCCTCTGAACTGCAGCGGAATTCGCAGGGTGCGCCCATCCTCCGGCTGGAATGATTCTGGCTGATTCGAGCCGGGTGCCCCAGCACGACCATTGCCATTGCCGGGTTTTCCCGAGTCAACCGCAGTGACCGGGTAAACGCCCATGCGTTCATAGCGATAGCGCAGTGGACGGTGCGACAGGCGGGCTGCCCAGCTCTGCTGCACATCGTTGCGGTAACGTTTCTCCAATTCTTGCATGGATTGCCGGCTTTCTTCCATCAGCCGGGCGTTTTGGATCGCCAGCGCAAGTTGATCTGCCAGGATCTGCAGGATGGCGATATCCTCTTCCTTGAAAGCCGACGGCAGGGTGGATTGCACATCCAGCGCCCCGATCACCTGGTTGCCTGCTTTGAGCGGCAGCGCCATCTCTGAGCGGGTCTGTGGCAGGTCAGGATTATTGAAGAAAACCGCATCTGCTCCCACATCCAAAGCGATGCGGGCTGCGCCAGAGCCTGTGACATAGCCGACGATGCCCACCTGGCCAATTTTCAGTTTATGGCCGCGCTCCAGCATGCGCCGGCCGCCTTCCGAGGAAGCTGCCTGGAGCACCGCATACTCATGCACCTGGTCGCACAGGAAGATACCGGCATGGTAAAAGCCGAAGCGCTCTGAAATTTGATGAACCACATGGTTCAGCAGCTCATCCAACTGGCGGATGCCAGCCGCCTCGCGGGCTACATCGGCGGCCACCTGGAGCTGGATGGCGCGGCGCTCCAGAGCCTGTGTGCGATCTGCGACCCGCGTCTCCAGGTTTGCGACCAACTCACCGAGCTGGCTGGTGGTTTTATTGAGTGTTTGAGCCAGCGCGCCAACTTCATCGTCGGTCAGCACCGGCGCACGCGCCTGCAGATCGCCTGAACCAATCGCCTGCGCGGCCCGCGTCAGCGCGCTCAGCGGTTCAAAGCTCTGCCGCACCGAAATATAGCTCAGCAGCAGCAGCAACCCAGAGGCCACCCCCAGCGCGATCCAGGAGGTGCGCTGGAAGGCGCCCAACGAGGATTGCAGCTCGTTCTGCGGCGCTTGCACGATGACTGCCCAGCCGTTGGGCAACACCTGGCCAAAGGCTTTCCACTGCATGCCGCCTGCGCTGCCAAAAGTCACCGGAGAGTTGAGGCCGCGGCGCACGGCTTGCACGGCCGGGTGCTGGCTGAGATCGCGCAGCACCATCGTAAACGCCTCTTCCGGGTGAGCGATCACCAGGTTGGATTCGTTGATCACGTAGGCGTAGCCCAGCCGCCCGATGCTCGTGGCGGCCACCTTTTCTGAGATGACGCTGAGCTGCGTGGCGAACATGATCACACCTGCCACTCGACCCTGTTCGTCGCGTATCGGCGCAGAAGCTACCAGGACCGGTTGCCCACTGCTGGGCTCGATCAGTGTCTCCAATGCCAGCGGCGCCCCCTGAACGGCTTGCTGGAACCAGCTTCGCCGGCTGTAGTCAACTGCACTTTGACCATCGCTGCGGGCAATATTCCTGCCGGTGAGATCGGTGGTGCTGACCAGGTAGATCTCGGGGAAGACGGAGGCAAAGGCCTGCAAAGCCGGGATTTGCCTGCTGGCGTCCATGCTGCGGATATCGGGCTGGTTTGCCAGGGCTGCCAGCGTGCGAGTGTTGCTTTCCAGCCAGAGCATCGTGCTGGAAGCAAGGTTTTGGCTGGTTTGCTGCAGGTTGCGAGAGGCGTCTTCTTCGAGCAGGCGACGGGATTGCGAAATGATGAAATACGTCAGCCCTAACAGTACAGGCACCACCACCACCAGGTTGAGCGCCAGCAGCCGCACTTGCAGCCGACCGCGCTGCACGCGCCGCTCTGAGACCATTTGTCGGAAGGCTACAAAGGCATACACCAGCATAAAGATGGCGCTGGTGAGCAGCTCGGCGATGGCTTGCGGGATGACGCTGGCAAGCGCTACCAGGGAGACGCCAGCAGCAATGTCCGCTGCCAGCAGCAGCCAGGCCAGGCCGCGCGCCATTTTGGGAGATTTCCGGTCGAGAGCTGCGATGTAAAGGCAGACCAGGATGGTCAATGTTGACGAGATGCCAAAGGTCAGCAGGCGGATGATCTCGTTCAAACGACCGGCAGTGAAAGATTCCAGCCGCAGGATGCCATCGCCATACGGAGAACTGCCCATGCCGGAATACCAGAGCCCCGCCCCAAATTGCACGTCGATGGCGGTGATGATGATAGGGAGAAGGGTGAGCAGGTAAGCCAGGCGCAATGCCCAGCGCAGGCGGCTGGTTTGCAGCCAGGCAGGTCGCAGCAGGCTGACGGTGGTGAGCAGCAGCAGGGGTTGGATGGCGGGGGTCGTGGCGGCTAACAGGATTGCTGGCCATTCCGCCTGCCTGGCGCTGCCCGTCTCCAGGAGTGTGCCAATCGCAAAGCTGTTGGCAGCAATGACCAGCATCAGCCCACCCACGTGCCGGTTCGCGGTGTGCTGGATGTTCAGGACCCAGACATATAGGCCGATGATCAACTCGCTCAGCGCCAGTATGTAGGCCAGGTATTGCAGCGTTTGGTCCAGGTTTATCCCTTCCACTCAAACACCTCTATCCAGATGCGGCAGGCCCGCCGTCGAGAGCCTCAGCCTGAACATCCAACTCGATCATCGCTTCTGCGGCTTGCAGCTTGCTCCCCAGGTCTTCCAATGCCACACGCAAAATGGTCTCGATATCGGGCGATGACCAGACCCGAGCGGTCAAATCCGACGCCAGGCGCTCTTGCTCTGCCAGCCGGCTGGTCTCCTGGTACAGGCGCGCGTTGCGCACGGCAATCGCCACCTGGGTCGCCAGTGTGTTCACCAGGCGCAGCTCTGTTTCACCGAAGCGGTTCTCCCGGCGCGTATCCTGCAGGATCATTGCTCCGATCACCTGGTTGGCGACGATCAGGGGTACGCCCATCCATGATTTGGCCGGCAAGCCAATCACCCGCGCTCCCAGGCGTTGGGCTTGCTGCTCGACATTGCCGCTCAGCAGCAGGGGCTGTTTGGACTTGATGATCACCGAGGTCAGCCCCTGGCCCAGCGGCATCGAAGGGAGATTGATTTCCTCGCCGTTCTCATAGGCGTATGGGATGGTGATGGTTTGATTGGCCTCGCGGTATTCAGCCAGCAAGAAATCCAGCTCTCCCAACAGTTCCCGCAACTGCTGGTGGATGGCGCGGTACAGCGATCCTGGCTCAGTTTCCAGGGCGATCACTTTCGTGATTGCATCCAGCGATTGCATGGCGGAGATCTGCCGCTGGAGATTTTCGAAGGCGGACAGCTTTTCCAGCGTGGTCGTGGCCTGTTCCGCCAGGCTGATATAAGGCTGCCAGATATTGGATCCCTTGATTACCGACTCAGCAAACTGACTGGCAGGTCGCGCCAATACCATCATTGCCATCAGCGCATTTTGCTGGCGCACCGGTATCAAAGTGATCGTGTCGCATTCCAACCAATCATGCACGCGCATCAATGTGGAGATCCAACTGTTGGCTTTGTTTTGAAGTTGGGTGGTGTTCTTTGACCTGGGCAGGCTGAAGGTTAATTGGCCTGGCGGCATCTGCGCCAGCAACTTCTCAGGAGGCACCGCAATCATGCCTGGCAGCCGCGCCTCGCTGTTTTTCTGTTTGTTGGGAAGATGACCCGCGATGACGCGAAACTGGTTGCCCTCGGCGACCAACAGCAGAGAGGGGACCGATGAAGCCTTCAGGTAATCCACCACTTCGCTGAACACCGACTGAGCATTTTGAGCCAGGTTCAAGCGGTGGTTGGTCTCGTTCAGGCGCTGCGACTGCTCCAGGCTCTTGCGAGTGTGATCCAGCAGGCGGAAGTTCTGGATCACGGCAGCGATATGATTGGCGATGGTCTGCAAAACCGTCACCGCCTCGTCATCGAATGCGTTCACCCAGTTGGAATGGACATCCAAAACACCCAGCACTTGATCGCCCAAGGCAATGGGCAAGGTCGCTTCCGAGCGGGTATCCTGGAGCAACGGGTCAACCCAGTAAAGCGGCTCGCGGCTGACATCGGCTGCCACCCGCGCTTTTCGGTTGGCTACCGCCCACGCCACCATAGTCTTGGGAAATTGCACATCGTGGGTCTGCCGCACCTTCCGTTCCATGCTGGCAGGCATGCTGCTGGCGGCCAGCTCGAGGGCTCCGCTCATTTCGTTGATCAGGTAAATTGACGCACAATAATAATTCAGGCGCTCGGCAATCAATTTAACCGTGCGAGAGAGCATCTCCTCCAGGTTGCTGGCGGAGATGGCAACCTGGGTGATCTCTGCGGCGGTGCGAATCTGCAGCAGGCGCCCCTGTAAATCACCGGTGCGCTGCTGAACGCGCTGCTCGAGCTTGCGGTTGTTTTCTTGCAGAGCGCTGTGCAAGCCCATGATTTGCTCGGTCACCACCTGATCCAGGACTTCACGGGTGATCCAGCCATTCTCCACCAGGATTTGCCCCAGTAAGATTTGGCGACCGATGCTGCCTGCCTGGGCGATGGATTCGCGCTGGCGCGCCAGAGCCGCCTCGAGCTGCTGCCGGCTGATCAACTTTCGTTCGATCAGGATATCCCCCAGGCGCGGGATGAGTCCCTCCGGCGAGGTGGGCACCAGCGGACTGCGGATGCCTGTCACGGGTTGAGCACCTGCCAGGTCGGCATGGCACAGCGGGCAGCTCTGCATGTAAATATTCACAGGTTGTCCACAGTGTGGACATGTCGACTGGTCGGTCATGAAATTGCAGTCTCCCGTGGCGCCAGCGCTCAGCTTAACTCCCAGACGCTTTCTCCGGCAAGTATGCTGCGGATTTGATCCGGAAAGCGATCGGGATCGAGGGGTTTGCCCATGAAGCCATCGAAACCAGCCAGGCGGGCTTTCTTGATTTGTTCCGGGCTGGCTTCAGCAGTTACCGCTACCACCAGCGCGTCGCGCAAGCGCGGCGAAGAGCGGATCTTCTCCAGCGCGCCGTAGCCATCCTCGTAGGGCAGGCGGATGTCCATCAGGATCAAATCCAGGCGCGGCAGGCTATCAGCGTACTCGACCACCTCGTAGCCAGATGTCTTCCACTCGCAGTGGATGCCCATGTACCCCAACAACCGGGCGATCAGCACAAAATTGGCCACATTATCTTCCACGACCAGCACCGTGGCGTTTTCGGGGATCGATTTGCGCAGCGAGCGAGTTTCTCGCGCGCCTCCCAGGCGCGCCGTCTTTGCCAGCGCGTTGTTGGTAAGTTCATCTGTCCCAGGCTGGTTCATTGACGGCCTCCCAGGAATTGATTGATCTGTGACGAAAAGGTATCTACGTCGATGGGCTTTTGAATATATCCATCACAGCCGGCATCCAGCGTGCGCTCCCGGTCGCCTTTCATCACATTGGCAGTCAGGGCGATGATTGGAATGGTGTGCATGCGCGGATCGCGTTTCAATCTACCGGTCAAGGTATAACCATCCATATCTGGCATATTGATGTCCATCAAGATCAGATCCGGACGCACCGATTGCAAGGCTTGCACGGCGTGGCTGGCGCTTTCCGCTTCCACCACCTGGAAACCCTCTGCCATCAGGATACGCCGCACCAGCGTGCGGTTATCGGGATTGTCTTCCACATATAAAATCGTTGGGCTGCGTGACGTCATAGCTACTCCTGGAACGGTTAAAGTCGAACAGACCAAACCGGCGCATTGTTGCAGCCTTATCTTCTCAGGTGGGGCGTAAAATCTATATAAAAACGGGGCGAATATTGCGTAAAGGAACCTTGCGGATATCCAAAGTGGGACCAAGCGGGAATAATAAAACCCCAAAGGCGCTGAGAGCCTTTGGGGTTGAGCGGGTGACGGGAATCGAACCCGTGACATTTTGCTTGGGAAGCAAACGTTCTACCGCTGAACTACACCCGCTGAATGCGGAGCAGATTTTACCGCAGCATTGGGGCTGCGTCAATGCCGCGCCAGTCTGTCATCGCGAGCGAAGCGATCTACCCGGTCATCTGGGGGATTGCCGCGCCCCTGCGGGGCTGGCAACGACGAGGATCGCTCTGCGCGGCGCAGGCAAGGCGCGGGATGGCTCACCAGGTCGGCTCAGGGCGCCTCAGTGCACTGCGGGTGGACGCAGCGGTACACATAACCCCGCCCGCGTTTTTCTCGCTCCAGCAAACCCATGCTGTGCAGGCAATAAGCCATCTTCTGCGCCAGGTAGCGGGGAATACGCAGGCTTTGCGCCAGGCTGTGAGTATCGAAGCCGCTGCGCAGCTCGCTCGGCAGCAGCCCCAGGTAGTCAGCGGGCGCATCGAAGCGCTGTGCGCCGGTGATCCTCAGCAGGCGGCGGTCGAATGTGCGCCAGCCGCGCCGGCGCCAGGAGCCGTCGGTATGCCAGGCGCGCAGCTCTTCTTCCTGCGTGTAGACCACCTCGAGCGAGAAGTTGGGATGCTCGACCAATCGCGCCACGCGCACCAGTTCGCTGAACAGGTGCTCGACCCGCCCGCGGCGCGGCGAGAGGCGGCGGGAAAGCTCTTTTCCACCTGGGGCGTCCATGCGCACCACAGCTTTGGAAATGGCGATTGGGTAGATCACATGCACCCGGTGATTGGGCAGCAGTTTCGCCAGCTTGGGTTTCAAGCCGCTAAAATGGCCGGTCTGGATTTCGATGAGCAGGTCGCCGCGTGCCACATCGATAAGGCAGCCATCCACGGCGGCTTCCACCTGGTCGCCAGGGCGGGCAGCCCAGGATTTGAGCGCCGCGTGCAAGGAGGATTCTTTTAGTGTGCCGATACCGTTCACGGCTGGCCTCTGCGGCGGCGTTCCCCGTGCGACCCTTCCCCGGCGCCCGCACCGTGAAAAGTGACGCCAGCAGGGTAGACGCGTATCGCGGCTGCGCCTTCCACCGGGCATTTGTACTCGCAGATGCCGCAGCCGATGCAGCGCCGCGGGTGCACGATGGGCGTTTGCAGGATGACCGATTCGCCGCCGGGCGCCTTCACCGGCGTGCTCTCCAGCGAGATGGCTTTGGTGGGCGCCGGGCACATCTCTTCGCAGATGATGCACGGGCTTTGACCGCTCCACGCCAGGCAGCGCTGGCGATCGATGACAGCGACGCCAATTACTTGCCGGCGCTTGTCAGCCAGTTCCAGGCGGGGAATGGCTTCCACCGGGCAGACGCTACCGCAAGTGTTGCAGCCGTAATCGCAATAGCCCAGGCGAGGGATGAGCACCGGAGACCACAGGCCTTCCAACCCGGCTTCCAGCATGGCGGGCTGCAGCGCGCCGGTGGGACAGGCGCGCACACAGGCGCCGCAGCGGATGCACTTATCTACCAGGTGATTCTGAGCGCCGCCGGGCGGTTGCAGGGCCTGGGAGGTTGCGCCTGCCGCCCAGGGTTGCCCGACCAGCCAGGCGCCAGCCAGCGACCCTCCCAGCACCAGTAGAGCTTCCCGCCGGTTGGGGTCGTATTCTTGGCGCAGCAGTGATTGACGTAGATCATAACCCTGGAAGCCGATTGCCTGGCGCGGGCAAGCCGGCTGGCAGTCCAGGCACAGGGTGCATTCCGCCGGGTCGCTGGCATAACCGCGCTGTTCCTGGATCGCGCCGGTGGGACAGGCGCGAGCACACAGCCCACAGCTTTTGCACGCTTCGTTCACCCGTCGCTGCACCAGCGCAAAGCGGGCGAGCACGCCCAGCAACGCCCCCAACGGGCACAGGTAGCGGCACCAGAAGCGCGGCGCAACCAGGTTCAGCAGCGTCACACTCGCCAGCACGGCCGCCATCAGCCAGGGGGCGCGCGCTGCCAGCGGGTCGACCGGCAGAAGCGCCGGGCGCAAGGCCTGGTCGAGGGCGGTCACCGCCTGGCGCAGCGCCGGTACCTGGTACAGGCGGGTTTCCAGCCCGCGCGCCAGCGCGTCGAAGAGCGGCAGCAGTCCGCTTCCCAGGCCGCGTAGCAGGATAGTGAGCGGGTCCAGCACCAGCAGCAGCGTGCTGCCCACCAGGGCGGCTGCCAGCACGGCTAACAACAACAGGTATTTTATCTTGCGCCAGGAATCGGGTGGCCAGCGCGGATCATCGCCAGCCTGCCGGTGGGCGCGGGGCGCTTTGCGCTTGACCGGCCGGCGGCGGGGGGTAAGGCCGTCCAACAAAGTTCCCAGGGGGCAGACCCAGCCGCACCAGCCGCGCCCAAAGATAAGTCCCAGCGCCAGTACACCCAACCCGACCAGCGCGCCGCTCACCACCTGGTGGGACGCTATCGCTTGCGCCAGGCTGGTCAAAGGATCGAGCTGCATGGGAAGCTGCCGCAGCCAGGCTGGCCAGGCGGAAGGCAACGCCAGCACGAGGAGCACGAACACCCCCAGGCTGATCCATTGGGTGAGCCGCCGCAGTCGGCGCCAGGCGCCGCCCACGCCGGGTCCTGTGCGCTGCTTAGCCGCCAAGATCGATCTCCTCGATGCGCAGGGCAGCCAGGTCGCTGCGTCCCAAGCCCATCTCGACGCCGGCGCGCACATAGCTGAGGTCTTCGGGCTGCAAACCGAACAGCGTGGCTGCCAGGCTGTCAGCAGCGACGATGTCAGCGCTGGCGATCACGGTATTGGCCTGGACCACATCGTCCAGGCTGCCGCCGGTCGGTCCATTCGCCATCAGCATGCGCACCGCATCCACTACGGTCAGCGCGGGTCTCACCAGCGAGCTCAAATCTGCCAGGCGCTGACCCAGGTCCTGGTGGATGGCGGAGCGATCCTGGATGACGCCCATCAGGTTTTTCATGCCCAGTGTCAGGCGCGCCAGGCTGTGATGCTTGGCGATGGGCACATTGATCAACACATCGGCCGTCAAGATCTCATCGTAGATTTCTGCCTGCCTCAAACTCCTGCCAGCGGGGATGGGGGTGGAGAGAAACTTGAAGCGCGCCATTTCCACCATCTCGCCGCCGGCGCTGTGCACCTGCTCGGCGATTCCGGAGGTCACGTATGCCTGGGCTGGCGGGCCGCCGAAGGGGTGGTCCATCACCTGCACCTTTCGAGCGCCGGCTTCCAGGCACAGACTGACCAGGGCGGCGACGACCCACGGGTTGGTGGTGGCGGCGTATTCATAGCTGTGATAGCCGGTGCAGATGTTGGGCTTGATGATCACGGTGCTGTTCTGGGGAACAAATTGAGCAATGCCACCCAATGCCGCGATAGCCCGGCGCACCATCTCTTGCGGTTCGCCATTGCGCGCCACCGCCAGGTGGGGAGCGGGCGCGCTGGTGGCGGTCGATGGGCTGCTGGTCTCCGCTTCTGGAGATGGCTGGGGTGTCCGGCTGGGCGCAGCGCTGGCGGCGGCAGTTTGCCAGGAGGCGGCTTGGGCCTGCGTGGGCGGAAGCGTCGCGGTTCCATCCGCCTGGCAGCCTGCCAGGCCAGCGGGCAGCGCCAGCGCCCCAGCGCCAAGGGCCAGGGTGCGCAAGAAATCACGTCGTGTAATGGCTTGCATGCGAACAGCTTCCTAGGCAATCCGGTGATACTGTGTCTTGTGGCTGAGCTCGTGTGCTTTGCCGCAGTTTTCAAACACCTGGTAAGTCGATAGCCCGGCGCGTAGCTGAATGCTGGGCAGCGCAGCACCTGCCTGGCAGCGAAACAGCACCCGCCAGGCTTGCGGCTCCACCTCTTCCACGTGCTCCAATTGCAGCTCATCCAGCCGCAGCTCGGGAAATTGCTGGTGCAAGAAGTACTCTGCCGCCTGGACGTGCGGCGGGTAGATCGATCGCCCGCGGTAGTGCTGCGCCAGGAGGCGCCTTTCCTGGCAGGCATCTAAAAATTCCCGTTCTTGCCCGGCTTTCAAGCGCCCATAGTAAATGCCATACGGCAGGAAAATGGCATTGGCGGCGAAGCGGTGCCCGCCGACGTGCGAGCTCTGCCAGGTGTTTTCTGAATCCAGGGCAGCCAGGCCGCGGTAAAAAGGCGCGCCGTGCGCGGCGCAGCAGGCATCGCGCTTGCCGTTGGTGCATACCAGGTAGAGCGGCTGCGCACGCTTTGCCTCGTGATTTTGGGGCGCGCTGCTTGCCAGCCCGGCAATATCCATGTTCAGCAGTTCGCTGTAATCCTGCAGGGAAAATTCCAACAAAACCGGATCGCTTTCTGCGCTGCTGCCAATGAAGAACTTCACCCCAGAAGCCCTGCGCTTCCGACTTCGCTGGATCAGCAGCAGGCGGCTGCCGGGGAGGCTTTTCTGCTGTTCATTCAGGTAACTGCGCACAGGCTCTGGCAGGTGATTCTCCACCAGGGCATTGGCGGTGAGCGGCTCGTTCAGCTCTAACAACAGCCAGGTGCGCACCAGCGGCGCGGTGCCGCAAAGTTGCTCGCCAGCTTGCAAGGAGGCCAATGAACAGGTGAGTGTTTCCATAGGAAAGATCCTCCGATATTTTAAGTATAGCCCACTTGCCAAAATGGGGGATAGTTGTGGTATTTTTTGATGGGTGACGCCTGTCAAAATTCCCCAATAATCATTTGAACAATCTGACTTCTTGCATATTTATCCAAACTGATGTAGAGTTGATATAGGAAATAAGTACCAGTGCGAGAGGAGGATATCGCTCTGGCGAAAGTTCTGGCAGGCGTGCTCCCCAGCGCGCGATCAACCGTGGTCAACTCATCACAGGAGGCTATAGATGAAACGAACTTTGGTGCTCTTACTCACCCTGACCCTGGTGTTATTCGCCTTCGGCGCGCACCAGGCGCGGGCCGCAGCGCCGTCTGCTGCGCCTGCCTATTCCGGTTTCCCGACTTTCTCGATCGTCTCGGTGGTCAAGGATACCAGCGTCAAAATCAAGACCAACAACCTGCCGCCCAATGACACGTTTGTGGTTAAGATGAACTACATGGGGACGCGGGGCGTGCACGGCATCGAGGTGGGAACCCTGAACACCGGCGCTGGCGGCGTTCAAACGCTGGAGTACGCCATACCCGCTGCGTTGCACGGCGAATACCAGATCGCCATCCGCTTGCAGAGCATCAGCGGCTCGGGTTATTTTGCCTACAACTGGTTCTACAACAACACCGCCGCCAAACCGGGTTCGCCCGGAACCGGCTATGTCGGTTACCCGACGATGAAGATCCTGGCAGTGCAGCGCAATGTCAGCGTCACCGTGCGCATTTACAACCTGCCTGCCAATGACGAGTTCAAGGTGCTGATGAACGTCATGGGCACACGCGGCGTGGGCGGCTACAAAGTGACCTCGATCGACACCGCGGGTGGCGGCACGCAGGACTTCACCTTCACCATTCCTGCAGAGCTGAAGGATCTGCGCCAGATTGCCATCCGCATCCAGAGCAAAACCGGTTCGGGCTATTACGCCTACAACTGGTTCTACAACAACACCACACCCTGAACGGCAGCAAATAACCACCAGCGGCGTGAGAGGCAGCCCTCACGCCGCTGGTGATCAGTGGGATTGCGCGCAAGCGCGCTAAGCCCAGGCTGCGGCCAATTGCACGCGAGTGTATGCCAGGCGCTCGGCGATCACTCGGGCCACCTGGCGCATCAGCTCATAGCCCATTTGGGCGTCGGCGGCGACCAGCGCGCGCAGCCCAGCCGCATCGATCTTGACGATGCGGCTGTTTGCAGTCGCTCTCGCAGCCGTGGTGTACTTGTAAGGGTCGATCAAGGCGCTGACGCCAAACAGTTCTCCAGGATTGATATCTCCCACCGGAAATACCTTGCGCGTCTTGGGGTGATACTCCTCCTCGGACTTGTAAGTGAGCTCCACGCTGCCTTCGAGCAGCAGATACAAGGCTTCTGCTGGTTGCTGTTCATCGAAGATTTGCGCGCCAGCCTCAGCCTCGAATTCATCAGCGATCATGGCGATTTCACGCAGTTGCGCCTCGTTGAACGGGCCAAAAAAGGGGTAACGGCGTAAGAGTTCGGGTGAAATCATACAGGATTCCTCCTATCCGGTCTGATCGGTTTGTGGACAGTCTCCCGCCTGGAGCAATGACAGCACGGCGCGGGTGGCCTGGGGAATGGCGCTGGAAACAGCCGGGCTGAGTTGCTCAGAAAAGTCATACACGTACGGCGATTCGATGCCCACCACTATCACTTCATCGGGCAGCTCGGCGCCCATCTTCCGGCCCACCTCCAGGGCAGTCATCAGGCTGGTGTCGTGCGCCGAGCCCAGGTGTCCGCTGTTGGGATTGGGCAGCTCCTGCAAGGCAAAGCAATAGACGCTGCCGGTTTCACCCATTCCCAGGTTCAGGGCGTCGATGATGATCGCTCGCTGGTAGCCCACCAGGCTTTCCATCAAGCTCAGGCCTCCCAGGGAGAGCTGGACGATATCCACTTGCTGTCCTTCGCCAGCGCCGTGGAATTGCGCCTGCACAGCTTCCGCCACATGCCAGCCAACCCCGTCATCTCCCAGGATCGGGTTGCCCAGTCCAACGACGATTGTCTTCATTGACAAGTGTCCAACAGGGAGGCCCTGGGATGGTGGGCGCCATTCTCCAGGGCCTCCTTCTGGGTCTCGATTTAGCAGAACTGCCTGAGCACTTCCACCGGGTTGCCCTGCGCATCCCGGATGGTGACCTCCAGCGGCATCTGGCCGGGCAGAGAGTGCGTGGCGCAGCCGAAGCATGGGTCATAAGCTCGGAAAGCCATTTCCACCATGTTCAGCAAACCCTCGTTGACCACGGTACCCTTCTTGATCAGGCTTTGGGCAGCTTTCTTGATCGACATGCTGATCGGAGCGTAGTTGTTGGTGGTGCCCACGATCAGGTTGACCTCGGTCAGCAAGCCGCGCTCATCGGTCTTGTAGTGGTGGGTGAGCGTGCCGCGCGGCGCCTCGACGATGCTCACGCCCTCGCTGGGTTTCTCCTTGGGCACGTTGTGCACGTGGGGCGAGGTGATCTCCGGGTCGGTTGCCAGCTCCACGATGTGCTCGGCGGCGTAGAGCAGCTCGATCAAACGCGCCCAGTGGATTGCCAGGCGCTGGTGCACCGGTTTGCCGCCCAGGGTGGCGTAGAAGCGCTCGTAATGTTCCTGGGCTTTGGGTGTCGCCATGCCGTCGGCGGCGTTCAGGCGGGAGAGCGGGGTGGCGAAATACACGCCCGAGTCTTTGCCATCCACGAAGCCTTTCCAGCCCACCTTCTTCAGATAGGGGAACTTCAGATAGGTCCATGGCTCGACTCGCTCTGCCACCCAATCGGTGTACTCGTGGGGGGCGTACTTGCCGATGCGTTCGCCATCTGGCGCCACCACGCTCACCTTGCCGTCATAGAAGTTGACGTGGTTATTTTCATCCACCAGGCCCATCGAGTAGGTTTTGTGGGTGTAGATATCGCCCAGGATCAGGTCAACATATTCTTTGTTGCCCAGCACGATATCGGCGAAGAGCTGCAGGCTGAATTGGGCGAAATCGACCGCCCAACGGCCTATCTGCTCGATCTCCTGGCGCTGCTCCTCGGTGATCCCTTTGGTCAAGCCACCGGGGATGGAGGTGCAGGGGTGAACCTTGCGACCGCCGATGATCTCGACGATGTGGTGGCCGTACTTGCGCGCCTGGATCACCTTGCCGCCAATTTCCAGCCCCACCTTGTGGATGATGCCCAGGATGTTGCGCTCCGCCACCGGCGCGTTGGGCCCCATGACGAAATCTGGCCCGCCCAGGGCGTAGAAGTGCGTGGTGTGGTCGGTGAAGTAGAAGCCCATGTAGAGCAGCTCGCGCAGCTTCTTGGCCGCCGAAGGGGGATCGACCTTGTAGACGGCGTCGGCGGCTTTGGCGGCGGCCATGTGGTGCGCCTCCGGGCACACGCCGCAGATGCGGTTGGTGAGCAGCGGCATCTCCTCCACCGGGCGACCCAGGCAAAAGCGCTCGAAACCGCGCAGCTCGGGGATCTGGAAGTAAGTGTTGGCGACTTCGCCGTCTTCGTTCAAGAAGATTTCAATCTTGCCATGCCCTTCCAGGCGGGTGATTGGGTCTATCGTGATTCTCTGCATGGCTGCCTCCTAAAGTTTGCCCTGCCAGGCGGGTTTAGCGGCGCGCAGCAGCGAGCCAGCCAGGTTGAAGCGGTAAAACTGCCCCGCTGGGTCGGGTATGCCATCCAAGATGCGTTCGATCTCGGCTGGATCGTTGCTGTCGATCACCGATGCAAAAGCCGTGATCAGGCGGGCGCCGTAATCGATCACGCCTTCTGCCGGTCCATAGCAGCCGATGCACTGGGCGCCAGCCTGCGGGCACAGCGCGCCGCAGCCGTTGCGCGTCGCCGGGCCGTTGCAGGGCACACCCTGCTCCAACAGGCACAGGTGCGGGTCCAATTCGGGCACATCCTGGATGCGCACGAACTTCTTGATCAACTTCACATTGCGCGCTCGGGGGCAGTCGTCGCACACCGTCGAATTGCCAGCGCCGATGGTCGCGCCTTTCGCAGGCAGTTGAGCTTCACCGTGCAGCACCTTGATCACCAGGTCAATGACCGCTGCGATCTGGTGCGATTCTGGCGGACAGCCCGGCATGTAGTAATCCACATCCACCACCTGGTCCAGCGTCTTCAAAACTGGATAGAACGTGGGGATATGGATCACGCCTTCGGGCATCTGGTAGTGGTACTGCGGGCGGACAGCGTTTGGATTATCGGTGGAGACCGTGCTGTAAACGGTATCCAGCACGTCTTGCGGCTTGCTCAGGTTGGCTAACCCGGGAATGCAGCCTTCGCAGGCGCAGGAGCCAAACGCCACCAGGATCTGGCTCTTGCGGCGCAGCAGGCGGGCAATCTCGGCGTTCTCTTCGTTGCGTATGCCGCCGTTGAACAGCGTCAGCAAAATGGCGCCGTCTTCCATCGCCTCCACATCCTTGTACTTGGCGTCCATGGCGACGGGCCAGAAGGCCACCTCGAAGTTGGCGTCCACATCCAGGATCTTTTCGCCGATGTTGAGCACGGCAATCTCGCAGCCGCCGCAGGAGGCAGCCCAATACATGGCGAACTTGGGTTTACCGTTGGTTGTCATGCACTCACCTCCTCAGCCTCGATGTGAGCGTGCTCGCCATGCCCGTTCGTCTGCTGCCATTTCGGCCAGTTCAGCGGTCCGAGCTGTCTGACAGCCTCGACCATCTTGGTGATCTCCTCTGCCAGGCGCACACCTTCGGCAGCGCTGGCCCAAACCAGGCGCACGCGGTCGGGTTCGATGCCCATCTGCACCAGGGTGCGGCGCAGCAGCAGGAAGCGACGCAAGGCTTTGTAGTTCTGTTCCAAATAGTGGCATTCACCCGGATGGCAGCCGGTGATCAGCACGCCATCTGCTCCGCTTGCCAGGGCTTTGAGCACGAAGGTCGGGTCCAGCCGCCCAGAGCACATCAACCGGATCAGGCGGATGTTGGGCGGGTATTTCACCCGAGCCGTGCCAGCCAGGTCGGCGGCGCGGTAGCTGCACCAGTTGCAGGTGAATCCGATGATCACGGGTTCAAAGTTTTCAGTCATCATCAGTCTCCTTGCTACACTCCGTCAATTGGCCGCCGTCATGAGAAGGCATGCTCCAGGGTCAATCCCAGCAAGCCATCGATTTGGGCGAAGATCTGCTCATTGCTGAAGACTGTGCCCGAAATGGCGCCCGCCGGGCAGGCTGCCACGCAGGTGCCGCAGCCCTGGCACAGGGCGGGGTTGATCTCGGTCACCATGCGGTCTTCGTGGAAGATGATGGCGTTGAATGGGCAGAGGTTGTTGCAGATGCGGCATCCGGAGCATTTGGCTTCGTCCACGCTGGCGCGCACAGGCTCCAGTTCGATGTGCCCCTGGCGGATGCGACCCAGCACGCGCGCTGAAGCCGCCGCGCCTTGCGCTACGCTGGAGGGGATATCTTTTGGTCCTTGCACGCAGCCGGCGATGAAAATGCCTTCGGTCATCGTGGCGACCGGATCCAGCTTGGGGTGCTTTTCGATGAACCAGCCATCAGCGCTGCACGAGATGCCAAACAGCTTGGCCACTTCTTTAGCGTCGCGTCGCGGCTCCAGGCCGGCGGATAAGATCACCATGTCAACCGGTATGCGCCGCTGTATGCCCGCCAACGTGTCTTCCACCTGGATGATCAGCTTGCCTTCTTCGCCTGGCAAACGGGCGGCGTCTGTCACCTCGGCAACTTTGCCGCGCACGAACAGCGTGCCCTCCTCCAGCACTCGCTGATAGAACTCATCGTAGGCTTTGTAGGCCGTGCGCATATCAATGTAGAAGTTGTACACCGTTGCGCCGGTGCGCTCGTGAACCAGATGGGCAAACTTCAAGCCCTGCATACAGCAAATCACCGAGCAGTAATTGTTGAAGTTGCGGTCGCGGCTGCCCACGCAGTGGATGATGCCCACGGCATCGGGCTTGGTCACACCATCGCGCAGCACAATCTCGCCGTTGGTGGGGCCGGCAGCGTTGCTCAGGCGCTCGAACTCGATGCTGGTGAACACGTTCGCCAGGCGCCCATAGCCGTACTGGGTCACCCTACGGGCGTCGAACAGGTCGTAACCAGTTGCCAGGATGATATTCCCCACCTCGACGGTGATGTACTCGTCTTCCTGGGTGAAGTCAATGGCATTGGTCGGGCAGAACTTCTCGCAGGCTTTGCAGGTGCCTTTCTGGAAGTAGGTGCAGTTGGGGCGATCGATGACCGGGAACTTGGGCACAGCCTGGGGGAAGGGCGTGTAGACCGCCTTGCGGTAGCCCAGGCCAGCTTCGTAAATCTCATCGATCACCTTCTTGGGACACTTCTCCTGGCAGATGCCGCAGCCGGTGCACAGCTCTTCATTGACATAGCGGGCTTTCTTGCGGATGGTGACGGTGAAGTTGCCCACGTAACCGTCCACCTTGGTCACCTCGCTCCAGGTGAACAGCTTGATGTTGGGGTGCATGCCGACCGATACCATCCTGGGGGTCAGGATGCAGGCGGCGCAGTCCAGGGTGGGGAAAGTTTTATCGAACTGGGCCATGTGCCCGCCGATGGAGGGCTCGCGCTCGACCATGTAAACCGGGTAACCGGCGTCTGCCAGCTCCAGGGCGGCCTGGATGCCGGCGATGCCGCCGCCCACCACCAGCGTGGCTTCGTGGATGGGCACCACCAGCGGCTCGAGCGGTTCGTGGTGGATGACGCGCTCCACGCCGCCGCTGATCACCGCCTTGGATTTTGCGGTGGCGGCTTGCTTGTCGGTGTGCACCCACGAGACCTGCTCGCGAATGGAAACCAGCTCGGTCAGATAGGGATTGAGACCGGCGCGGGCGCTGGCGGTGCGGAAAGTCTGTTCGTGCAGGTGGGGTGAGCAGGCCGCTACGAGCACGCGAGTCAGCCCCAGCTCTTTGATATCGTTCTCGATCAGCTCCTGCCCCAGGCTGGAGCACATGAATTTGTAATCGCGGGCGACGACCACGCCGCGATCTTTGAGCTCTTCGCCCGCCCATTTGGCGACATGCTCAACATCCACCATGCCAGCAATATTGGAACCGCAGTGGCACACATACACACCAATGCGTTCCTGGCCTTCTTGAGGCTTATTCTCAGTGGTCATTCGGCTGCCTCCTGTTCACTACCGGGCATCTGCGGCATGGGCAGGCCCGTCTTCTTGGCCTTTTTAGCGGGTTTCTTGGCGCTTTCTGGCTCCGGCACTTCCACACCGATGCGCGCCATCGCCGCGCGAGCATCCGTCAGCTCGCGACCAAAACCGAGCTGGCGAGGCTCCATGCCAAAAGCCACGCCCATCAACTGGGTGAAGAAGACGATCGGCATGTGATAATTGGTGCGGAAATGGCGGTTGGTCTCGGCCTGGTAGGCGTCGAGGTTCATTTGGCACATGGGGCAGACGGTGACCATGATATCCGCTTTGTACTGGTCGGCGGAGCTGATCAGCCGGCGGATCAATTCGAAAGCCGTCGAGGGGCTGATTTGGGTCATGTGTCCGCCGCAGCAATGTGTTTTCAGCGGGAAGTCGATCACCTCTGCGCCCAGCGCTCTCAGCAGGCGGTCCAGTTCGTTGGGGTGCTCGTGGTCCGACCAGCGTTTTTGATAATCCGGCCGGGGCACCATGCAGCCCAGATAAGGCGCCACGCGCAGTCCCTTCAGCGGTTTGACCACCTTGCTCTTGACGTGATCCAGGCCGATATCGTTGATGATCACATCCAGCAGGTGACGGATCTGTAGCGTGCCAGGGTCATAGTGCAACCCGCCGGCTGCCAGGGCCTGGTTGACACGCTCGCCCAGGGAGGGGCGCTCTGCCATGTAATGGTCGGCTTTGGCCAGGTTCAGGTAACAAGCTGAGCACGGCGCCACCACAGTGTCGGCGCCATTGGCCTGCTGAACTGCCAGCGCCAGGTTGCGGCTGATCAGGGCATAGGCTGGCGTCAGGCTGATGCCGACATATTCCGTCGCTCCGCAGCAGTTCCAGTCGTTGATTTCTTCCAGCTTCAAGCCAAGCGTATCCTTGATCGCCATCAGCGATTCATAGTAGGCCTTGGCGCTGGTTTCCATGGAACATCCCGGGTAAAACAGGTATTTGTTCATTGCACCGCCTCCAATTCCTTTGCCCGGTCAAGGATCTTCTTGAGCTGGTCGATGCCCTTGATGCGGGTGGGAGCGATGTCCATGCGCCGTTTGCTGAGCATGCCCAGTCCCATGGGCGCCATCCCCGGCAGGCGCATGGGGAAGTGCTTCAGGTAGTGGCGCGTGGCAAGGCCAAACTCATAACTGCGCCCGTAGTTCTCGACCATATCCACAAAGGTGAGCGAGAAATCGGGC
Organism: Chloroflexota bacterium; assembly: GCA_029265355.1. Lineage (GTDB taxonomy): Bacteria > Chloroflexota > Anaerolineae > Anaerolineales > UBA4823 > JAJUJL01. The sequence continues at coordinate 99,433 of JAJUJL010000007.1, read as the reverse complement.
GCTGTGGCATCCTTGTACAGCTTTTCTCGGATGGCCATGCCTTTCAAGGTGTACATCACATCCGCGATGTGCACATCCTGCGGGCAGCGCACCACGCAGTGGTAGCAAGAGACGCAGATCCACGGTGTGTTGCTGCTCAAGGCTTGCTCGCGCATGCCTGCCCGGATCAGGGCGAACAGCATGCGCGGGGTGTGGTCCATGTCTGCGGCAGACGGGCATGAACCTCCGCATGTGCCGCATTGAATGCACATCTCGAGCCGCGATACGCCCGCGGTTGCGGCGCTCACTTCCTCCAGGAAGCGAAGATTTGGATCTTTTGCGTAGTAGGGGTTTTTGGTACTTGCGGTCAAGGGGCACCTCCTCCTGTGGGTGCTTACGGCTGGCGGCCGTTGGGGGTCCAGGGCTTGAGGACAATAACAAGCTGGATCGAGTTCAGAGGAGACCGGGTGAATCTGGATGTTTTATTGGCAGTTTTCCTCCTCATCGTCTTCGGGTGAACGGTGAATGTGCCGGTTTGAGGCACGGATAGACGCTGCGGTTCGATTTAATTCACATTAAGTATCTCGAAAAATGACCCTGCAAGGTAAGTAACAAATGTTATCCTAGGCGAGTGACAATTGTAACTTGCGTAAATTTAAGGGCATTGTGAACATATTCACATAAAAAGTATACATGAAGATTGATAAATCCGCAAATGTCCACCCCCCAGGTGCGCAATAATCGTACCCGACGACTTGCCCCCTGTCGATGAACAAGTTGAATTATGGTTTGTGCGCTGAATTCGGCGCGCTGAGCGAGAGGGTTACTTCCCAGGCGCCGTCCACGAACCGCCGCTGGTATGCCAGGCCGCTGGATTGGATGAATTTCAGAATGCGCTTATTCGTGGGGTAGATGGTGGCGGTAAATGTGTGGATGCCATGCTGGCGGGCATAGGCGGTCAATTGCGCCAGCAGGTGCGTGCCCAATCCCAGGTTTTGGTAGGCATCTTCGACCACCACACCCACCTCGGCGCGGCCTGGATCGTTTCCCACCGGCGAGGCGTAGCGCGCCACGGCGATTACCTGTTCTTCCCCTGCTTGATCGATCACCGCCGCCAGGGCCATGCGCTGGTGGTAATCCAGGTCGGTGAGGCGGGCGGCTTGCGCCGGGCTGAGCTCTTTGACGTATTCCATGAAACGTAAAAAACGGCTCTCTGGAGAAAGACGGAGCACCAGGGCTTGCAAGCGCGGGCCATCATCAGGTTGCACCGGTCGGATGGTCACGATCCTGCCGTCGCGCAGCGTGTGGACGCTGGAAGCTGGCGCATTCATACCTTCATTCTACCAGCAAATTGGGCTGTCGACCCGGCCTGCCTGGCGCAATGCGATTGGTCGAAAATTGAACTCGCCCGTATCTTCTGGCGAGGCGAATAGACTATGGTATTAACCCGCCAACGCCCATCTGGAAAAAAGCTGCTCCTTTCTCCGGGCATGCCGCGACATCAAATAAGGTAAAATTAATTTTATAACCAACAAGGAGCTGATCAATGCCTGACGAACAAGACCTGCAAACTCGCGCCATCAACGCGCTTCGTTTTCTCTCCGCGGATGGGGTGCAAAAAGCCAACAGCGGACATCCCGGTCTGCCGATGGGCGCGGCTGCCATGGCATACACCATCTGGACGCGGCACCTGCGTTTCAATCCCAAAAATCCGCGCTGGATCAATCGCGACCGTTTCATTCTTTCCGGCGGGCATGGCTCGATGCTGCTCTACAGCCTGCTCTTCCTGACCGGCTACGACCTGCCCCTGGATGAGCTGAAGAATTTTCGGCAGTGGGGCAGCCGCACCCCCGGTCACCCGGAGTACGGCCTGACTCCTGGCGTGGAAGTGACCACCGGTCCGCTGGGGCAGGGTTTTGGCAACGGCGTCGGTATGGCCATTGCCTCCGCCCACCTGGCAGCCGAGTTCAATCGCCCGGGTTTCGACTTGATCGATCATAATATCTACGCCATTGTCACCGATGGCGATTTAATGGAAGGCGTGGCCTCTGAGGCAGCCTCGCTGGCCGGTCATCTGCGCCTGGGGCGCCTGATCTACCTGTACGACGACAACCGCATTTCGATCGACGGCAGCACCGAAATCACCTTCACCGAGGATCGCGCCGCCCGCTTCGAGGCCTATGGCTGGCATGTGCAGCGCGTGGCGGATGGCAATGACGTGCAGGCGCTGGATGCAGCCATCACCGCCGCCAAAGCGGATCCGCGTCCATCCATCATTGTCTGCCGCACGCACATCGGCTACGGCTTGCCCACCCGCCAGGATACCGCCAAAGCGCACGGCGAGCCGCCCGGCGAAGAGGAACTGGCGGGCGCCAAGCGCGCCCTGGGTTGGCCGCTGGAACCCAGCTTCTATGTGCCCCAGGACGTGCTGGAATTTTACCGGAAGCTCGGATCGCGCGGCGAGCGCCTGGAGAGCGAGTGGCAGGAACGACTGCGGGCTTACCGTAGCGCCTACCCGGATCAGGCGGCGGAGCTCGAGCGCCGCTTGCGCGGTGAATTGCCCGTCGGTTGGGATGAGAATATGCCGACGTACCCTGCCGACCCCAAGGGTGTTGCCACGCGCAACGCTTCCGGCAAGGCGCTCAACGCCCTGGCCGCTCGCCTGCCGGAGCTGATGGGCGGCTCGGCGGACCTGGAGCCTTCCAATAAAACCTGGATCAGCGGCGCGCCGGCCTTCCAGGCAGATTCCCACCTGGGGCGCAACTTCCATTTCGGGGTGCGCGAGCATGGCATGGGCGCGGTGGTCAACGGCATGGCCGTCTACGGCGGCGTACGCCCCTACGGCGCGACCTTCCTGGTCTTTTCGGATTATATGCGCCCGGCGATCCGTCTCTCGGCGCTCTCGCACTATCCCAGCATCTGGGTGTTTACCCACGATAGCATCGGCGTCGGCGAGGATGGCCCCACCCACCAACCCGTGGAGCATCTGGCGGCGCTGCGCGCCATCCCCAACCTGGTGGTCATTCGCCCAGCGGACGCCAATGAAACCAATGAAGCCTGGAAGGCAGCCATCGCTCGCCAGGATGGACCAACGGCCTTGATCTTCACCCGCCAGAATGTGCCCACTCTGGATCGCAGCATCTTTGCCCCCGCCAGCGGCTTGCAGCGCGGCGCTTACGTGCTGGCTGATCTCGGCGATGGCGCGCCGGAAATCATTTTGATGGCGTCTGGCTCTGAGCTGAGCCTGGCTGTCCAGGCTGCGGAGATCCTGGCTGCGGAGGGCGAAAATGTGCGCCTGGTTTCCTTCCCCTCCTGGGAATTGTTCGAAGCTCAGGATGTCGCTTACCGCCAGTCGGTGCTGCCGCCGGCGGTGCGCACGCGCATCGCCATCGAAGCTGGCGTCTCCCAGGGCTGGCATCGCTGGGTCGGAGACAGCGGCATCGTCCTGGGCGTGGATCGCTTTGGAGCTTCCGCCCCCTACCAGGTGATCTACCGCGAATATGGTTTGACCGCCGCCCGCATCGCCGAGCGCGCCTGCCTGGCCCTGGCCGCGCTGCGCGCCTCGGCCTGAACTACCCCTGTACCGAGCACGCCAACGGGAGCAAGCATGTCCACCGAGAAAACCAAACCGAGCAGCAGGCGGAGCTCCGCCAGAAGGCAAGCTGCAGAGAGCGACTTGAGCGCGCAGCTTGCCCAACCTCCCTTGCTGGACCTCTCCGATAGCAGCTCCGGTTCGATCGAGTTGTTTCCCCGCATCTGGAGCGCAGCCGAAGCCTGGGTGAGCGGCGACACGGCTGTGCGCTGGCGGGCGCTGGATTCGATCGAAGCCACCCAGGCGGCGCGCCTTTCGCCGGTGATCGCTCACTTGTTAGCGCCGGCTGTGACAGAGCCCGACCTGGGCTTGCGCACCCGCGTCATCCAAATCCTGGGAAGCGTGTTGTCCGCCGATGAGAATGGTCGCCCGGCCCCAGAGCCCGTCCGCCAGACCTTGCGCCGCACCCTGAGCCAGATGCGCACCCGCCAGGTGTATGCCATCTTGCAGGCTGTGGTGGCCGATCCAGGCTGCACCCAGGCAGCGGCGCGCCTGTTCAATGCCTGCCCGTACGCGGGCAACCACCTCAGCGATATCCTGGTTGATCGCCAGGCGCCCATGGAACTGCGCTACGCGGCTGTGCGCATGATCGCCAGGGTCGGTTACCTGGACACCATCCCAACCCTGGAGCGCATTCAAACCCGCCTGGAGGCGCGCAAGAGCGGGCAAACCACGCTTCCCTTTGCTCCCACCACCGCGGACGCCGAGGCCGCGCTGCTGGAGGAAGTCGAACAGGCTTTACATATTCTGCGCATGCCCTGACACAAGCTCATCCACAGCCCTGGCAAGCTGGCGACTATTCTTTTGATCCTGAGACATTCATGGAAAATCAGCCCAACCATAATACGGTCACCGCTTTTGTCATTTTTGGCGTCACCGGCGACCTCGCCAACCGCAAACTGGTGCCGGCCATTTACCAGCTTATGCTGGATTCACGCCTGCCACAGCCGCTGTATCTCATCGGCTTTGCGCGTCGCGATTGGGATGACCAGGCGATGCGCGACCATTTGAAAGCCGGGTTGCGGGATTTTGCCCGCACCCGCCCGCTGCGTGATGATATCCTGGAAAAACTGCTGGAGAACATGCGCTATGTGCGCGCTGCCTTTGATGACGGAGATGGATACCGGCGGTTAGGCGCATTGCTGGATGAACTGCAAGCCGGAAACCGCTTGCTGTACCTGGCCTCGCCGCCGGAATGGTATCCGCAGATCATCGAGCACATCGGCGCCGCGGGCCTGGCGAACTGCCCCCAGGGTTGGACGCGCATCGTGGTCGAAAAGCCTTACGGCACAGACTTGCAATCGGCGCGCGCCCTGGACACCCAGGTGCACCAGGTGTTTGCCGAAGACCAGGTCTATCGCATCGACCATTACCTGGGCAAAGAGACGGTGCAGAACATCCTGGTATTCCGCTTTGCCAACGGCATCTTCGAGCCGCTTTGGAACCGGCGCATCGTGGATCATGTGCAGATCACGGTAGCGGAGACGGTCGGCGTCGGCAGCCGGGCGGGTTACTACGAGAAGGCCGGCGTGGTGCGCGATATTTTCCAAAATCATATCCTGCAACTGCTGACCCTGACCGCCATGGAAGCCCCGGTGGCTTTCCACGCCGATGCGGTGCGCGATGAGAAGGTGAAAATTTTGCGTTCCTTGCGCCCCATGAAGGGCGAGGCCGCGCTGGCCAATACTTATCGTGGGCAATATGTTTCCGGCAGCATTGATGGCAAGCGCGTTCCGGGTTATAAAGATGAACCCGGCGTTGCGCCCGACTCGACCACGGAGACCTACCTGGCAGCGCGGCTGTATGTCGATAACTGGCGCTGGGCGGGTGTGCCGTTCTATGTGCGCTCGGGCAAACGCCTGCCCAGCCGTCTGACCGAGATCGCCATATATTTCAAACAGGTGCCGTTGCCCTTGTTTGGCTGGCGCAACCTGGCGGGCGATGCTCCCAACCGCCTGATCATCAACGTCCAACCCGACGAAGGCATCACGCTCACCTTCGGCGCCAAAGCGCCTGGGCCGATCAACCAGATCGAACCCGTCAAGATGCACTTCGATTATGTGGAAACATTTCGAGAAGAGCCGCCGGAAGCCTATGAGCGGCTGTTGCTCGATAGCCTGGCAGGCGACGCCACGCTGTTCACCCGCACCGATGAGGTGCAGGCTGCCTGGGCGTTCACCACCGATATCATCGAAGCCTGGAAAAGCCAGCCCGTGCGTTACTTGCCGGTGTACGAAGCCGGCACCTGGGGACCGCAGGGCGTGGATGAGTTCATGCAGCGCGATGGAGGGCGCGCCTGGCATAACCCGCCTGGGTAGATAGCGGGCGGTGGGCGCGCGGCTACAGCGGCTGTTTGCAGTTCGGACAAATGCTCTCATGGCTGCGCACCACGAAACCGCAGTGCGCACAGGTGCGCGGCTGTACGCTGCCCAGCGGCGCGCCGCAGGCTATGCAGCTTCCCGCTCCGGGCGGGTTGGCGGTGCGGCAGTACTCGCACACCAGGCGCCGCAGGCGCTCGGATAGCTCAAAAGCCGCCCCGTGCGAGCGCGCCACCTGGTCGATCGTCTCCCACACCTGCTCGCCCAAGCCCAGGTTCTCGATATCCTGAGCCAGGTCGTCCAACCTGGAAAGCAGGCTCCACGGATTGCGCCAGGCCGATAAAGCCGTCATACCCAGGCTGGCTGCCACTCCCAGCCAGGCTTGCTGTCCCACCTGGACGGCGACGCCATCCGCCACGCGCTGCAATTGAACGGTGAGCGCGGTTTGCCCGCCGCGCTCTGGCTGGCGGCTGGTGGCAATTTGCACGGCGATTTTCTCGCCGCTGCCAAACTGCTGCACCCGCAAGGTGCTGCGATTGAAGGCAGCCAAAAGGGCGCGGGCAAAATCGCTCGGCTGTAGATCGCCGTGGTAAATGCGCAATTCCGATGGAGGCATGGTTTTCCTTTCGCAGCCTTGCGACGCAGATCACGCCGCAAGCGCATCTCTCTCAACCTATCTACGAGCAACGCTGCATCCGGTTTCGCGTCCGCAATATCCCGGCGCCGGGTTCACCGTGGGTGGGGCAACTTTCCCCAGACCCCTGCTCCCGTGCTCACATGCATTATAATCTGAAGCATTGCGCCGGGTCATTGAAGCCAGGCGTTTTTCGAGAGGTGCTATGAGGCGTTTCGTGATTTGGTCGGGGCTGCTCGCCCTGCTGGCAACTGCTGCAGCCCTGGGTCTGCAAACCGGGGTGGGCTTGGCGCGCAACCCGGCCCAGCTTCCCACCGTATCCATTCCCACCGTCACTGGCACACCACCCGGCGCCATGGCGCGCATCACCCGCGAATACGAGTCGGTCAATGTGCGCAGCGGTCCCGGATTGTATTACCCGGAGGTGGGTGTGGTGATTGCCGGCCAGGATGTGCCGGTGCTGGGGCGCTCTGCGGGCGGCGATTGGCTGCAGATCGCCTACCCGGGCGTGCCCGGTGGCGTGGCCTGGATTTACCGCTACCTGGTGGATTTCGAAGGCAGCGTGCCGATTGTGATCCCCCCGCCAACACCGACGCCGCGCACCACGCCCACGGTGGACCCCACCCTGGCAGCCCAGTTCCTGGTCGAGATTCCCGCCACACGCCTGCCGACGTTCACCCCGCCGCCGCCGTTGGAGCTGCCGACTTTCGAGAGCGCCGCTCCGCCGAATCCGGCAAGCCAGGCTTTGTTGTTGACGCGCATTCCCGCGGGCTTGGTCATCTCTGCCTTGGGCATCCTGGGCCTGTTCGGAATGCTGATATCGGTGCTGCGCGGCCGCTGAACCGCCGCGGTTGTCAATCAGCCTGCACAATGAAAGCGCCCCAAAGGATTCCCTTTGGGGCGTTGGTGTTCATACGGGAGATGGAAACGGCTTAGCCGCAGCCGCTGCAGCCGCCGCCAGAGGCGCCGGCCTCGCCGCTGTCCTTGGTGCGGAAGGAACTGCCGCAGCCGCAGGAGGAAATCGCGTTGGGATTCTCGATCTTGAAGCCTGCTCCCATCAAACCTTCGACGTAATCCACGGTGGCCCCACGCAAATAGTTGATGGACACTTCATCCACCACCACTTTCACGCCGTGGAATTCGGCTTGAAGATCCTGCTCACGGATGTTGTTTTCCAGGGCCATGCCATATTGGTAGCCAGAGCAACCGCCGCCGGAAATGAAAACGCGCAAGGCGTACCCGCTCAGGTTGCGCCTGGCAAGTAAATCTTTGACCGCCTCCGCGGCTGCCGGAGTGACTGTGATAAATTGGGTGGAAATTTCATCCATCAACATTGCAAGCACCTCTCAATGAAATCCTGCTCAGGTTGGTCGAATTTCAGTCATTCTATCAACGACCGCCATCTAAGTCAATGGCAGGTGTGTACTTTTCATGGAATATTTATCACCCAACTTTCAAAAAAGCCAGTGTCCCAGCAAGAGCGCCGCCCCGCTCACCGTCAGGTTGTCGACATCGTGCAGCGGCAGGGATTCGACCAGCGTCCCAGCCAGGGCAACCAGGGTCAGCGGCAGCAGGTAGGCGCTGAACGGTTGGGGCAGGTGACCGGTGGCGACGAAGACGCTCAAAATGGCGGCAGAGAAAATCCAGCCGCCCAGGAACATACCCAGCGAGCCAGCCCAGCTTTTGCCAGCGTTCCAGGGCAGCTTATGCGACCCGAAGCGCCGGCCGATGATGTCTGCCAGCCCATCCCCGCCGCACAGCAGCATCAGCGCGGTGACCCCGATGGGCGATTGGCGCCAGTAGGCGATGGTCAGAATGACGAAGATGACGCCATAGAACAGCGGGCCGCGCAGGATCTCGCGCCGGTCGCCGCTGCGCGACATGGCCTTCACCGCCGCCGGGTCCTGGATGACGCCCAGCCCAACCAGCAGGAACTGCCCGGTGATGGCAAACGGCACCAGCGCCGCCAGGTAGCGGGCTTCGTCGGCATCGTTGAACAGCAGCCAGCACAGAACGAACAGCGGACCGGTGCCGGCGTGGATGATTTTGCGGCTGGTGCGGCTGCCAACCCAGCCGCGGTGCGCAGCGAAGTCGTTGAGGCGCAGCCAGACCAGGGATAGTCCCAGGGTGATCGCTAATGCCAGCCAGTTCGAGGAAAGCATGCCAGCCTCCACAATAAAATAAACCTGGTGGCGGGTTGGGCGCCCGGCCACCAGGCTATTTTATCATCGCTGGGTTCACCATTCGCAGCCCGGGCAGTTATCCAGAGCGAACGATTTGCCGACGCGCTTGTACATGGTTACGCCCTGGAAACGCTCGCCCAGGATGCCATCGTGCAGCGCCCAGGAGCGCAGGCGGATGCTGTTGGCGGCGGCTGGCTGGCGGAATGGGGTGGAGCCATCCAACTTCTGGTAGAGATCGCCTCCTGGCGCAAAGCCAGCCTGGATGCGCTGCATCAGGCGGCGCCCTTTCTCGTAGGCAAAACCGTAGCGTTCGAAGAGGATGGCATTGTGGTAATAAAGCGGTTCGGCGAAGTACAGGTCATGCCCCAGGCTGGAGACGAAGCGCTCGAAGGCCTGGATGGCAGGTCCCAGCATGCGCAGGCCGCGCCGCACCTGCCCGGGCGCCAAACCAAATTGCATGGCAGCCTGCTCCGCTTCCAGGTTGCGGTGCAGGGTGCCGAATTTTGTGGGGGTGCCATCCGGTAGGCGGTCGACATCGAAACGCGGCGACTCGGGATCGTTGAGCACATACAGCAGCACATGCACCAGCCCGTTGAGCGTATCGGTGATGTGTCCATACAGCAGCGGATCGGGAAAACCGTGCTCATGGTACAGAGCCATCTCAGTGGTCGAGCTGCCAGCTTTGCAATTCAGCTCGAGCAGCGAACGCCCCTGCGCATCGCGGAAATCGGCAGGAATGTTGAACCGCTCGAGCATCTGCTGAGGAATGAGCAGCGAGTAGATGCGCTGCTTTTCGGGCATATCCAGGCGGTTGACGCCGCTGATGGTGGAGACAGTCAGAAGCTGCTGCATGCGGATTACTCTCGGTTTCTCTGCCGCACCTGTCGGTCGAGCTCACGCTCGGCATCACGACGGGCGATCGCCTGGCGTTTGTCGTACAGCTTCTTGCCCTTGGCAGTGGCGATCTCGACTTTGGCGCGCCCTTCTTTCAGGTACACGCGCAGCGGGATGACGGTGATGCCTTTCTGCCGCACTTCGGTAAACAATCGGCGGATCTCGGCGCGGTGCAGCAGCAAGCGGCGCGGCCGGCGCGGCTCATGGTTGAAAGCCCCGGCGTGGCTGTATGGGGCGATGTGCGCCTCGACCAGCCAGGCTTCGTTGCCGTCGATTTGCACATAGGCCTCTGCCAGGGAAATCTGGCCAGCGCGGATCGATTTGATCTCGCTGCCCTGCAGGGCAATACCCGCCTCGTAGGTATCCAAAATGAAATACTCGTGGCGAGCTTTGCGATTCGTGGCGACAACCTTCACATCTTTAACGCTCATATCGTTGAGATTGTAACATAAATGATGACGCAGCGCGTAATAGAACTGTAAGGTGGCCGATCCATGGGCTGCGGTTCACGGATTCATCATCTCAGCCACTCGCGCCTGGATGCGCGGCCAGTTGGGCAGCAGCACGTTAGCGCCCTGGTCGGTGATGTAGGGGGTGACGTCATCGCGGGTGATGGTCAGGCTGCGGATGCCGTCTGGGCCGACGCGCAGCAGAGTCAATCCCAGGCGCGGCCACAGCCAGGCGGGCAGGTTGGTATCCACGGCGCGCAGCGCCGCCACGCTCACCGCCGGCAGGCGCACCCAGGAGCGTGGCTGGATGAGCTGCTTTAACATGGCGCGCACCAGCAGTTGGGCGTGCTGCATGCGGAAGAAATCGTCGGAATTGGCGCGATCCCGGGCAAACGCCAGGGCTTTGTTGCCGGTCAAGTGGTGGCGACCGGCGGGGTAGCCTGCCATTGGCTCAGGCAGATCGATATCCACGCCTCCCATGGCGTTGACGATTTCGCGCACGCTTTCGAAGCGAACGCGCACATAGTAGTGCAGGTCCAGCCCGAAGTTGAGGTTGACCGTATCCAGGGCAGCCTGCGGTCCGCTGCCGCCGGCTGCCGCCTCGGCGAAGAAGTGCGCTGTGTTGATGCGGTTTTCCCCCACGCCGGGGATCACCACCCACAGGTCGCGCGGGATGGACAGTAGCCCGACATAGGGGCGCGCTGGGAGGAAAGTTGCCAGCATGATGGTATCGGTGCGCGCTGTCGAGGTCCACCAGTCAGCGTAGTCCATGCCCAGGATGAGCAGGTTGGTGCGGAAGGGCGCCAGGAAATACAGGGCGAGCACCACCAGCAAGACCAGCCCGGGACCGATCAGCAGGGAACAAGCAGAGCCCAGGCAGGAGCGCCGGCGGGGTGGGCGCATCCATTCCATCGGAGGCGGTGGGAGCGGCGACTGGCGGAAAGCTTTGCGGGGTGTCGCCTGGGTTTGCGCCCAGGGGTCGTTAGGAGTTTGATTGGTGTCCAAGTTATTTTGCTTCATAGGTTTCATGGCGCGCCAGCGCCATCTCGTTATATCTCTCTCAAAAATGCAGGGCCAATTGCTTATCGAATGTCAGTGCGAGTTACTCCACAGCGCTTGGCGCTTTTTCTTCTAGCAGAAACCTGTCATTGCGAAGGAGCTGGCGAAGCTCTGCTTCGCACGGCGTCTGAAGCAATCTCCAGACTGTCAGGGAGACTGCTTTGTCGGGCGAAGTTCGCCCTCCTGGCAATGACCGGTTTCTACCAAACAGGAAAGTGCCTGGCGTTGAGGGATTACTACCAGCGACATTATCTTTCTTAAGGCATGCCAACTCTCCATAGGATGATTGATTCCTTTAGGGGGTAAAAAGCAGTTCCATGGCGGCCTGCAGGACGGCGTCGGGTTTATCCGCTTCGGGTCCGCTTTCCACCAGCACATCCGGCTGCAACCCGTTGCCTCCCAACGGGGCGGCCAGGTCGGGGATCCACCACCTGGCTGAGGTGACGTGCAGGCTGGAGTCGTCCTTTAAGTTGAAGACAAGCTGGATGGTATCCTTGCCGTAGGAAGGCGCGCCGACCAGGCGCGCGCGGCCCTGCGCCTGCAGCGCGCCGGCGATGATCTCGGCGGCGCTGGCGGTGTGCTGGTTGATCAAGATCGCCAATGGAATTTCGGCGAGCGGGCCAGGCTTTTCGACGCGGAAGGTTTCGACCGCTTTCCCCTTGTATTGCTGTTCGATGACGGTGCCCTGGCGCAAGAACAGGCGCGCCGTATCCACGCCTGCGGTCAGCAAACCGCCAAAATTGTCACGCAGATCCAAAACCAGGGCGGCGGCGCCGCGCCCCTGCAGGTCCTGGGCGGCTTTGAGCACTTCGTCGGGCGTGCTGGCGGCGATGACATTGATCTCGATCACCCCCAGGCGCGCCTCCTGGCTGTCGAGGTGCCAGGTGACCGAGGGCAGCGGGATTTCTGCACGGCGAATCTCAAACTGGTATTCCTGGTAATCCGGTGGGCGCTGCACAGTGAGGCGCACGCGCTGGTTGACCGGGCCGCGCACCGCGGCCTGGATGGCATCGGTGCTGGTGGCGGGGGTGATCTCCAGCTCGTCCACCTTGACCAGGCGGTCGCCTTCCTGCACGCCAGCCCTGGCTGCCGGGCTGTCTGGAAATGGATACAGCACCGGGTAATTCTCGCTATCGCGCTCCAGGCGCACGCCGATGCCGCCGAAACTGCCTTCCAGAGTGTTGGTCTCCAACTCGTGCTGGGCGGGTTCGACGAAAATGGTGTAGGGGTCGTCATAGGCCTGCAGCATGCCGCGAATCATGCCATACTCCAGCGATGAGCCGGGGGGTGCTTCTTTCAGGCCGTGCTGCTGCAAGATCTCGTAAGCCTGGGCCAGGATCTCCCAACGAGCGGTATCCGGGGAGAGCTGACCGCGCAGTAAAAAGCCGGCGCCGAAGCCAACCGACGTGCAAATGAAGGCCCACACAAACACAGACAGCGAACGTCTTGCATCCATACGTTTCACCAGCTCAGGAGTCGGCGGATAAGTCAGTTTTCCAGCCGCAATTGGCAAGTGTATCACAGATTAGGGGTGGGGTTTTGAAGTTTTTGCTGGCTGCAAACACCTCAAAAAACGTCTGATTGCGGGGAATCTCTCAGATTAATATCAATGGCGGGTACTTGACTCGCAATGCAATTTTATGTATAAAGAAGATGCTGAAGGATATCATCTCTAAAGATGAAATCCGGAAGCCAGGGAGCCCCAAGAAATTGAAAGGCGACCAGCCGTAGCAAAGGCATGCTGCCGAGACCTGGAAAATGGGCCCACCTCCTGTGTTAGTACAAACAGGTAAAGTGCCCAAAGGGTCTACCCGCCCATGAAAGGGTACCAGCGCAAAGCAGAAGCCAGAGCACTTTCAATCCTGATCCGGTAGACCAAACCAGCCCAGGTCATCACCTGGACTGGGAAAGAAAACCAGAAAAGGATCAAGTATAAGCCTGAACTGGCAAATAAGCTCCCGAAACCTGCCCGATGGGGCGGTTGGGACAAAGCCAGCCGGGCAACGGCGATAAAGCCTGAGGTTACTCGGGGCCCCTGCAATTTATGGGGCGTGCTTGAGCCGGAGAAGCTCGCAGGGCGCGCCCCTATTCATTTAACCCGCCGAGTTCTTGCCCGCTTTCTGCAGCGCCTGCGCCTTGAGTATGCCCACAAAAGGCAGGTTGCGGTAGCGCTCGCGAAAATCCAGGCCGTAGCCCACGACGAAGAGATCCGGCAAATCGAAGCCGACGTATTTGATCGGCGTGTCGATCAGGCGGCGGGCGGGTTTGTTGAACAGCGTGCAAACCTGCAGCGATGCCGGCTGGCGCATGCGCAGGCTGCGCAGCAAGTAGTTCAGCGTCAGGCCGGTATCCACCATGTCTTCCACGAAGAGCACATCACGCCCGTTGATCGGTGTCTCCAAGTCTTTGACCAGGCGCACCAGGCCCTGGTTGCGCGCCTCGGCGCTGTAGCTGGCCACCGCCAGGAAGTCCACCTCCAGCGGCAGGTGGATGGCGCGCAGCAGATCGGCGATGAAAAAGGTTACCCCTTTCAATACCCCGATCACCAGCAAATCCTTGCCCCGGTAATCCTGGGTGATCTGATCCCCCAAGGCCTGGATGCGATCCTGGATTTGCTGCGCGCTGAACAGGATTTCTCTGATATCGCCGCCCATTTCCTGGTATTGAGAGCGTTCGTCTGGGCTCATGGCGATGTCATCCTTGTGCGCCGGTGCCTGAGATGGCTTGCGCCTCGCTGTCCAGGCCGTATTTCACCATCAAATCACGGATATCTTTGCGTTTGAAGAGCTTGATCTGGATCTCCGGATACAGCTCCTGCATCCGCTTCAGCTTGCGATTCTTGATGGTGGTGAGCTGCGGGCGCAGCGTGGTCAGCTCGATGTATAAATCCTGGTCGGGGAGGTAGAAGTCTGGTGTGAAGGCCTCGGTGACCTTGCCGTTCGCGTCCCATTGCAGGGCAAACGTGCGCGGCTCATACTCCCAGGCGATCCCGTAGTAATCCAGGATGCGGGCGAAAGTCTCTTCAGCGGGGTGGGAAAACTTCTTGCCGGGCATTCGATCATTTGGGGGGTGTTGCGGAGGCGATGGTGTCTGGTTGTCCGGGGTCATGAAGCGCCTTTCGTTGGCAGTGTTCCAAAGCCTGGCAAACCAGGCAGGCGGCCTGCGCTGGTTCCAGCCGGGCGGTGTTGACGACCAGGTCATACAATTCCGGGTTATCCCAGCGCGCCTGGTAGTAGCGTCGCAGGTGGCTGCGCCGGGAGGCGTCGCTGGTTTCCACCTGTGAGCGCGCCGCCTCAAGGGATATGCCCTGCGCCTGGGCGATCCGCTGGGCGCGCAGCTCGAAGGGAGCGATGACCTTGACGTGCAGCACGCCCGGCCAGTCTGCCAGGATCACCTGCCCGGCGCGCCCGACGATGACCACCTGGCCTTCGCCGGCCAGCTCGTACATCACGGACTTAACGGCCGCCTGGTAGGCTTTGCGCGCCCGGTGGCTGGGACGCAGATCCAGCAGCCCCAGGTCATCGATCGCCGCCAGGGCCATTTCCGGCGCGCCAGCGCGGTGGGCTGCCTGGTTGATCAGCTCCCGGCAGACCACGCGAAATCCAAGCCGTTTGGCGACCTCTTCAGCGACCTCATCTCCCAGGCTGCCAAGCTGGCGTGAGATGGTAATCACATTCATAGAGACCCTCCGATCTTCGCCTGGATCCTATCCAAGAATAGATTGTGCGGAGTGTTGGGCATGAATTCCGATATGATTATAGCACGCCCAGTTCTTTCAGTAGCTTGCGGGCTGCTTGCGGAGAGTCAGGTATGGCAGGCGCCGGGTAGAGCTCCCACGTTTCCTCGTGCACCGCGCACCCACCCGGCGCGACCCTCTCCAATGGCGCGACGATTTCCATCTCGATGAACAGGTTGTTGACGAAGCTTTCGACATTGCAGCCAAAGTCCACGTGCGTTTGCTCGGGCTGGGGTTGGAAGCGCTTTACCAGCAACGCCCCGGCGGCGAAGTAAGCTATCCATCCCTGACGGTTCAGGTAACCGATCTTGAGCGGCGGCATGGCGGGTTGCGCATGGATAAAGATCAGGTCATCCTCCAGCGACAGGCGGGAGTCTTGCCAACTGGCGTAGGGCCACAGGACGAGCTGGCGATTGGGCAGCAGCCCGGATTCGTCCAGGGGAGCCGTCTGCTGAGGAAAAACCGCCCAACCGCCCAGGCGCAGCATGCTCAGCGCCCAAGGCGCCAGCTCTACGGGCCACAGGCCGCGATTATGAATTTCATGCCGCAAGCTCAGGCGGCTTTGGCTGGGGTGCAGCTCCACCTGGATCACCTTCTGCAACCCGGTCGGCGCTTCGATGGCTCCGGTCAGGCGCAGGCGCGTGGCGTTGCGCTCAACGCTCACCCCGTCGTTGTCGGGCAGGTAAGTGCGCGGCATGGCTTCTGGGGCGTGCCACAGGCGGTGCCCGCCGCGGATGCGATATTCGCCGTAGGGCGTTTGGCGGCTGCGCTCGGGCACTTCGACGAACAGGTTCTCGTTGGAGTCGCCATAGAACAGGCGCACCAGGCGTGGCCCGGCCTGGGTCAGGTAATCCAGGCGCAAGGGAGGGGCGACGATCGTATCAGCAGGCAGGCCGTAAAAATCGGTTGTCATAGGGAATGCTCCATTGAATTCAAGCGAGTTGCGAGCTGGGTCAGCTCTTCCGGCGGCAAATGCGCCGGCTGGGCGGGGGGAAGCGAGACAAGTTGCCGGTGCAGCGGCTCGGGCCAGTCAGCGACAGCCCAGGCATCCGCCGGGTAATGGCTGGGTCGGGCGCCGACTGGGCGCCAATCCAGGCCCCGCAAAGCCTGCGCCCAGGCTTCCCAGGGCGCCATGTCCGGCGTCAGCGAGAAGGTGGGCAGGGCGGCAAAATACACCGGCAGACCCTGCGGGAAATGCTTGCGCATAGCTGTCAGATAGCGCAGGCTGTCCAGGGTGTTGTACACCAGCCACAGCGGCAGCAAGCCGCATTGATAAGCCGCCCCGGCGTCGAAGTGGCTGAAGGTTTGCACCAGCACACCGGCAGGCTGGCGCGCTTGCAGCTCCAGCAATCGCCCGGCGGCGAGAAACGCCAGGCTCGAAAAATCGTGCGGCTGCGGCAGGCTGATGTGCACCAGGTGGTAGTTGTGTTGCTGGCAGAAGCTGTGCACCGCCAGCGCAAACCTGGGTTCGGCGCCCCATTCCGATTCGGGTCCTGGCTCGAGCGGCGCGCCGCTCAGCTTCCAGCCGCCCGACGCCAGGCCGGCCTGCGCACAGTAAGCCTCCAGGCGTGGGCTGCCATTCAGGAATTCCTGCGCCGGTATATCGCCCCAGCCGCCCACCTGCAGGTAATGGCGCTCGCCCAGGCGGTAGCGCAGCCAGGTCGCGCCGCAGTCCAGGTACACCAGCCTCCCGCCAGGCGCTAAGTGCTGTTGGATGAAGGCCTGGTAAGCGCGCGGCAGGTCCAGCAGCTTCAGGCGCAGGTGGTTGACATGCCGGGTGAGCCAACCATCGTGCACCGGATCAAAGTGCTGCAGCGCCAGGAATTGCGGGTTGGCCTGCGCCAGGCGGCTTGCCAGCTCACGAGAATGCGCCAGGTATTGCGGCAGGCTGCCCTGCGGCGAGCCGCCTTTCAGGGTGAAGACGAAGGCTTGCGGGAGAAACGGCCCTCCCAGCGCCAGCGACAGGTACGCACTGGCGCCTCCTAAGCCTGCGCCGGTCAGAATCACCGGGAACTGGCCTTCCAGCGCGTGGTAGTCTGCCAGGCGCTGCGCGGCAAGCTGTTCGGCGTCCAGATCCCATAGAACCGCCGGTTCCAATCCGCCCAGCGCCTGGAAGCCGGAGACCACCCGTCGCCCTGCCCCCTGGGGGAACAAACCCAAAAGCTTGAGCGCCAGGCGTTGCCAGCCGGGCAAGGCGTAGCCGGGGTAGGCGCGCCCCTGCAGGCCGGCCGCCACAGCGCGTGTGATCAATGGAGAAGAGCTTTCTGGGCTTTCCAGAGACAAGATGGCTTCCCCAAGGTGAGTGCGTATTAGCTCGTCTCGGGCGGCTGCGCTGGCTGCAGCGTGTGCCCAGGCCCTGGCTGGGACAGTACACGAGCAATGCGGCGCAACTGCAGCCACCATTGCTCCTTTGGGCGCTGGTTGGCCAGGTCGCTCATGCGGGGGAAGTCTTCCAGATCATGAAACTTGATCTCTTTGCCTTGCAGCCCAATGAAAGCGCAATCGGTGGAGTTGTTCTCAGCCTGGCGAATCAGATAGTCGATGCAGCGCGTCGCCAGCCGGGTGGCCTGGATGCGGTCGAACGGCGAAGGATTGCCGCCTTCCTGCAGATGCCCCAGGATCGAAGTGCGCACATCGAACAAATCGGCGCCTTCCTCCTCTAACAAAGCGCAGATGAAATCGGTGGTGTAGACATCGTTGGCGCCCTCGTTGCGGATCATCAACCCCAGGCGCTTGCCGGAGCTGAAGCCGCGGTTCAAGTTTTCCACGTCGGTCATCAGATCGCGCAGGGTGATGCCCTCCTCGTGCAGGTAGACGCGCTCGGCGCCGGTCGCCAGCCCGCTCATCAGCGCCAGGTAGCCGCAGCGCTTGCCCATCACCTCCACCACGAAGCAACGCCGCAGGGCGACCGCTGTATCTTTGATCTTATCTACGGCTTCCACAATGTTGTTCAGAGCAGTGTCGGCGCCCACGCTCAGCTCGGATCCGGGCAGGTTGTTGTTGATCGAGGCTGGCAGGCACACCATGGGGATATTGAAGGCGGGGAAGTTGGGGCGCTCTTTCAGCAAGCGGTAGGCGGCTTCGTAGCCAGCGAAACCGCCGATGATCAGCAAGCCATCCAGCTTATGGTTCTCGATGGCGCGCGCAATGCCGTACAGGTCGCTGCCGCTGGGCACGTGGCGATCGGTGCCCAATTCTGCGCCGCCGGTGATCGCCCAGCCGTTGACGCTCATCCAATCCATCTCGGACAAATCGCCTTCGATCATGCCGCCGAATCCGCGCCGCACGCCGATCATAATATGACCGCGGTCGAGACCAATGCGCACCGCGGCGCGCACGGCGTTGTTCATCCCCGGGGCGGGCGAGCCGGCGTGCAACACCGCCAGGCGCAGGCGCTTCTGACCGGGAGAGGGCGGGTGGGGCAGGGCGCGCAGCATGGTGCGCAGTGTTTGGAAGGCTTCCTTGAAGCTGCTGCCGCGCAGCGTCATGGCCTGCTCGTATTGGTGTTCTGCGATCAAGCGCGCCACCTCGTGCGTCTGCTGGACGCATTCCATCAAAGGGGAGTGGGTGATGCGGTTGCCGCGCATGCCGATGAGCTGCGGCTCGCTCTCGGGTGTGGAGTTCAAGATGGTCTCCACGGCAGCGTGGCCCAGCAGGGTGCCCAGGTTGCGGTCGAAGGCGCTGGGCGCCCCGCCGCGCTGCACATGCCCGAGCACGGTGACGCGCACTTCTTCTCCCAGGAATTTTTCCAGCACCTCCGCGACATAGGTGCTGCCGATATAATTGCCGTTGCGATCGCGCGCCCCTTCTGCCAGGACGACGATCGAGTCGCGCCGCCCGGCTTCGCGCCCGGCTTTCAAGCGCTGACACAGCACCTGCTCCCAGTTGTCCACGTCGGGCGGGCTTTCGGGGATCAACACCCAGTCTGCACCGGTCGCCAGGGCGCCCATCAGCGCCAGGTAGCCGCAGTTGCGGCCCATGACCTTGACCACGAAGGTGCGCTGGTGGCTGGCAGCCGTGCTGGCGATGGCGTCGATGGCTTCGGTGATGCGGTGCAGCGCGGAATCGGCGCCGATGGTCATATCGGTGCCGAACATATCGTTGTCGATCGAACCCACCAGCCCGGTGATGAACAGGTTGGGATGCTGATCAGCCAGTTCCTGGCTGATTTTCCCGGCGGCGACCAACTCCGCCAGGTGTTCTTTCCATTCCTGGCGGAAAAGGTTGGCGCCGGTCAAGCTGCCATCGCCCCCGATGACCACCAGGTTTGCGATGCCGTGCTGCACCAGGTTCAGGGCGGCTTTCTGTCGGCCTTCCCGGGTGCGGAATTCCTCTGAACGCGCTGTGCCGATCATCGTCCCGCCGCGATGCAGAATGCCGCCGACCGAGTCCCAGTCCATTTTGCGGATGTAATTGCCGCCAGCGACCATGCCAGCATAGCCTTCATATATCGCATAAACGTCCAGGTTGTGATCCAGCGCGGTGCGAACGACGGAGCGGACGGCGGCGTTCATCCCCTGGGCGTCGCCGCCGCTGGTCAAGACCGCCAGGTTGCGGGAGGTGCTGCTGGGCATAGATGTACTCCTTCCTTGACTTTAGCTGTCCTTGCAAAACCAGCCGCGGGTGTTTTCGACACGCCTGGCTGGTCGTGGCAATCTCCTACTCAGATCATTTTGCGTGGCCCACGAAGTGCGAGGAGCTTTGAGAAACCCGTCATTGCGAACCCGGCGTTCTGAGGCGGGTGAGGCAATCTCCGCGCCCTCCGGGGGACTGCCACGCAGAGCAGGTCGGAGAACGGCCGCTCGCCGCGACGCCGCCAATTATACTCTGCGCTACTTTCCAGCAATGAAATCCGCCAGCGGTGTATCATTCACCGTGACATCCAGCGATTTCACCCCCGGGGCGGCCAGTATGGTTTCTTCGATCTGCGCCTGGGCGCGCAGCCGGTCGCAGGAACCACTGATGCTTCCGCTGCCGCTCAGGCGCACATGGGCGACCCCATCGGCGTCGAGCTCGGCGCTCTCCAGCTTCAACTTCAACGCGTATACGGGATGGTACAGGCGTGGGGAGCCGACGAACTGCTCTTCGTAAGACAAGAGCTGCTCCAAAGCCTGCACCAGCGGTGTTTTGTTGGGGTCGATTTCCCACTCCACGGGAACGGCGCTATCTTTGCAGCCCACCAGCTTGCCATGCTTGCCGTTGTCGCCGCCAGCGATAAAGAAAACGCGGATGCGGGTGAGCGGCGTGGGCGTGGGCGGTTCGGGAGTGGGCTGGTTGCGGGGGAATATTGACCTTGGTTGGGTGGCGGTTGGCAGGGGCGCATCGACGGCTGCCGGGCGGCAGGCTGCCAGGGTCAGCAGCAGTGTAAGAAGCATTAACCGGGCGATCTTTCTCACAGGGGGTCACCTCATTTCATTCCCAAGAGTAGATGATAACGATTGTCCTGCGCCAGGATATGCACCGCTGAGAAAACCTGGCGCATGGCTTTATCATAAGGCAAAAAGCGATTCGCCACCAGCAGCAGCCGTCCGCCATCCACCAGGGCGCGCTGCGACTGGGCGATGAAGGCCAGCGCCATGTGGTAAGCCTGCTGCTGCCCGGCGTGAAAGGGCGGGTTGGTCAGCACCCAATCATAAACCGCCGTTTTCTGCGCAGGTATGCCGTCGCTGGGATAGGCGCTGGCCCGCAGCAGACCAGCTTGCTGCAGGTTGCGTTGCGTGCAGGCGATCGCTTCCAGGTCGCTGTCAATCAATTCTACCTGCAAAGCCGGAGGCTTGCCAGGGAGCAAGCCGACGGCGATGCCAATCGGCCCGCAGCCGCAGCCCAGGTCCAGCAGGCGCTCTCCGTCCAGCGCCGGCAGGTGCGCCAGCAACATAGCCGTGCCATCATCCAAATGATCAGAGGAGAAAACCCCCGGCAGGCTGAAGAGCTTCAGGCGGCGCCCGGCCAGCGCGGCTTCGAACTGGAGCCAGCTTCCGGGGGCGATGCCGGGTTCGTGCATCCAGGCGGGTTCTTGTGTCGGCGCAGCCTCACTGCGGCAGGCTACCAGGCGATTGCCTTTGCGGTAGGCGAGTGTTTGTGAACGTCCGAACAGCGCCTCGGCATCCTGTTGGGCAGAGAGCATACCGCCCTGCTTTGCGCCTGCCAGGTAGAGCATGCCGCCTGGTTTGAGCGCCAGGCGCGCCAGCAGCAGCCAGCGGCGCAAACGGCCGCGGCTCTTGGGCAGGTCGATCAGCACGGCGTCGAAAGATGCTTTCTGTTCGTCGGGCAAATCGATCAGGGTGGTGATGCGCGCCGCCTGCAGGCCATTGTTTTCCAGCGTGAGCGCGGTCAGCTCCAGCGCCAGGACGTGCGGATCGCTCACCCACAGCTCTCCGGGCGCCAGCAGGCGCGCCAGCGCAACCGCCGCCGCCCCCTGGGCGCTGCCGATCAGCAGCGCCCGGCTGCCTGGCGCAAGGCTGGCTTGTTCCGCCAGGAGCTGCTGGCTGGGGCTGACGAGCTGCCAATCCGGCAAACCCGGCTTGGAGAAATAGCGTACCGGCTGCCCGCGCAGGCGGCTGGTGAAAGCGCGCAGGCGGCCGTAGTCCTCCACCAGGCGGCTGAGATCCTCGGCGAAATCCGGCATGCTTCAGGTATATGGCGAAAGCGCTGGTTTGTCAAGCAGAGTCTACCTGCACGCCCAAATCCAGGGGTGCTTTGGG
Source organism: Chloroflexota bacterium (assembly GCA_029265355.1). GTDB lineage: Bacteria > Chloroflexota > Anaerolineae > Anaerolineales > UBA4823 > JAJUJL01. The sequence goes on along the minus strand of JAJUJL010000007.1, from coordinate 77,888 downwards.
CTATAAAATGAGCTTTAGAACCATACTTTTCCTTTTTTAGAGCTCCCGCCGCAACCGCTAACCAGGAAGCGATACCTTCCCGGGACGCTTGGAAAAGTATGGTTTCCCGGTGAGAATTTTAGGGAATAAGTCTTGTAAACACCGATCAATTCGATTGAGAGCCAATCGCCGGTCTGATTTTCTAGCACCGCCGTGATGGGGTCGGCCATCCCTGGAGGGCATCTTTTGACCTTATCAGATCTGCGATCATCCAATTCAGTCGCCGCTCTTATATTTTGGCTATAATGTGGGTATGATCCTTTCTCAAAGGCAGCCCAAATCTCTATGAAACTTTCCTCTTCCTACGATGCCGTGATCATCGGCGCCGGGCACAACGGCCTGGTGGCGGCGAGCTACCTGGCGCGCGCCGGCCTGCGCGTGCTGGTGTTGGAGAAGAACGATTACCTCGGCGGGGCTACTTACTCCAAACAAGTCTTTCCTGGGGTTGCGGCGCGCTTGCCGGTCTACGCCTACCTGGTCAGCCTGCTGCCGCAGAAAATCCTGTCGGAGCTGGGTATCGAAATCGAAATGCGCCGCAGGGCGGTAGCCTCCTACACCCCGCTCATGAACAACGGCGCTCACCAGGGGTTGCTGATCAGCAATCTTTCCGAGGAAGTCACCCGGCGCTCGTTTGATTTGCTGCCGGGGGGCGGCGAAGAATACCGCCGCTACAAGAAACTCCAGGAGATGCTGGCGATCTTTGCCCGAAAAGTCTGGCCAACCCTGCTCTCACCCTTGCCATCCAGGCGCGCCTTGCAGGCCAGCTTTCGAACCCAAGACGAAAAACGTATCTGGGAATACCTGGTCGAGAAGCCCCTGGCGGCGCTCATCGAAGAGCAGCTCACCCACGATGCGGTGCGTGGGCTGGTCTTCACCGACGCCAAAATCGGCGTGTCCACGTACCCGGAAGACCCGACCCTGCTCCAAAACCGCACGTTTATTTATCATGTGATCGGGCAGGGCACCGGCGAATGGCGTGTGCCGGTGGGCGGCATGGGCGGCCTGGCGGAGGCGCTGAGCCGCACGGCGGCTGCCGCCGGCGCCGAGCTGCGCACCTCGGCCGAGGTGTTCAAAGTCGAGCATGGACTGCCGCGCAGCGCGGTGCATTTCACCGCCGGGGAGCGGGAGGAAACAGTCGAAACCCGCTTTGTGCTGTTCAATTGCGCCTCGAACATCGCCAACCGTTGCCTGCCCGGCGCTTACTGCGAAACCCAGGCGCCAGGCTCGGTGTTCAAGCTCAACATGGCGCTGAAAAAATTGCCTCGTCTGAAGGATGGGCGAGTGACCCCGGCGGAGGCCTTTACCGGGACGTTCCACCTGAATGAAGGTTACCAGCACATGAAAGCCGCCTATCAACGCGCGCAAGCCGGCGCAATCATCGACGAAATCCCGGGCGAGCTTTACTGCCACAGCCTGACCGACCCGTCCATCTTGTCCCCTGAGTTGCAAGCCCGGGGTTACCATACCCTGACTTTGTTTGGGTTGGATGTGCCATACGCTTGCTTTGAGGCCAACAATGATGGTATGAAGGCCGAAGTGACCCGCAGATATTTGCGCGCCATCAATCACTTCCTGGTAGATAATCTGGAGGACTGCCTGGCCGAGGACGCTCACGGCAATGCCTGCCTGGACGCCAGATCTCCCGTGGACCTGGAAAACAGCCTGGGGATGCCGAAGGGCAACATTTTCCACGGCAACCTGACCTGGCCCTTTGCTGAGCACGAAGATGAAGCTGGGACGTGGGGCGTGGAGACGAGTTTCGAGAACGTTTTCATCTGCGGCTCGAGCGCCAGGCGGGGCGGGGCAGTGAGCGGCATCCCGGGGCGCAATGCCGCGATGAAAGTGCTCGAGACGCTCGATTTCCCTATTGACACCCGTTCTTAACAAGGCTAAAATTCTCTTTGCTCTTTTCAAGAGTCGCCCCCAGCCAGGAGGCGGCGTTTTTTTGCCCGGAGGTGGATATGCCTGCGAAAAATAACCCCGAAGAAGCGGCTCCCGAAGCCGCCGGAGCGCCAAACACTGGCGAGAGTCACGTCGAGACGGTCAACCTGACCGACACAGTGGCGGGTGATGTGTACGCGACGCTGGCGCGCATCGCTCAAAGCCGGGTGGAGAATGTCTCCTGCGAGGAAGCTGAGGTGCGCGAATCCTTGCTGATCAACCTGGAGACGGAAAGCTTCGAGGGCCAGAATTCTGCGCTGATCAGCGTGCGCTCGGAGCAGGCGGAGCTAAAGAATAGCATGGCAGGGTTCGTGTCGGCTGAAAACGCCAGCCTGGAGAACGCCCAGGCGGTGGCTGTGTACGCCGGCAGCGCCGAGCTGGGCGACGGTTCATCGGCGTTGATCGTGGCGCGCAATGTGCAGGCGTCGGCCATCCGCACCGGTGTTTTGTTAGCGGGCAGCGTTGAGGGGCCGGTGGAAACCTACCTGGACACGCCGCGCGCCGTGCTGGCTGGTTTGACGGCTGGCGTGGCGACGGGCATCGTGCTGCTGGTGGGAAGCCTGCTTTCTCGCCGCTGGCGGCGCTGAGCATGTGGAAACCGGGGAGCCGCCTGGCTTCCCGATAACCAACCAGCCGGCCAGTGGGCCGGTAAACTACCGCAGGAGCGAGGGTAACCGGAAGACATCACCGGTGAGAGGCGCTCCAAGGAAGGAAGAAATGGAAGAAATTGTTTTGAAAGCAGAGCGGCGCACCGTGATTGGCAAGCAGGTCAAGGCGTTGCGCCGCGCCGGTAAGCTGCCGGCGGTGATCTACGGGCATCACATTGCACCGGTTGCCATCTCTTTGGATGCGCGAGATACGGGTCGCACGCTCGCGGGTGTGAGCGGCTCGCACCTGATCACCATCGACCTGGAAGGCGAACGCCTGACCACACTGGTGCGCGATAAACAGCGCAACCCAATTCGCGGCCACCTGACGCACATCGATTTCCTGGCGGTCTCGATGACCGAAAAGCTGCGCACCTCTGTCGCCATCGAACTGCATGGTGAAGCGCCGGCGGTCAAAGAGCTGGATGGTGTTTTGGTCAAGGGGTTGGAAGAGGTGGAAGTCGAATGCTTGCCTGCCGATCTACCCGAGTCGATCGTGGTGGATATCTCTTCGCTCAAAGCGATCGGCGACGCCATCTATGTGCGCGATCTGGTGCTCCCCGCCGCGGTCGAGGTGCTGGAGGATGCCGATGAGATGATCGTGTTGGTCACCGCTCAGGCAGCCGAAGAGGTGGAAGAGGTCGCAGCAGCAGCCGCCGAACCGGAAGTGATCGAGAAGGGCAAGAAAGAAGAAGAGATCGAAGACTGATGCGCTGGAATTCACCGGTCTCGAGCGGTGAATTCACCAATGATCAAAACGCCAGCCGGGTGCAGCAACGCAGCCCGGCTGGTTTTTTTTGCTCAGCAGCGCCAGAGAAACGCTCGACCGCCGAAGGGGATCGCGTTGACACCGCGCCCTGATCGAGGCGCGCGGCGGGTCAAGCATCCGGCTGGATTTGTGCTCATGGCGACTACGCGGCTGACGCCGGATGCTTGTTCCAGGGCGTTTTCCACCTCTGGCGTCACTTTTCATGGCGACTACGCGGCTGACGCCGGATGCTTGACCCCTACAGGTCGGGCGCGAGCGATCTCTACGCCAGGAAAGGACGACCCGCCCCTGCGCCCTGATCGAGGCGCGCGGCGAGTTAATCGTTCTCCTGGCCGAACAGAATCTCCAGCAGGCGCACGGTGAAGCGGGCGCTGGCGCCCCACAGCAGCTCGCCGTCATAGACCTGGTAATAAATCACCGGCAGCGGCTCGTAAGGGCTGGGCAGGTAGCGCAGCTCGTTGCGCCGGTTGCGCCTGTCTGCCAGCCAGGGCAGCGGGATGGTGAAAACACGGCTGACTTCGTTGGCGTCTGCCTTGAAATGGTACGGGTAAGGGATCAATCCCACCACCGGCGTCACCTGGTAGCCGGTGATGGTGACGAAATCGTGCAACCTCCCCAGGATCTGGACCTCGCCGGGATCGACGCCGATCTCTTCCTGAGCTTCACGCAGAGCGGTCTCCACCGGACCGCTGTCCATGGGGTCGGCGCCGCCGCCGGGGAAAGCCACCTGCCCGCTGTGGCGATCTTCGGCTTTGGTTGTGCGGCGGATGTACACCAGGCTCCAGCCCAATTCGCTGCGCTGGAAAGGCACCAGCACCGCCGCGGCGCGAAAAGGCCCGCTCAATAGCTCCGCCGGGAATGGATTTTCCACCGGCAAGCGCGCCGCAAAAGACAGGCGGTGCGCAATTTCGCCGGCGCTCAAATCCCGGTAGTAACCATTGCCGCTCCAGGCGCTGTCGGTGGTTGCCATAGCGGGCTCAAGCCTCGCTGTCATCGACGTCTGGCTCGCCCTCTGGTTCACCGCCCAGCGTTGCGGGCTCAGCCTGCGCCGAGCGTTCGTGCGGCGCCACCGGGCGGGCGAAGATCAGGTAGCCGGTGTGCGCCACCATGCGGTCGGTGGGACGCAAGCGGTCGTAGACCGGCTTGTAGTAGAGCAGCAAGATTTCGCACACTTCCACAAACGCAAAATAATGCTGATGCAGCACGGGCAGCAGGCGCTCCACCTGGTTGGTGGTGGGCAGGATGCAACCGAAAAAGCCGCCCAGCTTCAGCGCCCGCCGCGCCTGCGCCATGTAATCGTAAGGGTTGGGCACATCCAGGAACAGGGCGTCGACCCCGGTTTCGTCGAAGCCCAGGCTGATGTCGCGCAGCTTGAGCGTGACACGCTCCAGGAAGCCCAGCCGCTCCAGGTTCTTGCGCGCCAGGTTGTGCATCGGTTCGCGCGCCTCGTAGGAAATCACCTGCCCGGTTGGTCCCACCGCCCAGGCCAGGGCGGTGGTCAGCGCGCCGGAGCCGGTGCCAGCTTCAACCACCACCTGCCCAGGCGCAATGTTCAATGACATCAGCACGAAGCCGATGTCCTTGGGGTACATGATCTGCGTATTGCGCTTGATCTCGCGCAGGATGTCGTTCAACGTGGGCTGCAGCAGGAAGTACAGGCTGCCTTTGTGGGTGAAGACCTGCGCACCCCACGGCACGCCGATCAGGTCATCATGCGCCAGCACGCCGCGGTGAGTCTCCAGCTTCTCGCCCGGCTTCAGCCGCAGGAGATAGACTTTGTTGCTCGGGCTGACAAGCTGCACCAGGTCGCCCGCCTGGGTGGTGGGGGAAGTTTCGTTCACGGGTTAAGGCTTGAGTGTGCGCTTGAAGAAATCGGTAATGGCATTGTAGCAGGTTACCCGGTTCTCGAACTTGAGCACATCGTGGCCCTCGTTCTCGAACATCAGGTATTCCACCTGCTTGCCCTCGCCGCGCAGCTTTTGCACCAGGTCGAGCGACTCAGCCTCCACCACGCGCGGGTCGTTCTTGCCCTGGATGACCAACATCGGGCAGGACAGGTTGTGCAGGTAAGCGCGTGGCGAGCGTTCTTCCAGGAAGGCGCGCTCTTCGGGCACTTCCGGGTTGCCCAGCACCATGTGGAAGTAGGGCTTCCAGGTTTCGGGGATGCGCTGCGAGAAGGTGACCAGGTCGTAAGGACCGAACATGTCCACCGCCCCTTTCCACAGCTCAGGGTGGCGTCCGGAGAGGGTCAGCGTCATGTAGCCGCCGTAAGAGCGTCCCACCACACCGGCGCGGGAGACATCCAGGCGCGAATCTTTGGGCAGCACCTGGGTCATGGCGTGCACGTGATCCAGGCGGTCCTGCCCGCCCCAGTCCTTGTCCACCTGCTTGGTGTAGCTCAGACCATAGCCGGTGCTGCCGCGCACGTTGGGCACGAACACGGCAAAACCGTTCAGCGTCAGGAACTGGATCAGCGGCATGGAAAACCAGGCGAAATCGGGGCGCTCCTGCCCCTGCGGCCCGCCGTGGATGTAATACACCACCGGGCGCGGACCTGTGAAGCCCAGCTCGGCGGCGGGCAGGTACAGGCGCGCCGAGACGCGCGTGCCGTCGAACGAGGTGAAAGAATAATCCTCGCCGGAGGACAGCCACGCCGCGGGCAGCCCCAGGATGCGCTCGTTGGTGTGGCGGATGAGGCGCTCGCGCTGCGCGCCTTCGATGGTGTAGATCTGGGTGGGCGAGGTGGCAGTGGAAAAAGCCAGGGCGTAGCGGTCGCCGGCCTTGTCGTAGGAGATGGCCTCCAGCACGCCTGCCGAAAGCTCACCCCGCCCGACCAGGGCGCGTTCCAGCTTCATCTCCAGCCTGGTCTCGTCGAAGCTGGCTTCGTAAACCCACGAGCAGCCGTCGATGTTGTATTGCACCAGGTAGCGGTCGGGGTAACGCGCATTGCGCAGGTGTTGCACCAACTCCAGCTCGCCGACGCCCTGGTGAAGAGCGCCGCTGACCTGGATGCGCCGCACCTGGCCCGGCTCGGAGAGTGACAGGTAGCACAGGTCGCCGGTGTCCTCGAACAGGTTGGACTGCATCACCACGCCGGACTGCGAATCGGTGAATTCCACCGAGCCGATGCCGTTCAGCGGTACCTGCTGCCCGGGTGTGCGCTGCTCCATAGGCGTGCCGTAGAGCAGGGTGAATTGATCTTTCCCCTTTTCCTGCAGGTAGACCACGTTATCGCCCACGGTGTAGCCTTCGATCAGCGCCACCTTGCGGTGGTCGGGCGTGTGGCTGGCGGGGAAAAAGCCGAACATGCTCTTGCCCAGCAGGGTCAGCGCGCCGCTCGCCAGGTTGCCGCGGTAAGTCAAGTTGAGCGGCTCAGCGCGGGATTCGGCGAACAGGTACACATCGCCGGTTTCGATGTCAGCCCCGCCAAGGTGCACGCGGTAATCCTGGAAGAAGTTCTCGAATGCAGGCTGGGGGTAACCGCCGTCCAGTGGGATGAGCATGGGCTGGTAGACCTCGTCGCCATCGCGGTCGATCATCACCAGGATCTTGCCCAGGCTGGGAAAGACGAAGAAAGAGCCGCCGTCGATCAGGTGCGGGTTCTGCAGTGCCAGGTCGGGGGGCAGCAGCGGCTCGGGCACGCTGCCGCCGTGGTTCATGGCATACAGGCTGATGTGCCCGCTCAGGTTGGAGAGGAAATAGATACGCTCGCCGCACACCTGTGGGCGCAGGAACAGGCGGGCGGAAAGCAGGGATTCAACTCGCGTCATGTAGGGTTCCTTTCGCTGGGTCTGTTTGGAAAATTTGGACAGGTATTTTGAACGCAAGTTGAATCTTACCATAAGGCTGAGGAGGAAAATGCTTTAACGCGAAGGCGCGAAGAATTCTTGTGAAGCGATCTCCGTTGATGCTGGAGATTGCCACGCCCCTGCGGGGCTACTCATGACATATTTGTCATTTCTTCATTTGAGTGCCGCCTGGCGGCATAGCCGAATCTCGCAATGACACGTGAAATGGAGGTTGTCCGAAGGTCAGTCATCCATCTTGACGAAATCAGAGCAGCGGAGTAAACTTAATATTGTAGGTGGCACGTGTGTTCTGTCTGGTGTAAACAAGATCCGGTCTGAACGGAAGTGCTCGTTCAGACCGTTTTCTATACCGGGGCGTCCCGGGGCCGATCACCGAGTTAGAACCGCGTTGACCCCTCGATTAATTTTTTTTTCTCTTGTGGAGAGGAGTTTGTACAATGAACGAACGGGTTACTGGCACGGTTAAGTGGTTCAATGCGAGCAAGGGCTACGGCTTCATCGCCCGCGAAGATGGCCCAGACGTATTCGTCCACTACACCGCAATCCAAGCCGATGGCTACCGCAGCCTGACCGAGGGGCAGCGGGTGGAGTTCAGCATCGAGAAAGGCCCAAAGGGACTTCAGGCCAGCAACGTGGTGATCACCAACTGAGTTCGGACGCCCCCGAAAGACAATTCAATAGCGCCGGCGCTGGCAAGCGCCGGCAATTTATTTAACGGGATTATTTTTTATTCACTTCCACCAGGCTGAGCCAGTGCCCCACCAGCAGAAAGACCAGGCTGGTCAGGATGGCCATGCCCAGGCGCAAGGGGCCCAGGCTGGCAAAAGTCCACCCCAGGCGCTGCCCGATGAGATGACCAGCCCAAAAGCCGATCCATCCCAGCACAATGTACAGCGCCAGCCGCCAAAATCCCCCGCCGCGCCACAGGTGAAACGCCGCGCCTGTCAATGTGGCAATCAGCATGCCGATCAGCAAAGCCGGAATGGTCATACTCGCTCCTCAATGTGCAGAGATTGAATGATGCCGCCGCCCAGGACGCGCTCGCCCTGGTAGAACACCGCCGCCTGTCCCGGTGTGATATCGCGCAGCGGCTGCTGGAAGCGCACCGCCGCCCGGCGGCCAGGCATGGGCGTCACCTCGGCGGGGGCGTCGGCGGCTTTGTAGCGAATTTTCACCGCTGCCTGGAAGGCGCCCGGCGGGGGGCTGCCGTCCAGCCAGTTGACCTCGCTTGCCAACAGAGCGCTGCTCCCCAGCTCGTCTTCTGACCCGACAACCAGTGCGTTGCGGGCGATGTCCTTCTCCAGCACATACAACGGCTGTGGAGCGGCGATGCCCAATCCCTTGCGCTGCCCGATGGTGTAGAAGGCCAGCCCGCGGTGCTCGCCGAGCAGCTCGCCCTGGCGGGTGAGGATCGGGCCAGGCGACGCCACCTGCGGCTGGTGGCGCAGCAGGAAGTCGCGGTAATCATCGCCGGCCAGGAAGCACAGGTCCTGGCTGTCGGGGCGCTGCGCCACCAGCAGCCCAAAGCGCTGGGCGATCTGGCGCACTTCGGGCTTGGTGTACTCGCCCACAGGGAACAGGGCGCGTTGGAGCTGCTCCTGCTGCAGCACATGCAGCACGTAGGATTGGTCCTTGGCCTGATCCACGCCGCGCAAAAGCTGCACCCTGCCGGTATCGTCCCGGCGCAGGCGGGCGTAGTGCCCGGTGGCCATGAAATCAGCCCCCAGGCTCAGGGCGTAATCGAACAACATGCCCCAGCGGATGTGGCGGTTGCACACCAGGCACGGGTTGGGGGTGACGCCCTGGGCATAGCCGTCCAGGAAGTAGCTGACCACCCGGTTTTTGAAGGCCTGGCGGGCGTCCAGCGGGTAGAAGGGGAAGCCCAGCTTCGCTGCCACGCGGCGCGCCTGCGCCATGGCGTCCGGCGTGCAGCAACGGTTGGAGTCCTCGCGCCCGGGCTCGCTCCACAGGCGCAGCATCACACCGATGACGCGGTAGCCCTGCTCCAGCAGCAAGGCGGCTGCCACCGAGCTATCCACGCCGCCGCTCATGGCGACGACCACTGTCTGGCGATTCTCGGGTGTCATCCTGAATCTGATTCCTGTGAGCAGAGCGCCAGCCAGCGAGGCCAGCTACCTGGCTGCCAGTTGGCGCGCCTGCTGAACGAGCTGCGGCAGCGCGTCCAACAGCGCCTCGATCTGCGCCGGTGTGTTGCTCGCTCCCAGCGTGACGCGCAGCGAGCCAAGCGCCCATTCCTTCGGCAGACCCAAAGCCAGCAGCACCTCGGACGGCTCTGGGCTGCCGGTCTTGCAAGCTGAACCGGATGAGACAGCAAAGCCAGCCGCGTCCAGCATGGTCAGCAGGGCGTTGCCATCCACGCCGCGAAACACGAAGCTGGCGTGATTGGGCAGGCGCTGCACGGGGTGCCCGGTCAGGCGCGCTTCGGGGATGGCCTCCAGCAGGCCGCCCACCAGTCGGTCGCGCAGCGGCTGCACGTGGGCAGTACGGGCCGGGCGCTCTTGCGCGGCGATGCGCAGCGCTTCCGCCAAGCCAACGATGTAGGGCACGTTGGAGGTGCCGGCGCGCAGCCCGAATTCCTGCCCGCCGCCGGTCTGCGCCGGCAGCAGGGGAGTGCCCTTGCGCACATACAGCGCGCCCACACCTTTGGGGCCATAGAATTTGTGCGCCCCCAGCGCCAGCAGGTCCACCTGCAGCGCCTGCACATCCAGGGGCAGGTAGGCGGCTGCCTGCACGGCGTCGCTGTGCAAGGGCACGCCTGCCTGGCGACACAGGGCGCCGATCTCTGCCAGCGGGTTGAGCGTGCCGATCTCGTTGTTGGCGTAGATCACCGAGACCAGGGCGGTATCTGGTCGCAGGCGGCGGGCGACCTCTCCGGGATCGACGCGCCCGTGCTCGTCCACCGGCAGCCACTCGAGCTCGAAACCGTGCAGTTGCTGCAGTTGCAGAGCGGTGTGCGAGACGGCGTGGTGTTCCACCGGGCTGACCAGCAGATGCCTGGCGCCGCGCTGCTGGCGCGCGGCAAAGGCGGCTCCGCGCAGCGCCAGGTTGTCGCTCTCTGAGCCGCAAGAGGTGAAGATCACCTCGTCTGGGCGGCAGTTGAGCACCGCCGCCGCCTGTTCGCGAGCGTTCTCCACGGCGGCCTCGGCGCGCTGCCCCAGGCGGTGGATGGAAGAGGGGTTGCCGAAATCCTGGCTAAAATAGGGCAGCATGGCTGCCACCACGCGCTCATCCACCGGCGTGGTAGCAGCGTAATCCATGTAAACGGGGTCGGCGCGATTCATGCCTGGGCTCCCTCGTAAGCCGGCAGGTTGAGCGTGCCCAGGAAGTAGGGCATCATCTTGCGCCACCACGGCCAATCGTGGTTAACGTCTCGCCCCCAGAAATCGATCCAATGCGGCACAGCTTTGGCCTGCAAAATGCGCTGCAAGGCGTAGGCATCCTCCAGCATGGCGTCTTCCCAGGCGCCCTGTCCCACGCCAACGATGATGCGGCTCTGGCGGTACTGGTCCAGGTACCAGGGGTCTTCCAGGTCGGGCAGGTAGTAGAGCGGCGAGTTGTAGTAGACCGTCTCGTCGGAGTAGTCGCCGACGAACATGCGCAGTTGAAACAGCCCGCTCAGGCAGATCATGACATCGAAAATGTCCGGGTGGCGGAAGAAGAAGTTGGCGGCGTGGTAGCCGCCCATGCTGCAGCCGGTTGAGATAAATTTCTGTTGGCGATTGTGGGTGTGGTCGTAAATAAACGGCGCCACTTCCTGGACGATATAGCGGTCGTAGTCTTCATGGCGCTGCGCCCGCTGGGCGGGGTGCAGCTCCCAATTGGCCCAGGATTGGGCGTCGATGCTGTCCACGGTGAAGACTTTGATGCGCCCGGTTTCGATGAACCACGCGATCGCATCGATCATCTTGAAATCCTCGTATTCATAGAAGCGCCCGGCCTGGGCGGGGAAAACCAGCATCGGTTTGCCGTAAAATCCGTAGACCTTCAGCTCCATTTCCTGTCCCAGGTTGGGGCTCCACCACTTGTGATATTCGATGTTCATGGATTATCTTCCTCAGGCCGGTTTATGCACATAATCGACCATGATGTAGATCTCGCTCAGCTCGGGCGAGCGCACCAGGTAGCCGTAATCTCCCAATGCGGCGCTGAACACGCCGCTGATATTCTCGTGGTGCACGATGCGGTCAGCAAATTCAGCCAGGATCTGTTCGTGGCTGTGGGCGTACACCCGGTTGAACTTGCGCCCGATGTAAGCGCAATGGTAAGCGCGGCTGGGCTGGGCGGCAAAGTGGTTGTGCATGATGATGTTGGCCCACTCGCGATAGATGTCGATGTCATTGGAAAAGTTGAACATATCGGTGGTCATGCCGCCCGGCGGGCGCATATTGACCTCCAGGGCGATGAGCTTGCCCTGGGTGTCGCGAAAGAACTCGAAGTGGAAAAAGCGTTCGCGCACGCCGAAGGCTTTGAGCGTTTTTCTTCCCATATCTTCCAAATCCTGGGGAATTTCGCGCAGGGTGTAGTAGTAGACATGGGTGTTGTCGTTGACGGTTTCCATGATGCCCTGGCTGTATTTCATCGAGGACGAAAAAACCAGGTTGCCGTCCCGGTCGGTGAGCCCGTCGAAGGTGATGATTTCGCCCTGGATGAATTCTTCCATGATGTAATCGACAGCCGGTTTTTCGCGAAAAAAATTCTCCAGTTCGACCTGGCTGTTGATCTTGTAAGTTTTGGCAGCGCCGACGCCAATGTCGGGCTTGGCGACCAGCGGGAAACCAGTTTCCTTGACCAGCTTGAGCGCCTCGCGCAGCGTGCGCACCACCCGCCCGCGCGCCACCGGCACGCCCGCCTTGATGAAGGTCTGCTTCATCAGCGATTTGCGCTTGATTTGGGGCATATCCGGGCGCTTCAACCCGAAGATGTTGAAATCGGTGCGCAGGCCAGCCTCGCTCTCCAGCCAGTATTCGTTGTGCGAGTCCAGGCGGTCGATCTTCCCGTAGCGGTGGGTGAAGTAACCCAGCGCTCGCAGCAGTTCGTCGTAATTGTGCATATCGCCCACGCGGTAGTATTCGGTCAGCGCGGCGCGCAGCTCGGGGTGCAGCAGCTCGTAGGGCTCATCCGCCAATCCGAGCACGTTGGCGCCCAGCTCGCGCAGGCGCACGCAAAACAAATAGTAATTCGGAGGGAAATGGGGGGATAAGTAGACGAAGTTCACAAGACCGCTCCCGAGTATGGTGTAAATCGACGTAATCATATCAGAAATTTCTAACGCTCGGGCGATTTTCCCTTGATATAATACACTTTGTACTCATTCTCACATAATCAATAGAATGCGCTGGCTTCGAGCATGCGTTGCGGGCAGGCTGGTTTCCCCGCGATGCCGTGGGATTTTGACTTCCACAAATCAAGTGCAGGAATTCAACCGGGAGGTGGCATGGCGAAGACGATCAAGTTTGGCACGGATGGATGGCGCGGCAGGATCGCTGAGGATTACACATTCGACAATGTCCGGCGTTGCACCCAGGGATTCGCGGCGTACCTGTTGGAGCAGGGCTACCGCGACCAATGGGTGGTGGTGGGCTATGACCGGCGCTTTCACTCGGAGAATTTTGCGGCGGCGGCTGCCGAGGTGCTGGCAGCCAATGGGCTGCGAGTTTACCTGACGGAGGGCGCCACGCCCACGCCGGTCATCTCTTACTCAATCGTCGCTCGCCAGGCTGTGGCAGGCTTGAACATCACCGCCTCGCACAACCCGCCCACTGACAATGGCTTCAAAGTGCGCGACCGCTTCGGCGGCGCGATCGATCCGCAGGGCTTGCAGCAAATCGAAGCGCAGATACCAGCGGAGGTCGAGCAGGTGAAACGCCTGCCGCTGCCAGAGGCTGAGCAGCAGGGGCGGGTGATGCGCTTCGATCCCACGCCCGCCTACCTGGAGCAGATCAACCGACTGATCGATCTGCAGCCGTTGCGCCAGGCCGGGCTGCGCATTGCCGTCGATCCCATGTGGGGCAACGGCGCTGGTTGGTTCCCGCGCTTGCTGGGGGGCGGCGCCACCCAGGTGTTCGAGATCCACTCTCAGCGCAATCCCATCTTCCCTGAGATGAGCCGCCCGGAGCCGATCCAGCCCAACGTGGACGCTGGTCTGCGCGCCACGCTGGAGCATCGCGCCGATGTGCTGCTGATCACCGATGGCGACGCCGACCGCCTGGGCGTTGGCGACGAGCATGGCAAATTCATCGACCAATTGCGCGTTTTTGGCTTGCTGGCTTATTACCTGCTGGAGGTGCGCGGCGAACGCGGGCCGATCGTCAAAACCCTTTCGACCACCACCATGCTCAACAAGCTGGGCAAATTGTACGGTGTGCCGGTGCACGAGACTGGCGTGGGTTTCAAGTACGTAGCGCCCAAGATGCTGGAGACCAGGGCTATGATCGGCGGCGAAGAATCTGGCGGCTACGCCTTCCGCCAGCATGTCCCGGAGCGGGATGGCATCCTGGCCGGGTTGTATATGCTGGATATGATGGTGCGCCTGGACAAGAAGCCTTCCGAGCTGCTCGAGCTGCTCTTTGCCAAGGTCGGCGCTCATTACTACGACCGCATCGACTCGGCGTTCAGCGGCGACCGCAAGCAGCGCGAGCAGATCATCCTGGGCGCCAACCCCTCCACGCTGGGCGGCTTGCGGGTCACCAGCCTGGACACCATCGACGGCTTTCGCTTCAACCTGGAAGACGGCGGCTGGCTGCTGATCCGCTTTTCCGGCACCGAACCGATCCTGCGCGTCTACACCGAAACCACCCGCCAGGATCGCGTCCAGGCGATATTGCAAGATGGCTTGCGGGTGGCAGGATTAAAGTAAGTGCTTCCCCTGGTTGACACTCACTGCCACCTGGATTTCAACGCTTTTGACCAGGACCGGGATGCCGTCCTGGAGCGGGCGCGCCTGGCAGGTGTGACACGCCTGCTGATCCCAGCTCTGACCGTGAAAAACAGCGCCGACATCCAGGCGCTTGCCAGCGAAAACCCGCAAGTGTACCTGTGCGTGGGCGTGCACCCCACGGAATCCAGCGGTTGGGGCAGCGAGATGGTGGACGAGCTGCGCCGCTGGGGTGCGCATCGGCGCGTGGTCGCTATCGGCGAGATCGGCCTGGATTATTATTGGGATAAAGCGCCGGTGGATGTCCAAAAGCAAGCCTTCAAAGACCAGCTTCAATTGGCTGCCAGCGTCGGTCTGCCGGTGGTGGTGCACAACCGCGAAGCGACTGCCGATGTTTTGGATATGCTGGTAGAATGGCAGTCACACTTAGAAACCATAGGCCATCCCTTGGCAGAGCGACCCGGCGTGCTGCACTCGTTCTCCGGAGATTTGCCCGCCGCCGAAAGGGCGCTGGCGCACAATTTCTACCTGGGAATCACGGGTCCGGTGACTTTCCGCAAGGCTGAGTTGCTGCGCCAGGTGGTGGCCGCTGCACCTCTGGAGCGGCTGCTGATCGAAACCGACGCCCCCTTCCTGACGCCCCATCCGCACCGCGGTGAGCGCAACGAACCTGCCTATGTGCGCTATATTGCTGATAAAATTGCAGAGATCAAACATTTACCGGTAGAGATGGTGGCAAAGACAACGACAGAAAATGCAAACAGGCTGTTCAAATGGTGAGCGATCGCTTGAATCATGTGAGCTTTTTAATTCCGATCAGTGACAGCATTCTTCAGGTGGAGCAAAAAATGCGCGCCCAGTCGGATGGCAACCACCCTGACCTGGGCGCTGCGCTGGATCACTTGCTGGACTCCGGCGGCAAGCGTGTGCGCCCGGCGGTGGCGCTGTTGACCGGCGGTATCCTTGGCGCTGACCAGGAGAAACTGGTCACCCTGGGCGCTGCCATCGAACTGCTGCACACCGCCACCCTGGTGCACGATGATTTGATCGATGGCGCTTTGCTGCGCCGGGGGATGGTCACCCTCAATGCCCGCTGGTCGCCGGCGGCCACTGTGCTCACCGGCGATTTCATCTTTGCCCGCGCCGCCAAGCTGGCCGCCGAGACGGACTCGGTGGCGGTGATGCGCCTGTTCGCGGAGACGCTGGCGATCATCGTCAACGGCGAGCTCACCCAGCTCTTCACCAGCAAAGGCCTGGCCAGCCGCGAAGATTACTACCAACGCATCTACGCTAAGACCGCCTCCATGTTCGAGCTGTGCACCGCTGCCGCAGCCATACTCAGCCCGGTAGATTCCCAGGAAGTGGAGCGCATGCGCGGCATGGGATACAACCTGGGCATGGCCTTCCAGATCATGGACGATATCCTGGATTTCACCGGCGAGCAGGCCACGGTTGGTAAACCGGTCGCCAGCGACCTGCGCCAGGGCTTGATCACGCTGCCGGCGCTGTATTACCTGGAGCAGAATCCCGGAGATGCCTGGATGGATGCGGCGCTGAGCGGCAAATTGTTCGAAGATGATAAATTCGCCCGCCTGGTGAGCAATATCCGCGCCTCGGGCGCCATCGATGCCTCGCTGAAAGAAGCGGAAAGCTATATCGATCGCGCGGTTGAAACGCTGCTCAAGCAGCGCGAATGCCCACAACGCCAGGCGCTGTTGGAGCTGGCGAACTACATCATCCAGCGGCAACTCTAAAAGTGAATTCCTTGACGCCCACCGCTCCAAATGGTATAGTAGCGTCCATTATGAGCACCCTGCACACTCTCGCGATGAACACCACCACCACCACTAATCGTCATATTCCGGCGGGGCGTTCGCGCGGTGCAGCTCACAGGTGCGCCAGGTTGGCGTAAATGAAATGAGACCGGACGACGCCCCGCAGCAGCGGGGCGTTTTTTTATAGAGACCGCTGGCGTTCCAGCCTGCGGCGCCCGCCAGACCAAGGAGTGTGAAATGCCTGCCCTGAAACCCAACGACCAGCCGGACTACGCCGTGCCCGCCGAGAACCTGACCCCGGTCAGTGATTACCTCAGCCATCAGATGCCCATTCCGCCATCGCGCATGTTCCTGATCAATAAATCCCTGAAAACCTACCAGCAGAATCACCCTGGCAGCCCAGTCTTCGATGCCTCGCAGGGCGATGGCGGCGCCAGCCTGCCGGGCGTCTCGCGCCACATCCTGATGCGCGCGGCTGAGATGCAGGTGGAGCACGGCTCGGCGTACGACATGCCTTTCGGGCACGACGCCTACCGCAAAGCGGTGATCGAGCAATATTGGAAGCTGGACCCCGGGCTGGGTTTTGGTCCCGCCAATGTCATTTCCACCGTTGGCGGGCGCGACGCGCTGGTCAAAGCCTACCAGGCCATGCTGGCGCTCGGCCATGGGCGACAGGGCGATGTGCTGGTTGTCTCGCGCGTGCCGTGGATCTCCTATAACTGGGGGCCGTATGGTGTGGGCGCCAACGTGATGTACGCTCCGGGCGATCCCAGGCAGGGTTGGGCTTACACCGAAGAGGGCTTGCAGGCCTGCGCCGAGTACGCCGCCCGCTCCGGGCGCAAGCTGGCAGGCGTGCTGATCACCTGCCCGGATAACCCCACTGGCCTGACCCTCACACCCGAGCGCCAGGCTGCCCTGGGTCGCGCCGCGCTGCAGGCCGGGGCGGCTTTCGTGCTTTACGACTGGATGTACCACTACGTCACCGACGAGCAGCCTATGGATCTGAACGCCTTCCTAAGACTGTTCGAGCCTGGAGAACGCCAGCGGCTGATGTTCCTGGACGGCATCACCAAGAGCCTGGGCGGTTCCAACATCCGCAACTGTCACCTGATCGCTTCCGACGAGGTGGTCAAGTTCACCGTGGCGCGCGCCTCGCACGGCGTCATCCCGCCATTCTACGCCGCGGCCGTGGCCATCGCAGCCTATGAGATGGGCTACGCAGAAGCCTGCCGCCCGATCGTCGAACCCACCAACGCCAGCCGCAAGCTGCTCAAAGCGCTGTTCGATCAGCACGGGTTCACCTACATCCTGGGGAAGGGCTACTATGCCTTTATCCACGTCGGCGCATGGCTGTCCAAGGCGGGCTGGGCGGACAGCGAGCCCCTGGGTCAATACCTGGCCGAGCAGCACGGCGTCGCCATCGTTCCGGGACCGTTCTTTTCGGCTTATGGCGGAGAATGGGTGCGCTTCTCTTACGCCACCCCGCCCGAGCGCACCGCTGGCGCCTTCCAGCGCCTGCTGCAGGGACTGAATGCAATTTAGGAGAGATGGTTATGGCTTTTGATGTCGCTCAATTTGCCGAGAAATACCAGCTTGCCCTGCAGACTGCGCTCAAGGAGCGCTTGCAGGGGGGGCTGTGCGGCTTCGAGCTGGAATGGAACTTGCTGGACTCGCAACTCCGCCCGCTGCTCACGGTCGGCTCTGGACCGGCTCAGCAATCGTTCGTCGATTACCTGCGCACCGAGGTGCTTCCGGGTTGGTCCGCCAGCGCCTCGCAGTTAGAAGTCTTCCACTGGATGATCGAATGGGCTACGCGCCCCTACTACACCCCGCGCGGCGCAGTGTACGAGGGTCGCCTCATGGAAGGGCTGCTGCTCAACGCGCTGCACAAGGCGGGAGAGCAATTCGGCGAGCGCCTGTACCACTGGCACGGCAACCTGCTGGTCAATACCAGCGTCGGCGCGCATTCCATCCCCGGTTCCTGGCACCTGGCGAAGCGCCGTTACCTGGAACGCTGCGTTGACCTGTACGGCGAGGACCTGGCGGTGGCAGGCGTGCACGCCAACCTGTCGCTGCCTGACCCGCTCTTTGCCTGGGATTTCATGCACCTGCCAGCCTCCGAGCGCGGCGACCTGCACCTGGACGATTTCAAGAGTAAGTTCTACATCACCGCCACCCGCCTGATGCGCGCCTTTGCCGCCCTGTTCATCGCCACCAGCGCCTCTACACCGCTGCGCGCTGCGCAGCGCCAGGGTCGGGAGGTGGTCGTGCTCACCCCGTTCGATTCGCTGCGCAGCCTGACCTTTCCCAACCCCGCCTCCTTAGACCTCCCCGACCTGTACCGCTCATACGAGGATTATTTGCACCTGTCTTACGAGCTTGTCCGCCAGGGCGTGCGCTTTGGCAACAACAACTGGACGCCGGTGCGCGCCCGCTCCTTCGCAGAGCCGGTCGAGCGGCTGATCGCCGTCACCAGCGAGCAGCTCACCGAGATCTACGCGCGCGGGTTGTACGCCCTGGGAGAGCCGGTTTCCACCGAGGCCATGGCAGCCCAGATCGAGATGCAAAACCTGATGGCGCGCATCAACCTGCCCATGTCGCGGGTCGAAGTGCGCACCGATGACGGCGGGCACCCGCTGGAAATCGAAATTGCCAACCTGACGCTCAAGCACCTGCTGCTGCTGCGCTTTTACGCCGATGAGCACTTCGGGCGCGCCTTCCGCTATGATCGCGAAGACCTGGAGCGCGCCCGCAGCAACGAAGAGCAGGCCGCCCGAGGTGGGCTGCGCGCTGAGATCGAAAACCCGCTCACCGGCAAGCCGATCGCCATGCGCAGCTTCCTGAGCTGGACGCTGGCGGAGGTGCGCCCGCTGGCAGAGGCGCTGGGACTGTGGGAGGACCTGGCTCCGCTGGTTGCCATGGCGCAAGGCGCTCCAAACACCGCCGAGACCATGCGCCAGCGCCTGCAATCCCTGGTCGGCCCCAGCGATGAAGTGCCCCTGGAACTGCTGCGCCAGTTGGCGGAGGAGCGCCAGGCGAGCGTGGCGCGCGATGTGGAGTGGATCGCCGCCCACCTGGCTGACCTGGGGAGCGAGTCGGTAAAGCTGGGCGAGCTGTTGCAAAGGGCGCGCGATGACGTGCACGCTGAGCCGCAGGCGCCGGTGCGCTTCCGCCCGCGCCTGGATAACCTGGTGGAAACGGTCTACGCCGACAAAACCAGCGAGGTACTGGCGCTTTCGCAGACGCTCATCCGCATCCCTTCCGTGACCGCCTGTCCGCAGGAGCGCCTGGACGAGGTGCATCGCGCGGCCACGCTGATCTTCGATTATGTGCGCAGCCGCGGCCTGGGGGTGCGTTACTATAACCGCTCGGCTTACCCGGCGCTGCTGGTCGGCTTTCCCGGGCAGATGCACGCCCCGCTGATGCTCTCAGGGCATTTCGACGTGGTGGAGCCCGACCCCGATGACAGCCAGTTCGAGCCGCGCGTCGAGGGCGATTACCTGTGGGGGCGCGGCGCCGCCGATATGAAGACCGTCGTGGCCACCTTCCTGGTGTGGATGAAAGATCGCTTGCGCCAGGGCCCACCCTACCCGCCGGTCAACCTGCTGCTGGTTGGCAATGAAGAGAATGGCGAAAGCGAGGCGATGGGCACGCCCCACGTGCTGCGCCTGCTGCAAGAAGAAGAGGGCTACCAGCCCTCGCTGTTGGTGGCGGGCGAGCGCACCGGCGAGAAAGGCAGCGAGCTGTGGGGCGAGATCTGCATCCAGAACCGGGGCGTGATGCGCTTCGACCTGGTGGCGCGCGGGCAGCGCGGCCATTCTGGCGTCGCCGGCGCCCAGCGCGACCTGTCTGAGCGGTTGCTCACCGCGCGCGCCGAGGTGGCGGCCCTGCTGCAGCGCCGCCTGACGCTGAACTCCCCCGATGGCTGGCAATCGCAGGCGCGCTTCCCCTTCATCCAGGTTGGCACGCCTGGCATCTACAACGTGACCGCCGATTACGGCGTGATCGGCGTGGAGGTGCGCCCCATTCCCCAGGATGACCTGGGCGCCCTGCGGCAGGAATTGGAAGACTACTGCCGTGAAAACGGCCTGGAGCTGGTGGTGCCGGTGATGGAAAACGGCATCGCCTGCGACCCGCACAACCCGTACCTGCGCGGATTGATCGCCGCCGTCGAGCGCGCCTCCGGCCTGCCAGCGGTCATCGGGCGCAAGCTGCCCGGCACCAGCGCCCGCTTTGCGCCGGGCGGGCAGGGCGTGGTGTGGGGGCAGAGCGGGCTCGCTCCCCACGCTGCCAACGAGCGCCACTACATCCCCAGCATCTACCCGTACTACCGGGCGCTGGATGAACTGGCGCAGACGCTGCCGCCAAATGGCGCGTGAGCTGAGCGAACATGCCGGGCGAGGTGAGTTTCTTCTGGCAGGGATGGGTGGTCGGGTTTTCGATCGCCGCGCCGGTTGGGCCGATCGGCGTGCTGTGCATCCGCCACTCGCTCGCCGGTGGGCGGTGGGCAGGGTTTTCGGCGGGTATGGGCGCAGCCAGCGCTGATAGCCTGTTTGCCCTGTTGGGCGCATTCGGCCTGACCGCTTTATCCGGTTTCCTGGTGGGACAGCAATTCTGGCTGCGCCTGGTGGGTGGTTTGTTCCTGTGCTGGCTGGGAGGGCGCATTTTGTGGACCTCCAGGCTCCAGCCCACTGCGTTCGATCTCGATCGAACGCCGGCAGAGCCGCTCCAGCCGCTGCGCATCTACCTGAGCACGTTTGCGCTGACCCTCTCCAACCCGCTGACCATCCTTTCCTTCGCGGCGGTGTTTGCTGGCCTGGGGCTGGCGGTCGGGGCGGGCGCAGCCTCGGCGGGCTGGGTGGTGTTGGGCGTCTTTTGCGGCTCGGCTGCCTGGTGGCTGCTTCTGAGCAGCGCTGCCGCTGCGCTGCGCGCTCGCCTCTCGCCGCCAGTCTTGCGCTGGATCGACCGGCTCTCTGGAGCGGTGATCCTGGTCTTCGGTTTGGCCATTTTGATCAGTTTATCGATGATGAGGTGATCCTATGCAAATGCCAACCCTGGTGATGAAATTCGGCGGCACCTCCGTCGGCAACAGCGAGGCCTTCCAGGCGGCGGCTGGCATCGTCCGGTCTGCCCGCGGCGATTGGCCGCGCCTGGTGGTGGTCACGTCTGCCATGGCGGGGGTGACCAATTTGCTGCTCGAAGGCGCGGCGAAAGCGGTGCAGGGGCAGGTGGATGTCTTCCACCAGGCTGCTGCGCGCATCGCGGCCCAGCACGAGGCGGTGATCGACGCTCTGCTGGTTGGCCCGCGGCGCGAGCAGCAAGCCACCGCCGCCCAACTCAAGCAGGAGATCGGCAACCTTTTGGCGGAATTCACCAACCTGTGCCAGGCGTTCTCGGTGCTGGGCGAAGCCACGCCGCGCGCCCTGGATGCCCTCTCTGGCTTGGGCGAGCGCATGAGCGTGCGCCTGCTGTCTGCCGTGCTGGAGGCGCAAGGCATACCGGCGCAGCCCATCGAGGCCACGCAATTGATCGTCACTGATCGCCACTTTCAAGACGCTCACCCCGACCTGGCGGCGACCACGCTCAGCACGCGCCGCGTGCTCGAGCCGCTGCTCGCCCAAGGGCGCGTGCCGGTGGTGACCGGCTTCATCGCTGCCACGCCGGAAGGCATTCCCACCACGCTGGGCCGCGGCGGCAGCGATTACTCGGCGGCCATCCTGGGGGCAGCCTTGCCCGCCGATGAAGTGTGGATCTGGACGGATGTGGATGGGGTCATGTCGGCAGACCCGCGCCTGGTGCCCGAAGCGCGCACCATTCCGGTGCTCTCCTACCGCGAGATCGCCGAGCTGGCGTATTTTGGCGCTAAGGTGCTGCATCCCAAGACCATCCGCCCGGTGATCGAGGCTGGCATCGGCTTGCGCGTGTGCAACACTTTCAATCCGCAGCACCCTGGGACGCGCCTGGTAGCGGACGCCGGCTCCAAACGCAACGGGGCGATTAAGGCGGTCACCGCCATCCGTAAACAATCGCTGGTGACTATCGAGGGGCGCGGCATGCTGGGCGTGCCCGGCGTGGCGGCGCGCACCTTCGCCGCCGTGGCGGCCACCGGCACCAGCGTGCCGCTCATCACCCAGGCCTCCTCGGAACAGTCCATCTGCTTCGCCGTGCCTTATCATGCCGCCCGTCAGGTGGTGGCTGCGCTGGAAGAGGCCTTTGCTAACGAGCTTTCCCGCCGCGATATCGACCGGGTGTGGGCTTCCGACGAGGTGGTGATCATCACCGTGGTGGGCGCCGGCATGCAGCACACCCCGGGCATAGCCGGGCGGGTGTTCAGCGTGCTGGGCGAGCGCAACGTCAACGTCATTGCCATCGCCCAGGGTTCTTCGGAAGTGGCCATCAGCCTGGTGGTGGCCGAGCAGGACGCCGAGACTGCTGTGAAGGCGCTGCACGCGCTGACCACGTGAAAAGACCGCTTGATGCAGTTATGGGTAACGATTGAGACCTTGCCAAAGGAGAGAGCAAAATGACCGGTGAGAAAATCCCCGTTGCCGTCCTGGGAGCTACTGGCAGCGTCGGGCAGCGCTTTGTGCAGCTCCTGGATGGACACCCCTGGTTCCAGGTGATAGCCCTGACCGGCTCGGATCGCTCCGCCGGGCGCGTCTACGGTGAAGCCTGCCGCTGGGTGCTGGGCGAAGCCATGCCTGCCTGGGCTGCGGAAATGCCCCTCTTGCCCAGCGAACCGGAGCAGACCGGCGCCCGGCTGGCTTTCTCGGCGCTGCCTTCCGAGAAGGCGCGCGCCATCGAGCCTGAATTTGCGCGCGCGGGTGTGTTGGTTTGCTCCAACGCTTCCGCCTACCGGGAAGAAGCGGATGTGCCCATCCTGATCCCAGAGGTCAACCCGGAACACGCCGGGTTGGTGGAAGTGCAGCGCCGCAGGCGCGGTTGGCAGGGCGCCATTGTGACCAACTCGAACTGCACCAGCACCGGCATGACCGTGGCGCTCAAGCCGCTGCTGGATGCCTTTGGCCTGCGGCGTGTGATGGCCTTCTCCATGCAGGCCATCTCTGGCGCTGGGTATCCCGGCGTGCCTTCGCTGGATATCCTGGACAATGTCATTCCCTATATCAATGGGGAAGAAGAAAAAGTGGAGAGCGAGCCGCTGAAAATGCTGGGGCGCTTCGACGGCGACGCCATCCAGCTGGCTGGCTTTCGCATCTCAGCCCACACCAACCGTGTGGCGGTCAGCGATGGGCACATGGTGTGCCTTTCGGTGGAGCTGGGGCAGCCGACGAGCGTCGAGCAAGCCGAGGCAGCCTTGCTGGCCTACCGTGTTCCTCCCGCGGCTGCCGACCTGCCCTCTACGCCCCAGCCGCTGATTTTGCTGCGCAGCGAAGCCGATCGTCCCCAGCCGCGCCTGGATCGCATGGCTGGCAAGGGCATGACCACGGTGGTGGGGCGCCTGCGCCCCGACCCGCTCTTCGATCTGCGCCTGGTGGTGCTGTCGCACAACACGATCCGCGGCGCGGCGGGCGGCTCGATCTACAACGCAGAGCTGCTGGTGAGGCAGGGGCTGCTTTAACGAGGCGTTTCGGGAATTTTGCTGGTCAAAGCATTCAAGATCTCTGCTAAACGGGCGGTCTGGTTGCGGCGCGTGTATTGGCGAATGGCCTGCCAATCTGGGTTCCAGCCTGGATTACCCGCCCGCCATTCCTGGTACAGGCGCAGGATGGCTGCTCCGATCTCGGCGGGCGAGTCGCTCACGGCGATGCCGGTGCGCGTCTCGGCGATGAGCTGCTCGGCCACCCCGCCGCGAGGCACGATGCCCAGGAGGGGGCGATTGCAGGCCAGGTATTCGTAGATTTTCCCGCTGTAGTTGCCCCGGTTTTCCGGCGCGCTGCCCAGGATCAGCAAGAACACATCGCTCTCAGCGCGGAAGCGTCCCAGCTCGCTGTGCGGCAGGTAGCCGTAAATTTCAAAGGGCGGCTGGCTGGGCAGCGCGCCGGGTGGATTCTTGCCGATGAAGCGCAGGCGCAGCGAAGCGGGCGGTATCTGCCCGCCGCGCATGAGCGCGTCGATCGCCTGCAGGAAAGCCTGGGGCTTGCGGTTGCGATAGAAGCTGCCCAGGTGGGTGATGGTGAAAGGCGCGCCGGGCTGGGGGGCGGGCAGGGGCTGGATATCCGCCTCATCATAGCCGTTGGGTAGAAAGAAAAATTTCTCAGCGCGCTCTCCCAGGTTGGCCTGCAGATCTTCGAGCCATGGCTGCGATACGCAGGTAATCGCATCCGCCGCCCGCAGCACGCGCCGCTCGATGCGTCGGTTGAGCGCCCGGTAGCCGGGCAGGTAGGGGATCAGCAGGTTGCGGCTCCAGGGGTCGCGGAAATCCGCCAGCCAGGGAATGCCAAACTGCTGCCTGGCCCACAACCCCACCAGGTGAGCGCTGTACGGCCCGGATGTGGTGTAGATGGCCGCCGGGCGCTGCGCCTGGATCAGCCTGGCGACCGTGGCGCGCGCCCGGAGTGCCCAGAAGATGGCGGGATCAGGTACCTGCAGCAGCAAGTTCAGCAGCACAACCGCTTTGCCCAACCTGTAGCGCTTTGCCTGCGCCAGCAAGCGCAGGATGCTGAAGCCGGGGAGGCGGTGGATGGCTGCGTCGCGGGGGATTTCGGCTGCCAGGGAAGCATCCTGCAGCGGGCTGGCCTCGGGCGCTGCGCTGATCACCACTGGCTGCCAGCCAAACTCTGGCAGGTATTTGACGAACTTCAAGCTGCGCTGCACGCCGGGTCCGCCGTGCGGAGGAAAATTGTAAGCCACGAACAGAAGTGAGCGCGAAGACATCCTGCCAGCCTGGTTAACGACGGCGCGGCTATGCCCGCTGTACCCTGCCGATGCCGATCAGATACCCGCCGAATCGCTTTCCCAGCGGGCTGGTCGCCCAGTGCAGGGCATGGTAGAAACCAACCTTGAGCAAGGCCAGGTCGATCAGGCCGCGCAGGCGGCTGCGTGAAGCGAACAAGCGGTCCAGCTTGATGCCATAGGTGGGATAAAATCGTTCGACCAGGATTGGCTCCAGGCTAGCCTGTTCGAGGATGGCGCGCATTTGTTCGACGCGGAGGGGGTACTGCGGCCCGTACAGCTTCAACGCCCACGCGTAGCGCACGCGGCGGTCGTTGAAGTGCGGCGAAGCCGGCGCCATCAGCACCACCAGGTCGCGCGAGTTGGCGGCGTGCGCTTCGACGATCAGCCTCTGATCCTCATCCAGAAAATGTTCGATCAGTCCGTTGGACAGCACCACGTCGAATTTTTCCGCCGGGTGAAAATCGATGGCATTCTCGACCACATAAGAGACCCTGGCATCCTCGCCAATGTACTCGCGGCAAATGCGCATCGCTTCCGCCGATTGATCCAGCAAACACACCTGGCTGGCACCAGCTTCCAGCGCCAGCTTACCGAACACACCCCTGCCGGCGCCGATCTCCAGGTAGCTGCGGTTGCGCAGATCGACGTGCTCGAGAAATTTGCGCCACAGGATCAACGTGGTCAGATCCAGCGTCGCCTGGCGTCCCTGCCAGGTTTGATCCCAGGAAAACCGATTATTCAACCGCTTCATGCCCTCATCCCCACCAATGTTGATGCCACCAGACCAGGTTGGCGATGCGCCACACCCAGGGCCAATCATTGCGCCGTCCCTGCTGGTAATCAGCGTACATCTCCTGGCACTTTTTCTCTGCCAGGAAGGGAAAACGTCCTTGCAGATCTTGATCGAAAGCCGCCTCGAGCAGCGGCGCCAGCGCCTGTCGCTGCCATAGCTCCTGGGGCGAGACGAAGCCCATCTTATCTCGGCGCGCCAGGATCGATTCGGGGATCAGCCCCTGCGCCGCTTCGCGCAGCACACGCTTGCTGATCGTACCGTGGATCTTCAGCTCGGCTGGCAGCGACATCGCCCATTCCACCAGGCGGTAGTCCATGAAGGGCAGCCGCGACTCCAGGGTGAATGCCATGCTGTTGCGGTCTTCGTAGCGCAAGTATTCGGGCAGCGCGCTGAAGGTCAGGTTGCGCACCAGGGCGTTGCGAAAGAGGTCTTGCTGCTGGCGCCAGCCCTGCGGCTCGTCGTACGGTTGGCTGAGATAAGCCACCCGCCGCTGCCGGGTAAGGCTGCCCAAGGGCGAGCTCTTCACCAATTCCCGCAGCGCGCCAGCGAAACCTTGCAGCAAGCTGATTTCCCGCGCCTGCGCCAGGGCGCGCGCCTGCCGGTAGGCGTGGCCTGGGCGCAGGCGGCGCAGGTATTCGGCGATCAGGGCGAAGTAATGGGCGGTGTAACCGCCAAAAATCTCGTCGCTGCCCTGCCCATTGAGCAGCACCACGATCGGCGTCTGGCTCACCTGGCGCATGATCTCCCATTGGGAATAGACTGCCAGCGAACGGATGGGGAATTCCTGGTGGTGCATCAAGACCGGTAAAGTCTCGGCCAGGCGCTCGGGATCAGGATAGATCCAATGGATGGGAAGTTGTGTCTGCGCGACGGTCTCCTCGATGTAGCGGCGCTCGCTGTAGGCTTCCTCCAGAAAGACGGCTGAGAACAGGTCAAAGCTGTTGCCGGCGTTGGACTCTTCGAGCAGGCGGCGCACGATGCACACGATGGTGGTCGAATCCAGCCCGCCGCTGAGCAGTGAGCCGACGGGCACATCGCTGCGCAGGCGCAGGCGAATCGACGAGCTGAGCAGATCGAGCAATTGCTCGCGCCCCTCTGCCAGCGTGAGGCGAGCCTGCCGCTCTGGCAAGCGCCAATAGGCCTGCTGGGAGAAGCCGCTGGCGTCGAAGATGGCATAATGCGCTGGCGGAAGCTGGTAGACGTCCTGGAACATTGTCTCGGTGTGGTGGTCGACCACGCTCTGCACCGCGAACTCGACCGCCCGTCCCTCGTTCACAGCCAGGCGCGGCAGGAAGCTGAGCAGAAATTTGACCTCCGAGGCGAAGTACAGCGTGCGCTGGATTTGAGCGTAGTACAGCGGCTTGACGCCAAAGCGATCGCGCGACAGTACCAGGCGCTGTATCAGGTGGTCGTAGATCGCTGCTGCCCACATGCCGTTGAAGCGGTTGAAACAGCCGGTATCCCACTGCGCAAAGGCAGCCAGCAGCACTTCGGCGTCGGATTGGGTGGTGAAGCGATGCCCCAACGCTTGCAGCTCGTCGCGCAGCTCGATGTAATTGTAGATCTCGCCGTTGAAGATCATCGTGTAGCGCCCATCCTGGTACGACATCGGCTGGTGACCGCCGGGTGAGACGTCGATGATCGAGAGCCGGCGGTGACCCAGCACCAGGTTGGCGGCGCTGAGCGCCTCGATGTGCGGGTAATGACCGAAGATGACCAGGCTGTCGTCGCCGCGGCAGTACCAGACGCGCTCCTGATGCACGGCGAAGAAACCTTCGTCGTCTTTGCCGCGGTGCCTCAGCCGCAGATGGGCGGCGTAATACCCCGCCAGGGAGGCGGGCTCCAGGAAATTGGCGATACCAGAGATGCCGCACATTATGCCAGCCTCAAGAATGATTTGATCTGGCGCTTATCCACCGGCAGGATCAGCCCGGCAAACCAGGTGACTGCCGCCACACCCAGCAGCAGCATGGCCTTGACGCCGATGGTCAGCGCCAGGGAGCCAGTCACCTGGGGCAAATCCAACAGCAGGGCAGCGCCGCCGGCTGCCGCCGCCACCACCAGCGCGCTGGCCGTGATGCGACGGTAATCCAGCTCCAAGCGGAAATTCTTCTGCGACCAAATGAACAGCCAACCCAGGTAAATGGCCAGGGCAATCAGCGTTGTCCAGGCTGCGGCGATTTTCCCATAGCGTGGGATCAGCAGGAGGTTGGCCCCCAGATTGACGCTGGCCTGCAAGATGCTCCCCAGCGAGATGACCAGCGTTTGTTTGTGATAGGAAAGCAGCAGGACGAAGGTCTTGTACTGCGAACCCAGGAAATAGGCGCTGAGCACGATGGGCACCACCGTGGTGGCAGATGCATAGCGCGCCGGCGCCACGATGGCCACGATCTCAGCGGCGAAGAGCGATAATCCCAGGCACATCCACAGCATGAACATGAAGAAATAGGGCACGAAACGGGCGATGCGCACCTGGGCTGTGGCAGGATCTTTCTTGAGCATGGCATAGATCATCGGGCCGTAGACCAGAAAGATCGCTTCAGAGAAGATGGTGATGCCCCTCCCCAGCAGGTAGCCGACGTTGTAAATGCCGGTTTCCGCCAGGCTGCCATACCTCGCCAGCAAGATGCGATCCGATAAACCGGTGATCCAACCCGAGGCGGCGTTGGGCAGCAAGGGAATGGCGAAGATCAGGGATTCTTTGAGCATCGGCCAGGAGATGCGCCAGCGCAGCAACCCCTCGCGGATGAGCACCCAGGTGCCGATGGCCGCCGAGAGCAATCCGCCGCACAGCACAGCGATGTATTTGCCGGTCAGCCCCAGCTTGAACACACCTGCCAGGATCAGCATCAACGCCGCGTGGGTCAAAAAATTCGCCAGGTTCAGGCTGACCTGCAGCACCGGTCGGTGAATTTGCTGCAGGTAAGAGCCGCTGAGCTGCCCGAGCTGGATCAAGACGGTCGAGGAGAACGCCAGCGCCAGCACCGGCCAGACCGGGATGGCAGCGGGAAGAAAGAAACCAGAGACCAGCAGTGAGCCGACCGTGGCAAGCGCGCCCCATCCGGCGATGAACCAGTAAATCGTGGAAGTATACAGGCTGAGTTGCTCGGGATCATCCTTGTACTCGTAGTAATGACGCATGTAGGCCGTGATCAGGTTGAGCGAAACCAGGATGATCACCAGGTCGGAGGCGGCGTCGATGGTCGAGATGGCGCCGTAATCGTCTTCGCGAAACAGGCGAGTGTTGACCGGCAGCAGCAAGAAGGCGGTGAAGGCGATGATCAGGCTGCTGGTCAGGTACACCGGGCTGTGGCGCAGCAGCTTGCCGAGCAGGCTGCCCTGCGTGATATCGACGGAACTGGAGGGCAAGGCTGGCAAGCTACCTTCCCTCTGCAGCCCTGGCTGGCTGCCAGAACTCCTGGCCAAAAGTTTGCTGCATAAACTCGGCGTGGCTCATCGGGCGCACCGCCTGGATTTTTTCCGCCAGCTCATGCGGGCTGGCGCAGAACAGGGCATTGTAAGCCGAAGGGATTTCGTTGACCAGGAAAATCGAAGGCGGCACGAAAAACAGGGTGCGAAACCCCAGGTACAGTCGGTCGAAGCCGATGGTGGACATCGTCGTCAGGCCCAACCCCACCTGGTCGAAGGTCAGCGTGGAGTTTTGGTTCGAGAAATCGATGCGCAAGCGCGCGTGGCTGGTGAGCAGGCGGCCGAAATGCTGCTGGGTCTTCTGCGGGTGTCGGCGCTCCAGCGGATGCGGGTAGATGATCACTTGCAAGTCGAGGTGCCGCTCGAGCATCTGCAGCGCAATTTGCAGCAGGCTGTCTTCCCACGCCGCGATCTCTTTCCCGGCGTTTTCTTCGTAGATGCCCAACTGAATGCGCAGCCAGAAACCCTGTGTATAGACTCCGATCACGTTGTTCAGGGTGGGCTTTTCCTTGTCCCGATAATAGCCCGCCAGCGCCACGATATCCTCCGGCGACCACAGTTCGAAATGGCGGCAGGTGTAGTTGCGCTGGAAGTGGGGGTACTCATCCTGCTGGTAGGGATTGCACAGCTTGAGCGAATCGCCGATCAAAAAGCGGTTGTAGTGTGTGAGCGGTGTGGTGGAAGCGATCAGGTTCACGTAGACGCCTCGCTCTCGCAGGCGCGCTGCCAGGAAATTGGTTTCGAACAGGTAGATGCGAAACAGGTAGATTTCTGCGCCAGCGTGGGCCGGGATCCGGTTGGGAACCAGGAGCACTGTGCGGACGATGCGCACATAGCGCAGGCTGAGCTGCGAAGGCTGAAACACGGACGCCAATAGCAAAGCTCCCAGGCGGAACAGCAAGCCAGGCCAACCCGGGCAGCTCGAGGTGGAGTCGATGCGATCCTGGTAGGTGATCGCCTGGAAACTGGCGCCGAGCAGGTGATAGTGCAGGTAGCGGGCTCGCGCCTCCACGAGCTGTGGGTTTTCCTCGTAGTAGTACAGCCTTTCCTGGTCAGCAGCCTGCCCATCGCCCGCCAGGCTGGTTGGGACTTTCTTCGTCGCCGCGGCGATCAGCTCGAGCCACAGCGCGCAGTACTGCGCCAGGTTCTTGACCCATCGCCTCCATGGGTTTTCGGAAGAAACCAGGAATTGGTTGTGTTCCAGCTTCTGAGCGATGATGGCCTGGTGTTCGGGCGAATGAACCAGCAGGCGTATGAATTGTTGGTCGAAACGGGTTAACTGCACAGGTCACCGGTTGGCGTGGGTCTACGAATTGGGTTGCTGGATCGCCACAAATCGAAAGCAACCCTGCGCGGGCTGCGTTGAGTAATCATACTCGAAAGCTGGCGCGCATGCAAGCGGGCGGCGCGGCAGCCCCCGGGAGGCCGGGAGATTGCTTCAGCCGGCAAAGAGCGCCGGCTTCGCAATGACACGAATACGGTTTGGATACCCGGCGGAAAAATCCGTAGGGGT
This sequence comes from Chloroflexota bacterium, assembly GCA_029265355.1. GTDB lineage: Bacteria > Chloroflexota > Anaerolineae > Anaerolineales > UBA4823 > JAJUJL01. Next base: position 47,422 of record JAJUJL010000007.1, on the reverse strand, counting down.
CAAGCATCCGGTGTGAGCTGCGGGTAGCGCAGGTATCTCTCATGAGAAATTTGCGTCTTAATACCTGAGAGGAGACCGCGCACCCATCACATCGTGAGGAAAGGGTCATGCCGCGGTTGAAGATTCGCCTCCTGGGCTCGTTTCACGCCAGCCTGGATACCGTACCCATCACGCAGTTCGAATCCAATCTCGTGAGCGCTTTGTTGGCGTACCTGGTGGTCGAGAGACACACCGCTCACGACCGAGAAAAGCTGGCGGAGCTGTTTTGGCCGGGAGCGCCAGCCAGGCGCGCCTGCTCCAATCTCAACCAGGGGCTGTATAACCTGCGCTTGCTCCTGGGCGATCACCTGGCGCAACCGCCCTATTTTCTGCGCACGCGCGACACCGTGCAATTCAACCCGGAGAGCGATTATTGGCTGGACGTGCAGGCCTTCAGCGAATGCCTGGCCGTCGGCAACCTGGTGGATCACCAGCAAAAAGCGCCACGCCCAGGATTTGAGGAGCGCCTGCAAGAAGCGGTGCGCCTGTACCGCGGCGATTTTTTAGAAGGCCTCTCATTCGACAGCTCGCCGGCCTTTGACCATTGGGCGCTGGTCGTGCGTCTGCGGCTGCAGCGCCAGGTATTGGGCGCGCTGCACCTGCTGGCGGATCACTACGCCGAGCGCAAGAATTACGCCCAGGCGCTGACTTACGCCTGGCGCCAGGTGGAACTCGACCCGCTGGGAGAACCCGCCGTTCGGCAGTTGATGGCGCTCTTAGCCGCTGATCACCAGCGCAGCCAGGCCCTGGTGCAATTCGAGCGCCTGCGCGCCTTGCTGGCGGAGGAGCTGGACGTCTCGCCCGAGCCAGAGACCATCGCGCTGCGCGACCGCATTCGCCGCGAGGCGCGCCAGCCCGCCAGGTCAAGGGAAATGCGCAGCCGCCTGCTCCCCTCCCTCACGCCGCTCATTGGGCGCCAGCGCGAGCTGCTCCAGGTGTATGAGCAGATCGCGAGCCCGAGCTGCCGCTTGCTCACCATCCTGGGGCCAGGCGGCAGCGGGAAGACTCGCCTGGCGCTGGAAATCGCTCGTTCTGTCCAGCAGCGTGATTTGGACGGCGCGTTCTATATCCCTCTGCACGCCCTATCCTCGCCCGTTTCGATCCCGGCTGCCTTGTTCGAGGCGCTCGGGCTGCCGCGGCGCGACCAGTGCAGCCTGTTCGACCAGTTGGTCGATCACCTGAAGGATCAGCATTTGTTGCTGCTGCTGGATGGAATGGAACACTTGCAGGAAGCCGCTGGCTGGCTGGTGGAAATTCTGCGCCAGGCGCCGGGTATTAAGATGCTGGTGACCTCTCGCACCCGCTTGAATGTCAAAGGTGAACAGGTCTACCGCCTGGCAGGTCTGCAATTCGCCGATGGCACGGCGGCAGACGCAGATATCCTGGCCTCGGACGCTGTGCAACTGCTGCTGGCAGGGCTGCGGCGGGTCAGGCCGGAATACACGCCAGCGCCTGCGGATCTGTGTCATTTGCTGAGCATTTGCCGCCATGTGCAGGGTATGCCGCTGAACATCTTGCTGGCGAGCTCCTGGGGAGCTAAGCTGAGCGTGCGCGAGATTGCCGAGCAGGTGAGCCAGGATTTGGATTTCTTCGCCGTCGATCGGAGTGATGTCCCTGCTCGTCAGCAAAGCTGGCGGGCGACGTTGGACCACACCTGGAAGCTGCTCGACGAGCGTTTGCAGAGGGTTTTCGCCTCCCTGGCTGTCTTTCGCGGCGCTTTCACCCGCCAGGCAGCCAGCCTGGTCAGCGAGGCCTCGCCGCAAGAGCTGCACGCTCTGGTGGAGCATGCGCTGCTCACCAACATCTCTCCGGGCTGGTATGGCTTGCAGGAGACGGTGCGCCAGTATGGGCGAGAAAAACTGGCAGCCTCGACCTGGCTGGAGCGCCAGGTGTGTAGCCGGCACAGCGATTACTACCTTCAACAACTGGCGTACTGGGGCGAGCAGCTCTCCTGCGCGCAGCACGCGGCTGCCATGTCCCTGATCGAGCTGGAACAAGCCAATATCCGGGCTGCCTGGGACTGGGCAGCCGGGCAGTTTGCGGTCGAGCGCCTGCACCCGGTGATCGATGCGCTGTGCCGCTATTACGATCTCAGCCTGCGCTATGAAGAAGGCATCAGCGCCTGCCGCAGTGCCTCGCAAGGATTTTCCCTGGAGCGGGGTCGCTCGACGTGTGGCTTGCACCGCGTTTGCCTGCTTCTCTGGCAGAGTCGCTTTCACCGCTTGTTGGGCGAAGCGGTGAGCGCCGGTCACTTGCTGGAAGCCGCCCAATCGCTGCTCGCAAAGTCCAGGTTGGTAGGGGATGATACCTGCAAGGTGGACGCTTTCCTGGCGCTGGAGCAAGCCGAGAACCACTTTGCCAGCGACCGCCTCGTGGCTGAGGGCTATTACCAGCGCAGCCTGGCGATGTACCGCCGGATCGAAGACGCCTGGGGCATGGCGAGAGCCTCCGCCGGGCTGAGCCTGGTGGCCCGCGACGGCGCCGGCCTGGGCGTCGCTGTTTAGCTCCTCCTTATCTGACCTTAGCTGTCATTGCGAGATGTTTCCATGACGCTGGAAGCGTCATCCGGTCTGGGAATGACAGATATCTCATGAGTAGACCAGCGTAGTGTGCTGGTCGTGGCAATCTCCTATCAGATCATTTTGCTTGGCCCACGAAGTGCGAGGAGCTTATCATTCAATTTCATGTCAGTCTATGTAGCGGCAACAGCCTCCGTCCGGCTCAACCAGCTCGAATCGCCCCGCCCTCCAGCCGGATGCTTTGCCCGCACTCGGTTGGGGGTCAATCGAGTTCAGGTGTGCCTAAAACATCCGAGGCTGGTCTCGCAGCGGCAGCTAAGACCCCAAAAATGCTGTCATCGCCAGCCAAGCAAAGCCATCTCCGTGATCATTCCGGGAACTGCCGCACCCATCCGGGGCTCGCAATGAGCCGTGAGATGGATCTTATCCGAAGATCAGCGTCCAGGTTGACAAATCGCGGCGCGCGTAGTAATATTCCCCGCGCAATTGGCGAGGTAGCTCAGCGGTAGAGCAGGGGACTCATAAGCCCTTGGTCGTGGGTTCAAATCCCACTCTCGCCACCAAAATGACAAAGCCTGCCTGAGTGGCAGGTTTTTTTTTGAGAATCGTCCCGCTATTTCCCCCGCATCTTCAGGCGTTGATCATTTCGACCTCGACCAGGTCGTCCTCGATTAATCGCTCCGTCACAAGCTGAGGGTTGATGATCGGCAGCGACAGGCAGTCTTCGCCGGCCCGCCGCAACTGATCGGCGGCATACTCGCGAGCGTAAGGCCACAAAATCGACAGGGTATAAAAGCGGGCGAATTTGCCCATCTCTTCCGGGTCGATTCCCTCGTCGCCTGAGAAACGCGCTATCAGTCCAAAGCGCAGATGAAAGCCACGCGGCTCGCCCGCCTCATCCGCCGTCCGAAAGATCACCTGCGTCTCCAGGTGGCTGAAAGCCTGGCTGCCCTGCACCGCCGCCGAGATTTTGAAAGTAAAGCGCGAGCTGTCGTACTGCCCCGCTTCCTCGCCCAGCGGGCGCAGCAGCGAAGAGACCAGGCGGATATCGTCGCACTGGATGTGAAAGTGGGTTTCGTCCGCCGAAACGTCCACCGATTTATCGTTCCTGGAGAGATCCAGCTCTTCGTTGATGGTTTTCACGCAAACTCCGGCGTCTTCGATTTTTTCCCGTTGGGTCGCAGCGTTGGGCGGGAAGAGATCTCCCAGACGGGGGCGCTCCCCCACTGCACGGCGGCTCTCGTTCTGGGTAGCGGCTTGATCTCGGGTATCTTTCGTTCCACAAACGGTTCAGACCGCTGGCTTGCGTCTTGCGTCGCCTGGCGAGCAGCTTGTTCTTCGTGCAGCTCCTCCAATGGTACCAGCTCGATGCGCACGGCCGCCTGCAGCGCTTCTGCCAGCTTAATCACGGTTTCCAGCGAAGCGTGCACACTCACGTTCTCGAGGCGCGACACAACGGTCTGCGTCGTGCCCGCCAGGTGGGCCAGCGCTTTCTGCGTCAACCCACGCTGCTTGCGAAGCAGGACAAGCTGGTCGGCCAATTGAAAATACGCTGCCTGGCGGTAATATGCGCGCGCAAATTCCGGATCGTTCAGTTTTTCAAGGATGAAGTCGTTGATGTCTCTCATGCTATACAACCTGGCTTAGCAGCGTATCAAATCGGCTTGACTGTTTGCTCAAAAAAGCCACCGGTATTTTGATACTCCCGATAATTGCTCAATGCGTTGTCGATTTCACTCCTCGGCGTTTTATCCGTCTTCTTGATAAACGCCGAGAGCAACACGAATCGGTTTCCATCTTGGGCGTACAGTATCCGGTGACGACCCGGACGCAGTTCGTAGATAACGCCTTCGATGTGTTTTGCCTGTTTCGTCTCGAGCAGGCTTTGACCAAGGATCGACAGGCGCTGGATCACCAGCAGGATATGGCTCAGGTCTGTCACGTCGGTGATCGCTGCAAGATATTCTTGGACCGGACGGCTACCTCTCCGGTCCTCGAAAAATCCCACGGTCCATTTCTTTCTCGAGCGTTGTTTTTCTGACATACAATATATATCACAAAAGATATATTTTTACAAGAGGGTTGCCTGAAGTTCGGACAGTATTCATTTCACGGGTCATTGCAAGCCCTGTAGAAACGTAGCCATCACTCAAATGACCACGGAGATCGCTTCGCTACTGCTGGCGATGACAGCCTCATCCTGATGGATTGAACTTGAGAGTTGCGTGAGGATCTTCATTGCACCGGTATAGTTGCCCTCGAATGACCCGCCAATCAACCACTTTCCGGGTTATCCCGGACTCAGATAAGTTAATTATAGCCAGAAAAACTTTTCGCGGGCGTGGAAGCGAGCGGTTTGTCAATGCTTGTGCTTGATCAATTGTTCCCCCAGGGCGTACACCAGCGCATGGTGGATCACCGTCAGCAGCGCCAGCGCCCAACCCAGGGCGCGCTCGCCCACCGCCAATAACGCCAGGGCTGCCAAACCCGCAATGAGCAGCTCCTGCGCCAGGCGCAGCGGCTCCGCCCAGCGCCTTGCCTGGTGAAAAGCGACATCTTGTCGCCTGCCGGCCTGGTCATAGGCCTGGTGATCGTGATCTAAAAACTCTGGTAAGATCATACAACGCACTTCAAGATTCTACGTATATGTTATTGGGAGAGTTGGCTGCGCGTCTTGCCCGCAGCCAACTCCGCATCTTATTTCAAGAAGACGGCCATGCACGCCATCCAAACTGAGAACCTGACTAAGATCTTTACCGTTAACCAGAAGGACCCCGGCCTGAGAGGCGCGGTCAAGGCTCTGTTCCGCCCGTCGCGCAAGCAGGTGCTGGCGGTCGATCGCGTCTCCCTGTCGGTCGAACCAGGCGAGATTGTCGGTTACATCGGCGTGAACGGCGCCGGCAAATCCACCACCATCAAGATGCTGACCGGTGTGCTGATGCCCACCTCGGGCAGCGTGCGCGTGCTGGGACGCGATCCGCACCGCCAGCGGGTGGCGAATGCGCGCGAGATCGGCGTGGTCTTCGGGCAGCGCACCCAGTTGTGGTGGGACCTGGCGCTGATCGAGTCGCTCAACCTGATCGCCGGCATCTACGATATCCCGCCCAAACGCTACCGGGAGCTGCTCGAACGCTTCTCCGAGATGCTGGAGCTGAAGGAGCTGCTCAAGACACCCATCCGCAACATGTCGTTGGGGCAGAAGATGCGCTCCGAGCTGGCGGCGGCGCTGATCCACGAGCCCAAGGTGCTGTTCCTGGATGAGCCGACGATCGGGCTGGATTTGATCGTTAAAGAGCGCATCCGCCAGTTCATCCGCGAGCACAACCAGCAGTACGGCACCACTGTCATCCTGACCACGCACGACCTGGGCGATATCGAAGAGCTGTGCCAGCGCGTGATGATCATTGACAAGGGCGGCATGATCTACGACGGTCCGCTGGCGACCATCCGCCAGCGCTTCGGGCGCGAGCGCACGCTGACCTTCGAAGTGCACCCGCGCCACCTGGGCGACCTGCGGCAGCACGCCGAGCGCATGCAGCTTCCCCAGGGAGCGCGCGTCGAAGCACAGAACGGCGGTTCGAGCGGCGGGCGGCTGGTGGTGCGCTTCGACCGCACCTTGACCAGCGCCTCCCAGGTGGCCGCTTCCTTGATGGGGCAGGTGGAAGTGGTGGATTTCTCGCTGTCCGAGCCGGACCTGGCCTCCATCGTGCGCCAGATCTACGGCGGCGCGCTGGAAAATGGCAACGGGAAAGAAGGTAAAGTATGAGCGCGGCGCTGAAGGGCCTGCGCCGCACGCTGCGCATCAGCGGCGCTTTCCTCTCTACCTCGCCCAAGGTGTTCATGGCGTACTCCATCTGGTTCTGGATGGAGATCATTGTCACCGTTTTCTCGATGGTCATCTTTCTCTACTTCTGGCGGGCGATCTACGCCAGCAGCGGTCAGGCCACGCTGAGCGGCTTGAGCCTCAACCAGACGCTGAACTACATCATCCTGGCGCGCGTCATCGGCCCGGCGCTGGAAAACCGCATGATCTTCAACTTCGGCTACTACATTCGCGAAGGCCTGATTGCCATCGAGATGCTGCGCCCGGTGGATTTCCAGTTTCGCAATTACATCGAGATGCTTGGGCTGATGTTCATGAGCCTGCTGACCAAGGTGCCGCTGATCTTGATCGCCGTGCTGTTCTTCGGTCTGCAACTGCCGACAAGCGCCGCGGCCTGGGCGGCGTTTGTGATTGCCATGCTCCTGGGACACGCCGTGCTGTTCCTGTTCGACTGGCTGTACGCCTGCCTGGCGTTCTACTCCACCGAGACCTGGGGGCTGGGCGTGGTGCGCGAGGCGGTGGCGCTGCTGTTCAGCGGCGGGCTGCTGCCGCTGGTGATGCTGCCCGGTTGGCTGCAAGCCATCGCCAGTGGGCTGCCGTTCGCCCAGGGCCTGTATGTGCCCATCGCCTTGCTGAGCGGCATCCTGCCGCCCGAAGCCGCGCCGCGCCTGTGGCTGGTGCAGCTTGCCTGGATCGCCGGCCTGCTGCTCGCTTCGCGCCTCTTGTTCAGCGTTTCCGTGCGCAAGGTCACCGTGCAGGGAGGTTGAGATGCTGCGCTACGCCCGCCTGTACTGGCTGTTCCTGATCCAGCGCCTGAAGATCTTGATGGAGTACCGCCTGAATTTCTTCATCGGCGCCTTCTCCTTCCTGGCGATGCAGAGCGTGGGGCTGGTGGGGGTGTGGGCGATTATGCGCCAGGTGCCCAGCTTGAACGGCTGGTCGTTCAACGAGCTGCTCTTCATCTACGGCTTGATCACGCTGGCGAAGTCGATGAACCACATGTTCGCCGACAACCTGTGGACGCTGGGGCAGTCCTATATCCGCACCGGCGGCTTCGACCGCTTCATGGTGCGCCCGATCAACCCGCTCTTCCACCTGCTGGCGGACCGCTTCTGCCATGACGGCATCGGCGAGCTGGTGGTGGGGGGCGTGCTGGTGGGTTACACCAGCCGGGCGCTGGGCATCCCCTGGACGCTGGCCAATTTCCTGTACCTGCTGCTGGCAGTGCTGACCGGCAGCGTGATCTTCGTGGCGCTCAACCTGTTCACCGCCACCAGCGCCTTCTGGATCGTCGAATCGGTGCCGGTGACGCTGGTGGTGTTCAACACCCACGAGTTTGCCTACTACCCCCTGACGATGTACCACCGTTTTATCCAGGTTGCGATGACCTGGCTGATCCCCTACGGCTTTGCCTCGTTCTACCCCGCCAGCTACCTGCTGGGGCGGGAGGTGGGCGTGATGGCGTGGGTGGGGACGCTGGTGGCGGGTGTGCTGCTGTTGCTGGCTTACCAGGTGTGGAAGTTCGGACTGCAGCATTACTCCAGCACAGGTTCTTAGCCTCACATGGGAATCTCTTATCCGCAGGTTGCCGCACCAGCGAGACGCAGATTTTCGCAGAGGACTTAAAAAAGCTGTGCAATCTGCGTCATCTGCGGATCGCTTTTGAGCTTTTCCTGTGCGCTTTGGCGACTTTGCGGTTTAAGATTTTAGTTTTCTGGAGCTGCCTGTATAATGAATACAGGAGCGTCAGTCATGTCACCCAAAACGACGGTCGCCATCTATGTGATCTCCGGCGGGGTGGGCGCCAGCGGGGAAACGTTGGTCAACACCGTGCTGGCGCAGTTCCCCGATAGCCCGGTATCGCTGGTCACGGTGGGCAACGTGCGCCACGCCAGCCAGCTCGAGCGCGCCGTCGCCGAGGCCAAAGCCAATGATGGGTTGATCGTGCATACGATGGTAGATTCTCGCCTGCGCGCCACCCTGATCGCGCTGGCGCAGGCGCAGGGTGTGCCCACCATCGACCTGATGGGCGAGTTGATCGAAACCCTCAGCCAGCGCCTGGGGCAGCAACCGCTGCAGCAGCCGGGGCGTTACCGCCAGCACCACAAAGCCTACTTCGAGCGCGTCGCCGCCATCGAGTACACGTTCGCCCACGACGACGGCAAGCATCCCGAAGGCTGGCGAGACGCCGACGTGCTGCTGGTGGGCGTCTCGCGCGCTGGCAAGACCCCGCTGAGCGTGTATCTCTCGGTGTTGGGTCTGAAAACCGCCAACTATCCCCTGGTGCCGGAAATCCCCCCACCGCCGCAGCTCTTCGAAGTGGACCCGCGCCGGGTGATCGGGCTGACCATCGACATCGACCGCCTGCACACCTTCCGCCTGCGGCGCAGCGTCGAGATGGGCGTTTCGGCGGGCGGCACTTACACTGACCCTGAGCGCCTTCAAGAAGAGCTGCAGTACGCCAAACGCCTGTTCCGCCAGGGCGGTTTCTACGTGCTCAACGTCACCGACCGCACGGTGGAGGCCAATGCCGATGAGATCATCAAGCGCATAGGCATGATCGAGTGACTGGCAGATTTTTTATTGTGTTACAATTGCTGGCATCACGGTGCTCAGGTACGGTTATGCACCCAATCTTCAGGAGACTGGAACCACCCATGGCAGGCATCAGCAGCTAACATAAGATCTTTCCGGGTTCGTTGCTCGGTCGGGGTGCTCAATATCCAATGGGCGTTCGACACTGTTAATTGCGTGAATATCACCGAGGGCGCGACCCTCGGTGTTTGTTTTTTAACCGACTTGTTGGAAGTCCGTATTTCGTAGGGGTAAAGCATCCGGCATGCTCAATCGGATTTCAAAGCACCAACCTCCAGTTGGATGCTTTACCCGCCACCTCAGCCATTTCAGACTCGCGCACCGGGTAAAGCATTCGCCTGGAGCGTGCAGATCTCCGGTGGTGGAGTCCCTGGCGAATGCTTTACCCCTACGAAGGATAACGCTGGATGGTCATCCTGTGCGAAGCGAGGGATATGCGGAAGCGAAGCATCGGGATCCTTCGGTCGCTTTGCTCCCTCAGGATGACTCGTCGAAAGAGGTTGACTAATGCTTACCGTTCATCACATCTCGAAATCTTACAACCTGGACGTGATCCTCGACCAGGTGACCTTCACCCTCAACCCTGGCGAGCGGCTGGCGCTGGTGGGGCCCAATGGCTGCGGCAAGACCACGCTGCTGCGCATCCTGGCCGGGCTGGAAACGCCCGACAGCGGCTCGGTCAGCTTTCACCCGGCAAACGCCCGCCTGGGCTACCTGGCGCAGGGCTTTTCACCCGCTCCGCAGGACACGCTGCGCAGCTTCTTGCCAGATGAAGACGTGGAGGCGCTCTCTCAGCGGCTGGCGGAGCTGGCGGGGCGGCTGGCGCAGGACTCCAACCAGAGAGACCTGCAAGCCGAGTACGACCGCACCCTGGCGCGCCTGGAAGCCGCCAGCCAATCGCAGGGTCGCCTGCCGGAGGTGCTGGCTTCGCTCGGCTTCGGCGGGATGCTGCTGGATACCCCGGTGGCGAACCTCTCCGGCGGGCAGAAGACGCGCCTGGCGCTGGCGGGCGTGCTGCTCTCCGACCCGCAGCTCCTGCTGCTGGACGAGCCCACTAACCACCTCGACCTGGAGATGCTGGAATGGCTTGAGCAGTGGCTGCTGGGATACCAGGGCGCGGTGCTGCTGGTCTCTCACGACCGCTACTTCATTGATCGCCTGGCGACCGGCGTCCTGGAGCTCGACCCCGATACCCACCGCCTGCGGTCTTTCACCGGCAACTATTCCGACTACCTGGAAACCAAGATCAGCGAGCGCCAGCGCCAGTGGCAGGCTTTCCAGGACCAGCAGGATGAGATCGCCCGCCTGCGGGCGGCGGTTGACCGCATGCGCCACTACACGCGTGTCAATCCACGCGGCAAAGCTGGCGGCGACAAATTCGCCAAGGGTTTCTTCAGCAACCGCACCAAGGAGACCACCCAGAAGCTCAAGAACATCGAAAAGCGGGTGGAACGCATGCTCACCGACGAGCGTGTGGAAAAGCCGCGCCAGTCCTGGCAGGTGAAGCTGGACTTCGGCGAAGTGCCCGCCAGCGGCAGGGACGTGCTGCACCTGGAGGGGCTGTCGGTGGGCTACGGAGAAAACGTGCTGCTGCGCGAGATCGAGCTGGTTGTCCGTTTTGGGGCGCGTGTCGCCGTGCTGGGCTTTAACGGCTCGGGCAAGACCACGCTGCTGCGCACCATCACCGGGCAGATCCCGCCGCTGGCGGGGCATGTGCGGCTGGGCGCCGGCGTGCGCCCCGGCTACATGGCGCAGGAGCAGGAGCACCTCGACCCTGAGCTGGATGCTTTCAACACGCTGCTGCAGGCGGCGCCGTTCTCCGAGACCGAGGCCAGGCGCTTCCTGCACCGCTTTCTGTTCAGCGGCGACGACGTCTTCCGCCCGGTGGGGGTGCTGTCCTACGGCGAGCGCGCCCGCCTGAGCCTGGCGATGCTGATCGCCCAGGGCTGCAACCTGCTGCTGCTGGACGAGCCGGTCAACCACCTGGACATCCCGTCGCGCACGCGCTTCGAGCAGGCGCTGGATGCCTTCGAGGGCACGGTGATCACCGTGGTGCACGACCGCTACTTCATCGCCAGCTACGCCAGCGAGCTGTGGCAGGTGGAAGACGGCAGCATAACTGCCAGGTCAATGCGTGTAGATTAAATAGCGTGTGATTGGGCGGGCTCTGCCCCGCCCAATCACACGCCTGGAATTATCCCCCGGCAATTTTCACTTTATATCCCATTGACTGCAATGTGGCGGCGATCTTCTCGCGGTGCTCGCCCTGGATCTCGATCACACCGTCCTTGATCGTGCCGCCGGAGCCGACCGCCTGCTTGAGCGCCTTCGCCAGCTCTTTGAGGTCGTCCGGCGTGAGCTGCAGGTTCTTGACCAGGGTGACGGTCTTGCCGCCGCGACCTTTGGAGTCGCGGTGCAGGTAGGCGGTTTGCTGCTGCGGCGGCAGCGAGCGGCGCACGGCTTGTGGTTTGCGATCCTGCTTGCGCAGGTCGCCTTGTTCGGTGGAATATACGGTAGGTCGGTCGTCACGCGGCATGCCTACATTTTACTCGATCAGGGAGGAGTCTATCGGTGTTTTCTTCCTCCGCTCAAGTTCAGACAATCGTTCGGACAATCAGGATAAGCCTGTCATCGCCAGCGACAGCGAAGCGATCCCCGCGATCGACCAAGAGATTGCCACGCCCCTGCGGGGACCGCAACGACCCGCGAGATGAATGTTGTCCGACCATTTGTCCAAAGGTCAGCCACTGCGCTTGTGAGCAGCCTCGATCTCTTGTATACTGGAGCTACCTGGGATAGAACAATGGACGCATTCCAAGCCATCGAAATCTGGATTGTGCTGGGCCTGGCTGGTGCGCTGTTCGTGCTGCTGACGCTCATCACCCGGCGCAGGCTGCCAGCGCTGCGGCGCGAGCTGGCGACGTTGCTCGAAATGGGGCTGCTGTTCTTGCCAGCGATACCCGCTTACCTGTGGCTGTGGCCCAATGTGCAGGGCGATAGCCTGCTGTTCGCCAACCTGGCCACTTATGTTTATGTGCTGGCAGGTACGCTGTTCATCGGCCTGCGCCGCTGGAGCTGGGAGGAAATGGGGGTGAATAACCGTGGCCTGTGGGTCTGCCTGCTCAGCGGCGTGCTGCTGATCAGCGGGCGTGTGCTGGTGGTGCTGGCGGTGGACTGGGGTCTGCCGCTGCAGCCGCTGAGCATGCCGCGCATACTGGCAGACCTGGGCTTCTACTTACTGTTGGTTGGGCCGGTGGAGGAGCTGCTCTTTCGCGGGCTGGTCTATCGCGCCCTGCTGGACTGGCGCGGCTTGCGCTGGGCGATTTGGGGCTCGTCTTTGGTCTTCGTGCTCTGGCATATCTTTGGGAAGGGCGCCTTGGTGGGGGCGGCGATGCTGCTGTACGGCCTGATCTTTGCCCTGATGCGCTGGCGAGCGGGCGGCATCCTGTGGGCTGCGCTGGTGCACGGCGGAATGGATATTGCCTCCCTGTGGCTGCTGCCAGACGGGAATGCGCCAGCGTTGGCGCAACCGCAGATCCCCCAGCCGGGATTATTGCTGCTCGGCCTGGCGCTGATCGCGGCGGCGCCGTTGTACCTGTGGCTGGTGCATCCGCGGCTCGCACGACACAGATTCTGATCAGGCAGTGGGCGGGTCGCCCCTAAACCAACCGCGTTCGAAAAACAACCTCCCTAGCGCACGGTCACCTGCTCGAAGACCGCCTGTGAGTTGCCGTCCAGGTCCTCGACGATGAAGCCCACGATGTAATCGCCCGCCGCGGCGTCCAGTTCCACCCAGGTGAAAGTTTGGCTGCCGAAAGTCAGCGTCTCGCCTTCCTGGCGGGCGGTTTCGATCACATTGCCCTGGGCGTCCAGGTCGTACCACAGCTCCAGGATGGTGAAGGTATCGCCGGTCTGCGGAATGATCTCGCGCGGTGCGCCGGTGGCTTCCTGCCCGGTGAAGCCGTACACCTGGCGCAGCATGCCGTCGCTGAAGTACAGGCGGGCGCGGCGCGTCTCGCCGCTGTCGGCAAAGGTGTACAGGCCATCCACGGTGTAGACCGCTTCCTCGGGCGTCGCGCCGTAGGAAGTGGGCTGCAGCAGCGCCACGGCTTGCTGCCTGCCATCGCTGATGGCAAACACGATCGGCTCCCACTCGAACTCCAGGCGCAGCGGCCCGACGCCCCAATCCGGGTAATACACGCCGCTCACCTCGCGCGTGCCGGGCGCTTCCAGGAAGTCGCTGTCTGCCAGGAAGATGGAATTGTTGGCGCGATCCAGGTAGCCGACCAGCAGGCGCACATAGCCCAGGTTCTGGCCCTCGATATCGGCGCTGATCAACACCGGTCTGCCAGGGGCGGCGACGTTGGATGAGAGCTCCAGCGGGGATACGGTGATACCGCCCGCTGCGGGGGCGCGCACCGCTTCGCCGCTCGAAGGCAGGGCAGGGGCGCGCTCGTCGGCTTCGAAGCTGCGCCCGGTGTAGTGATAGACCAGGAACTCATCCCACAGCGAGTCGGTGGCGAAGCGCTCAGCAGCCACGGTGTAGGATTGAGGTCCTGCCAGGGGCGACTGGTAGAGCTGTGAATTGGGGAAGTAGATCGAAACGCCGTTGGCGCCCGGTTTCTTGGAGCCGTTGGTGTTGGCGATCACCAGGCTGCCGATCTCAGCCCGCAGGCGATTGGCAGCTTCAGCGATGTCACGCCGCCCGCTGGTGCGCGCTGCCAGCTCGGCGAAATTGCCCAGGTCGATGTAGGAGGGCGGCGCCTCGCGCCCAAAGACGCTGGTGAAGGACTGCGCATAGCTGCGAGCCTGGGCCACGGCGCGCTGGTCGCTGTTCTGCAGCAGCAGCGCCAGCTCGTTGAGCGCCTCCATCAGCGCTGGCAACCTGGACAGGTCCACGGCAGAAAGCGTGGCGGTGGCGAAGAGCTGGTTGGCGATCTGCTCAGCGGTCGGGCCGCTGACCGGGCCAAACAGGCTCTGCAGCGGCGAGCCGCGCCCGACGAACTCGGCGCGCGCCTGGTCGTCCACGATGCGCTGGTCGTCGCGGATGTAGCTGTCCACGATGCGCTTGCCTAGCTCGGCGCCGTCCATGCCCGGGTCGGCAGACAGTTCACCCAGGAAAGCAGCGTAAGCCCAACCCAGCGCCGGCTCGGTTTCCTGGGAGGCGACCGCGTAGCGAGCGTGCGGCTGCAAGGCGCTGTACACTTCCAGGTGCCCCATCAGGCAGGCGTCCATGCCCAGCAGCTCGAATTGCTGGATGCCGGTGCGCTGGCGGATCTCGCCCAACGCCTGGTCGATCTCGTGCAGGTATAGCTGGTCGCCCAAGGCGGAGGAAAGGGGCAGGTTGCGGTCGCCGCCGCCGGAAGCGGTCGGGTCGCTCCAGCCGCCGGGCCAGCCCATGCCATGATCCGAGAGGATCAGGGCATACTTCTCGGCAGGGTAGGTCTCTACCGCCCAGGTAACAAAGTCGATCAGGGTATCGGCGTCCGACATATTGACTTCGCCCAGGTCATCCACCAACTCGGAGGCGATGCGGTTCAGGTCCTGGTCGCGCCTCACATAGTAACGGCGGGCGGAGGTCCAGTCGCCATCACCGCTGTAACCGGCGCGGTAGCGGTCGAGCTGGGCCACGATCTGGACCTGGTCGCTGGAACCGACGCGCTCGGCTTCGTTCAGGTCAACAAAAATATCCTGCTCCAGGATCTTGTCATCGGCGTCCTGGTAGAGCATCACCGTCCAGCTCGCCTTCTGCACTTCGCCGGTTGGCGCGGCAGCGCCAGGCGTGCGTGTAGGGGCGGATGTGCGGGTGGGTCGGGCGGTGGGCTGCCCCACCTGCGCTGGTGGTTCGGTTGCGTCCTCGATGATTGGCGGCTCGAGAGGCGCCTCGGCGGGCGACTGCGCACCCTGCTCTCCGCGGCCCATCAACAGGTAGATGGGCACCAAGCAGATCAGCAGCAGGATCATGATGCCGATGGTGAGCGGCGATCGCGGCAGCCCGCCAGGCAACGTCGGCAGACCGCCTCCGCCGCCCAGGGATGGCGGCTGCCCTGCGCCGCCAGGTCTGCGCCGAACCGGCGCTTCGGCGCGCTGGCGCGGCTCACCGGCTTCTTGAGTGCTGGGCCGCCGCCGTCCGGCGCGCACGGTGCGTTTTTCATCCGAGTCACTGGGTTGGTTGCTCATGGAACCCCTCGCGGTTGGAATTGCAGGTGAACTGCGCGCAGTGCTGTCCACAGCTCACCCAATCTGAGTGTTTGCGTGTAAAACCATTGTATCAGAAGCTGGAATTCTAATCCACAGGTTGTGGGGTGTGGGCATTGAAACTCGGGACCCTCTCCCCGAACCCACCCCCAAAATCCAAAATGCGGATTTTGGGGGTGGGACTTAAAATCTTCCCTCCCCCATTTTCGATCTGTGAAAATGGGGGAGGGCCAGGGGAGGGGTAACGCGACCGCTTACTCCCTAAGCGCTTCCTTCGCCTTCTTTACCTGCTTGCCGCGCTCTTCCGTATCCAAGATGCGCTTGCGGATGCGGTAGCTGATGGGGGTGACCTCCAGCAGCTCGTCTTCCGCCAGGTACTCGATGCTCTCGTCCAGGCTCATCAGGCGCGGCGGCGTCAGGCGCACGGCAATATCGCCGCGGGCGGCGCGCATATTGGTCAGGTGTTTTGTTTTGCACACGTTCACCGCCAGGTCGCCCGGCTTGGCGTGCTCGCCGATCACCATACCTTCGTAGACCTCCACGCCCGGCCCGATGAACAGCACGCCGCGCTCCTCGGCGTTCTTCAAGCCAAAGCTGGTGGCGATGCCATCTTCCCAGCACACCAGAGAACCACGCTCGCGACCCTGGAGGGGGCCTGCCATGGGCAAATAGCCGTGAAACACGGTGTGCATCACACCCATGCCGCGCGTGGCGGTCAGGAACTGGTAGCGGAAGCCCAACAGGCCGCGCGTCGGCGCCAGGTACACCAGCCGGGTAGCCCCGTCGCTGGTGTCTTGCATATCCATCATCTGCCCACGCCGGCTGCCCAGCATCTCTACCACCACGCCCACTGTCTCGGGGCTGGTCTCGATGTGCACTTCCTCGAACGGCTCCAGCAGCTCGCCCAGCGCGTTCTGGCGGAAGATGACTTCCGGTCGCGATACCTGGAATTCATAGCCTTCGCGGCGCATGGTTTCGATCAAGATTGCCAGGTGCAGCTCGCCGCGCCCGGAGACGATGAACGTGTCGGCGCTGTCGGTTTCCGCCACGCGCAGGGCGACGTTGGAGCGCAGCTCGTCGAACAGGCGCTCACGCAGCTTGCGCGATGTGCTCCAGCGGCCCTCCCGCCCGGTGAAGGGCGAGGTGTTGACGCCGAAGGTCATGCGCACAGTGGGCTCTTCCACCTTGATGGGCGGAAGCTGCAGCGGGTTTTCCGGGTCTGCCAGCGTCTCGCCGATGGCGATACCTTCCAACCCCGCCAGGGCAATGATCTCACCGGCCTCGGCCTGCTCCACCTCGACGCGTGACAATCCCTGGTGCACGTACAGGTAGCGCGCTCGCTCGGGCAGCGTCTCGCCGCTCAGTGTCAGCCGCGCCAGCGCCTGCCCGGCGCGGATGCGCCCGCTGAACAGGCGCCCGACTGCGGTCAAGCCGCGGTAATCGTCGTAGCTCAGGCTGGTGACCAGCATTTGCAGCGGGGCGTCGACATCGACGCGCGGCGGGGGGATATGGCGCAGGATGGCATCGAACAGCGGTTTGAGGTCTTCGCCCAACTCGGGCGTCAGTCCAGCGCGGGCGGTGATGGCGTTGGTGTAGATCACCGGAAAGGAGGCCTGCTCCTCGCTGGCGCCCAGCTCGATGAACAGGTCAAAGGTCTGGTTGAGCACGCGCTGCGGTTCGGCGTCTTTGCGGTCGACTTTATTGATCACCACGATGGCGCGGTGGCCCATCTCCAGGGCGCGCTTGAGCACGAAGCGCGTCTGCGGCATGGGGCCTTCGGCAGCATCCACCAGCAGCAGCACGCCATCCACCATATTCATCACCCGCTCCACCTCGCCGCCGAAATCAGCGTGACCGGGGGTATCGACGATGTTGACCTTCACCATCTGGCTGGTTTCAGCGTCCCAGATGCTGATGGCGGTATTTTTGGCCAGGATGGTGATGCCGCGCTCGCGCTCCAGGTCGTTGGAGTCCATCACCCGTTCGGCGACCTGCTGGTTCTCGCGAAAAACGCGCGCCTGGCGCAGCAGGCCATCCACCAGGGTGGTTTTGCCATGATCGACGTGGGCGATAATGGCGATGTTTCTGAGATTGGTTCTTTCAACGAACATAACTGCGAAAAAATTCCTTGTTGATCACTAGACAGCTAACGACCCCGGCTTTCCAGCCGAGGTCGTCCGGCAGAACGGATGAATCTTATCAGATTGCAGGGTTTTTGAGAAGGAGGCTAATCCATAAAGAGCACATCCAGGAACCTGCCCAAATCGTCCTTATCCTCCAGCACTTCCAGGTTGAACACCTGGGTGTAGCCACAGTTCTTGCAGGACACGAAGGCATAGCGGTAGGGTTGGATCTCCAACAGGCGCGAGATGCCGGTGCCAGACATGGACAGTCGCTGCACGCTGGCGCCGGTGTGGTTGCACAGGGGGCACTTGAATTTGCTGGCTAAGAGACCATCGGTGTTGGGCATGAGAATATCCTTTCTTGCAATCGGTTCGGGTCGGATGCGGTGAGAAATTCCGGGGCGCGATGGGTTATCCCTGCTTGGCGATGAAGGGGCTGCCTTCTGCAGCGCAGATCAATTGAATCGCATTGCGCCCTGACATGGCGCAGATCGGGACGCTGCCTCCGGGCTCGACCCACTGCCCTGCCATGTAGAAATTTTCAACTTTGGGCAGGGTCTTGGGCATGCCCTGGATCATCATCGTCATGGTTTTTTGGGTCAACAGCCAGCCGCAGGAGGAGCCCTGCCAGTTGCCGGTGTAGCGCTCGTAGCTGAGCGGGGTGGCCACATCGCTCACTTCCACCTGGGAGCGGATGCCAGGGTACAGGCCTTCCAGGAATTCCAGCAGGATGTCCGCCACCTGGGATTGCTCGGTGTCATACAGGCGGCGGCCGTAGATGCGCTGCCAGTAGCTGTAGGGGGTGCGCAGCATCACCACCAGGCAGGATTTGCCCGGCGAAGCAAGGCTGGGGTCGAAGCAATAGTGCTTGACGCCGATCTCGCGGTACGCCTCGCCAGCGATGAGCAGCGGCTCGTCCAGCAGGTAGGTTGCCCAATGCGGCTCGGCGGATAAATCGCGGTCGACGCCGTAAGATACCTGCAGCATCGAGTGCAGCGGCAGGCGACCATCGTACAGCTCCTTCATTTTGCCAGGGACATGCTCCTCATCCAACAGGTCGAAGAGCGTGCCGCGCCCATCGGCTGCCGAGATGACATAATCGCCGCGGTGAACCTCGTCGTTGTACAGCCGCACGCCAACTGCCCGACCGTCTTCTACCAGGATCTTCTCCACCTGTCCCTTGTAGTAAATCTCGCCGCCCAAAGCCAGGTAGCGCCGCTCGATGTCGCGCGCCAGTTCCAGCGAGCCGCCGGAGGGAAAGCCGGCGTTGCGGGTGTGCATGTAGGCCAGCACCGAAAGCGCCGCCATCATGGGGATCTCCGCCCAGCCGAAAACGTGCCGCCAGGCCCGCTGCAAGAAGGGATCTTTGAACCTTTTGGCGTAATCCTGCGCTTCCACCAGCCCCCATTTTGCCAGCGGCAGCAGGTAGGGGGTCATTTTCATGCCGAAGTCGCGCCAGTCCTGGGCGGTCATCAGCGCTTTGGGTTTCTGCTGCAGGATGGACATGTCGAAATTGCAGAAGGTGCGCACGCCATCCGCCAGTTCTTTCCCCAGGTGAGCATCCGCGGGGGAGAGCTCGGCGATGTGCTGCGCCAGGTGCTCGGGGTCGGCGTAAGTCACCAGCGTCTTGCCGCGGGAGTCGCTGACGCGCATAAACTCAGCGTGGTCGATCATCGCTCGGCCGGGAAGCACGCCCAATTCTTTCCATAGTTCATTGAAAGGCTGCCCCTCGCCGGAGCCGAACAGGTAATGGATGCAGCCATCGAAGATATACCCCTTGCGTTCCCAGGCGGTGCACAAGCCGCCAGGCAGGTCGTGCAACTCGAAAATCTTGCTGCGCAAACCGTTCATCTGA
This sequence comes from Chloroflexota bacterium, assembly GCA_029265355.1. Classification (GTDB taxonomy): domain Bacteria; phylum Chloroflexota; class Anaerolineae; order Anaerolineales; family UBA4823; genus JAJUJL01. Next base: position 28,270 of record JAJUJL010000007.1, on the reverse strand, counting down.
GCGTAGCAGCCGGCAGCCAGCCCGGCGACGCCAGCCCCGATGATCAGCACAGTTTTCGAGGGTTTCAGCGAGGTGGTCATGGAGAAGTTCCTTGAGGGTGGGGAAAACTTGTAACTCGTATTGCGCACTTCCGTTTTCTATGGTACATATTAGTATACCCAATAATCCCCTACGAAGTGTTTATCCAGGTGGGGGGAACTCATCTGTGGAGGAGAGTTTCATGAGTCGCACTGTTCGATTCGCAGTCCTGCTGTTGGTCTTGAGCATCGCAATCACCGCATGCCAGATGCCGGGCTACCGGCAATCGGATCAACCCCCCAGTGGCCAAACCGGCGACACGCCTTCCTTCCCGCTGCCAGGCTCTGCCCTGGGCAGCCCAACCAGCGAGGGCACAGAGCCCAAAGGCGTCGAGCAGCCGGGTGCCGGCGTCCAGCCCGGGGCGCCATCGAGCGACGATAACCAACCTGGCCTGGCAGCCTGCCCATCCCCATTGGGTTGGTCCACGACGGTCGTGCAACCAGGCGACACGCTGGAAAGCCTGGCGCAGCAGTATGGCCTCTCCGTCCAGCAGTTGATGGATGCCAACTGTATCCTGGAGCCGCAGGTAGCTGCCGGCACGGTGCTCAGCGTGCCCGCGGCGGCGCCGGTGGAAGTGACCTTACCGCAAGTGACCGTGGGCGGCTCGGGCAGCGAGCAGGGCGGTGGGCAGCAAGCGCCCGCCGAGGTGGCTGCGCCCTCTCTCGTCGTCCCCGCCACACACACTTTGCGCCGCGGCGAGTTTCCCTACTGCATTGCTCGCCGCTACAACATCGATCCCGATGACCTGCTGAGAGCAAATGGCTTGTGGCGGGGCATGATCTACCCCGGCGGATTGGTCTTGAAGATCCCCACCACCGCCGATCCATTCCCCACCACGCGCGCCCTGCGCGCCCACCCGGCCAGCTACACGGTGAAGACCGGCGACAACATCTACATCATCGCCTGCTACTATGGCGATGTCGATCCGCTGGCGATCGCCGCAGCCAACGGCCTGTCTGCGCCGTACACGCTCACCCCGGGCGCGGTGTTGAGCATTCCTTAGCCTGCTCAGAAACCCTGAACCGAAAAACTCGGTGCGCTACGACCCAGTCTGCGCACCGAGTTTCGATTCATAGCCAGTGTCGTCTCACGACCAGGCCGCGAGCTGCTGCAACTGCTTGCGCAGCAGGGGATAGAGCGACCACAAACTTCCCAGCAGCGCCCCGGCCAGCGCCCCCAGGGCGGCCATCACCAGCAAGCCGCGCTGGTCTGGTTGGTCGGGCAGCACGGCGTCTGCCGCCAGGCTGACATAGTCATTCACCTGGGCGGTGTTGCGCAGCTCGGCGCTTTTTTCGACCAGCGCCTGGTAGGTCTGCCAGGATAAGTCGCGGGCGCTCTGCAGCTCTTTTTGACGGGAGAGAGCCGCCTCCAGGCGGGTTTTTAACTCGCTCAAGCGAGATGCGGCAGCTTCGATCTCCGGCAGGCTCTGCGGGCCATAGAGCTGCGCATACTGGGCCTGGATCTCACGATCCAGGGCTGCCGCCTCTGTCTCAGCCAGCGCTGCCAGGGCGCGCAGGTCGCTGGCAGCCAATTCGCTGTCCAGTTCAAGCTCTGGCTGCAGGTTGACTTGAAGCAAGTATGGCGTCGCTGGCTGCTGATCTGATGTCGTTAAGCCCAGCAAGTTGGCGCGCGCCAGCGTGACCGCTAAAGCATCGCCAAAAGCGCCAGCCTGGGAGCGGCTGCCCGATTCAATTTGAGCCAGCAGCGCCCGCGCCTGCAGGCTGATGGACAGCGCGCCCTGCCGGCGGCTTTCGTACAACTGAATCTGCCGGGTCGGCTTTCCCGCCATCAGATTGAGCAGCTCTTGCGCCTGGGAAATCTGAGTTTCGAGCAGGGCCACCGGGCTGGTTTCCAGGAAGGTTTCCAGCTCTTTCTGCGCTTGCTGATAGCTTTGCTGGGCGGTTGAAAGCTGGCTGTCGATTTGTTCCAATGGCTGCACACCGCTGTAGGCCTGGTTAATGGCGCGCACCGCGTGGCGCGCCCAGGCGCTGGCCACCGCCATGGCATCTTCCGGCGTCTGCATGCTGGCCTTGATCAGGATCGTGTCTCCTTTGCTGGAGATCTCAACGGCGCTGCGCAGGTCGGAGCGGGTGCGATAGTCCTCCGGAAGTTGATCGCCCACATCACGGATCACCTGGTTGGCAATGGCGTCGCTGGAGGCAATCGAAAGCAGCGCGTCCAGGCGTGAGCGCGAGTCAATATTTTCGTTGATCGTGGGAAACTGGTCGGCGAGCTCCAATACGGATCGCGAGCGGGTGAGCAGCAATGTTGCGCTGCTCGAATATTGGCGCGGCATCCTCATGCCAAGCGCAATCAGCAGCGCTGCTCCGGCAACAGCCAGGGCCAGGATGCGCCACCAGTCCTTCAACAACGCGGCTGCCAGGGGTCGCAGGTCGATCTCTGCCTCGAAATCAGTCATTGCCATCGCTCCAATCGAAGAAGTGGGTGAGAAATTTTGGCGACATCTCTACGAGCGCGCCCGTTCAATAGGCGCCCTTGCCGCGCAGTACGACGCCAATGGTCTTGAACAAGATCAAAATATCCAGCCACAGGGAATAGTTTTGAATGTAGTACAAATCGTCTTCGGTGTTCAGGTGCATGGGGCGGGTGCTGCGCCCGTTGACCTGCCACCAGCCAGTCAAGCCCTGTGGAACAGAAAAGCGTTTGCGCTGCCAGGGTTGATAGCGATCCACCAGGTGCGGCAGTTCGGGGCGTGGTCCCACCAGGCTCATCTCGCCCTTGAGAATATTCCACAGGTTGGGCAGCTCGTCCAGGCTGGTGCGCCGCAAGATGCGTCCAACGCGGGTGATGCGCGGATCATCCGGGTGCTTGTGCACCAGGTTGCCGTTTTCGTCCAGCTTTTCGACCTGGTGGCGCAACTGCTCTGCTCCGGGCACCATCGTGCGGAACTTGAGCATCTGGAACACCTTGCCGTTTTCGCCGACGCGCGCCTGGCGGAAAAGCACCGGCCCATTGCCTTCCAGGCGGATCGCCAGGGCCGCCAGCCCCATCAGCGGCAGCGTCACCGGCAAGCTGAGCAGCACCACCAGCAGGTCGAACAGGCGCTTCACCACCCGCTGCTGGTAGTTGATGGCGGGGGCGCGCAGGTCCAGCATGGGAATGCCGGCGAATTCTTCCATGGCCATGCGGTGCAGCGCCAGGCTGAAGTAATCGGGAATGATCCACACGTGCACCGGCAGGTTGTGCAGCTCGCCCACCAGGCGAAAGACGCGCTCGTAAGCGCGTGGCGGCAGGGCGATGACCACCTCATCGATATTGTGCCGGGTCACGATGTCGATGGCGTCATTCAGCGTGCCCAGGATCTGGCTGCTGTTCATGCGCTTGGTCTGGTCGTCATCCAGGAAGCCCACCAGGCGCAGCCCCAGTTCATGATAGGCGCGCACTTCCCGCTCCACATCCCGCCCCAGCACGCCAGCGCCAACGATCAGGATATTGCGCGGCTGCACACCGGCCAGTATGCCGCGGCTGTAGGCCAGGCGCAGCAGCAAGCGCCAGGCCATGAGCAAGGCAAAGCCCAAAGTGAAGAAAAACAGGAACAAGGCACGCGACAGCTCGCGGTAGCTGAGAAACAGGATGCCTGCCAGGCTGGTCAATGCCAGGAAAGAGCCCAAAGTCAGGCTGGCAAGCTCGCGCCACAGGCGCAGGTTGCGCCGGCCATCATAAACCTGGTTGGCTGCCAGCAAGGCGATCCACACCCCCACGAACAGGGGATACAGCCAGGCCGGGATCGCATACGGCGGCGGGATATCGCGTATGCCTGCCAGCCCGCTCAGCGCGGGGCGCAACCTCACCGCCAGGAACAGCGCCACCCCCATTAAGCCGGCGTCCAGGCAGGCGGAGAATACCGCAAAATCGATCGAGAATCGTCTTAACATCGTAGCTGGCGCAGGAAATTATAACCCACCCGCTGGGCTAGCGCGACTTTCTTCTCAGACGCTGCAGCAGCACCCGCCACAAGAAGCGGGGGTTGCCCAGCAGGTAGCGCTGCCCCAGCCGGGCGGGCTCTACCAGCAATCGCCCCAACCACTCCAGGCCATGATCTGTCAGCCAGCGCGGGGCGCGGCGCGTCTCGCCTGCCAGGTAATCGAACATGGCGCCGACCGGCAGCGCCACGCTGGCGTTGAGCTTGTCCCAGTTCTCCACAAGCCATTGCTCCTGCAGGGGCTGTCCCATACCGACCACCAGCACACCGGCCTGGGCGGCGTTGATGGCTTGCACCACGCCCTCGTTTTCTGCACTGCCGGGAGTTTTATCGAAGTAACCATGCTGCATGCCTGCGATGTTCAGCGATGGGAGCTGGGTTTTCAGCGCCGCAGCCGCTTTCTTCAGCGCATGCGCCTGGGAACCGAGGAAGTACAGGCTCACACCCTGGGCGGCGCACGCCGCTGCCAGCTCGGGAAACCAGTCTGGCGGAGTGAAGCGCTCTGGCAGGCGCTGGCCCAGCAGGCGCGCCCCCCACAGCACGCCAAAGCCGTCGCAGAAGGTGATATCCGCCCGGTTGAGAAAATCGCGAAACCATGGCAGCTCTTGCGCCAGGTTGATGGTGTGGGCGTTGGCGTAAGCAGTGAGCAGGCGCTGGCGGTTGACAGCCGCCTGGCAAATGGCGGTGATCACCTCGGCGCGGGTGACGGGAGAGAGCAGGACGCCGCAGAGGTCAAGTCGCATTGGAGATCGTGCCCTGCGCCTCTCTGCATGCGAGATGGTGATTCGCCAGCGCCGCGCCCCACAAAACCCACACCAGCGGCGCAGAGCGCACCATCCCCCAGGTGACTGAATCGACCATCCCATGCGCCGCCAGGGCAACCAGCGCTGCCAGCCATCCTGCCGCCAGGGCGTTCATCAAGCTCCCTGGGGGGGTAACCGTCCAGGTGCGCCAGGCGGCATGCAGCACTCCCAGCAGGATCGCAAGCCAGGCGATTAGACCGGGCAGTCCCAGGTCCACCGCAATCTGCAAAAATAGGTTGTGGCTGTGCAGGATAGCGCCGGGCGGGTGGAGAAAGAACGGGTACAATCGTTCGACAACGGGTGAGAACAAACCGATGCCCGTTCCACTCAGGGGAAAGTCCTCGATCAATAGGACGGCGCGATTCCAAATTTCGAACCGCATATCCATTGTGCTCAACGAGCTCGACGCAAAGAGAGCCTGGTAAAGCCCGGTTTTTCCGCTGTTTAAGGCGGGGATGGCTGCCAGGCAAACTGCGAGCAGGCTGACCATCCAGCCCCGTTTCCACTTCAGTCCGACCAGCAGCAGCACAGCGACCACCACGCTGACCATCGCGCCACGAGATTTGGTCAACAGCAGCACCACCGCGGAGAACAATAGCGCTGAAAACACAACCCAGCGCTGTTTGGGTGGCATACGATCCGTGTAAAACAAGGCCACCCCCAGGAGCGGCAGCCAGAGCAGGATCAAAGCGCCTGCCAGCACATTGGGGTGCACATGATCTGCCAGGCGCAGCGTCAGCGCACGGTAGACTGCCTGGGGTATGAGGGTGGCTTTTTCGATGGACCAGTCGACTGAAAAAAGCCCATACACCGAGACCAGAACCAGTAGCCCCACCATTCCATTGATGGTCCACGCTAACCGGTGATGGGATCGAAGCCACGCGACCAGCGCGTACATTAGCCCGATACCGCTGAAAATCCTGGCCGCCTGGACGATCGAAGTGGATTTCTGCGGCGATAAGATTAGATTGATGCCGAGCAGGGTGATCAATCCGAGCACGCTGAGATCCACGGGGGTCCTGGGGAGGATGGCGCGCCCTGCGCCCCAGCGCGTCAGGGTCAGTGCGAGAATCCCCAGCGCGATCAGCGGAAGCCAGGATTCTCGCAGCAAGCCCAGAGCGGCCAGAATCCCGGTCAGCCAAAAATCCAACTGCGCCAATGCAGCAGGGGCCGATTTGAAGCGGGGCGACATAATCGATTAATAAGCGCCGTCGCGCCTCAACACCACCCACACCGTGCGGATCAAGATGTACAGGTCCAGCCAGATAGACCAGTTGCGGACATAGTATCCATCCAGGTGCACGCGCGTGGGGTAGTCGGTGTTATTGCGTCCAGAAACCTGCCACAGACCCGTCAGTCCGGGTCGCACCATGGTGTAGAGGTGAAAGATGTTGCCGTAATAGGCTTTCTCTTTGTTGACAATCGGCCGGGGACCGATGACGCTCATCTCTCCGATGAGAATATTCCATAGTTGCGGCAACTCATCCAGGCTGGATTTGCGCAGGAAATGCCCCAGCCGCGTCACCCTTGGGTCGTGCTTCAGCTTATGATTGGCATTCCATTCTTGCTGTAGTTCGGGGTGTTGGTTCAAATACTCTTTCAGAACCTCGTCCGCGTCCACCGTCATCGTGCGCACTTTCCACACCATGAACGGTTTTCCATACTTGCCAATGCGTTCCTGCCTGTAGAAACTGGGACCTTTCGAGTCCAGGCGCACTGCGATAGCAATCAGCCCTAAAAGCGGCAGCGCGACCGGCAGTGAAACAAGCACCAGGCCGATATCAACCAGGCGCTTAATCATCATGAAGAAAGGCCTGGAGAATTGGTTGTCAATCTCGAAACCGACTTTGCCATCTGACGTGAAAGGCGCTAATGCTTCCGATGTCCATGGCGCAGCGGTGAGATAGAGACGATCAAACTTTGAACGGCTCCATTCGATGATAGCCTGGTGTTTTTCATCATCGATTTCCCACAGCGCCAGGATGGCAGTGCGCACAGGTGGATTCTCCTGTTTCAGCGCGATCTCGTTCGCCGTCGGCGAGTGTGCGTGCTTCGAGTCAAAAAGGTCCTTAGCAGCAAGGGTGTGCACATCCGTGATCAGGAGCTTGGGGATCAAACCCAGGTTTGGATTTTGTTTTAGATATCGCCGCACGCGCTTGGCGCTTTCTTGATCGCCGATAATTGCGATCGGCTCGCCCCACAGCTTGTAGTATGCGGCAATCGCCCGCACGAGCCAGCGAAAGGAGACGATGGTCGCCAGCGAAAATGTCCAGGCCGCTATGAGAAGGAGCGATCCATTGCCCTGAGCAATGTCAAATTGAACAGCTACGATGCACAGGATGATGAACACCAGGGATGTGCGCGTCACCAGGCGGCGGATTTCATCCACCGGGCTCAACCCAATCGCCGGGTAAAGACCATCCAATAAAAATGTCAATGGGAATACCAGGAGCAATGGAGAGAGCATGCGCAATTCGGTAATCACTGCCGCCCCCCTCGGCATCAAGTTGGTGATGCCCACAGCAGCCATCGTGGCTGCCAGCAGGGCAACCAGGTCGGTGATGACTAAAACGGTTGACATCCACCATCTACGGGAAGAGTAGCCCAACCATCCAAGCAGGCCAGGTCGGTAACTCTCAGCTATGCGAATGATCTCGAACGGCTCAATCCCAACGCGCATAATGATCTTCCCCAAAATTTTCGATAATTATACCGTAGTACCAATGAAGTCCTCGAATGAGTCACCAATTGCTTGGATATTGAAATGCTTTTCTGCATATTGGCGAGCATTTTGACCCATTTCGGAGCGCAGCTCTGGAGCGTGAAACAAAGTCCTGGCGGCTGTGCAGTAAGCTGGCGCATCGCCAGCAGGAGCGATCAGCCCCAATTTTTCCTGCGACACCAGCCGGGCGATAGCGTTCTGGGGCGAAATAGAAAGCAGAACGGGGCGACCAGCGCAGAAATAGGTCAGCACTTTGGATGGTACGGAGAACGAGGCAGCATCTGGGTTTAGAATCGCCGTCAAGACATCCGCCGAAGCCAGGGTCTCTTTCACCCGCTGAATGGGTTGGAAATCCCAGGTGACGAGATTATTGGCGCCCCTGCGCAACGCCTCCGTCTGGAGCTGCTGTGCACCGGCGCCTGCGGAGATGACGCCGACCTGCACATCCCGTTCACTTGAAAATTCACCCGCAAGCGCCAGCAACAGCTCGGGATTATGCTTGAGCCCCAAAATGCCTGAATAGAGAAAGAGGAACTTGTCTTGCAAATCGTTCTCGATGCTCCAGGGGTTGCGTTTTGGAAGAGCAGGAAAATCTTCGAGCGGCGCCCAGTTTGGAATCACGCGAACGCTTTGGCTGTCCTGCCCTCGCCAGCGGTGGATGGTGGGCAAGAAATCGTCGGCGATCACGAGAATGCCATCGCTCTCTTGGATCAGGCGCCGCTCTACCCTGGAATAGACTGCGCCAACGACCTTTCCCAGCCAGGGAGAGCGCTTGCTCAGGATTTGACGGGTCGCCACGCTGATGAGATCCTGAACCCAGAAGATGAAACGCGCCCGCGTTCGTTTGGCAATCTTCAGAATGTGCACCTGGGCGTCCAGGGGTGTGTTGGCAGACAAGATGACCCCAGGCCGGAAGGCAGCGATCGCTTCCGCTGCGCGCCGTCCGTACTCGGCCTCTTGGAACCGCCGCTGAATCAAATTGTATTTCTCGAAGGGTTTATCCAGCGAAATGGTGCAGATCTCTAGCTGGGGCAGATCTTGCGCGGCAGCGTGATAGTCCCCTCGTTGCACGGCTTGTGTGCTGGCGCTGTACAGGTAGAGCACCTGGTGTTTGCGGCGCGCCAGCTCTCTGGCTAACTGGACAGTGAACGCATAACCGCCGTAATCATGCAAAGCGATGCGCATGGAGGCGTCTTACCAGTTCAGGTCTTTCTCGTACCCAAGTTGAATTAACAGCTCGCCAGCGACCTCTTTGAACTGCGCCGTGTGCTTGGGTGTGAACTGGTCGCGCCACCCCCCCACCTGTCCCTGGCGAAACGTGTGAGATTTGTGAGGATCGATCTTTGCTTCCAGGTCGTCTATGTTGAATCCGTTGCTGGATGATGGATCAGTGTGCGCTCGATAGAAATCGACGATTCTTTCCAATACCTGGCTGCGCAAGCTGGATACCAAATCCTCGAAGCGCACAGAGAGCACATCCTGGTTCTCGAGCCAGCCAGAATATCGTCTGAACCTTACGCCGATATCCGGGTAATGCAGCTTGCCGTTCGACTCGGGTAAACCAAGGATTGCCAGGGAGATTCGATCCTGCATCCTCTCCAGGCGGGCAAAATAAGGGTGCATCCTGTGCCACGGGTTCATATAGGTGAGGTAATAGGCTTCGGATACCACAACATCCCTTAAGTCACGGTATATGAAATAGTGAACGCAGTTGATCTCGTTCAGAGCGGTGTGAAATTGGGGGTGATAAAACAAGTGAGCGGCTGCCAGTTCACCGGGTACGATGCGCCTGAGCAAGGTCAAATGTGACTGGTGGGATCGCTCACGGAAGGGCACAGAGGGCTGCGAGGCAATAAATGAGCGGTACGTGCGCGTATCCGGTAAACCGCTCAGGATCTGAAGCAGCAGATGCGTTCCGCTCTTGGGAAAGGAATTGGCAAGTATGGGGGGAAATTTGGAATAATCGCTGCGTGTCGCCGTCGCCCGCACAGCCGCGCGCGGTAACTGCATGGCAATTGAGACGCTCTTCCGGACAAGCGAATTCTGGGAAATCCTTTGCCAAATACTTTTAGGCGTTGATTGCATATTCACGCGACTCATCTCTCCGTTCTTCGCCGATGTTCATGAAACCGGTATAGCCATATTCACGCAGCAATTCAAAGCATTGATCTCTCAGATCGTTCGAATGAGTTGAAAGCAGTAATACAGGTCGATGTGTTGTTAAAGTCACCTGGGCTCCGTGCAGAACATCCAGTTCTGCACCTTCGACGTCGATTTTGATGATTTCCGGTATGGTTTCGTATGTACGAACGAAGTCATCACAACCGATCGCTACGGCAGGTTGGCTTCCATCCTCGCTAATTTTACCTTCTGCCCAATTAATTCCACCAGCAAAATTGACCAATCGAGAGGATGAGCTCACTGCGCAGGGCATAATCGTTACGTTATCAAGTTGATTGATGGCGACTGTCCTGGAAAGGAACTGAATATTCCTGGGTATAGGCTCAAATGCCACAACCTGTTTCCCGCGCGCCGCGAAAAGGAGCGTGTACAGCCCGACATTTGCGCCAATATCAAAGCAGATGCTCTCGCGGCGGATGACTTGCGAGGCGAAGGCTAACTGTGCTGGTTCATACAGGTTGAAGACCGGGGACAATCCTTTCCCTTCCCCAGCGAGTGCACCGGAGATGATCTTCAATCCCTTCATCGGACCACGCAGAACAGGCACTGGCACACCTGGTGGAACCAGGCGTGCAAAAAGCCTGCCGATTTTTCTACCCAATGAACCTGTGCGTTGTTTCTCCATCTTCAGACTCTTTCAGCATCTGGGCTGCGGATTTCCACAGCCCGGCCTCATAGTGCCCTGTGAAGTATGCTGACGATTTGCTCAGCACAGCGCCGCCATGTGAAGGTGGAAGCGCGTTTTTTCCCTTGCTCGATACACCGCTGCTGGAAGGGCGTATCGGTAAGCATTTTTATGATTCCTGCGCTGATCTCGTTGATTTGATCCGGGTCGAATAAGATGCCAGCGTCCCCCAATACCTCGGGCAGCGAAGTCCGGTTGGAGCAAATGACAGGCGCGCCACTGGCCATCGCTTCTAAGACGGTCAGGCCAAAGCCTTCGATCTTGGACGGAAAGACGAATGCCCTCGAGCGGGCATACAGGGCGCGAAGCTCCTGGTTGGAAACTGCACCCGTGAAGTGAACCTGCCTGGCAATTCCAAGCTCGTTTGCTAACATCTGAAGCCTGTGTTGTTCACCATTGACATCCCTGCCCGTGATGACCAAGGACAGATCCGGAAATTTGCCAAGCACTTCTGGAAATGCGAGAAGCAGGTTTCGCACATTTTTATGTGGGTGTAGAGCGCTCACGAACAGAATGTATGGTTTGGTGAGCAAATGAGCCAGTTGCGGGGTTTCGCCGGAATTTTCCTGGAAGTCGGCCAGCCATTCCTCATCCACACCTAAGTGAACCACCGAGATCTTATCCCCATACTGCTCGCCAATATCTTCCAACAAGTAGCGGCGTGAGGCTGCTGAGATGCAAAAAACCTGATCTGCCCGCCGGGCGGAGCTGCCAATCGCTATCCGGTGATATAACGCCATGTGCAGGGGCAGGCCGGAAACGTCGCGATGGCGTGCGTTCATGTGCTGGCTCAGCACACCCAGCACGGTTTTGCACGGCGGGAAAAGGGGGATCACGTCTCTGGGGCAGAGGAGCAAATCGATTTGGTGATTCCGGACAGCCTGGTTGAGATAAACTTGCTCCAGTATCGTCCGCCGCAGCCGGTGCCTGGATTGCAAAGGAAGGGTGACGGTGTGAATATGATCCTGTGAATTGGTGAGAAAGTGAGCGGCGTTGTCCCTGGCGGTGAAGACGAAAAATTCTGTTTCAGGTGCGACCTGAGGGAGGTATTCGAGCAGCCTGCTCACGTACCGATAGGTGCCCGAGAATATGTGCCCGATCTGGACAGCGTTGATACCTATCCGCGCCCTGCTGAATTCACCTGCCATCTCAAGTCTCTATCGCGCCAATCTTGACATATTTGCGAATCACCCCGGCAGTTGCCCAAAAAATGATCGCCAATGGATTCCCAGCCGCGATCATGGCGCTGCCAAAAGCCTGTAAAACGAGCATGCTGACAATCGTGGCAAAGAGCCCGATCCGCAGGATGCGCGGCAGCCCCCGGAAGCGTTTGCTCAGGATGGTCACGCTGTCGCGCAGCAAAGTGAACACCAGCCCGCAAAAAATCAGCCCTCCGATGACGCCCGTTTCTGCCAGCACCTCGAGATAGGTAGATTCAAGGCGTTTATCCCATAGCATACCATCTACGTAAAGCTCCTTCAAGCCAGACTGGCTGGCAAAAGCCGTGGATCCTAAACCGATCCCGGTGAGAGGCGCGGTGCGGAACAGATAGACAGCATAGTTCCAGATATCAATGCGCGTGGAGAGCAAACCGCCCTGGACACGGTCTGCCAGGTCCTGCCGCCAAAGGTCGCTTCCCAAGAACAGGATGCCGGCGGCTAACAGGGAGACGACCAATACGGTGAGGATGATCTTTGGACTGCGACTGAAGGCGGCGAAGATAGCCACCACCGCCAGCGCCCCCAACCAGGCTGCCCGAGACAGCGACCACACCAGGCCGAGCATCCCCAACGCTAACGTCGTCCCTGCCATAACGCGCTCGGCGCGGCTGCCTCCCTGCAAGACAGTCGCGACCAGGGCTGGCATCATCAGGGCGATGAAGGATCCCATCGTGTTGGGATGGTTAAAGATCCCGTTCAGACGAATAAACGCCCCCGGCTCGATGCGCGTGCCCTGGATCATCAGGCCGGGGTACAACAGCGCCAGGCCAATGCTGGCTGAGATGACCAGCAATGAAATCACCAGGTTGGCTCTCAGGTAGTCTTTCACCGCCTGGCCATCCTTGATTCCACCGGGTAGGGTGGCGAAGGCAGCGACAAACATCAGCAGCAAAGATCCACCGCGCATGAAGCTCAATGCGGGGCGTAAAGAGCTGGCAGCAGAGACCATCACCCACAGCGAGTAGAGCATTCCCCACAGCAGCGGTGAGTTTGAAATTTTGAGTTTCGGCCAGGCTTTGAGCACGCCTGGGAGAGCCAGGCTGCCCAATAAACCCCAGCGCAGTCCATCGACCACCGTCTCGCTCAAAGCAAAGGGTGAATTGCTCAGAATAAACGCCGCTGCAGCCAGGCCGTAAACCCGAAGCTGCCACTGCCTGGGGTAGTACCGCCAAACCACCCCGGCCGCGAGCAGGGCAGCGGCGATCATCAGTATCCAGAAATCTAAACCCAATTGCATGCCAGGAGCTCAGCTTTCCTCATCATCTTGTTACCTGTCCGAAAATGATCGGGGTGTGGGGAGGTTGCGGCGCCGCAACCTCCCCAGTTCCCTCGGATCCTTGGGTGGGCTCTCAGCCTGTTTTGTAAGGAAATTTTATCCCCAATTTTGCCAGGAAGGCGGTCAATAACTGAAGATCAGCGGTTTCCGGGCGAAGCAGCAGCAGGCTGAGCAAGTAGATCGGGGCGAACGTCGCCGCTGAAACAGTCACCTGGAGCAGGGGGCTAAGCCCACCGGTGAACTGCCTGGCAGCCACTGCACCCGCTGAAGCCAGCAAAGCGCCCAGGAATGGCTTGGTGAACCTGCGATTGAAAGGGTGAACGTGCAGGATGAGCCAGATTTCAAGCAGCTTGAGCAGGTTGATGGCGGCCACCACCAGCGCCTGCGCAAGAGCAGCGCCCACCAGTTGATAGCGGGGAATCAGGGCATAGCTGAGACCCGCGACAAGCCCCAGTCCGAGCAGGTTGTTGAGCATATCCAGGCGCGTGCGCCCTGCCATCACGATGATATTGTCTGTACCGCCCACGCCAACATTGATCAGTTGGCTGAGCGCTAAGATGATCAATGCGCTGTATCCGACCTGAAATTCCTCGCCGTACACGCGCATCAAGGGCGACGCTCCGATGATCATGATGCTGATCAGCGGAAGGCTGATCAGCAAAAGCCAGCGTGTGGACAGCGCGTAAAGCTCTTTCAGGCGCTGGGTGCTGCCCTTGAGGATCTCTTCGGCCACCATGGGGCTGAAAATGCCGCTGAAGGCGAGCAGGAAAAAGGTGCCAAAACGCGAGAGATCCCAGGCCACATTGAAGACCCCCGAGAGCTGAAAGCCCGCAGCGGCGCCCAGTACCAGATGCGGTATCTTTAGAAACAAGGTGCCCAAGATCCTGGATACGAAGAGCGGGGCAGAGAACCCCAGAATTTCCACGTAGGACGCGCCTGGCTGTCCAGCCTGCTCCGCTGGGATAAACTGCCGGATCGCGCGAGCAGCGACCAGGCAGAACAAGATGCTGGAGACGGTAAAGGCAAGCCCTAGGCCGTTGATGCCTGACCCAAAAGATAATAAGAGCAGCCCAAGGCTGATCTCAGCCGCAGGCTGTAACAGATCGCGCACCCAGAACCGGTAGCGGATTTCCTTGAAGGCCTGCGTAAATGCAATCAGCAGGTTGCCGGTGGTGAAGAATGGCAGGCCCAGGGACTGCAAGCGAATCACGAGCGCCAGCTCGGGCCTGCCGTAGACCTGGCTGGCAATCCATGGGCTGAGCACCCAAAATAACGCGGTGGTCAGCAGGCTCATCATGATCCCAATCGTTATCGAGCGTTGCAGCGGTTGCTTGACGTTGGGTAATGCGGACTGTTCCTGGATGGAACGCACCGTGAAATGAATTGTCGATAGATTCAGACCAGATTCTGCCAGGATCATGCCAATCGCGGACAGCGAAAGCGCAATCGCAAAAACTCCGTAGGCTTCAGCCCCCACCACCTGGATGATTTGGTACGTGTAAAGATAAGTGAGTCCCGTGCGCGTTGCCAGGCCGGCAATCCCCAGGAAAACCCCTTTGCCCAACGTGGTAACCTGGCGGGGGTGTATGGCTTCGCGATCACCGGCTGGCTTCAGGGTTGGGTGGGACATTTTGCCTGCAGTTCGGCGTCCGGTACGAGCGGCGCGCTGGAGAGAGCCTGGGCTTGATCATAGTGGCGACACGCCTCGGCGGTGCTTCCCAGCCGTAGCTCGAGACGCGCCAGGGTGATTAGATCATCAGTTCTGCCAGCTCCTTCAGCGACCAATGCCAGAAACAAGCGAGTAGCTTCTTCTAGCTGACCAAGCTGAATGAGTGTATAGGCGAGCTGGCGCTGCGTTTTGTGAGCCAGCTCGGGTTCTGCACTTTCCCCGACAGACAAGAACTGCGCCACGGCTTGTTCTAAATCCCCTGCCTGCCTGAGATAAATACCCAACTGCACCGCCAGCTCAGCGTCTTTCAAACCGGCGGCCTGGGCGGCCTGGAGTGTGCGGATGGCAGACGCCTCGCCCTGCTGCTCAGCCTGCAGCCGGGCTAGTTCAAGGTACAGCAACGCAGCGCCCTGTGGATTGGCGACGGAGTCCACAAGGCCAACGCCCTCCTCCAACACCGCCAGGGCTTGCTCAGGTTGACCCAGCAAAACCGACGCTTGAGAAGCGGCCAGCCGGCAGGGAACGAATTCTGGGAAGAGCTGCAGGCAAAGCAGGTAGCTCTTTTTTGCCTTTTGGTAATCTGCCCGGCTTTGAAAACTCGCTCCCAGGTGCTGTAAACCCGCTCTTAATCTTGCCCCCAGCTCGCTGCCCATGCGTGGAACGGCTGCCTCCAAGAGCGGCCGGCTGGCGTTTTGGAAATACAGCCAGCTCAGTTCAAGCTGCCCCGCTGCCAGCGCCTGCGCGCCGCGAGATGAGAAATACTCCGGCGCATTCACAAACCGCCATTGGGCGTCTGCCTGGGAGAACAATCCGCGTTGCGCCCAAATTTCTCCGAGATGCAAGTGGATAAAATTGCAGCGTTTGAGTGCAGAACATTCAACCGCCTGGGAAAAATCGCGTTCCGCGCCGTCATCATTTCCCTGTGCAAGCTGGAGCATGCCAGAATAGATCACGCCCTGCGCCTGGGCTTCGCTCATCCTGTCGAGGCGTTTCCTGGCTGCTGCTGGCAACTGAGGCTCCGATTGCATTTCATGCCAGTTGGGGGCAAGCTGGCCAGCCCCAGGACTCGCAAGCAGGGACCGCGCCACACTTAATGAGCGCATATTGATGGCCAGTTGCTGCGGCAAACTGGACAAACCAAACAACAGCAGCAAGGCTGAGAACGCCAGCGTGGCCGAGGAATGGTGCAACGCAATGAATGGTTTGATGGGATTCATAGGCAGGTTTCTACCAGCCTCTGGGCTGCGTGCATTGTATCACTAATGTTCCAGAAAAATCCGCCAGGGCGTTCACAAAGCGAGTCAACTTTTCAGCCTTGAAAACATCTGCCCAAAACACTCGATCGTGATGAGGATATAATGGTATAATAAAGAAGTTCTTACTCGGGATTTGTGAGGTCATCGCCAGTCCTTAAGCGGGACTGGCGAAATAATTTTAAGCACTGCCTGGAGGCACCTGATGGATGTAAAGTTATATGTTGGCAACCTGTCCTATGACACCACCGAAGAGGATCTGCGCGAGCTCTTCTCTGGCGCGGGCAGCGTCGTTTCTGTGGCCCTGATTAAAGACCGTGACAGTGGTCGTTCCAAAGGCTTTGCCTTTGTCGAGATGGGCTCGCAGAACGAGGCCGAAGAGGCGATCAAGCTCTACAACGGAAAAAGCCTGGGCAACCGGGAGATCAAAGTGAACATCGCCCGCCCCAAAGAGGATCGCCCCAGCTCTGGTTATGGCGGCGGCGGACAGTATGGCGGCCGTCGCGACCAGAACCGCAACCGCAGAAGTGGGGGCGGTGGGACTCGCCGATATTAACTTCCCAACGCCGGCAATTTACGCTGCTAGAAAGGCAGGCTATCTATGGCTGAGCAGGAGATGACCTATCGCGTTGGCGATAAAGTCAGCCATTGGGCGTATGGACTCGGAGAAATCACTGAGCTGGATGAGAAAGAGTTGTTTGGGCGCACCAGCCAGTACTATGTTGTGCGCATCCGCGATATCACCCTGTGGGTGCCCATCAACGAGAAAGGCGAGCGTTGCCTTCGGTTTCTCACGCCGGCGGAAGAATTCCCAAGTCTATTGGGCATCCTCACCTCCCCTGCCGAGCCGCTCTCCCAGGATGGCCTGGAGCGCAAAAACCAACTTTCAGCCCGCCTCAGGGAAGGGTCGCTGAGCGCGATCTGCGCACTCATCCGTGACCTGATCGTCTTCCAGCAGGAGAAAAAGATCAACGATAGCGAAAAGTCCATCCTGGAACGCGCCCGGAGAGTCTTGCTGGATGAGTGGTGCACGGTGCTCTCGGTACCGCTCGAGCAGGCGGAGAGCCAACTCCAGGCGCTGCTCGCATCCCGGATCAGCGCAGGTCGAGCGTGGTAAACCCGCGAGCCACAAACGGCCCTCGGACATGAGTTCGGACAATCAGGATAAGGCTGTCATCGCGAGCGATAGCGAAGCGATCTCCGCGATCATTCAAGGGATTGCCACGCTCCTGCGGGTCTCGCGATGACCCGTGAAATGGATGTTGTCCAAACATTTGCCTGACCTCGGCACAAGCGCTTGACAATTAGCACTCTCCGGGGTATGATCCTTAGCACAGGTTACCGGTAGGTTTTTGTTGGCAGCATCGACAGCAGCTCATGGGTATCCCCATGAGCTTTTTGTTTTGCCCGCTTCCAAGTTCAGCCTGGTTTCCTGAATATCTCAAACCTGCCGCCAGAGGCACCCACTTGCTGGAATGCCTCGGTGGCGAAATTAGGAACTGTTGTGAATTTTGATCAATTTGACTTTCATCCCCGCATCCATGCGGGAATTATTAAGGCGGGGTATTCGACTCCCACGCCGATCCAGCAGAGCGCCATACCGCTGGTCTTAGCAGGGCGCGATGTGATGGGCCTAGCGCAGACGGGCACCGGCAAAACTGCCGCCTTCGTTCTGCCAATCCTCCAGCGCCTCTCACGCGGCCCGCGCGGCAAGCTGCGCGCTCTCATTCTCTCGCCGACGCGTGAACTGGCCGAGCAAACGCATGCCACGATTCAGAAGCTGGGTTACCAAACCGGTTTGCGCAGCCTGACGATCTTCGGAGGGGTCAGCGCCCAACCGCAAATCCAGGGCTTGCGCGCTGGCGCTGAGGTTGCCGTCGCATGCCCGGGGCGTTTGCTGGACCTGATGGGTCAGCGGGCGGTCAACCTGAGCGCCGTCGAGGTCGTCGTGCTGGATGAAGCCGACCAGATGTTCGACATGGGCTTCCTGCCCGATATCCGGCGCATTCTCTCGGCGCTGCCGCCGCAAAGACAGACCCTGCTCTTCTCGGCGACCATGCCGGATGAAATCCGCGCCCTGGCCGATGGATTTTTGCGCCAGCCTGCCGCCATCGAATTCGGCTTTTCACGCCCTGTCGAAACGGTCGACCATGAGCTTTACCCGGTGGAGCATATCCGCAAATTCGAGCTGTTATTGGAAATCCTGCAGCGGGCCGGCAGCGACCAGGTGTTGATCTTCACCCGCACCAAGCACCGCGCCAAAAAACTGGCCGAACAGCTCGTGAAAGCGGGTTTGCCAGCCACTTCGTTGCAGGGCAACCTCTCACAAACGCGCCGCCAGCAGGCCATGGACAGCTTTCGCAACGGGCGGGTAAAGATTTTGGTTGCCACCGACATCGCCGCCCGCGGCATCGATGTCTCCAAGATTTCGCACGTGATCAATTTCGATATGCCCGATACCGCCGTCGCCTACACCCACCGCATTGGTCGCACCGGGCGGATGAGCAAGCTGGGCAGCGCCCTCTCCTTCGCCACGCGCGAAGATATGCCCCTGGTGCGCTCGATCGAACAGCTCTTAGGCCGCTCGCTGGAGCGGCGCAAGCTGGCCGGCTTCTAGTGCCCGCGCTCAGAGCATGAGCGATAGGGGGTTATTGTCCGTCTGGGCGGCGGAATTTTCTGGTAGACTCATTGTGAAAGAAGTTGCGATGCATCCCGGCTTCATGATTCCAGGAGTTTACCATGCAGCCCATCCTGACCGTCAACCTGAGCACCGGAGAGACTGGCAGCTATACCATACCTGTTGAATGGGAGCGAGAATACCTGGGCGGGGCTTCGCTGGCTGCGCGCATTTTGTATGACCACCTGACGCCTGAACTCGATCCGCTTTCGCCGGACGCTCCGCTGCTTTTCCTGAACGGCCCGCTCTCGGGCACGGCAGGCCCGGCAGTGGGGCGTTTTGTCATCTGCGGCAAATCGCCGGCGACCGGGCTGTGGGCGGAGTCGAACTGCGGCGGCTTCTGGGGGCCAGAGCTGCGCATGGCGGGTTGGGATGGGCTGTGGATCACCGGCGCCGCCAGCCAGCCGGTTTACCTGTGGATTCGCGATCGGCAGGTGGAGATCCGCTCTGCCGCGCACCTGTGGGGGTTGGATACTTACACTACTCAGGAAAAGGTCACCGCGGAGCTGGATGCCGGGAAGCCCAGGGTGGCGGTGATCGGCCCGGCAGGCGAGCGCCGACTGCCCTTCGCCTTAATCCTCGCCGATCACGGGCGCGTCGCCGGGCGCACCGGCATGGGCGCGGTGATGGGCGCCAAAAAGCTCAAAGCGGTGGCTGTGCAGGGCACGGGCAAAGCGCCCGTCTTTGACCTGGCAGCCTACGCTCCCGTGCGCTCGCAAGCCAATAAGGCCCTGCGCACAGACGCCGTGACCGCCGTGCTGAATGAGTTGGGCTCCGCCGCCGCCGCTGATTACTTCGACTACCTCGGCGAAATGCCCAAGCGCTACTTCCAAGCGGACACCTTCGAAGGCGCGTCCGCCATCTCTGGCGTCAGCGTCAAGGAGCGCATTCTGTCCGGCGTCAGCGCCTGCCACGCCTGCGTCATCGCCTGCGGGCGCGTGGTGCGCCTTCCCGATGAGAACGGCCAGCCAGGCGAGAAGCGCAAAGGCCCCGAATACGAGACGCTGGTCGGCTTTGGCCCCAACCTGTGGCTGGACGACCCGCTCTTTGTCACTCGCATGGGCGAGCTGTGCGATCGCTTCGGTGCCGATAGCATCTCCCTCTCCAATACCCTGGGGCTGGCGTTTCTGCTCTATCAAAAAGGGCTGATCACCAGCGTCGACACCGGCGGTGTGGCGCTGGAGTGGGGTTCACAGCCAGCAGTCGAGGCGCTCATGCAGCAAACCCTGCGCGGGGAAGGGCTGGGAAGATGGATTTCCCAGGGGGCGCGCGCCCTGGGTCGCCATTTTGGGGCAGAAGAGGAGGCCGTGCAGGTCAATGGCCTGGAAGTGGCCTACCACGACCCACGCGGCGCCTCGGGCATGGCGCTGGTGTACGCCACCTCGCCGCGCGGCGCCTGCCACAACCAGTCGGATTACTTCCTGGTGGACATCGGGCAGAGCGAGAGTTCCCTGGGGCTGGAATTTTATGACCGCCACGCGGGCGCTGAGAAAGCTGGCAATGTCGCCCGCCACCAGGACTGGCGCACGGTCTTCAACGCCCTGGTGGTGTGTGTCTTCGCCAATCTGCCGCCGGAAACCGTGCTCGAATTGATCAACACCGCATGCGGTTATTCGTGGAGCCTGGCCGAGATGCTGCGCGCCGGTGAGCGCGCTTGGACGCTCAAGCGCGCCATCAACCACCGCCTGGGGCTCACCCGCTGCAACGATCGCCTGCCCAAGGCGCTGCTGCAGCCGTACGCCCAGGCGCAGGGCGGCTCGCTCGGCTACGCGCCGCCGTTCGATGCGATGCTGCAGGCTTATTACACCGCGCGCGGCTGGGATGCCGATACCGGTCGCCCGCTGCCAAAGAAACTGCACGAGCTGAGCCTGGATTGGGTGATACCAGATTTGTGGGGTGGGGTATGAAATTCGTCAGCGTTGCTGAAATGATCGCCGTTGAAAAGGCGGCGGATGCCGCCGGGCACACTTACGCCGCCATGATGGAGCATGCCGGGCGCGGCCTGGCGGAAGTGGTGCACCGCCGTTACGCCGCCCGCCCGCCGCGGTACGCGCTGGGGCTGGTTGGCTCGGGCAATAACGGCGGCGATACCCTGGTGGCGTTGGATTACCTGGCGCAGTGGGGCTGGCAGGTGCGCGCCTACCTGGCGCGACCGCGCCCGCAGGATGACCCGCTGGTGCAGCGCTTCCTCGCCGCTGGCGGCTTATTGGCGGATGGTGAGACCGATGCCCAACAGGGGCGGCTCCTGGAGTGGCTGGCAGAGTGCACAGTTTTACTGGATGGCGTGTTTGGCACGGGCATTCGCCTGCCGCTGCGCGGCAGCGCCGCCCAGGTCCTGGCGGAAGTGGGGCGCATCCTGCCGCGCCTGCCCCATCGTCCGGCGGTGGTGGCGGTGGACTGCCCCTCTGGCGTGGACTGCGACAGCGGTTCGGCCGCGGACGAGTGCCTGGCGGCTGACCTGACCGTCACCATGGCGGCGGTGAAAAGCGGCTTGCTGGCTTTCCCGGCAGCCCGCTACACTGGCGAACTGGAGCTGGTGGATATTGGCCTGGAAGCGTTCATCGCTGCCGGGCATGCCTTGCCAGCCTGGCAAGCGCTGCGCAATTTCGTGGTGGATGCCGCCTGGGTGAAAGAGCGCCTGCCGCCGCGCCCGGCGGACGCCCACAAGGGCACTTTCGGAACGGCGGTGGTGGCAGCCGGCTCGATCAGTTACACCGGCGCAGCCTGGCTGGCAGGACAGGCGGCCTATCGCAGCGGCGCCGGGCTGGTCACCCTGGCAGTGCCTGCCCCGCTGCACGCCGCCCTGGCGGGCGTCTTCCCCGAGGCCACCTGGATACCGCTGCCGCACGAGGCTGGCTTTATCTCTGGCGAGGCGGCTGCCGCCTTGCAAGAGGAGCTGGGACGCGCCACGGCGCTGTTGGTTGGGCCGGGTTTCGGCTTAGAACAGTCCACGGCGCAATTCGTCGTAAACCTGCTTGAGATCGAAAGCTTGCCGCCGCTGGTCTTCGACGCCGATGGGCTCAAGCTGCTGGCAAGGCTGCCCGACTGGCACACACGCCTGCCAGGAACAGCGGTGCTCACCCCGCACCCCGGCGAGATGGCGGTGTTGACCGGATTGAAAGTCGCAGACATTCAGGCCCACCGCCTGGAAACTGCCCAGGCCTGGGCGCAGCGCTGGGGGCACGTGGTCATTCTCAAGGGAGCGTTTTCTCTGGTGGCAGCGCCGGATGGGCGCACAGCGGTGATACCGGTCGCCTCCGCAGCGCTGGCGCGGGCTGGCAGCGGAGATGTGCTGGCTGGGCTGGTCGTCGGCCTGCGCGCCCAGGGCGTGCCAGCCTTCGAAGCGGCTGCAGCCGCAGCCTGGCTGCATGCCGAGTGTGGCCTGTCTGCCGCCCGGCGCCTGGGCTCCACCGCGGCCGTTCTGGCCGGGGATGTGCTGGACAGCCTGCCAGCCGTACTGGCTGAGTTGGAAAAAAAGTAAGGCCGGCTGTTAGCCGGCCCTGATCACAGGGGCAAGCCGACAGCTTGCCCTACCAGTCACACCGCGGTCTCGCCGCCCTCGGCTGCCTCGCCGCTCTTGCGGCGCACAGCTTTCTTGCCAGTCTCGACCACCTCTTCGAAGCGGTGCTTGCCTTCTTCCACCACCTCGGCGCCCTTGCTCTGCAGTTCCACAGCTCGCTCGCGGGTCAGGTGGGCCAGCTCTTCGGCGCGCTTGCGAGCGTCTTCGTAAGCCGCCTCGGCTTTCTTCTTCGCCTCTTCAACGGCTTTCTCAGCGCGTGTGCGCGCCTCTTCAGCGGTCTCGCTGGCTTTATCGCGCAGCTCGATGCCCTTCTCACGGATCACGGTGCGGGTTTGTTCGCCGGATTGCGGGGCCAGCAGCAGCGCTACCGCCGCGCCGACCAGCCCGCCGATGAAAAACCCCGCCAGGAAAGTTCCGAAATTGCTATCTTGGTCAGACATAGTTTACACTCCTTCTCCTTTGTTCGGGGATTTGCCCGGTTTTTTGCGCAGCAGACCCAACACCGCCAGCAACTGCTGCAAGCCTGCTGTGTACTCGTTCAGCTTGATCACCGGCTCGACCAGGTTATCGCTCAAGAAAGCGGTGGTGCCGCGCAGTGTGCTGACGGTCTCGTTGGTCGAGTCCAGGATGGGCTTGATTTCGTTCTGCAGCAAGTTGATCAGGCGGGCGATCTGCACGATCAGGATGACCAGCACCAGCATGAACAGCAGCGATTCCAACGCCATGAAGATGATGAAGATATCGCGAATCTTGGCAGTGTCTGTGCTCGGCAGAGTCAGCGCCCAGATGCTGACGAACAAACCCGCCAGCAGAATTATGGCCACCACTGCAGCGCCGATGATGGCGCTGCGCTGGCTGGACTGCTTCTCCTGGGATGGGGTCTCGATGTGAGATAGTTGTGGCGCAGGGGGCTGAGGCTGATCCATACTAGAAAATTGTACCACAAGCCGGACAAATCCATGCTCAAACCTTGATTTTTGGGCTATTGCCTTTATAATTTTCCTGCTCGAGTGCAAGGTGCTTATGGATAAAATCGACCACGCGATTCTTGACATGCTTCAACGGGATGGACGCAAGCCGTTCACTGAGATCGCCCACGCCCTGGGCGTATCGGAAGGCACGGTGCGCAACCGCGTCGCGCGCCTGGTGGAAGACGGGGTGTTGCACATCGTCGGCATAGTGGATCCGGCAGCCATTGGCCTGCACACTCCGGCCGTAGTGGGTGTTACCGTGCAACCCGCCAGGGTGGAAGAAGTCGCTCGAGCGATCGCTGAATTTCCAGAAGTCACCTATTTGATCATGGTTTCCGGTGAGTTCGACCTGTGGGTCGAGGTGCAGTGCCGCGACCGCGATCACCTGGCAACCTTCTTGAACGACCGGCTGCTGCGCGTGCCCGGCGTGGTGCGCACGCAAACCTTCATTACCTTGCGCACCTACAAAATGGCGCACGGCGCGCCGGGCGTCGAGGCTTAGCACACATCCTGTATACACGTCGCGCTTGGTCAGCGTGATGGGTGGGGCTGCTCCCCGTTTCCGGAATTTTGATGCCGGAGCAGCTTTGCAGAAACCAGCACCTGGAGACCTGCAAGGAAAAACGGCAGGTCTTTTGTGCTGATTTCAACCGGTTGCGCGGCAAATTTCGCACCGTGGACAAACGGCGAGCGCTCAGGAACGGGCCTGGCGCATCTTATGGACCGCGCAAGGCGTTTTGCAGAGACTACACTGGGAGTCGCCCTGCAGGAGCGGACGAAGACGGGCTTCGCACCGCGACCGAAGGGTCTCTCAAGCTGAGAGGCGAGATGCCTCGCTTCGCTCAGAATGACACATCTAGAAGGAGATCGGAGCATTGTATGCGGTCGAACTTAAAGAGGTCAGCAAGCATTTTGGCAGTGTGACGGCGGTCAACCGCCTGTCGCTGCGCATCGCCGATGGCGAATTTTTCTCGCTGCTGGGCCCTTCCGGCTGCGGCAAGACGACTACCCTGCGCTTGATCGCCGGGTTCGAGATGCCGTCAGCCGGCGAAATTTTTATCGGGGGAAATGAGCAAGGCTACCTGCCTGCCAACCGACGACCTGTCAACACCGTCTTCCAGCACTATGCGCTGTTTCCCCACATGAGCGTGGCGCAAAACGTGGCTTTCGGCCTGGAAATGAGCGGCGTGCCGCGCCGCGAGATCCAGCGCCGCGTCGGCGAGGCGCTGGAAATGGTGCATCTATCCGGCCTGGGCAACCGCAAACCCGGACAGCTCTCCGGCGGCCAGCAGCAGCGCGTCGCCCTGGCGCGCGCCCTGGTCAACCGTCCCAAAGTGCTGCTGCTGGATGAACCCCTGGGCGCCCTGGACCTCAAGCTGCGCAAAGCCATGCAGGTGGAATTGAAAGCTTTGCAGCACCAGGTGGGTATCACCTTCATCTACGTCACGCACGACCAGGAAGAAGCCCTGACCATGTCGGACCGCATTGGTGTGATGCACAAAGGCAGCCTACTGCAGGTCGGATCGCCCCAGGAAGTGTACGAAGCGCCTCAGACCCGCTTCGTATCGGATTTTATCGGAGACACCAATCACCTGGATGGACTGGTCACCGGACTTGCCAACGGCGAGGCGGCGGTGCAGATTCGCGGCGCCCAGCAGCCGGTGCGCGCCCTGACCGTCAACGGCGTGCGCCTTGGGCAGCAGGTGACGGTGGCCTTCCGCCCCGAAAAGGTGCTCCTCGACCGCCAGGCTCAACCGGATGGCAACACCCTGGCGGGGCGGGTGGTGGATGTGGTTTACACCGGCTCGAGCACCACCTACCTGGTGCGCTTGCAGGATGGTCAGCAGGTGATGGCTCGCCAGCAGAACGCAGCGGTCTCTCCGCAGATGCGCTTCCAGTCTGGCGACCTGGTCACGCTGAGCTGGCCAGTGCACGCCTGCAAAGCCTTCGCTGAATAGTGATGGGTGATTGAAGAATCCATGCACATCGCCAAAACTCTCCGCCGCTATCCCGCGCTGTCTGCCTGGCTGCTGCTGCTCCCGGCCGTGGGCTGGCTGCTCCTGTTTTTCATTGCGCCGCTCTTCATCGTCCTGGCTTTCTCATTCATGCAAGGCGCCACCTATGGCGGGGTGAAAGCTGTGTTCACGCTGAGCAACTACGCTCGCGTGATCGACCCGCTCTACTTGAGCACGTTCCTGCGCTCGCTTTACATCGCCATACTGACCACCGCCATCTGCCTGCTGCTGGGTTTCCCGCTGGCGTATTTCATCGCCACCCGCCCGCAGCGCCTGCGCTACGCCCTGCTGCTGGCTCTGATGGTGCCTTTCTGGACCAACTTCTTGATCCGCACCTACGCCTGGCTGACCATCCTGCGCACCAACACAGGGCTGATCAACGGCACACTGCTCGCCCTGGGCGTCATCCAGCAGCCGCTGCCGCTGTTTGGCAACGATTTCGCCATCGTCCTGGGGCTGGTGTACGGCTGGCTGCCGGACATGGTGCTGCCGATCTACGCCGCCCTGGAGCGCCTGGATCGCAGCCTGCTGGAAGCCGCCAGCGACCTGTACGCCCCGCGCTCGCGTGTCTTCCTGCGCGTCATCTGGCCGCTGTCGTTGCCAGGCGTAGTCGCCGGCGCGATGCTGGTGTTCATCCCTTCCCTGGGCGCTTTTGTCATCCCCGCTATACTGGGCGGCGGAAAATCGCTGATGATCGGCAATGTGATCAGCAACCAGTTCCTGACCGCTCGGGATTGGCCGTTCGGCTCGGCGCTGTCGATCCTGATGATGGCGGTGATGCTGGCGGCAACGCTGATCTATTTCCGCTCGGCAACGCATTCGCAGGCGCGCACCGCCAGGTCGGAGGTCGACCTGTGAGCGCCCGCAGCTTCCCGCGCAGCTCCACCTGGGCCAGGTGGAGCGCCCGCCTGTCAAGTTTCTCTCTGTCTTCCTATGGCTTTCTCAGCTACCTGTTCCTGTACCTGCCGATCTTGATCCTGGTGGTATTCTCGTTCAACGATTCGCGCTCGGTCACACAGTGGGCGGGCTTTTCTACCCGCTGGTACGGCGAGATGCTGGCAGACGACCAGGTGATCCTGGCGCTGTGGAACAGCCTGTTCGTCGCGGGCGTCTCCACGCTCATCTCCACTGTGCTTGGCACGCTGGCGGCGGTCGCTATGGAACGCTACCGTTTCGCTGGTCGCCTGGCGGTGGATGCTTTGCTCTACCTGCCGATCATCATCCCCGATATTGCTATGGCGATCATGCTGCTGATCTTCTTCAATCAGAGCGGCCTCGGTTTCGAGCCCTGGCGGCTGGAGCTGTTCGGGCTACGCCTGGCGGTGCCCTACTCGGTGATCATCGGGCATGTGGCGTTCAATATTTCGTTCGTGGCGGTGGTGGTGCGCGCTCGCCTGGCGCAGATGGATCCCACGCTGGAAGAAGCTGCCAGCGACCTGTACGCCAACTCATGGCAGACATTCTGGCGGGTGACCCTGCCGTTGATGATGCCCGGCATCGTTGGTGGGGCGCTGCTGGCGTTCACCCTTTCCCTGGATGACTTTGTCATCACCTTCTTTACCAGCGGGGCGGGTTTCAACACCCTGCCGGTGCGCGTCTTTGGCATGATCAAGAAGGGCGTCACGCCCAAAATCAACGCCGTCTCGACGCTCATGCTGGCGTTCTCTCTGCTCCTGGTTTTTGTTTCGCTGTTCGCCCGGCGCGGTGAGAAGAATCCGGCTGGTGAACTGGGTGTGTAATTGCATCGGGAGCTGACCACGACCAGGGCTGCGAAGAGCGTTGCAGTCGAGCGCAGCGTGGCAAACTCCTGGCCGGTGGGGAGATCGCTTCGCTCGCTGGAGAACGCTCGCTCGCAGTGCCAGATTTTATAAAGGAGAAATTAGCGTGATAAAAAAGAATCGATCCTTCATTTTGCTCGTCATCGCCAGTGTCCTGCTCGCCGCGTGCGGCGGCGCGGCGTCGACCGCCGAGCTACCCCAAGCCACACAGCCCAGCGCGCCAAGAGCCGCGCCCACTCCCGCACCCACTCAGCCGCCTGCGGCAGTTGCGCCCGCTCAGGAGATCGTCGTGCTGCAGTGGACGGAGTACATCGACCCCGAAGTGTACTCGCTCTTCGAGCAGGAGACCGGCATCCACGTCATCGAAGATAACATCTCCAGCAACGAAGAAGTGCTCGCCAAGCTGCAGGGCGGCGCCAGCGGCTATGCCCTGATGTTTATCTCGGATTACAACGTCGGCATCATGATCGAGCAGGGGCTGATCGCAAAGCTCGACCTGGCGAACATCCCCAACATCGTCAACCTGGCGCCGCGCTTCCGCGAGCTGCCCTACGACCCAGGCAACACCTACTGCGCGGCTTACCAGTGGGGCACCACCGGCATCGGCTACGATCCGCTGCAGGTGGAACGGCCTGAATCCTGGTCGGTGATTTTCAACCCGGACCCCGCCTCCCCTACCTACGGGCGCGTGACCATGCTGGACGATCCCCGCGAAGCCTTTTCCGCCGCGCTGCTCTTCCTGGGCTTCGATATCAACACCACCGATGAAGCCCAATTGAAGGATGCGCGCGACCTGCTGATCCGCGCCAAACCCGGCCTGGCCGGTTACGACAGCGACACCTTCGAGGATCTGGTGGCCTCCGGCGAGAACATGATGGCGCACGGCTGGAACGGCGACTTTCTGCAGGTGCAGGAGGATAACCCGAACCTGGAGTACACCATTCCGCGCGAGGGCGGCGTGATCTGGGTGGACAATATGTGCGTGCCCTACAACGCGACACCCGAGCAGAAGTTGGCGGCGGAGATGTTCATCGATTTCATCCTGCGTCCCGACATTGGCGCCATGATCTCGCAGTACAACTACTATGCCAGCCCCAACCAGGCGGCGGAGGCTGAGTTGGGGGAGGAGTTCCTCTCCGATCCCATTGTCTACCCGCCGCAAGAGGTGCTGGATCGCCTGCAGTACATCCGCCCGGTGGGGGAGGCGGAAGCGCTCTACCAGCGCCTGTGGGATGAGGTGAAATCTGCGCAGTAACCCTGTGGTGGTCGAATCACCCATTGATTTCAGGTTACTTATGCTCTATACTGAATAAAGTGGGAGTTACGCCCTTCAGGTGAGGTTGGGGGTGTTTTTGGGGGGGGGGGCCCCCCCAAAAACCCCAAAAAAAAAACAACACAGATAAAGAAAAAAAATAAAAAATAATTAAAATTTTTAAATGATGTAAAAAAAAAAAAACCCAAAAAAAAAACAACCCCCCC
>JAJUJL010000002.1 GCA_029265355.1 Chloroflexota bacterium | reverse complement strand
GTGGGGCTCGAAATTTCGGGTTTAATGGTGTTCGTCCGCAATTTTGTTTGAGGGTCTGCTCCAATTGGTTTGATTTTTCATATACACAGCTTTATTATTACCGTACCAAACGGGGGGGTGTTTTATGCCGCACGTGCTGCATCCAACACCCCTACATGTTCATTTTCACGGAAAGGCATCACCGGAAAGGCAAGGTACTTCCTACTTGAATACGCCTGCTATACAGGTCGATAGACTAACGAAGATCTTCTATGTGCCTGAGCGTGAAGCCGGCCTGGCAGCCTCCATACGCAGCTTGGTGTGGCGCAAGATGAAGGCGGTCAAAGCCGTCGAAGCTATCTCGTTCGAGATCTACCCTGGCGAGGTGGTCGGTTTCTTGGGTCCAAACGGTGCTGGCAAGACCACAACGCTGAAAATGCTCTCTGGGCTGCTCTTTCCCACTTCCGGACGCGCCCTCGTATTGGGGCATACCCCTTCCAAGCGAGAGAAGAACTACCTGCGACAGATCTCCCTGATCATGGGCAATCGCAATCAGCTTGCCTGGGACATCCCCGCCATGGACTCGTTCGATTTGAACCGTGCGGTGTATTCCATCCCACCGGATCAGTACCGCCAGACCCGCGATGAGTTGATCGAATTGCTGGAGCTGGGCGATCTGGTGCGCAAGCCTGTGCGCAACCTTTCTTTGGGGGAGCGCATGAAAATGGAGATTGTGGGCTCGCTGTTGCACCGCCCCAAGGTGCTCTTCCTGGATGAACCAACCATCGGCCTGGATGTCACCATGCAGCGCAGGCTGCGTCGTTTCATCGCTGATTACAATCAGCGCACCAGCGCAACGGTGCTGCTCACCAGCCACTACATGGCTGACGTTGCAGCCCTGTGCAAGAGGGTTATCGTCATCCACCACGGACAAATCCTGCACGACGGCGAATTGAGCGGGTTAGTGGATCGCTTCTCCACTACCAAGACCATCGGCGTGGTGCTCGAAGATCCCAACGACCATTTGCACGAATACGGCGAGCTGATCGGCAGAGATGGCCCCAAGCTGCTCCTGCGCGTCCCCAAAACTGAAGCATCCAGGATCGCTGCTCGTCTGCTCAGCGAACGCCACGTCGCAGACCTGACCATCGAGGAGCCGCCCATCGACGAGGTGATCGAAACCGTATTCGCTCAAGAGAAGGCCACATGAAAGACCTGGCTTCGCTGTACCTGGGTTTAATGCGCATCTCCATCCTGGAGCAGTTGCAATACAGAGTTGCGAATTACTTCTATATGATCGGTATGGTCACCGAGCCGGTGGTATACCTGGTGGTGTGGACGACGATTGCCCATGCCCAAGGGGGAGAGGTGGCTGGCTACACCGAGAGTCAGCTTGCCGCTTACTACATCATTTGGACGCTGGTGCGCAACATGAACATCGTCTTCACACCCTATGGATGGGAATGGCGCATTCGCCAGGGCCAGCTCTCCGACATGTTGACACGGCCCATCCACCCACTGCACTACGACCTGGGGTACTTTGCTGGCTGGAAGTTCGTGGTCATCCTGATGTGGCTACCAATCGCCGCTGTGCTGACCTGGCTGTTTAAGCCGGCGCTCAACCCAGGCTGGCTTGAAATTGGCGCTTTCTTCCTGGCGATCTGGGGCGCCTATCTGGTGCGCTCGATGTGGCAGTGGGCTTTAGGCTTGATCTCCTTCTGGACAACGCGCGTTGGAGCGTTCTTCGAACTGTATTTCACCATTGAACTGTTGCTGTCTGGTCGCCTGGTACCGCTGGCGCTCTTGCCGGGCTGGGCGCGGCAAATTGCCGATTTCCTGCCATTTCAATACGCTTTCGGGTTTCCGATTGAGACACTGGTTGGCAATATGACTCCCCAGCAGTTAATTACGGGATTGGCGATGCAGGTTTTTTGGATCACATTCGGACTCTTGGTCGTGTTGCTGGTTTGGAAAGCCGCTGTGCGTCGTTACTCTGCGGTGGGAGGCTAAACCATGCGGCTTTTCACCCTGGGCTGGCATTTCTTCAGAGTTGGCGCAATGAATGAACTGCAGTATCGCGCCAATTTTTTCGTGCAACTCTTCCAATCCTTGCTGGCGTTGGTCACCGGCCTGGTGGGATTAGCGCTGGTTTTCGACCACACCACAGACCTGGCGGGTTGGTCTCGCCCCGAGTTACTTGCGGTGATGGGTGTGCACATTCTGATGGGTGGCCTCATCCGCGCCACGATCCAGCCGAACATGGAGCGCCTGATGGGGGACATTCAATCCGGAACGCTGGATTTCGCCCTGACGCGCCCGGCAGATGCTCAAATGTTGATCAGTATCCGCGAGGTGCGCATCTGGCAGTTTGTCGATGTCTTGATGGGGTTGGTTGTGCTCGGCTATGCTGCCAATAACCTGAAGGGAACGGTTGGCATCCTTCAAGTGACCGCTTTCATCGCTGCGCTGTTGATCGGCGCAGTGATGATCTATTGTTTTTGGTTGATACTAACCACAGGCGCCTTTTGGGTCATCCGCATGGAGCAGGTGGTTGAGCTGTTCCAGGGCTTGTATCAGGCAGGGCGCTGGCCAGTGGGCATCTACCCAGACTGGCTGCGCACCGGGTTGACATTTCTCGTGCCCGTGGCTTTCGCCGTCACCGTGCCGGCGGAGGCGCTCTCAAATCGTCTGAATATCGAAACACTCCTGCTGGCTTTCGGTATTATGGTGGGGCTGCTGGTGTTCTCACGCTGGTTTTGGAAAGTGGGTGTGCGCAATTACAGCGGCGCTTCGGCGTGAGCTCACTCGCCATGTTCGACGAATATCAGGCGATTCTTGCCTCCGGCTTTCGCACGGGATAAGGCATCATCCGCTAATTTGAGCAATTGGTTTAAATCAGCGACCCCACCGCGAACGCAGACTGCCCCCATGCTGGCTGAGACATGGATAGTAAAGGCTGGCTGTCCGGGCTTTGCAGGGTCAACCAGCTCGATAGGCGTCTCTGCAAGAATCTGACGCAGGCGTTCTGCTACCCGCTGGCAGTCATCAGCATCCAATCCAGGCAGCAGCAAGACGAACTCTTCGCCGCCGTAGCGGGCAAACAAGTCTGTGGGGCGGATCGAGCTCATACAGGTGCGGCTGACCCACTGCAGCACTTGATCGCCCGCCTGGTGACCGAAGCGGTCATTGATGCTCTTGAAATCATCCATGTCGAAGATCAGGATGGAAAAACTCTCACGAGTTTCGGCAGCCTGCTTCCGGCGGCGTTCGGCCTCCTGGAAGAAATAGCGGCGGTTGTGAGCCTGAGTCAGCTCATCGGTCTCCGCTAGATTGCGAAGCTGGGCATGCAGGCTGTCCAACGCCTGCAGCAAGTGAAGCTGGGAGTACGCAAATACCGGCGCGATAACCGCTGGAATGCCAATTCCCAGCGCCATACCCAACAGGCCGATAGATCCCTCGACCAGGTATGTCGCCAGCGCGGTGATGCCAGATGAGACAGCTACTGCTATCACGCTCAGGATGAGCGTTGCCCCCTTCACCCCGTAGCGATGCAGTAACTTGTGGATCATGCTCGCTCTCCGACTGCGCTACGATGGCACCCACGAGATCTGCCGGATATCCACCGCTTCGAATGTTCCTGGGCGCACATTGGATTCAGCCAGATCAAACTCGAAGATGTGGTTGTAGCTGGGCAATTCTTGCGGATCGATATCTGCTGGCAGGCTCGAGTCTCGAAAGTAAGCCGCAGCGTATGGCGAACTGCTGTTCTGCGTATCGGTCAGCCAAAGGTTTGGGCTGATCTGTTTCAGATAACGCATGAAGCCATACCCCGGTTTATGGAAATAACAGGTGCCGCGCACCGCAGAGCCCACCTTACCCCAAGGCGCCTCCTCTTCTCGCCCCTGGGACTCGCGGTCTTCGATCGGGATCAATCCAGGAATTAAATAACCCGATATGAACATATCGGCTTCACGGCGGATGGCCGAAGAGGCGTTGTCCAGCGCCAGCACTTCCACCCGACAGCCACGGTGTTGCACCGCCGCCACCACACGGGTGAAATCACCATCACCGGTTGCCAGCAATACGCGCTCCAGATTTTCAGACTGCATCAACATATCCACCGCCAGATCGAGATCGGCGTTGGCTTTCCCGTAGCGCTTGCCCGATTCGTCTTCGTACCACTTGACTTCTTTGATAATCACCTTATAACCAAAATCTCGCAACACCGAGTAAAAACGATTGGCGTTTCTCTCGTAAATGGGGTCTGTGCGCGCTCGATCTGGATCGTAGCTGACATAGACATTCAGGCGCACCAGTTCAGCGCCATCGCGTGCTGCAAAGGCGCGCAGCACATCGTACTGCATGCGGTGGCCTCCATTGCGGTACAGGTTGGAGGTGTCAACGAATACCCCGACTTTCGAGGTAGAGTGAAGGTGATCCATGATGATTTATTTGCTCTCGATTTCGTTTCGATTTATTCCATTGTGATCAGGGGTTGTTCACCGGCGAGTCTGCAGATCTGTTCACCTGGTAGCTGAGCACTTGGGCAGTGTAGCGTGTGTTCTCTTCGATCGCCAGGAATAAATAGATGCCCTCCCCCAACGAGTAAAATGTCAGTGCAATCAACCCGCCATTGAGAGCCAAGATCAGGCTGAAGATCACTCCTCCCACTACCCCACCAAACATACCGATTCCGGTCCAATCCTGCCCGAATTGATCGAGCGCCGCGCCGCCGAGGACGCTGGTTGCACACCCACCAAGCACGCCAAGTAGGGTGAGTATGCCTGCAATGACCCCCAGCACTTTATAAATCGTACCAATCGTGCGCAGTGCGCGATAACGTTTCTCCATAGTCAACCTCCTGGACCATACGTTTGAGTGTTTTGAGTCTGTGAGATGCCCGGCGAAGCAAACATGCCTTGGAATTATATTTTAGCACCAGTACACAATTCGTGGTCATCACGAGTGAGTGCAAGTCGCGCCTCGCTCCATCGTCGCTGAAATCCGTAATCGGTATTTGAGCCAGGTGATCCCAAGCGGATACCTGGTATACTTGCCGTGCAATCTCTACACACCAGCATGACACTTCCACCTCCTGTCACATCGAGGGCACAAAACCAGATTGGACTACGAAAATTTATGAGAAAAGCTCTGACCGTTCTCATCATCGCTCTACCCGTTCTATTTCTGGCCATTCAGCTTATCCCTTACGGACGTAATCACACCAATCCGCCCGTGGTCGTTGAACCGCAATGGGCTAACCCCGAAACGCGCGCCCTGGCCAGGCGCGCCTGTTTCGACTGCCACTCGAATGAGACCGTCTGGCCCTGGTATTCAAACATCGCCCCAATCTCATGGCTGGTTCAGCGCGACGTGGAAGAGGGGCGCGAGAAATTGAATTTTTCTGAATGGAATCACAGGTATGAGGAAGCCGATGAAATGGGCGAGGTGGTGCTGGAGGGCGAGATGCCGCCGCCGGTGTTCCTGATCACCCATCCTGAGGCGCGGCTCACGTCGGAGGAGCGCCAGGCGCTGGCCGAGGGGCTGGATAGAACCAGGTAAAGGGTCAGCGTGCGAACATCAATAAATTACGGGTGGAGCGGGGGTCGTTGAGTTCGGCAATGGATCAACCGGTTGATAAAACGATAAGGGCGTCTTCCTGGCAGCGCACCCTCTACATCTTGTTCTTCGCCCAAATGATGGGTGCAGTGGGGTTTTCGAGCATTTTTCCCTTCCTGCCGCTCTATGTTCAAGAGCTTGATTCAACTACAGGCATGAGCATCGAGCTGCTTTCCGGGCTGGTGTATTCGGGGCAGGCGTTCGCCATGATGCTCGCTTCCCCCATCTGGGGCGCGATTGCCGACCGTTACGGTCGCAAACTGATGGTCGAGCGCTCGATGTTTGGCGGGGCGGTGGTGATGCTTTTCATGGCCTTCGTTGGGTCGGCAGAGCAGCTCGTCGTGCTGCGCACCATCCAGGGGCTGATCACCGGCACACTGGCTGCAGCCAACGCCCTACTGGCCTCGGTCACGCCGCGCCGCGAGATCGGCTATGCTATGGGGTTGCTGCAGGTGGGCTTCAATGTTGGCCTGGCAGTCGGACCCCTGATCGGCGGTTTCGCAGCGGATGCCTTTGGTTACAGCACCGTCTTCTATCTGACCGCAGCCCTGCTCCTGCTTTCCGGGATTCTCGTGGCTGCCGGCGTCCACGAGCAATTCGATCCCGCCCAGGCAAGAGTCGAGCAGAAAACCAGCCTGCTCGCTGCTTACCGCAAGCTGCTCGCGGTGCGCGGTGTATTCACCACGTATGTGCTGCGCTTCCTTACTAGCCTGGGGCGGATGATGATCCTGCCGATCATCCCGCTCTTCATCCAGGCGCTGCTGAGAGATAGCTCGTCCGTCAATACGTTTACCGGGCTGGTGATGGGCATCTCGTCGGGCGCCACCACCGTCAGCGCAGTGCTTCTTGGCAGGCTGGGTGACCGCAGCGGATATCGCAAAGTGCTGATTGCCTCGACAGCTGTTCTGATCGTCGGACATATTGCGCAGGGTTTCGTCACTGCCGCCTGGCAGCTTCTGGCGTTACAGGCGGTAGTGGGCGTGTCGTTGGGCGGCGTACTGCCGATCATCAGCGCCCTGCTGGCAAATTACATTAAAGCTGGCGGCGAGGGCTCGGCATTCGGGCTGGACAATTCGGTCACCGCCGCCGGTCGGGCGGTCGCCCCCATGCTGGGGGCGGCGGTGGCAGCAGCCTGGGGCTACCCGATGGCGTTTATCGCCACTGGGCTGGTATTTTTTGTGTCCACCCTGCTGGCAATTTGGCGCCTGCCACCCTCCAGGACCAGCGCTGTGGGAAGCAGCGATTGAGACTCCCCGGTTGCTACTGCTGGCTGGCGCACTCCGCCTGCCAGCCAGGGTGGGCAGCCTTCCAAGATTCCACCACCTGCTCCATGGCCGCCACTGCTTCCTGCCAGGCAGCGTCGATGTTACCTCCGTTGGCGATTTTGTGCAGCATAGCATCCACGATCCCCGGCGTACCGAACACCTCCCACGCCCAGGGGGGTACAGTGTGCGAGCGTACGAATTTCCCACCCGCAACCGAACCCATGTTCATGGCCGGGTGGTTGGTGTAAGCGGTCCAGTCCATAAATGATCTGATCCAGTCGCCGTGATTGAGGGTGAATGAATCGGCGCTGTTCAACGCCTGGAGGCGTACGGACTGCAATGGGGGTATCATGTGCCCCGGCACAGTGGCATCGTAACGCAGCAAGCGATCTCCGGAGATGAGCCACTGTAAAAAAGCTTTGGCTTCCTGTTGGTTTCTGGTGCCCGCGGCGATCGCCAGACGGCTCCAGATGCCCAGGGTGACCTTCGTCTCGCCGAAAGGAGGGAAGATTACCGCCACCTTTTCCGCCAGCTCCGGGTTGGTCTCGAAGAGCTGGACGCCGAGGCGACCGCCATACAGCGACATCGCGACTCGCTGGTTGACGAAAGCGTCGATCTGCTCACCGTAGCTCCAGGTGCTGTAGCCCGGCGGGGCATACTGCGCCAGCTCTACCCAGCGTTTGATAGCCTGCAGCGTCTGCGGCTGACCAAAAGCAACCTCGCCATCGCAGGTGAAGTAATCACCGCCATTCTGCCACAGGAAGATCGAAAAGTAGTTGACCGTGGCAATGTTCTGCCCGGCGGGTAGGGCGATCCCATACATATCCTCTCGGGTCAGCAGGCGCGCCGCAGCGAGCACTTCGTCATAGGTGGTGGGAATCGGCAAGCCCGCCTGGTCAAGCAGGTCTTTGCGCACCCAGAGTCCGTAGACGCTTTCGGCGTAAGGCGCAGCATACACCTGCCCATCCTGTGAGTACAGGCTGCCCGGTACAAAATCGATGGCGCCGATATTAGCTACGATATCGTTCAGCGGCAGCAGGTAGCCCGCCTCCACCCACTGTGGCATCAGGGTGGGCTCGACCTCGAAGATGCCCAGGTCAGCGCCAGAAGCCAGCGCAGTCAGCAGGCGCCGCCCGCGCTCGGCAGGGCGGGCGATGACCAGGTCCACCTCAACATCAGACTGCTGTGCCTGGTATTCGGCAATCACCGCCTGCATGAATTCAAGCTGGCGGGGATCATTCTCGGTGGTGAAGAAGGGGATGATCTTCAGCCACGGCAGGTCCACCGTTGGCGTTGCCGGCGCCTGGGCAGGCGGTGTAATCGAAACGCAACCCACCAGCAGTGCAAAAACTACGAGAATACCGATCCGCCTCAACATGCGGTTATTGTATCAGCCCGTTGAATCTCAGACGATGGCAATCCTGAGCCGCGAGCTGAAATACCATGTGGTGGGGGTGTCACCCAGCGCCTGCTGCGCCTGGCGCCGAAATTCATCGATGCCCAGGTCTGCCTCGCTGAAGCCCTTCTTGTATAGCGTCATGACATTTCCCTGGCTGAGCAGCAGCCCGACCAGGCGCTCAGCGTTTCCCATTTCGGTATGGTGCAGCACAATTTCTCGAGTATAGCGAAAGCAGCCGCTCTGGCGCATGCGCGCCAGGTGCTCGTGCTTATGCCAGCGAAGCAGCGCTAAAGGGTCTGGCAGCATATCCTCTACCTGGCGGATGCGCCGCTCGCAAGCCTCGTACGCCGCATCCGCCTGCCAGCTCGAGGTGGTGGGAGGCCAGTCGTAATCGAATGCGGCGAACACACCGCCAGGCTCCAGGATGCGGCGTACTTCTTCGAAGGTGCTTTGCGGCTCCATCCAATGCAGCGCTTGCGAGCAGGTGACGATCTGGGCGCAGACATCTGGCAGACCGGTGCTGTGCGAAAAGCCTTCGCGGTAGGAGATATTGGCAGCGCGAGTGCGCGCTTCCGCCTCCCGCCGCATGTCCACCGTCGGCTCTATGCCGATCACCTGGTCGGCTCTGCCTGCCCAATAGCGGGTCGAAAGCCCAGTGCCGCTGCCCAGATCCACGACCAGGCGCGGGCGTGACGTCTTCGCCAGAGCGCACAGTAAGTCTGCCAGTACGGCAGGCGGCGCTGGGCGGTAGCGGTCATAATCGCTGGCAAAGCCGGTGAAACGCTGAATGTTAGCAGAAAAATCGAGAGCATCAGTCATGGTCAACGTTATTCTGCGTCTAGCGGCGCTGGACCATCGTACACCACGGGAATTTTAACGCGCATCGGCTTTTCGCGAGTGTATTCTTCCAGCACTTCCACGGTTAACCCCGCCACTCGTCCAATAATAAAGAGCAGCTTGCCGGCAGCCGGCGGGAATCCCAGGTCGAAAAGCACGGCAGCGATGGCGCCATCCACGTTGATCGGTAGCGGCTTGATCTTCTGGCGGGTCTGCTCTTCCAGCTCCTGCAGAAATGCCACCCCCTCCCCCGCCAGCCCGCCCTGGTGAGCAAGCTCGAACAGCACCTCGGCGCGCGGGTCGATCGAGTGAGTGCGGTGCCCCAGGCCAGGCAGCCGTTTGCCCTGAGTCCGCGCTTCTGTCAGCACCTGCCCGGCAGCCTGGGAGATCGAGATCGACTCGCGGTGCGCCAGCTCCACCCCAGCGGCAATCATCTCCATGCAGGCTTCGCCCGCGCCGCCGTGGGCGTCACCGATGGCAAGCACGCCGGCAGCGATGGCTGCCGAAAAGGATTCTCGGTTGCCGCTGGCGGCAAGCCGCGCGGCTGCTGCCGATGGCGAACCCGGCCCGTGGTCAGCGCTGGCCGACAGGATAGCATCGATCAGCCTGCGCTCCGAAGGCTCAGGCAGCCGCCCTTTGTAAAGCAGGAAGATCGTGTCGCTGAAGGTGTGGTGGGTCATCAAGCGGGTGACATCATAGCCTTTTACCCAGATGTGGGTTTCATCATGGGTGGTGATGGCAGTTCGCCAGGGTTCCATGAACGGCTCCTTTACACAATTCCTCTGTTGCGCAGTGCTTCGATCTCCTCCAACGATAAACCAAACTGCTGGGAGAAGAAATCATCGTTATGGGCGCCCATACGACCCCCTGCCCAGCGGATTTCGCCCGGTGTGCCGCTCAGGCGTGGGAATACATTGTGCATGCGCACGACGGCAAGATCATCTGCAACATCCAACGTGAGCTGGCGCGCCTGCCAGTGCGGGTCGCGCTCGATCTCCGCGATGGTTTGCACGTGGACGGCAGTCAGCTTGTTCTTTTCGATGATTTCCAGGTTTTCCTGGAGACTTCGCCCGCCGATGGCAGCTTCAATGGCGGCGTCCAGCTCAGAGGCGTGGCGCACGCGCGCCTCGTTGGTGGCAAAGCGTTCGTCCTCCAGCAATGCCCCCAGCCCGTAGCTGCGCAGAAAGTTCTCTGCCATCTTGGGCGTCGAGCCGGAGACAGCCAGCCACTCCCCATCCGCGGTGCGATACGCGCCGCGCGGCGCGGAGTTGCGCGAGCGACTGCCCTGCCGCTGGCGCACCTTGCCCAGGGCGGCAAACTCCGCTGCCAGCGGTCCGAGTGCTGAAAACAGCGACTCGAACAGGGCGACATCAATCATCTGCCCCTCACCGCCATGGTGGTCGCGGTGATACAGCGCGAACATGATCGCGCTGCAGGCATACAGCCCTGAAACCATGTCTGCCAGCGGGAAGCTGGGCAGCAGCGGCGGCCCATCTGGCTCGCCGGTCATGGCCGCCAATCCAGTGGCAGCCTCCACCAGGGTGCCAAAGCCCGGGCGCTGCGCGCCCGGACCGCTCTGCCCCCAGCCAGATATGCGCAGCCAGACCACTCCCGGATGCAGGCTGTGCAGCGTCTCCCAATCCAGCCCCCACTTTTCCATCGTTCCAGGCACGAAAGATTCAACCAGCACATCAAACGACGGCAACATCTCCTTGAAAAGCCGCATGCCTTCTTCGGAGCGGATATTCAGCGTGATGCAGGTCTTGTTGCGCCCGTAAACCTTCCACCACAGGGGTTGTCCATCGGTGGTCCAGGTGCGCAGCGGGTCGCCCACGCCAGGCTGCTCCACTTTGACCACTTCAGCGCCAAAATCTGCCAGGAGCATGCCGGTCATGCCGCCAGCGACCAGCCGGGATAGATCCAATACGCGCAAGCCTTCCAAAGGTCTCATAGGTCTCCTGAAACAAGTTCTCACTCAAAGACGCAGAGAACGCAAAGTTATTCTATCAAATGATTGCCTGGCGCTTTTCTTTCGCAGCGATGCGCCCGCCTGTGAGATGATCACCTGTGCTGAAGCTGCCTTATTCAACAACCCACCGATCGACAAATTCGTGCACCGACATTGCATCCAACCTGTCTGGATCAGAGAAAAGTTCCAGCAGCATAGCCACTTTCTCGCTTGGGAAACGCGTGGATAGGTTGTTGCGGAATTTTTCTACCAGGAGTGGAATGCCTTCTTCTCGCCGCCGGCGATGCCCAATGGGATACTCGACCTCCACTTTTGGCGTGGCGGTTCCGTCGCGAAAGAAGACCTGTACGGCATTGGCGATCGATCTTTTATCCGGGTCGAGATACTCTGCACTATAGCGCCTGTCCTCTACCACCAGCATTTTTTCTCTCAAGGCATCAACGCGTGGGTCGGCGGCGACCGCGTCCTCATAATCTTCAGCGGTCAGGCGTCCAAAAATGAGCGGAACTGCGGTGATGTACTGTAGGCAGTGATCGCGGTCGGCAGGGTTGTGCAGCGGACCGCTTTTATCAATGATGCGCACCGCCGATTCTTGGGTGGTGATCACCACACGCTCGATCTCATCCAGGCGATCCTGAACCAGCGGGTGCAGGATCATGGCGCATTCCGCCGCGGTCTGGCCATGAAACTCTGCTGGAAAGGAGATTTTGAACAACACGTTTTCCATGACATACTCGCCGTAGCCGCGCTGGAATTTGAACGGCTGTCCCTGGAACAGCGCATCATAAAAACCCCATTTGGGCGCGGAAAGGGCAGAAGGATATCCCATCTCGCCGCGCAGCGCCAGCAACGCCAGCCACACTGCCCGGCTTGCAGCATCGCCCGCCGCCCAGGATTTGCGTGAGCCAGTGTTGGGAGCGTGGCGGTAAGTTCGCAACGCCTGCCCATCCACCCAGGCAAGCGATAGCGCCCGGATAACAGTCTCTTCATCGCCTCCCATCAGGTGAGTGGCGACTGCGGTGGAAGCCGCCTTGACCAGCACCACATGATCCAGCCCAACACGGTTGAAGCTGTTCTCCAGCGCCAGCACGCCTTGAATTTCGTAGGCTTTGATCGCTGCATCCAGCACCTGGCGCATTACCAGCGGAGGCTTCCCGGCTGCGGCGCGCTTGCGGCTGAGGTAATCAGCAAGCGGCAAGATGGCGCCGTAATTATCTGATGGGTGCGCCCATTCGGCCGCCAGCCAGGTGTCGTTGTAGTCCAACCAACGGATGAGCGCCCCCAGGTTGAAGGCAGCCGCCACCGGATCAAGCACAAACCCCGTGCCAGGCACGCGCGCTCCGTTTGGGGTGACACTCTCTGGAACCACCGGACCGAGAAGGCGGGTGCATTCGGGGAAATTCAGCGCCAGGATGGCGCAGCCCAGGGAATCCATCAGGGTGTAACGCGCCGTCGAATAGGCCAGTTCACTGCGCGGGGTGTAACTCGTCACATAAGCAGCAATCGCTGCCAGCTCTGGATCAGGGTCTGGTCTCGCGGGCATCGTCGTTTTATGAATAACGCCTGCTGACTATTCAGGAAAGAGCAGGATCGAATCGGGCGGCAGATACAGGCTCAACCGGTCGCTGGTGACCGAATCGACCGTCTCAACCTTGAGCCTCCCCGAGCCGGTGTCCACCTCGTGCTGCCACTTTGCGCCCAGGTAAGTGGACACAACCACTCCAGCGTGCAGCAAATTTTCCGACTGCCCGCGGGCAATCTCCACTCGCTCCGAGCGGATGCCGACCACCACGTTCTGGTTCTCAACCCACTGCCTGCCGCTGCGATCCGACAGGGCGAGGATATCTCCTGATCCGACCCGCACCTTGAGCCGGCTGCCGTTGATGGCGTGAATAGCGCCTTTCAGGAAAGAGGTCGCGCCGATGAACTCAGCCACGAACTGAGTTGCGGGGCTGGCATACAGCTCTTCTGGCGGCGCGTATTGGAGCAGCCTGCCCTGGTCCATCACAGCGATCATGTCCGACATGGCAAAAGCTTCGGACTGGTCGTGGGTGACATAAACCGTGGTGATGCCCACTTGCTGCTGCAAGTTGCGAAGCCAGACGCGCGAGTTTTCGCGGATCTTTGCGTCCAGGTTCGAGAGCGGCTCGTCGAGCAAGAGCAGGCGCGGCCGGGTGACCACGGCGCGCGCCAGCGCCACACGCTGCTGCTGCCCGCCAGAGAGCTGGAAGGGATAGCGCTCTGCCATATCCGCCAGCCCCACCAGGTCCAGCGCCTCAAAAACACGCTTCTTTATCTCATCCCGCCGCACTTTCTGGAGCTTCAAACTGAAGGCGACATTGTCAAAAACCTTCATGTGAGGCCACAGGGCATATGACTGAAAAACCATACCGAGCTGGCGCTGTTCTGGCGGCAGGATGCGTCCCTTTGCAGTATCAGTGAGAGCGAAATCCCCCACGCGAATCAGGCCTTCATCCGGATTTTCAAGCCCGGCGATGCAGTTGAGCGTGGTCGTCTTGCCGCACCCCGATGGTCCAAGCAGGGTGGCGAGTTGCCCCTGCTTCACGGTCAGCGAGAGATCATCGATGGCATGCACTCTGCCAAATGTTTTGACCAAACCCTGGATGACGAGGTCGTTAGTCATGTAGCTTTACTCCAAGAACTCTTTGACTGATGAGCAGTACAACCGCAGTGATGGCAAGCTGCATCACCGCCAGGGCAGCCACTGGACCGGTGTTCCCCTGGCGCCACAGCTCGATCATAGTGGTGCCGATCACCTGCGAACCGCGGGCAAACAGGAACAACGCCACCGAATATTCTTTTAGAAAGGCGATGAAGAGCAAGAAATAGCCGGATAGCATCGCCGGGCGCAGGATTGGAAACAGGATGCGCCAGGTCGCGCCAAACCACGTGCTGCCAGAAATGCGAGCCGCCCGGTCCAGCTCATCCGAAATCTGCAACACCGAAGGGCTGATCGAGCTGAAACCCAGCGGCAGGTAGCGCATGATGAAGGCAATCATCATCACCCAAATGGTGTTGCGGATGGCGCCAATGCCTGGAATCATCAGGAATGCCCACAGGAAGCCAATTCCAACGATCAAACCAGGGAAAGCGCGTGGATAAAGCGAGAGGTAGCGCACCGCGGTGCGGGCTTTGAACTTCGTGCGGTAAGCGGTGATGGCGCTGATGGTGGTAAAAAAAATGCCAATTGCCGCGCCGATCAGGCCAATCAGCAGGCTGTTGGAAAGCGACTGCCGGTAAGTAGCGGTATTCCAGATCACCCGGAAATTATCGGTTGAAAGCATTGTCAGCGGGTTAATGAAGGGAGAGACGAAGGGAGTGCTGGCTTGCAGTATCAGGGCAACCAGCGGCAGTATGATGAACATGAAAATAAACAATCCCACCGCAATGGACACCAGCCATTTCCAACCGCCCAGGTCGAGCGGTTTGGGCCGCGTAGCCTTGCCGCCGACAGTGACGAAGCGGCGTTCCTGCGCCACCAGCCTGCCCTGCAGAATGACCAGTCCGGTGACCAGCAGCACCACCATGATCGATACCACAGCGATTGACCCATAATCGGTCGTGACGCCCACGATGCCCAGCTTGTAAAGATAGGTGGAGAGCACCTCGATCCCCACCGGAATGCCCAGCACCAGCGGGATTGAGAGCAGCTCCATCGTCGTCACCAAGATCAATAAGAAGCTGTAAGTAATCGCCGGTCGCAGCAGAGGCACGGTGATACGCAGCAGGGTGATAAACGGATTGGCGCCACCAATGCGTGCAGCCGATTCAAGCTGCGGATCTGACAGCGACAGCGAGGCAGAAATATACAGGTAAGTATAGGGCATGGTGTACATCATCGAGACGATGATGATCCCGCCCAATGAGTAAAGATTCCAGTCTGGCAGATGCAGGGTGCGGGCGAGGATCGTGACATAACCCTGAGGCCCGTACATGGTGCCCCAAGCAAATG
Organism: Chloroflexota bacterium; assembly: GCA_029265355.1. Lineage (GTDB taxonomy): Bacteria > Chloroflexota > Anaerolineae > Anaerolineales > UBA4823 > JAJUJL01. The sequence goes on along the minus strand of JAJUJL010000002.1, from coordinate 405,788 downwards.
CCAACACCAGCGGTGAAACGTAATATGGAATGGTGATCAGGTTGCGCAGTAAACGTCGCCCGGGCATATTGGTGCGCACCACGAAGATCGCCAGCAGCATCCCAACCCCGACTGACAGTACGGTGGTGGTAAGGCCAAAAACGATTGTCCTGCCCACAACCGCATAGAAATCTGGGTTGGAAAATACTTTTACGAAATTATTGAGCGTGAGCGCGCGCGCTTTATCGTACAGCGGCCTGTCCATGATACTTTGCAGCAAGATAGGCCAGGCGGGGAAGATTACCAGGATCGCCGTAACAATGACCACACCCCACTGGATGGCGCGGTCCCAGGATCGTTTCAATGGCTGCACTGCCCGGCTGAGGGTTGCCATATTCACTCCTCCCGAAGTGATCCTGGCAGGCTGTACGCCTGCCGGTGAAGAGATTGGAGAAGGGGGAGGGCATTTTGCCCTCCCCCACAACCGGTCAAAACCTATTGAGATGGAGCGGGTACCGTGGTATCCCAGCGCTGCAGGAAGGCATCTTTAACCGCCTGGTCGAGCAGTTCAGGATCGAGGAAGAAGTACACCATGTTGTCAGCGCCGACTGCCTCCGTGATGGCAGACAAGTGCCGGTTTGCCTGGGCAGCCATATCCTCACGATAAGCAGTCAACCCACCCTTCGAGACAGCTATCTGACCCTCTGCTGAGAGTACGAAGTCCATCAGCAGCTTGGCAGAGTTCGGAGCTTTGGCGGCGGCGGTGATCGCCATACCGCGCACCAGGATGGGCTGGCCGTCGGTGATATAGCTCCAACCGAGCACCGGTTCAGCGTCCGGGAACTTGGGGAAAACCGAGATGGCAGAAACAAAGTAGCCTGCCAGCGCCTCACCGGAGATCACAGCGTTGACCATGTTGCCAGCCGAGCTCTGGCGGGTGGGAGTGGCAGCGCCAATCTGGGCGAGAGTCTCCCAACCAGGCTCGCCAGCTTTCTTCAGCCAGAACCAGTTGATGGCGAAGCCGGTGGCGTTGGTGAGCACGTCGTAGGTGGTAACCTTGCCTTTGTAGGTTTCGGTGTCAGCAGCAATCAGCGCGGCCAGGTCGGCCAGCGAGGTGGGCGGGCTTGTTACCAGTTGCTTGTTATAGATCAGGATCATCGGATCGCTGGAGAAACTGTACATGCCCTTGGTGAGCTTCGACCAGTCTGGCACATAGGCGTCCTCGGGAGAGGTATATTCAACCAGGTTGCCCTTGGCGATGAATTCCTGCCAGGCATCATAGCTGGAGGTGACAATCAAATCGCCGGTTCGAGCGTTGCTGGCAGATTCAGAGTAGTAGCGCTCAAAGACTTCGTAAGAGCCCAGGTCGAGGGCGGTTACCTTGCCGTTCATCCAGGGGAACTTGGCATAGAACGCTTCCAGAACAGGAGCCCAGTTGCTCTCGCCCATGATCGAGTACACGAGCAAGCCGTCAGAAACTGTCTCCATTTCCTGCTGCGAGCCTTCGATAACACTGATGTACTCGGCAGGGTAGTAATCCGGCAGGCCGTACTCTGCCAGAGGGTTGGCTGGGGGCGGCTCGGTGGCTGTGGGAGGCGGCTCGGTGGCAGCGGGAGGCGGCTCGGTGGCGGCGGCCGGCGGCTCAGTGGCGGCGGCGGGCGGCTCGGTCGCGGCGCCGCCGCAGGCAGTCAGCAGGATGGCTGCCAGGAGAAACAGTGACAGGATGCTGTACAACTTGCGAGACATTTCTTCCTCCTTGGGGAAAAGGGTTAACTTGAAACCGCTCCAGGAATAGAACGGCTCAATTCATGGTCCAGCGCATCCCATTCTGGGAGGCGCACCAGGCGTTGCCGCTCGTCCCAGTCCAGCATGGATGACACCAGCAGCTCGCTGGATTTTGTTTTCCGGAGCACGCTGAGCGCACTCTGGACGGCGCGCGCGGCGATGCGCATGGCAAGGTTGGGGTGGATGACGATCCGGTAGCCCATCGCCTGCAGTTCTTCATGCCCGATGACCGGTGTCTTTGCACCTTCGGTCATATTGAACAACAGCGGGGCAGCGATCTGCTCCGGCAAGGCAGCGATCTGGTCGCGCTGGGTTGGCGCTTCGACAAAGATCAGGTCTGCGCCTGCTCGGGCGTACAGGTTCGCTCGCTGGATTGCCTCATCCAACCCATGCGTGGCGAGACTGTCGGTGCGGGCGACGATCAGCATCTCCCGGCGCGCCCTGACAGCAGCCTGGATCTTTTGCGCCATTTCCCCAGCGGAAATCACTTCCTTGCCATTGAAATGACCACACTTTTTGGGGGTGACCTGGTCTTCAAGTTGGATGGCTGCCACACCGGCATCTTCGTAGAGCTGAACGGTGCGCGTCACGTTTAACGCGTTGCCGTAGCCGGTGTCGGCGTCGGCGATCACCGGAACGCTGACCGCCTTCACAATGCGCCCAATCGACTCGATCATCTCCGTCATGGTAATCAGGCCGATATCCGGCAGTCCAAACTGGACATTGGCGATGCCTGCTCCAGAAGCATACACAGCTTCAAAACCGGCCTCTTCGATCAGTCGTCCAGTCAGCGCGTCCACCGCCCCTGGAGCAACCAGGATAGCTGGTCTTTCAAGCAGTTGGCGCAATTTTTTGGCAGTCATCTTACAATAAGAATAGCAAAAACCCCCCTGAGTAATCACTACCGGATGGAGGGTTTTTCTCCCTCCATCCGGTAGATTGCGGGCAGAGACGCACAGTTAATACGCCTGCCTGAACCTCGCCACCAGGTCGCTCGCCAGTTTGCCAAGCGCTGAGACTTCGGATAGAAGCGAAAGGAACTGGTAACCGCGCTGGTATCGCGCCTGCGCCGCTTCCCACGAATCGGTCACTGTGCCCAGCACCTTGCCCGCTGCCAACACTTTCTGTTCAATGACAGCGATCACCTTCTTCACCTCGGGATGAGCAGCATCGTTGAAATAGCCCATCGAGGTGCCCAGGTCGCGCGGTCCGATGAAGAAAACGTCGATCCCTTCCACTTTTAAGAGGTCATCCAGGTTGGCGACTGCTTCCAGCGATTCGATCTGCGCCACCAGCATGGTGCGCTCGTTGGCAGTTTGCATCAACAACTTGCTGTTTTGCATTCCATAGGCGCCGGCGCGGGTGTTTCCCGAGATGCCGCGCCCCCCCTGTGGAGGATACTTCACCGCGCGGCGGGCGGCTTCGGCTTCTTTGCGGGTGCGTATGTCTGGCACCACCACACCCCAGGCGCCAGCATCCAGGGCGCGCTTAATGATCAGCGGATCATTGCCGGCGACCCGCACGAGCGGTACCACACCGGAGCCGTTCATCGCCTGGAGCTGGCTCAGCATGGTCATATAGTCGCCGGCGCCGTGCTCCAGATCGATCACCAGCCAGTCGAAGCCAGCCAGGCTCAATATCTCAGCGATCACCGGACTGCCAGAGGCAAGCCAGGCGCCAGCAGTCTTCCCACCAGCTCGCAACTTCTCCTTCACCGGGTTGGAAGGGGGTTCATTTGAGGTTTCCATGTGCTCTCCATCGATATATATCTTTGCGTTCTTGGCGTTCATCCTTTGGGATTTTTGTGTTTCCGTCTATTCCCTCCAGCCGCCGGATAGGTTTCTATTCACTTCACCAATCCCAGGCGGATCGCCTTCACCGCTGCCTGGGTGCGGTCGTTGGTGCCCAGCTTGTGCATCACCGTCTGGGCGTAGCCTTTGACCGTGCCAGCGCTCAAGCCCAGCACATCGCCAATCGCCTGGTTGGTCAGCCCTTCTACCATCAGCTTCAAGATATCCATCTCGCGGGCAGTGAGCGGCTCGACCAGTTGTTCAGCGCCGGAAATTTCTCCGGCGTCTGCTTGCTCGAGCGAGCGCAGCACATCCTGCAGGAACTGGCTGTCCACCAACGAGGCGCCATCGGCGACCGAGTAGATAGCAGCCAACAGCTCTTCGCGCGAGATATCTTTGAGCACGAACCCTGCCGCTCCCAGGGAGAGCGAGCGCAACAAGTACGAGGTCGAGCGGTAGGTGGTGACCATAATCACGCGGCTGGGAAGCTTCTCAGCGCGTATCGCCTCCAGCGCCTGGATGCCATCCATGCCGGGCATGCGAATGTCCATTAACACCACCTGCGGGTGGCGACTACGCACCAACTGCACAGCTTCCTCACCGCTGCCCGCCTCTCCCACCACCCGGATGCGTGAAGCACCCAGCATACTGCGTAGCCCCGCCCGCACCATGGGATGGTCATCAGCAATTACCAGGGTGATCTCACTTTGCGACATTGCCGCTCCTCTCTGCCAGGGCTGCCAGCGGTATGGTGACCGTGATGCTGGTTCCCTCCCCAATTTTACTGTCGATCTGGAAGCTGCCGCCCAGCATTTGAGCTCGCTCCTGCATCGATACCAGACCCAGGTGGCTCAAATCGTCCTCAAAGGCGCGAGGATCGAAGCCGCGCCCCCAGTCCTGCACCTGCAAGAACAGGCTGTGCTCCTGCGTTTTCAGCACCAGCTTCACCCGAGAGGTCTGGGCATGTTTGCGGATGTTGGAGATTGCCTCCTGGACAATGCGGAAAATGGCGGCGTCGATCGGAGGCTTGACCTCAAGCCCCTCGAGATCGATAAGGATCTCACAGGTCCATTTGTGAGTATCGCAAATGTCCGCCAGGTAGCGGCGCAAGCCTTCCTTAAGGCCGAAATCCTCGATCACTGTCGGACGGAGCTCAGCAATTACCTTGCGAGCTTCATCGATCGATTGGCGCACCAGTGTGCGCCCCACATCCAGCTCCTGCTTGGCTTCGGAGTCCAGTCGGGAACCAAGCAAGGCGTTCAGGGTGTTCAGGTGCATGTTGGCGGAGATGATGAGCTGCGTCAGCCCATCATGCAGGTCGAGCCCGATCAGGCGGCGTTCTTCATCCTGGATCTGCGCCATCTTGCTGATCAGGGATCGCAGCCGCTCCTCACGGCTGGCAAGCTCCGCCATCATATGGTCGAACGACGCCGCCAGCCGTCCGAATTCATCCGTCCCAGCGATGCCCACCGGATGAGCCAGATTGCCTCCAGCAACACGCTCTGCCCCGCGCAGCAGAGCATTCACGCGAATATTGATCTGGCGGGTGAGATAAACCATTAACACGATGGTGAAAGACGAGAGCAGCACGGTAATCAGCACACTGACCAGGATGGCTGTATTAACCGCCCGCAGCAGGTTCTGCTGCTCACGGGCAAAGTTCGCCGTTTCATGCGGCTCGATCTTTCCCACGATGATCTGCTGCCCGGCATTGTGGGTGATGGCAATAAAATTGGCGTACTGCGACTGCTGCAAGTCGCGCTGGCTGATCAGGCGCGAGCCGAGCATCTGCATCTGGTCGAAAAGCGACAGGATCTCTGTGTGCAGCGGCGCTTCCTCTGACGATTGCGCCAGGGCGGTGTACTCACCCGATGCTCGGCGGAAATTGACTGCAGCATCGGTAAAGCGCACTCGATTGGTCTCCTGCGGCGCAGCCAGGTAGCCGGACACCGCCGAAAGCATGGCGCGAGAGGCATCCTGCATGGCAGCAACGCTGGACTGGTATGGCGTATCGTCAGGTCGGACAGCCCGGGCGCGCCCGAGCAGCAGCTCCGTCAGCCGAGACTGGCTTTCCAGGTAGGTCTGTAGATCCTCGTCGAGCTGGTCGCGCAGGGCGATCAGCTCGCTGCCGGTGCGCAACGCCTGCCGGTGGGAGATCTGCAGCAGGGTGTACCACCCCACCTCTTCCGGGGTAGCGGCGAGCCAGATGTACTGTTCCAGGTCAGCCTCGAAATTACCCAATTGTTCTTCAAACTGGGTTTTGAAACCGGCCTCACCGATGATCTGGTAGCGGTAGAGCGCCGATTCAGCGTCCCGCAGGTGGGCGACCATCTGCACCGCCAACAGTTGCCGCTGGCGGATGCGCTCGGTGGCCTCCAGCGAAGCTGAGACCGAGCGCGCCAGGTACAGCAGCGCCAGCAAGTTGGTTGCCACCACTGCACCAAACAACAACACGAAGATCGTCAGACGAGTGCGCAGGGACATGCACCAACTATATCAGAATATTTTCGGCAGTAATGCCCCGCTTCTGCGCTGGTACTCCCGATATTCGTTACCAAACGCTGCCACCAGCCGCTTCTCTTCCTGCGGAATCACGATAAACCGGAAAATCAGCACCGCGGCGATGGCGTAGGCAAACAAGAACCAGCTCTCTGCCATCACGCTGGTCGAAACCAGCAGCAAGAGCGCCGTGGCATACAGCGGGTGGCGCACCCAGTGGTACGGTCCATGTGTCACCAGCTCGTGCCCCTTTTTGGTCAAGATAGTCTCAGAGACGTTCTTGCCGAGGCTGCGAAACACCCACAGGCTCGCAGGAATGCAGAGCAGAGCGATACCAGCAAAGGTAAACCGCAGCCACAGCGGCAGCGGCGACACCGACCATTCCAGCGCCTGTGGATGGAAGGCGTACAACAGCAGGGCGACGAGCAGCGGCAACCCGCCCAGCATGCGCAGTGCCAGGATGAGCACGCCTTCCTCTTTGCGGGCAATGGTTCCGCCCTCCTGGCGCGCCCGGCGGCGATAGTAGCTGGAGATCGCAACGACCAGCGAGAAGACAACCTGAAAAATGATACGCAGGAACAGATCGGTGTTCATTGACTGATTAAGGGATCATTCTGACGCAAGACCAACTCCGCTGAGTTTTCCTTTAACTTTTTCAAACGATTCCTTGTCCGACAGCACTAGCAGCGTATCCCCGGCTTGTAACACGGTGCCGCCGCTGGGTACCACGAAGTCGTTCTCTCTGGCCACCAGCACAACCAGGAAATCATCTGGCAAGCCGAGCTCAAAGATGGCTTTCCCATCCATCAGGGAATCAACAAGAACCGGCAGTTCTTTCAACTCACTCTTAAAACCGCCGATCGGCGTGAACTCGATCGGGTACAGTCGCTTCTGAACGGGCGGAGCATCCACTCTCAGCAAGCGCGCTAGCCAGGGAATCGTCGTTCCTTGCAGCAAGACGGACGCCAGCACAACAAAGAATACCACGTTGAATATGAGGTCGGCTTGTGGGATACCGGCAATCAGGGGAAAAGTCGCAAGGATGATCGGGACCGCGCCTCGCAACCCCACCCATGATGCGAAAGCTTTCTCATGCCAGTGCAGCTTGCTGGGCAGCAAACTAATGAAGACACTCAGAGGGCGTGCAAAGACGATCAGGCACGTCGCGATCAGCACGCCGACGCCAATGATAGGCGCCAGGCGCGTGGGAAATACCAGCAAACCCAACGTCAAAAACATTGTAATTTGCATCAACCACGCCAGCCCATCGAAAAACCGCAGCAGGCTTCGTTTGTGTAAGAAATGGTGATGCGCTAAAACGATCGCCCCTACATACACTGCCAAAAACCCATTGCCACCGATGATCTCCGCCACCCCATAAGTGAGGAATATCAGTGCTAACAACAGCACCGGATACAAACCTTCATTTCCCAACTTCACCCGGTTGATCAAGAGCAGCATCATCCTGCCAGCCGCTATCCCCACCAGAGCGCCAAGCAGCATTTGCAGTATGAATGCGCCGACCAGGCTCAGCGGCGAGAGTTCCGGCACGGTCAGCAGGCGGATCAATCCAACCGTCAGGAAAATTGCCATCGGATCATTGCTGCCCGATTCCAGCTCCAGAAGCGGCTTCAACGAACCCTTCAATTGAATACCCTTCGAACGCAGCACAGAGAACACCGCTGCCGCGTCTGTGGACGATACAATCGCCCCCAGGAGCATTCCCTCTAGCAGTGATGAGCCGAGCAGCGCACTGGCGAACATGCCGACGATCAAAGCTGTGATCAATACCCCCAGCGTCGAGAGCAGCAATCCCTCGCGCAGCACAGTGCGCACCTGGTTCCATTCGGTATCCAACCCGCCTGAGAACAGGATCAAAACCAGCGCGATCACACCGATGAACTGCGCTTGGGCAGGGTTATCGAAATAGATGCCCCCTATACCATCCGATCCTGCCAGCATGCCAAGCATCAGGAAGAGCAGCAGTGTTGGAATCCCAAAGCGGTCAGAGATTTTGCTGACCAGGACGCTGACCAGCAACAGAAGCGAAGCTCCGATCAGGAGTGATACATCCATAAGTTGAATAAATCTATCAACTGCAGACTTTCGCCGCGCGGTTAAGCCAGCGAATACACCGAGATATGCTTCACACTGCTGCTTGAAAACGGCGCCCTGCTCCACGATCCCCAGCGCTGTCGCAAGCGCAGCCCCGCCAGCCGCGCCATCAGGTCCAGCTCGGAGGGCCAGGCAAAACGCAGTTTGACCGGATACAGGCGCGTGCCCTCCTGGGAGAGAAATACATGCTGCGAGATCACCTGTTGGGAAACGGGATCGTATTGTGAGGCGTCAAAGCTCAGCAAATCCTCATTGATCTGAGTGACCCGCATGGTCTGATAGCTCACAAAGCGGCAAGGATCCGGGACAAAAGCCTCAACCAAAAACACACCACCCGGGGATAGGTGCCGGCTAGCGCTCTGGAAACAGCTCACCTGTTCCTCCTGGGTGAGCAAAGCGAAGAGGGTGTTGAATACCACGTAGATCAATGAAAAGCGTTGCCCCAACTCAAAGTGCGCAAAGTTGCCGATGTGCAAGGGAATATGGTCGCCATGCGGCTTGGCCTGCAGTTTGCTCAGCATGGCCTGCGATGCATCGATCCCGTGCACCTTCACACCACGCTCGTGCAGCGGTAAGGCAATTCGCCCGGTGCCGATACCCAGCTCCAGGGCTGGTCCCTGCCCGGCAAGTTCAAAGAGCAGGTCAATGGCGGCTGGGTCGAAATCACTGTACAGCCCATCGTAAATTTCGGCGATGCGCTCCCCATAGGTAGTTTCATCGTATGTGTTCATACGCAATAATCCTCGATAAGGTGAGATTTTCTTTACCGCAACCGATCTGTAAACTCCCGCAGCGCCTGTATAAACGCCTGCGGGCATTCCTCCTGCGGCACGTGACCGCAATTGGGAAAAATCACCAACTCCGCCCCGGGAATCTCGCCTGCCAGGCGGATGCTGTCTTCGGTGGGCACGATGCGGTCATCGTCGCCGGTGAGCACCAGCACAGGCGCCTGCACCTGTTGGATGCGTTCCGCCAGGCCGCTCTCACGGCTCGCCAGGGTGAACTCCCACAGCGCTTTATCCCAGTTCTCTACCTGGAAGGTGGTACGGTAGCCTTCGAGGGTCTCCATGCTCACCTGGGTGGGGTCATGCCATGCCAGGTCGATCAGTCTGCTCACGCTGCCACCGCTGGTGATGCGGCGCACCACGAACAATCCGATGCGGCGCGCCTGGGGGGTCGCCAGCAGCGGCTTGACCCAGTCCGGCGCGCCGCCGCCGGTGTAGATGGCGGCATCCACCAGCACCAGCGCCTGGACGCGTTCGGGGTGCGCCAGGGCGATCTCAGCCGCCACCGTGCCGCCGGCGGAGTTGCCCACCAGTACGGCTTTTTCCACCCCCAGGTGATCGAGCAGCGCCAGCGCCAGATCCACCTGGGAGGCCATGCTGTACGGGTTTTGCCCCTCCCACTCCAGCGGGCGCCCCGACAGCCCGAAAGCCGGGCGGTCGAAGGCGATCACGCGTCCGCTTTTAGACAAATCATCGAACACGCGGTGCCAGGTGTACGTGTTGGCAAGAAAGCCATGCAGCAGCAAATATACTGGCTCGCCGCTGCCAGCAGCCTTGTAATGCACCTGGATGCCATCCAAAGTGACGAATTGACTGTCTTCGTCTGCCAGCGCCTCCGCCGGGAAGCGCTCGCCCTCTGGCGGTAAGGGGATGATCAGAGGAACGATCACAACAAGACCCAGCAAGGCAGTCAAGATCATTACGGTGACGCGCAAGAATTTTTTCATCATCTCGGGCAATCCCTGCGTAAAACCACGCTATTCCTGCCTTGCACTTACTCCGCCGGCCTCAGTGTGCGCACCAACTGGTTGAATATCTCGCTCATCTCATCAACCCCGCTGCGCTGCAGCTCCAGGAAAACGCCCCCCGGCAGGCGAGCGATAACGACCTCCTGGCGAGCTCCCGTTGCTTTGCTCACACCGGTGATGTAAGTCGCCTCCACCGGCATTTCACCTGCCATCAGTTCAACGCGGTAGTCGTCAAAGTACTGCGGTTCCCATGCCGAAGCCGGGCTTTCGTGAGATATGGTAACCAGGATATCCGGAAGAACGTTCTCGCTGAAAGGCGCAAAGCTCTCTGCGCTCAACCACACCTGCTCACTTGCCGTGGGGTAATCCGCATTCGGCGTTTCCATCACCTGCCAGCCGGGAGGCGCATCCAGAAGAAAGGCATACTTTTCATTGTGGTAGGTGCTCCAACCAGGCAGCGGCGTTGCGGCTGCGGCGTGAGCCGCTTCATCGCCGCTGTGACCGGTAGCCGGTGCCGTCTTTCCGGTGGTAGATTGGCACGCGGAGAGCAAGACAATGGCTTGAAGGAAAATCAACAAGGCAAGAATCTTTTTATACATAAAGTTCGCCTCTAGCCAGGCAATGGCTGTATTTCAGGGAACCAACCATCCACGGATCATATCACGCATCCGCTCCACCCGAAGACGATCGTGCAACTCTCTGGAAGCGTGGACGGCGCTCTCAGCCGCCAGGTTCCACTTTGGTCGGGAACTCCAACGTCTCCCCATCCAAGGGTATATCCACTTGCGCCTCCAGGCCCACCTCCGCCAATGACCGACGCAACGCGGCGCGGCTCAAACGGCAATGATTGACTGCCTCAAAGTGCACGGCGATCACCCGCGCCTGGGGAGCAGCGCGGCACACCTGCGCTACATCGGCGGCAGACATGGTAATCGGGTCACCCTCCAGGAAACGGGCCTCGCCGGCGTTGACCACCACCACCGCAGGTGAGAATTCGATCACCGCCTGCGCCACTGCCGGGCACCAGACCGTATCCCCGGCGATATACACCACCGGCTCACCTTCAGCCTGCAGCACGAAACCGGACACCGTCCCCATGCGCTTACCGAGCTCGCCGGTGCCGTGCTCGCCGCCAGTGCGCTGCAGGCGAATGCCGCGCCACTGCACATTCTGTGGCACAGGCAGCGCCTCGCGAAAGCCGGTATCGCGCAGCTTCGCCTCGTCTTCCGGTTGGCAAAGCACCGCCATGTCTTTGCGCAGCAGCCGCTGGGCTGCAGCATCCCAATGGTCGCGGTGCGTGTGGGTGACCAGCACGCCGTCCAGGCTGGCCAGCAGCGCATCTAGCTCGGCGAGGTTGAGCGGCAGCTCAACCAGTGGGATGCGCCGGTCGTTGCCGGCATTGGCAACCGGGTCGAGCGCTCCAGCAGGGCTGAGCATGGGATCTATCAGCAAGCGCAGTCCGGCGTACTCCAGCAGCAAGGTGGCGTGGCGCAGCAGGGTCAGCTTCATGGGCGCGTTCCTTTTGTCTTACCGGGTTGAGCGATCCCCTGGTTTGCCAGCTCGCGGAAGGCCTGCTCCTGCTCGGGACTTTCGAAGACGCGGCGCGGTAGGAAGTGATAGGCGCGCGGCTTGTCGCGGTACGGCAGCAAGAAGTACTGGCGGTGCTCGACCAGGGCGCTGAAATCGCTCCAATTGAGCTTGTGCTCCTTATAAGCGTTCTTGATCATCAGCGTGCGCGTTCCCACCACCCAGGTGGACGGACTGCGCAGGCGCTCGCTGGCGGCAATCTTGCGTTTGGTGCTGGTTGGGTTGAGCCAGAAGATGAAGGCGAAATACACCAGCGGCATGAGCAGGAAGTACAGCGCCACGTACGACTGCGTCTCGCCGCCAGTCAGCATCAGGTAAAGACCTCCAAGCGGCGCAGCAGCCATGACTGCAGTGAAGATGCGCACCGGCCAGCGCCTCAGCGTCATCAGCGTCACCGTGCGGGCGTAATCTTCGGGGGTGGGCGTGAATCTAAGCGTAAGCGTTTTCGCCATGCAGCACCTGAGCCCGCCGCCAACCGCGCACCGAGTTAACGACGAAAATTTCCGTGCAGCGCGCCAGGTCTTCCAGCCGCAGCATGGTTTCCTGCACCTGCCCGGTCTCCAGCAGCATTTGGCGAAACACCCCAGGCAGCAACCCGCAATCCAGAGTCGGCGTCAATCTCCTGCCATCGAGTGTCAGCACCAGGTTCCCAAAGCAAGTTTCTGTCAGTTCGTCGCGCTGATTCCACAGGATCACGTCATCGCATTCCGGGCAGGAGGCCAGGGCCCGCTCGTAAACCTGGCGGTTAGTGGTCTTGTGGAAAAGAAAGGGATCATGGTTATTCACCGGTTGGGCGGCAATGCCCAGCAACAACGCGCTTGCCCGCGGGTCGTGAGCGGGTATGCGCCGCGGCCAGCCGCCTTCGAGCGCCTGCGCTTGCAGTTCGAGCGTTCCATCTTTGGATAGCAGCAACCGCAATTTATGGGCAGAGGGCGGCAACTCCGCAGCAAAGGCCGTGAGCTCTGCCTGCACGCGACCGAGGTCCAGGCTGAAATCGAAATATTCCGCCGAATCCTTCAACCGCTGCAGATGCGCCTCCATCAAGTAAAAGCCGGTCTCGGGTGACCAGAGCAGGCTCTCCAGCAAGCGAAAATCCGGGCGCTGATCGGTGAGCACGCGCGCTTTCACCAGGCACTCATCGTATTCGCCCTGGCTGGTCGAGTCCCACACGATGCCGCCGCCCACGCCATACTCTGCCTGTTTTTCTTGCCGGTCGGCAATCACGGTACGAATGGCGACATTGAAGCGCGCCTGACGCCCAGGCGAGAGCTGCCCGATGGCGCCGCAGTAAGCGCGGCGCGGGGCGGTTTCCAGAGCGGCGATGATCTGCATCGTGCGGCGCTTCGGCGCGCCGGTGATCGAGGCGCACGGGAAGATGGCCTTGAAAATATCCACCAGCGAGGCTTCGGTGCGAGCTGCCACAGTGGAGGTCATCTGCCACAGCGTCGGGTAACGCTCCAATTCAAACAAGGCTGGCACGTGCACGCTGCCCACTTGCGCCACGCGACCCAGGTCGTTGCGCAGCATGTCCACAATCATCACATTCTCGGCGCGGTCTTTCTCTGATCTAGCCAGCCACTCCGCTTGTTGGAGGTCTTCTGCCAGTGTGCGCCCACGCCCGACAGTGCCCTTCATTGGCTTTGAGTGGATATTCTCGCTCTGCAGCTCGAAGAACAGCTCCGGCGAGGCCGAGCACAGCACAAAGCGCCCGGTGTCGAGGTAGGCGGCATAGCCGGCGGACTGCGCCGCCGCCAGTCGCAGGAAGAGCGCCCATGGATCGTCGTCGAAGGGCGTGTGCAGGCGCAGGGTGTAGTTCACCTGGTAAGTGTCGCCGCGGGCGATATGCTCCTTGATCTGGGCGATGGCGGCGTCGTATTGCGGGCGCTCGGCGTTCGGCTGCCAGTCTAGCTGGGGCAAGGGCTCGTTGATGGGCGGCTTCGGCAGGCGCGCCAGGCGCTGCGGCTCGGCGTACAACCCGAACCATAACAGCGGGAAATCGTCAGGTGGGAGGGTTTCCAGCTTAGGGTCGAAGGCAGGCGACGCCTCGTAGCTGACGAAGCCAGCCGCGTGCAGCCCTTCTTGCACACGCGCCTCAACCAACGCCAGGCCAGGGAGCACTTGATCCAGCCGACTGGCTTCGATGATCTCCTCCGGCGAGCGGAAGTAGAGCCACTCACCGCCGGGACCGTCGCGCAGCAAGGCGCTGTGGAGCGGGGGCGGAAACTGCATGGCGTGATTGTATCATTGATAGGCGGCGAGCGAGTCGGAAGATCTAGTCTTAGCGTGTTTTGGCCTGGAGATTGCGCCAGGGCGGCATTTTCATTTCCAATTCGTGACCAAAACATATTGCATCGTTATTCGATTTTTGCTATACTCATCGTGAAAGATCGCGCAAATTCCGAGCATTACGCAATTCAACGCCAACATTGTGCCTATGCAGGGAGTCACCCACCTGCACAGGTCTTCCGGTAACCAGCGCACAGAAAACAATTGAAAATCTTCGGGAGGGCCTATGATACGCATTGATCTTCCCCGTTGGCGCGTCATGCTGCTGCTGATTCCATTTGTGATCGCCGCAGCCTTGTTGGCCGGCTTTTTTGCTATCGGCTGGGCTTTGCTGGCAGCGCCCACCCCGCTGCTGCCCAAGAACGATGATGCGATCATCACCCCGACTTTCTCCTGGATGCCCTCACCTGGCGCAGCGTATTACGAGATCGAGGTCGGTCCTCAATCCAGTCCAACGACCGTTTACTGGAGCGGGAAAAGCGATTACCTGACGGTCACGCCCGACAGCGCCACCTCCTTGCCCAACGCACCGCTCTACTGGCGCGTGCGCGCTTATGATGCCACTGACACACCCGGCGATTGGAGCTCACGAGTATACTTCACCAAGTACATCCCCGCGCCAACGCTGATCTCCCCGCCGCGCTACGCCGCCATCACCAACCCATCTTTTGAATGGAGTCAGAGCGAAGGCGCAACCTATTATCTATTACAGATCTCCACAGATCCCACTTTCACGAACATAGACTATACGCACAAAACCTATAACCTGGCGATTACACCCACCGACAGCTTCCCCAACAACGTGTATGCCTGGCGGGTGGTGCCTTACGACTCTGGCGATCACCCTGGCAATCCCAGCGAAGTGTTCACTTTCACCAAGCACCTCCCTGCCCCACTCCTCTCTACGCCTCTGAATGGCGAAACGGTGACCGAGCCGCGCTTCGCCTGGCAACGCAGCCCAGGCGCGGTTTACTACCATGTAGAGATCAGCCTGGAACCTGATTTCGACCCACTGGTCCATTCCCAGGCCACGGGTAACCTCTCCTATATTCCCGCCGTTTCCCTCGCCGAAGCCACCTATTACTGGCGTGTCGTGCCCATGGACGCTGATAATAATCCAGGCACACCCAGCCCAGCGCGCACCTTCATCCGTAAGCTGCCGGCGCCCACCCTGGCAAACCCGCCGGAAGGCGCCAGCCGCAGCACGCCAACATTTATTTGGAACTCAGCTTCAGGCGCCTCTTACTACCGGTTGGAGTTGGCGAAGGACCCGGCTTTCACCACCAACCTGCAAACCTTCGATACCTACAATACGGTCTACACACCTTTTACACTGCTTTCCCCGGGCACTTATTACTGGCGCGTGCGCAGCATGGATGGGCGACAGCACCCCGGGCAACCTTCTCCGGCGCGCAGCGTGGTCGTGCTCGCGCCGCCGGCGGCTTTTGATACCGTTCCAGAGTTATTGACTCCGGGCAACGGCGAGGTTGTTTCCAACGATCCTACCTTCCGCTGGACGCCGGTGGTCGGCGCCGCGCGTTACACGGTGCGCGTCAGTAAAACGCCCGACTTCGCCAGTACCTATGCCTCGGAAACCACCTCCTACACCAGCTACACTCCCGCCGTGGCAGGCATCGACAGCTACCCTACCGGCACCTACTACTGGAAAGTGGAAGCTCGCAATTCTGTGGGAACACTGCTTTCCACCAGCAATGTTTTTTCGCTGACCAAGCAAGCATCCGTGCTACTTAACACTCCCCATGAAGGCGCAACACTGTTCCAGGACCCTCAATTTTCGTGGATGCCCCACCCCGGTGCCGATCACTACACCATCGACTTGCTCAAGAGCGATATGAGCGCCTACTCGACGATCACCACCGACGCCACCGCCTTCACAACCAATTTAAGTGAGGTGGATACCTATCGCGCGGGTACGTATCACTGGCGGGTGCGCGCCCGCAACGCCGTCGGCACCACCCTGGCAGAAAGCGAGCTGCGCACCTTTACCAAAGCCATCAGCGAAACCTTGCTCGCTCCCGGCTCAGGCGCTTACCTCACCCTGGATCCAACCTTCCGTTGGGATCCCTTGATCGGCGTTGACCATTACACGCTGTGGGTCAGCAAATCGCCGGATTTTTCTACCAGCTACGACACGGTCACCACCGAATACAACCAATACACCCCAGAAGTCTCCTCGGTCGATAGCTATCCCAACGGTACGTTCTACTGGTGGAAAGTAGCCGGCCGCGACAACGTTGGCACACAGATCGCCGTCAGCGCTACGCAGCCTTTTACCAAGCAACAACCTCTGCATCTGCTCCTGCCAGCAGACGGCGCTTCGATGGGAAGCGCGCCCACCTTCCATTGGTCGCAGTTTCCGGGGGCTGATCACTACACACTGTATGTCAGCACCAGCCCAACCTTTTCCACATCCTATGACACGGTGACCACAGATTACACCACCTACACCCCTTACCGGGAATACCGCGATACCTACGCTCCGGGTACATACTACTGGCGCGTGCGAGCGCGCACCTATTCAGGTACCACCCTGGCAGAGAGCATCAGCCAGTCATTTATTATCGACACCCTGCAGCCCACCAGCACACCGCCCGGCGCGCCGACTGCTACGCCCACCATCACGCCTACGGCTACGCTTCAACCCACCTTTGCACCCGGGCAGGGCCCCACCCCCACACCGCCGGGCTTGTTGCCGACCGCCGCGCCGCCGCCTGCCAACAGCCGTACCATCGGCAACCTGGTCGTGTACGCCAACACATTCACCCAGATCTCGACCGACCTTTGGGAAGCCTCCGGCAATGTGCGCTTTGGGCCATCCGGCAGCATGTATATCGCTCTGCTGCAGGGTTCAGCTCTGCTGGATTATGCCAGCTCGATCATCGAAGGTTCATCCGACAGCATTGTGTACCTGCTGATCGATGGCGGGCGCTCAGCGCCGCTCTTTGCCGGACCGTTCAACCTGGATCCATCCTCCGGGCTGGCGGATATGCCAGCCAACGCACTCTCGACGCTTGCCACCTTGGGCGATTTGAATGTGGATGAGGCCACGCCGGTGCAGGATTTCCAGTTCAATGCTATCGCAGGCTGGGCCAAGGGACGCGTGCGCGCCCTGGCGTACCCGCTGGAAGGTGTGCTCAACAGCGCCATGATCGACTTCAAACTCCACCACAGCGGCGTCATCGAGGGTGGCCTAGGTGTGGGTGACCTGGAATTTGAGATAGCTGGCGTCACCTTCCAAGTCGAAGAAGCCGTCTTCAGCTATGCACCCACCACAGGCGGCAAGATCACCATCTCCAAAGCCAGCATCGCCCTGCCTGCCAGCCTGGACCTGGGCGCAGAAGGCTCGGTGAGCGACATCGTGCTCTCGCGTAACGGCCTGGAAAAAGTGGGAGGCGGCGAGATCAAGGTCAGCTTGCCTGAGATGGCTGTGCCGGGCACTGCCGGAAAATTTAGCGTTGCCGGCGCCTCGGTGACATTGGCGTTGGAGCCGGACGGGAATTACACACTGAGCGGGCGGGCTGATTTCAGCTTGCCAAACATTCAGAGCAAGAAGACGCCTGGTACCACCTACACCGGCGCGCTGTACGCCGAGTTCGAGCTGAGCCAGGATGGATTGCACTACATATTGATGGGTGGAACCATCGAACCTGGCATCCCCATCGGGCAGAGCGGCATGGCGCTGACAGGTATGGAAGGACGGGTCACGTTGCGCCCGGAAGTGCGGGTGCAGATCACCGGCACGATCGAGTCGCAGCTCGAAGTTCCGCCCCTGGGGCCGGTCGTCTCCGGTTCCCCCTCGGTCTGGGTCAAGCTCAACCAGCCTTACGAGGTGGGGGTCAGCGGCGAGGTGCAGGTGCTGATCTTCGACGCGGCCGAAGCCTCACTGGTGCTCAGCCAGTCCAACGGTTTGGTGGGCAGTGTGAACGTGAACTACTTGCCGTATGCCATGAGCGGGACGGCCAGCCTGCATGTCTGGCGCTCGGGCGGCGAGTTCCATTTCACCGGCTCGGCGCAGGTGACGCTGGGCTTCAAGAAAGGCGCGCTGGGCAGCTTTGCCGGCATCGACTTGCCGCCAGCGGACTTCACTTTTGGCTCCGTCAGCGCTCAAGTGGGCGAATTCTGCACCGACCGCTACTGCACCAGCCCAGTGTATGGATTCAAGGGCGCCGTGGATATCACCATCAATGCCCTCTTCAAAAAGATCACCCTGGCATCCTACGCCTTCTTCCTGGATGTGAACGGCAACCTGGACTACGGCAGCAGCCTTGACCGATACCGGCTGGCAGATCAGCCGCTCATCCAGGCTTACTATGACGCCATTGGACATCCACCCGAGGCCGGGCACGTGATCACCTTCACAGTGGATCACACCGACCTGCTCCTGGCGGGCATGAGCTGGGAAAACGGCGAGCCGCTGCTTCTGCTGCGCGACCCCGAAGGCACCTTGGTCGAGCCTTCGCCGTTGTATCCTGGCCTGGCATACACCGAAACCAAAACCACCAGCACATTCTTCATTCAAAAACCGCTGCCCGGCGTGTGGGAAGCGATCATCGATAACCTCAAGGGTGGTGAGAACTATCGTTTTGAGTCTTATGGGCGAAATCTTCCGCCCGAAATTGCGCCATCCGCTCTATCAGCCTTGTCCGCCGAGGGTATGCAAGCGCCAACCGGCTATCTGATCGAATGGAATGCCCTGGACAGCGACAAGGACACCACGCTCTCTCTGTACTATGATACGGATGGGCAAGGTGCTGATGGTACGCTCATCGCCAGCGGTATCGACCCGGCACAGGGCAGCCACCTGTGGCAGCCGGTGGGTGTTCAGAGCGGCAAATATTATATTTATGCAGAGATCGATGACTTGAAGAATCTCCCGGTCACGGCGTACTTTGCCCAAACCGTGTCTGTCATCAATGATACTCCCCCATCACCGCCAGTGGGCTTACAAGCTGAGTACGATGGCTCGTTGCAAGCCTGTTGGACCTTGAACAGCGAGGTGGATGTGACCGGTTATACGGTTTACCTGGGCAGCCAATCCGGCGTTTACGATTTGGGCATCTTCGAGGTGGGCAACGTCAACTGCGCCACGCTGCCTGTGCCTGCCTGGACCGAGCAAGTTTACCTGGCCGTGTTGGCGTATGATAATTCGGGCAACTACAGCACGCTATCCGCGCCTTTGGAAGTGAAAACACCGCACATTGCGTATGTGTACCTGCCGCTGCAGATGAGAAAGTAAAAGAACCCTCCTTCGCGAATGGCGAACGGTTCCGCTTTGGCGACCTGGTCAAGGTGCACGGCAGCTCTCAACTGGAGGGAGACCAATGCTTGATCAAGTTCGGTGTACATCTGGGGCAAAATCTGTTTGTACTGGTCTGAATACCCCCTCCCAATTCACCCCGACGGTGAAAGCCTTCACCGTGAACGGATCCACCATATCCAATCGCTGCGCCATGCCCGGTTTTAGCAGCGGGAAGCGGCGCAGCTTCTTGATG
The DNA here is from genome assembly GCA_029265355.1 of Chloroflexota bacterium. Taxonomy (GTDB): domain Bacteria; phylum Chloroflexota; class Anaerolineae; order Anaerolineales; family UBA4823; genus JAJUJL01. Next base: position 386,481 of record JAJUJL010000002.1, on the reverse strand, counting down.
TCTTTCTCGATCTCGTCCACCTTTGCATCATCCCAGGTCCAATCGAGCCCGTAGCGACGCTCCAAATCCAATACGGTGGTGTAGTAGCGCAGCGTGCGCTGGTTGTTCACATTGAAAAAAGCCTCAAAATAACTCATTGCCAGCTCGCGCAGGCTGCGGTACACCGGCTGGCGGGCGCGTAGCCCTGGGTAGTTGGATTTTGCCAGACAGCCAATCCCATCCTCGATCTGGTAAATTGCCAACACATGATCATCATCCATGCCTGCATCGGGTTGAAGATCGACGACCCTCGCCGAATAACCAAGGTAGCGCAAGGCAGCAGCAGCGAACAACCCACCATCCAGGCAGTGAGCTGTTGCCTCGCGCACCACATTGAGCGGCGAGCGATTGCGCTCGCCGCTCGGGTAGGGGATACTGTCCAAATATTCCTGGATCTCTGCCGGTTTCCTCAACCTGCTCAATAGCTCTTGCACTTGCGGATCGTTGAAAAACATTACAATTCTTCCTTCATAACTGGAAAGCCACCCACCTGGCGCATGACGCTGATTTTTCCTGCCTGAAACAAAGCCTGGGCAGCTCCAGCGATCACCGCTTCAGCGGCGCTCATCGTCTCACCCCACGGAAAACTCACCTGGTTAGTCAGCCTCTCTTCAGCCAGGCCGATCACAAGGCTTCGCACCTGCTCTTGCAGGAGATCGAGCTGCGCCATCGCCTGTGCACGGTTAGCATTGCTGGGTCTTTCTCCGGGCCACGCCAGGCCCGCGGCCACCATGGCGAAGCTCAGCAAGGTCTGGTAGGCATGCACAGCCACCTGCGCGATGGTTTCTCCATCAAAGGCTTCAGCCGTGTAACCCATCTGCTGGTCATCAAGCCCGTCTAGCACCTCTTCAAAACTATGTTCCAGACGGTCCAACAAAGTCAATAAGAGCTTTCGAGAATTCATCATCATATCTCCTTGTACATCGCCCAACAGATGCGAAGAGCACCTCTGCTTTATCCAGGCGCTATCAGTAGCGTTGAAGTTATACCAGATAAACCGGTCAAGAGAATAGTCCCAGATGATAATTCCTGGACAATTGTGATTGAACCATCTGGTAAATCGGCGTCAGCTCTTTCTCAACAGCCTCCCATTCAGAATCGCTGATCGATAAGGACGGCTTATCGCTGTTCGCTATAGCTTGCAATGCATGGATACGGTAGACGGTCGGCGGGTGGCGGGTATCCAATCGAGAACTCTCCAGAAGTTCCACCTGGCGAATGCGCTCCAGCTCACGCTGCGGAATTTGAGCAATCCTGCTGCGCAGATACGCGTAGAAGCTCCTCTGTTGCAGCTCGCTGTTCAGGAACCAGGCGCCTAAAGCTGATTGAAAGATGCGAGTGTGATGCAACTTTTCCAGCAGCGAGAGCATCGCTTGAGAACCACACAGCTTTGCAGCCAGCGCATCTGCGTAATATTCAGCGCACTGTTGATCTCGCCAGAGCAGCGCTGCCAAAGCCAGAGCATGCAGCCACACCACCAGGGCTAGAACCGAGAGCACAAAATTGACAGGTATCATCGCCAGCCTGGGAAAACCCGCCTGCTCGCTGGATGGAACTGCAGGTCGCAGCATGGCGTACCATCTGCCCAAAACCTCAAGCGCTGCGCCGACCAGTGCGCCTCGGCTTGGGTCGCCATTGACCAAATGAGCCAGTTCATGGGCCAAGAGCGCCAACTTTTCGCCGCCGTCCAGCACTGCCCATAAAGGCAATCCCAAGTAAAGAGATGGGCTGCCACGCCGCCCCTCTCGGCTGGCGCTGGCGTTGAACCACGGGCGCGGGTAAATGCGCTCTACTGGTTTGGCGCCCAGGCCTGCTGCCACCTTATTCACCAATGCGTAGAGATCGGGATATTGCTGCGCAGTCAGGTGATCCTGGCTCGCGCGGTCGAAACGCGGCCGGGTCGCCCAGGCCAACCAGAGACACACACCTCCCGGCAGAATCAACCACCAGTCTAACCGGCTCTGCCACAGCAACCACACCCCAACCACACCCAGAGCAATGCCCGGAATTTGCACCCAGGCCGCCAGGAAATACGAAAGCCAATGCGCTGGGCGCATCGCCGGCTTACTTGCCCCATTTCTTAGAATGTCCATCAACAGGGATCTTCCCAGGCGCTCCCCATACTTGGCGCTGATTGACTCGAAGATGTTATCTTTGGAGTTTGGATGCTCTGGACGCAGATTCCAATTGCACGTGCTGCACCATGTGACGTAGCCGCGCAGCAGCGGCATTTGAGCTCCACACTCAGGGCAGATGATAAAGCTGGTTCCTTCACCGTCGCTGTGTTCGGTCATGACAGGCTTCGCAGTCGAGCAAATTCCCTTGCCCTCAAATCCTTGCAGGATATTTTACCCTCTGCGAAGCGCAAATTGGATGGTATCATCGCTCAAGTCAGGAGCAGACCTTATGTCCATCTGGTTCACGCAGACCACCCCCGAGTTTCTCAACCGTGGTTCGCAGAATACCCTGGTCGCACACCTGGGCATGCAAATCCTCGAAATTGGCGATGATTTCTTGCGCGCCCGCATGCCGGTCGACGCTCGAACCATCCAACCCGCCGGTCTGCTGCACGGCGGAGCCTCGGCATCGCTGGCGGAGACCTTGGGCAGCATTGGCGCCAACCTGTGCGTGGATCCCACACAGAAATTGTGCGTTGGACTTGAGATCAACGTCAACCACATTCACTCGGTTCGCGCTGGCTGGGTGTACGGCGTTGCGCGACCGCTCCATATTGGCGCAGCCACACAGGTATGGGAGATACGCATCAGCGATGAACAGGAACGCCTGGTTGCCATCTCACGCCTAACCCTGATGGTGCTGGACCGCACTCCGAAACTGAACAACTGGCGCGCCCCATGAGCGCGGCGCTCCCGGACGATTTTCAGCGCAGGATTATCGATGTGCACGGCGAGCCTGGCGCCCGCTGGCTGGAGGCGCTGCCCCAGCTAATCCGTACGCTGGAGCGGCGCTGGAAACTCCAGGTGCTGCCGTCCTACCCGCTCTCCTACAACTACGTAGCACCGGCCATCGGACCAAACGGCGAGGCCTGGGTGCTCAAGTTGGGTGTGCCAAACCCGGAGTTGATCGGCGAGATCCTAGCGTTGCGCTGTTTTGAAGGCGATGGCGCGGTGCGGGTAATCCACGGCGACCCGGCAGGAGGTGTGCTGCTGATCGAGCGCTTGCAGCCTGGCACGCCGCTCAGCCTGGTTGCCGACGATGAGCAGGCCACGCGCCTCGCCGCCAGTGTGATGCGCCGCTTGTGGCGGGTTGTACCAGAGCAGCCCGGATTGCGCAGTCTCGCTCACCTGGGCGAAGGACTGCGGCGGCTGCGCCAGCGCTTCGATGGCGGTTGTGGGCCTTTCCCCGCTGACCTGGTGGCGCTGGCAGAAGCGCAGCTGACTCAGGCGCCCTCTTCAGCCACTCGATTGTTGCACGGCGACCTGCACCACGATAACATTCTCTACGACCAACGGCGCGGGTGGCTGGCGATCGACCCCGCTGGCATCCTGGGTGATCCAGGCTACGAGGTTGGTTCGCTGCTGTTCAATCCGCTTCCAAAGACGCCCGAGCGCACAGACCTGCGCGATTTGCTGCGGGCGCGATTGGAAGTGCTGTCAACCGAGCTGGAGATGCCGCTCGAAGGCTTGCGGCGCTGGGGAATCTTCAAATGCGTGCTCAGCGCCTGGTGGGATTTTGAGGATCACGGTCGCGGTTGGGAGCCTGTGATCCAGGTGGCGCGTGCGCTGGCTGATCTATAAAACTCGACGCTTGCTCTGCCACCTTGCGAATCAATCCACTGAAAATTAGTCCATGAATCGGGTAGAGCAAATACCAATAGAGCAGCCCAAACAAGCCTTTTGGCGCAAAAAACGCCGTTTGGCTGAGCACGGTGCCCCCCTCGGGCGAGGGGCGCGCTTGAAATTGCAGCCAGGCTTGACCTGGCAATTTCATTTCAGCTCTCAATCGTATCAAGCGGTCTGGTTCAACCGCCTCGACGCGCCAGAAATCAAGCGCATCTCCAACGCGCAGTTCGTTTGGGTCACGACGACCGCGGCGCAGCCCCACCCCTCCTACCAGGCGATCGATAAAGCCACGCACTTGCCAGGCCCAGTTCATGTAAAGCCAACCCTGCTCGCCTCCCAGGCGTGAGAAAGAGCCGTATACCTGGGCCGGACTGCATCCTGTTGTCAGTTGGCGATGCTCAATAATCATTCCTTCCAGGGTAGTCATCACCACCGGGGGGCGATCGCCTTGACTGGTTGCCAGGGCATCATACCAGGCAGTTTCAACCCGACCAGCATCCAGGCGCGCCAGGGCCAATTCCACCGCCTCGCGGTAAGAAACTGGCTGGATATGGGGGAATAACCGCCTGGCCAGATCGGAGTGGACAATGTTCTCATTGCGCAGCCCCAGAATGAGCGGTTGGGCGATCACCGCAGGGATTGGTGTAACCAAATGAACCCAATAAGAGGACAGCCGAGGTGTCAAAACTGGCACTGGAACCATCCAACGCTTCAGACCGCGCACCTCGGCGTAGATGGTCATCATCTCACCATAGGTCACGACATCAGCACCGCCAATCTCGATGATCTGGTCTTGCGAAGCAGGCACCTCCAGCGCTGAAATCAAATAATCCAGCACGTTGCGAACGGAGATCGGCTGTGTGCGGGTGTAGACCCAGCGCGGCGTGATCATCACAGGCACCCGCTCCGTCAGATAACGGATCATTTCGAAAGACAGACTACCCGAGCCAACGATAACTGCTGCGCGAAATTCGGTGACCGGCACACCCGCGCTGCGCAGCGCTTCGCCAGTTTCCTGGCGCGAACGCAGGTGTTCGGATAGTGCGCTGGCAGAATCCCCCAAACCGCCCAGGTAGATGATTCTCTCTACACCAGCCGCTTTTGCGGCCTGGGCAAAGTTCTGTGCGGCAAGACGGTCGCGTTGGTGGAAGTCGCTGCCGCTCATCATCGAGTGCACCAGGTAATAAGCTGACCAGACTCCCTGAAGCGCTCCCGAGAGGCTTTGCGCATCCAACACGTCTCCCTGCACCACCTCGACCAGACCATGCCAGGAGCGACCCTGCAGTCGAGCCGCATCGCGCACCATGCAGCGCACCTGGTATCCCTTCTCGATCAGGCGCGGCACCAGGCGTCCACCAATGTAGCCAGTAGCACCGGTAACCAGAACCACACGCTGTTGCCCGGCATTCGTCATGGCTGCACCGTTGGTAAAGGTGTACACGGGCCATTGACATTCAAGGAAGCGATATCTATCCACCCCTGCAGATCCATAGAAGGACTGCCACGCAGCATGCTGATCTTTGCCCAGGATTGATCTGGTGTTGTCCCCAGAAGCTCGGCGTAATCTCCATAATCCAGCGTGATCACCACACTGGTAGAGTAGTCTGGGCCAGAATGGACTTCGGAAGGTACCATAAACATGTTGAAGCAAACACCAGGCGGTGGACCCTGGATGACAGGCAACCCGCTGCAACCGCCCGTCAACGTCACCTGGCTCTCTTGCAACCACCGCAATCGGAAAGGGCCAACATTTGCAGCCTGCGCAATTCCTGGGTCGAAACCGATCCAGCCATCGTTTGTGCGCGCCAGCGCTGGCGGCATCAGCTCGCCTTCGCCCGTGGTATAGAATAGATCCGCTTCTATGCTGGGGCGGGTGTAGATATTTACACCCGCCGGAACAGAAATCTCACACGCCCCAGCCGGTTGACTGGTCTCGCTGGGCGCAGGGACGGGTGCAATGGTTTCGGTTGGCTCGGGCGTCTCGCTGGCGAGTGCCGGGTGAATGGTGGAGGTGGGAATTGCCAGGGTATTCGTCGGTTCTAGCATCGGTGCGGGGGTGGTACCTGCCGGGAACTGGCAGCCACCCATGAAAAGAACGCTCAAGGCCATCCACAACAATAATCCTCGTTGCATGATCAAACTCCCATGACTGACACATAGCCGATCACTTGCGCCGGCGCAGACTCCGCAGGAGCAAACCCACCGTGGCGACCTGCCACACCCAATTGAGATCACCAGGTCCTCCAGGCCCTGTACGCGCTGCCGTGCGGCGGATGCGCACCAGACGGTACTCGCGAGTGGCAGCGGCAAATTGCTCATCATCCAATTGGCCTTGATCGAGGCCAAAGAGTGGCCCTGCAAAGCCACTGGCAACGATTACCTGGCGCAACTTCGCCTCGCGATTGGGAACATTGCTGGCATCATGCGCCACTCCGCTCCACCACCCATCCGGCAGCCAGACTTCCACCTCCGGGTTCGCCAGAATATTCTGGTACCAATCCGCGTGCTCGCCAAAACCGGCTGTAATATAGAGATCGCCCTCGATCTCTGCGTAATTCACTGGCGTCAAATAAGCCTTACCCGATTTGCGCCCGTAATGGCGCAGGATCAGGTAACGCCCCCCCACCGCGGGCCACATATTCAGTATCGCTCCCAAGCCAAGCCGCCACATGAGCACCATAATAGGGTTCAACATTTTGAAAGCCTGGCGTAAATTTTCCAGTTGTCCAGGTGTCATCTTGGTCGTATCCATGCCCGAAATCCTTTTTTGATCTTAGCTGTCATTGCGAGATGTTTCCATGACGCTGGAAGCGTCATCCGTTCTGGGAATGACAGATATGTCGTGAGTAGACCAGCGTTCTGTGCTGGTTGTGGCAATCTCTTAGCAGGTCATTTTACATCGCCCATGTCGTGCAAACAGCATTTATGAGGTGTCTCTCTGAGAGTGCGCAGTGACCGCGTCACGTAGGTGTTCCGCTTCACTCAGGATGATACCATTTAGCGTGGTCTGCGCAGTAAGACCAGCTTTAATGATCCTGGTCGTCATTTTGCGGCCAGGGTGACCAGTTGGCTTAATCATACTACCTATTGGAAACTACGAGGAACCATTGCCCATACGCACGCAGTTTTTTCCGGCTTGTTTGGCCTGGTACAGCGCCCGGTCGGCGCGATGCAGCAGCTCATCCAGCGTGTCGCCGCTGCCGGGCAAGCGTGTCGCAACGCCAATACTGGCAGTGACCAACACTTCTTGTCCCTCGATTAATATCATCGAACTTGTCAACTCGCTATGCAATCGCAACGCCGCTGCCCAGCTTTGGGATTGGTTACTCTCCGGCAACAGAGCAACAAACTCTTCACCACCATAACGGGCTAGAAGATCCGCCTGGCGCAGGCTCCGACGCATGCGCTGAGTAACTTCAGCCAACACACGGTCACCGGCTGCGTGGCCCAGGCGGTCATTCACCAGCTTGAAGTCATCCAGGTCAATCATCAACACCGATATGGCATGCCCGTAACGATCTGCTCGGCTCATCTCGAAGGCAGCATGGTGGAAAAAGTGCCTGCGATTTGCCAGGCCTGTCAGAGGATCGGTGGTTGCCAGGTGCAACAATTCGGCTTGCGCATGCTTGAGCTGCGTGATGTCATTGAGCGCCAGGAGCCAACCGCCTAATTCACCCGCGTGAGACCGGAGTGGTGTTGCTCGCAGGCGAAAGATGAATTTCTCTCCAGCCACTTCCAGCTCAATTTCATTCTCAAAGCCCCTGTCGTCCTGGTTCGAGAGTCTCAAGACGCCCCAGGCAGGCAAAAGGTGGCTGGCTTGTTTTCCCTGGGCGTCTTCCATCGAAAGACCCAACACTCGTTCCGCGGCAGGATTCAAGTCGACAACCTGCTCATCCCAATCCAGGGCGATCAGCGCATCTGCCATCAGATCGAAAAGCGTGCTGCGATCGATGGGCAATAGATCTAACAAGCGGTGACGGCGGATCGCCTGGGAGATGAACACACTGGCAATCGCCAACGCCAGAGGATTTGGATCGGGAATATCTGGGGGCAGCCATTGAAAAGTATAGGGAATACTGATCAGAAACGGAATCAGTATGGCAAAGAATAACAGTAAGGCAGAATACCGTTGGTAACTCTTCAAGCGAAGCAGCAAACCCACGGTCAACCCCAGGCTGGCAAGGATCAGCGAATAACTGTAGATGGCGTGCACGTAATACCACAGGCCAAACCCCCAATGCACTGTGTAGCGGAATATTCCCACCTGTGCAGATTGAGTGTCTTTGTACAGCCAGCCGAGCACAGGGTTAAGCAACAGCACGAGTTGTGTCAAAGCAGGCAGTAAGAAGAGCCATAAACGTTGGCGACCCGGTAACCAGGTGGTGTGACCGGTATAATCGAGCATGAACATCAAGAGCAGGGGAGGAACAAGTGATAGCGGCGCAAAAACCAGGTCGCGCCAGAAAATATACCAGCTCTCTTCCTGGCTGATCATTGCCAGGGTCGTGAAAAGCGCCCAAAATCCTACCGCTATCACCAACAGAATAAATCCAGGACGATGTGATGCCTTGCGCTGTTGCAATGCAGTCACCAGCAGACGCGAGCACGCCAACAGCGCGAGCAAGTCCAGCACGAGAAATAGAGAAAAAAGCCAGGTCATAGCATCAAATATGTAACTATTGCCATGATATTGTTATTATCGGCAAGATGAAAATAACTTTTACAACTCGTATTTCTGTGGCAAAATCAGGCATGATGGAACAAATTCTTTTTCTATGTACAGGCAATTACTACCGCAGCCGGTTTGCAGAGCTGCTCTTTAACCATCTGGCTGAGAGAAAGGGGCTGGAATGGCGCGCTATCTCCCGCGCCCTGGCGCTGGAACGCGGCATCTACAATGTTGGCCCGATCTCACCCCACGCCATAGAAGGGCTGCGCCAGCGCGGCGTTCAGATACCCGACAAGCTGCGTATGCCCCAACAGCTCCAGGAATCAGACTTGGAAAGCTCCACCCGCATCATCGCTCTACACGAGCCGGAACACCGCCCATTGGTTGAACAGCGATTTCCCCCTTGGGAGCAACGCGTAGAATATTGGCACGCTCCCGATCTGGATAAAATGCCTCCTGACCAGGCTCTGGAATACATCGCACAGCAAGTGATCGGCCTGTTGCCTGAATTAAAAACGAAGAAAAACTCATTGCCAGGCTAATAAAACCCTCCTCTCAGCCTTTACCGCATGCCACCGGCTCGTTTTTTTGCTACAATGGTATTCACTACGCTGGCGAAGTTTTACCCACCATCCTGTCCGCCAGTCTTCAAAACCGTGCGCCTGTTCAGACTTCACCGGAGGAAACTGCATGAGACCTGTCTACATTGTTTCTGGAGGAGTGTCCAAATTTAGCAAGACGCGCCCTGATAAAACCTTCCAGGCGATTGTCAAGGAAGCCTACGACTATGCCGTCAAGGACATCGGCCTGGACTTTGCCACCTTCACCCGGTTGGTGGATGGTTCTGTGGCATCTTATTTCTCTGACCACTTTACCCGCCAACTCATGGCCGGCATCATGGTGCAGGACTACCTGGGCTTGTGTCCCAAACCCAGCCATCGGGTCGAAGGCGGCGGCGCAACCGGAGGGCTGTGTTTCCAGGAAGCCTGGAAATCGGTCGCCAGTGGGCACATGGATGTGTGCGTGGCGTATGGCTTCGAAACCATGAGCCACGTCGAAACCTGGAAAGGCAACGAATTCATCGCCCTGGCTTCGGATGTGTCCTTCGACTACCCCGTTGGAGGTTTCTATTCTGGCTACTACGCCATGATGGTCACCCGCCACATGAAGGAGTTTGGCACCACCGTTGAGCAGATGGCAGCCGTTAGCGTCAAGAATCACCTGAATGCCTATCACAACCCATACGCTCAGAAACGCAATCGCTACACGATCGAGGATGTGCGCAATGCCCCCATGGTCGCCTGGCCGCTCACCCGCCTGGATATTTGCGTCATGTCTGATGGAGCAGCAGCCACCATATTGGTCTCCGAAGAAGGTTTGCAGCGCCTGGAAGAAGCTGGCGCCAGCATCCGCCGTCCCTTGGTCAAAATCACGGGTATTGGGCGCGGTACCGATGCGATGCGCATGGCAGACCGCCCGCACGTAGATTATGACCAGTTCATGCGCGACTACGCCACAGTTCAGGAACGCGACTCAGAAGAGACGCGCGCTTACTACCGCCGATTGTGGGACCACGGCACCCGCTACCCCGGGGTGCATTCTTTCCGGGCTGGGCGCACTGCCGGCAACATGGCATGGAAGATGGCGGGCATCACCGACCCCTTGCATGAATTGGATTTCATCGAGCTGCACGACGCCTACACCTCCAGCGAGATTCAAACCTACGAAGACCTGGGCTTATGCCGCTACGGAGAAGGGGGTGAATTTGCCGTCTCGGGCAAAGCCTTTATGCCGGGCATCGATTACGGGCTCAAGCTACCCCATGAGCCAGTGTGCCCGGTCAACCCCTCGGGCGGCTTGATCGCCTGCGGGCATCCAGTCGGAGCTACCGGTTTGATGCAGGCTGTGTTTGCTTTATGGCAACTTCAGGATAGCATCGCTGATCATTTTCGCGATAGCACATTGCAACTGAAAGGCGCTAAACGCGGTGCGATCCATTCTCATGCCGGTACCGGTACATACGTAACGGTCAGTGTTTTGGAACGCCAGGATTAGGAGGACATCATGACCAAGCTACCCAAACGCCGTCCAGAAAGCATGGGAGGCGCCATTGTCCACAACTTGCCCTTCCCCAAGGTGTTGGATGAAGCCTCCCTGGCGCAACTCAAACAGCAGCAGCCTATCCTGGTGGAGCATCCTTACCAGATCACCTACCTGCACTCCTATGGACAGGATAGCCCCTGGTTTGCAGCATTGAGCAATAAGCGCCTGCTGGCGAACAAAGACACGGTCAGCGGCTACACTTACGCCACCCCACGCGGCCATGATATGTACTCCGGCAACGAAACGGTCTGGTTGGATATCACAGACCGCCCAGCGCGTGTGCATGCCTTCACGGTCTGCCACTTCGGCTCGGAAGAATTCCTGCCCGAAACGCCGTTCGTCCTGGCGTTGATCGAGTTCGAGGGCGTCAACACCCTGCTTCTCACCCGGCTAATGGGCGTCGACCCGCAAGCCGCTGACTTGAGCTGGATTGGCATGCCGGTGCAACCTCGCTTCCTGCGCAATAGCAAGATCAAGCCCACCGATGTCTATTTCGTTCCGAAAGATCAGGTCGAAGAGGATTAACTTTACCAGGGTGAGTGCGTAGACTGCACACTCACCCTGGTTTTTTTCACACAGATCTGCCAGGCCATATCGAACAGACGCACCCCCGCTGCTGGCGATGTAGAACCTGAGGCGAGCATTGAGTATTCTGTCCAGGTTTCTTCATTCGGAGCCGTGAAGTCGGGATCCGAGTCCCCTCGCCACCCGTGCATCGCTAAAGATTTATCCTGGGGCATCTTAGAATTGCTCTGAGGATCAATCGGTTTCGATCGTTACCTGGGTAAGCCCAATTTAATCCGCCATTGCCGCAATGACTGTAACAATTTATACAGACTTAATTAACATGAAATAGATATTTCATTTATTGCAATATTATTGTATTATAGAGTAATGGAAGTACCGCCTTACGGTCAAAAGATTGTTCAACGCATCTCCGAGCTTCACCCACAGCTCAGCCCAAAACACAAACGCCTGGCGCGCTTCATCCTGAATAACCAATACTTTATGTCCTTCGCATCAGCTCACCAGGCAGGTGAACGGACTGGCACCAGCGCCGCTACCGTGGTCCGCTTTGCCCAAACATTGGGGTATGAGGGTTATCCCGAGATGCAGCGCGCCATCCGTGCCGAACTGCCCAGTTATCTGCGAGCTATGGATCGCTTGAAATCGCGTATTGAATCTCCAGAAGAGTCGAGCGGGATGCCTGGAACCATATTCAAAACGGATATCAGCAATATCCAGCGCACAGCGAGCAATCTGGACAACGAGAAACTCAACGAGGCAGTCCAGGCCTTGGCCGAAGCGCAGCGCATCCTGGTCGTCGGCACCGGTATATCTTCTTCCGCGGCAGTATTTTTGAGCCATTCGCTGAAGATCATTGGTTTGGATGCCCGCTTGAATATCAACGAAGGCCTTTCTCTGGCTTCTGACTTGACGGGATTGCGTCAGGGCGACCTGCTTGTTGCAATCGACCTGTGGCGTTACGTACGATCAACCGTGAGCGCGGTTCGCAAAGCACGCAGTGCTGGCGCTAAGGTGATCGCAATTACAGACTCCATTGTCTCTCCGCTGGCAGAAAACGCCGATTTCGCTTTTGAAGTGGTCACCGAAGGCGTGGCTCACAGTCTTTCCGCGGCTGCGCTGATGTCTTTGCTGAATGTTTTCATCGCAGCCTTATCTTTCCGGCTCCCCGAACAAACACTGGCCTCACTGCAACGTATAGATAACGCATATCGCGAAAACGATCTCTTATATTTGGAGTAAGCGTGCACATCCTGATCTGCGGTGGCGGTAATGCTGCCCACACCCTAGCTGGGATACTGGCATCACGGCCTGATAATCATATTAATGTCTTTCTATCCTTCCCGGAAGAAGCAGAGCGTTGGAAACAGGGCTTAGCTTTGGGCGGCGGTATGTGCGTGCGCAACCGAGAGAGCGAGCTGCTTGGCTATCCCAGCCTAATCAGTTCGAATCCCCAGGATGCCGCCGCTCATGCACAAATGGTGCTGCTGGCGTTGCCCGCTTACGCCCACGAAGCTGTGTTGTGCCAGCTTGCTTCCCATCTAGAACCAGGCACCTGGATCGGCGCTCTACCAGCTCGCGGCGCTTTCGACCTGTGCGCGCGTGAGGCACTGGGCAAGCTTGCCGAGCGCTGTGTAATCTTCGGGCTGCAAACCCTGCCATGGGCTTGCCGTATCGAAGTCTTTGGACAGAGTGTGCTTGTCCTGGGCGCAAAATCCCAGGTCGATCTTGCCGCCCACCCAACACATCAAGCTGCAGCCATCTCTCACACCCTGACCCACCTCCTCGACCTGCAAGTCACACCCATCGCTAATTTTCTTAGCCTTACCCTGGCAGGCACCGGGCAACTCATTCACCCTGGCATCATGTATGGATTATTTCACACCTGGTCTGGCGAACCGCTCGAGGAAGCTCCTCTCTTTTATCAGGGCGTGGATGCTTTCACAGCCAATGTGCTGCAAACCATGAGCGACGAAGTGCAGGCCGTTCGGGCGGCCCTGCAAGAGAGCTTCCCAATGCTTGACCTTTCAGCCGTCCGTCCTTTAGATCAATGGCTGCATCTATCTTATGGAAGAGACCTGCACGATACCAGTAGCCTCCAGGCCGCGTTCAACACAAATCGGAGCTACCAGGGTTTGAGAGCTCCGGTGAGACAATCTGAGGGCGGCTTAGAGCCCGATTTTCAGGCACGCTATCTGTCAGAGGATGTGCCCTATGCGTTGATCGCCACCCGCGGCATCGCTGAGTTGGCTGGCGTGCCAACACCCCAGATTGACCGGGTGCTAACCTGGGCTCAGCAGCGCCTGGGTCACGAATATCTCATCGATGGAAAACTGCAAGGCAAAGATATTGCCGCCAGCCGCGCCCCGCAGCGCTATGGTATCACCACGCTCGATCAACTTATCCATTCTGAGGAGACAGAGTCGCATGGCCAAAAAAAATAACCATCCAAGTAGGAAGATCCACACCAGCGCTCAAAAACGACGTGTTATGGTCGGGGCGATTGGCAAGTGTGTGCACAACCTGGGTGTTGAGAACTTTGCTGATTGGATGCAGGATATGGGCCTGGGTTATGTTTCGGTCAAGCTCGGTCCAGCAGTCCCGATCCGTGAAGTGATCAACAAGGTGCGCGAGGCGCGCCCGGAAGTGGTGGGCGTCTCCATGCGCCTGGGCGACCTGCATGTGGATAAGCTGATCAGTGAATTCATCGAAGAAGCCACCAAATATGGGCTGCACCCGCGCGATTCGGGCATCCGCTACAGCTTCGGCGGTTTGCGACCGGCAGCCAATCTGGTACGCGCCATGACCGGCTTACCACTGGAGGAAGACCGCTTCATCCGGGATGAAGAACGCCACTTTGATCTTGAAAAAATAGCCAATGAATACCGCCAGAAGGAGCACTTCCAGGGGTTCTTTGAGCTGGTGGTGGATGACTTTGTTACCATGGAGGAGCTGGAGGCATTCGCCCAGCGCCGCTCTACCACCCATGTGCGTCAAGAAAATCCCTGGTCTGACTATCTTGTCGAGCGTATCCGGCAGGTGCGCGAGCGAGAAAACCGCCCAATCATCCGAGCCCACATCGGCATCGCGGCAGAGACCATCGAACCCACTGTGGCGGCGATTGAGAAGCTGGCAGAAGCTGAAGCTTTCGAGATTGTCTCACTCGCTCCTGACCAGACCTCTCAAGAGCTGCTGGCCAAGTTCATCCGCGGCGAAGAAGACCCCAGCAAGTACCTGGCTGGTCAAGGTGGAGCACCGATCCGCTCCATCGAGGACCTGAAGCGCCTCAAAGCTGCTTCTCAGCGCGGCAATTTCCCCTTGACGCGCATCTATACCGGCACCGATGAGCTGGTCACACTGGCGCATCTTTGGGAAGAACATCTCAACATCGCTTTTCCCGCTGTACCAATCTTTTTTTACAACGAGCTGGATGGACGTGGCCCGATCAGTATACGTGATAGCTTCGACGAGCACTTTCGCACCATCGAGTATTGGGCTTCGATCGGCAAACCGCTGGAGATCAACGATCCCCATCAATGGGGGCTGCGCTACGCTTCCGACGACATGCAGGTGACCGACCACGTGTTGTGCGCCGTGATTGCCCTAAAAAAGGGCATCAAGAATTACGTGATGCAGATGATGTTCGAGCTGCCGCCGGAAATCTCTGCCATGGACGACCTGGCAAAGATGAAAGCCGCCTATGAACTGGCGGAGCCGCTTACCCGCCACTTCGAATTTCGCATCCTGCGTCAGACGCGCTCCGGCCTACCTTCCTTCCCTCCTAATCTGAACCAGGCCAAGGGTCACCTGGCATTTGGCATCTACACCCAGCTCTACATGCAGCCCGACATTCTGCATGTCGTCACCCATTCCGAAGCACACCATGAAGCCAGCGCCGATGACATCATCGAATCCTGCGAGATCGTCAAGCAGGTCTGCTGGGATTTCGCCAAAGGCAATGTACCCGATATCTGGTCGGATCCGATAGTGGTCGGGCGCATCAAAGAGCTCAAGCAGAGCGCCATGTACAACCTGCTGCACTGCGCCATCCTGGGTGGATACGAGGGTGAGATACGCCCCGAAAACTTCGATGAGTGGGCCAATGAGCCAAAGGAAAACCGCGAGAAGAACTACGAAACCATGCTGCTCAGTCTGGTTGACGAAACCAACTACCCGATCGGTATCTGCGGCTTGATTGCTGGTGACACGCTCGACCTGGCGCTGCAGATTGGGCTGTTTCAAGGGCCGCATATCACAGTGGTGGACCGGCGTTACGAGATGGCTGGCGCTTGCCGCACGAAAGTGATCAATGGCATGTGCCGCTGTGATGAGTGGAATGGCATCAAGGTCTATAGTGAAATGGAACGCGTCGATTTGGTTCGCAAGACCTATCCGTGGTACTTTTACAAAGACATCATCCACGCCAATGAAGCCAGCTTCATCTCTGAAGACGCCGAAGTCGAGCGCGTCGATGAAGAGATGGTCACCAGCTTCCGCAAGGAAATTGGCCTCACGGGATTGGCAGACGAAAAAATCCTGGTGGTGGACTTCGGCAGCACCTATACCAAGGTGGGCATCTTTGATACCCGGCGAGAAACCTTTGAACTGCGCTACAAGCCCACCACCGTCGAAGACATTCGCATCGGCCTAGCGGATGGACTGGGAGTGTTGGATGCTTGCCGAGAAAGTGGCGACTGGAAACCCCTGGCTGCCAAGATGCGCGAGTTCGCCGTCCGCCTTCCCTGTTCCAGCGCCAAAGGCGGTTTGAAGATGGTGACCGTAGCGCTGGTTAAAGAAGAATCGGGCTTCGCGGCTGAGCTGGCTGCGCTGACCGCGGGAGCTAAGCTGGTGAACTCTTATGAAGGGCAACTCACACCCGAACAGGCGCGGCGCATTTACGAGGTGGATCAACCAGAAATTATCCTCCTGGCAGGCGGTACGGATGACGGCGGCGACACCTTTACCCAGCTTCACAACGCCCGCTTGCTGGCCCGCAACGCCCGCTACGCCACCTATGCCGACTACGGCGTGCCAGTCATCTACGCTGGCAACCAGGATATTCGAGATCGAATTGCCAATATTTTCTGCTACCGCAATATCGATATTCGCATCATGCCCAATGTGATGCCCGAGATCAACAACTTTCGCATTGAGGTGGTCAACGAAGCAATTCGCGAGTTGTTCCAAACCGTGATCATCCGCGGCAAAGGCTTCGATGTGGTTGAGGAGTACATGGACGCGCCCTTCATACCTACCCCGCGCGCAGCCTTTCGCGGCATAAACCTGTTAGCCAACGGCTATGGCAGTGAACCGGGTTTGGGCAATATCATGGCATTGGATATTGGCGGCGCCACCACCGATTTTTACTCCAACGTTCATGACAATCCATTGTACGCTTTCCCAGGACAGGATCCTCGACGGAAAGTCAAGCGCACTATCCTGAAAACGCCCAACGTGCCGCTCGTTTTTCGCCGCGTCGAAGGTAAGTTCGGCCTGAGCTACAATGCAGAGAATATCAAGGAACTGCCGCGCTTCAAGAACGGCAAGCTGGCGGACGAGCTCGCCAGCTACCTGGAACTGCGCTACCCACAAGAAATGACGCCTGGCAATGACCAGTTCCGTCGCTTTGTCACGCGCAGCAATGGGCGCAATTCGGTAGATCTGGACGGATACTTGAGCTGGATCAGCCAGAATCCGCATGCCTCGCCAAACACAGCCTTGGAGAATGCCGCCACATCATACCTGGCGCGCGAGATCATGGCAGTCACCACCGGTAAACACACCGGGCGTGTGGATGAGACCGAAACCTACTTCCTTCAGTATGGTGTCAATTACTTCAACCAGCCTGTCACCGTGCTGTTGATCGGAGGCACGATCTACCATAAGTGCCGATACCGCGAGCCTGGCTACCAGCAAGACCTGGCAGCTATCGCAGAAGGAGCGCTTTTTTCACCCGAGGAAGAGTATATTTTGCGCCCAAACGGTGAAGTGCTACTAGATGCCCAATATCTGGTTAGCATTTTGGGCGGGCTATATGGACGCGTCAACCCTGAGCAGGCGCTGCGGGTGATGAAGCGAGAGCTGCTTCCGTTGAAATCCCTGATGCACGGTGTGCCATCTCCTGTGGCCAGTTGAACCAAATACACCCTATGCACAAGAGCCATTCACATTTCGCAATTCATGGGCTGTTGAATTGAACCGGAGCGCCAGCCTGCAGTTCAGGTCTGCACAGGTGCCTTCAGATTGGCCTATCCAAAAAGGCTTTTATCCGGCACACCCGTCCAAATCTATTCTATAGCAAGGAGGTCGAGGGAAAAGAATAAAGTGGTTATCCCAATCCATCTTCGTCATAGGGGTACGGCATCCAATCATTCAATTACCAAATGGAGGAGGACAATGAAGCGTTTCTTTAATACTCTATTTCGCGTGGTTCTGCCCGCTGCACTCTTGCTGGCAGCCTGCGCACCAACTGAACCCGCGCAGCCCCAAGTGGTTGAAAAGACTGTTGAGGTGGTGCGAACAGTCGTTGTAACGGAAGAGAGGCTGGTCGAGGTAGAGAAGTTGGTCACTCCTACCGCTGCGCCCGGTCGTCAGACGATCATCGTCGCCCTTTCCCAGGCGCCCACCTCGCTCGATCCTGCCGATCATCGTAGCCGCCAGTCCGAAACTGTGATCCGCAACATGTTCGACGGGCTGGTGACGCGCGATACGAGCAACGGCGTGCATTTGGAGATCGCAGAAGAGATGAATTGGCTGGATGAGCAGACGCTAGAAGTCAAGCTGCGCCAGGGTGTTACCTTTCACAACGGTGTTGAAATGACCGCCGATGATGTGGTGTATACCTTCAACCGCATCATCCAGGAGAACATGATTGAGTATCCCGATCCGCACACCTCGCCGCGCAAAGGCTTGATCGCGCCGCTGATGTCAGTCGATAAGGTGGATGACTACACGGTCAGGATGAACTTCAACGGCCCGTGGCCTCCCGCCATGCAGCTCATGGTTCACCAGCAGATCGTTCCCATGGGCTATCTGGAAGAAGTGGGCACCCAGGGTTTCATCGAAAACCCCATCGGCACTGGTCCGTTTAAGTTCGTTTCTGCTCAGCCCGGTTTGGAAGAAGTGGTTCTGGAAAGGTTCGATGGCTACTACGGCGGCGCGCCAGACCTTGCGCCGGTCCAGCCTGCCTGCGTCCAGGGTGCTATCTTCCGCGTGATCCCAGAGGCCTCTACCCGCGTGGCTGCCCTGCTGGCAGGCGAGGTGGATATCATCCAGGCGGTGCCAGCAGAGCTAATCGACACGCTCTCGCAGACACCCGGTATCCAGGTCAAGACAGCAATCGGCACCAACCCCAAGTGGATGGAAATGAACGTCAACAAGCCGCCCTTCGATGACGTACGCGTACGTCAGGCAATGAACTACGCCGTGGACAAAGACCTGATCATTGAGGAGATCTACGGCGGGCGCGCAGTAGCGCTGCCTGGACCGCTTTCACCCTACAACAACTACGTCAACAAGAGCCTGCAGCCCTACGCATATGATCCTGATAAGGCGCTGGAGCTGCTTGCGGAAGCCGGCTGGACCGACAGCAACGGCGATGGTCTTCTGGATAAGGATGGGCAAACTTTCTCATTCACCCTGGACACGCTGGAAGAATTCCGTTCGCTGGCTGAAGCGGTTGCCGACATGTTCCGGGCCATCGGAATTGACGCCAGTGTGCGTTTCTGGGAGTACAGCGTGGTGCGCGAGCAGTTGCTGGCTGGTGAGCGCCTGGCATACTTGGACGACTGGGGCGACTCAGCCTTCGACCCCGTGGGACACTTCGAGGCTAAGTGGCATGGATTTCAAACTGGGACGCCCTATGGACGCGGCAACTTCTCGACCTATAATAACCCCCGCGTCAATGAGCTGATCGTGCTAGGTGAAACCACCAACGATCCAACTGAACGACAGAAGATTTACGACGAGGCGCAGCAACTTGTGTACGACGAGGCGCCAGCGGTTTTCCTGATCCTTCCAGAAGAAGCAGAAGCTGCTTCTACGAGAGTGCAGAACTGGGAGCCTGCCGCAGATGGGCGCATCAACCTGCATGACGTGTGCCTGGGGCCGTAAATTATTATACAGACAGCGGGGCGATGATGCTCATCGCCCCGCTGTGAAGATTTGGATTTGAAGATCGTGCAGGAGGCGGAGCATGAGAGCCGTTAAAATCCTGGAACGCGTCCTGGTGACGATCCCTATCGTGCTGGGTGTGGCGATCCTGGTCTTCTTGTTTATCCGTCTGACGCCGGGCGACCCGGTGGATATCATGATGGGTCAGGGCGGAGCAGTCTCTGAGGGGGAGATGGAACAGTTGCGCAAAGAATTCCACCTGGACGAGCCACTGCCAGTTCAACTCTGGCTGTTTCTCAAGGATGCTGTGCGCGGCGACCTGGGCTATTCTTATGTGCTCAAACGACCGGTGACGCAGCTCATTTCTGAGCGTCTCCCCGCCACTATCGAGCTGGCTTTAGGTTCGCTCGTCATCAGCTTGCTCATCGCTTTCCCGATCGGCATCATCTCCGCGGTGCGCCAAAATTCAGCGGTTGACCGGCTAAGCATGGCAGGCGCCTTCCTGGGCATCTCAATGCCAAGCTTCTGGCTGGGAATTATTCTCATTTTACTGTTTTCCGTGCAACTGAAGTGGCTGCCGGTACAGGGACGCATCGGGTTCGATGCCCAGCTTCAAAACATCACCGGCTATTTCGTGCTGGACAGCCTGCTGAGCGGCAACCGCATCGCCTTTTGGAGCAGCCTCAGGCACCTGATCCTGCCCTCACTGACACTAGGCGCGCCGGTAGCGGCAGTGGTGGCGCGGGTACTGCGATCCAGCATGCTAGAAACGCTGCGCAGCGATTATGTGACCCTGGCGCGCAGTAAGGGCGCCTCAGAATGGATTGTGGTGCTCAAACATGCCCTGCGCAACGCCCTCATCCCCACTGTGACGGTGGTTGGCTTGCAGGTGGGCATTCTGTTGGGTGGCAACATGATTGTCGAAGAAGTGTTTGGCTGGCCCGGATTGGGTCGTATGGTGGTGAGCGCCATCTTCGATCGCGATTTCCCGCTCATCCAGGGAACCGTCATGATCTACGCCTTCACGTTTGTGATGGCAAACCTTATCGTAGATGTGATGTACACCTACCTGAACCCTAAGATCGAGCTCTGAGCAGGGAACACCATATGGAAGCAACTCCCGAACTGGAAACCTTCTGGCAGCGCAGCGCATACTTGTGGCGGATCCGCCTGCGCGTCTGGCGGCATAACTTCACCGAGTTTTTGGGTGAGCTCCGCAATCACCCCATGGCGCTCCTGGGTGGGTTGGTGATCATCCTGTTCTTTATCATGGCCCTCTTTGCAGAGCAAATCGCCCCACACGATCCAGTGCGCGGCAACCTGCGCGTGCGGCTGGATCCGCCTAGCTGGATCGAAGGAGGTAGTTGGGAATATCCAATGGGCACCGACGCCCAAGGGCGCGATCTGCTGACGCGCATCATCTATGGGTCGCGCATCTCGCTGCTGGTCGGAGTGCTCTCAGTCGGCGCTTCGGTGTTGGTTGGAGTGTTCCTCGGCGCGCTGGCTGGATACTACCGCGGATGGTTTGACACCCTGGTTTCGCGCTTCGCCGACCTGCTGCTCGCATTTCCATTTCTGATCTTTGCCATTGGCATGATGGCCTTCCTTGGACCGGGCTTCACCAACCTGATCCTTGCACTGACCTTTAAGGGCTGGGTGGAGTTTTACCGCCTGGTGCGTGGTGAGATGCTTTCTGAAAAAACCCAAGAATATGTGGAGGCAGCGCGAGTCGCCGGATTAAGCCATCCTGCGATCATATTGAAAGAAATCTTGCCCAATATCATCCAATCGGTATTTGTACTGGGGACGCTGCGTATGGGTCACATGATCATCATGGAAGCCAGCCTGAGCTTCCTGGGATTGGGTATCCCGCCCAGCATCCCTGCCTGGGGCTCAATGGTGGCCGCCGGACGCGATTACATGCTGGTCGCCTGGTGGGTGGCGTCGCTGCCCGGTATCGCCATCCTGGTGCTGGTACTGGCGATCAACCTGTTTGGCGAAGGGCTGCGCGATATCCTCGACCCCCGGTTGAAGGTGGATGTTTAATGGCAGTGCGTGGAGTTAGTTCTATGCATAATGGCAATCTGCTCGAAATTCGTAACCTGACGACGATCTTTCCGGGGCGACGCGGCGATGTGCGCGCCGTGGACAGCCTGGACCTCAACATGCGCGCTGGCGAGATCCTGGGCATCGTTGGCGAATCCGGCTGCGGCAAGAGCACAGTGCTGCTCTCCATCCTGCGTCTGATCCGTCATCCAGGTTATATTAGCGACGGCGAGATCCGCTTTCGCGGTGTGGATCTACGCCAGTTGAACAGTTCCGCCATGCGCCAGGTGCGAGGCAAAGAGATTTCAATGATCTTCCAGGACCCGCAGACCACGCTCAATCCGGCCTTCCTGGTCGGCGAGCAAATCCGCGAGGCGCTGCGCCTGCACCATATCATCCCAGGGCGAAAAATGCCCTGGCCTTTTGATGCCGCGCTGCGCCGCCATGAGAAACAGCGTGTGCTCGAAGTGATGCGGGAGGTGGGCATCCCATCGCCGATAGATCGTTATGTGGCCTACCCACACCAGTTTTCGGGCGGCATGCAACAGCGGGCACTGATCGCAGCAGCCCTGGTCTGCGGTCCAACGCTGCTGCTGGCAGATGAGCCCACCACCGCCCTGGATGTGACGATCCAAGCCCAGATCGTGGAGCTTATGCTGCGAATCAACAAAGAACGTGGTACCGCCATCATCCTGGTGACCCATGACCTGGGCCTGGCAGCGGAATTCTGCCAGCGCATCGCAGTCATGTACGCTGGGCGCATCGTCGAACAAGGCAACGTGGAGCAAGTGGTAATGCATCCCAGGCACCCCTATACTCAAGGGCTGCTCAACTGTCGACCGCGCATTTCAATGCGCGAACTGCGCGTGCAGCCGATCCGCGGTAACGTGCCCGACCTGGCAGAGCTTCCATTCGGGTGCGCCTTTGCACCGCGCTGCGAGCATGTTCAGGACGTGTGCCGGATCGGTCCGGTGCCCATGGTGACCGAGCCGGATGGACACATCAACCGCTGCCTGGTACACACCGGCTTTCAGCGGCAGGAAAACTGGCAATGGAGCGATCGCGTGGAGCGTACGGTATGAGCCAATCCATAAGTCCACAGACAATCCCGCTGTTCAGCGCGCAGGGGATTTACAAACATTTCTACATACGCCCTAGCCTGCTGGCGCGCGCACTGGGCAAGGCGCGGGAGAAAGTGGTGCGCGCAGTTGACGGTGTGGACCTGGACATCTTCCCCGGCGAGACCCTGGGTCTGGTGGGAGAATCTGGCTGCGGCAAGACCACCCTGGGGCGGGTAATGACTCGCTTGCACTTGCCTACACGCGGGCAGATCTTTTACCAAGGGCGACCGGTGCAGGGCAACCAGCTCCTCGAAAACAATGGCAAGGAACAGTCGGTCAGCTATCACCGCGTGGCCCAGATCATCTTCCAGAATCCTTACTCGTCGCTCAATCCGCGAAAAACGGTGCGCGAGATCATTGGCACTCCTCTGGAGCGGCGCGGCGTGAGCGACCCCATCCAGCGCGAGGCTGAAACCCGCCAGCTCCTACAGCGCGTGGGGTTGAACCAGCGCCACATCGACCGCTTCCCACACCAGTTCTCTGGCGGTCAGCGCCAGCGCATCGGCATTGCCCGTGCCCTGGCGATGAAGCCAAAATTTATTGTCGCCGATGAGCCGGTCTCATCGCTGGATGTATCGATCCAGGCGCAGGTGATCAACCTGCTGGAGGAGCTGCAGGCAGAATTTCATCTGACTTACCTGTTTATCGCTCACGATCTGAGCGTGATGTACTACATCAGCGACCGCGTGGCCGTGATGTATCTGGGTCATATCGTCGAATTGGGAATAACCGACGCCCTGTTCGGTGAGCCACTCCACCCTTATACCCGCGCCCTGCTGGCGGCCATCCCCAGGGTGAGCAAGGCTTACCGTAAACAGCGCATTCTGCTACAGGGTGGCGTACCCAGCCCAATCACCCCCCCCTCTGGATGCCCCTTTCATCCGCGCTGCTACGCCAAAATCGGCTCGATCTGCGAGCAGGAATACCCGCCGTTTTTCCGGATTGGGGGGCAGGAGGTAGCCTGCTGGATCTACAAAGACCAGCCAGCTACCGAGGGTACAATGCCAAGCAAAGAAAGCAATCCATGATCCGACAACTGCGCCTTTTTGGAAACGCGTACACTATCGGCAAGCAGCACGGCGAGCAGGTTGCTGATCTGCACCATCACATCCATATCGCTATCGCAGACCGACTGGCAAGGCTGGAAGCCACCGGTCTGGACGTGCACGAGCACGAGCAGGAGCTGCTGGAGGTCTGGCAGGTGCAGGCTCCATCCATTCTGGATATGCTGCGAGGGCTGGGCGATTCGCTGTCCCTCGAGTGGGAGCGCTTCTTTCGCTATACTATATCCACCTTCCTGATGGATCAGGCTAAAAATCAGCACCATGAAGCCCAGGGCTGCACCACCTGGGCGGCTGGTGCGCCGATTACGAAGGATGGTGAGCCGCTGCTGGTGAAAAACCGCGACTACTGGCAGGATCATCAGCATCTGCAGTGCCTGTCATCCACCTTTCCGGAGACAGGCTATCCCTACTTGAATCTGACCAGCGCTGGCAGTCCGGGCGTATTTAGCTCAGGCATGAACGCTGCAGGTCTGGCGGTAGCTGATACCCACGTAGTCTCAATGGATATTGGACCGGGCGTGCCCCGCTACTACCTGATGATGGCAATCCTGGAACAGCATGACAGCGTGGCTTCAGCGCTAGATTACCTGCGCACGGTTCGGTTTATGGGCAACGGAACGCTGATCCTGCAGGACGCTCGCGGCGGATCTGCGGTGGTGGAATGCGGTTACAGCAGCAGCCCGGTGATTATGGCATCCGGCGGCTTTTCCGTCAGCACCAACCACTACACCACAAAGCACCTGGAAGATAGCTGGCTTCCGAGCAACCAGAGCGAGCACTTGGCTGGTAACTCAGAAGCGCGCTACCAACGCGTGCAGCAGGCGCTTCTGCAGGCTAGCGGTCAGGTGGACCTCGAGTGGGCGAAATCCCTGATGCGCAGCCACAACGGCCCGTTGGACACACTGTGCCGCCACCTGGACTTGGAACCAAACATAGCCACCATTGCTTGTACCATCTACCTGCCGCAGCGCAAAGAACTCCACCTGGCGAACGGCAGGCCTTGCCGGGAGGAATTTACGGTGTACCGCATAGAGTGACTCGGAATTCGAGAGCTATTCACCGGGCCATTGACCGGCTGCGAGCACCCCAGATTTATTCGCTACTCCACCACCCGTATGATGAAATCCACTTCCAGCTC
The DNA here is from genome assembly GCA_029265355.1 of Chloroflexota bacterium. Lineage (GTDB taxonomy): Bacteria > Chloroflexota > Anaerolineae > Anaerolineales > UBA4823 > JAJUJL01. The sequence goes on along the minus strand of JAJUJL010000002.1, from coordinate 361,861 downwards.
GAAATCGAAGCGATCTGGTTTGCCATCGCCGTCATTGTCGAAGCCGTCTATGTGCACATAATCGTTCTGATAGGTGAAGTGCGCCGGGTGATCCCCAACAGGCAACGGTTTTAGATCGTAAGACCAGGTCAACGTCCAGACCTGGGTGGTTTTATTCACGCAGGCGCTCGCCCCGGGGAAAGTTACCGCTTGGGGTGGAAAATCCCAGTACAGGGTATCTAATCTTGGATTGCGTAGCACCGGGCGCCCATCGATCACATAGGATATATCCGAAGTAACCGCAAATGCGGTGACCAGGCCACGCGTGCAGGCCCCCCAGTTGGCGCCGAGCACCACTGGCTGACCAGGATTTACGGTGACCACTCGTTCCCCGTTCTGGTTCAGCGGAATTTGCCAGGGGTAAATGACAACCGGCTCCTGGCTCGCCCCAAATGCCGGTATAGCCAACGATAGTACAACAATAATTAACAGGAAGTGCAAGGCTCTTTTGATCATTCTCTCTCCTTGGTAATTGGCCGCTGTGCGTCCTTGCGGGCGGCTTCCTGGCGATTTGGATTTCATCCTTTAATCCGCTGCATGTCCAGCAATATAGCATTAATCCCCCCGAATCACCATTTCATGTTCAGGTGAAAATTATCACAGTCCTATCAAGCGTTTCACAACAGAATATCTACCAGACCCACGTTATCCCAAGATTGGGATAAGCTCTGTGGAGAACCGCTATTGATGCAATACGATGCTCCGTTCATTCTGGATCCCTCTGGGTTATCACCTGCAGGCCAGGCGAAATTTTTTCCGCAGTTCATCTGGATTCGGCTCAATTTCGTCGGGGTTGCAATAAATGTTAGTTGACTCCAGCTTGGGATGGTTCTATACTGATTTCAACATAACATTTCCATCCCCTGGAGGGACGGAGGCCGATGAGAAGACCATGGTTGAGCCAATAGAGTTCACCAAAAACTACCACGACCTGAGCACTGATCAGGGCTTTCAGTACGAATTCTTCTGCGACCGATGCGGAAATGGGTTTCGCAGCCGATTCAGACCATCCCTGACCGGCACAGTCAACAAGGGCATCGAAGCCGCAAGTAGCCTGTTTGGTGGCTTGTTTGGCAAAGCTGCCGAGCTGAGCAGCCAGGTGCACAGCGCCGCCTGGGAGAAAGCTCACGATGAAGCCTTCCTGGCCGCCTCGCAGGAGCTACGACCACAATTTGCGCAATGCCCGCGCTGCTCTAGCTGGGTGTGTCAGAAATCGTGCTGGAACGAGCGGCGCGGCTTGTGCAAGGAATGTGCCCCTGATCTAGGCGTCGAGATGGCCGCCGCCCAATCCAGCCGCACCGTTGAAGAGATCTGGGCGCATTCGAAGATGGCTGAAGAAGACCGCGAAATGCTCAAGGATGAGAGCTGGCGAGAAGGGGCACGCGCTACCTGCCCAGGCTGCGGCGCGCCGCTGGCAAAAAAGGTCAAATTCTGCCCGGAGTGCGGCGCAAAAATTCAAAAGGAAGCGCACTGCAGCGGGTGTGGTGCCAAATTGGAAGCTGGGGCGAAGTTCTGCCAGGAATGCGGGACCAAAGTATGATAAGCTGCTCGCACGATGTGGGCCACGCAAAATGATCTGATAAGAGATTGCCACGACCAGCACAGTACGCCGGTCTACTCATGACATATCTGTCATTCCCAGACCAGATGACGCTTCCAGCGTCATGGAAACATATCGCAATGAAAGCTAAGATCAAAAAAGTATCACCAGACAGGTTTTTGGGCTATGGAAGTCGAATTGAAAACAAGATGGCTCTCTGCTAACTGCATCATCATCACTATACTCTTGTTTCTGAGCGCCTGCGCACCGCCGCTGGTCGACCCCTACCCGCCTGCCGGGGTCGAACAAGCGCCGGTAGCCATCAACGAGGCTGACCCATCGGCAGTCACGCCCACCCAGGCGAATTACCCACCCCCCACCACAGAAATGGCTCCTCCCACCGGCCCTTTCAGCGCCGAGGCGGCCTACCGCATCGCCCTGCAGTACGCCCAAAAAGAATGGAAGTCCGATGCTCAGTTGACTCACCTGGAGACGCTGGAAGGCGGTAATCGCGACGGTACGGCGCCAACCTGGCAGATGAATTTCCACTCTCCCAGCCGCCGCCTGGAATACCTGGCGCTCCAGATCAGGGATGGGCAGATTGCGTTCGCCATGCCACGCGACAGCTCTGGCCCTGGGAAACCCCTCTATGCGCAAGACTGGATGGACAGCACCCAGGCGGCTGCACTGGTCCAGCCTTTCTGCAGCACAGCCGATGACGGCACGTTCTATTACAGCCTGGATGTCAACCTGCAAGGTGGCATCGAATGGCTGGTGAGCTGTGGCAGCGGCGAGGCTCAGCGTTCCGTGCGCCTCAATGCCATCAATGGAGATATCCAACTGGATTGGTTCGGCGGCCTGGATGCTGAGCCTAAACCCTGACCATGACCATGAATAACGATTTCGATGTACTCGTCGTCGGTGGGGGTGGCAGCGGGCTGGCAGCCGGCGTGAGCGCCGCCGAGCACGGCGCTAGCGTGCTGGTGCTGGAGAAGCTGCCCGATTTGGGCGGCACCACTGGCATCGCCGTTGGTTCCTATACTGCCAACCGCACCGCCTGGCAGCGCAGAGCCGGTGTGCAAGATTCACTCGACGAACATGCTGAGGATGCGGGGAAATTCGCTCCCCCGGAAATCGAAGCGCGCAATAACGCAGAGATGCGCCGCTGGTTTCTCTCACTCGGCGCCGATACGCTGGATTGGTTGGCAGGCATGGGGTTGTCCTTTCAGGGACCCAACCCTGAACCTCCCAACCGCAAACCGCGCATGCACAACGTGGTGCCGGGCGCCAAGGCTTACATTGCAGCCCTGCAGGCGCGGCTGGCGCGCCTCGGCGGGCAGGTGCTTACCAACGCTGAAGTGGTCGAATTGTTGGCGGAAGGGGGACGAGTCTCAGGCGTGGCAGCGCGCCTAAATGGGAATAAACAGGTGTTTCGGGCGCGCAAGGGTGTCATCCTGGCCGCCGGCGACTATACGAATTCGCCCGAAATCATTGCTCGCTTCAAAGGGGAGCGCTTCCGCGAGATCGAAGGGATCAACCCCCACTCTACCGGCGCAGGTCACTTGCTGGCGGAGTCCGCTGGAGCGCAGTTGACCAACATGGATATCACCTACGGACCGGAGATTCGCTTTGTCGCTCCGCCAGGACGAACCTTCCAACAGCTTCTGCCAGCGCACGGACCACTAGCGAAACTCATGGGCGTCGTCGCGCCGCGGCTGCCTGGCTTTATGCTGAGCGCAATGATCCGCCGCCTGCTGGTCACCTGGCAGCACCCGGAAAATGCCTTGTTCGACGATGGCGCCATACTCGTCAATCGCCGCGGCGAGCGCTTTTGCCATGAGACCACTCCCCTGGAGCGCGAGATTGCCATCGCCAACCAACCTGGGAAGATTGCCTATATTTTATTGGATGCCCGCCTGGTGCAGCGCTACTCCGCATGGCCGCACTTCATTTCCACCGCGCCCAAAATCGCCTACGCCTACGCTGCCGATTACTTGCGATTGCGCCCAGACGTGGCATTTCAAGCCAGCACCTTGGAAGCTGTCGCAGCCCAGCGTGGCTTGCCTGCGCAGGCGCTGCAGAAGAGCATCGAGCACGCCAACACAGAGCGGAAGACTGGCAGCCTGCCCCAGCTTGGTCCTGGTCCCTGGCTGCTGCTTGGCCCTGCCAAGGCCTACTTCACCACCACCGAGGGCGGTGTGGTGATCGATCGAAATTTTCAGGCATTGGATCGCAATGGGGAGCCGATAGCTGGTCTGTATGCCGTCGGGCAGAATGGTTTGAGCGGGATGGTCTTATGGGGCCACGGACTGCACATCGCCTGGGCCATCACCAGCGGGCGGTTGGCAGGCAAACACGTGGCGTCGCAGCCAGACCGCATTGCTTGAGTGCTCTGCCAACAGGCAGACGTCAACCTGGATCGAGCGCTTCTTGTAGCGCTTCCACCAGGTTCTGGTAAACCTGCCCCAAGTCAGCACCGAACAGTCCCAGCACCACCACCACCGCTACCGCCACCAGCACCAGGATGATGGCATATTCCAGCAGGCTCTGTGCGCGTTCGTCCTGACCGAAAGTTAAAATAGGTATCATTGCCGCCTCCCAGACGAAATCCTACCCCTGGTAGACATTTCTGGCGAACCGAATCATGCATATAATATAGCCATATTCGCACTGCGATTCAACTGCTTGATCGAGAATCATCCTTACATTAATGTAAGGTACACAAGAGATCTGGTGACACTGAGCTGTTATGTCGCAACGGGAGTGGGTGTTTAAGATCGATGGAATTCAGCACCGGTTGCAACTCCGCCACACCTGGATTGGGTGGCGTGAAATCTGGCTGGATGGCGAGCGGGTCCATCGCAGTTATCTCTTTAATGACGGGGGATCGTTTCACGAATTCTGGCTGCAAAGCCACCTGATCGAAGTTAATATCTACACCAACGGGATTGCTTTCAGCTTTCACCTGCTGGTAGATGGCGTCCTGCAGCCGGAGCGAAAGGAGGCGGAGCGCGGCCAACCTGCGCAGCCGTTGCCGCGACGCATTAATGATCGTGTCTGGTGGCAGGAGTATATCCAGGAAAGCGGTATGACCTATCTGCCGGGCGCTGGTATGCCCTGGCACTTGCGCCACCGTGCAGTAGGTTGGATCGAAGGGCGCCTTGCAGGCATCTTCAGTTTTCCAAAAGCCCAATCTGCCACCCTGGGCCATTTGCCGATCAAGGCAATACAGGCTCTGGTGTTTGTCAAGCACCAGCCGCCCGTGGATGAGGCGCATGTACTCCGGCAGTTGGAAACTGATCCGGATATCCGGGCGCTGCTGGGAAAACGTTCCAGCACGAATGCTGGCCTGGAAATAACGCCTACCTATACCAATATCATCCTGCCCCTGGATACGCGCCGCTCGCCGAAAGAAACCCTCGAGCGGCTGCGGCAATTTGTTTGCGCGGTGACGCGGTATACCTCTCCCCTACCAGAAGGACGCTGCGAAAACCCGCAGTGCGCCTCTCATGGGCTGTTGCTTCCACAGCTCTCCTTGGTTAACGGCATGCCCTTCATGATTTACTCGGCGTGCCGGGAGAATTTAAAAGCGCAAGCCCAGGCCGACCGCAAGAAATTCCAGAATGCGCCGCACAACCTGGGGCGCGGCATCCTGGCTGGAATCGCCGTGGCGCTGGTGTGCAGCCTGGTTTGGGCGGTAGTTGCCTATTTCCAGGATGCTGTAGCTGTGTTGGTTTCCTGGGGTATCTTTTCCGCGATCATGAAAGTCATGGACAAAGTTGGAACAAAGCCCGGTACCAGGAGTGTGCTGGCAACCTCGCTTCTAACCATGCTCAGCGTGGTATTCGGTGTCTACCTTAGAGCTCTGTTCACTGTGCTGCAACAATCCGAATTCCACTTTGAAGCTGAGATGCTGCCCTGGGCATGGCAAGCCCTGTGGGAAAATTCTGAGTTGCTGCTTGTTTCACTGGTGTTTGCAGGTTTCTATCAACTTTCAGCCATTCTCAATTATTTCAGGAACCTGCGTCTCCAGACGAAGTTGATGTTCGACCCGGAAGTAGAAGTCGTCCCGAACACAGCGCCAGTTCCAGCAGGTGGCAATTCCCGATGATGAAAGCCGCTCTGCTTCGCTACCTGGCGTTTATCCTTATCATCGCTGGGCTGGTTTTTGCGGTTAGCGCTGCCAGCTGGCTTTACGTCCACTCGCTGGTCTCCAATCCTGGCGCCGAGCCGCTGCCAGAGTCTGTCGCCGGGTTGCCGCTCACTCAGGCGCTCACCGGGCGCGCCGCTGTGCAGGAAATCAACCATCTGCATGGGTTGAGCTTCGCGATCACCAGCGGCGCGGTGGGGATTTATGGCCAGGAGCAGGCTGTTCTATGGGTTTCAGGGTCGCCGCTGGGTTTCATGGCTGCCCGCATGCAAAAGAAGATGGAGCACCGCATTGCCGAGGGGCGTTCGCCGTTCAAACCGCTGGAAACCAGGCAAGCAGGCGGTCGTACAGTGCTGGCGTTGGAAGGCCTTGGGCAGCAGCATTTCTACTTCCGCTCCGGCAGGCAGTTGGTGTGGCTGGCAGCCAATGCCAGCCTGGCTGAGCAGGCGTTGGCAGAGGCGCTACAGTTTTATCCTTAAAACATCGAGGGGTGTTTGAGAGGCTCATTTCCCTCAAACACCCCTTCAAAACAAAATCCTACTTCCTGGGTGGCTTCCCACCGCCCAGGTACACCCAGGCGTCATAAGCTTGTACCAGGCCAAAACCATAGTGCACATCGCGCCCAGGATCGCCCAGGTCCAGCGCCGTTGCCTGCATCGCTTCCCGGATTTGCACATTGGTCAGGTCCGGGTTCCAGCTCCACAGCAGAGCTGCCACCGCCGAGACATGCGGCGTTGCCATCGAAGTGCCATCCCAGGCTTCGTAGCCGCTGGCTTGCCAGGTGATCGAGCTGCTTACTGTCGCCACCTTGCCTAGCTTGTTAGCGACCAGATACTGGCCGTCTTCCTGGCTCAAGGAAACAGCCACGATCGTGGAGCTATTCCCCTCGCCCAATGTTCCCAAGAAATTACCAGGAGCGTTGTTGTAGATCACCGCTGCCACTCCGCCCGAGTTCTGCACATTCATCACCTTCTCGTAAAAAGTGATATCTCCCCTTTCACACAAAACGACTGCGCCAACCCAATCGCCGGTGGCGAGGCAGCGACCGCCATCCACCAGCGTTCCGCTGGCGCTTCCGTAGGCGGCGTATTCAATGTGATTGGCGCTGAAGGTTTCCCCATCGACGCTCACTTCCGCAATCGCCACGAAAGGCACGGTGCTGAGCACGCCCACGCCCGGCGCAGCCAGCTCAACCTGGTCGTTATACTGGGAGAAATCTGCTATGACATAATTCTGGTCAAGCGCTGCCACTGAAATGACTGAATTGTAGGAAGCGGGGTAATGGTACTCATCGATACCGTCGTTGCTGGCTGCCGCCACTGACAGAATCCCAGCAGCATAAAGGTCGTCAAACGCCCGTTCCTCGTAGCGACTGGAGTGCGTCCCGGACAGGCTCATGCTGATTACCCGGGCGCCGTTGTCGGCGCAAATGTTAGCTGCTTCTACCAGGTCCGAGGCATGCGCCTTGCTCACCCACAGCCCATCATCGCCAAATATCTTCACCATGAATAATGAAACTGCCCCTGGTGAAACGCCAACCACCCCGTAATCGTTGTGCATCGCGGTGACTGTACCTGCGACATGGGTGCCATGCCCGTGACCGTCATAGGTCCACAGCGCCGGGTCTGGATTGGTCTGTGAATAGCCGCCGTAAATATCCACCCCTTGAAAATCTTCGTGCCCGGTGAACAAACCCGTATCAATGATGCACACCTTCACCCCGGCTCCAGTGACTGCGCGGCGGTCGATCTTGCCATCGCGGTTCTTATCCCACAGATCGCGAGCTTGCACCATGTCGACCCCATAAGGCACCACCTGCTCGGGTAACACAGAGGTGTCGAGCCTGGTTTTCGAGGGCATATTCTTGACCAGTTCACGCACTGGATCGATCTCGATCGCAACCACGTTTGGGTTGCGTTCCAGCCCCCGCAGCGCTGCTGTTGGCAGGCTGACCACGAAAGCGTTTAGTCGCTCAAAAGTGTAATGGAAGCTGGCGCCAGAAGATTGCAGCGCTGATCGCACCTCGGCCTGCGCAGCAGGGCGGAATTCCACCCACACGCGCAGCGTGGCTTCTGGCGTAGCTCCGGAGGCTGCCAGTGCTGGCGCCAATGCAAAAAGCATAACAACCAGTATTATGATTGACCTGACCAGTTTGCGATTTCTCATAATTCTCCGCCTTTCTTAAGCTCCAGGATATGGGACAAAACATGATAATGTCCCAAACAATGAGACGCCATAGCAATGGAATCGATACGGTTGTCGGCGTTAAAATCAATTTGACGCTTCCCCAAAACAGATTACAATGATCTGTATCTCGACCAGTGAACTGATTGAGGCGCCTTCTGCTGAGGACTATGCAACATCTTGCCGAACCCCAACTGGGCCTGGTGCTGACCTTCGATCTCCAGACTCAAGCGCGCCTGGAGCAAGTGATCAACCGCCTGGAGGAGCAAGGACACACGCCATTCCCAGAAGGGATGCGTGTATCCCCCCATATCACCCTGGCAACTTTCACATTTCCAGCAGGGGAGACAGACATTCAAAACGTTTCGTCGGCTGGAGCATTGCCCTCCGAGTTCTCGGCGCAGCTCGCTAGCCTGGCGCGGCGAACAGTTCCAATAGATATCAGCCTGGAATCCTTGGGCGCATTTGGCAGCATGCAGGGTGTAATTTTCCTTGCCCCTGTGGTCACCCGCCAGTTGCAGATCTTCCACCACCAGGTGCAGAGGTTGTTGAAGCATTTTGGCGCAACACGTCACCCATATTACCTGCCCGACCATTGGGTGCCGCACGTGACCGTTGCCGTCGAGCAACCCCCGGAAGCCTTTCCTCTTGTCTTCCGGGTTTGCCAGCAAATCCAGGCCTTCTTAACCGGTCGCGCTGAAAATCTCCTGCTGGTGGATTATCCTCCACCGCGTCTGCTGGCAACGATGCCCCTGGGTGAAAGCGCCGCGTTGGAAACCGATCAGGCGACCTTGTAGCCAATCTTGCGCAAGAAGCTCTTGCGCCAGGCGATATCCTCGTCGCCCTCCACACCAGCCGGGCTGCTGCCATCGATCACCCCCAGGATTCCACGCCCCTGCTCAGTCTCTGCCACCAGCACCAGGGTAGGGTTAGCAGTGGCGCAGTAGACCCTGCAAACTTCGGGCACCCCTTTCACTGCATTGAGCACATTGATTGGAAAATAACCTTTGCCCAGGAAAATGATGAAACTGTGACCTGCGCCGATCGCCAGTGCATTTTTCTGCGCCAGGGCGATCATCTCCGCATCGCTGCCGCTCCAACGGACCAGGCATTTTCCCGATGCTTCGCAGAATGCCAATCCGAATTTGATCCCTGGCGCTGCACTTACCAACGCCTCGTGCAAGTCTTCTACAGTCTTAATAAAATGTGACTGGCCCAAAATAAAATTGACCTCTTCGGGCTTTTCGATGGGTACGCTGATCAAATTCATCGGCTGCTCCTTTCCAGCACAATCTCAACCTTACAAGATTGTATAGACATTTCCTTTAGATCATCATTAAAATTATAGTATGTTTAAGCTATCGCAACCAGCCGGTAAATAATCTTCTGAACCAAAAAACGACACACGGTACCCGCTTTGCAATCAATTAGGTATTCGGAGATCAGGGTGGCGAAATATTTTAAGAAAGCTCCGGTGGAGTTGGTCAATCAATTCCAACAGTTTCAAGTCAGTCATCGCATGCAATCGGTCAAGCTCCAGGAGACCCTCTGGCAATATATGATCGCTGGTCATAGTCGCTACCCGCTGATTTTGCTCCCCGGCGAAGAACGTTTCGCAGAATACTGGTTCAGGCTGGTGCTCGCCCTGCAAAATAAACAGCAGGTGCTGGCTATCACCTTGCCCGCGCTGGATACCATTGCCGCTTATACACAAGGACTTGCTGAATTACTCGATTATCTCAAGATGCCGGAAATCGACTTATTGGGCACCTCCTTGGGGGGTTGTATCGCGCAGGAATTCGTCCGCCGTTACCCGCATCGGGTGCGCCGGCTGGTACTGGCAAACAGCTTCCTCCCTGACTGCAGACTGCCTCATTTATCGCGCTTCTTCGCCCGGATCAGTCCCCACATATCAACTTCCTACCTCCACATGCTGAAGAAACTGCACCTGTTAAGATTGGTCAGCATTGCGGGGCGCGAGCGTAGCTTCTGGAAAGAGCTCAACCTCATGATCTTCGATCAGTACCTGTCGAAAGCAGATAAATCGACAATACTTTCACCGCTGCGTGCCCTGGCAGATTTCTCAGCCAATTATCATTACGACCCGAGTGATTTGGGAGACTGGCCCGGGAGAATCATGATCATCGAGTCGACCAACGATCCTGGTTCAAGTGAAGAATGCCGTGCGCGCCTGAAGTTACTTTACACCCGGGCTGAGGTGGTCACCCTTCGCAATGCTGGTCATACACCTGGCTACAATTTGCCGGTAGAGTTCTCGGTATGGGTGAGTAGTTTTCTCCAGAAGACCTGATCGACATTTTTATCAGGTGACTGCCTGTTCAGTTAATCCATTGACATCCGATAACAGGGGGTGAATGGTCCATCGGATTCTTGGAGTAAACTAATGAAGCATACATCCGGATTCTGTACTTTCTGTGGCAACCAGCTCGCTTCGGGAGCGCGTTTTTGCGGCAACTGTGGTCACCGGATAGAGATGCAACAGGCCGGATTCGCAGATGTTCCCATTCAACAAACACAACATGGCCCTGCGCCGCTTGTCACTCCCCCACCGCCTCAAAAGACTGCCCCACAGGCTGTTCCATCCACCCCTGGCAATGCCAATCACACCAAGGTTGAAGTCGTGCTGAAGGTGCTACCCATTTTGCAGCGCCGCAAAGGATTGTTTGGCTCCCAATCTTTTGCCGTAGTGCTCACCTCCCATCGCCTGATTTTTGCATTGGTAACCAGCCAGATGCTGCAAGAGGCTGCAAAAGATGCCAGGCAACAAGCCCGCGAACAGGGCAAAGGTTTTTTCAAACAGTGGGCAGCGATGACGACTTCTGGATGGCACTTCTCACAACGCTACCTGGGTATGGCACCAGCCACGATCCTGGCAGAGCATGGCGAAAACTTCTATTTTCTGCACAATCAAATCCAACAGGTGCGATTGAAAAGCTCTGACCCCGAAGAACCAAACGATCGCGATCAGGTAGAGATTGACAGTAATGGCACAAGGCACCGCTACACCATCGCCTATGGTAGCCTCAAGGAAGTCCGCGAAGCGCTCAAGCCGCTCTACGGAAATCGAGTCAACTAGGTGTTTCGCCGGGAGTGTTTCTACAAAAATGTGAACGATCACCAGCAAAACCCTGGAGAAAACCGCCGTCGCGATGGCCGATTTGCTCTAAACACTTTCGGCGGTTTACTTAGCTGACGTCGAGAAGCTCTCTATAGAACGAACCGGGCTGGCGCTTGCCAGCCCGGCTTATCGAATTACCGTTGTTCGTATATTGCACATCAGAGATTGATCCCCGCTCCAGGCTCGTACCCGAGGGCCAAAGGAGCTAGCGATAACAGCACCAGCACAACCACAACTCCTCCCGCATACATTTGAGCCAGGGGTCCCGTCTTTCCTAAAGAAACCGCATTTTGATCCTCTGCGGGCTGCGTAGTTTGGATTGCAGAACCATCCGACGCCAGGGCGCCTGCCACGCTCACCGCCGCAAGCAACAGTACGAACAATAGCAAGAACCACATTTGGATTTTCATGGTGTTTTCTCCTTTCGGGCTTTGAAAGTGTTTGATTTTGGGGGTTGATCAGGGCGGCTTCGCCGCCCTGATCAACCCCCAATACCGTAATAACTGCTAATAGACGAGCAATGGCTGGAAATGGTTCCCAGAAAGATAAAAAAAATGCATCCGTTTGAGGTTTGTTAATTTCGCAACAGCAACGGAAGTGAGATGTAATAACGCTCCGGTACCGGGTTGAAAATCAGCAATCCTCCCGGTCCGTCTGCCAGGTACACGTTGCTGCTGGTAACTGCCACGCCCGTTGCGAATCCGATCGAATCATAGCTGGCTGTAAGGAACGGGGACGCTGGATTCGCCACATTGATCACCTGCAACCCGTGGACATCATCCGCCAGATACGCCAGGTTTCCCACGACAACGACATCCGCCACCGATCCAGGCGTGTCGTAGTATCCAGTCTCTATGGGTGCAGCCGGGTTCGAGATATCGATGATGCGCAGTCCACTGCTCCCAGCCGCAATGAAGCAGGTATTGTCCTGAACTGCCACAGCCAGAGCCGTGCCTGGGAAATCGAGCGAGCCTACCAGCGATGCCGCATCCAGGGGGAAGCGATCCGCGATCACCAGCCCATTATCGCCATCTGCAATATAGGCATATTCCCCCGCCACAGCAACGTCCAGGGCATAGCCGGCCGTATCAAAACTGCCGATCACTTGCGGCGGGTTTGGGTCATTATAGAACTGAACCGCTGCCAAACCGTTGGCGCCAGCAGCCACATATGCAGTGTCGCCTTCTACAACCACTGCGAACGCCCCTCCGGTGATGCTCGTCGTGTATGTTGCGGTGGGCGCCGCAGGAACAGACACATCTATCTGAAGCAAACCCTCTGCCCCATCAGCGATAAAAGCCTTGTCTCCCGCAACTGCCACACCATTGGCTGCGCCCGGGGTGTCAAGCATTCCGATAAGAGCTGGTGCAACGGGATTGCCAGCATCAACGATGTGCAACCCTTGCTCAGCGCCGGTGGTATACACCCTATCCCCCACGACAGTCAGTTTCCCAGGAACCGCCAGGCTGGGGATAGAGGCGTCAGGCTCTGCGGTTGGAGCGCCAGGGTTGTTCACATCGATGACTGTCAGTCCGCTGTAATCTGCCATCAACACAAAACCCTCTGCCCATCCCATGCCAACCGCCAGACCCGGGGTGTCGAATGAGGCAATTTCCACCGCATCCCCGGTCACCGCGTCCGAGCCGATGATCCGCAGACCAGAAGTTTGATCAGCGACATACACCTCACCACCAAAAAACAATGCATCGGAAGCCCAGTCGGGTGTATCCAGGTAATCTTCCAAAAGAGGGCTGGCCGGGTTTGCGATTTTGATCTTCTTCCAACCAGCCCACCCATCGGCAAGGTGGATGTATTTTTCTTTGACATACACAGATTCCGCATACCCGCTGGTATCCAGTGAACCAATCTGAACGAATCCTGAAGCAGTTTCATCCAGCACCACCAGGCCGCGTTGACCATCGGCGACGTAGAACAAATCACCAAGGGTGAGATCATTCGCCATGATCACATCACGTGCATCGCCTTCCGTGTTGTAGGAAGCCAGAAGCCCAATATTCAATGGATCGCTGATCTCGAGCGCCAACAAACCGCTAAAGCCGTCTGCGACATAGGCAGTCGTCGCCGTCATGAATACTCCCTTGGCGAAACCTGGCGTGTCATAATGATTGAGATACAAAGGAGCATCTTTGTTTGCAATATCAACGACCGCCAGGCCGCTCTCCCCCATCGTCACAAACGCACGATTACCAACGATGGACACGTCCTGGATAACACCCGGCAGTGGTTCTGTAAACCCGTGCGGCGTGAGGGTGGGAGTTCCCGGCATGAGTAAGAGATTGACATGGTAGATAAACAGGCGCCGTCCCACTCCGAGGTAGAGATAGCCCAAACCCTCGGCATAGGATTCGAAGCTCACTGCAAAGACTGCGCCGCCAGTCTCGCTAATCAAATCGGGAGTTTCTGCGTCGGCAATCGCGGGCGATTTCGCACTGGCGAGCGTCGGGCCTGCATTCCACGAAGAACTGAGCAGCAAGGCCATCGCGGCGAAGGCGTTGAGGATGTGAAATTTTTTCATTATCCACCTCGAGGAGTAGTCCAGCGGGAGATTTAAAGAATTAAAGCGCGGATTAATACCCCTCCAAAATCAGTATAGCACAATGGGGAATAGTCGAGTTGTCGCTAATGCCCGTAATCGCTGCCCAGGATATAGTTTTCCAGCCGCTCGATGCGATCCTGTTTGGAAGCGATGATCATTTCCATCACATTGCGCATTGTGACCATGCCGATGATCTTGCCGCCTTCTTCCACCGGCAGGTGGCGGATGTGGTACTTGGTCATCAATTCGATGCACTCCTCCAGCGTCTGATCTGGGCGGACGGTAATCATTTTTTTGGTCATGATCTCTTCGATGGGAGTATTCAACGACGAGCGCCCCATCAGAATAATCTTGCGGCAGTAATCGCGCTCGGTGAAGATACCGACCATCTGGTCGCCTTCAGCCACCATCACCGCGCCAACATTGTTCTCTGCCATCACCTGCAACGCGCGATACACGGTATCCCCCGGGGCCACGCAGATTGTCGAGCCAGCAGACTTGGATAAGACATCACGGACTGTGATCATAGCAATCTCCTTACTCGTAGGGCAAGCGGCCTCGCCTGCCCCAGATCAGCCAACCGGTAGAGGCTCAAATATCAATGCGCCATTTTGCAACGCCGTGTAAACCCTTTCCACAGCATCTTTCACTGCCGGCGAAATTGGATACCCAAACGCCACCACTGCGGGTTGGATGCCAAGCAGCTCAACCTGGGGAACAAACTCACGCAACGCCTCGATCAAGTAGCTCAGAGGCAGTGTATGCGTGGTTAACAGAAATGGATCTTGCAGCTTTTCCGCGTCGATCCAATTCACTGACCCTTCAGGCAGTTCCATATCAGCCGCATCCACTACCAGCACCCGCTCAGGCGCCAGCTCCCGCACCCGGTGGAGCACATTCTCCGGCGCAGAGCCCCCATTCACCACTTGCCAACCTTCCACCGGTTGCTGGCTCATCATCTGAGCCAGCAACACCCCGGCCGCGTCATCGCCCATCAGGGCATTCCCAACCGTCAGAATAACCTGTTTCATCAGACCTGCTTTCTAACCATCCAATAATAAGCTGGTTCTTGTTGCATGCATCGCAGCCCATCCACCAAGACATCCAACCAGGTCGGGTGGTCTTTGTTTGCTTGCTCAAAGAGCTGCAGCAACATCGCGCTGTGACTTTTATTGATCTCAATCTCGCCCCAGGCTAGCACACCCTCCAACTTACTCCGCGCTGGACCTGCGGGTAGAGTCTGCAACCATTCTAAGAAATTCTCCAACGGCACCTCAACCAACCTGCTAAAACAGTCCATCACGCCCACATGATGCCCAACCGCCAGGCTGTAATACACCACCTGGCGCGCTTGTTCCGGGATATCCTCCCTGCGGTTGACAAACCTTGTGCGCAACTGATAAAAAACGACCCGCGCTGTCATCAATCAGCCACCCTCCAGGTGAGTCGCATACTCTTCCTTGAGCAGCGTCATGATCTCCGCCAGGCGCGGATCGTCTCTCTTCTGCAAATAAGCGTGCAATGATTCCGAGAGCGCTGAAAGGTTCCCACCATCCACCATGCTCAAGAAATCGTCAGCGATGCGTTTACCGTGCCAGTAACCCGCCATGCGCCGGGCCGCCCGTTCGATCATAATGCGCAGTGACAGCGGCACCTGCGGCGAGATCAACTGTGAGCGCTCCGTTTCACCCTGGACATGGTGCACGGCTTTCATCTTCTGCTGTAGTAAGCCCAAGGCCACAGCAAAGCCATGCACCGTGGCGGGTGGAGTGGGCGGGCAGCCCGGGATATACAGATCGATCGGCAGGATCTTGTCTGCGCCACCCCAAACCCCATATAAATCGTGAAAAATGCCCCCGGAACAACCGCATGCGCCATAAGCAACACAAATCTTCGGGTCTGGCGCAGCGTGATAGGCGCGCAGCGCTGGCACACGCATCGCGCGCGTCATCGCTCCCGTGTAGACAAGGATATCCGCGTGGCGCGGCGAAGAGACCACCTTAATGCCGAAACGCTCCGCATCGAAAATGGGCGTGATGGCGGCGAATATTTCGATTTCGCAGCCATTGCAGCCACCGCAGTCCACGCGATACACATAGGCTGAGCGGCGGATATCTTTGAGCAGCGCCCCCTTGAGCGCGTTGACCGCTTCATCTGGCTTGACCGCGAATTTGCTATCGGTGCGAATATCATATTCTGCCATCGAGCACCTCCACTGCCGGCCAGGCGGTATGCACCAACTCCTTTACACGGGGCAGATCGACCTTCCGGCGGCATTCCGGGCACAGGCGCAGCAGCGCTTTGCGAGCAGATATGTCATCTTCGGATAACGACTGCTGGCCCTTCCAGGCCTGGTCGAGCAGCGCCAGAACATGCTCCAGCTCCTTGGCAGAGGCAAAGTACGCGCCGCAACGCTGGCACTCTGCCAGGCGAAACTCGGCCTGCACGGTCAGGTCTTGCCGGGTAAATGAAGCCAGCTCGAAATCCGCTCCCAATTTAATCGCTCCGGTTGGACAGACCTCCTCGCAGCGAGCGCAGAAAATGCAGCGCCCATAGAAGAGCGACCAGGTGCGCACGCCGTTCTCCAGATCGGTCTCCATGCTCAAGGCGTTGGGCGGACAGGCGATGGTGCAGGCTGCGCAGGCAATGCATTGCTCTGGATTGTATTCCGGCTTGCCGCGAAAGCCTGGCGCCACCTCCACCGGCACGAACGGATAAGGCACAGTTGCCTGGCCAACTTTGAGAACTTCGCGCAGTAATTTCAAAACCATACGACATCCTCTTCCCCGGATACGGAGTTAGGCCTTCAGTGGCGAATCCTTGCGCTCACGGCAGTAGCGCTCCAGTTCCTTATACGGAACGATCTTGACATCTTTCTTACGCACATCCACCACTGTCACTCGCTCGGTGCATGAGTAACACGGGTCGATGCTGGCGACAATCAAAGGTGCATCAGAAATCGTGTTGTTCTGAAGCATATAGCGTAGCGAAGGCCAATTGTTATAGCTGGAGGCGCGGCAGCGCCAGCGATACAGCTTTTGGTTATCGCCCAGCATACTCCAATGGATATCCTCGCCGCGCGGCGCTTCCACGTAACCCAGCGCATAGCGATGGGGTGTGTAGTTGAAACCCTCGGTCAGGATGGGTCCATCAGGCATCGTGTCCAGGCAGCGCTCCACCATCGACAGCGATTCAAAGAATTCCTCAGCGCGTATCAGAGTGCGCGCCAGCACATCACAGCCATCCTTGTAAGTCAGCTTCCAGGGTACCCGGTCGTAGGCGCTGTAGGGATGGATGACGCGGATATCGCGTGGAAAACCTGAACCGCGCAGCGTCGGGCCGACCGGTGAGTATTCGCGCGCCACCTGCGGCTCCAGGCGTCCCACATTCTGCGTGCGCTGCACAATGTTGGGCGTCTCCAACAGCATGCCGACCAGGTCGCTGACTTCCTGGCGCAGCTCCTTGCACCACTGCAGTGTCTGGAGGCGCTGCTCTTTGAGAATATCGCGGCGCACACCGCCGATCAGGTTCATACCATACGTCTTGCGCGTGCCTGTCAGTAGTTCCGCCATCTTCATCGATTTTTCACGCACCCGGAAGAACTGCATAAAGCCCGTGTCGAAGCCCACAAAGTGGCAGGCCAGCCCCAGGTTGAGCAGATGGCTGTGCAGGCGCTCCACCTCAAGCAAGATCGTGCGGATATAGTGAGCGCGCTCTGGTATGGAGATACCCAATGCCCTTTCAATCGAGTTTGAGTACGCCACGTTATGGGCGTAACCACAGATGCCGCAAATCCGATCCGCCAGGAAGGTCACCTGATCATAGGTCATGCGCGTCTCGGCCAATTTTTCCATGCCGCGATGCACATAGAACAGGCGGTAATCTGCATCGATGATGTGCTCGCCATCCACAAACAGGCGGAAATGACCCGGTTCATCGGAGGTGATATGCAGCGGGCCAAGCGGTATCTGCAGCACCCCTTCTCCCTGCACGTCAAAAAATTCGTAGGTTTCGTCTTCGGTCTCCGGCGCCGGGCGGTAGCGGTAATCCATGGCGTCTTTGCGCAACGGGTGCAAATCGGCGGGCCAATCATCCGGCAGCACCAGTCGTCGTTCGTCAGGCAAACCCACCGGCTGTAAGCCGAACATGTCGCGCACCTCACGCTCGTACCAGACGGCTGCTGGTACGCGCGGGGTCACCGCAGGGAACTCTGGTTTGTTCGGCGGCACAAGGGCGCGCACAATCAAATAGCAGCTCTCTGGTTCTGATCCGTTGTGCGTCTCGTCCCCTTCAACCGATAACACATAGTACAACGCAAAATGCCCATTCAACGGGCGCTCATCATTGCCAGCCACGACCGAAAGCCAACCGCCATGTTGGTGGTACGCTGCATCCACCACAGCCGGCAGACTGTTCAAGTCCACGGTCAAGGTTACCTGCTCAGGCGCCTGCCAGGTCTCTTCCTGGATTATTGTCCCAAATTGCTGGCGCAGCGCCTGTACGTAGCGCTGACCACGTTGGGTTTTCTCTTCAGGTCTCAACATCATTGCCACGCTCCTCTACCTCAGCTCAGGTCAAATAGGGTCACTCAAGGTAGAACCAACCAATTCAGCAGCGCGCCAGGCGCGCTCGCCACACTCCCGGGCGGTAGGGCAATCCCCGCCGCCTGATTGAGCAGCAGAGCAATTTGCGGCGGCAGGTAGAGTCCGAGCGTTATCGCCAGCACCAGCAAAACGGCTATCGGTGCCAGAGTCAATGGTTGAACTTCGCCGGCTGCCATTTCATCCGGCGCCTGTCCAAACAGCGATGAGCTGATCACTCGTAGCAACGCAGCAAAAGCCACCGCCAGGAAAGCCAGGCAAACCAGCATCAACCAGATATGCCCACTCTGCATTCCAGCGCTGAAGATCGAAAACTTGCTGATAAAGATGTTGAAAGGCGGCGAGCCGGCGAGCGCCAGCCCGCCAGCCAAAAGCAGCAAACTGGTGAGCGGCGCAGCCTGCAGCATACCGTGAATCTTGCCCAGGTCGCGAGTGTGATATTTCATCAAAATATTTCCCGAGGTCAGGAACATCAGCGACTTCACCAGACTGTGATTGACGGCGTGCATTAACCCCGCCAGCACGCCCAGTGGGCCGCCCACGCCCAACGCCAGTACAATCAAGCCAATATTCTCAACGCTGGAGTAGGCCAACAGGCGTTTGAGATCGCGTTGAACGAACATGAACAACGTGGATACCGTCACCGAGAGAGCGCCAAAGATCAACAGTATCAGGTGCGGAAACTCCGCGCCAATGCCGCGGCTCAGGATGATGGCGAAGCGGATCACCACGAACAAGGCGCACTTGAGCAATACCCCTGAGAGCAAGGCGCTGACCGGGCTTGGCGCTTCGCTGTGGGCATCTGGCAGCCAGGCATGCATCGGGAAAATTCCCGCCTTGGTGCCGAAGCCGATCATCACAAATACGAATGCCAGTTTCAGGATCGTTGGATCGAGCGCCTGCGCGTTCTCCACAATCTGGGTCCACAGGATCGCCATGCCTGGCTCTTTCATGAAGTGCACCGCATCGGAATACACCAGGATGGTGCCGTACAGCCCAAACGCAACACCTACTGTGCAGATGATGACATACTTCCAGGCTGCCTCCAGCGAGGCGCGCTGCCCATAGATGCCAACCAGGAAGGCCGAACCCAGCGTTGTGGCTTCCACTGCCACCCACATCATGATGATATTGTTGGAAACCACCACCAGCAGCATGGTGAACAAAAACAGGTTGAGCAACCCGTAAAACAGCGTCACCTGTTGAGGTTGAAGGACACCACTGCTCAGGTCGTGTCGGATATATCCCAGGGCATAGACGCCAACTAAAAAGCCCACCACGCCCACGATCGTCACAAACACTGCCGCCAGGGCGTCAACGTGCAGCCAATCGTTCAACGCCGATATGCTGCCTTGGGCGAGCACACCCTGCACCACATGCATCGATAGCAGCAGCACGGCAGTGATGCTGACGAGATGGATCAATTCTGCCAACCAGATGGAGCGCTTGCCTGCCCAGCGCATTGCGAAAGCCGCCAGCGAAAGTAGGAAGGGCGCCAACAACAACCAGGAGAGGGATTGAGCGTACATAACAGCCTCTATCCTTTCAGCGTGGTCAGGCTGGCGGCATCCAGCGTGTTCAATTTGCGGTAGATCTGCACCGCTAACACCGCCATGATCAGGACGCCGAAGATCGCATCGGTAGCAATACCGATTTCCACCAGCTCAGGCGCATCGTAAGCCATCAACGCCAGGGTCAGGTGCGATCCGTTCTCCATCAAGCAGAAGCCCATCACCTGCTTGAGCAGATTGCGCTGGGTGAGGATGCAGAGCTGTCCGAAAAAGAAGTGTGCCACCGACACTGCCAGCGCGGGCTTGAAACCAGCAGCAATTTTGAGCTCCAATTGGTTGATCACCACAAAAGACACCACCAGCGAAACTGCGGCCAACACAATGGAGAGTGTTGGCTTGATCGCGGTCGGCACATCCTCACCGCCGGTGTACTGCTGGGCGCGGTAAATAATATAGGGTACCAGTATGGCTTTGGTGATGAAAGCGCTGGCAGCCCACAGGTAAAGCTGTTCGGCATGCATGCTGACCGCCAGCGCCAGGAAGATTACCACCAGCACCAACGATTGCACGCTGTAATAGATCGCCGAAATGCGCAATTTGCGGGTTTCGATCACCAACAGCGAGCTGAGTATCAATAAACCGCTCAAACTATTGATCAGATTTGCATTCAACATCCTACGCCTCCACCAAAAACCGGCGCTTTCAGGCAATCCAGGCTGAGGCAAACACACCCGAAAGCAGCGTGAGCACTGCCAGCGTTATCAAGACATATTCCATGGCTGGAGAGAGCGGTGTGGCAGCCGCCACTTCCTCCGACGGCGTCCCCAGGCCGGTAGCGCTGAAGGTCCAAAAGATCCATGCAAAGCTCCCGATCGACTCCACCATGGCAATGATCACCAACACCAATAGTAAGGGGTGCTCTTGAGCGGCTTCGAAGCCGCCAGCGAAAATGCTAAATTTACTGAAGAAGCAATTAAACGGCGGAACTCCGGTTACCGCCAGCGCTGCCACGGCGAAGCTGGTTCCAATCACCGGCATGCGCACTATCACACCGCGCAGCGAAGGCAATAAACGCGTACCGGTGGTGTAAGAGAGCGCCCCCGCCACCAGGAAGAACAGGCTCTTGGCGAAGGCATGGTTGAAGATGTGCGTCACACCGCCATTAAACGCCACTTGGGAGCCGAAAACTGAGATCGAGAGCGCCAAAAAGATGTAGGCAAGCTGCGTGATGGTTGAATATGCCAATAACTTCTTGAAATCCTTCTGTGGGAAGTACATCGCAAAACCATACAGCATGGTGAGCAGCGCCATCACACTGCCAACCACCCCGATCACCTGCGGCACTGATCCGGCCGAGGACAGGCAGCGGGCAAAAATGTACACCCCCACTTTCACCATCGAAGCGGCGTGCAGGTAGGCGCTGATCGGCGTCGGCGCCACCATGGCGTCGGGTAACCAGAAATGGAACGGCAACTGCGCCGACTTGCCAAAGCCAGCGATCAGCACCCCGATGAAGATCACCGTTTTAGCAGTCTCCGTCAATCCCACCATGTCCACCAGCCGCAGGCTTCCGCTCTCGGCGAAAAAATACGCCGTTGCCGCGTACAAGCCCAGCGAGGCCACCTGGGTCGTGATAATCGCCTTGAGCGCTGCCCGCCGCGCCTTCTCATTATCGTAATAACCTATCAGCCCCCACGAGCACACACCGGTCAATTCGAAAAACACCAGCAGCCCGAGCATCGTGGATGCATACACCACTCCCGCCATCGAGCCGATGAACAACAGGAGAAAACTGTAATAACGCCGTTCGATTTTTTTCTCAGCATGCTCGCGATTCTGCGCGCTCAGATAACCGGTGGAGTACACCACGATCAGAAAGCCAACCACGCTCACCGCCATACCGATCAATACGCTGAGCCGGTCCACCACCAGGCCAAACAGCGTCACGTTGCCCAGCCGCATCACATCAAAGAACTGCACCTGCTTGCCAGCGGCAGTAAAAGCGATGAAAACATAGACGCTGCAGCCCGCCGAGAACAACGCCACGAACTGGCTGGCAGTTTTTACCCACCAACGGGGTATCACCAGCACCAGCAGGCCTCCCAGGAATGGAACCAGAATACCAGCGAGAATCCATGCGCTCATGTGGGACTCTCCTCTCCTATACGTTCGCCAGGTAGAAGACGAACGAGAGCACCGCTGCGCCTAACGCCAGCCAGGTGACAGATGGCGCTTTCATGAAACGTACGCGCGCCATTGAGTTTTCCAGCACGCCGACAATGAAATAGAATGCCAGCGCTTTCAAGAGAAATGCAACCATTGCCGCCAGGAATCCCAGCACCGTTAGGCCGGTCATGGCGCCGTAGGGTAAGAACAGGGCAAAGAAAATCGCCACCAACACCAGTTGCTTCAAATAAATTGCCCATTTCATTACCGCCAGGGAAGGCCCTGAGTATTCAGCCAATGGTCCTTCCTGCAATTCTTGCTCTGCCTCGCCCACATCCAGAGGTAGCCGCCCCATCTCCACATAGGTAGCGAATCCAAAGGAGATCATGCCGAGCCAAAACGCCATGCTCAACGGGAATTGCCCGCTGGCGACCTCTCGGCTGATGATATCCAGATTGGATGAGCCGGCGATCAACGCCATCACAATGGCAACCAACAACATCACAGGCTCGACCAGCGCCGAGATCAACAGTTCGCGCCGAACTCCGATTGACGCGAAGGTACTGCCGGTATCCAGCCCCGCCAGTGCAAAAAAGAAGCGCGGTAGGGCAAACAAGTAGATCAGCACGATCAAATCGCCCGCTGAACCCGCTGGCGATTGAATCGCCAACAGCGGAATCATCAACGCCGCCACTAACATACACGCCATGCTCACGAGGGGCGTCAACCGGAAGATCCAGCCGGCTTGCTGTGAGACGACTTCCTGGCGCTTCATCAGCTTGATCAGATCCAGGTAATTCTGCAGCACTGGCGGACCTTTGCGAGAGTGCATTTTGGCACGTATCACGCGAGAAAAGCCAGAGTATAGCGGCGCCATCAGCAACAGCAACAACACCTGGAAAACGCCAATGCCGATCAATGCAGCCTGGTTCATAATCCGCTCCTTCCGAAGCTCAAGATCAGCAGCACCGCCAGGGTGATGATGATGTACAGGCAGTAAACGCGAATATCGCCCATTTGCAGCGCCTGGATCCACTGTCCGGCTGTTTCTACCAGCCGCACCGCCGGTCGCGTCACCACCGTTTCAACCAACGGCTCTGCTCTCAGGATGAATTGCACCGCAGAGCGCGAGAAGCCGCCCACCACCTGGAAAGGCTTTTCCAATATTCGTCGCGCCTGGTACAGCGGTTGGAAGGTGACTTTCACCGGTTGGTCGAACCCGCTGGCAGGGAGGGACATCACAGAGCGATATCCGTAACCGCAACTCCACGGTTCCACATCGCTGCGCGCCGCAACCCGCCGTCCGCCCAGTAGGGCGACGATCAGCAGCGGCGCGCTCAGCAACCCAACTAACAGGATGGCAATCAAGGGCGTCGAGAGCGTCGCCTGCCCCGCCGACAGCGGAAACACCGTCCAACCACCAGAGACCACCGCCGCCGGTCCTCCACCAAAGTTGGCCGCGATAGCCGCAACCCATGGGACCACCCATGGCGCGCCAAGTCCCGACACCAGGCAGCCCAGCGCCAGGTAAATTTGGCTGACCAATGCGAGTTTGCCAGTCTCGTGCGCAGCGCCTGCCGCCGGGCTGCGCGATGGGCCATTGAATGCCCCACCAAAGGCTTTGATATACACCATGGCGGCCAGCGCGCCAGCCAACGCCAGGCACACCGCGCTCAGCGGGCCTATTACCCTGAGTGAGAAATTCGTCACCCGCCCAGCAGCCAGGAAAGACTGGTACGTGAACCACTCGCTGACAAAACCGTTGAAAGGAGGAATGGCTGAGATAGACAGCGCGCCGACCAGGAAAGTCAGCGCCGTCCACGGCATTCGCCGCCCTAACCCCCCCATACGGTTCAGATCCATTGTTCCGCTCTGATCGATCACCGAACCAGCGCACAAATAGAGCAGCGACTTGAAGAAAGCGTGATTGAGCAGGTGATACAGCGCCGCTACCAGCCCCAGGCTGGCGAGCACCGGCTGGTTCAGGGCCAGTCCAGTCATGCCCAGCCCAGCGCCCATCAAGATGATGCCCACGTTCTCCACGCTCGAGTACGCCAGCAGCCGCTTGAGATTGCGTTCTGGCAAGGCATAGAAAGCGCCTATCACCGTCGAAATGGCGCCAAAGATCAGCACAATCACCCCCCACCACCACAAGGGCGCGCCCAGCAAATCCACACTCACTCGCAGCAGGCCATATACGGCCGTCTTCTTCATCACGCTCGACATCAACGCTGAAACATGGCTGGGCGCGGCAGTGTAGGCACCCGGCGCCCAGAAATGCAGCGGTACCATACCCGCCTTCGCACCAAATCCGATGAAGACCAACATAAAGATCAGGCTGCGCAACGCCGGTGCCAGTTGAGACTGGCGTATAGCGTTAAAATCGAACGAGCCGCTCTTCTGATACAGGATCAAGAAAGCCAACATGAGCAGGGCTGCTCCGGCATGCGCAACCAGCATGTAGATGAATCCAGCCCGAACTGATTCTCTTTTCTCAGGCTCCCAGATCACGAGCAAGTAGGAAGCCAGCGTCATCAGCTCCCAAAACACCAGGAAGAAGAAGGTGTTGCTGGTCGCGGCAACCAATAGCATGGCGCCCATGAACAAGTTGGTCAGAAAGCCGATAGAAGCCTGCTCAGGCGCTGCGCCTAACATGAACAGGCTCGCTGCAATCCCCACCAGGGCGATGACTGCAACGATGAGCAGGCTCAATCCGTCCAACGCAATCGCCAGGTTTCCAAAGGGAGGAATGCTGAGCAGGGCAACCGTTTGAGGAGCAACACCGTTCAGGGCTGTACCAGCTCCCGACAGCGCACACAGCACCCCGCTGATCGACCCTGCCAGGCAGGCCGCGCCCGCCAACCAGCGAGCCAGGCTGGCGGCGGGTCTAAACAGCAGTGCGGCCAGCGCGCCAGCGCCGAAGAAACCAACCGAGAGCAGAAATAGCTGGATCGCACTCATAACACTCTCCTGTGCCAGAAAGCCCCAGGCTGTCGCCGCTAGGCTTCCAGCTCTGCCACGGCTTTCATTTGTTCGAAGATCTGGTTGCGACCGTCGTAAGACTCGTCCACCAGGATCAGCGCTTTATGCGGGCAAGCTGCCACGCAAGCCGGGCCACCCTCTCGAAAGTAACAGCGGTCGCATTTAACGGCCACCGTTTTTTGCCCTATCTTCCAACCTAACAGCGAAAGTTGCTCCTGGTAACTCAACTCACGTAAAAACATCGGGTCAGGTTCCTTGGGCGAGTTGGAAAAAGTGTAAAAACCCAGGCTGAGCTCCAATCCGGGTACCGGTGTACCTCCCGGCAGGATATTGCCGTATGGGCAAGCTAAGGCGCACATTTTGCAGCCAATGCACAAGCCTTCGTTGATCTGGATGCCGCCGTCTGAATGTGTGATCGCGTTGACCGGGCAAACCAGCGCACACATGGCATCTTCGCAGTGGCGGCATTGGATTGGCATGGTGCCAGCAGGCGTGTGGGTGATATATAGACGGGGGTAAGCTTGCAATCCTGCGAGCCGGTGACTTTCTACACAGGCAGCCACGCAGGCGTAGCACCCGATGCACTTACGGTTATCCGCGATCACAAACGCATACATGCAAAACCTCCCACGTAGAAGTCACGCAGCCGGTTAAAGCTCCTCACTTTCGGTGCGCCACGTACAACAAGATCGCCCTGGGGAAGCAGGTGATGTGCAGCTTCGCTCAGCGACCGAGCAGTCTGCTCGATTGGATTGCCAGACTCTTTGCTGCCCTCAGAACGACATATCAACAAAGGAGGTTTCCCTCGAACTGCGCAAGGCCTACAATGATTAATTACAATAAAAATCCCTGCCTGTCATCGGATAGGTGCTGATTTTTATCGGCAATTCAGTTAATGAGGAAAGCGGTGCTTGTTGGGCGTCTATCCACATTTGTTGGCGCGCCAGCTCAACATTGGTTGGCTCTATACGTGATTTACATCACAATCTTGCTATGCTATACTGATTTCAGAGTCAACCCCTCAAAATGAACCTTGGTCGGTAGCATGTCTGAACCACTGGTACGAAAAGTGCTCATCTTCATCGCCGCGCTCCTGGCAGGCATTGCCGCGGCGGGTCTCATGGACAGACTGGAATCTTCGGCCGCATTTCCACTGCTCAGTGAGATGGCAGCAATCACGGCTGCTTTGCTTGCCGGGGCGCTTGGGCTTTTCCTGGAATGGCGCAGCTTTGCTCAGGCTGCGCCCCCCGCCCCTGAAAACGCCTCATCCTCTCAGCAGCATCCAACGATAGAACAATGGCAACAAGAGCTTGAATCCCTCGCCCAGATACAATCCAGCGAACTGGCGCGTTTGAACGTCGAGTTGGCATTGGAAATCGCCCAGCACAGGCAGGCTGAAGACCAGGCGCGCCTGAGCGAAGAACGCTTTCATAATCTGGCTGACCACGTTCAAGAAGGTCTGACCATCATCGAGAATAATCGGCTGGTGTATGTCAACCAGCGCGCCTGCGAGATTTTTGGCGGCTGCCCGGAAGGCGACCTGCGCCGCCGCATCCGGGATTATGCCATGCCCTATGAGGTGGAGCGCCTGGAAGCTGAGCTTGCTTCAGCAGAAGCCAGCGGCGATGATGTGCGATTCGAATTGCGATACTGGATTCTGCGCGGCGACGGTGGGGTGCGCTGCATCCACGAGCATTGCGCGATCAGCCGCACTCAAGACCTGCAGCGAGTCTTTGTGGTCACCTCAGATATCACCGACTCTGTCCAGGCCCTCCAGATGTTGGAACAGGCCGTCAGCGATCGCACCCGAGAACTCTCCACCGTTCTGGAGGTTTCGAAGAAAGTCGCTTCCACTCTGGAGCTGGAGCCGCTGCTCAACCTGATCCTCGATCAGGTACAAACGATCATCCCCTACAGCGGCGCTGCAATCTTCATACTTGAAGAACAACTCCTCTGCCTGGCTGCCTGCCAACTCCCCGGACGGTTGCCTCCACGCCATGCGATTGCTCTGCCCCTGGCCGAAGCCGGGCCTTTTGAAGCGGTGATCAACAATGGACAGGTGATGATCATCGAGGATGTCCACGGCGTAACCCCCCTGGCGCGCGCCTACCGGCAATCGCGCCTCGACCTGCATACTGCCTGCTTCGCTCATGCCCGTTCCTGGATTGGCATTCCACTCAGTTATCACCAACGGGTGACTGGCATGCTCAGCCTGACCCACTCCCAGCCCGGCTTTTACACTGAACAGCACATCCGCCTGGCGCAGACGATCACCAATCAGTTGGCAGTCGCTATCGAAAACGCTCGCCTGTACGAAAAAGCGCAAAACCTGGCAACGCTGCAGGAACGCCACCGCATCGCCCGCGAGCTGCACGACTCGGCTACCCAATTGCTCTACGGAATTAACCTGTACTGCAGCGCGGCCTCCCGCTCGCTGCGCAGCCAGAATTACACCCAGGTAGCTCAGGACCTGGCAGAGATCAAACAGAACGCCCTGCAGGCGCTGCAGGAAATGCGCTTGCTCATCCTTGAGCTGGATCCACCTTTGCTTCAAAAAGAAGGGCTGGTGGCTGCCCTCCAGGCCAGCCTTGAGTCGATCGAAAACCGCACCGGGCTGGCGGCCGAGCTCCAGACCAATATACAGGGACGATGTCCCAGAGCCATCGAAACAGAGCTGTATCGCATTGCCATGGAAGCGCTCAACAACCTGGTGCGCTACGCGCACGCCCGCATGGTAAGGGTTAGCCTACAGAGCAAAGGCGGGTGGATATTTCTCGAAATCAGCGACAATGGTGTGGGTTTCGATCTGGAAAAAGCCCGCAGCTCAGGCGGCATGGGTTTGCACAGCATGGAGCAACGCGCCCGGCAGTTAGGTGGGCGCTTAGAAATTTGTAGTCAAGCTGGCGTTGGCACGCTCATCCATGTCGAAGTGCCCGCCCAAGAGATGGAGATGATCTATGACACCTCCCATTCGCGTCCTGGTCGTTGATGACCACCCCGTGGTGCGACGGGGAATCAAATCCTTACTGGCTGAAGAAGATGGCATAGAAGTCGTGGGCGAGGCTTCCAATGGACTTGAAGCGCTCCAACAGGTAGAAAAGCTGCATCCAGATGTGATCCTGATGGATCTGGTCATGCCTGAGATGGGTGGTGTTGAAGCCATTCAGCGCATCACCGCAGCACATCCCGAGGCGCGCATCTTGGTGATGACCAGCTTCGCCGCCGATGACAAAGTCTTCCCCTCGATCAAAGCCGGCGCCCTGGGCTATTTGCTCAAAGACTCAGATCCCGAAGATATGCTGCGCATGATCCGCCAGGTGCACCGCGGTGAATTGTCCATTCACCCCAGCATTGCCCGCAAGGTGATCCAGGAGCTGAATCGCTCTCAGGAAATCTCTCGTGGTCCGATGACCCCCTCTCCGCTCACCGAACGCGAGGTCGAAATCCTGCAACTTCTGGCGCAGGGTGTCGAAAACAAAGAAATCGCCAGGCGCTTGAGTCTGCGCGATGCCACCGTGCGCACGCATGTCAGCAATATCCTCAGCAAACTGCAACTGGCAAACCGCGTGCAAGCCACGCTGTATGCACTGCGCAGCGGTATTGCCAGCTTGCAGGACGAGCCACCTTCGAGCTAGAATCTTGCCGGCGGTTTTCTCCGCTTAAGTCAGTCATCGCCTCTGACTATTGTCTAAAAGACCGCTAACATTGGCGGTCTTTTTGCTTGACCGAATAGAGCCAAAAAATCAGCGACAATCCAATGACAGGAAGCTCGAAATAATGTAAATAAAGTTAAGCAGCTCGAGGAGCATCGTGCTCCTGCCTGCGTGGTATTGCATGCCGAAGATTTCGCAATGAAAGCCTTGATCCTGGTCAAATTTGCTTCCCTGGCGACCAGGGAGGCCTATCGCCTCTTGCGAGAGACGCCAGCAGTGCTCGATTCATCGATGGTATATGGACGCTATGATGCCTACGCGTTCGTCAAAGCTGAGAACCTGGAAGCGATTCGCCATATCATCCTGTCCGAAATCCAGACCATTCCAGGAGTGGTCGAAACCTTGCCCTGTATCCTGGTGGAGGATGATGGCTCAACAGCAAATGCACCGGGCGCTGGGCCTCAATCCTTGCGAATGGGTAGATAAGAGAGGTGGATATGAGCCGTATTCGGTCAATGGAAGACTTGGAGACAGCGCGACAACAAGCCCACCAACGTCAGCAAGCGCTGAGTGAGCAATACCGCTTCGACATTCGCGTCAGCACAGCCAGTTGCGGAGTGGCTGCCGGAGCGCTGGACACATTGGCTGCCTTCAAACGTCTTGCTGAAACACTCAACCTGACCGATGTGCGCATCACCGAAACCGGCTGTGGTGGGCTATGCGCCTTGGAGCCATTGGTGCAGGTGCAGGAGTCAGGGCGTCCCCCAATAACCTATGGCAGGGTCACGCCCCAAGTGGCGCGTCGCATCCTTACTCAGCACATTGAAAAGGGCTTGATCGTCCCTGAATACGTCATCGAAGCGGCTTAAGGGTGCCAGGAGGCAAAATATGTCCGATCAACCTTCTCAGACCGAGCTGGATGCGCTGCTCGAGCAGGCAGTGCGCCGCCACGGTGTTGGGCGTGACGCGCTGATCCCGATACTTAGCGAGGTGAATAAGTCCATTGGCTATATTCCAGCAGAGGCTTTTGGCAAGATCCGCCGCCGCCTCAACACACCGCAGGAAGGGTTGTTCCTGGCAGATTCGCATGTATTCGCTGTCGCCAGCTTCTACCAGATGCTATCGTTGCAGCCCACTGGCGCCCATGTCATCCGCTATTGCGAATCGGCGCCTTGCCACGTGGTGGGGGCGCGCCAGGTGCTTGAAGCAATACAAGATGAGCTGGGGATCCTGCCGGGTGAAACAACGCGCGACCGAGAATGGTCGCTCATCCCCACCAGTTGCATCGGGGTTTGCGGTGTGGGTCCCGTCTTTCTGATCGATCAAGACCTGTATGGCAATGTCACTCCCGATCGCGTGCACGAAATTTTGGACCGTTACCGCTGAGTGACGGATGATCTGCCGAGGTGAACGATGAAAGTGATCCGTTCGTTGGTGCTGGTTTCAAATGATCCCCGCAGCGTAGAACTCGGCGCTGAAGAAGTATTCCGCGCCTTGCACGCTGAGATCCGTAGCCAGGGTTTGCATGACCAGGTGCGTATCGGCACAATCGGCGTTGTGGGCGAGCAACAGCACTTGCCTTTGGTGATGGTCTACCCAGAAGCTGTCGCTTATGGCCCAGTCACACTGGATGATGTGCATCTCATTGTTGAAGAGCACCTGCTCAAAGGCCAGATTGTGATGAGCCTGTTGCGCTTCCTACAAGAGCCAGCCGGTGAGCTGGCCTGGCTGCGTACTCGATCAGGCGCTTTGCCGGTTCAGCAACGCATCGTCCTTGAGCGCGCCGGGATCATTGACCCTTACAGCCTCGATGATTATCTATTGCACAATGGCTACACTGCCCTGGGCAAGGCGCTAACCAGCATGACGCCCGAACAGATCATCGATGAAGTCGATCAATCGGGGTTGCAAGGGCGTGGCGGAGCTGGTTTCCCCACCGGACGCAAATGGGGCTTCGTTCGCGCTGCGCCGAGTCACCCAAAATACATCATCGCCAACGCCGACGAGAGCGAGCCAGGCACCTACAAAGACCGCCTGATCATCGAGGGCGACCCCTTCAGCCTGATCGAGGCAATGACGATCGCAGCCTATGCCGTAGGAGCAAATGAAGGCTTTATCTATATCCGCGGTGAATACCGCCTGGCTTACCAGCGGCTGGAGAATGCAATCCGGCTGGCAGAAGAGCATGGTCTATTGGGAGATGCCATCTTCGGCACGGATTTCACTTTCCACATCCATTTGCATGCTGGAGCGGGAGCCTATATCTGTGGTGAAGAGACTGCGCTGATCGAATCCCTGGAAGGCAAGCGCGGCCAGCCTCGCGCCCGCCCGCCTTACCCACCCAGCTATGGCCTATGGGGAAAGCCAACCCTGGTCAATAACGTCGAAACATTGGCAAACATTCCTGCCATTATTCGCCATGGCAGCGAGTGGTACCGCCAGTTCGGCACACCTTCCAGCCGCGGCACCAAAGTGTACACCATCATGGGCAATGTCAATTTCACGGGCGCAATCGAGGCACCGCTGGGCATTACGCTGCGCGAAGTGATCGAAATTTACGGTAAGGGCATGAAGCATGGGCGCCGCCTCAAGCTGGTGCAAACCGGCGGTTCCAGCGGATCGATCGTGCCTGCCAGTTTGCAAGATACTCCGATGGACTTCGAATCATGGCGCAAAGCCGGCGCCTCCCTGGGCTCAGGCGCATTGCTGATTTGCGATGAAAGAACCTGTGTGGTCGACCTGGCGAAGGTGCTGCTGCAGTTCTTCCGCTTCGAATCCTGCGCCAAGTGCACACCTTGCCGCACCGGCACTCAGCGCCTGTACCAGATAGTGGATGCCATTTCCAAAGGTCATGGCGCTCTGGCTGACCTGGATGAACTACAACAACTGGGCAAAGACATGGAACTGCTTTCCAACTGCGGCTTGGGGCAAACCGCCTCGGTCGCATTGCGAGATATTCTCAAGCATTTCCGCGACGAAGTCGAAGAGCATATCCTGGAGCGCAAATGCCGGGCTGGTGTGTGTCGCATCCCTGCACTTTCTCCCTACGAGATTGCCGCCGCCGCTGCAACCCCCAGTCAGGCTGCAATCGAAGAATTCGAGGGCAGCACGGAGAGTGTCTGATGGTGAAATTTAAACTCAACGGTCAACTGGTTGATGTGCAAGATGGACTGACAGTGCTGCAAGCCGCCGAGTCGCTGGGTATTTCCATTCCGACGTTGTGCTACCACAAGGATCTCAGCCCCTTCGGCGGCTGCCGACTATGCGTGGTGGAAGTACGCGGGGCGCGTTTGCCAATGACCTCCTGCAACCTACCAGCGACCACCGGTCTGATTGTGCAGACCGAAAGCCCGGCCCTCACCCGCTACCGTCAGGCGGTGCTGCGCATGCTGCTCTCCAATTACTATGACGCCAGCTACACACGCAACAACGGCAGCACCGGTCTCGATGAGCACAGCGAGTTTGCCCGCTTGTGCCGCGAGTATCACGTCGATGTCTCCCAGAACATGGCGCCTCGCCCGCTGCGTCCCATAGACAGCGACCCGAATCCGTTCGTCTGGGTAGATATGAACAAATGTATCCAATGCACGCGCTGTGTGCGCGCTTGCGCTGAAATCCAGGGGCGCTTTGTTTGGACGCAGGCATACCGCGGCTATCAGGCGCGTATCGTCGCCGGGGCCGACTCGACCATGCTGGCTTCGCGTTGCGAGTCTTGCGGGGCCTGCGTGGCATACTGCCCGACCAGAGCGTTGGATAACAAGATGTCCATGACTGCCGGCCAGGCAGACCGCCTGGTGCGCACCACCTGCACCTACTGCAGCGTCGGCTGCCAGCTCGATTTGAATGTAAAAGAAAATGTTTCCGGAGACCAGGTGATTCGTGTCACCTCTCACCATGAGACACCCGACACGGTCAACCGCCTGCACCTGTGCCTTAAGGGACGCTATGGCTACGAATTTATCCATAGCCCAACACGCCACACCCGGCCGCGAGTCCGCCAGCACCTGCTCGAAGGGGGGGCATCGGGCAACGGACGCAGCAAACTGGTGGAAACGGACTGGGATACCGCCCTGGAGATCGCTGCCCGGGGTCTCAGTGCAGCCCGGCGCACGCACGGCAGCCAGGCAGTCGGTGTGCTGGCCTCTGGCAGGCTGTTGAACGAAGAAAACTATTTGCTCAATAAACTGGCGCGCCAGGTACTGGGCACCAACAATATCGATTGCTCAGCCTACCTGTACGCCACCAGCGTGACGGACGGGCTGATCGACTCGCTTGGGCTGCCAGCGATGCCCACCTCTTTCGAAGACATTGCCAATAACGCTTCATCGCTGCTGGTGATTGGCTCCAACCTCACTGAGCAACACCCCGTCTTCGGGGCGCGCATTCGTCAGGCTGTGCTGCGCCGAAAGCTCAAGCTGGTGGTCGCCAGCCCGGACTTCGTCAACATCGCCGAATACGCCGCCCTGGCAGTGTATCACCAACCCCACCGCGAAGCTGCCCTGGTGAATGGCTTAATGCTTTGCTTGCTGGAAAAAGGATGGCACGATCCATCTGTTGCAACCTCCCATCCAACGAGGTTTGCTGCTCTCCAAAAGGCGCTGGAAAGCCGTACACCCCGATGGGCTGCAGAGCAAGCCGGAGTGAGTGTCGAGGCGCTCTACAAATCTGCGGATATCCTGGCGCACCATCGCCCCTCGGCAATCGTGTGGAGCGTGGGACTTGCTGACCCGGAGCATGGTCAGAGCAACGTGGAAGCGCTGGCAAGCCTGGCGTTGCTGCTTGGAGACCTGAATAAACCTGGCGGCGGCGTGATTCCGCTCCACACCCAGGCCAATCTGCAAGGTGCTTGCGACATGGGCGCGCGCCCAGGATGGCTCCCTGGCTACCAATGGTGCAGCGACCAGCAGTCGCGCCTGAAGTTCGAGCAAGCCTGGGGCGCTGAACTACCCTCCCAGCCGGGCTTGCCCGCTTCGGAGATGATGCGCCAGGCAAACGCCGGGCGCGTTCGGGCGTTGTACATCTTGGGCGAAGACCTGCTGAATAGCACGCCACAGGCTGCTGCTGTGCGTCACAGTCTGGAAGCATGCGATTTTGTGATTCTCCAGGAACCGGCTGCCTCCGAAACCACGCGCTATGCCGATGTTGTGCTGCCGGGGGTTACCTTCGCCGAAAAGACTGGCACCTACACCAACGCGGAGCGGCGCGTGCAACTTGTCCGCCAGGCGATCCAGCCGGTAGGCAAGGCGCGCCCCGATTGGCAGATCATCGCCGGCCTGGCGCAGCGCATCATCCAGTTCGAGCAACGACGCTTTCACACCGCCTACTACGCTGGTTGGGATTACGCAGATAGCGACCAAATCATGCTCGAGATTGCGCGTCTAACACCGATCTACGCCGGCGTAACCCATGCGCGGCTCGCCCACAGCGCCGGATTGCAATGGCCTGTGACCTCGGTGCAAGACCCCGGTACGCAGCGCTTGGCAATTGACGCGTTTTCCATACACCGAGAGCAACTGGCGTAGATATTCAATCCCGAGTATTGAAGCAGAAATTGTCACACAGGCTTCCAGGCTGTTCAAAATCCTCGGAAGCCTGTGTGCAGCCATTTCAGCGCTTGAAGAATGCCTTGTGCTATACTTAGCGTTATCCCAGGTATCTACCCCATGAGCACATCTCCCGAACTGCGCCTGCTTCTGCGCCTGGCATTCGACCGACCGCTGGAATGGCTGATCCCTCCCAGTGAAACGACCCACGTGCGCTGGGCTGCCCTGGCGTTGAGTGAGGTGCGGCCAGGCGACCTGTTCTTGCTGTCATCCCACGGGCTAGAGATGGAAGCGTTGGCAAAAACGCTGCATTCAGCCCAGGAAAGGGGCGCATCAGCCGCTCTATTGCTGGGAGCCTTCCCAGGACTGGAACGCTTGCTGAGGGGCAGCCCGCTCGGACTGCCTCTGGCGATCGCGCCAGGCTACGCAGATCCGCGCCAGGCGCAAGAACAGTTGCTGTCGGCGATCTTGAACCACAGGGCAGCGCTTCTCGAGCGCGCCGAGCGGATTCAAGCCCGGCTACTGCAAATCTCTGCTGAGGGTCGCGGCTTGCCCGCGTTGGCGCACAGCCTGGCAGAGATTTCCGGTCGCGGGGTGTTGATTCAAGATAAGCGTTTCAACCGCCTGGCCCAGGCTGCCTCGTTGGAGTTGTCCGATATCTGGAACGTCGCGTTGGAGGGATTAGACGCGGCCGACAGCTTGCCAGAAGAGTTGCGCGACCGCAAGAGAGCTGGGCGCAATGCAGGCGTTTATGCCCAGGCGTTACCCGGTGGGCTGGAGCGATTGGTAGCAGCGGTGTCAGTTGGCGAAGTCGCACGCGGTTACCTCTCGCTGCTGGGCATCGCCGGTGAATTCGACGATCTCGACCGCATGGTGGTTGAGCAGGGGGTGCGGGTTTGCGCGCTGGAGATGGCGCGCCTCAAGGGATTGCGCGAAAACGAGAAACGCCTGCGCAGCGATTTGCTTTCAGCGCTGCTGCAGGAGTCGCTCTCCCCACGCGATGCTCGCTTGTGGCTGGAAAATCTCTCTTATGATCCATCGCAACCCTACCTGGCGATACGCTTTGCCTGGGAGGGAGCCAACCCGCCTTCGCGTCGCCGGCTGGAGACCCTGGTGAACGGTGAGCTGGCGCGCCTGGGTCTGAATGCCGTCGCCAGCCCATTGGGCGCTGAAATGATCTGTTTTGTGCCAGCTCAAATCTCGGGGCGCCCGGAGCAAGCCATCGCCTTCTGCCAGGCGGTGCAAGCCCAGGGGTTAAAGGAGCAGCCGCGTCACACGGTTCGCTGCGGCATCGGCGCTCCAGCGCCTGATTTGGGCGCCTGGCACAACTCCTTCCGGCAAGCCGGGCAGGCGCTCGAGCTGGCTCGGCGACTGGGCGAAAGCGCGCCGCTGTACTTCCCTGACCTTTCCGTCTATCGCCTCCTGCTGCAGATGGAGCACTCGCCTGATCTGTCTTCGTTTTTAGACGAGATGCTGGGACCCCTTCTCGCACATGAAAGCAGCGCTGAATTTATTCGCACTTTAGAAGCGTTCTTCGAGCATCACGGTAACCTATCTCAAACCGCCGAGGCCTTGTACCTGCACCGCAATACGCTGGCCTACCGCCTGGACCGTATCGAGGAAATCCTGAACATCGACCTGGACTCTCCCGAGGCGCGCCTGTCGGTGCAGCTTGCCCTTCACATACAGCGCATGAGCGGCGGTAAGTAAACCGCCCAGAATCTCATCCCCAACCCGGATGACTCATCTCAGGAACAACTTCATCCCCACATTGGAAGCTCTAAATCCCAGGCGCTCGTAGAAGCGATGGGCGTCTTTGCGACTGTTGTCGCTGGTCAGCACCAGAAGATGGCAACCACGACGGCGTGCCTCCTCGATTGCCCACTGCATCATCTGCCGGCCAACGCCTCGGCCGCGCCAATCTCGCCGCACCCGTACCGCCTCGATTTGCCCGCGCAGACCACCCTGGTAAGTCAACGAACGGGTGAAATTCATCTGGAATGTGCCAATTTGCTCGCCTTCCAACTCTGCCACCAACAGGAGCTGGTTGGGATTCGCTTCGATCTGCGTAAAAGCCTGCCTATAACTTTCTGGCAGTGGATCTTCAAGACGCTCGCGCTGGCTACCCAGGGGATCGTCCGCCAGCATGGCAATAATCGCTGCTAGGTCCTGGAGATTCGCCCGGCGGATGGACACAACTGGCGCAGGCTCGATAACTTGGTATGTTTCCACGCTCATAGGGCTAAACCTTCACAAGTTCAAGATGATCTGGCTGGCCTTGCTCAATCCGTCTTCTTTTTGCAAAGCAGCGCCAATCTCCCTGGCGCCGCTCCGCAAAAGCGGATCAGACAGCGCAGCAGCGATTTGATCAGCCAATTTTACAGAAGTCAATTCGCGGAAGGGGAGCGGCGGCGGCCCAGCGCTCAACTCTTCCGTGCGTTTTCCCCAATAAAATTGATCAAAGGCAAAAGGCACCACCACCGATGGCACTCCCGAGTGCAGGGCGAAGCCTGTCGTTCCTGAACCGCCGTGGTGCACAATGGCTGCCATGCGCGGAAACAGCCAACCATAGGGAGCGTAATCCAGGCGATACACTGTCGGAGGCAAGAAAGCCAGGTGTCGGCCCATGCCACCCCAACCAGAATGTAAGATCAGCCGCACACCTGCCAGGCGCGCCGCTTCAATCACCAGCTCAGCGGTTGCACCCGCATAGGGCAACGGCATGCTGCCAAAACCGACAAATACAGGAGGCGAGCCGGCTTCCAAAAATCGCACCAGATCATTGGGCGGCTTCCAGGTGGGTTCTTGCGGCAACCACCAACCGGTCAAGTGGATGTGATCTCCCCAATCCGGTGCCGGCGGCGAGACGATCGGGCTGTATCCACAGATCACCGGCACTCTTTGGTGTTGAATGGCTTCATAGGGTCCCCAAAATGATTGCCGGGGTAACCCCCAACGCTCACGCAAGCGATTCACGCCTTTGCGAAACAACTGCCAGCCAATCTGTTCCCCCAATCGATAAGTCAATGTATTGTAACCAGGTAACCACCCTGGCCAGGAAGGAAAACCGATTAATGGTCGGTGCCGCGAGCGCGTCAGCGGTATAACACTCACCACCGCCCAACGAATGCCCAGGTGCTCGCTCAGCTCTGGGCCAAACAGATGGGCTGGGAGCTGGTTGAGCAGCAGTTCAGTATCATCCAGGCGTTCGATCTCCTCGGGCAGGCTGGCAGCCAGTTGGCCGTAAGAGCCTTGCAAAGCACGCCAGACCCTGATCAGGTTGCTGCTCCCTGAAAAAAAGCCGCCCTGGGCAGCCAACTGCACCAGCACCTCGGCGTCACCTTGCACCGAGTGGAAGGACAACCCCGCTTCCCGCGCCATCGGCTCGTAAGAAACCAGGCTCACCAGGCGCACGCGCCTGCCGGCAGCCTGAAGCGCTTTACCCAATGAGATAAACGGTTGAACATCTCCACGCGAGCCGAGCGCCAGAATTGATATCATATCTATAGATTATAGTCGATGCGAAGTTTCATGAGATAATTCCATATCTAACACAACCGGAACGGAGATAGCTATGCGCAAACTGCACAATCTCGTGGCGTCCTGCCTGGCACTTGTCGCTTGCCTGGTCCTGGCAAATGGCGCCCTCGCTGATGTTGCCCCGCCAGATGTACCACCCGGTGCAAATCCCCTGCCGGGCAGCGAGACCACCCGGGTGCAAATGCTCTCAGAAACAGTCCTGCTCGATGTGATCTCCAACCCTACCAGCGGCACCGCTGGGCAGTCGCGCACAACCGCCATCTTCACCATGCGCAATACGGGCAAACAAACCGAAACGCTGGTTGTGCGCTTCCCACTCACCTTTTGGAACGGCGCATCGGATGGCTTCTCTAATTATCCGGAAATCCGTGATCTGAAGGCGTACATCAATGAGAAATCCACTCCGACCCGGCGTGTGTTCGAGCCCTCGCCTTATGATACCTGGGAAGGTCGCCCCATCCCTTGGGCTGCCTTCGATGTCGTTTTTCCTGCCGGGGAAGATGTGCAGCTAAAAGTCGTCTACACCGCCAACGTCCAGGGCGATTTTCCACAGAGCAATATCAAGTTGATCGCCTTCCGCTATGTGCTGGAAACAGGCGCGGGCTGGGCTGGGACGATCGGCCAGGCAGATGTGATCGTGCGTCTTCCTTACCCGGCCAATACCCAGAATGTGATGCTCAGCGGGCACACCGGTTTTTCTTCCACCACCCCCGGAGCCGAGATCAGCGGTAGCGAGGTGCGTTGGAGTTTTCGCGATTTTGAGCCTTCAGCCGAAGACAACCTGGAAGTGACTATCGTTCAACCCGCCCATTGGCTGCGTATCCTGCAGGAGCGCCAAAATGTGCAATCCAATCCAAGAGATGGCGAAGCGTGGGGGAGATTAGGCAAAGCCTGCAAAGAAGCGATCTACTTCCGGCGAGATATGCGCGATGATCCAGGAGGAGAACAACTCTACCTGGAGGCCAAAGACGCCTACCAGCGCGCATTGGAGATACTGCCGAATGACGCTCTCTGGCACCTGGGCAACGCAGAGCTGCTTTGGACTCACTTCTTATACCGCCAATACTGGAGCGGCAACCCCATCTTCGACTACTCCGAGCTCGAGATAGCGCTGCGCAGCCTGAAGCGTTCGTTGGAGTTGCAGCCCAATCTGGAGCGCTCCAGGGAAATCCTCGACTGGATCGCTGGAACTGCGCCTGAAGTATTAGCTCGCCAGGATAACGGCTACGATTACCTGTTGCTCACCGCCACGCCGCTCCCACCGACGCCAACGCCCAGCGATACCCCGCATTTTACAGCTACCTCACAGCCCACCGTCACTCCCACTGTCGCGGCGCAACCTCCGGCCACAGACACTCCGCTCCCACCCACACTTTCACCTGCTCCCACGCTGGCTGCCGTTGGCGAAGCAGCCTCGTCCACACCTGCTCCGGTTGAGGCAAGCGAAACATCTCCTGCGCCGCGCGCGCCGTGCCTCGCCAGTGCTATCCCCCTCTTGCTGCCATTTGTTGGACTGTTGCTTGCCCACAGGCGCAGAGAGATCAACTGACATTGCGCCGCGCCAGCTCGCTCAGCGCCTTTGCCGCTTCCACAAGTTTTGCTGGATCGACTTTATCGGGCGTATCCTGCGGCGTGTGGGTGAAATTGCTCCAGGCCTCGGCGAATGCCTGGCAGGTGAGCGCCACTGCCGGAAGCCCTTGTTGCACGAAGATGGTGTGATCGCCCTGGTACCACTGCGGACCGGGCAACAAACCAGGATAGCTGGCAAACAGCCTAATTAGAGCTGCCTCTTGTTCCGGTGGAAGATTGTAAGTCGAAAAGTGAGTAGCCCCAGCCACGTAGCCCAGTCCATCCAGATTGACGGCCAGGCGCAGGTTTTTCAAACGTGGCTGCACCTGCTCCAGGTAAGCCACTTCCCCAGGCGCAGAGTAATATTCCTCGCCGTTGAAAGCCACGATTTCTAGATCGAGCGGCAGCGCTTCGTCTTTGAGCAACTCAGCCAGCAGCAGCAATGTGACAACCCCGGCGGCGTTATCCAATGCGCCTGGCGTGGTGGGCTTACTGTCCAGGTGAGCGGTGAACAGCAGGAAATGTCCCCCGCTATCCCCGCCGCCAGCCGTTTTGCGCGCAATCACATTGCTGGCGCGGGATACCACGCGCTGCGAACGGATCTCCAATCTAACCTCTTGACCTGCGTAGCGCGCAAGTCGCTCGCCATCTTCCTGGCTCAGAAAGCATGAGGGGATGTCGAAATCGCCATCTTCGAACAGCGGCGTCGGATAGAGACCGCCAGACATACCCGGGCTGGGCGGGCAGGCAGTCACCAGCGCCAGGGGAGACTTCTGTTCCAACAGCGCGATGACCTGCTGTTGCTCGTCAACCTTGAAAAAAGGAAATTTTTTGGGCATCAAAGGCTCATGCGCGATTTCCCCACCAAGCAGCACGATCTTCCCGGCTGCATCCAATTCCTGCATTTCAGCAAATGTCCTGACCACTTCAAGCGCACCTGAACCCGAGAAAGCCAGGGAGAACGGACTGCTTTGAACGGGAAAGGATTCTACACCCACTTGCAGACTGGCGCCCTCGTCGGACCAATCCAGGCACTCGAAAGATGGGGTTTCGATGTGAAAAGAGGGCGGAAATGCCTGGGCGATGAACTCGGTTGCCTGGTGATTGGCGAAGCTGCCTGTTGAGCGGCGCGGGTAATGCCCACACAGGGTGTGCAACCAATCTTCAGCGAGAGAAATCAAGGGATCGAGTCGCATACGCCTCCAGGTCAAAAATTGTGAAATTGCTCACAGCACGAGCCTTATCAGTATACGCAACTGGCCGATCTTCGTTGCATTATAGTCGTGGCCATAAGCTGCTCGCACGATGTGGGCCACGCAAAATGAGCTGGTAGGAGATTGCCACGACCAGCACAGTACGCTGGTCTACTCATGACATATTTGTCATTTCTTCATTTGAGTGCCGCCTGGCGGCATAGCCGAATCTCGCAATGACAGCAAAGATCAAAAAAGTACCTTTGGGCGCTTGGCAACCGGCGAATCTTTGTGTAAGGTGGGGTAAATCTTCATCCAGGAAAAAGCTATGAGACGCTCACAGTTTCTTTCGGTTGCGATCCTGTTCGCGCTTTTGTTAACCCTGCCAGCCTCTGCACCTGCTTCGTACACTGCCATTCAAATTCCCACCCTTAAGTGGTCGAACGCTGGCTGCTTCAACTCCTGGTGCGAAACGGGCTGGTACTCCTCTCCAGCAGTTGCTGACCTGGATGGGGATGGCGCGCCGGAAGTGATCGCCTCGGCTTACTCCATTGTTGTGCTGGACGGTTCTTCCGGAGTTCCAAAATGGCGCATGCCTTCAGGACACGATCGTTCTGAGCCGGCTGCTTCAAACGTAGGTCGCACCTGGCCTGGCATTGCTGTGGCGGATCTCGAAGACGATGGCGCTTTGGAGATCATCACGGCGCATTCTGGCGGATATGTTTCTGTCTACAACCAGCTCGGCTACTTCAAACCAGGATGGCCCAATCGTCCCACCACCAGTGAGTTGCGCGGCTTATCGCTGGCTGATTTGGATGGCAATCAGGATCTGGAAATCATCGTCACCGCCGCAATCGGCTCGAAAACCAGCACCTGGGTGTACGAGCACACCGGCGCGCTGCGGGCTGGCTGGCCCCAGCTCAGCAACGATTCCGGTTACGCCTATGGTGTTTTCAACGACAACGTCGCCGCAGGAGATATGGATGGCGATGGGCGCTCCGAGTTGGTTGTGCCTTCGGATGTGCATTACATCAATGCCTACGAGGCGGATGGCAGCCAGATTCCTGCCAATCCAG
Source organism: Chloroflexota bacterium (assembly GCA_029265355.1). GTDB lineage: Bacteria > Chloroflexota > Anaerolineae > Anaerolineales > UBA4823 > JAJUJL01. The sequence goes on along the minus strand of JAJUJL010000002.1, from coordinate 320,418 downwards.
CCTATGGCGGCAAAGGCTGGGGCAAGGTCGGCGTCTGGGAAAGCCTGGCAACCGAGCTGCGCGGTTGGGGAACCTGCGACCCATCCGATGGGCGCGCCGAGCGCTACCGCGCCAATTTCGCTCATGGTCCAGCCGCGATTGCCGATTTGAACAATGATGGCTTCCCGGAAATTGCTGTTACAGGCAACATGTACGACTGTATTCCAGGTTACCCCAGCCAGTACATGGCTGTGTACCTTTTCCGCCCAGACCGTTGGCGTTTTGCTTCTGGCGCTCACGACTGGAGCAATATCCCCGTTGATACCGGTTCTCCGCTGAGTGAAGATTACAATGTGATCGAAAGCGCCCAACCTAACCCGGTCATCGCCGACCTGGATGGCGATGGTCAACAAGAGGTGCTCTATGCCTCGTATGATGGGCGAGTGCATGCCTTCTGGTTGGATAAAACCGAGCATGGCGCCTGGCCCTTCTCGGTCTACCAGCCAGCGGAGGGCTTCTACCGCTTCGCATCAGAGCCGGTGGTTGCCGACCTGGACAATGACGGCAAAGCCGAGGTGATCTTTGCATCCTGGGCGCAGAAAGGCAGCGGGGCTACTGGCAAGTTGTATCTTCTCGATCATCTTGGCGCCCCCCTGCACATCCTCGAATTGCCTGCTGCTTTTGGTAGCTCAGATTGGAACGGTTCCCTGGCTGCACCTACGTTAGCCAATATCGATCACGACCCAGACCTGGAAGTCGTGCTCAACACCGCGCATTCCGGCTTTGTGGCTTACGATCTTCCGGGAACCGCTCAAGCGCGCATCCTTTGGGCATCGGGCCGTGGGAATTTCCTGCGCAATGCGGCGCAGTTGCTTAAGCTCGACCTACCGCCCAGAATATATCTGCCAATCCTTTCACGCTAGTGCCTCGAGAGTTGAGAATGAAAGTCATCTTCTCGGGCACATCCGCAGCAAATGCTTATCCCGTCACTCCCGGTGGATGACCGCTCATCACACAGATTGTCCATGGGGGTAACCGCTAATAACCTTTCGAGGGGGGACTGAATTTGCGCGTTCCAGCAGCTCTGTAAGGGCGATGGATGTCCGCTATACCCGCCTGACAGGAGCCTGGGCTTCCATGTAAATAAAGCTGGTGATAATTCCCAGCAAAATCAGCGCCAGCCCGTCATTGAACAACCAGGTGGACAGCCCTGGCGAGAAATCATTGTGACTGACCACGGCCGCAACCAGGATCAAAAAAATCGAAAATCCTTGCGCCTGAAGCGTGAGGCGCGCTGCGCTCCAGCGCGTCTCGAAGACCAGTTCCAAACCGAGAACCCCGGGTAGTGAGAACATCGCAGCGACAATTCTGGCAGTCAATGGAGTTAACTCCCAGGGCCATGCATCAATCAACAGATTTGGTACCAGAAACAACACCGCTGCCACAATCAAGGTGACCGCGCAGATCAAGCCAAAAAAGCGACGCAGACCATAAGAGATGATCACCTCGCCTTTCTCCGGATACAGCGGATCCTCAAGACGGTTGTTTAGCCACACTGCCAGAATGATGACTGGCGCAATGATACTCATGCCTACCCAGGCATAAAAAGCGAGATGGGCATGATTGAAGAGTTCCCAATGTAAGATCGTTGCCACCCCTGTCATCGCGGTGAATGCGAAAGTCGGCAAGAAACCGACCTTCACCTGGTGCCAATGCCGTGAAGCCAATACGCCGGTAAAAAAATAAATTCCCCCCGCATAAGCAGCAGCGAGCATCATGGCGCTCATCTCAGGTTGCAGGTTCCAGGCAAAGTATTGCTCAGTTTTTCCAGGGAAGAAGAAAAGCATGATGAATGCAACGAGCAAGAAAGGGATCACAACCAATGCAACCCTGCGAGTCAGTGGCAGTATGAGATCTCTTCGATCAGCAGCCATGCACCCTCACCTCCACTCAAAGTTCGGACTTGGAGCAGCCCATGATCCCCGCACACCTGTCAGGGTAGCAGGAATTACACCAATAATTGTATACGATAGTGTTCCAAGAGGTGAATAAAAAGTGCGATAAATCCCGAAGCTCTGCTAGTTTTATCTCGGTCATTAAGCTAAGCGACCCGGCACTGGAATCGGATAGTCCAGGGATGATCGGCCTGGCTCAATCACCATGATGAGCTTTTACACAACGCCAATCCGCACACGTGCGCTGAAATACCAGTCGCCATCGCCTTCGCCCAATTCCTCTAGTGCCACGCGGTACAGATGATCTATCCCCAGATCAGCATCGCTGAGACCATGCAACTTCAATCGCGCCACGCTGCCAAAGCTGTTGACCAACCCCACGAGGCGCCGCGCATTGCCCCGCTCCACCTTGTGCAACAACACTTCGGTCGTGTGACGAAACACCCCGCTCTCCTGCATGCGCCGCAAATGCCCGGATTTATCCCAGCGGGGGGTTTCATTCCCAAGATCGCGTTCATAAGTTCGCACTCTGCTCATCGTTTCCTGATAGGCTTGTGAGACCCTCCAGGAAAGTGTGATGGGAGGCCAATCGTAATCACAAGCAGAAAACACACCACCTGGCCTCAAGATGCGCCGTACCTCGCTCAGCGTGCTAGACGGCTCCATCCAATGGAATGATTGGGAGCAGGTAACGATGTCGGCGCAGCCCGATGGTAACCCCGTCTCGTGCGAGACACCCAGGCAAAAAGAGACATTATCCTGGTGCGTAGCCAGTCGCGCCTGCCGCAGCATGTCAACGGTTGGATCGATTCCGCACACCCGCTGAGCTTTATCTCCCCAATAGCGGGTCGATAAACCGGTGCCGCAACCCAAATCCACCACCACGCGTGGCGTAGCCACACCCGCCAACCCGCACAGGATAACTGCCATCTCTTCCGGCGGATTCGGGCGGTGTTGGTCATACACCTCTGCAATACCGCTGAAGCGTTTCCGATCTGCTCGATAATCGCTCATACTTCTAGAACAATAGCATCGCCCCGAAAACCACCAGAGCTATGAACACCACTCGCTCGAAATTTACAAAGGAGATGCGGCGGTTCAACCTCCCGCCGACCCAGATGGCAACCAGCACAAACGGCAGGCTGTAGAAATATAATCGCAGAACGTGAGCGCTCCACAGCCCCGCTGCTGCCTGCCCGAGCAGAATGAACATTCCGGTAGGAAAGAAATAGCCCTGCAGCGTGGCTCGAAAGCGCTCTGGCGACCATCGCCGCAGGCTGCCATAGACCACGACCGGAGGGCCATTCGTATTGTATGCAGCTCCGAGGATGCCCGCTAAAACTCCAAATGCATACGCAAAGCGCCGCTGTTTCAACTCGGGTGTGTTTGGCTTCATCAAGCGGAACAGTCCAAACCCGATCAATAATACACCCAGGATGCCTTTCACCCACATGCCAGGCGCATAACGCAAAAGGAGTAATCCAAAGGGGATACCCAGGATCGTAGCCAGGATCAAATGCCGGTTAATCTGCCATTCAACCTTCCGCCAATCGCTCAACAGGATCAAGGAAGAAATCGTGGGCGCCACCATACCCATCAATGGAGTGGCCATCGGGAAACCAACCAGCATACCGAGCAGTGGCATTGCCAGCAGGGCATCGCCAAATCCCAACGATGATCGCACCAGTGTAGCAACGAAGATAATCATCACAACCCATACATCTTTGAGTGATATGTATGGCTGGAACAATTCACCCGGGAGATCAATCATCAGGGCGTGTAGGAGGGAAAACGCTGCGGATCAATGATTGGATCGATATACTCGTTTTGAACGGGTCCCAGTTCTGTGCTGAGTACAGCAAGGGGCACCGGCCATGTCTCCTGCAATGCCAGGCGAGCGTCCAACGCAGCCTGGGTTTGCACCGTTCCCTTGCCCATGATGGGCAAATAGACATTATTGCCCAGGTTTACCGGTGTCAGGGGCAGAAGATCAGGCTCCCGTACCCAACCAGTCACGTTATTGAAATCCACATACCACCAATAATCACCCTTTGCCAACACCCCATCCAGAGCAGTGAAGTGATCGACAATCATCCCAATACTCCCCACCCCAACGCTGGTGATCGCGGAATAATTGCTCCCTGGACCCAGGCGCACCGAGGTGGTCTGTGTCACTGCGACCTCCTGTGTCACACCCAGGGCGTTGGACTTGCTGACCGGCTGTGAAACAACCATCATCAGGCTGGTGCCAACTAGCGGTTCGACCGCGCCGTTTTCATCAGTCCAGGAGACACCGTAGGTTTGATCCAATGGCAGCAATGCATCTGCAGGATTGGAGCCATCCGCTGCCAGAACACCGCAATCTCGAGTGAAATTGCAGGTTGTATTGTTAACAACAGCATTATTGACAACCATAGTTGATGATCCGCCGCTGTCCAGCGAGACGCCATCCGTGACACCCAATGTCGATACGAGCCAATCCGCCAGCTCGGGTATCGTGATACCAAGACTGTTCGGGTTGAAGCCATCGACCACGATGAAGTAGATATATTCTATTACCCGAACGCCGTCCACCTGGGTGGCCTTGAAAGCTACCGCTGTGCGGGAATTTGGTACATTTGCATCCGGATTTGAGAAGCTGGTGCGCTTCACACCATCCGTCAGGAAATGATAGTCCCCTCCTAAGCCGGCATACGACTTTACCCAGGGGCGCTTGACTGGCTCACTCAGGCAGTCAGTCACCTCTTGGGTCAGGCGCACCTCGCTCCCGGCCTGGATGACGCCGCTGTTCACACGGCTGAGCACGGAATCGCGCGTGCTGCCCCAAAAAGCGAGCACAACCGAATCAAAAGGTATCAATGTGGCGCCTTTGTTGTTGCGGATTTCGCGAACATAGCCGCGCACAAAACCGGGATCGGAGATCAACATTCCCGGTCGCTCAAGCTGCACCACCAGCTCTAGAACCGGAGCTGTGCTGGATGCCACGGTGTGGGTATTCGAGTCATACTGAGGCGTGTACAGGATAAAGTTTTCGTCGCTGCGGGCGATATTGACCCCCGAAAGGTTTGGGTTGTAACCGTCTGGAAAAGTGACGTCATTTTTCTCGGCGACGTAGTACACACACGCCCCAATAAAAGCCTGCCGGTCCAAAGTCCAGGTAAAACCAGCGTCGCCGATGGTCGGCGTGTAGCGATGCGCCTGCCAGGAGGAATGGATCACCCCGCTCCACGGTTCTCCGGTCGTCGTGTCGAAAAAATAACCGTTGATCGCTGCTACCACCTGGTTGCGATTCCCCCACTGCTCACCCCAATAGTTGATAGCCTGGTCGTAGCGCAAGGCCATATTCAAAACAGTTTCTCTGCCGGAGATGATGCGTCCACCACCGATGCCGGTCTCGATGGTCACATTCGGATCGCTGGGATTCATGCGAGTGACAAAGATCTGGATCTTGCGCGGGTTGGTCAGGTTGAAGAGCTGGAAATCCACGCCTGGCGCCACTGCTGTCCACGCGTCCGGTGTTTCCGCTGGATTTGACTCAGCTTGCCCCAGCGCGCTCTGCAGGGGTATCATCAATAACAACCATAGAAAAATCACCCTGTGCAAGGCTTTCATCGCTCTTCTTTCCATTGCGCCCACACGCTCCTACCATCTAAGACGAAATTGTTACCGGTCGGCCTGGCGCCAGCCATCGCTCTCAGCTCAGCGGACGCTTGCTATCTTCCCGGCATACACCGAATAATCCCAAATTAACAGGCTGGCAAACGCTTGCCATGGGATGCAGTCGTATGCTAACACAAAATCCCCGTCTCTGTCAGGAGATTTTTTTGAGGGCATACGTAAGCCTGGAATGGCTATTCGTAATGGACGGCTTCCAGAATGCGAACCCGCGCTGCGCGTAATGTCGGAAACAGCGCGGCTGCTTGCGAAGTCAACAAGGCAATGACCAACGCCATGACCACACGATCAGGAGGCAATACGTAGGTTATGCGATACCCCGACATACTCGTCATTGCAGTCAGGAAGAGGCGCGATAACAGAACGCCAAAGACCAATCCCATCAAACCACCGATCAAGCCCATCAGCGCTGCCTCCGAAAGGATCATGCGCATCACCTGGGAGCGCGTCATGCCCACGCTGCGCAGCATACCGATCTCCTGGGTGCGCTCTATCACATTCATCGTCAGGGTGTTGGTGATACCAAAAAATCCTACCAACATCGCCACCAGCGCCAGCACATCGAACATGCGAAAGGCTTGCTGCATCAGGTTCGAAATGCGTCCCAACAAAGATTGGTTGGATTCGATCACCAGACGCTCGCGGTCGCCATACCGGCGATCGATCTCATCGCCCACTGCATCCGGAGTAAACCCGCTGGCAACCTTAACCAGAAGCGTATTGGCATCTCGCAGCCTGAAATAGCGCTCCATGTCTTGCCAGGAACCGTCGATGACCAATCCCTGGTTGTAGAAATCCACCACCACAGCAGCCACCGTAAACCGCCGTTCGCCGCCGCGCGTCTTCAACCAGATCGAATCGCCTGGCTGTAACCCAGATTTTTCAGCGATCACGCTGGAGATGTACACATGTTCGCCCAGCGCCAATTTCTGTAAAGATGAACTATCACCCTGGCTGTACACAAAACTGGTCACTCGACTGTATGTCGCTGGATCCAGGGCCATGAAGTTCACTTTCTCCCAATCTGTGCCAGGTATGCGCCACTCCACCTCAAAATAACGCACAGGAGCGACTGCCTGAACACCCGGCACACCTTCGATGCGCCGGATGACATTTTCTCGAATCGGAACGACCGAGGTGACATATAGATCGCCGCCCATGTATCCCTGCAGCCACTCATCCAGGTCGCCTTTGAACGAATCGGTCATCACCCAAACGATCACGATCATTGCCACGCCGATCATTAACGCACCCACGGTAAGTGTCGTGCGCAGCCGGGAGCGCTGGATGTTGCGGCTGCCCAATTGGCCTACGCGTCCAAATAACATCCTCATCAAAGGGCGGGCCATACGCTCCCACACGTTCACCGTTACGGGGATCACCAGGGCTCCGCCGAGGAATAAAGCAAACACCATCATGCTGCCGAAACGAAATTGAGGATCGTCAGGAAAAGGATTCACCACAAGCCCAATGCCCGCCCCGGCAAGCAATACGACACCCGGCGCCCAGCCAAAGCGGATCAACCATGCTTCGCGCCCCGAAGAACGGGCGCGCAGCGCCTCCAGAGGGGAGACACGCCCCGCCTGAATCGCGGGGATTGCCGCGGCTGCCATCGCAACCAAAACACCGATCACAACACCAGTCACAACCAGACCAGGCGGCGCATCCGATATCACCATCTCCTGCGCCATCATCACGGACATCAGGCGCGAAAGACCACCCGCCATGATGAATCCCAAACCCACCCCCAAAGCAGAACCTGCGCAACCCATCACCAGAGCTTCAAAAAGCACCTGCGATATCACCTGCTGTCGCGTCATACCCATCGTTCGCAACATGCCAAATTCGCGGGTACGCTCAACCACGGTCATTGAAAAGGCATTGTAGATCAGGAACGCGCCGACGAACAAAGCCATGGCGCTCAGAAAATTCAATCCAATCTGGTAATTGCTGAGCATCTGGGTCATTCGCCGCCCTTGCGAGGCAGGGTATATGACCGAATAGTCCTCACCTAAAATCGCCTGTATGCGTAAGCGTTCCACTTCCAGTTCGCCGGAAGACAAGCCTGGAATTAGCAGCAGATCAACCTGATCGATCGTACCCGGACGATCGAAAATCTTTTGTGCCACACCCAAAGGCAGCACGCCAAAAGCACCGTTGTTGAGCTGCCCAGCGCCATCCCGCTCCATCAGCCCAACCACCCTGAGTTTCTCAACTTTACCCGCAGCCAGAAATTCCACAAAGCGTCCCAACTCGATCTCATTCTCTTCAGCATAGCTCTTCACCAAGACAATCTCGTCTGCCTGGTTGTCAGGTGATAAAAATCTTCCTGCTGCAAGAGAGTATTCACGTACTCGCTGGTCGGAGAGCGGATCGATACCGTAGAGCAATAATCCACCCAGGTCTGCGCCGAAGAAACTCAGGTCGATTCCGCCCGCTTGGGTTTTCTCAGCCAACACGGTCTGGAGCTGCAGCGATGGCGCCGCTAATTGGATGCCCGGGATTTTACTCAGTTGTTCTACCACGCCATCTGAAAAACCTGCCTCGTCATCCTGGCGGTTGGTGACGATCAAGTCTGCCCGACCGGAAGTGGTTTCGAACAGCCGGACAACCGCATCCAGGGCAGATTGGTTTGTCACACCAATGGCAATGATTGCTGCCACGCCCAAAACAATACCAAATGTACTCAGGATCGCCCGCAGCGGGCGAGCAAGTATTGAACGTAACGAGAGCAGCCGCAAGTATTTCATTCAGATCATCGCCGAGTATTCACTCGCCCAATTCTTGCATGTGAGCAATGATCTGGTGCAAATTCTCACTGCGGGAGCTTTCAGGCCGAAAGCGCAGTTCTCCGTCAATCAGTCCGTCCCGCAGGAAGACCACCCGATCAGCAAAGGAGGCGGCTCGCGGGTCGTGTGTCACTACCACGATAGCCTGCTGCAACTCATCGCACGAGCGTCGCAGAAGTTCCATCACCGTATGACCGGTTTTTGTGTCGAGATTTCCAGTAGGTTCATCCGCCAGCAAAATCGCTGGCTCAGTGATCAAGGCACGCGCCAGGGCAACTCGCTGCTGCTCGCCTCCGGAGAGTTGCTCCGGCTTGTGCCGGCGACGATCTGTTAAACCTGTCAAACCCAGCAATGCCTCCAATCGTTCGGAATACTTTTTGACATCCTTCCCATCGATCATCAAGGGTAAAGTGATATTTTCTTCCGCACTTAAGATTGGCAGCAGGTTGAAGAATTGGAACACGAAGCCGATGTTTCGCCGGCGCAGCAACGTGACCTGGTTATCTTTGAGCAAGGAAAGGCGTTTCCCCGCCAGGAAAATTTCACCAGACGAAGGCTTATCTAACCCGCCGATCAGGTGCAGCAGGGTAGATTTACCACTGCCAGATGGCCCCATGATGGCGACAAATTCACCTTTCTCAACCACAAAATCCACGCCTGCCAGGGCATGTACATGGTGGCTCCCCAAGACATATTCCTTGCGAAGATCACTGGCTTCAAGTACCGGCATATCGCCTCCTATTGTCATCGTTGATACTCACTCAGGCTCGGCTTGCTTCACATAGATCTCGCCCTGGTATCCATCCACATCCACCCAGGTTCCATCCTCAAGCTCCATCGCCCCAGCAACCGATACAACCGCTGGAATACCATACTCACGCGCCACGATTGAGCTATGAGAGAGTATGCCGCCCGACTCGGCAATTACCGCTCCCGCTCGAGTGAATAGCGGCGTCCAGCCAACATCCGAGAATGGGATGACCAACACGTCTCCTGGCTGCAGTTTGGAAAAATCGCTCAATCCGCGGATCACCTTGATCGGTCCTGAATAATAACCTCCCGATGTCGGAATCCCGCAAAGTTTGCGCGATTCTAACGAATGAACCAGCGGGTTTTGGTCGCCATAGATAACTTCGGGAAGTGTTACATCACGACTGCTGCGCATCTCTTCTTGCCGTTTCTCTGCCAATCTGGCAAGTTCACCGCCATCTGAATTTCCTTCGATCCATTCCCAAAGCTCAGGCAGATACAGGTAGAACACATCCTGCCAATGCCTCAATAAACCTCTTTCCACCAGGTTGATTCCCAAGGCGCGGATGTTCACGCGCAACAGCAGCAGGGAATAGGTGTATAAACCGCTGAATCGTTCTCGGTGCAAACGAAACTGACGAGCGCGATGGTAAAAGAATTCCAAGATCTTATATCCCAAGCCCCCTTTTCTCAGGTCATCGAGCTGGATTTTTGGAGTTTTTGAGCTGGCAGGCGGCGTGTACTCACAAACCAGCTTCAGGATCAATTCCGGTGTTTCTCGCCAGGGTACACTGGTGAAATCTACCGTACTATCGCTGAGATGGCCAAATTGTTGGAGAAATTTCTCAAAAAGGCGCGAAAAATCCCGAAGTTCTGGACGATTGTTCAATACGCTTACATCGCCTCGATGCAATTCCTGCTGCACTTCAGGAGGCAGCTTGAGCAGCTCAGCATTCAATTGGGCAATGTGGATATTGGGATCGAACCTTTGCAGGGCTTCCCAACCATCAGTCAAATTAAACCGTTCTGGTTCCACGCCAATCGCTTTCAGGCGCGAACGCAGCAGTCCGTTATAAATCTGCATCAGGAGAATGCACAAAATGGTGTAGTAAGATATCCGGTTCTGCAACTCAACAATTTGGATCACTCTCTGCATCAGCTTTTTCGGGTCGCTTGCGGGTGAAACATCCAGCTCATAGGCGTATGCCTGCTTGACCAGTTCCGCATAAGTCATCTCGGCCTGCGGACTAAGCCTCAGCAACTTGAAAAAAAATCGAAGAACATGCGGCAAACGCCTGACAATCCCGATCCCTGGCATGAATTTCGGTCGTTTACCCCCTTTGGGTACCATACCCATCATGATTTCCAGAGAGTCGCGTGGCATTCCAATGCGCTCAAATACGTCCCCGAAGACACCCATGTTAAAATAGGCTCGGTAATGAAATGCCCGCACCAGTCGCAATGGATCGATGCTTGTCTTTCCTACCAGCTCATCCAGGATTTTTACCCATTGGCGTGAATGAATTGGCGTAGAAATGGACCACACCAGGGGTTTAATTAAACCAGGCAACATTTCCCGAGAGATACGGTTACTGTAAATATCTCGGGAATGCAAAGCAGTAATATCGCGAAGTTGCACCCAAAAAACCGATTGTCCATCGTAAACCCATTCAAGATCGACATCTTTCTTGAATACGCTGGCAATTTTGACAGTCTGAGCAATGACCTCATCAATCATACCGCCGGGCAGGGACTCATCGTCAGGCTTTTCCAGGTATGCCCCCCAACGCCAAATCCACCGCAGTGGAGTAACGCCTGCCTGGAGCAATTGACTGCCATCTCCATGCACCGCTTCAACCACAACCTCATCTCGTGCTGTGACGGGATTGCGCGAAAATGAAACCCCTGAGTACACCGGCGGAACCATTTCCTGGATGATGACTGCCATGCGCAGCGCAGGCTGGTTCGATGCAGAATGCGATTGGTAAGTTCGCACCAACTCCGCTTGAGCAGCGCTCCACACCCCTTGTATTGCCTCTAGCACCGCGTCAGCGCCGGCTACATTCAAGAGAGAGGTAAACTGTCCTGCATACGAATGCTTTGGCTGGTCTTCCACGTCAGCCGATGACCTTACCGCGTACAAACAACCCGGGCGGATTAGATCTTGCAGCTCTCGGCGCAGTTGATCGAGCACCCCTTCTTTTCCGTTGTAGAAATTTTCGAACGCGTCCCAGGTGCAGACATGCGTGAGAGGGATATTGATTTTTTTTCGTCGTAAACGGTACAGGTTAAGGGCTTTGCTCCCCACAGACTCGGGAGGCCTGATGCCTCCAAGCGTTACAATATACCTGTTCATCTGCCTGTCTCATTTTCTCGAAATACCGATCCTGTCCATTAATTTATTCATCGCCTGCCCCATTGGGAATTGATCCATACTGGCCCGCATATCCCCCTTGCCATATTTCTTTCGTAACCGGATAACATCCCGCAATTCGGGTATCATCGCCAAAACAAAAAGAACATTGATGATGATCGCATACCCGACATACCCCGCGCCTTTGTAAAAGATCAGAAACCACGGGATAGCCATCAACACACCTGCCATGTAGGCAACCAGCAGATCCTTCAAAAATACCATACCGATGAACATGCCTGCGCTGGGAATGACGATTGCACCTATCGGATCCAGCGCAAACATACCGCCATAGAAAGCCGAGATACCGCGACCGCCCTTGAACTTATGGTAGATCGGCCAGCAATGCCCGATGAAGCCGCTTAGCGCAGCGAGAATCTGATAATCCTCACCCGGATATAACAAGCGAAATGCCAGCACAGGGACGAAAACTTTGATCATGTCGAGCAATCCGATCGTGCAGCCCACCCGCGATCCATATTTAATCGAGGCAGTGTTCGCACCCATGGCAGACATTCGCATTTTTTCATCTGTGCCAGCAACAGGCATCGTGACATCGCTCAGATCTGCATTTGGATCGATGAGACGTGGGATCAGGCGGGCAAAGGAGATCGCGCCCAACAAATAACTGATCATAGAGGCAAGAATAGCAAGAAATGGATCCATCACACCCTCTCCACTCTATCCATGTCAATACCACTCTATTATTAATTCTACTGGATATTTCTAGAGTCGCCAACTCCAAACGACACAAATTTTTTCAGCTTTCATCGGTCAAAACCCTGCCTCACACCACTAGCAACGTTATTTTCCACCTGGCGCAATCCAGGCTGTTGCCAGCATCAAGGTAATGAGATAAGATATTGTTGCCTGGTGTTTCGCCGGAAGTGTTTTTACAAAATTATGAACGAGCACCGGCGAAACCCTGGAGTAAACCGCCGACGCGATGGCGGATTTACTCTAAACACTTTCGGCGGTTTACTTAGCACCGGACCTGGCTGGATTCACATCTCTCATCGCCAACACGCTTTCAACGGAACCTACAAGGATGATCCAAAATTTACTGCGCACCAAGTTGATCATACCGCTCCCCAGGCAAAATCTGGTGAAACGCCAGCGGTTGATTCACCGCCTGGATGTCGGGCTGCAAAACGGTGTAAAACTGATCCTGGTCGCTGCTCCGGCTGGGTTTGGAAAAACCACGCTGGTCAGTTCTTGGGCGCAGGAAACAAACCTTTCGGTTGCCTGGCTAAGCCTGGATGAAGGAGATAATGATCTTAGCCGGTTCTGGCGGTATGCCCTGGTAGCATTGGAAAGCGCACTTCCTGAGATTGGCGATCTAACCCAATCGATACTTCCCGCCATCTCACCCCCGCTGCTCGATGCCATCCTGACGATCCTGATCAACCGTCTGGCAGAGATTGACAGGTTGCTACTGTTTGTGTTGGACGATTACCACACCATCAGCAACGAGAAAATTCACCAAAGCCTCAATCAATTCATCGACCGCATGCCGCGCCAGGTGCGGCTGGTGATATTATCGCGCTCGGATCCTGGATTGTTCCTGGCGCGGCGGCGGGCACGCGGAGAGCTGATCGAAATCCGAGCGGTTGACCTGCGCTTTACAATCGAGGAAATCACGCAACTGTTGAACGAGAAGCTCAAGCTGGAATTGAGTCCCTCCGATATTGCTATATTGGATCAACGCATCGAGGGCTGGATAGCCGGCCTCCAGCTCACCGCGCTTTCCCTTCAAGCCGCGACCGACCGGCATGCTTACATTAAGGCTTTGCAAGGCGACGATCGCTACGTTGCAGATTACCTGATCGAAGAAGTTCTCGAACGCCAACCTGATGATCTTCAGGAATTTTTATTGAAGACATCAATTCTTTCGCAGATGTGCGCACCCCTGTGTCACGCGCTGACCGGTCGTCACGATTCCCAAAGCGTACTGGGCGGGCTAGAAAAAGCAAACCTGTTCATCACCCCGCTGGATAACAAGCGTGAATGGTTCCGCTATCACCCCTTGTTTGCCAGCTTGCTGCGCCACCGGCTGGTCGAGGAGTATGGCGCGCAAGTTGAGCTGTCGCTTCTGCGCAGCGCAGCTCGATGGTATGCTGAGAACAAAATGCCCGTCCAGGCAGTAGAAATCTTGCTCTCGAATGGGGATCTCGAGAACGCGCTGGTTGTGATCGAGCAGCAGCTCCAGGAGCTTTTCATCCAAAGCGAGCTTTCCACTCTGCACACCTGGTCGCTCTCTATCCCCGATCTTGTGCTGCAGGGAAATCCACGCCTGTGTCTGGCCTTTGCCTGGGCCGCCCACGCCAGCGGGCATCCCCAGGAATGCCGCAGGTTCCTTCAATTGATCTACCAGGCTTCAGATATGAACAGCGAAGAATTCCTTCAACAGAAACCTGGTCACGAACAGCTCAATCCCCTGCTTCAGTCTGCTTTGATCGAAGCGGCTGCGATCGAAGCCAGGCTGGCCACCGATGACTTCGATTTTGAGCGCACCATGCGCTTGGGTAAGGCAGTGCTTCCCTACCTGTCGCAAGAGCGCGATCACCTGCCTCGAGCCTTCAATCTCCCCAGTCATTTGCGCCCTCCTACCGTTTTTACGCTGGGATTGGTCGCCTATTTACGTGGTGAGACGTCCCGCGCATTGCAAGCATTCGAGGAGGCAGCTCAAGATGGGCAACGTCTCGGCAATGTGCACATCATCGCGCTGGCTTTGGGGCATCTGGGCGAAGTTCAACACTTGTGCGGACAACTCCACCAGGCGGAAGCCACCTACCGACGTTCATTGGAAATCGCCGCAGAATATAAAAACCGTCCATCCGCCTTCTTTGGTATCGCTTATGCCGGCTTGGGAGCCTTAGCGTATGAGCGAAACGACCTGGAGGAAGCAGCCAATTACCTGCTCGAAGGGTTGGACATGGGGCGATTGTGGCGAAGTTGGGAAGTGCTCCTTCCCGCTGGCTTGAGCCTGGCAAAGCTGCACAGCGCTCGCCAGGATGATGATGCCGCATTGACGGTGCTCCAACAGGTTCAGGAATATACCCGGCCTATCACCTTGCTGGCGGGTCCCCTGCTCGACGCCATGCGCGCCATCATTTGGACGCGCCAGGGAAGACTGGCAGATGCTATTCAATGGGCGCGCCAGGTGCCCGATCAACCCAAAGATGGTTTGTGGCTGATTCACGATGCCGTGCGTCTTTCCGCAGCGCGTGTCCACTACCTGGGACGCCAGCCTGACCAAACCTTGTCCATCCTGGAGCATCTTCTCCCATCTTTGAACAATTCCGGGTGCGCCAGCCGCTTTTTGGAAGCCTTGGTGTTGCAAGCGCTGGCTTATCAGGATTTGGGCAAACCAGATCATGCCCTGAGCAGTCTCAACCAGGCCATCTCTCTCGGCAACCGCAGCGGTCACCTGCGCACATTCACTGATTTCGGCGATGCAATGTACCACCTCCTGGCGGCTGGTCACAGCCGCGCGGCTCTTGAATACCGCGAGTATATCGACCGCATCCTGGCCACATTTCCAGCTGAGCTTCCTGAGTTACCGCCGCCAGATTCTCCGGAGGCTGTGGAATGGCTGACGCCCGAAGCTGCAGCCATCGAACCATTGAGCGAGCGCGAGCTGCAAGTGCTGGTCTTAATCGCTGAAGGCCTCTCCAATGCTGAGATCGCGGAACGTCTCTATCTCTCGCCCAACACCTTGAAGGCGCACACTCAAAATATCTATACGAAATTGGATGTTCACAGCCGCCTCCAGGCGGTCAACAGAGCGCGCCAGCTCGGTCTCATCCCCACCGAGTAGCTGTCATCCTGCCAGTTCGACAGTCCTGATCGAGATTAATCCTCCAACGTTGCGTTTCGAGTCAAGAATTTAATCCCCGAATTAACCCCTTTGCAGCTTGAAATTAATCCCCTCGATGCGCGATAGTGGATGCAAGGCGCTTCCGAGGAGGCTCACGCATGTCCCAACCCGAAGTTAAGCTACAGTTGGACCAGGCAGCATGTTACATCATCGAGGTCCAAGGCCGGCTGCCAGAAGAATGGTCCAATCACTTCACGGAGATGGCCATGCAGGTAACTACGACACCTGCTGGCAACACGATCTCTCGCCTGTCAGGCGTTCTTCGAGACCAACCCGCCCTTCACGGTTTGCTGGAAAAAATCCGCGACTACAACCTCCTGCTGCTGCGCGTCGAGTTCACCGGCGTACCCCTGGAGAGCGGCGATGGACTTACCTGAAGTTGGCGCCAAATGATCGATCATTTCACAAGCTCTGAGCGACAACTCGTGAGGATGGTCTACGAAGAGCTCATTTAGAATGACACACCAAAGGAGGAAAAAGATGAACGATGACCTGGCGATCGAGGTCAAAGAGCTGAGAAAATCTTTCGGCTCGTTGCAGGCCGTGCGGGGTATCTCGTTTCAGGCAGCAAAAGGCGAGATCCTGAGCCTGCTGGGTCCGAACGGAGCAGGTAAATCGACCACCATTTCTATGCTGGCTGGCTTGATTGCGCCCGATGGCGGCCAGGCAAGCATCATGGGACACTCGATCACCTCCCAACCGCACCAGGCGCGCGCCTGTGTGGGTGTTGTGCCGCAAGACATTGCCTTGTATCCCGATCTTTCAGCGCGGGAGAATCTCTCTTTTTGGGGAAAAATGTATGGATTGCGCGGCGCGATGCTCAAAAGCAGGGTGGAAGAAGTGCTGCAAGTGATCGGGTTAACCGAGCGCCAGCACGACCGGGTTGGCGCGTTTTCCGGTGGAATGAAGCGCCGAGTGAACATTGGCGCTGCACTGCTCCATACGCCCGCCGTGATTATTATGGATGAACCCACGGTGGGCATCGATCCACAGAGTCGCCGATACATTCTCGACAACGTCAAAGAGCTGATGCGGCAAGGTATGACGGTTCTTTACACCACTCATTATATGGAAGAAGCCGCAGAGCTTTCTGACCATATCGCTATCATGGATCAAGGACAGATCATCGCTTATGGTACCCACGATGAGCTTATCCGCCTGGTGGGCGAGCAAACACGCCTCGATCTGGGTCTCAGCGTGGAGGCCGAGGGCATTTTACCGGCCTGGCAAGAGGTCGAAGGGGTCTTTCAAGCGACGGCAAGCGATGGAATTGCCACCGTTTTGGTGGATGACAGCAACCGGGTTCTGCCGCGCCTGTTCGAATCCGCTGGCAAGGCTGGCGTGCGCATCAATTCAGTGGATATTCATGAACCCAACCTGGAATCCGTCTTTTTGCACCTGACTGGCAAAGCGCTCAGGGATGATTAGCCATGAAGATACTGGATATCGCCCTCAATGATTTCACCCGCTCGGTCCGCAGCCTGTTTGCTATCGGCATGATGGTCGTCGCTCCCCTGGTCATCACCGGGCTGATCTATGTCGCATTCAGCGGCGCTGGCAGCGAGAACAGCGACCTGCCCATCATTCAGGTGGGCATCGTCAACCTGGACCAGGTCCCCGCCGATGTGCCGGTGGCTTTGGGTAAGACATTGGCGGATATGTATTTCGATGAGAGTGTGGCAGGTTACATACAGCCCAAGATTTACCCTGGCGAAGCCAGCGTTCGCTCGGCGATCAACAACCAGGAAATTCAGGCCGCGGTAATTATCCCTGCCGGAATGACCGCAGCCTTGATGGCCAACCAGAGTGTGCCGCCTGTTCGCATCCTCCAAGACCCAACCCTGACGATCGGCCCAATGGTGGTCAAGAATATGGCGCAATCCCTTCTGGATGGTATCTACGGCGGCAGTATCGCGGTGCAAGTCCATCGCCAGCGCTTTGCCGTGCATGGCATAGCAGAAAACTCGATCAATTTGCAGAGCATTATCCATGATTACGAAGGGTGGTTTACCGCTTTCCAGAGGGAATTGTTCCACAGCCCACAGGCAGCGTTGGTGCTGGTCACTCCGCAGTCTGCTGGAGAGGAAGCGCCCAGCGCTGACCCAATGGCAGGAATTCTCGGCCAGATCATGACCGGGCAAATGATCTTCTTCGCTTTCTTCACCGGCGCCTATTCCATGCAGTCAATTTTGAAAGAGCAAGAGGAAGGCACCCTGGCGCGCCTGTTCACCACCCCTACCCCTCGCCTCACCATCCTGGGGGGCAAATTCCTGGCGGTCGTGTTCACCGTTTGCGGGCAAGGGCTTGTGCTGCTGCTGGTTGGTCGACTGCTCTTCAAGGTGCAATGGGGAACCCCTACCAGCGTGCTGTTGACCATGCTCGGGCAGGTGGCCAGCGCCACCGGCCTGGGTGTATTGCTCATCTCATTTGTGAAGCATGAACGCCAGGCTGGACCGGTGATTGGCGGCGGACTCACCGCGCTGGGCATGCTCGGGGGTCTCTTCACGGTTGGCATGCAAATGCCTGAAGCATTCACCCGCCTGGCGAACTTTATTCCCCAGGGCTGGGTGCTGCATGCCTGGAGACTGTCACTCAATGGCGCCCCTTCCGCTGAGGTGTTCACAACCTGCCTCATCCTGGTCGGCATGGGTGCGACAATGTTCGCCATCGGTGGTCTGCGGTTCAACCGCCGTTTCGCTTGATCAGACCGGAGAATTGCTATGCGCATCCTGGATATTGCCATCAAAGATCTGCAGCAAATACTGCGTGACAGGCGCGCCTTCTTGTTCATCGTCGCAATGCCATTGGTCTTCACTTTCTTCATGGGCTTTGCTTACCGAAGCATGTCGCAAGCGCCAGATCCCCGTCTGCCGATTGGCCTGGTAGATCAGGACGCCGGTGGCGAGTTGAGCCAGGCGCTTGGCGAAGGGCTGGCGCAGGCGGAAAGCTTCCGCCTGGAAGCCATCTCCGCCGAGCAAGCCGAGAATGCGGTGCGCAGCGGAAAACTGGCAGCCGCGCTGGTTGTTCCGCCAGGTTTCACACGAAGCGTACTGGCAGGAACTGAGAGCCAGCTCGAGCTGGTCGTGGATCCTTTCAGCAACCGCGGGCAGTCTGTGATGGAAATGGTACGCCCGTTGGTGATGCACTTGTATAGCTCAGTTGAGATTGCGGAGATGAGCCTGCGAGCTGTGGAATCGCACATCCCATTCAGCAGCGAAGTTGCCCGCCAGCAGGAATTATTAGCCGCTTTCGATACCTCCTGGCGTGCCTGGGATACTTCCTCGGAGCAAGGTATAGCCGTAGAGCAGGTTACCAGCCCTCCGCAGGCTGCACACGCAGAACCGTTCGCCGGCAATCCCTACAACCAGGCCTCCCCGGGTATTCTGGTCATGTTCACACTCTTTGGATTGATCACATCAGCGACGCTCTTGGTACAGGAACGCAGGGCGCGCACGCTGCAGCGTATGTTGACCACCGCTTTACACACCTGGGAGATTATGGCTGGTCACCTGCTGGCGATGTTCACCCTGGTCCTCTTGCAGGGATTGTTGTTGGTGGTATTTGGGCAGCTCGCCCTGGGTGTGAATTACCTGCGCCAGCCTTTAGGTGTTTTGCTGGTCATGGTGTCCCTGGCTGCCTGGGCTTCCGCCCTGGGATTACTCATTGGCACCGTTGCGAAAGGCGATGAGCAAGTGATCGTCATCGCCATGATTAGCATGTTCCTGCTTTCGGCGCTGGGCGGAACCTGGTTTCCCTTGGAGGGCGCAGGTCGAGCATTTGCCGCCGTGGGAAGGCTTACACCCACAGCCTGGGCGATGACGGGTTTTCAAAACCTGCTGGTGCGAGGGCTTTCATTTGAATCGACCTTGCTGCCTTTCGCAATTCAGCTCGCCTATGCGCTGGGGATCTTCGCCCTGGCAGCCTGGCAATTCCGCAGACAGGCCAACTGAGTAACCCGGACACCTGAGGTGCGCCAGCGAGCGCTCTCACCGGCGCATCTCCTGCGCGTTACTCAAGCAGCGAACTCTGGCAGCAAGACGCGCATCGCGTCGAGCAATGCATCCAGGTCGTCTCGAGTGTTGTAGCCCTGTACCGAGATGCGGATAAAATGCCTGCCATTCCAATCGATCAATGGCACCTCGATGCGAAAGCGATCATACAAAGCCGCTTTCAATCCCGCAAGGTCTCGCAACCTGGGTAATTCTGCCACCGCCATCTGGATGAAGAAGGCTCGATCCAACGGGCAAACAAGCGGAAGACCAGTCAGCGCAGATATGTCGATCAATGCTTGCCTGAGTAACCCGTGACATTGCTCCCGGACTTTACGCCAGTCATGTGCCTGTATGAACCTCAAGGCTGCCGAAACAGCCAACGCTGCCGCCGGATCGTGCGTACCAGTCCACTCCAACAAATCGACAAAACGCGAGCCGGTCGTGAAATCCGACGCAGCCTGGTATCCCCAGCTCACCACCAAGGGCTGGATCAAATCCTGAACTTGACGGCGCGCGAACAGGAAACCAGCTCCCTTGGGGGCAAGCAGCCATTTGTGGCAATTCCCGGTGTAGAAATCAGCGCCCAGCCCATCCAGGTCGAGTTCCAGTTGTCCAGGGGCGTGCGCTCCATCCACCAGAGTCAGGATGCCGTGTTGGCGCGCTCGCGCGCAAATCGCCTCTACCGGAAAGCGGATTGCCGTGGGTGAACTGATATGGCTGATAAATATCAATTTTGTGCGGTCTGTCACCCCTGACCATACCTGGTCCAGCATTTCATCCTCAGACTTCACAGGCAAAGCCACCGCTTGCCGGACATATTTCGCCCTCTTCTGTTGACAGATGAATTGCCATGTGCGATCACAGGCGCCATATTCGTGATCGCTGGCCAACACTTCGTCGCCGGGTTGCAGCGCTAACGAGCGCGCTACGATGTTCACACCGTGCGTGGCGTTGGGCACATAGACCAGGTCATCTCTGTCCGCGCCAACGTGCTCCGCCAGCGCCTGGCGCGCAGCGCGCATCAAGGTCCTGAATTCCCGCCCCAAAAATTCCACTGGCTGACGTTCTAAACGGAGCTGCCAGGCCTGGTAGTCCTCGAGCACTGGCCTGGGGCACGCGCCAAACGAACCGTGGTTGAGGAAAATTACCTCCGGTGTAAGGAAAAATAAACTTCTCAGCTCAGTGTCCATTCGGCGTCGGCGTGCAAAGTTCACCGGAAAACAGTCGGCAGGTAGCGCTTGTGCCACAGCGCGGTTGTTACAGCGCTCGCCTGGTCAAAAATCGCCCTGCTAAATCCCGATGTGGCAGTCAAGATGGCTTGATCGCTGGCGAGCAGCGGAGCATCTGCAGGAATTGTGGTTGTGATCAGCACGGTGAATAGCTCGCCAGGACCGACCGGCTCGGTCGTCATCGCTGAGAGCATGCTCGCCCAATCGCTGCTGACTCTCAGTGAATAAGTATCCGTGAAATCGCCCGTGTTTGCAAGAGTGAATGCATAGCTCACCTCCGTACCCAACAGCCCACTTCCCGATTGATCTGGGCCAAGGCTGACCGCAAGCTCAGCCGACGCCTGGGTGAAACCGATTGCCGAGGCGGTAATATTGGGCTGCCAACCCGAGGTTGCGGTCAGCGTAAATGTATCGTTGGAAATCACGACATCTTCAGGCAGTGTAAGCGGAATCATTACCCTGACGGGGACCAGCCCAATCCCGCCAGGCTGCAAGGTGATCGAACCGGGGGCTGTGCTGCTCCAGGTATTGTTGCTGATGAGCAATGCAATGGTGTCTGTATAATCACCGGTATTGGTTAATGTGAACGTGTGCGTAACCACTTCTCCAGGTTCGGCAAAACCACTCACGGCCGACGGCGATAGTTCAAGTCCGGGGTGAACGAGCACCTGGGTAGCGCCGGTGCTCGTCATCACCAAGGTGCTAGAATATTGGGAATGTACCGTAAGCTCAAACAGATCGCTGCTCGATGGCGCTTGAGTCACTAACCAATGCGGTGGCTCTACCTGAACCTGCACCTGTGCGGTATGACCGGACGGAAGCGCTATCGGCGATTGCGTCAGCAACCGGCTGGGCCAATCACCCGCTTTCAATCTAAACTCATAAACATCGCTGATTCCTCGATTGGTCAGTGAGAAGGTGTGAATGACCGGTGCGCCTGGCAAAGTGGATTGCGTACTCGTTATCGGATCGATCGCTGCCATGAAACTTCCCAGCACACAGCCTTGCACCTGGAGATCGTCGATGTACCAACCTTCACGGCTGATCGAGGTGTCGGAGCCGAGCCGGAATCGAAATTGCACCTGCTGCCCGGCGTACGCGTCGAGCTGCACGACCGATTTGAGCCAGTCCTGTGGGTCGCCGCACCACACATTTGCCGGGTAAACTGGGTTGGTGCTGGATACCAAAGCACCATCGTAAGGATCAGACAGCAATTCGGCGCTTTGAATCGGCATCCAATTCTTACCACCGTCCGTGGAGATCTCCAGCGAACCACCATCCCAACAACCTCCGCTAGCGCGGGATTCCAGGCTCTGGTAGTTCCAGAATTGAAGAGTCAGGTTGGAAACCGAAGCCGGTAGGCTAATGAATGGTGTTGATAGTTTTTGGTCGCTGGCAAATGCGGGATCCTCGGCGTGATAAGCATACGCGCCGCTCCTGGAACGCGAGCTGGTCAAAGCCCAGCTATCACCAAGGCCTGAATGCGCCCAGCCTGTCTCTCCGTTCTCCAGGTTGTCGGCGAAATAGACCTGCGGCATGGTTCCGAGCGGACAATCCCCAGGCGCATTTAACGTCGTGAATGTGTAGACCGGAGAAAATGCACTCTCGCCGCACGCATTGACCGCTTTTACCCGCCAGTAATAACGCATACTGGAGGCCAGCGCATCGGGTGGAGTGTAAGTTGTCGAGGTCAAATCCGGTGCATTGATCACCAGCCCTTTAAAAGCCGGGTCGATGGCCACTTCCAGGGTGTAATCGCTCGCCCAATCGGAATGTGACCAGGAAAACTCTGGCTTCAGGTTGACACCGGAGGCGGCATCCGCTGGCGAGAGCAGGACAGGCGACAGCGGCGCGATGTCGAAAACATCCAACGCGACCGTCGTGGTGTGGGTGCGCGTCGCTGTGACCCCATTGATCAGAAGGTTGTATCTGCCTGGCGAAACTGCACCAGTATTCCCAACCGTCAGCCGGCTTATTCCTGGAGGTATGACCAGGTTGGGTGAGAAAGCTGCGCTGAGAGAAGTGGGTGGAATAATGCCCACACTCAAGGTCACCGGCTGCTCAAATCCAAGCAC
This sequence comes from Chloroflexota bacterium, assembly GCA_029265355.1. Classification (GTDB taxonomy): domain Bacteria; phylum Chloroflexota; class Anaerolineae; order Anaerolineales; family UBA4823; genus JAJUJL01. The sequence goes on along the minus strand of JAJUJL010000002.1, from coordinate 297,681 downwards.
CTGGCCGACCGACACATCGTAGTATGTTTGCTGCGGGCTGCATACACCCTGGCTGGTGTGCAGTACATCCAGGGTGAAATCCGGTCTCTGGACACAGTTGTTACAAACCAAGGCAAAGGTCTGGTCAGTGGGGTCGCCATTGTAAAGCACCGCATCCCCAGCTATCTGCGTTGCTCGCACAGAGATGATGATATCTTCACCCGGATTCTGCAGATACACATTTTCAAGGTTGTTCAAATTATCATGAGAACCGCCAAGGATTGACCAGCCATTGCTGAAATGATTCCCAAGATAGCTGCTCCCATTTGATTGAACCAATAAATCCAGGTTGTTTACCAGCGCCGGATTTGCCCCCACTGCCCCCGGAGCATCCGACCAGGCCAGTGTGACCTTCAGGGGTTTGGCAGGATCAGCCACGCTGATTTTTATACTCCAGGTCTCGCCGCTATCTCGGAACAGTTCATCCTGATCGAAATATAACATGCTCGCGCCGTTATCGATCACATTGGCAAGATGCAACCGTCCCCAACCCTCATTGTTATTGGGGATATCGGCTTCTCCCATGTCCACCGCGCCATTGACCAGCAGGGCTTTTACCATCGCTGGACTGGGATTGGCGCCGGCATTGAAACTTCGCCACCACTCGCTGAGCAAGATCACGGCGCCAGAGGCGTGCGGCGCGGCCATGCTGGTACCGGAACAAAAAGCGTACAAACCACTGGTATCAGGAATAGCGGTAGCACATTGCCCGCCATCATCGTTCCGGGTGGAAACGATTTGTTCGCCCGGCGCTGTGAAGGTTGGCACAATGCGTCCATCCAGGGTCGGGCCGCGGCTCGAAAAGCTCGAGACTTGATCGATGGTACCAGCGCGATAGTTCAGGCTACTGCCGACGACGATCAGGTTTTTTGCTTCTTTTGGCGCAGTCAACGTTGAAGAGCTGGGACCGGAATTTCCCGCCGAAAACACCTCGATAAATGGTTCGGCAACGCCCGTGGTGTCGAAATTCCCGTCCAGGACGATCAGGTCATGCGTGCGCTCAGAGGCCTGGTAGCCGTGGGCGATCCCCTCGCCGGTCGTCCAGGAGTTGTTGCCCCCGATGGCGCCTCCCAGCAGGGAAATTTTGCTATGCTCTTGCCAGCCTCCAGCGGGAGGCCATGATGATCCTGAAAGCGAATTCAGCGCAAAGATGTGGTGTCCAGGAGCGATCCCCAGGCCATACAGGTATCCCGATGGATCTCCCAAACCCGAGGCTGCGCTCCCGCCCACAATACCGGCCACATGAGTGCCATGCCCCCCGTTGGGGCAATCGCTGCCAGGCTCTCCGGCATAATTGCACGCCCCCGGAAAATCATAGCCGCCGCTGATCTGCGCTCCCAGGTCTGGATGGTCATAATCCACACCGGTATCGATGATGCTCCAGGTCACCCCATTGCCGCTCAGGCCCACCGCGTTTAGCCAGTCCGAGTAGCCAGGTGACGGAGCCCCGTCCGTATAATTCCCAGCAACGATTTGCGATGACATCTCGTCATCCAGCACCGGCTCTGGATGCGAATACCCCACCCACAGCACCGTGGGAAGGCGTGCAACACTTTGCACCGCGCTGGCATCCATCTCGAAGATTGCCTGATAAAAAACCTGGTCTGGCTGCGCAGGAAAATAGGACAGCAGTCTCCCTCCCAGGCCAGAGATCGAAGCAAGTGTATTTTCGACTGCACCATCATTGTAAAAATACACCGCAAGATTGCGGATCATCCCCTCCCTGTTATCCAAATCATTGCTTCGCTTATACGCAGGATGAACGAGACCAATCCAGCGAACACTTTCCAGAGAGTTCAGTTTTTGCACTTGCCCACTATTTGCCCAAACCAGGTAGGTATTGTGAGGGTAATATTGCAGGATTTGTGCACCCGATTGGCTGATTTGTTGCAGCCAATCATCTCTTGCCGGGCCAGCCAATTGCACCAGGCGAAATCCGCTCTCCTCTTCTGACGCGCGCAAGCTTTCGGGCAGCTTCGGCTCGCCCTCCACGAGTGGATCGAAGCGATAGCCCATGATCGCCACATCTCCCCCTTGTGGAAGGATTTCGACCTGCCCCATCTGCGCCTCAGGAAGGCGGAGAACTTCAGCTTGCGCTAGCTCGAGCCAGTAGTAAGAACCATAATCGATCAGACGCAGGGGTTTCACACCTGTCTGGAGAAGCGAGGCTAATGCATCCGCCGCCACCCGCATAAACATTCTCTGGGAAGCTGCGGCATTCGACGGGGTTATTCTCCAATGCAGGCTCGAGACGACAAAAATGCCCAGCAAAGCCCAGCGGAAGACGGTTGCAAAAACCGAGGCGGCTTTTTTCATGGCAGCTCCGCGCACAAAGCATTATAAATTGCAATTTACCCCCTTGATTATACATCGTTATTGTCCGAAATTTATATCATTTCATCCAATTTGTCCATTTGAGCGCACAGAACCTGGCAGAATTAATCATTCCTCGCCAATTGCCCTCAATTCAGCCTCCACCATGATCTCCACCAGTTGCTCGAAGCTGGTTTCCGCTTCCCACTTCAACTCGCGCCGCGCTTTTTCGGGATTGCCAATCAACAGGTCCACCTCCGCAGGTCGCATAAAGGCGGGATCCTGCACGACAAAGTCTCGATAATCTAAACCCACATATTTGAATGCCAGTTCCGCGAACTCCTCCACCGAGTGCGTCTTGCCGGTTGCCAGCACATAATCTTGCGGCTTTTCCTGTTGCAGCATCATCCACATCCCGCGCACATAATCTGCGGTATAGCCCCAATCACGCTGTGCATTCAGGTTTCCCAGGCGTAGCTCTTTCTGCAAACCGCGATAGATGCGCGCCGCGCCGCGGGCGATTTTTCGGGTGACGAATTCATGCCCCCGTCGAGGGCTTTCATGGTTGAAACAGATACCCGAGACCGCATACAAATTGTAACTCTCGCGATAGTTCACCGTGATCCAATGGCCGTAAACCTTGGCAACGCCATAGGGACTGCGCGGATAAAAGGGTGTCTGCTCATCTTGCGGTACAGCTCGCACCTTGCCGAACATCTCACTGGAGCTCGCCTGGTAAAAACGGATGTCTGGATCCACCAGTCGTATCGAATCCAGAAGGCGGGTCACTCCCAGCGCAGTGACTTCCCCGGTGAAGACAGGCTGTGACCAGGATGTCTGAACAAACGATTGCGCTGCAAGGTTATACACCTCGTTCGGTCGGTAGCGTTCCAGGATGTCAATCAAAGAGGCCTGGTCTAGTAAATCGCCAGAAGCCAACTCGATTTGATCTTGAATGTGCTGGATACGTTCAAAATTGGTTGTGCTGGAACGACGAATCATGCCAACCACACTGTAACCCTTTTCCAGCAATAGCTCTGCCAGGTAAGAACCATCTTGTCCTGTAATGCCCGTTATCAGGGCGCGTTTGGTAGCCAAAATCAACCTCCTTGAAATTATGCTGTTTGCTGGATAAGATAACACACCCAGGGGACTGAGTCTGCTAAGTGACTTAGCAGAATGTATAATCATGCTCGATGCAAGAAACCATCGGCAAACGCATTGCCCGGCTCCGCCAGCAACATGGTTGGACACAGCAAGAATTAGCCAATCGCCTGGCAATCTCCCGAGTTGCTGTCTCGCATATCGAGATGGACCTGACCCTACCGGGAGAGAGGACGATCACGCTCCTGGCGGGCTTATTCAAGATTCCACCGCACCGCCTGGTTGAGGGAAGCGACTACCCGGCAGCCAAAGCAGATCGTTTACCCCAGGTGGCGTGTTGCCACACTGCCCTGGAAATGGACCTTGCCCTGATGACAAAAGACTTGGAATGGCTGCAGGTGGTGGAGACCGTGGCTATCGATGCTGCTGCTGTTGAGCACCTGCGGTCGCAGGCTCTGACCAACTGGCGCGCCTGCCTGGAACAATGGACCCACGAGTGGTTGGATAGCCACGAACTGGAGCTGCTGGAGCAAGCCAGGCGCAGGCTGGAAAAATACTGCTCAGGTCACATCCAAAGCTGAGCGTTGCTGTTCTCCGTCAGCACTGAGCTTAAATCGTCCCCATAAGCGACCTTGCACAATGGCACACCCATCATCGCCAGGTTGGCTGAAACCTTGTCAATTGATCCGCCGCCGCCAAAACTGGCAACATCCAGCAAAATGACTACCGGGCGCATTCCGCGGCGCAGCACCAGCTCACAAGCCAAGGGAACACTATCGCCCAGGTCTGGGGTGATCAAGATCACCGTGCTGCCGCGCGGCAAGCTGCGTATCTCTGCTTCGACCAGGGCTTGCATCGGCAATCTACCCTCCGCATGCAACAGCGCCAGCGATTCGAGGATTTTTCCCAACTGCCGCCCACCGCGTTCCGCAGGCAAGACGCGGAAATTCCTCCCAGAAGAGACAAGCCCCACAATTCTCCCCCGTTGCAGGTAGTACCTGGCAAGCGAAGCTGCAATGCTCACCGCATACTCTTCTGTAGCTGGCGGAAGGGGTATTTTTACCGAGGGGCGCCACAGTTCCTTCTCGTCCAATTGCGCGGGTTGATCGGGAAGTTGGCTGTGGACATTGCGGTTTGCATCCACAAAGATCCAGATTTCTGCCATCGGATCCAGCTCAAATTCCTTGACCATGAAACGGTTTCGCCGCGCAGTGCTGATCCAATGGATCCGATTCAAAGGATCACCCGGGGCGTACTCACGAACACCGGAAGCATTTGCCGTAATCTGTTGCGTCCTGCGGCGAAGAGCTTCACCGCCAGAAAGCCAGCCCAGCGGGCTCGGAAATGCTCGAATATCGAACATCATCGGGTAGACCAGGAGCGTTTCTTGGGCCGGTATGCTGCGGCTCGTGGGGAATAACCCGAATAGGTCCCCGGATACTAACGTGGTAGGTCCCAGGTGGAAAACGCCTCGTTGCAACAAACGGGTGCGCACCAAATAAGATCGACTTTCTCCGCCGCGAATCATGCTCAGCACTTGCGACCCGCGTGATCCAGGCAGGGCCGATTCGTCTTTTACCTCCACCCACAGTTTAGGCCAGCGGGTGTGGTTGAGCACTTCAACTCGCTCTTCGAAGATTTGTCCTACCTGGGAACGCAGAAAACGCGCTGTGCGCCGGACCTCGAGCCCTCTCAGCGACATCTTCGAAAGTAGCCAACTGCCAGCATACAGAAAGACCCACACATACGCCAGGCGGTAATAGAATGGCGAACCAAAGACGACGCCTGCCAACAGGCTGGCAGTCAACAAGAGCAGCACGACGCGTTGCGTGGCATTCATCCAGATTGTCTTTCCCCCGTCAGATCTCCACCAGGCACAGGCACGCTGTTGGTAATTTCACGCACTATTTCATCAGCATCCAAATCGCGCAGGCGAGCTGCCGGCCCCAGGATCAGTCGATGACCAAATGTTGGGCTTACCAGAGCCTTTACATCGTCAGGGAGAATATACTCCCGGCCGTGCATCGCAGCGCGAGCTTGCGCAGTGCGGTACAGCGCCAGGCTGCCGCGTGGGCTGGCGCCAAGGTAAACATCCGAATGTTCGCGCGTCTGGCGCGCCAGGGAAATGATGTAACGTTTTATTCCTGGAGCGGCGTAAACGCCTTTCACTGCTTCCTGCATGGCGGTCAGTTCATCAGCGCTCACCATTTGGTCCAATTTATCCAATGGGTGCTGGAATTGTTGGCGCTCCAGCACCTTGACTTCGTCCTCAGGACCAGGATATCCCAGGCGGACCCTGACCAGGAAGCGGTCGAGCTGCGCTTCTGGCAGCGGAAATGTGCCTTCATATTCAATTGGATTCTGGGTTGCCAGCACCATGAATGGTCGCGGCAAAATGTGCGTGGTTCCATCCACGGTGATCTGTCGCTCTTCCATCGCCTCCAACAGGGCGGCCTGGGTTTTTGGCGTCGCTCGATTGATTTCATCTGCCAGGACAATCTGAGCCATGATTGGCCCAGGTCGAAATTCAAACTCCCGGCTGACCTGGTTGAATATGGATACACCGGTGACATCGCTCGGCAGCATATCTGGTGTGAACTGTATACGACTGAAGCTACAGCCCAGCGAGCGCGCCAGGCTGCGCGCCAGGACTGTTTTTCCAACGCCAGGCACATCTTCGATCAACAAATGACCCTGGCAAAGCAAGCCAATCACTGCCAGTTCGATCGTCTCTCGCTTTCCCACGATAACCTTCTCGATATTGGCAATGACGCGTTCCGAAAATTCCTGGACTTCCTTCATTTGCTACTCCCAAAGGATCTGATAGTTGAAATTTTGATCGAACTTCTATAGATACACCAGCTACAGGTTTCCCGTTTTGAATAGAAACACATTCAAAACCAACCAGAAAAGGCTGTAATTCAGCACTCTCCGCATGCGGTATCGGGCGGCAAACAGGATCACTGCCATGACCAACCCACAGGCAAATCGCAGCAATCCCCCCGTTTCCCGAAATGTGGAGAAGGGTAAAAACATAATCAGCAGCGCATTGAGCAGCAAGCTCAATACTACCACATTGATCTGCTTTTCTCTAATTTTGATCATTGCTGACCAAATTCCCCACGCGGCTGGAAGAACAATGCTCGGTCCAAAAACAATTATCATCGCGGCTAGGTAGAGCATGCTTTCAGCGCCAATCCGCCATAATCCCATCAACGGTACGATCTCGAAAGGCGTTGCCATTGCCCCGCCGGATCCGATCCCCGGCGCGCCAAAAACACGCCACAGCCAGGCCTGAAAAACCACGTAGGGAAGCGCACCGATTAACGCCAACCCCGCCACATCTTTCCAACGTCGCTCAGACAAAGCAGCCAGGCCCGCGGCTGCCACAAATGGAGCGGTAACTTCCTTGGCAAATAGCGCCAGAGAAAATAATACCCAGCTTAACCAGCTCTTCGAGCGCATCTCTGCCCACAGCGCACCGGCAACCAATGCATAAGCTAGTGGTTCAGGCAGGTCGAGGCGCACCCCCAACCCAAACCCAATCCACAGGCCGTAACTCAGGGCATATGCTGGGCTGACATGCCAGCTCTCCAGCAGCCTGGCAACCAGCCATGTGCCCACAACATGGCTCAGCACCCCGATCAATGCCAGCACCCAAGGGATTAAAGCCGGCATGCCCAGGCTCAAATATCGCGCCATCATAGGCAGCAGTATTCGCTGGTACCGGTAAGCTGGCACATCCAGTTTTGGAGCTACCAACTTCGGATCGGGTTGGAGGGCGATGTAATAATTAAATTGCCCATCATAGCCCTCGCCGCCCTGCGGGTCTCCTAGCCAGTAGCGGTCTCCCAGGCGCGCCAGGGCAAGCGGATCACCCGAATTGCTGGCAATCACAAAGGCCACCAGCAGCCCCATCGCCGCCAGGGTCGTAAGCGCTGGAAACGCAGGCAGGGCAGTCCAACGGCGCCAGGTGGTGATCAAGCCTGCTCCTGGTCTGTCTTATGATTGGACCTGGTGGCTATGGCCAGGGCGATCAAACAAACCAGCCAGGATATCGAGCTGACAATCGCACCCACACGGAAAGATTGTGGCGAGTACCTGAGGGTAACAGTGTGTTCGCCACGGGGCAGCCACACAGCCCGGAACAAATAATCGCCCAAAAAGAGCCTGGTTTCAGTCTGGTTTACATAAGCCCGCCAGCCTGGGTACCAGGTATCTGCTACCAATAGCCAACCAGGCGCTGGGCTGCTGATTTGCAACTCGAGAAAATTGGCGTTCTCTGATATCCGGGCAATCTGGGCCGGCGCATTTCTCCCGACTTCGCACGTTTTGTCTGCCACTCCGGCTGATACGTAGCCTTCAATGACGACGTACTCGTCCAGCAGCTTTTCGCCTGCCTGCATCACTTGCTGCCAGGCGCTGTCTTCATGGTTTGCAAACCGGGCGCAAGGCAGCCAGCGCCAGCGTCTTGCTGCCGGCAGGCTTTCGAATTCAACCAGTGCATTTGGAGTCATCACCATATCTTCTACCACGCCGACGCTCATCAGGTTCAACATCACCCGGCGTTGATCTGGTGCAACTTCTTCCAAAGCCTGCATCCAACGATCATACCTGCCTGGAACGAGCGGGTCAAAATTGTTGACTGAGGAAATGCCGTCCACCAAGTTCAAATTCGGCAGCAGCACCTCGCGCAGGGCGCGCCACTCCACCTCTGGATGAAACGTATCGAATCGAAAGAAGAGATCGAATTTCAATTTTCGTTCATCTTCAGCAGGAAGATAGAGACGAGCATCCTGAGCAAGGTTTTTCACAGTTAGCGCGGCCTCGCCCGGCGCGGAGTAAAACTCCAAATCCACACCTGGATTTAGTCCGAAGCCAGCGACAAGCAGATCAACAGCCACCACAAGCACAACCACCGCCTCCCATCGCGCCTGGAAATGACGTTTGATCGGCTCCGAGATCGTCCGCCACCAGGAAGGCATTGGCCGCGAATGCATCGAACCTTTCTCAGGAAAAGTCCCTGCCTTGATCAACAATGGAGCGATCCTGAGCAGCAGGCGTCGCAGGATTGGATCCTGGGTTCTGCTGTCCTTCTTTTCAACCCCAACCGGTGCGGTCAATCCTAATAATCCCGCACAGGTTCCCCACAGACCAGCCAATGCTGCAGCGCGTATGAAAGTTGGGCTAACATCACCCAAAAACAGCCACGCCAAACCAGCTCCGACCGTCACCGCCATCGCGCCCATGCTCCCCAGGCGCAACCAATAGACCCCACTGCCCACCGGGCGCCGCCACTGCTCCACCCCCACACCCGCCAGGAGCGCCAAGCCAAAGACTGCCCACAAGCTGAAACGAGCTGGCGCTTGAAACATATCAAAGGTGGGGACATGCCGGTATAACCACGGGAACACAGGAGTGTTTTCACCCAGCGCGAGCAAAAACGAGACCGAGACGATCACTACCAGAAATTGGACCAGGGGGCGTGTCTGCTCGCTGCTCTGCGAAGGCTCGGCAGTAGATTTCCGGAATAACCTCGAAATTGCTACCAGCGCCAACAGCGCCGGCAATATTCCAATGTACACCGCATCTTCCCAATAGTTGGCGTAGCCCCAATAGTCGCCGCTCACCGGGCTGCCAAAGAATCCCGGCGCCAGGAGGGTTATGAAGTGCCACGGCCAGAATGAATACGTCATTGCCAGCCGATAATCGACCTGGGCGGCGCGTTGGGATTGCAGCAGGTATTCCGCGGTTGGGAGTAGTTGAGCCGCGGATAGCAATACCGCGACCAAACCACACATGCCTGAGATAGCGATCGAACGCGCCAGGCCTGGCAACCTGGCAGCCAGCGTATTGAAGCCTACGGTTAATCGCCCTCCCTTTCGACGAGGCGCAGGCGTGGGGGTGCGCACAATCACCCAAATCATCGCTAGTAACAAGATATACCAGGCTGTCTGGGCATGTCCCGCCAACAGCAGCAAAGCAAAGCTCACACTGCTGTTGATCCAGAGCCTGAGTGGGTGTTCATTCGGTTTTGGGCGGATTATCGATTCCACTGCCAGGATACTCCATGGCAGCCACGCTGCAGCGGCGTTGATGCTCAAGAAACCCGCCCTGGCAACCAGATAGCCGCTCAATCCGAAGCTGAGCGCTGAGATATTTTGCGCCAGGGGTTTCATACCCAGGCGCTGGCTGAGCCGCACCATACCCCAGCTCGCCCACCCCAGGTGGAAAATGACCAGCCAGGTCTGCGCCCAGGCTGCCAGCCCGAGACTCAGGCGCTGCCCCTCTGAGCCGCTCCCAACGCTCATCCACTCCCCTGCTGCCTGGGCGATCAACAAAAGCCAATTCGGAGGATAGAGCAAAGCCGATTGATAGTTCGCCAGCAGCGGCGCACCCATGCCAGACCATGGATTCCACAGCGGCAGCGCCGCATGTTCAAGCATCTGCCCCGCAATCCAGCGCCAGGGTACAAACTGCAACGAGGGCGTCCCCCAAAAGAGCGCTTTCCCGACCAGCCAAACAGGCGCCAACAATACCACCGGAGCAGCCCAAACGAGCCAGCTCACAGAAGGTTGCAAGAAGCGCCTGGCAGAAAAGTTTTGCTTTTTCATAGATGCGGCTCTCGATCATGCAAGTTACTGAACGCTGATAAGGCTAGACCTATGAAAAATAGACCGAGGCCAAGCATCAGGCTGGGTGGACGAAAGACAAAGCTGACTATGTGGTCGCCCTCTGACAGTTCCACCGCTCGCAAGACGCCAAGTTGGGTAAGCAAGCTTTCTGCTTTTCCATCCACCCAAACCTGCCATCCAGGATACGCCATTTCTGCCAGAACCAGCCTGCCTGGACCCGCGGCGCGCACATCCACTCGGTTCGCTCGATAAGCGACCACTTCAGCGGGCTGAATTTCTGCCGTGTGTTCATTCGCTTCGCGCTGCACCCAGGCACGCGGCAGAGCGTACTGATTTTCATACAGGCGCGTTCCTCCAAAAGTGCCCACGCATATCAGGCCTTCCACCTGTAGATCGAATTCACTGGCGACGTAAAGAACGTTCAACAAGCCCAAGCGAACCGCATCTGGCAGGTAGCTTTGATTGTCGCGCGCCGGTTGTCCATTGGCAAATGCTGGCAGGGTCACGCTGTAACCCGCAGATGGGATACCCGTGGCTTCTTCCATAAATGTCACATAAGGCTGCCACTGCAGGGGCTCGACGCCGTCCGCCAGTTCGAATTGAAATTGAACGGCAATTTGCTGAGGCATACTGTATGATGGAGAATAGATTCGAAATACCCCCGGACGAACCTGCTGGCTATGGCCGAGGATCGCTCTTGCCAGTTCTTCACTTTCCGACAACACCTGTGATGGACTTCGCCAAGACACCAGCGTTTTCCCGAACAACCCCAAATCGAGCAGCGTCGCGAGCAGTAATAAAACGACCCACACAGGTGCATCAGTTTGCCTGTGAACGATGAACAGCACCAGTAAACAGGCGAAACCAGCGCCGAGCGCGCCCCATAAAAACGGGATCAGGATTTTGCCAGCAACCAGTTGCGCCCCCACACCAATCCCCACCGTAATTGCGAAAATCGCGACCAGGGATAAACGTAAACGATGTCGCTGGGGCTCCGGGCCTCCCTGGAGCATTCCCTGCAAGGCATAAGCCGCCATCATCGCTAATCCCATACCCGCCAGGAACAGAGCGCGCGGTGGAACTCGCAACCAACTAAGCCCGGGTAGCCTGGCAAGCTGGTTCAACCCCGGAAAATGCTCCCCCAATGACCAAATCCAGCAGAGGATCACCAACCCGCCCCAACCGCGAATCTTCGCCAGCGCAGAGCGATTCGGCGCAGCCCAGGGGGCGCACAGCCCTAAGACCAGCACCGCTGCCCCAGGATATAGCATCCATTCGTGAAATCCGCCTGGCGAAGGAAAAACGAGTCCCAATAACCGGTCCCATGGCAGCGAGTATTCGAGCACATCGCTCGCCTTCATGGCGCTTCGGCTGGATAGGCGAGCGTATTCCGCCAATGGTATGAGCAGTGGAGCCGCCAATAGCAACCCGGTTGCAGTCTGGGTTGCCAGGCGCTTTATCAACCCGCTGGTCACCCTTCCACCGTAGAGCACAACCATCTCATACCACCACCAGCCCCCAACAGCGTAGGGCAACCAGCGCGCATCGGATAGCGTGACCAAAGCCAGGATAATGGGCGTCACCCAATTGGCAGATCTCGTTTTCCGGCCACTGAAGAACAATAACCAGGGCGTCCAGCTCACCGCGTAGAGCAAAGTGAGGTGTCCCGCTCCAAAATGGGCGACGATCTTCGGCATTCCAGCAAAGGCGATGCCTGCCAGAGCGGCTGCTAAAGGCAAAATTCTCTGCTCCCTCACCAGGAGATATTGACCCACTCCGCCCGATAGAAGATGCAGGAAGGCGAGCAGATTCAAGCCCAACGGCAGCGGAAACGCCAAAGCCAACCAACCGATCGGGTACCACAGTCCTGACAGTGGACTGGCAAAGAACGGGTACCCGCTCAATATTGATGATGACCACAGCGGAAATTCTGCCCTCGAGATTGCCCTCTGCAGGAAAACCGCATTGGGGTAGTGGCTGATAGTGAAATCGGAGTATTCAGCCTGTGACGAGGGATATGGGAAGCCGCCCAGCCCCGCCAGCAAGGAAAGCAGCAAAATAAGCAGGAAAACGATAAAAAGCGCATCCTGGCTGCGAAAGATATGCAGGAGCTGTCTGAGATGCACCTGGCTCATGGGTAGTTTGCCTGGTTGCGACTCAATTCGGTCCGCTCATGGATCACCCGATAGATGTCAATGGTGGGATTCGTATAAGCAAGTTCCAGGTGCTCCATGACCGGAGAGGCGCGAGATATAGACTTGCTCTTTTCGCGTGGGCCCATATAGACAATGTCAATTCCTCTTTCCGCAAGCATCTCCCAGGCCTCTTGGGGGCTCATTTCTCCAGAATAAAATGCTTCGACAAGCTTTTTTTCTGTCTGGGCATCCACTGTTTCGAATGGGTGCCCATAGATCACCCTGCGCCCTGTCCAACCCGGGATCAATAAACCGCTTTCTGCACCTGCCAGCACCAGTGCATTAGAAGCAGTGTTCGTCTCGATCCATTGCAAGGCATGGATTTCATCAACCGACAGATAGATTCGGTCGTCTTTGCTGGCAATCCCCTGCCAGGCAGCCAGCATCACAACCAGGTTGGATGGCAGCGACAGGATCACGAGCATCATCAGTGTCAGCCGCTGCATCCTGGAATTCGCTTGCCACACCTGGAAAGCCGAGACAGCCAGGAGGGCGATCGGGATATAGATGCCGATCAGAAACCTGCGCTGCAAACCAAATGGCAGGTATACCAGGAGCAGCGCCAGCACCGCCCAGAGAATTGCCGGGCGAGCTCGCTGATGATTGAGGCTCACCGCGCGCCAGGCCCCGAGGATGGCCACTGGCAGCGCAGGTGAAAGTGACAGTGCAATATCCCACCACGGCGGAGACAGGGTGAGGTTTTGAGCATTCCACGCAGCCAACACAGGGTCAGCCCGCACTGCTAACCAGGTGTAAAGCGAGATCGGAAGAGAACCGCATCCAATCCACACCGCTCGCCGCAACCAATGGTTTGAAAGAAGGCTGCTTTTCAGCTCAAAATGATCCCAGGTTGCCAGGCCCAGGCACACCAGTAAAACCACCGCTGCTCCAAAAGGAGAAAGCTCGGCAAGCAGCAAGGCTGCCGCGCCAAACCCCCATCCTGCAGACCAGCCCTGCGTGGATCGAATCTGCTCGGACTGTGAGCCAGCTAGCCCAATCGGCGTCATCAGCAACACCATCAACCCAAGACTCAGCGTGAAATGGGGGTTATTGTATGCCGAGAGAAATGGGTAAGTTTCCGAGACCCAAAGGTCAGAGGTGAATAATCCCCCCACTAACCCCAACCACCCCATGCCAGATCCAAAGGCGACGAGCAGGAGCGCTGCTCTATAGTTGACATGACCTGGCAGCGCTCGCTGGATGAAACGATCTAAAGACCAGATCATGAACAAGGCGCTGGCCAGGCGCGCGATGTGAAATGTGAACGGCAAGGAGAGTGAAAACTGGCGGGCAATGTGGCCGAGGAAGAGATAGAAAAGATAAATATACGCCCCGCTCCCGGGTTGTGCACTAAAAGGCAACACAAACCGCCAGGCGCCATCCCATCCCTGGCGCATTTTCGCCAGGTAAGAATAGCCATCAATCGGATTGAATAAAAATCCACCAAAAGCAAGATCTGCACCCGCCATCTTCCAGGCGAGCAAATATGGAATACTTACCGATAACAAAAATAATCCATAAACGATGCCCGAATATCGAAAGGAAGAGTTTCGCTTCATGCGGCAATTGTAACCGACACCCTCATAGCCTCCGGCTTGACAATTCCGTAAGCTGCGATTTTGAGCCAACTTTGCTGATCCTCTTGCAAGACCAGACAACCCCTTCTATAATGAAGCCAAATGAGTCTCCCCTTTATTCTCTACCGTGTCCAACAGGCTGATAGCCAGATAGATCACCATCGCCTGAGATTGCAGGAGATCGATGTTGCACTTAACCAGGATGAAGAGCTGACTCGAGCCAGGCTGGAGGAAAACAAAGCCCAACAGACCCTCGCTGAAGCTCGGAAAAACTTGCGCAAGGCAGAAGAAGAAGTAACTTCACAACGCATCAAGATCGAACAAACTGAAGCTGCCCTCTACGGAGGGCGTGTGCGCAATCCAAAAGAGTTGCAGGATCTTCAAAAAGAAGCTGTGGCACTTAAGAAATACCTGGCGGTTTTAGAGGATCGCCAATTAGAAGCCATGATCATCTACGAGGAGATGGAGTCAAACTACCATCAGGCTGCGGAAAATTTGCGTGAAGCCACACAGCGCAACCAATCGAACAATCAATTGCTAATCTTGGAAAGAAACAAGCTGGTGCAGGAAATCGAAAGATTGACACAGGAACGTGACGCAGCCTCCCAGGGGTTGGCAGCAGAGCAAATGCAGATCTACCTCAGCTTGCGTCAATCCCGGCGTGGTGTGGCAGTCTCCAAAGTGATCAACGGCAATTGCTCAGCGTGCGGCACGCAGCTCAGTGCAGCTCTACTACATGCTTCTCGTTCGCAAAACCAGCTTACCCGTTGTAGCACCTGCGGTAGAATTCTGTACATAGGCTAAGCATGTCTCGCTTGCTCGAAAATTTCGACCGGGTTTCATTTTGGTTGGGCTTCCTAGCAGCGACCTTATTCTGGTGGCTGTTCTTACGCCTGCGTCCGGCGCTGGGTCAAATATTGCAGCGTGCAGCGAGCGCAATTCGATCGAGTCGCCTGGACGCAGCAACCGGCCTGGAGACTCGCCTGTGCAACGAAATGCTGCGCCAGGTGCAGAACAATCATCTTGCCGCTCCTTTATTTTCCCTGGATGAGTTATTAATTCCACCCAGGCTGTTGGCGCCTCCTCTGCCCGCCATTGTTGGCGACGTTCAATTTATTGAAGATATCTCCAGCCTGGCAATCCCGATATCACCTGGCAGCCCAGAAGTCGCCTCCCAATTTGGCGCCCCCACCCTGACACTTGCCGAAGCGCTATCCAGGGGCAGGAATGTCGTCATCATCGGACAAACAGGGGTAGGCAAATCGATTGCGATCGCTGACCTGGTCATTCAGGCTGCCCGCAGAGAGGCGCTGCCTGGAGATCTGCACAATCGCATTCCCTTATTGCTGCACGTTGCGGATCTTATCCCCTTCCTACCCGTCCATCAAGAAGTTATGGGGCAGTTGGCAGATGCCGGGACCATCAGCCCAAGCAGCGCGCTGGAAATTCTATCCAAAGCTGTTGCAGCTCGCATGCCTGCCATCCGTTACCGGCGAATTGCCCAATACGTGCGCCAGGCTGTATTCAGCGGACGCATCATGCTGCTCATCGATGGCATGGATGAGTTGCCAACTTTAGATTTCGAGCATATCACCTATTACCTGCAATCCTTGACGGCAGGTTTCCCTGCCCTGCGCATCGCGGTAACCGCTTCAGACACTTTTTTGGGGCGGCTAGTTAAGCTGGGATTCGTCCCTCTCACACCAGCCAGGTGGACGCGAGCCCAACATAAAGAATTCATCGAGAAGTGGAGCCAGCTCTGGGCTCTACATATCCAGACTCCTGATACCCTCCGCGACACGGCTGATCCACTCATTCTCAACGCCTGGGTCGAGAGCAAGGCCATCATACTCACGCCTTTGGAGTTGACATTGAAACTATGGGCAGCTTACGCGGGCGATTCCCTGGGTCCGGGTCCAGTTGAGGCCATCGAAGCTTATCTTCGTCGACAGTTATTTACGCCAGAAGACCCACTGAACCCGAGCGCCCGCTCTGCTCTGGAAGCATTTGCTATGCTGGCTTTGGTCGTAGAAAAGCCAGTGCTGGATACTAAAGAGGCGCTGTCATTGGCGGCTGCCGAAGCGATCGAGCCTGAACTTCTCCAGGCGCTGCCTCTTAAACAGGGTAGCGGAATTTTGCAGACATTCGCGGGGGGACGCATCGGTTTTACCCATCCCATCCTGCTCAGCTATCTATCTGCCTGCGGTATGGAAGCACGCATGCACTTTCCACGCGCACAACAACGCCTGAAATGGCCCCAGGCATCTCCTTGGAGTACGCGTGACGACGCACTCTGCTTCCTGGCTGCTCTGCTTGATCCTGACCCAGGAGTTCTCCAGGCCATGCTGGATCTCAGCCGCCCCCCGCTTCACCGCACAACCCTAAAGCTTGGCAAATGGCTGCGCTGTGCGCCCGAGGGAGCCAGTTGGAGACCCGTGGTTATGCGCCGCCTGGTTGGCTTGCTGCAAGACGAGACGCTTCCGATGGGGTTGCGGTGCAGTGCATTGACCAATATCGTCCTTTCCAGAACGCCAGGTATTACCACCTTGCTTCATCAGATCAGTCGCAGCCAGAATCCAGACCAACGCCAACTGGCTGCCCTGGGATTTGGCATGCTTCCAGAGATCAACGAGATCGAGGACTTAAAGTCCCTTTTTGCAGATCCAGTTCCCAATGTCTTTCGTGCAGCCTCCCTGGCTCTGGCGTCGATCGGCAGCCACAGCACATTGGAGATTCTCGCCGAAGGATTATTGCAGGGCCAGGAAGAGCTCCGCCGGGCATCTGCAGAGGCTTTGGCGATTGACCCCAATGAAGGTCATGCCGCCCTGCAAGAAGGCGCCACATTGGACGATTTACTCGTCCGCCGCGCAGTCGTTTTCGGATTGGCGCGGATTCGCCAACCCTGGTCTCAATTGATCCTGGAAAACATCGCCACCCAAGATTCTCAATGGGTGGTAAAGAATGCTGCCAGTCAGGCTTTAGAGCAGCTCGCCAGGCCTGATCCACGCCTGCCCGTGACACAGCCCCCGTTACAAGATATTCCCTGGTTGCTGGCATTCGCCAGCAAGAAAGGCATCGGCATCTCCAGCAGCCGCGCGGCATTTGAGTTGCTGGCGCAGTGTATGGCGGAAGGAACGCCGGAGGAGAAATTGGCTGCTCTGCAACTGTGCGCCACCCTGCCCGAGAAATATTTCATCCCTACAATCTACCAGCTCTACACAGGGCAGCCTGGCGCACTGGTGGAAGCTGCCTACCAGGCATTGTGGATCTATGAATTGAGCGGTCTTGAGCTACCCCACCCTGAAAGACTTGCCCAGAAGCAAGCTCAAACCTCGTAGGCTTGAACATCTGGAAGACCAGGTTAATCAATCGCTCATTCTAACCGGTTCAAAATCCTTTGCTGAACGGTTGCCGCATCCAGGTTCAGCACCGAGATCAACTTATCCCGCCCAGTTTGTCCTGCAACAATCTCGATGCTGCTCCGGGGGACTTCCAACACCTCGGACAGGAACTCGATCAATGCTTCGTTTGCTTTTCCCTCTACGGGAGGTGCAACCAGGCGGATACGTACAGTACCGTCCGACAAGATTTCGGTGATCTCATTTTTCCTGGCTCGCGGTGTCACGCGGATAGCCAGCGCAGCCCCTTTTTGTCCATGATGCAGGTGATACTTACGCTCTGTCAAGTTGCACCCCGTGTTTACTAATTTGAAGCCAGTACCCCGATCAGGAATCGCGTCACGATCTGCACGAGCAGTATCAAGACCATCGGGCTAAAATCGAGCATACCAGCGCTTGGCACAATCCGGCGGATTGGCGCTAACATGGGTTCAACCAGATCATCAACGAATTTGCGCGCCGGGTGGTACGGTGAGAGAAAGTAAGAAAGCAGTACACTGGCAATCACCAATAAGGTGATCACCTGTGCAATCATATTGATGGTAATCACAAGAACGTTCACGCCAACACTCCAAGATCAATCTAATCTGATACGGGGCGAGGTCCTAATATCGCCTGCCCTATGCGCACAAATGTTGCACCTTCCATGATCGCCGCCTCGAAATCCGAGCTCATACCCATCGATAAATCGGTCCAGTCAACGTGCGGGAAGCGGTCCGCCAGGCGATCTCGCCACTCTCTCAGGCGATGAAAAAAAGGCCTGGCTTGCTCTGCCTGGAGAAAATACGGAGCCATGGTCATCAGTCCTCTTACTCTCAGGTTGGGTAACGCAGCAATCTGTTCGATAGCCACGGCAAGCGATTCCCAATGATTGTCATCCCAGGCCGGGAAACCAAACTTGCTTTCCTCCCCTGAGACATTTAACTCCAAGAACACGGGCAGTTGTCTTCCAAGTTCGGAACAGAACCGGTCAAGCCGTTGAGCCAGGTGCACACTGTCGAGCGAATGCAAGCAGGTGTAATGTTCACAGACCATTCTCGCCTTGCGGCTTTGCACATGCCCGATCATATGCCATTCTACACCACAATTTCCACCTAAGGCCAGTATTTTTTCAACGCCTTCTTCAGGATAGTTCTCACCTAGACGGGTTGCTCCTGCGGCGATTGCCGCCCGAACCACCTGCAACGGTTGCCCCTTTGTCACCACCACCAGATGGATTTCATCTGCATTTCGATTGGCTCGCGCGGCTGACGTTTGAATTCGCTCCATTACACGCAGATAATTTGCACGGATCACAGCTTCATCTGGGAAGGTGTTCATGGCCAGACCTTATTGGTGATGATTATTCAACGCCACCAACGCGCCGAATCGACCTGTCAGTCCTCGTTCCTGGCGGTGAGAATACCAATCCTGAACATGGCAGGCCGTACAGATTTGCGCAAGCTGGACATTTAGGACTCCAACCTGTTCCAACAAGAATTGGTTGGCTCGCCACAAGTTCAGGTATGCTCTCTCGCTGGATGACTCATCGGGTGTTGGTCTCAGGAATTCTTGCGCATCAGCGCCAAACTCGCTGCGCACTTGCTCGATAACCTCTCTCCCAACCACGTAATGATCTGGGCCGATCGACGGGCCTAAGACAGCGCGCACATTCTGGGGGCGTGAGCTATATTGTTCTGCCATCACATGGATCGCCGCCTGGATAACCCGCCTGACGGTGCCTTGCCAACCGGCATGGACTATTCCAACGACGCGCCGTACCGGATCTGTCAACAAAATCGGTACGCAATCCGCAAATCGCATCATCAAGGTGACCCCTGCTTGATCAGTTAAGATTGCATCGGCCCGAGCGTGCACCTGATCGAATGGTCGTGGGGCGTGCGCGCAAACCACCTCGCTCCCGTGCACCTGCCAGACATCAAATACGCTGTGTCCGGGCAGCTCCATCGCCTCCAGGGTTAATTCTTTATTGCGCTTCACATGCTGGGGGTCGTCTCCTACGGTGCTGCCCACGTTGAGGGATGCCCAGGGTGATTGACTGACCCCTCCGTGACGGGTGAAAATCCCATGGCGCACCCCCGCCTCGGTCAGAAGATCGAAAGTCAGGTATTGCAGCCCATTAATCTGCTGGAAGTGCATTTGCAGACGTCCGTCGCGCTCGCTCGAGCCGGGCGCTCATGAGCTGGCGCGTATCAGCCATAGTTTCTTCCACCATTGGGTACCCGAACCAGGCTGTGGTCAGCCCGAACAACCCACCGGTCACTATTCGCAAAAGCGGCGTGCTCTCACGGTATGGCAAGAAGCCAAGCGGCGGTTGGCTGATGAGTTGCGAGAGACCGTCCCAGGCAATTGGCAGAATGCCAATCACAATCCACAAGTACCAGGGCAAGGCGGGTATGCGACGCCCGGTGGCGGCGAAAAGCAAGCCAAATAACAGGATCGCACCGTAAATCGATACATCCCGCTGGCATAAGGCCACTTTGTAACCAAGCTGGTCGTTTCCAATGAAATTCCTGGCATCCAGCAGCGCCTGAGGATCCGATTCTTCGCTCAATCCCGTCGCCTCAGCAAAAGTTCGCAAACCGGGCACACCCGCAGCAGTTCGCGGATACTCTGCCTGTTCGCCAAGAATGTAGAACGAACGGTATCCCAACTGATGGCAAACCATCCCATAACCTCGATAGATCCATCGCGCTGGTATCTCTGCACCGGCTTTCATCAACAGCGGCGCTAAAAATGGCAATCCCACATAGATAAATACCAGGAGATTAAAGACTGCCATGTAATGCCGGGACATCCAGTAGGTGAATCCATCGGAGCGCGTCCAGGTCACCGGTCCCATGTAGGCTGGATCATTCAAGCGGTCGATGGAAACTTGCCGGTCTCGGGCGGCTGCCAGCGTGAATTGCAGCTCTTGTCGCGTGATGGGGGCTTTCAATGTATAGGGGCCGATTTCCACCACCGGCACTTCAAACCCGTACTTACGGCGCAATTCCTGTGTGCTGTCCACATCAATCACGGTGAGCTTGTGAGGGTATTGCTCTTGCAGGCTCTTTAGGTCATCGAAAGCTTGTTCACACAAGTGGCAATCGCTGCGGCTGTATAATGTGACCGTGATCATCTGCTCAAGCCCACCTCTGCCAGGTATTCTACCAACTGGGCTTCGTGCATGATGCCAATGTGTTGGACGCGGATGACGCCTTCCTGATCCACCAGGAAGGATGTCGGATAACCGCGCAGTTGGTAGAGGCTTTGCACATTTGCACCGGGATCCAGGAGGACCTCAAAGGTTATGCCAATATCTTTGGCAAACTTCGCCACTATTCTCTCCTGTTCATCGGCGTTTACTGCCAGCACCTCGAAATCCCCTTGATAGTTTTCGTAGATCTTTTGAAGATCAGGCATTTCCAGGCGGCAAGGTCCACACCAGGTAGCCCAGAAGTTAATCAAAACAGGCTTACCGCGCAGATTGCTCAGTTTAATCGTTTCCCCTGCCAGGTTGTTCAGCTCAAAATCTGGCGCCGAATACCCGACCTTTGGCGCAGGTTGATTTTCCCAGGGTGACTTGAGCGAGGCGAGTAAATCCAGATTTCCTAAGCCAAACAAAATAATCACCCCTAAGCCAGCGCCAGCCAGCATACCCGCTGCCACTGCCAGGAAAGCACTCGCCCGGTTTGATGCCATTGTGCTCACAATCCTAGATCGATCAAAGGGGCAAAACGCGCCAGTGTCTGGAAAGTGCCCAAAAATAGCATAACGCCAACCACGACCAGCACGACACCCATCGCAATCTCTGTGTAACGCATCACTTTTCCGTATCTCTTGAGCAATGTCGTTACCCAGCCGATGCCGAGCGCTGCCAGGAGGAATGGGATCGCCAGCCCGGCGGAATAAGCCGACAGCAGGCTGAAGCCTTGTGTGAGCGACCCGCCGTTCAGGGCAAGCGTGAGAATCGCTCCCAATACCGGTCCAACGCACGGCGACCACCCCGCTGAAAAGAAAACGCCCATCAGCGCAGAAGCAATGTAGCCTCGCCTGCGGTCAGGCGTGTTATGCGCCCGGAGATCATACTCTAACCAGGGGATGCGGAATACACCAATCATGTGCAGGCCAAAAATGACCACCACCACGCCGCCGATCTTAGCAATCCAATCGCTCAGGTCGAACAATAATCCGCCCAACGCAGAAGCAGCTAAACCTAATCCGATAAACACAACACTAAAACCGAGCACAAAAGCAAGGCCATGTGAAAATGTCAACCACCGGTTCGTCACAGCAATGTTGCCTGGCGATCGGTCAGTTGCTGCCGCGGCTGAACGTCCACCAAGGTAGCCAACATACGCCGGCACCAGTGACAGTACACACGGCGAGAGGAATGAAGCCAGCCCAGCCAAAAAAGCGAGGCCCAAAGTCACATTTGCTGCGGTCATGAATGTTTGCTTCTCCTTAACTCATCACAATCCAGGTCTCTGATATCCGGTCTGCGCAATTACCGGCAGGGATTTTCGATGCGTGGCTTTCCTTTGCTTGCGCTGCCAAAGCGCAATACCTTAACTTAGATGCCGATATTTTCCATCGGTTACAAGCAATTATCCCTCTTTCACGGTAATTTTTGTAGGTGGAATCGTTGCATCCTTGCTGTACACATCGCCGGGGTCGTATAAAACCGGAGGATTTGTCCAGCGAAAGATCCATTTAGCATCCTCTGGGGTGGCGTTCACACAGCCATGCGACATCAATTCACCGCCAAAATTATTATGCCAGAAGGTGGAATGAATAGCGACACCGTCTCCAGTAAACAATGATGTCCATCCAATGCCTGGTAGATCATATCCAGCACCAGTTGTCCCGCCAGACATATGCGCGGACACTTGCTTGCGCCAGATGCTCATCGTTCCAGTCGGTGTTGCCGAATGCCCCAGGAATTTCCCCTCAGCGTCGAACTGCTTCCCGGCAGAAATCCTGCAGTAATACACTTCCGTCTTTCCTTCATAGCACGAAAGCGTTTGGTATTTTTGTTCGACGTTGATCTCGACGCGTTTATCCTCCACCTCGGGATGAATCGGAGCAATTTCTTCTTCAGTGAGCGGGCGAAACGCCGCTGCAGGCGCCCAGATCAAGTCGCCGTACCCGAATCGTTCATTGACCCGGTACCAGGTTTGTCCCGAATCATCGACGCGAATTCGGTCGACCCACAGAATTTGGCTGTAATACAAACGCAGCGGTAAACCAGCCTCCATCCTGGCCTTAAACCCGGGACTGACTGGCTTCCCCTCTAGCACAATATCCACGTATGGAACGGTGACTTCTGTCCACATCCCAGCTCCCAGGCTTGTCTCTGGCAGCCGCTCAACCGGTTGATTGGGCTGGTTGCGCACCTGCTGAAGATCGGGAGCCCAAATAAACCCTTGAGGCGTCTCCACGAATCGCTGCCGGTATCGGTAGGGGTTTCGCCCCACCACCTCTCGCAACCAGGGCACAACGGTATCATCATAGATGACACCCACGGTTTGTGCATCGATATCAGGTTTCGCTTTAATCTCTACTTTGGCGAAGGCTCGACCCAGTCGTTCAGCAGCCGGAAATTCAGGGAGCTGCAGCAGACGATTGAAGGCATTCACAGCGAAGCCACCCATGCTCACTGCAGCAACTTTTAGAAAGCGTCGTCGTGAACTATAAAGAGAACTCATAACCGCTATCCTGTCCGCAAATTGAGCTATTTTTGATTCACTCCTGTTTGAGGTACAATCAATGCTCAACTTGGGACTGTATAATCTAAAACTCTACAGGATTGTACCCGAAAGCAATTAAAAATACCTGAGAACGAGTCATATCTCCTGAAGCGAGACCTCCATGATAATTCGAAATCGCCAAATGCTGATTCTCTTCTTCACTCTGGTGGTGATCATGATGGGATTCGGAATGGTCATTCCGATACTTCCCTTTTTGGTCGAGAGTTTCGGAGCAGGCGGCAGCGAACTGGGCGCTTTGATGGCTTCGTATGCCGTCATGCAGTTCATCTTCTCGCCGATCTGGGGAGAAATCTCGGATCGTTTTGGCAGAAAACCCGTGTTGATGTTCGGTGTGCTTGGAAATGCACTCGCGCAAGTCTTCTTTGGCCTATCCTCGCAACTGTGGATGCTGTTTGCCGCTCGCATCCTGGCGGGTGTGCTGTCCTCCGCAGTTATTCCCACCGCAATGGCATACATCAGTGATAGCACCGAGGAACAAGATCGCGGTGCGGGAATGGGCATCCTTGGTGCAGCGATGGGACTGGGTATGGTGTTAGGACCAGGAATTGCCGGTGCGCTTGGCAGCCGCATGTTAAGCTTACCTTTCTTCGTTGCGGCTGCGCTTTCTCTACTGGCTTTGGTGATAGTCGCCATTCTGTTGCCAGAATCCCTGCCAGCGGGGCAACGCGCCATCCGTGGTGCAAAGTTCAAAGGCTTCCAGTTACGCCTGTTGTGGGATGCCCTGTTCAGCCAGATTGGTTTTTTGCTCTTCATGGC
Source organism: Chloroflexota bacterium (assembly GCA_029265355.1). GTDB lineage: Bacteria > Chloroflexota > Anaerolineae > Anaerolineales > UBA4823 > JAJUJL01. Next base: position 273,911 of record JAJUJL010000002.1, on the reverse strand, counting down.
TTTCCTGCTCAGCTTCGCTTTGACAAACTTCGAAGCCATCTTTGGGCTCTACACTCAACAGCGCTTCAATTATGGCCCGTGGGAGGTGGGCATGCTGCTCACCCTCATTGGTGTGGTATCCGTGATCGTTCAGGGTGGGTTGACCGGACCGCTCACCCACCGTTGGGGAGAAGGTTCAATCATCAAGGCCAGCCTGTTGGGCAGCGTCATCGGATTCCTGCTGATGACGTTGGCGACGACTGAATTTCTCCTTTGGCTCAGCATCATCTTCTTCGTGCTCAGCAATTCTATGCTCAGGCCAGCGGTCTCGGCTTTGATATCGAAAGAAACCCTCACCGGTCAAGGCATTGCTATGGGATTGAACAACTCCTTCATGAGCCTGGGTCGCATCATCGGGCCTTTGTGGGCTGGCTTCGCTTTCGACCTGAGCGTGAACCTGCCGTATTGGTCTGGGGCGGTGGTGCTGGCGATTGGATTATTGCTCAGCCTTCGACAACTTAACCAATTTGCACAGCCTGCTCCCAAACCAACGGTTGACACGAGCACAACCGGGTAGTCATTCCTACACCTTGAGATTCTTCAATCTCAAGCTATTGGTCACCACAAATACGCTGGAGAAAGCCATCGCCCCGGCTGCCAACATAGGGTTGAGCAAACCCATCGCTGCAGCGGGTATCAAAATGACGTTGTAAAAGAACGCCCAAAAGAGATTCTGCTTGATCGTGCGCAGCGTTTGCCGAGAGAGGCGGATCGCTCTGGAAACACCTCGCAGGTCGCCGCTGATTAGGGTGACTGGAGCTGCCGCCATGGCGACGTCCGTGCCAGTGCCGATAGCAATGCCAACATCCGCCTGGGCCAACGCTGGAGCATCGTTGATCCCATCACCAACCATTGCTACGACCTCGCCTGCCGCTTGCAGTCGCTTAATCTCGCTCGCCTTGTCGCCCGGCAGCACTTCGGCGAGAATATTCACCCCGCCTTGCCCAATTCTCAAACCAACCTGGCGGGCGATTGCTTCAGCAGTCTGGCGATTATCGCCGGTGATCATCACAATTTTCAATCCCATTGCCTGTAGATCGGCAATTGCTTCAGCCGACCCTTCCTTGAGAGTATCTGCCACGGCGATCACACCCTCGACAACGGCTTGATGTTCAGGTGAATCGCCCACTGCGACCAGGATTGCCGTCTTGGCCTCTGCTTGCAAGCGCTCGATCTGCCCGCTCAAACCGTTCAAATCCAACCCCAGGCTGGTCATCATCCGCAGGTTGCCCACCAGCACCCTGTGTCCTTCGACTTCGGCTGTCACACCATGCCCGACCTGCGCCTGGAAGCCTTCTGGTTCAGCGAGCGAAAGCCCCATGTTGCCAGCTTCAGCCAAGAGTGCTTCCCCCAAGGGATGCTCGCTCCCGCGCTCAACCGACGCCGCCAGTCTCAACAGCTCACGACTTGATAATCGGTCGCTGGCAGGGATGATCTCTGTCACGGCTGGCTGGCCTCTCGTCAGGGTGCCCGTCTTGTCCAAAACCACCGTAGTCACCCGCCCGGCTCGCTCGAGAGCTTCCCCCGAGCGCAACAAAATACCCAGCTCTGCGCCCTTCCCTGTACCGACCATGACTGCCGTAGGTGTTGCCAAACCCATCGCACACGGGCAAGCAATCACCAGGACAGCGACCATATTGATCAACGCCCGTGTGAAAGGGCTGAGGTCTGCACCGGCTGGCATTGGCACGAAGAAATACCACACTAAAAACGTAACCAGTGCGATGCCAATGACGATGGGCACAAAGATCGCTGAAACCTGATCAGCCAGTTTTTGGATAGGCGCTTTACTCCCCTGGGCCTCTTCGACCAGGCGAATGATCTGGGCCAGCGCAGTTTCTTTGCCCACTTTGGTGGCTTCGAATTTGATCAACCCCAGTTTATTGAGCGTGGCGCCGATAACCACATCTCCAGGCCGTTTTTCCACGGGCAGCGATTCTCCGGTCAGCATGGACTCATCCACCGTGCTGCGCCCGGCTATCACCACACCGTCCACAGGTATCTTTTCACCCGGTCGAACCAGCACGATATCGCCAACCCGCACATCATCGATGTTGACATCCAGCTCTTCACCATTGCGCTCGATGCGCGCCATCTTCGCCTGCAGACCCATCAATTTCTTGATCGCTTCGCTGGTGCGCCCTTTGGCGCGCGCCTCCAAAAACTTACCCAGCTTGATCAAAGTGATGATGACCGCCGCGGTTTCGAAATACACATGCCCATGCAATAAGCCAAAGGTGATCGGCAAAGAGTAGAAATATGCCGCCGATGAGCCCATCGCAATCAGCACATCCATGTTCGCAGAACGATTGCGCAGCGCCTTGAATGCACCGACGTAATATTGCCAGCCCACGTAAAACTGCACCGGCGTTGCCATTGCCAGCATGACCCAGTTTGCCCACGAGGCGTGCGCTGGTATGGGCAATAACCCAAGGTCGCGCCCCATCGAGAAAATGAAAAGCGGCACTGTCAAGAGCAACCCGATGATCAAATACTTGCGCTGCTGTTGGATCTCCGCCTCCCTCGCCAGGGCTTCGACATCTTCCCCCTGTCCCCCGACCTCAACCGCCTCGAAGCCCGCATCGGTGATCGCTTTGCGGATTTCTGCTTGCGAAACCAGGGTGGGAATATATTCGACGCGGGCTCTTTCCGTCGTGAAGCTCACCTGGACGCTACGCACGCCTTCCAGCGCAGCCAGGGATTTCTCCAGGCGGCGTGCATCGTTGTCATCGCTCATCCGGCGCACAAGCAAATCAGCCTCGCCAGTGGCTACATCATAGCCAGCGCGCTGGATGCGGCCAATCAATGCATCCAATCCCGTCTGGGATGGGTCAAAATCTACCGTGGCTCTCTCGGATGACAGGTTGACCACGGCAGAGTGCACGCCGCCGACTTTCTTGAGGTTACGTTCCACTGTGGCCACGCAGTTGGCGCAGGTCATTCCAGTAACCGGTAATGTTACTTGCTTAATTTCTGCCATAATTGCTCCACACCTGTAATTAATCAGCGCAGTGCGCCTGCCGGAAGCACCCGCCAGGCAGACTGCGCTGCGTCACTCACCGAGATCGGTTGTTCAGTTAGCGACTGGATAATTGATTTCGGCCAGTAAAGCCTTGATCTTTTCTTCCGTGGCAGGCTCATTGAAGGTGATCGTCGCGGTGCGGTTATCCTTGTTCGCCACCACCGAGGCGACGCCTTCCAGATCACCCACTTCGGTCTGGATTGTATGCACGCAATGCATGCAGGAAATGTTGGGGATGCTATAAGTTACAGTGGTCATGGTTACCTCCAAAAAAAGTGGGATTGGGATACTACTACTTGCCAGAAGTCGCAGCGAATACATCCGCGATTTCTTTCAGCACACGCTCACGTTCATCGGGATTATCACCTCTCACAGCGGTGATCAGGCAGGAATTTAGATGCTCCTCGAGGATGAGCGTGCTCACTTTTGCCAGAGCCGCCTGCACCGCTTGAATTTGGCGGATGATGTCGATACAGTAAGCCTCTTCATCAACCATTCGTTGGATGCCGCGCAAGTGGCCCTGGATTGTTTTCAAACGGCGCTGTGCGCTTTCATGTTTCATCGTAATCCGCCAATCGTCATCCTTCCCATCCCCCCCCACGGGGGTAGGGTATGATGATTATAACCTGTTCTCTGCAAATGTCAAGCGCCGATCTTGATCAAAAGCTAAAGCCCTAAAGCATCGGGCGGGTAAGTTTCTCCTCTCCGCGCGGTGCTATGCATCTCATTGATCGACCAAAGCGTCTTGAAACGCCATCTCCAGCTCTTCACGCGTGACTGGACCGACCCATTGATCTAGGACATTGCCATCTGCATCCAATAAAAATAAATGGGGTTGGTAGCGATACCCTAGTTGCTGTTTGAATTCATCGTTTGCGGGATCATCGATATCCAGATACGAAAAGATGATGCGATTGGCATACTCAGCTTCTAACCCATGCACGATGGGGGCAATGCTGCGGCAGGTCGCTCACCAGAATGCGAAGAATTCCACTAATTGGACTTTTCCAGAAGCAAGTTGGACGCTATCCGGAGGTGACGCCTCCATGGCAGGGCGTGGCGTAGGTTTCGGACCAGGCTCTGCATCCGGCAAGTCAGTCGCTGTTGCTTCCGGCGATGCTGGATGTAGGGGTGTTGTCTCAGCGACTTGCACGCCTGCCGTCGCTGGCAATGTAGGCGCTGCGCTCACATTTTCGGAAGCAACGTCCACAGCCGCTGGCCCAGCCTGGCTGCCAGTGCAAGCTGAGACCACCACTATCAATAGTACCGGTAATGCGATTCTCACACATCTCATCATGAGCTTTACTCCATTAAGGTGAAATTGTCCTCAACACGCTATCCAACTCTGCCAGGCTTATCCTGCCAAACCATGAATCGACAACCCTCCCTTGAGCATCCAACAAGTAAAACGCGGGAGGCAATCGCGAGCTCAACATCTCTTTGAAAATGCTGTTCGCCGGATCATCCAGGTTCAAATAGACAAAGCCAATTCGATTCCCATACTTGCCTTCAAGATTGTAAATGACAGGCGCCATCACATCGCTATCTGGCGCCCAGGTGGCATAGAACGTGAGCAATTGGTACCTGCCAGAAACCAGCTTGAAATCGGCTGGATCGCTGGCTTGAAAAACCGTTCGCACCACAGTCGGCGAGAGTGTTGGCGTGGGAGTTTCCACGATGACTGTGCCGGTGGCTGTGCCAGCAACACCTCTCGTCATTTCCGGCGTTTGGGCGGTGAACGGAAGCGGTGTAATGCTGGGTTGAGGGCCGGGATAAGGCGAAGAAGTGGCCGCGCCCTGAAGAGGCAGCGCTTCTGGCAACGGGGTATCTGGCGGCCCCGGGTATCCCATTGCTGTCGAAGTCAAAGTGACCTGTATTTGAGGCGCAGGATAAGCGCCAGCGGCAGTGTCCGTCGGTTGGAGAGTCGCATCCGCCTGGACTGTCGTCGGGCGTGGTGAGGACATGGGAGTGACGGTTGGCGGTATGGTGGCGGCAGGTGGGGATGCTTCGGATTGCTGTGGACCAGGATAGGCAACCGCGGTATTCGTGGCGCCGATTTCTGGAGCCGGATAGCCAGTCGGCGCAGCTTCTACTTCTCCTGCAGGGGCTGGGTAGCTTGTCGCGATTGGGGTGATCAGCTTTTCTGTGGCTGGAGCAATTGTGGGTGTGGCTTCTTGAGCTCCCGGCATATTCAACCTGCATCCAGAAACCCCCACAGCCAGTATCAAGAGCACCAGCCACCACAAGGATTGGCGCTTCGACAGGATGTTATAACGGGGCGGATAACTCAACCAGCCTGGAAAGTGTGCATCGAACATGTCATAGATCCATCATACATCAGTGATTCAAAATAATGCGCCTCGTTCACAGAGTTCAAATGCTTCTCTGGTGTTCTCCAGCGCAGTGCAGGCGCAGCAAGGCCAATGATAACATGCCTTCTTGCCAAATTTCTGGTATGAATTTTACGTATACGCCATTCCTTGACACACCATTGGCTTCCCCGTAAACTTATCCTATGACGCATCGACAACGCCGCTATAATTTGCTCGCCTTGGCATGTTTGCTGGCAGCTTCAGGCTGGATTTGGTTGACGAGAATACCCCCTGGCAGCAGTTCCTACACGACTCTGCCATTACCGCGCACATCGTTTGCCGCACCGAATTTCACCCTTTCAGCGACAGATGGCACGCTCTACACCCTGCAAGATCTGCGGGGCAAACCAGTCATCATCAACTTGTGGGCATCGTGGTGTCCACCATGCCGGGCCGAGATGCCTGCCTTAGAGAGGGTGTACCAGGATTATCAAGCGGATGGCCTGGTCATACTGGCGATCAACACCACCCATCAAGATGAACTGCAAACTGCCTTGGATTTTGCATCTTCCCTGAATCTCACTTTTCCTATTCTGCTCGATCAGGATGGGGAAGTCTCATCTCTCTATCAACTGCAGGCAATGCCCACCACATTCTTTGTCGATCGAGCAGGCATCATTCAAGATGTGGTGGTTGGAGGACCCATGGCAGAGGCGCTGCTGAGAGTGCGGGCTGAACAACTGATTGAAAAGGATCCATAATGCTGCCAGTACTGAACATTGGCCCACTTGCCATCCAAACTCCCGGCCTTGCGCTCCTGATTGCCCTCTGGTTAGGACTCTCTCTGGCCGAAAAACATTCACTTTCGCGCGGCATTGACCCAAGCCACCTCTACAACCTGGTTGCAATCGTGTTGGTCGCAAGCATCGCGGGAGCACGCCTGCTTTATGTCCTCCGCTATCCAGCAGCTTTCATAGAAAGCCCGGTATCCCTGATCTCGTTGAATCCCTCCCTATTGGACCTGCCCGGTGGGATCTTCGCTGCCATGATCGTCAGTGCGATCTATGCTCAGAAGCGCAATCTATCCTCCTGGCCTCTTCTGGATTCGATCACTCCGCTCGCAGCGGTGCTGGCAATTGGCCTGGGCGTCAGCCACCTCGCTTCTGGCAATTTCTTTGGTACCGAAACCAACCTTCCCTGGGCGATCGAACTGTTCAGCGCCAAGCGACACCCAACGCAGATATACGAAATCCTTGGCGCACTGTTGATTTTGATTTACTTTTGGCCGAGTCATCAACGCGTCAATTACGATCACCTGGGTGAATATTTTCTGCGCTTCGCGGCGTCCTACGCTGCGCTGCGTCTGCTGGTCGAGGCGTTTCGCGCCGATAGTGCACTATTTGTCGCGGGTCTCCGAGTGGATCAACTTCTCGCCACGCTCGTTTTGGTCGCCAGCGTATGGATGCTCGGACGGCTGCCGCCAAAGACTCACCTGGAGCAGGCTTAAAGAATCCAATTGCTGTAACCCAATGGCCAGCATTGCATCTAAGAATTGGCAAGCGCTTATCAATGCACACAAACAAAGATTTCAACATTCGGAGGAACCATGAAAGAAGAACTCGGCCTTGAGGTAAAGCTGGACATGCCTTACGAAGAGGCTCTGGAGCGTGTTACGCAAGCCTTGAAGAGCGAAGGCTTTGGCGTGCTGACGCGCATTGATGTGAAGGCCACTCTGAAAGAGAAATTGGGCAAAGATATTCGTCCTTATGTCATATTGGGCGCCTGCAACCCGCCGTTGGCGCACCGCGCCTTAACTGCCGACCCGGTCGTTGGTTTGATGCTGCCATGCAATGTGACCGTTGAGGCCGTGGAACAAGACACCTCCATTGTCCGCATCGCAAATCCTTTGGCTATGATGATGGTTGGTCAACTGGCGGAAAGCGCTGAGCTCGCCCGTGTGGCCCAGGAAGCCCGAGAGAAACTGGAGAGAGTTTCTATAAAATTGCTGAGCAATTAGCCCTGTATGGATCGAATTTTCATTCTAGAACTGGAAGCCCGAGGCGTCATCGGCGTCTACGACTGGGAGCGCCAGGCGCCACAGCGCATCCTGGTGGATGTGTCGCTGTTTACCGATATCCGCCGCACAGCAGCCAGCGACTCATTGGACGACACCAGTTTAGACTATAGCGCCTTAGCTAACGCTCTCCAAAAATCGGTTGAGCAGTCTTCCAGGCATACCCTGGAGGCATTGGCAGAAGATCTGGCTGCCCTCTGCCTGGAGCAGCCTTCGGTACAGCGGGTGCAACTGCGCGTGGTGAAGCCTGGCGCGATACCGTTTTCTAAAGGCGCTGGGATTGAAATCGAACGCCAGCGCGATGTGGAATTCCCACCTCGCTAGAAACGCTCAGAACATAGGTTCTGAGCCGCGCGAAATGTTCTCCAAAAACTCCTGGCGAGTGGCTGGATTCTTGCGGAAATATCCCAGCATGGCAGAGGTCGTCATGCGGGCGTCATGCTTCATGACGCCCCGCATGGTGGCGCATAGGTGCAGCCCCTCGACCACCACTCCCACACCCAATGGATGAAGCAGCTCCTGGATGAATTCCGCAATCTGGCGTGTCATTCGTTCTTGCACCTGAATGCGGCGGGCGAACATATCAACAATGCGCGGAATCTTCGAGAGCCCCAATACACGGCCGCGTGGTAAATAAGCGACGTGGGCTCTTCCGATGAATGGCAGCATATGGTGCTCGCACATGCTGTAGAATTCGATATCCCTCACCAGGACCATCTCATCATAAGCCACATCAAAAACTGCATCATTGATCAGCTCGATCGGATCCTGGCGATACCCAGCCAGCAATTCGCGAAACATACGCGCAACCCGTTCGGGTGTCTTCTGAAGACCTTCCCGATCTGGGTTTTCGCCAAATGCGACCAGCATCTGGCGCACAGCCTGCTGGATCGACTCCTCATCAATTTGTGTAGTGCCCAGCAAGTCAGCAATCTGGTACAGCGATTCTTGGTTAATGGTTTCCACTGGCATAATCTTCCCTTGCGCATGAGGTGGCAATGAAGTTTACCCTCAATATCAACCCCCGTCAAATAAAATCGAGCTGGAGGAGACCCAACGACCCCTCCAGCTCGTCACGCCAGGAAAACTCTGTCAGGCGATTTCAGGTTCGATCAATCCATACGTGCCATCTCGCCGGCGGTAGAGGACATTGATGCTGTTGGTGGCTGCATTGTAGAAAACAAAGAAATCTTCGTGCCCCAAAAGCTCCATCTGTTCAATGGCTTCGAATTCATCCATGGGAGAAAGCGCAAAGCGCTTTCGGCGGGCTATGATGGGTCCCAGCGTCTCAGTTGTCTCTTCCTTCTCCTCCGGAGTGAGCACTTCAGCAACAGTGCGTCCATCACCGCGCCCGCGATATCGCTTTCCCTTATAGCGTTCCATGCGCCGCTGGATCTTATCAAGGGCATTATCCAGCGCTGCAAAGATGTCCTCGCTTCGCTCCTCCGAGCGCAGGATGAATCCTTTCCCTCGCACAGTAATTTGGGCTACCTGCCGATCTGATGCACTGCGAGCTGATTTGACATAGGACACGTCTACCCGCGCCTCTTCGATGCCTGGTAGGTAGCGATCGAGTTTCCCAACTTTTTTGTTCACGTAATCGCGGATGCGATCCGTCACATCCATGTTGCGTCCGTAAATTTCCACTTCTAGGGTCATAATCATCCTCCGGTTATGTGGTTTGAAAAACAAGCAATTTTCTGCTCCTCATCCTGATTAATCCCTGCAGGAGCAGGTTGACTGTGATCATACCGCGCGTGCCAACGCCATACCATACACTTCTTTTGCTCCAGATTGCATCAACGCAGACGCGCACTCGTGCAAAGTGGCCCCCGTGGTGATGACATCGTCGATGACCAGCACCCGCTTTTTAGCCACACTCGGGTCAGCAGCAAAAGCACCCTGGACGTTTGCGCGCCTGGAAGCTACAGATAATCCAACTTGTGTTTGGGTCTCTCTGGTGCGCATCAAGACTTTAGGCCTGTAAGATATGCCCATCGCCAATGACAACGGATAGGCGAGCAGAGCGGCCTGGTTATACCCACGCGTTCGTAGGCGGGAACTGCTCAATGGAACAGGGACGATCAAATCCACTTGCCAACCCTCTTCAACCAGCAAGTCGCCAAGATGCGAGGCCAGGCATTCGCCCAACGCCAGATTGCGCCTGTATTTTAACGCATGAACAGCCCGGCGCAAAGCACCACCAAATTCCCCCCAGGCCCGGACACGCTGGATACAGGGATTGCTGATACGGCAATGGCTACATTTTCCGGAAATGCTCACCGGTTGGCTGCACGTCGGGCATAGGGGAGGATCTAAGCGCCTGACTTCCCTCTGGCATTTGACGCACCAACGACTACCTGGTTGGTCACAGCCCGCGCAGCGGGGAGGATAAAGCCAATCCAGGCTTGCCCAAATCCAACGGTACCATGCATGGGCCGGGCGAACCGGCGATGACATTCTGCTCCTTCGGGATGAAGCTAGAATCGACTTGCTCTATACCTATTATAGCAGAGCTTACCCGCCAAAGAGCACACCACGCAGTGCGGAGCGAAACAGCAGTAAAAATGCAGGGGTCATCAGCACGATGCAAATCGATGGAAATATCAGCAAAGCCATCGGTATCAGCATTTTCACCGGCGCCTTGTGAGCTTCCTCCTCGGCAAGCTGCCGCCGCCGGATGCGCATTTGGTCCGATTGGATCCGCAGCACTTTTGCCATGCTGACGCCCAATTGCTCGCTTTGGATCACCGCCGCAACGAAACTTGTCATCTCAGGTATCCCCATGCGATCGGCCATGTCGCGCAGCGCCTCACGCCTCAATTTTCCGAGCTGAATTTCCCTGAGGACGCGTCCCAAAGCAATGCTCAGCTCATTATCCCATTTTTCGTTCACCTTCTGCATCGCCCCATCCAGGCCTAATCCCGCCTCGACACAAATGGTCAGCAGGTCCAGCACATCCGGCATAGCTCTCCGGATGGCTTTCTGCCGTCTTTGGATACGGCTGGTCAAGAGCAGGTCTGGCAAATAGAAACCCAAAGCCAGAAAGGCAGCGGTGATGAGCAGTTTTCGGCTCCAGGGCCAATCTTTGGCTCCGACGGTGAAGACAAAGATCATCAAACCGCCAAAGATGATCGCCAGGATGAACCTGGCGGCCCAGAATGTTGTTGCGTCCACGCCGCTCGGATTACCAGCTAACTCAAGGCGATGATTGGTGGACTGAATGGCATTCTGAGGTGTGAATTTTATCGCCAGGCTTCCAATTTTCCTTGCCAATGGATAGATGACCCGCTCTGTGAGCGGCTGGGAGAGTTCGATCTCCTCGAGGGAAGCCGTCTCTCCACGCATGGCAAATTCAGCCAGGCGGCTCTGCAATGGATCATCCCCTTTTCCTTCTCGCAAGCCGATGATAATCAAGATGATTGCGCCAACCACCAGGACAGCACCAATACCAATGATCAACCAGGGCATTATCGCCTCCGTTTTATCAACAATCAAACGTCAATCGTGGCAATTTTGTTCATCACGAAGTAGCCAGCGATGATCATCAATCCGCCCAATATCAGCATCGGAATACCGACCAGGCGAGTTTCGGGATTGAAAAACTGCATCATATAGGAGCGGTTCATGAGAAATAGCGCTGCTAAAATCATCAGCGGCATCAGGGCCAGGAAACGACCTGAGTACATCACCTGAGTGGTCAACACCCGTATCTCGCCCTTGATGCGCACTCGCTCTCGAATGGTATGAGAGATGGTATCCAATATTTCCGCCAGATTGCCGCCCACTTCCCGCTGCACATTGATCGCCGCGATCACCAGGTCCAGATCATCGCTGGGAATTCTACGAAACAGATTGTCAAGCGCTTTTTCCATGGGTAGGCCGATCTGCATTTCTTGCACCACCCGGCGAAATTCATCGGAAATTGGCGGGGGCAGTTCCTTGCTGACCGCCTCCATCGCCTGCATGGTCGAGAAACCTGCGCGCAAGCCATTGACCATCAGGTTAAGCATGTCTGCAAGCTGATCGTTGAAGCGCTGCAGCCTTTGAGTTTGCATCCGTTTGACATAGAAACGCGGTATGAGCATACCGCCAAGAAATCCCAGGACACCGAAAGGTATCGATTGACCCGAGATGTACCAGATCACGAACCCAACGCCAAACCCCAGGATGACCATGACTGCCAGGTACTCGCCGGCTTTCAACTTCAAATCGGCGCGCGCCAGCTCGCGTGCAATGCCTCCTCCCCAGGAGGATCGCTCGAGGCGCACATTCAGCCAATCACCGACCGGCGTCGTCCTTTCACCCCGCTGGCGAGAAGCTACTGTTTCACTTTCAACATAGCGACCGAGCCGTTCTTCGACAAGTGTGCGTTCGCTGGTGGCCGTGATGATGATCCCAACCAACAGCAGTAAGAGAGCCAGTCCCCCGCCGACGAACAGTATCAGGAGCATTGGATCCATCCGTTCCTCACATCCGCAAGATCGATGACGGTAATTTCGAGGTTAATACCGCCGGCGTTCACCAATCCCAAAGATTGAGGCAGGCAGGTGAATGCCAGCCGCCTCGATCTTGTCGATAAACTTCGGTCGCAAGCCGGTGGGTCGCAGTCGGCCAATCACTTTCCCATTCTCATAGCCGCTCTGCTCGAACATGAAGACATCTGTCATGGTGATGACATCGCCTTCCATACCGCTGACTTCCGTGATATTCACCACCCGGCGGGAGCCATCTCGCATGCGCTCTTGGTGAACAACCAGGTCAATGGCCGAAGCGATTTGTTCACGCACCGCGCGCACCGGAAGCTCCATCCCTGCCATCAACGCCATGGTTTCGATGCGGGAGAGTGTGTCCCGAGGGCTGTTTGAGTGAGCCGTGGTCATGGATCCATCGTGACCCGTGTTCATTGCCTGGAGCATATCCAACGCAGCCTCATCGCGGATCTCACCGACGATGATGCGATCTGGGCGCATACGCAGGGCGTTGATCACCAATTGACGAATGGTAACCTCGCCCCGCCCTTCGATGTTGGGGGGACGGGATTCTAGCGTGACCACGTGTTCCTGGCGAAGTTGAAGCTCTGCCGCGTTTTCAATCGTCACCACACGTTCGTCATTGGGGATAAATTGCGAGAGAATATTGAGCAGCGTCGTTTTACCAGAACCAGTACCACCGGAGATGATAATATTCAGCCGCGATTCAACACACGCCTTCAACAGTTGCAAGGCTTCAGGTGTCAGCGTTCCGAATTGGATGAGCTGTTCAATCGTGATTGGATTTTTGAAGAACTTTCGGATCGTGATGACCGGTCCCACCAACGAAATTGGCGGTATGACGGCATTCACACGGGAACCATCTGGCAGACGAGCGTCCACATACGGGCTGGACTCGTCGATCCGGCGACCCAGAGGGGCAACGATGCGATCAATGATGCGCATCACATGATCATCGCTTTCGAAAGACATGGGAACGCGGTGAAGTTTACCGCCACGCTCGATATAGATATTTTTCGCGCCGTTCACCATGACTTCCGTGATGGTTTCATCCTCCAGCAGCGGTTGGAGCGGCCCAAAACCGAGGATTTCCGCAGCGATTTGTTCGTACAGCCGATGGCGTTCGGGCCTCGAGAGGACGATGTTTTCCTCTGCCAGCACCTGTTCGAACAGTTCCTGAATTGTGTTGCGCACATCGCTGACTTTGGAGATATCCATCCCTGGGTCAAGTTCAGCCAGCAAACGATTTTGAACCCGAGTTTTTAAGTCAAGGTAAGTATCCCGTTGCGCAGTAACTCCTGGCGCTGCCACCCTGCGAGCCTGAAGATTTAACAGCCTGGAATTATTGGAGCCATTATCTGTGATACTGCCCGCAGCAGTGCTCTGTGGCGCCGTCTGGCCTTGCTCAATCCGCTTTAAGAGTGACATCTTACACCATTCCTTGCTGCTCTCAACGCTCCATCAGCAGTGCTGAACTAATGCACCTGTTGGGCTTCCTGTGCCGCTAATTCGACCCCGCGCTGGCGAACAATTTCCGCTAACGCCAGAATCGACCTCGATACAGGTTTCGACTTGTCACTGATAATGAATGGGGTACCCCGGTTGATCGAAGGTATGACCACACGATCATCATACGGGATAACCACCGAGACCTCATGCTTAAAGCTCTCACCTACTTTTTCGGGCGTTATCCCAATTCGCCGGTCGAAACGGTTCATAGTGAAGAGGATGCGTCGAGGATTCACCTTTAGATCCCTGGCCAGATTCATAAACAGCCTGGCATTTTTAATGGCCGGGATATCTTGGGTCACCAACAGAACGATCATATCGCTGCCTTCGATCGCCGCCAGGGTGGTGTCCGTCAGATAGCTCGATGTATCAATAATCACATAGGTGAACATCCCTCGCAAGAAGCTGATCACTTTCGAGAACTGCTCCCCAGACACTTGTTCAGCGTATTCGGGGCGCGGCGGCGCAGCCAGGACTTTCAATCCCGTACCGGGGTGGCTGATGGCAACCTCGGTTACAAAATCAAAATCCAATTCCTCTGCCCGTTGGGTCAAATCTGCCAGGCTGTTTTTTCCCTGCAGATTGAGCACAACGGCCACATCGCCAAATTGCAGATCCCCATCGACAAGGATCGTGGGAGTATCTTCATTGTGCAGCGCCATCGCTAAGTTGACTGCCAGGGTTGTTGCCCCCGTACCTCCTTTGGGACTGTAAACAGTGATCACTCTACCTTGCATCGCCCTGGCAGCAGAGGCGCCCAGTGGGCCTGTCCCTGGGGGGCCAATCCCGACGGAAGATTTCGAACGCTCATCATTGGCCATTTTGCCCGCGCGGCGAATAGCAGCCGTCAATTCATCCACCGCTGGAGGCTTGGTCAAGAAATCGCGCGCGCCAGCCAGCATCGCCCGCCGCATGTAGTTGGGGTCGCTTTGCACCGATAAAATGACAATCTGGGTGAATGGCACGGTGCGCCGGATGGCTTCAGTTGCTGCGATGCCATCCATATCAGGCATATTGATATCCATCAAGACAACATCGGGACGGACTTGCTTGGCAACCTCAATACCCTCTCGTCCATTGCCAGCCACGCCGACGACTTCGATTTCCGGTTCAAACTGCAGAAGCCGGCGGATGTTCTCGCGGGTTTCCTGCACGTCATCGACGATGATCACTCGGATCTTATTTACAACTGCCATCCATGCGCTCCGAAACGGTCTCCAATTCCTTTAGCCAAATATTTTACACCAATTATTGCTGTGGCGCTGGTTGGACATCATTTCCCAGGGTGGGCGGTCGCACCGCATCCACTCGCGGCTCCACACCGTAAGGCAACTTAGCAGGCAGTGGGAAAGAATAGGTCTCCATCAAGAATTGCAGGGTGATTGCCTGGGTCTGTACTCGGGTATCATCCTCTGCGGAACGCAGGGCGAGTGAAATATAGGCGGAACGTTCTGGTACTAACATCAGCAAATACTGCAGCGCGATCGCATCCTGAGGACTCACGACCAGGGTAATTACATCTGGCGGAGGTGGAGGTGCCGCGGGTTGCTCTTCACCTTGCACAGCCTGCTGTTCCTGCTGCGCTTGTTGGGCGAGCTCTTGCTCTGTGGAAAAGTTTCCAACGTGGAGAACCATTACATCCTGAAGCAAGTTCTGCGTGACCATGCGAGGCCGTTGCCGCTCTGAAGGCAATGCATACAAGGTCTGTCCCAATCCTGGCACAACTTCGGCCTTGCCAACTTGAGTGCCGCCTTCGCCGCCTCCCACCTGTGCGGTCAAATAATTCGGCCCCGTTTCACCAGCGACGCCCGGCGCAATGATTGTTCCCGCCTGGTTCGGCTGAAGGGTCTGAAAATCAGTATCCAAATCCGCCAGCAGCAATGTCACCATCACATTGACATGATCGCCTGGTTGGGGGGCATACGCAACAGAAGATAATCTGTTGATCGGCAGTGAGACAGCTACCATGCCGCGTGGTATTGACAAGGCAGCAACCGAACCCGCGCCAGACAGCTCTTCGGCTGTATCGGCCAGCATACCCGAGGTGATTGGCACGCCTTGTTCCAGGTCAAACTTGGCCAGTCGGCCTTCCACATCGCTGATATTGCTGAACATTCCTTGGATGAAAAGTGTGCGCTGGATCGGCACCAGGCTAAGCATTTCACCCCGTAAAATAGTTCCCCGGCGCACTGGTTGGGCTACCACGATCACATTGACCACATCAACCACTGGCGTTGGTTGGCTTGATTGTTGCTGTTGTTGAGCCTGCTGGGATGGCAGGATGACGCGGTAGTAAACCACGCCTACTGCTGCAATTCCAAGAATTAAGATCAGTGCCAGGTAAATGAAGATCCTTCCTCGACGCATTTCCGCCTCCTAACCCAGTTGAAGTTCCGGGAATGTTAACCAATTATCGTTATCATAAGCCTTATTACATAAAAGTCAAGCCAATATTAGCCGAAAAGTACTATTACCTTCAAAACTGTTAGCAAAAAACATCACCCTGGCAATATATTTATCGGACAGAATGAGCTTAAGTTTATTGGAAAACTGGGAGTTTAGCGGTACGTCTACACCGCTAAACTCCCAGTCTCACACCAGGTTGTTGACCTGTTATTAAATGCGAAGAGCCCCGCTGCTGGCAGGGCTCTCTCCACTAGAAACGAATTGGGGTTGATTGAGACGTCTTCGCCAACATCAGATGTTGGTCATAATGTTGCTGAAGACATTGCCGATTGCCGGTCCGAGCAGGGCGAGAATTACGATAACAACAATCGCTACCAAAACAAGGATCAACGCATATTCCACCAGGCCCTGACCTTTTTCCTTCGGTGCGAACAACATGGGTTTTGCCTCCTTTCTTGATATTGTAATTTGATTACGGTTTCGAATGCTGAATACATTATAAATAATCTAAGAAAATTTTGCAATAGCCAATTTATGAAATTTGCCTTGCAATTATGTAAAGGCAGCCGCTGAAACGGGCAGTTGGAAGGTGATCCGCGTCCCCTCGCCGATCACGCTGTCCACTTCCATAAATCCGCCGAGCATCTCCGCTCGCTCTCGGATCAGCTTGATCCCCATATTTCCCCGCTCGTCAATCAAGCTCACGTCAAATCCCTTGCCATTATCATCCACAATTACCTTCACCTGCGTATCGCTCATGTCCACCTGCACCTTGATCATCGTCGCCTGGCTGTGGCGCACCGCGTTGTTTAGAAGCTCCTGGATCGCTCGGAAGATCATCACCTCGATATACGACTCTAGCCGCCGCTCAATTCCGGTGGACGCCAGGCGGGTATCGACTTTGGTCTGATCCTTGAAAGCCTCAATATATCGTTTCAGGGTTGGCAGCAGACCCAAATCATCCAGCATCATCGGACGCAGCTCAAAGATGAAGTCACGCACCTTCGTGAAAGTGCTTGTTGCCGAGCTTTTTAGGTTCGAAAGTTCCTCCCGAGCCTTCGTTTGATCCAGGTCGAAAAGCCGCATAGCGATCTCGGTCTGAAGAATGAAATTGGACAGCGCCTGGGCAGGTCCGTCATGCATCTGGCGCGATAGTCGCTGGCGCTCAGCTTCTTGAGCTTGTACCATCATTTCCACCGCCTCCACGGTGGAAGAAGAAACTCTGGGTCGAACATCGCCGCTTATTCCCCCTTGAAGCACGCCGAGCACGCGCTCGAGAATTGCGGCATAGCGCCCCAGGTGGTTCTGGTCGCTTTGCAATTTTTCCAACTGGCCGCGCATCACAAACAAGCGTTGTTGGGCGTCCAAAGCTGAATCATACGCCATGCGAATATCGGTGCGCGGTATGCTGTCGAATTGGCTTTGCACCTGTTGCAGATGTGCGCTGATTGAGGCATTGCGCTGCGCGAGTTTGCCAACCTCTAATTGGCTTTGCTCCAGCATCAAGTCGATTTCTTTCAGCTCCTTGCGCGTTTGCTCCAATTCTTGCTCAAGTTTGGTGCGCAGTAATTCCAAGGGATTTTCTTCAGCGTGTCCGTTTGGGTCTTTAGTCATACCTGAATTACTCCTCAGAGGGTGATCCATCATCGTACAGTCGCACCCAACCACGTTTCAAGGCATAGATCGTGGCCTGGGTGCGGTCCTCGACGCCAAGCTTGCGGAGCACGGCCGTGACATGATTCTTTACCGTCTGGTGGCTGATACCTAATTGGTTCGCTATCTCCTTGTTGCTCAATCCGCGTGTCACACACGCCAATACTTCCATTTCACGATTAGAAAGCGGTTGGTAGGGCTCACCCGGGTCGCTGTAAGCTCTACCAGCCGTCTCGGTGTGAACAGACAGCCAACGATCTAATCCCGAGATATCCAACACCTGATCGCTCACCACGTACTTACCAGCAGCTACTGCTCGTATCACCTTCACAAGATCTTCTGGCAAGATATCTTTCGTACAATAAGCGGCGCTGCCAACCCGCATCGAATGGATCTTTTGCTGCATATCATCATACGCTGTCAACAAGATCACTCGCGTTGGCAATCGCTCCGTTACCACCTGGCGTGTGACCTGCTGACCGTTGAGGCCAGGCAAATTGACATCCACAATAGCTACCAGGGGCAAGGTCTCACGAATAAGATTCAGACCAGCCTCACCATCAATTGCTTGACCCACCACTTTCAAATCTGGTTCCAGCGTAAGCGCATCCGCAACCCCCTGCCTGAACAGTGGATGATCATCTATGATCACAATAGAGATCTCTCTCATAGCACACACCTGACTTCCCAGATGACCCAACTTTGGTCAGTATAGCATAATCAAACCCATCGGACAACTTACAGATTTGCTACCCATAATCCTTTTCAACGCATACTATCTTACCGAGAAATCCGCCATCGGTAAACCCTCATATTTTCTCCACCAATCGCGGGTGCAACCTGTCCACCGGACACATAAAGCAGTTCTCCATGCTGGATCAGCCCGGGGTACCATCCGGGAAAAGTTACCAGGTAGTCTGCCTTATTCTCATCCAGAAAAGCGGCCAGCCTGGTCTCGTCGCGAATAAAGGGGATCACCTCAGGAGAGACCAATCCAGCCAGGTCAATCAGCCTTCTTTGACCAAAATATCCCAGGGCACCAATATCATGCGCTGCGACCAGGGCGTTGGCGGGTGTATGCTGCGCAATCCAGCGCGCCGAAGCGACCATCTCCTCCTCGATCAGTGCGACATCTCGCTGGTAAACCTGCGCCCCTCGTAACCAAAATACCGCCAGCACGATCACGCCAGAGAGCATCCAAACTTGCCGGGCGACACGCAACCACAACCCAGCAGATAGATGCGCCACTATCCCCCACATGCCTGCCATTCCGAGGGCGAAGTACACCGGCATCATGGGCATGACATAGCGCCCATACTGGTAAGTGACCGGTAATCGGGAGGCGTACAACACCAGATAGCCCACTGCCCACAACACACTGGCGAGCAAAGCCCAATTTTTACGCCGCAAACCGACAAGGACCACAGAGAGAAAACCGGGAAGCAGGATAGCCCCGACTCCAGTCAATGGCAGTATTGCCTGTTCAAGCACACGCGCCACCCAGGGCGACTGGAGTTCGATCGCATATTCGGCTTGCTTGGCGTAGAATGTATTCGGCCACCAGCTCCCTGCCAGCATGCGATTGAATGCAAGGTAAGGGAAAAAGAATCCAGCAAACCCGCCAATGAGCTGCCCGATATGCCCCAGCTTCAGCCTGCCTGGGCTGTCGGAGAGCGCCAAAACCATCAACGCCGGGCCGAGAAGCGTCAACAAATCGGGCCTGATCCAGATGCCCAAGCCGATCAGCCCTCCGGCGTAGAACCAGCGCGGTCGAGCCTGTAGCGTATTCAGGACAACGAGCGCGATCAGCGTAGCCAGCAGGGTTTCCATTCCGGAGCCGGCCGCCCAAACCAGGTGCCATTCCAGGGCAAAGCCAGCGGTGACAGCCCACAGCACAACCAAAGGCAGCTCCACGCCAGAGGCCCTGGTGGCTTTACCAACCAGCAATGCCCCCATGACAGACACGCCTGCCAGGGTCAAAAATCCCAACAGATAGCTCCAGGCATAAGGTGATTGGCTGATTAAGTACCCGATCGCGAGCAGCGCCGACCACAGCGGTGATGTCGAACCTGCCGAAGCTTCACCCGGAAAATAAGCCCACTCGCCGCGCTCAGCAAAGTTGCGGGCATAGGTTTGGTGTATCCAGGCGTCATCGAGCGGAAAGCCGGGGCCTCTCCCAAAATCACTAAAAATCAAGTACATGCCCAGGGATAAGCCCGCCGCCAGCAAACCAACCAGCCATAGCCGGGTATAGCTGAACTTCGATCCTGGGCTTTCACCCATTCGAGCGCTCACGGTTCAATACGAAAAATGCGGGTGTCTTCATAAGATGTGAGATACCTCAGGCCAGGCCTGTCTCCTGGAAAATGGTAAAGCTCATTGAAATCGCGTGGATGGTTGGCTTCGAGCAGAACGTAACGCGCTTGATAGCGAGCAGCAACTGACTTCAGCTCTTCCAGGCCAGCATCCGGTATTGCCATTGCCTCCCGCCGGGCAGCCACGAAATAGCCAGGCGGATTATTCACCAGCACCCGATCGCCGGGCTGGACACCCAGCCGCGCAAGCTGCTCATCGATGCGCACATAGCGCTCGTGGCTGTTATCCCAGCCCGCGCCCTGAGAGCCGAAGCCAAGCCTGGTCGCGCTTAGATAGAGTGTCAGGGTCATCGTCAACAACAAAATCGCTGGGCGAAAAAATATTCCTGCCTGGCGTTCATCCCAGCCTCGCCGCCTTGCGCCCCAGGCGATAAATCCATCCAACCCTTCTGGGACCATTGCCCAAAACAGGGGTTGAACAGCCGCGCCGCCATGAAAAAATCCGCCCCGCGCGCCGGCAAACGGAAATACGAAGCTCATCAAGCCCAGCAAAAGCGCCCAGGATAGCACACCATACCTGACACGCACATCTTCGCGCAGCCTCCATACCCCCAGGATCATCAGCGGCGCCAGGAAAATTGAACCCTGCACGGCCAGGGAAGATTGAAGATTGGCTCCCAATGCTGTGATACGGGTTTGGACGATGCTGCCAATCCCCTGCGCGATCCAGCGCTGTGGCGTAAGCTGGCTGGCGGGATAGATAAACAGGTCATCATAATCCACTAACCACAGCATCCTGGTAGCCGCTGTCCCCAGCGGTGAACCAAACTCCACCAGGTTGCGCACCATCCATGGCCCCATGATCAGTAAGTAACCTATCCCAACCAGAAGCCAATCCCGCAGCCGGCTCTTGTTCTCGGAGCCTGGATTCATCAGGACGAACAAACAACTCATCCCCAACCAGAGGATGCCATCGGCGCGCGCCAGGTGCATCAAGCCAGCAATAATCCCCATAGCAATCACCTTCGCCCAACGGAGGCGATCCGTCGATTGGTTGCGCGCAATCCGCCCCGTCATCATGAACCAGGCGGCCCCGAGCAAGGCATACAAACTGAAGGTGTCGGTCGTCGCCAGGTATGGCAAATAAAAACCTGGCAATAACGCCAACCAACCTGCAAACAGAGCTTGCGAGCGTTTCTGGAGCAGCTCCCATGCCAGCCAGGTGGTCGCTGCCGGCAACAATCCTGCCAGGAACAGAAAGAATATTCTCCCAGCCCAAAATGACGACGATCCAGTCACCACCATGCCGGCGGCGGCGAGCAGCGAGGCCAGGGGCAGCCAATAGGCGTGAGAGGCGCGCGGTATTGACTGGGGATCATCCAGGTAATTCCACAAAAAGGGCTCCGAAAATCCCCGTCCAGTGGCAAGCTGCATGCCTCCGCTGAAGTAGTACTCAGCATCCATGTAACCCGGAGAGCTCTGGAAGCTGCTGACAACCAGCGACAGCAGCAAACCCGCCAGGAAAAGGAAGAGTAGATCCCTGCGTCTCACCGCAAAACCTCGTAAATCATCACCCCCTGGCGCGCAAACACCAGGCGCAGCACAGCATCCTCAATCAACGCTCGATCTCGGGCGGTGAACACCACCCAGCGCACATTCGTCGCCTGTAACCATTGCGAGTCGATTTCACCGGCAAGGTACATCTCCACCTGATTGGCCTTCTCTGCATAGTGCAAAGTTTCCATGGGATGACCAAAGAACACAGGTAAGCCAGTTCTGGCAGCGATCAACCGTGAGAGTTGCTCTGTAGCCAGTACAGTGTCATCCTCGCTAGCGTTTAGCTGCAACCAATCGGCGGCTTGGATCCATGCCACAGGATCGAACAGCTCAGCCGGGCGTGTTGCCACGTAAAGGCTTTGACCCAGGGCAAGGACTGGCGAATAAATGCACGTCACTGCGACGATCAATGCCGGCAGCAGCATCGGACGACCGCGCAACCAGCCAGGCGCCTGCCTCATCAGCCATGGTGTAAACATATTGCGTACCCCATTCGCGGCAAGCAACCCAAGTGGTATTGTGTATGAAAGTAAGAAACGTCGCTGAAGGCTGGTCGGGGAATACGCCAATAGCAGCGCCCCCAGCGACCAGGCGAGCATGGCAGCCATCAGCACTTCACGAACCCCCTTTTGGCTAACGTCTGGATCCGGTTGCGCGGCAGCGCTGCGCCAGAGCCATCCAAACGCACCCGCAATTGCAGGTATCCAGAATGGAGCAAATCCCCACACATAATACACCGCGGGCGGAGACAGCGTAATATTTTGCTGGGCGAAATCTGCCCAATCCGAGCCACGCGAAAATACTGCCAGGTTGTACCAGGCTAACGGAATCTGCATCAATCCAAAAGATCCCAGGAAGAGCGCACCTCTCAACCGCTCTCCTGGAAACCGCCTTGCATGGAGCAGAAATGCTCCCAGGAGGGCCAGGTCTGGCAGGATTGGCGCATAGGGTTGAATGCATTGCATCACCAACGCCAACAACACCGCAACAGGCCATTGCCAGCGCGCCGGCCTGATCAAATAACTCACGCCGATCAAGATGATCAGTATGACCAGCGCAGAGACTGCCAGGAAATGGGGAAAAGCGATCATACTGAAAAAGACATAGGCATCCACGAGCCAAAAATCGATCGGCGACAGGTCGGGCTGTGGTACCCAGCCCAATGCTGACTGCAGCCAGCCAAGCCCGCCGCCCGCGACCACCAACGCCCAGGCCAGCCTGCGCCATGCAATCTCATCGAACATCCAGGCTGCCAGCAGATATACCAGCCAACACAGCAAGAGAGCAAAGCTGATGCGCGCCAGTTGATAGCCGGTGGGCAGGCTCAGCCTTAGCCAGCGCACTGCATGTCCCAGGAAAATATAAGCGGACTTTACGTACGCTCCCTGATGTGGTTCATCGGTGAAGCGCAAGCGGTACCGCCATTCGCCGCGCTCCCCAAGGTGCATGCTCGCCAGGTGAACGGAGTAATCCATGCGGTCCACCACCGCCCCGCTGAAAACGAGCTGGCTGTTCTCTGCCTGGTAACCCACCAGATAGGCTGATGAGCTTAATAGAACAATGCCCAGGCTGGCAATGACTAACCACAGCCATTCCCTCCGCCTAATCGCCCACCATCTCAATTCAGCGCTCAAAGAGAAACACCTGCAAGTCTGAATAACTTTCGAGATTTATAAGGTCAAAATGCCGCTCTAACCAATCCAGGTCAGGATGCGTCTCATATCCAACCTGGCGATACTCTTCTACAGCCTGTTTGAAAATGATATACCAAACTCGTTGGCTCTGCGCCGTGGCTGAGGCGATGCTCTCTTCTGCCAGGTGTCCCAGCACACGCTGGGTTGATCGCGCCAGTGTGTCCGAGCCGCTGCCGGGCGGGTCGGGCAGATAATGTTGGGATAGACCGGGCGCATAGTAAATCATCGGTATGGCGCTCAATTTGTTGGAGTGCAAAACCGTATCGCCAACGCGCAGTCGACTTTCGAGTATTTGTCCTATGCCTTGAAAGTCCGCATAGGGGAATCCCCGGTATCCCCAATGGCTGAACAAGCCGATCAACATGCCAAGCAACAGAACCAGGCTCGAGAACACGCGCACCGGCGCAGGCATTTTCGTCGCAAATAGCGCCCAAGCTAACCAGCCCAGAAAAAAAGCGCCAGAAGGAAGCAGAGCGCGCTCGATGTACACCGGTCGCCATTGAGAGATGGCAAACAGCGCCAGGGCTGGCGAGAATGCCATCCAGGCAAGCCATAGGCCGCCAATGACGCCCGGTTCTGAGCGAGATCGCACAACCAGGCGAATGGTCTGCCAGGTTGCCAGCGAAAATACCAACATCGCCGCGAACAAACCAGTGATCAACCACACACCCTCGAGCGGCAAGTTAGTGACATAGGTGAGCAGCGTCGTTACCAACCGGTCTGCTCCAGGTCGCTCTGTCCAGTACCCTGCGCCCACTCGCGCTAGCTGGGAAGGCAATCGCACCAACCATGGCAGATAGAGAAAAAGGCTGCCCAATCCGGCCAGGATGATTCCCAGGATGTGTTTTTTCTGGCGTGTAAACAGCGCTGTTGCGGCAAGCGCAGCCATGTGCACACCAGCCAGGTTATGCGTGTACTGCGCCAAAGCCGCCAGCAGAGAAAAAAGAATCCAAAAACGCAAACCGCCTTTTTTTATGGCTTGCTGCACCGCCAGGCCAGCGCCAATCACCAGCAAGCCCATCAAGGCGTACATGCGCACTTCTTGCGAGTAATGCACTTGAAATGGGGACACCGCCGCAACAAAGCCGGCTGCCAGCCCGATTCGCCTGCCAAGCATTGCAGCGACCAGTGTATACAATGTCAAGGCTGAGGCGACGCCAATGATGATCGAAAGCGAGCGTGCCGAGACTGGCGAATCGCCAAAAACCTGCATCCACCCGTATAGAAGGGTGTAATACAACAGCGGATGCACGTCCGCCGCAGAGCCAGCGCTGGCTTCGTTCGCCGGGCTGATCGTTCCCTCGAGCATGGCGGCTGTTCCCTGCCTGGCAAAGAGAACGGCGAACGCCTCATCGTACCACAAAGGGCGCGTCTGCACCCCAATCAAGCGCACAGCCAATGCCAGCAGGATCAGCAGGATTTCTGGGCGCGGATATTTGGCGAGTTGCGGCAACAACTCACTCAATCGGCTTGGCTTTTCAGCTTGAGATGCCATAGCATGACCAGGATGGGCAAACTGGCGAAAGGAATGAAATTTTTTACCCACAAAGACAGTCCCGCTGCCGCCAGGCTGGCAGGCACCATCCAACGGGCAGGTGCGCAGTCGAGCAGGGGCATGGTTGAATAGAATAATCCCAACGGAGAACCCAATACAGCGCACGCCCGCGCAACTTCTTTGCGCTGCCATTGCCCCCAAATGAAAATCCCCAGCCCTACCAGAGCTACCAATGGCCAGGCGAAGGGAGCTATGCTGAGCAATGAAAAAATTCCCGGGCTATTGCTCGCTGAAGCAACATTCACATCCGGCTTGGCATCCAGCCAGTGGAACAGCCACTTGGGTTGCCATAGCATTGGGAGTGCCCACAGAAGCGCAGTAAATACCAACCACCACCCGAAGGTGCGTTTGTCGCTGCGCCACCACTGTATCATGTGCCAGGGCAAATATATCAGCGCAGCTTGCGGTTTAAGCGTTATCAATGCCCCAACCATCGCGGATTTCCAACCGGTCTGAAGCACTTGCGCCATGGCCCATAAAACCAATTCAATCTGTCCAGATGAAAGCTGATGCAGTACAGGTGCATACAGCAGCCAATGCAGCGCCCGTCGGCGGAGCAGCGTGAACAGCAACACCAGGTTGACGCCCAGCCACAAGAAAAATGCCGGCCATTGCGGCAACAATGCCAAAGGCGCCATCAGGTAAGCAAACGGCAGCGGGTAGTAAAAGTTTTTCACCAGGTATGGATCCTGGTGCAACAGCACCGCTCTACCTGCCTGCCAGAAGATCGAAAAATCCCATCCGTTCACGGGTGATGATTGAAAAATGGGCTTGTACGGTGGAGGAGGATGCCTGCCTCCTTAGCGATTTTTCCTTGATTTGCCAGTTATCATCTGAAACGCTCGATGATCTCATCAACCAGCACCCTGGGAGGGTGGATATACCACCAGCGCACCCACCACAAACCAAATAAACACAGGAATGGGAGAGGGATGTACATGGCTGCCGCTTCCTCGTTTCCTTGTACGGTTGCCAGGAATAACCCCCACAGGCCGACGCTGAGGATGATCAGCGACAGCCACACAGCCAGCTTGCCAGCGCGCTTCCAGCGCGCTTCCCAGGTGCGGAAAATGACAAACAGCACCGGCAACATCATCACAAAATTCGTTGTCGCGGTGCGGTAGGCAGCCAGGTTGGTGACTACAATCGTGAGCAGCGCGGTCCACATAAACCAGCGCTCATCTTTCCCCCATGCCAGGACCCATTCCACTAACAGGTAAATATAGGCGACAGCGTGCAAGAATGGACTCAGCCTGCCGCTGAGGCCAGGCATCGTGTTGGCGACGGTGGAGAGCACCGAACCAATCCGGCTTGTATAATTCGGGTAATCCATCAACTGGCCGAGCCACTGCAACGGCCACCCCGGCAGCAATACCAGCGTGGCAGCCAACAGCAAGCCCCCCGCGACCAACATACCACCGATGATATCGCGTCTCCTCACCGAAATTGCCCATAGAAATACAAACGGGAGCATCAGGTAAGCCATCTGCGGTTTTGCTGTCGAAAGCGCCAGCAAAACACCCGCAGCAAAATCCTGCTTTTTCTGGATCAAAAACAGCGCCAGTGTGATCAGCAGGGCGTTCAACCCGGCAAATTGACCAATGATCACCGTCCGTGCGCCGTGGTACCAGAGCAAAGAAAACATCAAGAGTATTGCCATGCGCCAGGGAGATACTCGCCAATCAGCCAGGCGCAGGCTGACTACCCCCAACAATACCAGGCATATCTCTAACAGCGTCATCCACAGCGCTCGCGCTACCGGATACTCGAATAAACCAAAAGGAGCGAAAAACAACATCGAGTGCAATGGATACACAAAATGCGCGATGTCCTCGCCCTTGGAGGCGTCTGCTGGGCGGCCATAGATCGCCCGTTGCGACGCCAGGCTCACCTGAGGATCATAAGGGCTGACGCCCTCCATCACCCAATACCGCGCCCCACTCCAACGCGCCAGGAAATCGTTTCCTCCCGGGTTCTGCTGCACGAATTGGAAGTTCGCCAGGTACAACCCAGCGATCATACCAACTAGCAGAACGAGAAAAACCAGGCGAATCCAAAAATTGCGATCCTTGTTCAAGGCTACTCCGAGTGTTTTAGAACTTTCCAATGTTCCCAAATCAACAAAACAAATAGAAATGAACGCAACGGTACTGTCAGCCACAAACTCCAAACGTAACCCCTGGAGAGCAATACCGGCCACTCCAATAAGTTTACAATCACCAGGGTTAAGCTGAAAAGCAAAGCCTCTTTTTCGGGCAGCACAAGCCACATGATTGGAAGTAAGTATAGCACCCATTGGGGACTCCAACCCGGCATCCAAAGCAAAAAAATGCACCAGGTTATTCCAAGAAATGCCGATAGCTGGCGCAGGCTTTTGACCTGCGCCTTAGCAAATACCCATCCTCCGAGGCCAGCAAAGATTGGCAGCGTCGCCCAAGCCGGTAACACCGCCGGGTTGCCTCGCCGCGTGGCAGCCAGCGCCGGGTTATAGCGTTCCTGCTCGGGACCAAAATTTCCCGTGCGAAAATTGCCATCCAGCAATGCCCAGACCGTCTCCCAGGAGCCTTTCCCGCCTTGCGAGATGATCGAAGCCTGGGTCATTTCGGGAGAGAGCTTCCACAGCGCGCCGTAGACCGCAACCGTCAATCCTATGGCTGCCAGGGCAATCACCACGTTCCTTCGGGCAGGCGCCCAGCGCCAAAGCGCCGGCAAAGCCAACAACGGAAAAAACTTGGTCAACGCTCCCAATCCCAGCGCCATACCCGCAAGCGCATGGCGATTTTGCAACGCCAGGAACACGCCAAACAACAGAAAAAAAGACGCCAAAGGATCGAAATACCACCAGCCATATGCCAACGCCAAGACAAAGATCAGGTACTGCCAGGCACGTCTTTGGGCCTGCTCGGCTGGGTATATCCGGTGAACCAGATTGGTTAAGACCGCCACCTCCCCAGCCTGGAACAATGAGAGCACCAGGGCAAGCATTTGGTCATAGATATGCTCTTGCCCGTTGGCCAACCTGAACATTAACAGCGACAGGAAAGGGAAAACCGGCGGAAACTCCACCCAGTAGTCAATGAAGGGAATTCCCATCCCAGCCAGGCGAAAGAAATGCACATAATCGCCATAGCCGCGCAAGCCCTCCAGGGATAAGGCCGACAAAAGAATCAGGCGGGCTGCCAAGAACAAACCCGCCATGCGAAACGGCTGCGTGTTCAACCGGGCGAGTCCCTTAGCGGATCTGCTCATAGAGATCGTAATTCCCAAAGGAAACCAACCAACGGAATTTGCCCGATGCCAATGCCGGATCGTACAGGCGCCAATCTTTCGCCGATGGCCCAACCACAAGATAATCGATCGTGCTCCAATCCGGCGAATAGTCTACTTGGATACTCGGATCGATCAGCGTGCGTTTATTCAATGCCACGTGCAGCGTGTCAGGAGGGTAGCGGACTGGCATTTCCAGTAGAAAATTTAATTGCGCTTCGTAACTCTCGACACGGATCTCATTTTGGGCGCGGGCATTCAAAAATGCCGCCGCCTGGTACACGTCGTGGTTGGAAAGCGCAGGCAGTGTGATAGCAGCTACCAGGAGAAATATCGTCATTTTATAGACGATCAGCAGTAAGCTTGCCAATCCGCGCCATCCAACAGACCCAGATTGCCGGTTTATCACACTGGCCGCGGCGCGCACGGTGCGCGGCAAATCAAAGTCATTGGTCCATTGACGCAGGAGCTCGGCCTCGAATATCGCGCCGAAGTACAGCGCTGGGAATAGATAGCGCGGCCAATACATCGCCAGCAAGAGGTACCAGCCATACCAGCTGAAAAGAAACGCCAATATCGCTGCTCGGGTAACCCAATTGGCCTGCTCAGCAGTTGAACTTTGCAATTGATCATTTTGGCGCAGTTCCTTGAACCACGCCCAGGCAGCCGCCAACAGGCTCAGCGCGAGACCCAGCCCAAACGCCAGGGCAGCTATCCAAGCTGTCACACGCACATGCAACACAGGCACCACGGCAGACATACCCAGGTAGCCTTCCAATGGCGGGGCAGAAACACTGCGTCCCGCAAGCAGCATTGCCTGCAGCTCGATCAATCCCCATCGGGCTAACCCTGCGCCGGCAGCAATCATCGCGCACCATGTCGCCAGGCGCCAACGTTTCAGCCATAAACTTGCCAGTACACCGGCTAACACACTGATCATTAAAGCGGGTGGTATCTGAGCTTTGGTGAGCAAGGCAACTCCCCAAGCGGCAGCAGCACCCAAGCCAGCCGCGGTCGACGATAGGTCGCGCCGCTCCAGCGCCTTCAGGTAGAGAGCAAACCCACCCAACACCCAAAAAATGGCCGGCATCTCCCCCAATGCCTGCCGGCCCATCAGGATTGGGCTCAGCTTATCATTGAATGGCAGCAGCAGCACCAACGCCAGCGCTGCCCAGGCCGTGCGGCGGCTATAGAGCCGCTGCGCCAGGCGCCAGAGCAGCGCCAGCGATCCCAGGGTGAAAAGCACGCTGGGCAAGCGCCCCTGCCACACACCAGCCCCCAACAGGCGAAACGCCAGGGCAATCGGCGCAACTATCGGAAAAGCCCCTGCTAATCCTGGCGATTGGGGGATACCGTCATTGATCTGCCCGTAAAAACCCAGCTCTGCCCAATTGCGCGCCAGCATCAACGTCCAGCCCTCATCCCACCAGAAGGGAGGCGCCTGATCGAGCTGGTAGACGAGGGCGATAAGCAAGAAAATGATCCCAGGAACATAGAGCAGGGAACGGATGCGCGTCACTCGCGTTCCCATCCTCTGCATCAGGCTGGCTTTTTCATTCATTTCGTGGACCGAGGATGCGCCGTTTTAATTTGTAAAGGATCGCAGCGTGTTCCCCCATTAGAGCGATGGCTGCTTCGAAAAACAGGGCTGGCAGGTAGGACGGGTCTCTCCGCCGGGCATGGGATAACATTTTTCGGGCGTAGTCCGGATCACGGAACATTAACTCCTGCGTAGCCCAGTCCAGGTAAAACCGTGCTTGCACATGTCGAGGCAGGCGCTCGAACCACTCGGCTTTTTCGATCTTCTTACAAATCATACGAAAAGACTTGCCCAGACGCACCTGCTGATATGATATGCTCCCTGGGACATAGCGATACACCGCTACGTCCCCTGGCAGATACGAGAAACAACTCCGTTCAGCAATCCGCAACCAAAAATCCCAATCTTCCAAACCGAACAAAGAGACATCGAATCCCCCACAATCGACCACAGCTTCGCGCCGAGTCATGGCGCAGTGGATTGGAAATGCGTTTTGAGTCACTAGCTGAGGTAAGCTGACATCCGGCGCCCCCAGTCTTGGATTGAGCATTCCAATTTTTTCCAGACTTTCTCTCTTCTCAAAACCGTGAGAGGTTGTCCAGAGGCGATACCCGCCCGAATAAACCACGTCAATTTGAGGGTTGGCTTTGAGGTATTGCGTTTGAAGTGTAAATTTTTGCGGAAGAATCAAATCATCGGCATCCAGGAATACCAGGTAATCCCCTTGGGAGGCCTGAATACCTGCATTTCTCGCCGCCGATGGGCCAAGGTGCGGCGTTTGCAGCAGCCGGACATTCCTATCAAACCTTCTGACGACTTCCAGAGTACGATCGGTCGAGCCATCATTGACAACAATGATTTCGTGGTTTTTATAGGTCTGAGCAAATGCGCTTTCGATAGCGCCTGCGATATGCGCCTCAGTGTTGAAAACAGGGATGATGACACTCACCAGGGGATTGAGACTCATAAAGCAGTCGGCTCGTCGGATTCTGAACGAGGCCTAAACAAGCGCAAACGGATGCGCTTCCACCCACCCCTGATCAAGGCCAGCAGAAAACTATTGATCCAGGCGGCATCCAGGCGTGTCCCCTCGCGAGCGCACTGAACCGCTGTGCGGAAATCTCTTACCTGCAAAGCCATTAGTGCATGGTCAATCGATAATTGTCTATGCCAGGAGGAGAACAGCTTTTGCTCATATTCGCTCTTTGCTTCGGCAAGTCTATTCCGGGCTACCCTGCAATTCTCAGTCAACATTCTGCTGGCAGTACGGTAAGAACCTTCGAAGGTCAAGGAGTCGGGGTGCTGGCGATAATTCATAAAATTGCGCATCACCGTCGTGTATGGTATTCGTTCTAAAGCGAGGCGTATCATAAAATCTCGGTCGGCCGCCAATTGATAACGTAAGTCAAACAGACCAAACCTGCGGAATACCTCGCGCCGAAAAAACCAGGCATTGATCATCGGTACGCCAAAAACCACCGAATCGATGAATTTTTCTTCAGGGTATGGAGGATAAATGATCTGAGTTTTCCTCTCGACTTCGCCATCCCGGAAGACTTGCGATCCTCCTAATACCGCCATCACCTCTGGACGACCGATGAAAGTATCTGAAACAAGCGAAAAGACTCCCGTGTCGTAGTAATCATCGCTGTTAAGCAGCCCAATAATTTCCCCGCTGCAAATTTGTATGCCTTTATTCAACGCAGCATAGGGCCCCTGTTCAGACTCATGAAGCAGGATCGTGTTTGGATACTTCGCAACCAGTTCGGTCGTGCCATCAGTAGATCCGCCATCCACAACGATGTGCTCTACTGGCGTATAGTTTTGAGCTTGCACGCTCTCGATCGCCTGAGAGAGATATTTCACTCTGTTTAGAGTTGGAGTGATGATTGATATCTTAAACAAATTCACAAGAAGCATGAAAATGGGTGGATTATTCGCGCCATGCACTGCTATTGAAGAACACCTCAGGATCTGGCTGGCGAAACAGAGCCTGGAGTTTTTGAAGCTTTGAAAGATCCCAGTTCCACCATTTACTGTCGGATATCTTCCGACGCGTTTCTACATCAAACCGGTAGCGTATCACCTTTGCCGGGCAGCCTACCGCAATCGCAAACTCCGGAACATCTGTTACCACTATTGCACCTGCTCCAATTATGGCCCCATTGCCAATTGACACCCCATTACGGATAAATACTCTGGCGCCCAACCAGACATCATGACCCACAGCAACGGTTTTTCTTTCAGGGAAATAATCGCTGTCCGAGAAAGTCATACCGCATTGTTCTCGAGTCGAATAAAAAACAGGGCTGGTCGATATCCACTCCGTAGGGTGATCGCCATAGCCCACGATTGCCTGTGGCCCAATCGAGCAAAATCGACCGATATTTACGCTGCTCAGCCGACTGCTCTCTGCAATGAAACTGAAGCTGCCTAAACTGACATGCTCTAATTTACAATTTTCATGAATTGCAGAATGACTCTCGATATCGCACTGATACAAAGAACTCGACGCTCCGATTAGAATACCATCTCCCAGAAAGCACTCGATTAATTGCGCTTCAGCACCTACTCGAATATTATCACCCATTATCGTGTCTCGCCCCGCATACGCTCCCCATGCAATAGTGGCACGCCGATGGCATGCTTTCGAAAAAATAGTCCGAGCAAGTGCACGAAAGAAGTTCACAGAAACAGCAACTCTGTGGAGCTGACCTTATGAAAACAATTTATCATACTCAACCCGCGGAAATACATCCAGCATTCCCCCTCGGGTTGCATTGTAGATATGGATGCCTCGCGACTCGAGGTGCTGCCTGATCAGGCGGTACTGTTTCCACCGGAAATAATATTCCTCAAACCAGCGCTCGGTGCTGAATCCGCGGAGATGGTCTGCATCGCTTATGCCCTGTTCCTCGGGATAAAAGTGGTGGTTCGTGACTCGGTGGATATCCTGTAAATAATCGTGATCTGCGCCTAATAAATAGATCGTTGTAAACCCCATATAGGCTGCTACTTGAATGGCAATATAGATCACCGTGCGGGGAGCGAATGGTTGACCCGATATATCCCACAATTGCTTATGGCGATGGTTTTCATCATTGAGCTCAGTGCCCAATGAATAATTGATATAGTGCACTCCAGGCAATGTAGAATCCGGGTTTTCGGAAAAATACCGATAAACAGAAAATGGATATAGATTATGGCCAAAGAAATAGTCCACTTGGTGACGATAGCATCTCGCCAACCCAGTCAAACGCTTCTGGATGGCGTCGGTTTGGAATGGGTGATGGTAGGGAGCTACGCAATGATAGCGCGGGCGGATGATATCAATATCCGGATGGAGGTAGAAATCCCCCACTGCAATACACAACTCCCCCTCGAGCGGTTTCAAATTTTGCTGCCTGATCGATGGACCGGTTGCTAATATAAAACATCTCTCGCCGAGATGCCGATTCAAGAATATTTTGTTTTGGATTATCCTTCTGCGCAAATCCGGTGGTAACCTATGCGCACCATACCGATAACGGTGAATCGCTGTCCTCAACCAGCGATTCGAACCTGCAGGCAGTATCCAATCTGCAAACTTTAGAGCTAAGGATCTCACAAACGCTGCCCTCAACGCAGTACCCGGATTTTGCGAAGCAGTTTTGCTTTTTCCAACAGGTAACGGCGCAGTTCGACAAACACCAAATATAGCAACACCTTATTGTACTGGTTTTCCAGACGCACCGGAGGCGGATTGGGGACTTTTTTATACAATGCACAGATAACTTCTGTGCCCTTTACCAGTTGTAAGCCTGCCTGCCCCATCCAATAGTTCAACAGAGAAAGCGAGTAATGATACAGGTGAGCATTCTGCAGAAAAGCCAGTGTATCACGATAAGTTCTGTGAATCCAATAGATGCCCGGCATCTCTAAATATACATATCCGCCATCATCAATGAGCTGGCAAACCTGACCCATAAAACGAATTGGATCTGCAATATGCTCCAATACATGACTGAGAATGACAAGGTCTGCAGGGGCACGATGCTTCAAGCTTTCTACACCACCTGTCATTAACTCAAGCCCCTCCGCAACACCTCTCAGAAGATATGTTGCATTGACATCGCAACCAGAGACCCTCGCGCCTGCTCGAGCAAAAGGTATCAGCACACCTCCTGCACCGCAACCGACATCGAGCACCACCGGATTCGATTTTTCTAAATATGGCGCAACGAATTCGAGAATGTGCTTGCCATGCTGAACCTGTTGGTCAAAGAAATCATCCGGCGCGAGCTGGCTGCCAACGTAGATCATACGGTAATCTGTGCGGTAAAATTTTTCCATGCTGCTCGGGTTCATCCTGGGTGATGTCCATAACATCCCACAAGACCGGCACAGGTAAGTGTTTACGGGGAGCGCATAGCGGTCTACCTGAGAAATCAATCGACCGTCCTCGTTGCCGCATAGGCAGGCAGAGTGCTCAAATTGGTATTCCCCCTCAGATAGTTTTTTTCGAAAATTTTCAACTGCTGCCAATTGCTCTTTCGACAGAGCCAATATCGGTTCGGAAAGGGTTCTGTACCGTGGAAACATCCCAACACCCGCTCGAATTACTCGTACGTCCAGCGCGCCTGGACCAATAGTAACCCCTGCCTGCGCCCGGCTTCTTTCATCGTGCCAAAATCACCGGTATCAATGATCGAGAATGACAACGCTTCCTGGCGGTCAAAAACTTCAATCCCCGGTACTCCAATCCCTACCGCAATATGATAGGTACCCACGTTCAGTTGCTCAACCGGCAGAGAGACACGGGCTGTGTATTCCCCCGGATTACGAAGCCCACGCCGGGATGGGTCCATATCATCATCCGCAGTTGAAAACAAGTGCGTTCCACTCGATGAATATACGATGCACGCAACGTGCGCCCCAGTCACAGCTTGCTTGATCTCAAAGCCTATCTCAACCTGAGGGGAAACTCCACAAGGAAACTCGGCTGTTTCTCTCCCACTAGCATCAAGCAAGCGAACACGCAGGAACTGCGCGACTTTATCTGGCTTCGGTTTGAATTTGATTGACGCCTCACCGCGATAATTAGATGCCAGGTAATGACCAATCACTGTTGCAGATTGGCCATCATCTCTTACGGAGCCCCGCTCTAACCAGATCGAACGCGGGCAGAGCTGGTTGATCGCACCCATATTATGGCTGACAAACAAGACCGTCCGCCCTCCTTCAGCGACTTCACCCATCTTTCCGAGGCATTTCTTTTGGAACGCGTGATCTCCAACTGCCAGCACTTCATCCACCAACAAGATTTCAGGCTCCAGGTGAGCAGCGACTGCAAAAGCCAGCCGCATATACATCCCAGAAGAATACCGCTTTACCGGGGTATCTAAAAACTGTTCGATTTCGGCGAAATCTACGATGGCATCGAATCTGGCTTTGATTTCCACCCTTGTCATACCCAGTATAGCACCATTAAGATAAATATTTTCCCGGCCAGTTAGTTCAGGATGAAAGCCAGTTCCAACCTCCAGCAGGGAGCCGACGCGTCCCCTGAGCCTGACGCTGCCTTGTGTGGGTCTCGTGATACGCGCAAGAATTTTTAGCAAAGTGCTTTTACCCGCGCCATTCCTTCCAATAATGCCCACGGCTTCGCCATGCGCAACATCGAAATTGACATCGCGTAGCGCCCAGATGAAATCCTCTCCAGTATCACGCTGTTGGTGCAAGCCGCGCGATGGTCTCGTCAAGCTATCCATGATCCTCTCGCGGATCGTTTGATAACTGGCAGAGCGAGCGCCCAACTTATACCGCTTGGAGATATTCTCAACTTTTATTCGATACCCCATCATACAATCTCGAGCACCTCAGATCACATCAGCAAAAATATCTTCAACATGTTGGAAATAGCGAAGCCCTCCCAGGAGCAGGACAGATACAACCAGAAAGGAAATCAGGAGGGATACTCCGGCGAATTCCGTCTTACCCAGCAAAGCCCATCGAAAACCCTCCACTACGCCTACCATCGGATTTAAACTGTACAGCGCCATCCACTTCTCTGGAATCAGCGTACTGGAATACGCAATCGGAGTAGCATACATCCAGAATTGGGTAATAAAGGGTAACGTATAACGGACATCTCGATATTGAACGTTGAGCGCCGAAAGCCACAGCCCAACTGCCATGGCCGTCGCCAGCGCCAACAATACGAGCACTGGAACGAGCGCCAGCCTCCAGCTAAATGGCCATCGCAAGATCAACATCATCGCCAGGAGAACGACAAAAGAGATCGCAAAATCCAGTATGCCCGCCAGCACTGAAGATAGGGGAATAACTAACCTGGGAAAATACACCTTGCTGATCAGATTTTGATCGGCTACCAGACTGATGGATGACATATTCAACGCGAATGAAAACAACTGCCAGGGCAGCAGAGCCGCAAACGTAAAGATCGGATATGGAATACCTTCCGAGGGAAGACCCGCCAATAAACCGAATATTACGCTGAAAATGACCATCGTCAGCAAGGGCTGCAACAACGCCCAGGCTGCTCCGAGCACGGTTTGTTTGTACCGCACCTTGACGTCACGCCATGCCAGGAACAGCAACAACTCGCGGTAACGCCACAGGTCGGAGAACACCGAACGCATCGAGTGGTTCGCTGGTCCGATTAGCACCTCCGGTATGGTAGGTTGGATAGAATTTTCAGTCACTGCCCGAGCTTTCATTGTATTCCCAACGGCCTATAGCTACTTGTGCGATCCGCCACTCCACAACTTGTCAACGTGATGGCTGGCTTCATCAAGATTGATTATATTTTCGCGAGAAATCCATCTGATCAGCTCCACATACGCAGCACTGTGCCCGGCTTTTCCAGTGATAACTTCCTGGAATTTGTAAACCACCCAGCGTATCGAATAACTGATCAGGGTCGCTATTCGAATCAGCGTAATTTCGGCGCGTCCAATCCCATAATACCGCTGAAAATAGCGGATCGCGCTGCGGTATTCACTTTGCTTTGCCCACACCTTTACCTTCGACAGCGAGTGATCACCCAGGTGAACCACCTCTGCCTCAGCCACAAATCCCAATTTCCAGCCCTGCTTTTGAGCGCGGTGGCACCATTCGGCGTCTTCAAAGTAAAAATCAAACCCTTCATCCAACAGTCCTATCTGCTCGAGCGCCTCACGCCTGGCAAGCATGCAGGCGCCGCTCAGGCAGGCAACCGGTCCAGTTGGGCGATGCTCGAGAAGGGAAGCCTGTAAGCGCTCCCAGAGCAAGCCGATTGGCGAGCCAAGGTCGAGCAGCAACAGCCGAACGATGTAGCCCAGCGGCTTCAAAAGCGGACGAGCACAGAACGACTGAATACGCCCATCTTGTCCACGTAATCGAGGCCCTACAAATGCATACCCTGGATGATCGCGCAAAGCGCCCAGCAGGCTATCCAACGCGCCGGATTGCACCAAAGTATCATTGTTCAATATCATCAAGTACTGCCCAAGCGCATGGCGGAGGCCCAAATTGTAATTGCGCGCAAAACCCTGGCGCTGCGGAGATTGTAGGGTGCGCACCCCAGGGAAGCGTTGCTGCACTTCAGCTAAGCAGCTTTGTTCGGAGCAGTTATCGACCAGCAAAACTTCAAAAGACTCGCTCGAGGGATGCCGATAGATACTTTCAAGGCAGCGCAGGGTATCGCTACGACCATCTGAGTCGACAATTACAATGGACAACACTGGTCGATCTTTGCTTTCAGGCACAAATTCCAAACTGGGTATCATTCCAATGGTTTCCGTGCGGCCAACCGAAAAGATGAGGCAGGAGATAACCTCCAGCGTTCATCGAGATCCGACAAAATGCTAAGGTAATGCGTGTGAGTTTTCTTCACAAACAATATTTCTGCCCCATGTTCCAGGAGCAATTTTTCCAGTTCGTGTGGTTCGATCCCCTGCTCCAGGTGAATATCGGAGAGCGAGTAATCCATGCGGCGGAAGCGCTGCCGGTGCATCAATGCCTGTCGTGTGTAGACTAAACCCTTCACTCCATAGATATAAACCAGATCAATCCATTCCAGGAGATGGGATATCACCCTCTTCCCCCAGGATCGGTGCTCGAGCTGTTTTGGAAGCGGTTCATGACAGATATACAGCACCCCGCCCCGCGCCAATTGCTGGTATGCAAGCTCTACTGTCGAAAAGTAGTCTGGCAGGTGGTGCAGCACCGAGCTGAACACAATTAAGTCTTGGTCATTGCTGACGCCACGTTCTAAAAGAACATCTTCTACATTGCGATTGACGAGGCAGCACTTCAAATTTCCCCGCTGAGCCAGTTTGCGGTCTAGCACGGCAAGCATCTCTGCCGAAAGGTCAACTGCCGTAACCTCATAACCCAGGTCCAACAATTTCAAGCTGATGTTGCCTGTGCCGCACCCCAAATCCAGGGCACGCAGCTCGCTTCTGCCTGCCAACACCCTGGTTATGTATTGTAGTTCATGCTGTAGGCGTGTCTGTTCATAATTCCCAAAGATCTCAGGATGCACCCAATCATATATCTCCGCCTCACGGCGGTGAATTTCCAGGTTAGCTTGATGCACCTGCTCTGCTAACACCGATGGCACGTTTTTCACACTCGCCTCACAGCATGCCTGGACAAGGCAGCTTCTTCCAGCAAATCCAAGATGCCCCTGGCTGTTTTTGCCCATGAAAAACGTCTGGCTTGCTCAAATCCTTGCTGGCGCAAGCTGGATCGCAATTCAGCGTCCGAGAGCAGCCGCAGCATGGCTTCGCGCAGAGCGTGCTCATCTCCAGGAGGCACAAGCCAGGCAGCGTCTCCAGCCACCTCCGGAATCGAGCTGCTCGAGCTTGCCAGTACGGGGCAACCACATGCCATGGCCTCCAAGACGGGAAAACCAAATCCTTCATAAAGCGATGGGAAAACGAACAAATCCGCCTGGCTGTACAATACAGGCAGTTCATGGCGAGGCACCAAGCCCAGCACCCGGATTCTCCTGGCCGCCGGGCTGCTTTCCAGGCGCGCTTGAAATCGCCTTTCGTTCCAGACGGGTATGCCAGCAATCACAAAATCGTGCTCGATGTGTTCGTAAATCTTCTCGAATGCGGCCAGCGCTCCTTCTAGATTTTTGCGAGGATGGAAGCTGCCCGCATAGAAAATATATGGGTGATCCAAAGAATATTTCCTGCGCAGCGCGCAACCGGCTTGCTCGTCTTGGGGTTGAAATCCCTCTGGTACACCATGCAGCACGACACGCACTCGCTCTTCAGGCAACCTCAACAGGCGCAACGCATCGTAGCGGGTATTTTCAGATACAGCATGGATCAGCATCGCCTGCCTGGTCAATACATTTACACCCAGGCGGAAATATAACTGATCGAACAAAGACCAATCCTCTGGATGCAAATGGTAGAGCATGTCGTGTATCGTAACCACCACCGGGCATGGTGCGTACAAAGGACGAATATGTGCTGGAGCGAGCAAGGCATCTACACCCAACCTGCGGCATGTTGCGCCAACCAAAATATGATCCCACAGCAGCCTGGCGATGGTCGAGCTGCGTTCGCTGGTAACCCTCAAACCCAACTGCTGTCCCTTAAGATTTGTCGAGCGTAGCTCAGCGGGAAACGTTTGTCCCCGCCCGAGGAACACGGTAATCTTGTGGGGATGGTCTAGCGCCGCAAACCCAGACAGTAGCCCGCTCAGATAGGTCTGGATACCATATCCCTGGTAATCCAGGATACGCCCCATCACCGCGAAGTGCATTGCTCTCCTGATGAATATCGTGATAAATGAGATGGTGAACAGGACCTAAGTAAACCGCCAAAAGGGTTTAGAGTCAATCGGCCAGCGTTACGGCGGTTTACTCCAGGGTTTCGCCGCTGCTCGCTCACATTTTTGTAAAAACACTTCCGGCGAAACACCTGGAGTCGGGAATATCCATCGCGCCGATGTCTCAATTTCGCTCGAACAAATCCAAATATTTCTCCGCCAGCTCCTCCCACCCATACGGCAAGGCTCGCTGCCGGGATGCCGCACCCATGCGGGTCACCAGGCCGCGATCCTGCGCAAAGCGGCGCAGTGCAGCGGTGAGCGCCTCCACATCCTCCCAGTCGTGGCTGAAACCATTGACGCCGTCCTCGACCAACGTTCCAGTTCCCCCGGTGCGCGTGAGCACTACCGGCAAGCCACAGCCCATGGCCTCCAGGGCTGCCAGCGCCATGCCCTCATTGTAGGATGGCAGCGCAAAGACGTGCGCCTGCTGCAAATGTTCCTGGATATGCTCACGTGGCACGTACCCCGAAAATGCTATCTTGCCATTCAATCCCAGGCTGGCAGCATATTGCCGGTAAGCATTCATCGCATCGCCATCGCCCACCAACTCCAAATTCACATCAAATCCTTCCTGGTTCAAGCGGTGCACTGCCTGGATGAGATGCCGCTGCCCTTTGCGCTCGATCAGCCTGGCGGAACAGATCACGCGCAGTGCGCCATCCAGGGACCTGTCATCTGGCGGCGAAAAGTGTTCCAGGTCGACTCCGTTCTCGATGATCTCGATGGGGAAACTGTCATCCACTGCTCGAATCATCTCGACTTCTTCGGGGCATTTCGCAATGACCCGCCGCGCCTTCTTCCAGATGCGGCGCAGCATCGGTGTGATCAGGGGATACAGGCGCTGGTAACGTTTTTCGAAGCCGGGAATATCCGGACCAGACACCCACACATAATAAGGTAAGCCCAACAGATCGTTCAAAACCAGCGCTACCGCCCCTGCTGGAACCGCCGACCAGGCAAATGAGAAATCGTAGCCATTCCTGCGGTGCAAGTGATATGCTTTGACCAGCGCCTGGATTGTGAACAGCGCCAGCTCACGGTTAGAAGAATGATGAATGTTTTGATTCCAGACCGGAACTTTGTAGATGCTGATCTGCTCAGCAAATCGCTCGAACTCGCTCCTTCCTCCCAGTGCAGAGGTGATCAAATCCACGTGCAAATCTGGCTTTTTCGCAAATTCGCGCAGCACCGCCTGGTTGGCTGTTCCCATGCCTCCACCGAGCGGTGGAAATTCGTTGTCCAGCATCAAAATCTTCATCGTATCAACCCCCGCCTGAGCGATAAAGCTTGCGAACGATATACAGCGGCCGCCGTTTCACTTCCTCGAATATGCGACCCACATATTCTCCGATCACCCCCAAAGTTGTGAGCTGCAGACCGGCCAGGAAAAAGATCGCCGTAATCGTGGTGGCAAAACCAGGGGGGTCCAACCCGCGGGTAAATTTCTGGATAACGTAAAAAATTGCCAGCAGGAGAGAAAAAAATGAAGCTGCCAGTCCCAGGGTACTGATCAACCGCAATGGTACAAAGCTGAAGGAGATCAATCCATCGATCGCCAGGTACAGCAGGCGATTGAAGGTGAATTTGGGTTTACCTGCAAAACGACCATCTCGGTTATAGGGCAAGCCCACCTGATCCAAACCCACCCATGAGCGGATGCCACGCACAAATCGGTTTCTCTCAGGCATGCTGATCAGGATGTCCACCACTTTGCGATCCATGATGCAGAAATCGCCCGCGTCCAGGGGAATGTGAATGCTGGCAATGCGTTGCAACAAGCGGTAAAAGACCGCGTAAGCGCTGCGCTTAAGCCAGTGTTCTTTGCGGGTAGCGCGGATCGCATAGACCACATCGTGACCTTCGCGCCATTTGGCAATGAATTCAGGCAGCACTTCCGGTGGATCTTGCAGGTCGGCGTCCATGATGATTACACCTTTACCCTTTGCGTGATCCAGTCCAGCGCTGATTGCCACCTGGTGTCCAAAATTGCGCGCCAGCTCAACGATCAACACCCGACCATCCCGGTCAGCCAGTTCCTTCATCAGCTCCAGGCTCCTATCTCGGCTGCCATCGTCCACCAATACCAGTTCATACGCCAGGCCCAGGCGACCCAGCACCGCGCTCAACCGACGATACAGCTCGGGCAAATTCTCTTGTTCGTTAAACACCGGAATAACCACACTCACATCGGGTTGGTTCATCTTTGCCGGGGCATTTTCGAGCTGCCCAAAGGTACCCTGCCCTGAGGACAAGACCGACTGTAGCCAGCGGCAAAATTGCAGTGCAGCCTGGGGATCCTGGGTAGGAATTGACTCGTGTAAAGCCACCGCCTTGGCTGTCAGGAGTTGATTTGGAGGCATTGATCTCTCTGATTTCGCAAGTGTTTCATCCATAGATCACTTCCAGAAATCTTTAGCATCCAGAGGCCGGTTGCTCTCTGCTCGCGCTCCGCCCTTGTGACAGGCAGAGTTTTGCCAGCACCTGCGAATCATTCCACATGTGGAGTCCCCGCCTTACAGCGGTGACAAAAACGATTATATACCCGCAATCTTTATTTTCAACTTTCACG
The DNA here is from genome assembly GCA_029265355.1 of Chloroflexota bacterium. GTDB lineage: Bacteria > Chloroflexota > Anaerolineae > Anaerolineales > UBA4823 > JAJUJL01. Next base: position 232,072 of record JAJUJL010000002.1, on the reverse strand, counting down.
CTGTTTTCAATATTGATAGCCCCCTGCTGCTCTAAGCCTCAACGCCGATAATAGATGACTGCCAGCTCGTCTCGGTACAGCTCCTGCCAGTCGAGCCTCTGGCTTAGGACACGATCCAGGAGCGAGCGATTCTCGATCAGAATCAGGTTCACCTGGTATCGCTCCAGCACCCCTTCCCATCCAGTTTCAGCCCGGGCGACTTGCAGCCACTGTGAGATGATTTCGTCATTGTAAAGATCGGTGCGCCCATCGATGAAGACCGGATATTCAGGCAAAGCCCAAATCTGGTAGCCGCCCCAGTTATAGGAATTGAAAATCCTGCCAGGTGGTGAAACCTCAGCCAGATAGTGAACAGCATCCACCGGCAAGGTCTCTCTAAAAGCTCGTTCATTGATGGATTGGGGAAAAATGCTGGCTGCTTTCAGCCCGGCGGCAGCGATGAGCAGCAGCAAGATGCCGCTGTTAACTCGCTTTTGAAAGGGTGTACCACTTGTGTCCACCGTGGTGCGAACTCCCAGCCAGCGCGTGATGGAGACGAACAATGGGTGGGCATAGCGCGAAAGAACCACCGGCGCCACCAGCGCAAACAACGCCACATTGCGACCCGCCAGAAGACCCATGTACGCAAAACCAGCAACCAGCAAAAAATCACTCAATGCCAGGCGTCTCCGGGAGGCTCCCACGACGCCGAGAGTCAGCAAAAGCAACCAGGCAAACGGCTGCACCGCCAGGTTATGAAAATCCGGCGATTGCCACTCCTGGATGTAATCGCGCAGCGCCCCGATGCCCACGGTTGCGAAGGGATAGATCAATAAGCGCGGGCCAAGCGGGGTGAGGCAAGCGCTCAGGAGAAGGAGAGCGCCAATGATTGCCAAACGTCTCAGTGGTTGCAGCCTTCCAACATTCGGAGATCCTGAGCCTGGCTTGCTTATCCCGAGCAAATGAGCAAAATATGGAACTGCGCAGAATAGCGCTGCTGCCAGGTACACACCCCAAAGCATAAATCCGACCACAAATCCGCCGTGGCTGTTTGCCCAGATCACCATCATCAATGGAAGCAAGATCAGGCGATCTTTGCGGCGCCAGCGAAAATCTTCCAGTAGCCACAAAAACAGTGCTGCCATGACGAAAGTAACCAGATAGGGGCGAGCCGCCCAATAAATCCCAGACGTCGCTGCACCCAAAATAACAATAAAGGCTCGGAAAAACTCTCCTCCAGATAGCGCCTGCCAAATAAAAACAAAAGCCAGCGTCACCATACCAGCCGTCCACAGGTTTAAGCCGCCTGCGCCCAACCTGTGATAGATGATGTACATCGGGATTTCCACAAGCCAGCCCGGATAATTCCAGGCTTCGCCAAAGCGGGTGTAGGAGAATATATCGGTTGACAGGATAGCTTTGTTCTCAACCATCCATTTTCCAGCTCTGAGGTGCCACCAGGTATCTGTATCCACCGAAATGCGGGCAGCCATGGCAAACACCGCCAGCAAGGCAATCCAGAATACCAGTCGTCGCATGCTCATTGTCGCCTCTCTTCCTTGGCTGCTAAAAACCATGAGGGTTTACCTGCCAGGAACAGCCACACAGCCAGCGGGAAAATAATCGCCAGGCTTGCTGGCGCGCTGCCCAATGCGCCTGCAGCCAGGCCTGATACCCAGGCGGTTACCCAGAGCGCCACGCGCATCCATCCTCGCACACACCCCAATGCAGGTAAAAGCAGGTAAGCGTGGTTGGACATAAGGTAAGGCGTAAGTAAAAATCCTGCCGCCATCAAGCGAAATGGGTGAGCGCCAGAGAACGGCAGTAATAGCGCTCCCAGGAGCGCGATTGGCCAACCCAGGTTATACCAACCGATGGCGAGCGACTTATCTGTCAAAGGCTCCATCCAGGAAAGAGTTTCCGCCGGCCACCATCCCCAAATCACCAGGGATAGCAAACCCACACCAGCTCCCCAAAGCATCCACTGCCTGCGGGCCAGTAACAACCAACCGGTCAGATTCGGCTTGATCAACGCCAGTATCACCCCTGCTGGAAAAAACATCATACCAACCAGCATCAATCCCTCGATGCTGCCAAGATAGAGATTCATGAAGACTTGCGGAGTGAGCAAAGCTAACGCGCTGGCCAGCAAGCGCGGCGGTACCGCCTCGGTGTCCGCTATGCGATACACAAAGATTGCCAGAGAAACCAGCAGCAGACTGTTCATAAAAGATAGCCCGGTCCGCCAGGGTAGCCACACGAACGGCGCCAGCAAGATTTCTGTCCAGGGTGGGTAAAAATCGATCCGGTTGGAGAAAAACCAATAATACCAATCCCAGCCGATCATCGGCAGGCGATGCACCAGAGGCCAAAGGATCATCGCCCCAATCAAGCTGCCAACCGCCGGTCGCCACTCGAAACTTTCGGCCTGCAGCCAACCTGACCACGCCCGCTTTATGGATACTGCCAATGGTGCCAGGCTCATCTTCATGGTTTGGGTCCTAATCCAAGCTGCCACGGTCGCACAGCCTGAGATAGCTGGTAATAAATCCGGTATGGTCCAATGACTTTCACCCGGTAGGAGATTCTAAGTTCTGACAACCCTTGCACCAAACGCTCTTCGAGGAAAGGATTTTCGGTGAGTAGATAAGCCGTGCGCGGGCTGGAATTTACCAGATCAGAGTAGATAGGCAAGCGATTGTCTCGAGGTGATAAATCTAAATTGAATTTATACGGCAAGTTAGGAGCAAAGATCAGTCGCTCTTGAGATAGAAATGCCAACCGAAACGTGACCCAGTAATGGGTGTATCCCCGGCTTTCCCTTTGCTCTTCCAGAAAATCAATTAGCTCCGCATCGAACCGGTTGTCGAAACGTGTTACGGGATCGAACTGCGTGGTCAAACCATCTGGAGAGGTCGCAGCCCGCCAGGTTTGCAAACCATGCAATGCCATAGCAACAATAAATAAAGCAACTCCCCACACGGCGCGCAGTCTCCACAAGGTTGCAATCGTCCAGGCGAGCAATAGAGTGAACGGAAAGTACAGCGGCAATAAGTACCTGCCCGTCGCATCCACCCCAAAGCGGCTGAGCAAGAAAACGAGGAGGAAGACGAGCACTTGCAACAACACCAGCATTACCCCTGGTTTGATCGCGTCCCCTTTTCCGCTCTTCAACCATCTCAGGATCAACGTTCCAGCAGCCAGGCTCAGACTGCTAAACAAGACAATGCCGATAATTGAAATCGCCAGTGGAGCAAGCTGCGCCTGCCATGGAAAGCGAATATCCGCCAACGTTGGCAGTCCAAGTAAGAGCAAACCCGCCAGGCGCAGCCATAAGCTGGAGTCTCCATACTGCTCACCACTCAAGGCATGCAAGGCTGCCCACCCGTTCTGCAGATTGTACAGCCACCACGGGCTGCTGCCTGCCAAAAACGATCCCATGCAGAGCGCTAGCCAGTGATAGGGAACGGGCCTTAATCTTAGAAGAATCACCAGTCCCACAGGCAACAGGAATACCACCGACAAACCCGATACCCAAAACGCCAATCCGCCGCTCAAGCCCAGGACGAGCCAGGCTGCCCAGCGATCATGCCAGCCTGAGCAGACAATCCGGTCCGAAAGCCACAGGCTGATCATACTCAGCGCCATCAGCTCGCCGTAGCCCCCTAGGGAGGCGGTCGTATAGGTGGTGACAAATACAGCGGGCAGCGCCAGCAACCAGGCAACCAGGCCAGCCTGGAACCGGTCAGAAAACATCTCCCTGGCGAAAAGCCAGGCGAAGAGCATAAACACCAGGTAGAGCAGCGCCTGAACGCCGCGAAGCGCAAGAACACTCTCGCCAAACAGACGGAAAGCCCCTGCTACCAGCCAGGCATCCAGGCTGCCCAAATATGCCTGCCCATAGAAAAATACAGGGCGCGAGCCCATCAGGATGTGGCGCGCCATCAAGCCAACAACAGCTTCATCGCTATTAAAAGGCACGCTGCCCCTCGCAACCAGCTCCAGGCGGAGGCAGGCGGTTGCCGCCATAGCGCCAAGAGGTACACTCCATTCATAAAGGCCGGAGATTGTCCGGCGCCAGTTTTGCATACTTGAGTCCAGTTTTTCTCGAGTGGCGATGCTCAGTGCACGTTCTTATTGTAAACCGTCGAAGGCCTTTCACTGCCAGCAAGTGCGTATCTGGTGCTTACACTTTTGAAAATGAAAACGCGCCGGCGATCACGCCAGCGCGTTATACAGTCTGTGGCAGACCTTCCGGTCAGCCAAGGTACTCGCGCAGTTTGCGCCGGATGGCTGGATGGCGCAGCCTGCTGAGCGCCTGGGCTTCAATCTGCCTGACACGCTCCCGCGTCACGCCCATCTTGCGCCCGACTTCTTCCAGGGTGTACGCCTGGCCATCCAGCAAGCCATAACGCAACTGTAAGATGCGCACCTCACGGGGCGGCAGGCCATTCAACACGCTTTCCAGGTGTTCACGCAACAAGTTGTAGGTGGCTGATTCATCGGGCGCAGCCACTTCTTCATCCTGGATAAAATCTCCCAGCACAGAATCTTCTTCATCGTCAGTGGGTGTCTCCAGGGATAATGGACGGCGCGCCACCTGGATCATATTCTCGACTTTCTGCGGCGTAACATCCAGCGCATCGGCCAGCTCTTCTACGGAGGGATCACGCCCCAGGCGTTGTGTGAGTTGATGTTGAACGCGCAGCAGCTTGTTGATCTGGTCGCCCATGTGCACCGGTACACGAATGGTGCGTCCCTGGTCGGCGATGGCGCGCGTCACCGCCTGGCGAATCCACCAGGTGGCGTACGTGCTGAATTTATGCCCGCGCCGGTAGTCGAACTTTTTGGCGGCGCGTATCAGGCCGATATTGCCTTCCTGGATCAAATCCAGAAACGGCACACCTCGCCCCATGTACTTTTTTGCTACGCTGATCACCAGTCGAGAGTTCGCGGTGATCAAGTGCTCGCGGGCCGCCCAGCCATCTTCAATCAAGCGCTGCAATTCGGTGCGCCTGCGAGGGTTAATGTTGCCGCGCGCCAGCTCCTCGCGCGCCAGCCGGCCCCGCTCGATCCGCTGCGCCAGGTCGACTTCTTCGTCTGCAGTCAGCAGCGGCACCCGGCCTACCTCTTTGAGATAAAGGCCGATCGTATCATCGGTGTCGATGTTCGCCAGGTAATTGTCGTCAACCACCAGTTCCGGGCTGGGCTCTTCTCCGGGTTCTTCTTCGGTCAGTTCTTCCTCTGTGGGTCCACCGGCTACCGGTTCATCTACGTAGACAATACCCGCGCTAATTAAAGCCGCAAAAGCCTCTTCCAGTTGGTCAACATCTTGCTCCGCTTCGGGGAAGAAAGCCAGGATATCATCAATGGTGACGTAGGATTTTTGGCGGCCAAGCTCGATCAAACGGGCAATTGCCGGGTGCTCGTCGTCCCGTTCCTCGATTGCATTCAACAAATCATCATCAATCATTCGGTCTCCAAATAGAACATTCCCTTCATATCGAGGTGGTCATGGAGTCCGAGGATTGCCGCCGAATCCATTGGCTCACCGCTTTACTTGGGAATTGCACTAATTCAGCATACACTTTTTTTAACATAAAATCAAGTACGAAACACGTAATTTTCGTCACAAACTCCATTCTCATCCAAACTATGGTTTTGGTGTCGCCGTTGCCCCCTCGCCAGACGTGGCAGCGGCCGGTGTTGGGCTGATTTCCGGGGTAGGCGTCACCAGGATAGTTGGGTCAGACAGCAATTTGAACACCGATTCAAAATTTAAGGTGCTGATTACAAACAACTTACCATTCTCGTTTTGAACATAATAACCACTTCCTGTCGGCGTTTTCGATCCAAAACGCAAGACAAGCTGGCGACCATCGTTCGTCCTTACGGTCAACGTGTAAGTTGCTGGAGAAAGGCCAATAACATCGGCAGCGATCGCATTCTCCAAAGCATTGAGCGCCTGAAGCGAAGCAATGGCATTGATCACTGCATCTAAAGAAGTTGGGTTCCCAATTTGCTTTCCGGCGGGCTCGATCAACTGCCAGGCTCCCTGGGCATCCTTGTCCAGGATCACACGCTCGCCATCTGCGCTCTCGAGTTCAATGTGCCGGATGAGAGACGCGTCGATATTCAAGAGCTGTGGTCTTGGGGTAGGCAACGGCTCAGCCTCCTCTTCAAGGAAACCTGAACGCTGCAGGTAAACTGTGATACCCAGCAATCCCACAAAAACAGCTACGAATATCCAGGTCGAACGCCGTATCATAAACTCCTCATAATGAACAACTTTCTATTCAAACCAGTCCATCCCAACGATCTGGTCCTTATCCACGCTTGCGCCGCCGGATCCAAACCGTGATTCCTGCTACCAATACCAGCCCAGGCAGCAGAAAAACAGAGCCAAAAAGCAGCAACCCCATGGTATAGCGTTGGGGTGGGAGCAGGACGCGCTGGATTGGCGTCTTGGGCGTCAGGTTAATCAAATTTTCCTGCTCGGCAGCCCAATCGATCGTATTGATAATCAGATCGCTGTTTCCAAAGTTGTCAAAGTGAGCATCGCTTGCAAAATCCACATCGCCGAAGACTACCAGGCGATTCTTCTTGCTGCTCGTGTTTTCCTGCACCACGCACAGGGGAACCCGACCCACCAGCTCACCTTCATTCGGCCCAATCTCCCCACTTGCTGACACCGCTGCCAGGTCTGTCTCTGCCCAAGCCAGCTCCGAAGTGAAAACCAGCTCGGTCCGGCTGTATTCGGGCTGGTCGCCCGCCACCCGCAGGCTGCGTGCGGTGGGAAAATACGAGCCCAAACCCTGCATCTTTTGCGTAATGGCATGGCTGGCATAAGAGCCGGTAAAAGCGACGAAAGGCTGGTTGGAAGTCTGATCGACAATGATATCTTTGCCCGATTCGATTCCCCAGTTTTGGCTGAGATAATCAGCCAATAAATCCGGCTGGTCTCCAAATTGCGTCACGAGGAGTGGCTCCTGCATGACGATCAGGGAACCATCCGCTTGTAAGAATTGATCCAGCAGGGTAACTTCATCTTGAGACAATGATTTGGTGGGACCCGCAACCACCACTATTTTGGCATCGTCAGGAATCTTGCGGTCGGCGAGCAAATTCAACTGGCTGACCAGATAACCCTTTGCTTCCAGCGCCTGCTTTACCTTGGACAATGAGGTATTGTCCGTACCAAGGGGGCTGCGCTCGCCATGACCAGTCAAGAAGTAGATCCCAACTGCCTGCGTGTTCATCAGCCGCACCAATCCACCGGTGATTTCTTTTTCTGTGAGGATGGTGACCATCTCGCGGCGATCGCCCATCTTCATCACCAATGTTCCATCCCGGGTAATATTTTCTTGTGATGCTGTGATCGGATCAGCAACTGGATCAATAAAGGTGTAATCAAATTTACCCCTGGCGTTGAACTTATATTGATCCAATAATGTCCTCGCCCGGTCCGATGGGGTTTGAGGGGTGAAAAATGCCTGCACCATGACAGGCGACTCGAGCTTACCGAGCGTCTCCAATGTCTCTGTCGCTAGCGTATTTTGTTTGTCTTCGGTCAAATCCCAACGCTGAGATTTGGCATAGAGCAAGTAATTCACAACAACCAGGATGCCAATAAAGGCAACACTTAACACCAATGCATTGCTGCCATAGCGCGCCTGGCGCCCTGTGAGCACTTTGCGCAAGCCAGCAGGATCTAACAAAGCATACATCGCAAGTCCAATGACGATCAACCCCAGGCTTACCTGGAGGTAAATATTCCACTCACGCTGGATGATAACCAACACACCAGCAGCGACTGCGGATCCCAGCGCCAGGTAAAGTCCTAGCGGTGCATAGCGACGCCATCGAGTGTCCATCAGCGCCACCTCCGTGAATCGACCGAAATTGTCCCAAGAAAAAGCGCCAGGGCTGTCAGGCTAACAAAATAAACCACGCTGCTCAAATCAATGATGCCCTGGAAAAAAGTGCTGTAGAATTGCTCGCTGAGGTCCAGGTATTTCAGCAGCGGCCCTCCCATCGCTCCCATGGCTTGTGATGGTAAACCAACCAGCCACAGGATCAGGTACACGCCAAGCGTGGCAAAGAAAACCGCGATCTGGTTGCTAAAGAGAGAAGACACCGCTACCCCAATGGCAGTCAAAACAGCGGTCAAGAGAATCACGCCGAGATAACCACTGACCATCAGGCCTTGATCGATGCCTGGGTCTACGATCTGGTGCAGATAAATTGGATACAGCAGCGTTATGGCGATGATGGTCAGCATAAACAAAAAACCACCCAGCCACTTACCGACAACCAATTCCCAGTCCTTGACCGGCGCCGTCAATAACAATTCCATCGTACCCAAACGCTGCTCATCTGCCAGCAGACGCATCGTGATGGCGGGCGTGGCGAAGAGCAGCAAGGTCACCAGAGGGCCAAGCACAATCTGCACTCCGGGGGCGAATTGTTGCAGCATTGCGCCCACCACATTGGCATAAAAGATGATCCCCAGGATAACCAGGAGCATAAAAGCCACCAAATAAGCTGCCGGCGTTCCAAAGTAATGCTTGTACTCCCGGGAGGCAATCGTCCACATATTCCGCATATCGTCTACTCCTCAAAGGACTCCAAATCCTCGCTCTCAGCCATCTCGGGTGCTGCAGGCGACTCGCGCGTGAGTTCAATGAAGATATCTTCCAGGCTCATGCCGATATTCCGCAATTCCAATAGATCATATCCAGCTTCGACGATCGCCCTGGCAACTGAGGCGCGCACATCCAATCCTGGCACGGTTTCAATCTCCAGGCTATTGCCCTTGGCAGACAGAACCCCTGCAACGCCGCTGATCGACGCAACCAGGTTTACCAACCCATCTCCATCACCGCCCACCGTGACAGATACCCGCTGGGCGCCCGATAATCGAGCCTGAAGTTGAGCCGGCGAATCTTCAGCCACGATGCGCCCCTTATTGATAATCAGCACCCGATTGCAGAGCTGCTGGGCTTCGGATAGGATGTGCGTTGAGAGCAGAACCGTGCGCTCTCCGGCCAGCCCTCGGATCAGGTTGCGCACGTCTAATATTTGCGCCGGGTCCAACCCGATTGTCGGCTCATCCAGGATCAACACCTCGGGGCTGTGCAGCAGCGCCTGCGCCAGCCCAACTCGTTGCCGCATCCCTTTCGATAAGTTCGCAATATACCCATCCGCCCGGTCCTCCATGTGCACCATCTCGAGCGCTTCATCGACGCGCTCCTCTGCAGAGGGCAAATGGCGTAAATCTGCCATGAATTTCAGGTAGTCATAAACCGTCATATCAGGATAGAGCGGCACTGTTTCGGGTAAATATCCCACACGTCGCCGTACTTCCAATGACTGGTCAACCACATCGTACCCCGCGACCATGGCTTTACCGGACGAGGGAGGCATGTATCCGGTCAAGATCCGCATGGTGGTGGTTTTTCCAGCGCCATTCGGCCCGAGGAATCCTAAAATTTCTCCTTTTTCAGCATGGAAAGAAAGGTTATCAATCGCTCGGCGCGGTCCATAATCCTTCGTTAGGCCATCAACCTGGATCATGACAATCTCCTGGAATCGGATTTGCTGCAAATTTCTGGGCTCGGGGGAATCGGTTACGAGCAGGTATCCCTGGCAAGGTTACTGAAACCATCCTCGAGTGGCCATTTACAACAAAAGGCACAGCAGCCGTCGACGGCGGCGGTGCCATGAAGTCTTATAGTATCTTTGCCTCTTCTTAGAATCCGTGAGGGGCTGGTGAAAGTCCCTACTCCGGATAATAAGATACATGAAAAATAATGCTGAATCAAGTACTTTATGATTTATTAATAGAATGCTAATATTTAATCGCATAGTTCTTGACAGACTGGATAGCCTCCCGTACAATGCAGGCACAAGAAATTTTTCAAACCCTCCGATCTCCGCAACGTAGCGCTAATCGAGCTTTCTGCCAATGACGAACTTGATTTTGTCAGCTCAAAGTAAAAGCACCGCACCGGGGCGGAATACATGTCCTCTCACTTGACCCCAAGAGCGCAGTTTCTTCTCGGGATGGAGCAAGATCGGCATACACACAAGTTCCCAGCGGATGTCCGCTGGGAATATCTTCCTTTGTGCAGCATGTTCACGCAATCCTGAACATTTGCATCTTACCGATCCAAGGAGGCCAAGAAACACGATCGCTAACCCAGTTGCTGCAATCAATACACGTTCAGTCTAGATATCTCACACTATTTCTCGGGAGGGAACACTTGCATGTATGGATTGTCGAACTTTGAGCAGATCGCGATTTGGAGTGTACTTGCTGTAGCCATCCTGGGTCTACTTTATGCCCTTTTCCTGCGCAACCAGGTGCTAAAAGAGGACAAAGGCACTGAAAAAATGCAGGAAGTGTGGGGCGCTATAAAGGAAGGCGCCGACGCTTATCTCCGGCGCCAGCTCATTACCATCTTACCTTTGATCATCGTTCTTACCATCGCCTTGTTTGCCTCGGTGTTTGTGGTTAAACCCACACCAGAGGCGTCTGAATGGTACTGCCTGGCATTCAAGAACGCCACCCTAGAGACCGCGCGCGCCTGCGGACATGATTTGACTGCGCAAGAACAACAGCAAATTCGACTATTAATTGGTATCGGTCGAGCATTGGCCTTCGTTATGGGCGCAGGATTTTCATTATCTGTTGGCCAGATCGGTATGCGCATGGCAGTTCAAGGCAATGTGCGTGTGGCTGCAGAAGCGCGCAGATCCTTTGGCGGGGCGCTGCGCATTGCCTATCGCGCGGGCACGATCACCGGTATGCTCACGGACGGGCTAGGATTATTTGGCGGCACGATTATTTTCATTATTTTTGGCATTGCAGCTCCGGATGCATTGCTCGGATTCGGCTTTGGCGGAACTTTGCTGGCGCTGTTCATGCGTGTCGGCGGAGGTATCTACACCAAAGCCGCAGACGTCGGCGCTGACCTGGTCGGTAAAGTCGAAGCTGGCATCGCCGAGGACGATCCTCGCAACCCGGCAGTCATCGCCGATCTGGTTGGTGACAATGTCGGCGATTGCGCAGGAATGGCTGCTGACATTTTCGAGTCCTACGAAGTCACCATTGTCTCGAGCCTGATCCTCGGTGTTGCTCTTACCAGCATCACCGGCCATCTGGAATGGATCATCTACCCGCTTCTGGTTCGCGGCATCGGTGTGTTGGCATCAATTATTGGCACATATCTTGTGCGCGGTGGTCAGGGTAAGAGCGGCGATGCCATGAAGGCCATTTTTACCGGCTTTCTTTCATCCGCTGGCATATCGGTCGTGTTTTTCGGCCTGGTAGGGATCTTGTACATGCAGAATATCGATGGGGGATGGTGGCGACCTTTCCTGGCAACAACTGCTGGTGTTTTGCTGGCGATCATGGTCGACCGGTTGACCGAATTTTTCACCGGCACTCACAACCCACCCGTCAAAGAGATCAAGAAATCCGCCGATACCGGCCCTGCGACCCTGATCCTCTCCGGCGTCTCGGTTGGCTTTGAATCGTCTGTCTGGTCGATTCTGGTGATTGCACTGACGATCTTCTCCTCGATCGTAATCTTTTCCGGGATACCTGTGGCCAATCTCGCTGCCAGTTCTGGAACGGATGAAAGCTTCATCCAATTCACCTTCATTTTGTATGGCGTTGCCATGACCGGTATTGGCATGTTGACCCTGACCGGCAACAACGTGGCCATGGATTCGTTTGGTCCAATTTCAGACAATGCCAACGGCATTGGCGAGATGGCCTGGCATGGGTTGGATGACGCCGATACCAACGCCGCCCGGCAAATTATGGCCGATCTGGATGCAGTTGGCAATACCACCAAAGCCATCACAAAAGGCATCGCCATTGGCTCAGCGGTGATTGCCGCGGTTTCGCTCTTCGGCTCTTTCATCACCGATGTCAGCCGTGTCGACCCGACTGCATTGGCGAGCGGCATCCGAGTCTCCGTACCCCAGGTCTTTGTGGGTATGCTGGTCGGCGGAGCTGTCCCCTGGCTTTTCTCATCTTATGCGATCCAGGCTGTTAGCCGGGCTGCCTCTCTGATCATTTTTGAAGTGCGGCGGCAGTTCAAGCTGGGCGTTTTGGAAGGTAAAGTTAAGCCCGATTATGGGAAAGCGGTTGCTCTCTCTACCGCAGCAGCGCAGAAGGAATTGGTACCACTCGCCTTGATTGGTGTGCTATCACCAATCATCGTCGGCCTGGTGCTGCAAGTTGAAGCCCTGGGTGGATTTCTAGCCGGTATCATTCTTTCAGGGCAGCTATTGGCGGTCTTTCTAAACAATGCTGGAGGCGCCTGGGATAACGCTAAGAAGCTGATCGAAGATGAGCCAAAAGACCCCCACAGAAATTCAGGAAAAGGATCCGAGCGCCACAAAGCAGCCGTGGTTGGTGATACCGTGGGTGATCCATTCAAGGATACAGCCGGCCCAGCTCTCAATCCAATGATCAAGGTGGTCAACCTGGTTGCCCTGATCGTCGCCCCGGTTGTGGTTACTTATAAGACCCTCGGTTTTGGTGGCTGGTTGATTGTGGGTTTGCTCCTCCTCGTTCTGATGTGGGCGATTTTCCAATCCAAACGTCAGGCGCCAAGCCAGCAACCTTCTATCGTGCCCGGCGATTAGATTTCTGTAACAGACGGAATTCTCTGTTCCAGACATTTCTTAAGATCATTTCCGAAGAGGGGTGTTTGGGTAGCGGTTCACTGCCCAAACACCCCTGCATTGATTTATAATGGCAGTATCCTTGCATCTTAGGATAGAATAAGGCATACTAGTCGTGGAAGGGAGTGTGTAGTATGGCCATTATTTCACTGAGAGCTTATAACCGTGAGATCGAAAGCTATATCGAACGCGGCCAATACGAGCAGGCTATCTTCCACTGCCGGCATATCTTACAGTATTTTCCGAAGCACATCGATACCTACCGCCTGCTAGGCAAAACTTACCTGGAAAGCCAGCGATACGGGGACGCTGCAGACATCCTCCAGAGGGTGCTTTCCTCAGTTCCAGATGATTTCGTTTCACATGTCGGGTTGAGCATTATCCGGGAGGATGAGGGAAATATCAATGATGCCATCTGGCACATGGAGAGAGCATTTGAGACACAGCCATCCAACAGCGCTATCCAGTCTGAATTGCGCCGACTGCGCCAAAAGCGCGATGGCTACGATACCCCCAAGGTTCGCCTGACACGCGGCGCCCTGGCGCGCATGTATATGAAAGGCGATCTTTACCCACAAGCCATCAACGAACTGCGCGCCGCCCTGAGCGAAGATCCCAAGCGAATCGACCTGCAAATACTTCTTGGCCAGTGTTATCTCCAGGTTGATAAGCGCGTCGAAGCTGCGGAAACGTGTTCGATTGTCCTGCACAAACTGCCCAATGCCCTGGAAGCCAACCGCATCCTGGAACAAATCCTTTCGACGACCGAACGCTCCGAAGAAGCCAGGGCTTGCCGGGAGCGCGTCACGGCTTTGGATCCCTATTATGCGCACACCACCTCTGTTCGCCCGGACACCGCTCAAGTTCCCGACGATGCGGTTGTTTTGGAGAAAGCAAACTGGCAGCCTGGGCGCGCACCAGGTTTGATGGCCTCTCAACCCGATTGGGCAGCCTCCCTGGGTGTAAAAGTCGATGAACTGTCGCCTGCTCAACAGGATATTCCCGATTGGCTGTCGAATGCGGCACCAACCACGCAGTCCCCTGAGTCCTCAGAGCAGGAACAAGAAACCGAGCCTCCCACACCCTCTGCTGAGCAAGAAGAAGATCTCATACCCGATTGGCTCAAAGACGCCGGCTGGGGACCATCCAACGGAGAGGTTGAAGCTGCCCTCGAAGCAGAGGCGCCACCTCCCGAATTAGAGAACCTGCCCGCAGTCCAGGCAGACATACCAGATTGGTTGCAAGCTATCGCCCCAGCCAGCGAATTTGACGAAGACAAGGCGCGGCAAGATGATACGGGCGGCTCACAGCATTTAGATTGGTTGAGCGAATCCGAGCCTGGTCCAGGTGGTGATCTGTTCGAGATTTCTGCAGATACGACTTCACCGGAAGCCGTCCTCGACCTTGGCGATGTTCAGCAACCGCTCGAAGTCCCAGAGTGGTTGAAAGGCTTGGGCGATGCATCAGCCCAGTCCGAGGAGCCCATCACCGAGGCTAAAACACCTGCCGCAGATAATATTCCCGATTGGCTGGCAGATATTTCACCTGAAGAGCAACCCGAACAGAAACTCCCCGAGATTGCAGACACAGTGGATGCGGGCGGAGCGGATCAAGCAGAGTCTGGCGCACTGCCATCCTGGCTGCAAGAGTTAGAGCCGCAAGCGGATCGCACTCCGGATACCGCTGAGGGGGGACTCCCCGGAGCGCAGGATGAATGGACTTTTGAATTCGAAGGGCGCTCTCCTCAGGATGAGACTGAAGAAACCATGGAATTTCCAGATTGGCTCAAGAGCGTCACCGATGATGAGGTGTTCGGGCAGAAAAGCGCCGTTTCTTTGGGTCAAATTGAGCCATCAGAATTGCCGGAGATTGAACCCGCCCCAATCGATGAGCACCCTGATTGGATGAGCGAGATCGAACAAGAATACGGGCTGGATAAGCCAGCTAAAGCAGATGAGGTCATGGAAAACGAAAAAGAAGTGCCTGAAGCCATCCCCCCCGAGCAGCCCATTCCTTCGCAAGAGAGCAAACCAGAGCAAGCCCCCTTCTCGATGGAAGAAGATGTCGATTCCGCTTTTGCATGGCTGGAAAGCCTGGCCGCCAAGCAAGGCGCACGTGAAGATGAATTGCTCCTCTCGCCGGATGAACGGAAAGACCTGCCTCCAGATTGGCTATCTGGAATTGAACCAGAGCAGGAGACACTGCCTGCGACCATGCCCCCGCAAGTCTCCCCGGGGGTAACTGCTCATCTCGAGTTCCCAGATGAAGAGAGCGACGAAACCAGCCGGGAAGAACTGCCGCAATGGCTGAAAGATATCCAGCCCGAAAAAGTGAGTGATGCTCCCCTCGCCGCCTCCGCGCCGGCATTTACGGAAGCTGATCTCGAAGCAGAATTGGCTGAAATGGGCGAGTCTCTACCCCCTTCTGCCGAACCCCCCCTCGAAGCGAAACCGGCCGAAATTCCCGATTGGTTGGCAGAACTTGAGGCGGAAGTCGAGACTGAAACACCCCTTGCCGGTGAGATTCCCGAACCGCTGACAAGTGCTCAGCATGAGCCTTTCGAACCCGAAGCTGCTGGACCCGCCGAGCAAGCAACCGGAGCTGAGCCGACTGAATTACCCGATTGGTTGAGAGCGGTTGAAGGTGAAGCGCTGCCAGCCGAACAGGAACTCCCTGAGCCCCTTGAGGCATTTGCTGAGACTCAATCCGAAGCTGAGTTAGCTGAAGCCCAACCAGGGGAAATTCCTGACTGGCTTCGCGACCTCGAAGCGACAGCACTACCAGCAGTTCCAGAAGCTGAGGGCAAACCACAATCAGAAGCCGGCTTGCCAGAAGCTGAAACTGCGCAACTTCCGGATTGGTTGCGAGAACTCGAGGCTGAGCAAGCGCCAGAAGCTAAGCAGCCAGCGCATGCGGAGGAATCCGAAGCAGAGCTCCCCCCCCTGCCCAGTTGGATTTCTGAAGAGGCTGGCGAGCCATCCGCACAAGTCGAACCGCTCGCCTGGCCTGAGGAACCGGAAATCATCGAAGGCGATACCCGCCCATCCACGGGAAAACTGCGGCAATTGCAGGAAGAAACCCCATCTCCAACGGGCGACTTGTTTACACCCGCAGAAACCCAGGCAGAGCCTGAACCTGCTGAGCTTCCAGGCTGGTTAACAGAGATGGCGCAGGAAGCTCAACTCGGTGAAGAGCCCGTTCAAGAAATCTCTGCCGCAGAAGATTTGGCACCTGCGCTCGAAATCCCAGAAGAAAAAGCCGAGGTTCTGCCGGATGTGTTCGAAGAAGAAGCTCCGGCTTTGCCCGAGATCTTCGCGGAGGAAACACCCCTTCCTGAACCTCCGCCGGCCATCGTATCCCTTGACGCTGATCTGCAGCAGTCTGCAGCAGAAACCGAACTGGTAGATGAAGAGGCTGCCTTCGCCTGGCTGGAAAGCCTGGCTGCCAAACAAGGAGCTAAAGAAGAAGAACTCCTTCTCGAGCCCGAAGAAAGAGCCGAACGCCCGCCGGATTGGCTCAAGAAGGTGTTGGATACCGGAGAACTGACACCACCCGAAACGACCGAACCAGGGTTGCCTGCTTTCATCGAAGAGCGCGCTGGAGCCTACGCTGAGCTTGCGCCGGAATTGCAAGCCGAGACCGAAGAGCCGGTTTTGACCGAGGAAGTCGCGGCAGAAATCCCCGAGGAAGACCTTGCTGTGAGCATCGATGAAGGGCTCGTCGCGCAGGAGCTGCAGCAGGAGCAATACATCCCCTTTGAAGAACCTGTGAGCGAAGCAGAAGGACTGGCTGCAGAAACGCTCGAAGCAGAGGCTGAACCGCTCTCTGAGCTCGAAGAGACCACTGAAGCGATACCTGAGCTTCCATCCTGGCTACAGGGTCTCGAAGAAGAAAGGCCACCCGAAGAAGCAACCTTGGCGCTAGAAGAAGAAGGCGTTGCTCCGGCTATGGCTGAATTTGAGGCAGTTGATTTGAACACTGCTAGCCTGCGGGAACTGGAGCGCCTGCCTGGGGTTGGTTTCATTCGGGCTCAAGCCTTGATCGCTTATCGAGAGGCCAATGGCCCATTCCTGAATATCAACGAGTTGAGCATGGTCGAAGGGTTCGACGCTGACACTATCGAAGGTCTAATGTCCAGGGTACGCGTGGAGGCTCCCGCCCCTGCGGTTCAGGCTGCACCCCCTCCGATCACAGCGGTGACTTCGGATCAAGCTCAGGAGACTCTGTTCCAGGCGCGCACCGAGCTCGCTCAACATCACACCCAGTCTGCGTTGCAAAATTACCTCAGCCTGATCGAATCGGAACAATTGCTCGATGAGGTGATCCATGATTTGAGCGAAGCCCTGGAAGGCGCACCGCAGGATATCGATTTGTTGCAGGCCCTCGGAGATGCAAACTTGCGCGCCGGTCACATTCAGGCTGCGTTAGATGCTTACACACAGGCAGAAAAATTGCTCAGATAATCTCACACACCCAAAGGAACAATATGGAAACAATCTTGCAAAGAACGCTGGTTCTGGTAAAACCCGATGGCGTACAGCGGGGGCTAATCGGAGAGGTCATCAGCCGGTTGGAGAGGCGTGGCTTGAAGCTGGTAGCCGCAAAATTCATGAGCGTCAGCCGCGAGCTGGCGAAAACGCATTACGCCGTTCACGAAGGAAAATCCTTCTATCCCGGCTTGATCGATTACATCACTTCTGGCCCGGTGATGGCAATGGTCTGGGAAGGGCCGCGCGCCATCAACACGGTACGCCAGACTATGGGTTCAACACGGCCTTACGAGGCAGCCCCTGGCACTCTTCGTCACGATTTCGCGTTGGAAACCGGCCGCAACCTGACTCATGCTTCGGATAGCGTGGAGAACGGCCAGATGGAGATTGCGCTTTGGTTCAAGCCAGAAGAATTGGTCTCATGGCCGCGTGAAACCGATCGCTGGATCTACGAATAAGGCTTATGCGCGCCAGGGCACGCAGCGGGTGACAGCTTGCACCCGCTGCGTGCGTGATTAAACCCACAATTCTTATCTGATATAATGGTCGAATAATGATTAGGAGTGAGGACGGCCCAACGTTGCAAACGCCACAAGACATATCTAACCACCTGGAACGTATCCTGCCGCGCGTCGAGAAACCGGGGCGCTACACCGGGGGTGAGCTCAATCAGATCGTGAAAGACTGGCAAGCCGTAAAAACGCGGGTTGCGCTGGTATTTCCTGATCTTTACGACCTGGGCATGTCCAATCTTGGGTTGGCCATTCTCTACGATCAGATTAACCAACGGGAAGATGCGCTTGCCGAGCGAGCATATTCGCCCTGGGTCGATATGGAAGCAGCCATGCGCCAGGCTGGAATTCCCCTCTATTCGCTCGAGACAAAACACCCTCTCGCCAGCTTCGATATCATCGGCATCTCGCTGCCTTATGAAACCCTGTACACCAACACACTCAACATTCTGGATTTATCGGGAATCCCTGTATTTTCATCACAGAGAAGCCAGTCCGATCCCCTGGTGATCGCTGGCGGTCATGCAACCTACAATCCTGAACCGATGCACGCCTTCATCGACGCCTTCGTGATCGGCGAGGGAGAAGAAGTGATCCACGAGATCATTGAGCGCCACCAGGCATGGAAAGCCAGCGGCGCCGAGCGCAGTGAACTGCTCCGCTCCCTTTCTCACATCTGGGGTGTATATGTGCCATCATTGTACGAGGCGCGCTATGAGCCAGATGGCGTCTTCTCTCACATCGTGAAGCTGGTGGATGATGCGCCATTGCCGGTGGTCAAACGCATCGTATCCAGGCTGCCCCCGCCACCCACCAATTTCATCGTTCCTTATATTGAGACTGTTCATAACCGAATCCCGATCGAGATCATGCGCGGATGCACGCGGGGTTGCCGCTTTTGCCATGCGGGCATGATCACCCGCCCGGTACGAGAGCGCAGTGTGAGTGAAATCATCGCGGCTATTGAAACTGCGCTGGAGAAGACCGGTTATGAAGAAGTGGGGTTGCTTTCGCTGTCCTCTTCCGACTACACCCATATCCTGGAGCTGGTCACCGCCGTATCTGAGCGCTATGCCGGCAAAAATCTCAATGTTTCGCTGCCCTCGCTGCGCATCGAGTCCTTTTCTGTGGATTTGATGGACGCCTTGATAGACTCGCGCCGCAGCGGATTCACCCTGGCGCCTGAAGCTGCCACAGAGCGCATGCGAGAAATTATCAACAAGCCGGTGAGCACGCAACAATTGCTCGATACTGCGCGTGAAATCTACAGCCGCGGCTGGCTGCACATTAAGCTCTATTTCATGATTGGTCACCCTTCAGAAACTGTGGAGGATGTGCAGGCGATTGCCGACCTGTGCAAAGCTGTTCTGGCTGAGGGACGCAAGGTCATCGGTAAACGCGCCAGTGTCACCGCAGGCGTGAGCACCTTCATACCCAAACCGCATACCCCCTTCCAATGGGTGCCCTGTGACACAGTCGAGCAAATCCGCGCCAAGCAGGACTTGTTGCGCAAGGCGCTTCGTGGAAATGGATTAAAGTTGAATTGGGTTCGCCCAGAGGATTCCCTGCTCGAGGCCTGGCTTTCCCGTGGCGACCGCCGCCTGGCAAATGTGATATATCACGCCTGGCAGCTCGGTGCGCGCTTTGATGCCTGGGGCGATCAGATGAAATTCGACGCCTGGATTCAGGCATTTAAGGAGCAAGGCATCGATCCCGGATTTTACTCCCATCGCGAACGCCCCATCGATGAGACATTCCCGTGGGAGCATATCAGCACAAGCGTGCGCAAGAAATTCCTGACCGAAGACTACCTCTGGAGCCGGCAAGGTAAGACGCGCATCGATTGCCGCGAACGCTGCTTCGCCTGCGGCATCCTGCCAACCTTCGCAGAAATTCGCCGGGCAAATCCAGGCGAAGTCTGGCAGTGCCCAGAAGTCAAATCCAGGCGCATCCCAATCCGCGACCTGCAATCGCCAGAGCTGGCGCTTCCCATGGTGGAAAACTGAAATTATCTCGTTTAGCTATGCGCATTCGCCTTCTTTTTGCAAAAACCGAAGCTATGCGCTTCACCGGTCATCTGGATCTTTTTCGCGCCATCGAGCGCATGATCCGCCGCTCCAGGCTGCCGCTGGCTTATTCCCAGGGATTCAAACCTCACCCCCGCATCAACCTGGCTTCTGCGCTGCCCCTCGGCTTCACCAGCGATGCTGAGATGGCCGACATCTGGCTCCAGGAAGAAATCCCGGTAGAGTTGATCCAGCGCGCCCTGCAAGACGCCGCCCCTCCGGGCATCCTCATTCACTCTTGTTTCCCTGCCGCCCCACAAGCCAGCAGCTTGCAGGCTGACCTGGTTGCCTGCGACTATCTGGTAACTTTGCTCGAACCAATTCCCAACCTCGAGAGCAAAGTCGATGCAATACTGGCAGCCTCAGAACTGCCCAGACAGCGAAGAAATAAATCTTATGACCTTCGTCCGCTCATCGAACAACTGCAAGTGCTCTCGCCATCGCAGGCGGGCTTCGCTCGCTTGTACATGCGCCTGGCGGCGCGTGAAGGCGCTACCGGCCGCCCAGAAGAAGTTGTGGCCGAGTTAGGCGGCGATACCCTGGCTGCGCGTTATCATCGCTTGAGATTGGTGTTTTCATCACCAGTGACCTCGAATTAAGAACCTATCCGGAATTTATTGGGGTGGTCGATATGGGAATTGCATTCTCCCTATTGGTGGGATTCTCAGCCTCTTTCATATTTGCGTTTATCATCTATTGGCTGGACCGCTATGAAAAAGAGCCTTTACTGCTACTAGGAGGCGTCTTTACCTGGGGCGCCATTCTCGCTGCCGGCGCTGCATTTATCCTGAACACCCTCTTGGGGATCGGTATCTTTTTTGTTTCTGGTTCTGAAAACTTAACCGATCTGACCACCGGTTCGATTATCGCCCCTTTGGTCGAAGAGGGACTCAAGGGATTTGCCGTGGTGATGGTTTTTCTATTCAGGCGTAAAGAGTTCGACTCCTACCTGGATGGCATCGTCTATGCAGCCATTGCTGCACTCGGATTCTCTGCCACGGAGAACAGTTTCTATATCTATGATCGCGGCTTCCTCGAAAATGGGTATGCAGGATTGATCACATTATCTTTCATCCGGGTGATCCTGGTGGGATGGCAGCACCCTTTCTATACAGCGTTCTTCGGGCTTGGCCTGGCTGCCGCCCGTCTGAGCTCGTCCTGGTTGGTGCGATTAGGCGCGCCTGCGCTTGGCTGGGGGCTGGCTGTTTTCACCCATTCGCTGCACAACACACTGGCTGAACTTTCTTCGGGGCTGGGAGGGCTGGTTGTGACAACGCTGTTGGATTGGAGCGGGTGGTTATTCATGTTCTGCATCATTATCTGGGCTACATTGGCCGAGAAAAAATATATCACTCTGCACCTGGAAGAAGAAGTTCTCCGCGGAACAATTACCCGGCAACAATTTCTGACTGCCCGCTCTGCCCGTTCACAAAGCCTGGCGCGCATCAACGGGCTTCGAACAGGCCGATTCCGCATTACCCATCGCTTCTACCAGTTATGCGTCGAGCTTGCCCACAAAAAGCACCAACTCCAAAACCTGGGTGAAGAGGGTGAGCGGGTTGATCGCAATAGTGAAACCATCCATCGCCTGCGAGCCGAGCTGATGCATCTCTCAGCGCTCATCCAGTAGCGCACACGGACCAGGCCCAAGCATGCGGAACGGCGATGACCATATGAACGCCGAAACCCACCAGCGTGGGGTGATTCTGATTGCGTCTGCGGCAGCCACGATCAGCTTGCTTCCCATTATGTTTCGGGAAGCCAGCAGTTTGGAATTGGGCATTGGCGCACAGCTCGCCGCGCGATTGCTGGTGGGGACGGCGGCGCTCCTCCTCTGGAATCGATCGTTCCAATCGCCATCCAATGATGCATTCCACCTTGATCCTGCCAGGCGAGGGTTGGCGGCAGCCAGCGGTTTGGTGCTATTCCTGGCATTCACCACCTATACCGCTTCGATCAACCTTGGCACCCCGCCTGTAAAAGCCATCCTGATCATCTATACCAGCCCCATCATCACCGCAATATTGGCGCGGCTTGTGCTACATGAGCGGCTGACGCGCCGCAAAATCCTGGCAGTCCTCGGTGCAGTGGCGGGTGTGCTGATCTCTGTCGGATTCTGGAACATTTCAGAGCTGTACATCTTTCAGCCAGGCGACCTGTTTGCGCTGGCGAATGCGCTGGCAACCGCGACCATCCCCATCCTGGGCAGGCGCAGCGCAGCGCTGCACCAGCGCTTTCCCCTGGTCGGCCTTGAACAAGCTCTGCTGTCGGCCGCATTGTGGGGTGTGCTCTGCGGAGTGTTGGCCTGGCTGGCATTCCCCGGCGACGCACAGCTCTGGAAAGTCTCCTGGACTACCCAATCGCTATTGCTTTTGCTCAGCCTCGGTCTGGTTGGAACAGCAACCCCATACATCCTGCTTTACAATGGGTTAAAACACCTGGAGGCATCGGTCGCCAGCATCATCCTGCTCCTGGAGCCCATTTGCGTTGTTCTGCTTCAGCTACTTTTGCTTGGTGAGGCTGTCCAATGGCACCAGATTTTGGGCGGCGCCGTCTTGCTGGCCTGCGGCTATTTTGTCCAGGCAGGCGCCAAGCCGCATTAACAAGCAATCAATAACCCAGACCTGAATACAACTATGGTAAAATTATTGCCGCTCGCCCCCATAGCTCAGTGGATAGAGCGTTGGCCTCCGGAGCCAAAGAGCGCAGTTCGAGTCTGCGTGGGGGTGCCAGTTCACAGACAGGGAGTGTTCGAAGCGTGCTCGACCACTCCAACTTTTTTAATCACAGCGCCCAGGCCAACATAAAGCCAAGCAACGCCACAACAACACCCAGATGCAGCAGCAAATCGCTCTCCACCACCCATCCGGTGGACAGAAACTGCAGAATATAGTTCGCTCCGACCAACACGATACCGATCAGCGGGATCAAACCTTTGCGGTGGGCGAAATAATCCGACAGTCGATCGAGCAAGCGGCTGAGAGCTTCCATACTATATTATCCCTGGCTAACCAAATACGCCTGGTAGCGCGCCAATAGCCTGCCAGGCAGGCGTCCCTGGATCAACACCCCCCCGTGCTGTTGTTCAAATCGTTCCACCTGACCCAGTTCATGGAACTGCGCGATCAAACTGCCTTCAGTGAACGGCAGCCTTACCATCACCTGGGTATAAGTCTCGTAGAGCAGCTCATTCACAACCTGTAACAGGTCAGCGATCCCATCACCCCTCAATGCAGAGATAGCTACCGAACGTGCATAGCTCTCCAACACGCTGCGCGCTTTTTCAGGGTCCATCAAGCGGTCGATTTTATTGAGCGCGGTCAACACCGGTATGTGATCTGCGCCGATCTCAGCCAGGGTCTGGTGTACAGACTCAGCCTGCGCTTTAGCGTTCGAATGGGTGACGTCCACCACATGCAGCAGCAAATCGGCCTCGGTGATTTCTTCCAGCGTAGCCCGGAAAGCCGCCACCAAAGCGGTGGGCAATTTTTGAATGAAACCGACCGTATCTGTGAATAGCGCCAGGTTGCCTCCCGGCAGCTCCACCCTGCGGGTAGTCGGATCCAGCGTGGCGAACAACTGGTCGGCAACGTAGACATCTGCCTTGGCTAGGTGATTGAGCAAGGTTGACTTCCCAGCATTGGTATAACCAACCAGGGCAACCACCGGTATCTGAGATCGTTTGCGACGCGCGCGGTATTGCTGCCGGTGCGTGCGCACTTTCTCCAACTCTTGCTTCAAGTGGCTGATTCGCCGGCGGATGTCACGGCGATCGACTTCTAGCTGCGTCTCACCCGGGCCGCGCAATCCAACTCCGCCAACGCTGCCAGAACGACCACCTCCACCGCCCGCCTGGCGCGCCAGGTGTGTCCAGGCGCGCGTCAGGCGTGGCAGCCGATATTCATACTGCGCCAGTTCGACTTGTAATGAGCCTTCACGAGTTGCAGCGTGTTGGGCGAAGATATCCAGAATCAGTGCTGTACGGTCCAAAATGCGCACTTTTTCCCCAAATATTTTTTCCAGCTCTCGCAAATGCCGGGGAGATAATTCTTCATCGAACAAGACCACTTCGGCCTGGGTCTCTTCCACCAGGGCTTTGACCTCTTCCACTTTCCCTGGCCCGATGAAAGTCGCCGGGTTTGGCGCATCCAGCTTCTGCGTGGCTTGTCCAACAACCTGCAAGCCAGCCGTGCTGGCCAAAAGCTCGAGCTCGTTCAGTGAATCTTCGAGCGTCAGCAATTCAGCTTGACCATAAATCTCCGCTCCGACCAAAAATGCTCTTTCTCGCGGGCGGATCGTGGGTTCGGGTTGTTTCTTTGTCATAGAGTGTGTGACGGATTAATGATTGATTTCGCTTCCGTGAGACGGGTCATAGCGCAACATCTCAGAGCCATCTGATTGAAGAGACGCTTTAAATAATCGCGCCATTTTATCATCCGGCGGCTCGCTTCGGATGGGCAACAGCACATGGAAAGTAGACCCTGGATAGCGCTCGTCGTCATAACCTTCCGATTCCACCCAGATAGCCCCGCCATGCGCTTCGATGATGCCTTTTGTAATCGGTAAGCCAAGCCCCGGGCCACCTCCCTTGAACTTGGTTTTGCCGCTGGAATGCAGCGATACGCTTCCAATGCGACCAAATTTTTCAAAGATGCGCAGGTGATCTTCGGGAGCAATGCCGATGCCGCTATCTTGGATGGTCACCTCGATAAAACCAGGCAATTTGCGCCCGTTGACTTCGATCCAACCCCCATCTGGAGTGTACTTGATCGCATTGACAATCAAGTTGCGAAATGCCTGGTACAAGCGCTCTGAATCGCCGAAATTCATCTCGTCACTGCCGGGAAAATTGCGCACAGTGAACGAGATGCGTCGCTCTTCGATGATCGAGTGAAATTCGTGCTGGATAATATCCAACAATCGGTTCAACCACACCGGTTGATAATTCAGCGATAACAAATTGTTATCGATCAGTGACACATCGATCATGTCATCGACGATTTCTCGCAGCCGATGTGCGCCATTGTCGATGCCTTTGAGCAGCACCTTGCTTTGGGCGTCATCCGTTCGCAGGCTATCCCTCAGCATAGCGGTATAACCTTCGATCAAAGTCAAGGGCGTCTTGAGCTCATGAGCAGCGATGGCAATGAAATCGCTTTTACTGCGATCCAGCCGCTCCAGGCTCATCCGCGCTGTCTCGAGTTGCTGTGAAACATGCTCCACATGTTGTTGCGATTCTTTTGCGGCGGCGTAAGTGATGGCATGGGTGATCACCGGCAGCAAAGCCCCGAGCGTCTCCAAGGCTTCCTGAGGGGGTAAGCCTTCAAAGGAAGTTTCATAAAAAAGCAGCAACAGCTCCCTCAGAACAGATGGAACGCTGCCGGTCTCCTGTTCCAGGTCGCTCTCTGGTCGCGCATTCACCCAGCCATCCATCAATGACTCCAACCAGGCAGGATCACCGCTTTCCACCGCTTGCAGCAGCAAGTCATAAAACCGGTCAATCTCTTCCTGAAAACTGGAGCGCACCCCTTCTCCTCGCGCCAGGCGCGCGGCAACCTTTTTAGTCCAGATGGTGCGAATGGAGTGCAGCGCTTGTAACACTTGCATATAATTATAGTTTACGATAAATCATGCGTTTTGCCAACGTTAACGCAATGTTTCTTTCAACCAGGTGATTAAAGTATCGCCCACAGCCGTCAAACTTTCAGGTGAAACCTTATCCGCAGTGTCTTGTGTGGTGTGCCAGTAGGGATAATCGAAGTCAATAATATCCACCGCCGGGATTCCCGCCCGGATAAAAGGCAAATGATCATCGATGATCGTGTGCTTCAACTCTGGGATGAAACGGTCGGCATAGCCTTGCCGTTCTGCGACTTCCCAAATTTGTGCCGCCAGGTTAGGATCGGAGTTCCCCTCGAGATAGATCTGCTGATCAGCGTCGCCAACCATGTCAATGATAATCGCCCCATCGGGTTTACCAGGCAGTTGCGTGACAAAGGCCTGTGATCCCATGATCCATTCGTACTCCGGCAGGTTGCCGTTATCTTCCAGATCGAAAAGCACAATCCAGAGCTGCCCAGGTAAGTCATTGGGGAGAGAGCGGGCCAGCTCGAGCAAAACCGCCACCCCCGACGCCCCATCATTTGCTCCTGGAACAGGCTGGCTTCGTTTCGACGGTTCCGCTTCTCGGTCTGCAACCAGGCGAGAGTCGTAATGCGCTCCCAAGATGTACCAGGGAAAAC
Source organism: Chloroflexota bacterium (assembly GCA_029265355.1). Taxonomy (GTDB): domain Bacteria; phylum Chloroflexota; class Anaerolineae; order Anaerolineales; family UBA4823; genus JAJUJL01. Next base: position 206,081 of record JAJUJL010000002.1, on the reverse strand, counting down.
CCTGGCCACGCCGGGCGATCACATTCTTGATTTCCTTTCCAGAAAATTCGGTCTCTTGAATTTCCACCTGCCAGTTTGCTCTCTCAAGTTCTGCAACCATCCACTCTACGACCTTATCATGCGCCTCAGATCCGGGTATCCGCGCCCCCAAATTGACCTGGAAAACCACATCTTCCCAGGCTTTCTGCCCATCGAACTGCTTTGGAGGCGTTGGGGTCGCGGGGGGCGGAGTCGGAGTGACCCGCGATGACGTGATGGATGCAGAAGGCAGAGAATGGTCCTCACGCTGAGCCGTTGCGGAGGATCCCGATACGCTAATTCGCTCCCCATTCTGCCTGAATAATGCAGCAAGAGCTAAACCCAGTGCAAGCAACGCGGCCAGGAGTAGCGACCAACGCAACCAAAATTTCGCTGCAGAGCGTGTTTTGCTATCCATGATTCATGAGATCCATTCAAAAGCATCAGAACAGGCGTCGCTGATCCGTTAAAAATTCAGATTCCTCGTTCGCAGTTCGATCGAGGAGCTGATCCAGCTCAGACAGGGAGCGCAAGGCGTAAGCTGCACCGCGTTCACGCCTGCCTTTTGGAATGGGCGGCTCTAAGGGCGGCAAAATGCCGAAGTTCGCTTTCATTGGCTGGAAATCGGCTGGGGAGGCGTGCGTAATGTAATGGCATAAAGCCCCCAGCATCGTTGTCTCCGGGAGGATAAGCGGTGGCAAGCCGAAGTGATGGCGCGCTGCGTTCCATCCTGCCAGCAAACCGGTCGCAATATTGCCGGCATACCCCTCCACACCCGTGATTTGACCTGCAAACCACAAGTCACTGCGCGTCTGGAATTGCAGGCTGGGCTTCAGATAAGCGGGTGAAAATATAAAGGTATTGCGGTGCATCTGACCAAAACGCGCAAATTCAGCGTTTTCTAAACCTGGCACCATACGGAAGACGCGTTTCTGCTCAGAGAAAGTCAGGTTCGTCTGGAATCCAACCAGGTTGTAGAGGCTCCCTGCCAGGTTATCCTGGCGCAGTTGCAAAACGGCAAAAGGCCATTTCCCTGTAACGGGGTGTTTCAAACCGACTGGCCGCATCGGTCCATAACGCAGCGCATCTTTGCCCCGCCCTGCGAGTATCTCTATGGGTAGGCATCCCTCGAAAAATTGGTGAGCACCTGCATCGACGCCCTGTTCCAACAGCTTTTCGAAATCTTTCAGATCGATGCGTTGCGCTCCCAATAAGGCATCGACAAACGCGTAGTACTCATCTCGTGAGAAGGGACAATTGATATAGTCGCCATCAGCCTGCTCGCCGGTGTCATAGCGGGATGCTCGGTAGGCGATATTCATGTTGATAGACTCGCGCGTTACGATGGGCGCGATGGCATCGAAGAAATATAGATGCTGGTTACCGGTCAGTTGCTGAATGGCTGCCGCCAGAGAGGAGGATGTCAGAGGGCCAGAAGCAATGATAGTCGGATAATGGGGTATTTCCCGCACTTCCTCCCTGACCACCGTGATGCGAGGATGGCTGCTCAGGACTTGGGTCACTCGCTGGGCGAAGCCCTCCCGATCGACCGCCAACGCTGCGCCGGCTGGCAAACGGTATTCATCAGCTACACGCAGCAACAGCGACCCCATTTTGCGCAGCTCGGCTTTCAACAACCCCGGCGCCCGGTCGCCCAGGTCAGATCCAAGCGAATTCGAGCACACCAGCTCTGCCAGGTCCGCGCCAGTGTGCGCGCCTGTTTGCTTGCTTGGGCGCATCTCATATAAGTGAACACTCAAGCCGCGCTGCGCCGCTTGCCAGGCTGCTTCGCTGCCTGCCAGTCCTCCCCCAATGATGATCAAATCTGCCGGATCTTTGTCCTTAGCCATCAATCAGGGTATGCTCTCATCACTGCTCTACCGCGACAACCTTCTCTACCTCATCCAATTTTAAGCTGATCACTTGGCTGGCAGAGTCACGACCCATGGTGACCCCATAGATCACATCAGCGACCTGCACTGTGTTGCGATTGTGGGTGACAACGATAAATTGCGTATTTTGACTGAACTCGCTCAAAATATCCCGAAAACGTCCAACATTGGCCTCGTCCAGCATGGCATCCACTTCATCAAGCACACAAAATGGCGTGGGTGACACCTTTAATAAAGCAAAGATCAACGAAGTCGCTGTCAGGCTCCTTTCGCCGCCTGAAAGCAAGGACAACCCCTGAGTGCGCCTTCCTGGTAAACGCGCTTCGATCTCAATGCCGGTGTTGCTCATATCATCCGGGTCGGTCAACACCAGGCGCGCTGTCCCGCCACCGAATAACCGCGTAAAGATCTGCTTGAATTCAACAGCGACTGCTTCGAATGTGCGTCGAAGTTCGCGCTGCATCAGCTCATCCAGCTCTGCGATCACCTCGCGCACATCCGTCTCAGCCTTGTGCAGATCGGCCACTTGTTCTGTCATGAAATTGTAGCGCTCTCTGACTTCCTGGTATTCTGCCTGCGCTTCTGGGTTGATAGGCCCCATGCGGCGCAATTGGGCGCGCTGCCGGCGCACATTCTCCTCGATCTCAGGCGCCAGGCGGGTTACCCGCGGCAACTGCTCCACCATACCTTCTAGCGGCAACGGCGTCGGCCCCGTTAGATCAGCCTCGTACTCGAACGCCACCAATCCAAAATCATCTTCGATTCTTCTCCGCCATGTATCCAGAGCTTCCTGTTTTTTTGCCAGGTTGATCCTTGCCTGGGCGTGAAGGTGTTCAGCCTGGCTGGCAGCATGGCGCACAGCGCTCTCTGCGCTGAGCTGTTTTTCCAGCTCGCTCTCTGCCGCAGCCAACCGCGCCTCAGCGGGTTCGATCAAGGCATTGAGTTTTGATATTTGTTCCGCTAACTGGCCTGCGATGGATTTCCGCTCCATCCTGGCAGCTTCCAAATCTTGCAGGGCCTGCTGTATGTTAGCGACGCGAGCATGATTCTCCCGGATTGCCGCTTGTGCGCGCTGCTGCAAAGTCAGGCGTTCAGAGCGTCGCTGGCTCGCTTCCACTAACGTTTTCTGAGCCACTTCCGCCAGCGTAGCCCAGTGTGCAGCTTCTGCCTGGAGTTCGTCCAACGCCAGCTCGCCAAGGCGTATGCTGCATTGGCGAACCTTTTCCCTGGCTTCGACGATCTCCTTTTCCGATTCCGCGAGCACGTTAGTCAATCTTTCGACCTGAGACCGGGCATCATTCTGTTGCGTGATGAGCGCGCTGCGCTGCTTCTCTACCCACTCAATCTGGCGAGTTGCGCCCTCCAGAGCGACACGTTGGCTTTCCAGAGTTTGATACGTCTTTTCCTGATGACGAACTGCGGTATCGCGGATCTGCTCTGCCTGTATGCCTTGCTCCCGGAATTGTTCGATGAGAGACTGTGATTGAGCCAGTTTCTCATTGACAGCTTTCAACTGTTCTTCAGCGAGCCGATACTTCTCCACCAGCTCCCTGCGCTGCCGGGGTCTGCTGAGCGTCGCTGGGCGGGCTGGCGCACCATAGATGATCGGGCCTCCGGCATGAAACACCTCGCCTTTCAGCGTCACAGCGCGCACACCCCACAGTGACTGATCCGAGCGACGTGCTGCCCGGATAAAATTGTGGGCTGCTGAGCGATCTTCCACAATCATCGTGTGAGCCAGCAGCAATTCCAACACAGGGCGCGCCTCGGGCTGCATTTGGATCAAATCAAGCGCCCAACCGATTCCGCCACTGACCTCGATCGTTGTTTTTGGAGGACTATTTCTTGAGAGCTCATCCAGCGGCACGACCACACCCCGCACAGCTTTGTGACTCAACAAATCTAGCGCGGGATCCACACCGCTGGAGTTCTCCAAGAGCATGGCATCCAAAAATTCACCCAAAGCCGCTGCCAGCGCTATTTCGTAACGATCTGGTACCTGCAGGAGACTGCTCAGGGCTCCCTGAGCTGATTTCAACGAGGCTTGCTTCATCGCTTTGATCAACGCCTGCGCCCCATCACTGTAGCCTGAAAGCGCGGCTTCCGCCTGGTCCAGTACGTCAATTTGTGTTTTCAGTCGAGCGGTTTCTGTGGACAGGGCGTTGTGCTGTTCCAGGAGCTTTTTACGCTCGCCCTCGAGCTGTGTCAATTTCTGGCGGATCTGTGAAAGAGCAGCCTCGGCATGGGCACGCGCTTCGACAGCCTGTTGGGAAGCGTTGGAGGCGGCCTCCAGATTATCCCTGGCAGTCTGGCGAGCCGCACGCGCCTCAACCAGCGTCTGCTCTGCTGTGTGTAGCGCTTCTTCCGCCCTCTTCAGTTGTGATTGGAGCTCATTGAGGCGGGCATTGGCTTGCCCCTGCTTGGAAAGCTTTTCAGACAGTAACTGCCGTGCTTGCTGCAAAGCTCGCTCCGCCTGCGAGCGCTCAGCAGCGCGCGCCTGCAAATCACGGGAAGCCCTCTCGACCTGCTGGCGGGCGTCTTGCAATTCAACTTCCAGGCGGGCCACCTCTTGTGCGCTGCGGGAGAGCGCTTCTTGGTGTATCTCACATTCTTCATCCAGGTGAGCGTTTTCGCGCTGCAGTTGCTCAAGCTGATCCACCAGCGACCGCCTGCGCTCCTCAGAGACTGCTTCCTCTCGGTTATGCTTTTCTCGCTCCAGGTGCAGTTGGGATAATTCCCTGTGCCAGGCGTTCAGCTGAGATCTCAGTGCTTGATTGGCTTCGCGCTGGCTAGATATTTTCTCCTCGTACCCGGCTTGCTCCTGGCGAATGCGCTCTAATGCTGTTTCCCGTTCGCGAGCGATCTCGCGCATACTGAGTAATTCCTCTTGAGCGCGGTGCCAATGATACCCATACCACTCACGCAGCAAAACCTGCAAATCCGCGCGAACCTGTTCGTATTCCTGTAAGCGCCGTGCCTGACGTTCCAGGCTGCGCAACCGCGGTTGCAGCTCTGCCAGGATATCCTCCACCCGTTCAATATTTCGCCGGGTGATTTCCAGCCGGCGCAGCGCCTCTTCTCGCCTGCTGCGGTGCAGACCAATCCCAGCAGCTTCCTCAAACAGCCTGCGACGCTCCTCCGCTTTGAGCGCCAGAGCTGCATCAACGACACCCTGACCAATGATCGTGTAGGTGCGCTCCGCCAACCCGGATTGCGCCAATAACTCAGAAACATCTCGCAAGCGCACTTTTTGCCCATTGACCAGGTATTCATTGGTGCCATCACGATAGGCCCTGCGTGTGATCGCCACCTCGTTGAAATCGATTGGCAGCCATCCATCACTGTTATCAAATATTACTGTTGCTGAGGCCATCCCAGCTCGGGTGCGCTGCTCTGAGCCAGAGAAGATCATATCTTCTGTCTTTTTGCCCCTCAGCAAGCTGTAGGATTGCTCACCCAATACCCAACGCAAGCTATCCGCAATATTTGATTTGCCGGAGCCGTTTGGGCCGACAATTGCAGTCACCCTGGAGGAGAATTCGAACAACGTACGGCTGGCAAAGGTCTTGTAGCCGTGCAATTCAAGCGATTTCAATCGTGAAGGCATTGAGTTAACCCACCATAGCTCGAAATGAGCCTAGTCATCCATCTCATCTACTGCTGGCCAATTTTCTGCAGTGCATCACGCGCTGCCGCTTTTGCCGCAGCCTGCTTTGAGTGGCCGCTGCCGCGCCCAAAGAGTGTTCCATTCACCCACACCTCGATCTCGAAAACCCTGGCATGATCTGGTCCGCTGGCAGATACCGTTCTATAGTGAGGCGGACCATAACCCAGACTTTGAGCCCATTCCTGGAATAAACTCTTGGGATCTTGTTCCTGCCTGGCGAGGATGATTTTTTCCGCAGCAGGTTTCAGCAAGGGTTCGATGAATGAAGCGACATAATCGACGCCTCGATCCAGGTACAGTGCGCCGATCAGGGCTTCAAAGGCTCCGCATAACAGCGCATTCCGCGTCCTGCCGCCGCCTTCTTCTTCGCCCCGACCCAATCGCAGCGCATTGCCCAGCTCCATCTGGCGAGCAAATTCCGCCAACTGGTCTGTTCGCACCAGGGCTGAACGCATGCGGGTCAATTCCCCTTCTCGCATTTCTGGATAATGATTATAGAGCCAGGCCCCCACCAGGAAGTCTAATACCGCATCTCCCAGGAATTCAAGGCGCTCATTATCCTCAACGGCGTCCGTGTACTCATTGACATAAGAGCTGTGGGTCAGCGCCCGGCGCAGCAGGGCAATATCGTGAAATTCTAGAGATACTCTAGCAGCAAAATCTTGGGGAGTCTCTACTCTCCCGGTCTCCCGAGTTGATTCCATTTTTTCCTCCATAAACTCAGGGACCGCCTGGCCTCCCACCCCTTTGTGAGAAGCCCGGCGCTGCCTGAGTTCTGACTGAAGCAACCCTGCCTGGTCAGATTGCACTTAGTATCTACCGAAATTGATTGGGAGGTGGAGGTGTTGCAGCGCTATGCGCCGCAACACCCCGCCTCTCCCGAATTTCGGATGAGAACTTAACGGTATTGCTTAAGAACTAGAACCGCGTTGTGACCTCCAAAACCAAAGGCATTGCTGATCGCAACCCGCACAGTTTTCTGCCGCGCCTGGTTGGGCACATAATCCAGATCACAATCCGGATCAGGAGTTTCATAGTGGATCGTCGGCGGTAGAATGCCATCTCGGATGGCCAATACGCAAAAGACCGCCTCCAGAGCCCCGGTTGCACCCATCATGTGGCCGGTCATCGATTTTGTGGAGGATACCGGTATATTATAAGCCAAATCTCCAAATGCAGTTTTGATCGCCCGAGTTTCAGAGATATCATTCAAGGGCGTGGCTGTGCCATGTGCGTTGATATAATCGACCTGATCCGGGTTGACACCCGCGGCTTGCAGGGCGAGTTTCATGGCGCGCGCCCCGCCCGCGCCATCCTCGGCCGGTGCGGTGATGTGATAAGCGTCTGCAGTGGCCGCATAGCCTGCCAGCTCTGCCAGGATTTCTGCACCTCGCGCCCGGGCATGCGATTCGCGCTCGATCACCAACACCGCTGCTCCTTCACCCATCACCAATCCATCGCGATTCTTATCGAATGGGGCTGGGGTCGTTTGGTATGCGTCATTCCGGCGAGACATAGCGCCTAAACGATCAAATGCACCCACACCCAACGGAGTGATGGTTGCCTCTGCGCCGCCAACGACTGCCGCATCGATCATTCCGGACTTGAGCAAATTCCACGCCACGCCGATACCATCTGCTCCGGAAGCGCAGGCTGAAGCCACGGAAAAACACGGTCCGCCAAAGCCATGATCAATAGCTATCAAACCGGCAGGACCATTGGACATAATCATCGGTATCAGGAAGGGGCTGATGCGGCGCGGCCCGTGATCTTTCAGGGTGAAGATCCCTTCTTGGAGGCTGCCTATGCCACCAATCGCAGAGGAGAGGACGACACCCACCCGCGTTGCATCCACATCCTCAGCGATCAAACCAGCCTGGGAGAGGGCCTCTTTTGCGGCAGCCGTGGCTAGTTGCTCCACTCGATCTCGTCGGCGCGCTTCGCGAGCATCCATAAAATTTTCTGGGACAAAACCTTTTACCTCTGCGGCAATCTTCACCAGAAAGTCGCTGGCATCGAATTGCGTGATCGGCGCCACGCCCGATACACCAGAAACAGCGTTCTGCCAGCTTTCAGAAGCGCTCAACCCCAACGGCGACACTGCGCCAACCCCTGTGATCACAATCCTTTCACTCATCGCTCCCGCTCTCCTCAATTGGATAAGTTCACCACACACTAAACCTGCCCATACTTCAAACCCGAGCCAGTCAGAACTGCGACAATTGGCTCTGGCGTGCGTCCAACGAGCTGAACCAGCGCCTCCCAAACCACAGCGCTGGTTGGCTCGACATAAAACCCCCTCAGTGCCAACTGGTTACGCCCATCCAGGATTTTCTCCTCATCCACAGCCATCATTGTCCCCTGCGATCGTGAGACTGCCTCAAGCACAGCATCACCGCGCACCGGGCTGCGAACGCGAATCCCTTCAGCCAGCGTGGTGGCTTCTGCTACCCAACCCAAACCCGCTGGTCCATAAGCATGTAAGGCCCAGAGAGGCGCGCAAGCGCTTGATTGCACCCCGATCAAGCGCGGTAAATGGCTGATCGCCCCCGACTTGATCAACGCCTGGAAGCCATAGGTCGCTCCCAACAATAGCCCTCCCTGACCGACCGGAAGCACCAGCGTCCCTGGCGACTCGCCAAGTTGTTCGACCAGCTCATACGCCAGCGTAGCATATCCAGGCAAGTTGAATGGCAGGTAGGCGTGGCTGGCATAGGCGGTCACCTGAGAGTCATCTTTTTGGAGAGCGCGCACGACCGCCTCGCCGGCATTCGAGCGGGGCCCCATGATACGGATGACTTCGGCCCCATAAGCCTGGATCTGGTTCCGCTTCGGACCGGAGGCTGAGTCTGGCACAAAGATGCGCGCCTGGAGACCAGCGCGCGCTGCATAAGCTGCCAAAGATGCCCCGGCATTGCCCGAAGAATCTTCCAAGAGCGTCTTCACTCCGCGCGAAAACAAGTGGGCGGTGAGCACGGCGCTGCCGCGATCTTTGAACGAACCTGTCGGGTTGAGATACTCACATTTGAACGCCACTTGCGTTCCTAGCACATCTGCCCACACCAGCGGTGTATCCCCCTCACCCAGGCTGACAGGTTTCGCCCCTTGCGGCAGACCAAATGTATTCCGATAACGCCAGATACCAGGTTGCTCGTTGTCCAATTCTTCTCGCTTCACCTGGATCTCACCTTGCAAACCAAATGGAGCGCTGCAGCGTGGGCAACGATATGGAGCGCCTATTTCTGGATAAGGAAGCCGGCAATTGGTACAGGCAAACATCTTCAAAGAATATCTCTATTTCAGCGGCGTTCAATCCTGCTCGGTGGGGAAATAGTCTCCTTCCACCCAGGACTGCCCATCGGGACCGACTTCCTTCTTCCAGACAGGGACGATTTCTTTCAACCGATCGATTCCATACCGGGCCGCCTCAAATACACCCGTGTCGCGGTGGGCGGCGGTGCAGGCAATCAGCACTGTCGGTGTGCCAGGCTCCAAATGACCGATGCGCTGGACAATCGAAATCCCTTCCACCGTAGGCCACCTTTGACGAATTTCATCGGCTACCTGCTTCATCTTCGCTTCCGCCATCGGTTTATAGGCCTCGTATTCCAGATAAAGGGTTTCATGCCGCTCTCCTCGATGCGTAACGCCCCTCACCATACCGGCAAAAATGCAAGCTGCGCCGGTGCTAGGAAGTGTGATGGCCCGCAAGAGCTGGTCCAGGTCCAATGGCTCGTCGGTGATAGCGAACACGGTTGGAAACTCGCCTGCGCCGCCAGAGACCGGTGGGAACAGCGCCACGTCGGCGTGGTCTGGAATCAGATCGTTGTCGAAAGCAAACTCCCGATTCACAGCCACAAGCGCCGTGGGCAGCGAATCCTTTAAGGCAGGATAACGTTTTTCCAGAACCGCTTTCAGCTCACCCACGCGCATACCTTCAGGCACCTGTATCGTATCCCGGGTTTTACCAGCCCGTTCCTTCAACGTTGCAAAAAATAGCAGTGTGATTTCCATAAAAGAACCTGTGTTGATCGTGTATCGCTTTGTCCCAGGCTCACTCCAATACAACATCGCCGCTGCGGCCGCCATGCTTTTCCACCAGGCGGATATTTTGGATGCGCATCGTCTTCTCAGCCGCTTTTGCCATATCGTAGATAGTCAATGCCGCCACAGAAACCGCCGTCAGCGCTTCCATCTCCACACCGGTTTTTCCGACCGTGCTCACCGTTGCCTGTATCTGTATCCCGGGCAAGCTTTCGTCAAGCTGCAGATCCACTTGTATCTGCGTCAGCGCCAAGGGATGACACAGAGGGATCAGCTCTGCAGTGCGCTTGGCAGCCATAATACCCGCCAGCTTTGCCACAGTAAGGACATCCCCTTTTTTCATCGCTCCCGCCCGGATGAGAGCCAGTGTATCCATCCGCATGGACACTTCTCCGCGGGCGACCGCCACCCGTTCCGTGTCCTTCTTCGCGCCAACATCCACCATAAAAGCGTTTCCGCCATCATCAATATGTGAGAGTTTCTCAGCCATGCCAGAGATTATAAACGCAAATCTTCGCTTCACAAAGTTGTCTGCCCGGCAATCCAGGTATAATTGGCTGCATGACAAACCTTTTTACAAAATGGAAAGAAGGGCTGGCGAAGACCAGCAAATCCGCTTTTGGACAAATTACCAGCCTTTTCGGTGGCTCGGACATCACGGATGAGACATTCGAGGAGCTGGAGGCCCTGATGATCCAGGCTGACCTGGGCGTCGAAACCAGCGAAGAAATCCTGGCAGCGCTCTGGGCGCGTGAAGAAAAAGAGGGCATGACCCGCGCCAATCAATTGCGCTCCGCTTTTCGAGAAGAGTTGCGCAAACGACTGCCTCCCCCACCCGCTGTTCGGCTCGATGCCCAGCCCACGGTGATCCTGATTGTGGGTGTGAATGGTTCCGGAAAAACCACCAGCATCGCCAAGTTGGGCAAACGCTTTCGCGACCAGGGGAAAAAAGTCCTCCTGGGAGCTGCCGACACATTTCGGGCCGCAGCTGTGGATCAACTTCAGATATGGGCAGAGCGGCTCGACCTACCGATCATTGCCGGCCAAATGGGCGGCGATGCAGGCGCCGTGGCTTATGATGCTGTGCAGGCAGCGATCGCCCGCAAAATGGATGTGGTGCTGATCGACACTGCTGGAAGGTTGCACACTCGCTTCAACCTGATGGAAGAACTCAAAAAAGTCTACCGCGTGGTCAGCAAAGCGATGCCTGGCGCTCCTCACGCCGTTTGGCTCGTCATGGATGCCACGACAGGTCAAAACGCCTTGCAGCAGGCGAAGGCCTTTAGGGATGCCGTGCAGGTGAATGGCGTTATACTTGCTAAGCTCGATTCGTCCGCTCGCGGCGGCATGGCATTCGCCATTCAGCGCGAGCTCGGCTTGCCCATCTTATTTGCAGGTTTGGGTGAGAAACCCGACGATCTGCAACCCTTTGACCCGGATGCTTTCCTGAGGGGCATTTTGGGAGAGAACTGATTTATCGTTTCACCATTTAGTGTTGGTAAAGGTAAGGTCAATGAACGACATGACAAATGATGAACTTGCCACTTTTGGGGGCGGCTGTTTTTGGTGCCTGGAAGCGATTTACCTTGATCTGCGCGGGGTGATCTCCGTAACGTCTGGATATGCAGGTGGACACACCCCACACCCCACATACCAACAAGTGTGCACCGGAACGACTGGGCATGCCGAAGTGGTGCAGATTAAGTTCGACCCCCAGCAAATCACCTACCGACAATTGGTCGAGGTCTTCTTTAGCATTCATGATCCAACCACTCTGAACCGTCAAGGGGCAGATGTCGGGACACAATACCGTTCCATCATCTTTACGCATAACCCCACCCAGGAGACCATCGCTCGAGAGGTGATGAACGAGATCGCTGCTGCTGGCATCTGGCATGGTCCTATCGTGACACAAATCGAGCCATTGGACGCTTTCTACCCGGCTGAGGAATACCACCAACGCTATTTCCAACGTAATCCCTACCAGGGTTATTGCAGGGCAGTCATCGCGCCAAAAGTGGCCAAGTTTCGCAATTCTCGCCTGAGCAGCCTGCTGCGCTCACCAGTCTGAAACGACCTGCCAACCCGGAGAAGTGGGAGATACGTGCGAGTCTTGAATTCCCTCGCGACCCCGTGAGCAGCTCACCTTCGGACGAATGTTTGGACAACCTCCATTTCACGGGTCATTGCAAGCCCCGCAGGTGCGTGGCAATCCCCTGAATGATCGCGAAGATCGCTTCGCTATCGCTCGCGATGACAGCTTAATCCTAATTGTCCGAACCATTGTCTGAACCTCAGAGCAGCGGTTGACAGCCCAATGAAAATCCGGTAAAGTACATCTCTCGATGGTGATCCCATTTTCCAATGAAAATGTGGGCATGCACACACCGACGGGATAACCCTGCGAATTTGCGATCGCATAATTTAGGAGTGTTTTCAATGCAGGAACTGATTGATCGCCTGCGCAACTGCGAAGAAAAAATTTACCACCTTCTGGAGCGTCTTTGACTTACCGCAGAAGGAAACGCAGCTCTTAGAACTTCAACAACAATCCGAGCAACCCGAATTCTGGAGTGATCCCGAGTCGGCTCAAAAGGTGATGAAGCAATTATCACGGCTTCGCAACGAGGTGGGAAGTTGGACGATGTTGCGACAGCGCATCCAGGATTCTCTAGAATTAGCTCAATTAGAGGATGAAACATTGCTCCCCGAGCTGGAAAAAGAAACCCTGGCAATTGAAAAAGAAGTGGCTAACCGCGAGTTTTTTGCCATGATGTCTGGCAAGCATGATCGCAGCGATGCCCTGCTTGCCATTCATGCCGGCGCCGGGGGTACCGACTCTCAAGATTGGGCGCAGATGCTGCAACGGATGTATTTACGCTGGGCGGAATCTCACGCTTTCGAAACTGAAGTGTTGGACCTGAGCGAGGGTGAAGAAGCTGGTATCAAAAGCGTCACGATCGCAGTAAATGGCGAATACGCTTATGGCTACCTACGTCCAGAGAAAGGTGTTCACCGCCTGGTCCGCCTCTCTCCGTTTGATGCTGCTCATCGTCGCCACACATCTTTTGCACTGGTTGAGGTCCTCCCCCAGGTAGAGAGTGATGATGAGATCGTGATCAACCCCAATGATCTGCGCATCGATACTTTCCGCTCTGCTGGTGCTGGCGGGCAAAATGTGCAGAAGAATGATACCGCAGTACGCATCACGCATCTTCCGACTGGATTGGTAGTCACCTGCCAAAATGAGCGCTCCCAAACGCAAAATCGGGAAAATGCACTTCGCGTCCTGAAAGCCCGCTTGATGGAAATGCGTCAACAGGAACAAGAGCAACAGTTGGCAATCTTAAGAGGTGAATTCCAGAAAGTTGAATGGGGCAGCCAGATACGTTCCTATGTTCTGCACCCCTATCAGATGGTCAAGGATCACCGCACAGACTATGAAACTGGCAACATCCAGGCTGTTCTCGATGGTCAGATTGATGAATTCATCGAAGCCTACCTGAGAGCCAACGTGGGAAATGGGAAATACTGACCTGCAAGGCTGCGCAGTGCGCCTCACTCATCGAGATCGGCGCACTGCGCGGTTTTTTTTTCGTCGAAATTTTTGGCTAACGCTGCTCCTGGTACCCGTACTCCTGTCTGGCTGCGTGACGCTGGATGATCCGGAAGTATCCCAGGAACAGTACCGCACCGTAATTGCCAGTATACAACCTGGAGAGCGCTTTGAGCAAACTTTGCACCCCCGCCGACCAGGCTTGTCGCTGATCACGCTCTACCTGGCTGGTTCGACTGCCGATAGCGCTTCCCTTTCGCTGAACATCGAACTGTATGAAGCCGATCAAAGGCTCACCTCGCTGCGTTTATCCCTGCCACCTTCGACAAACAGTGTGCCTTTCAACATCAAAATACCGGTCCAGGAACAATCGAGTGGTAAAACCTACCGCTTGGTAGTCTCGATCGAAGCCGGCGAATTGGAGATCTACGGCGGCCCTGCAGATCATTCCCCTTACGGGGAGTCATTTTTGTCGGGAGCTCAGTTGCCCGGAGACGCCGGATTCCGTACGGCATATTTCTATGGATTGAACACCTTCCTGGACGACGTAAGAGGGGCAATTCCGCAATTGTGGTTAATTTTTCCACTGGTCGCAGTGCTCTTCATTCCGGGATGGAGCATGATGGTTTTACTGCGCCTGCACCACAACTTCGAGCTTCCAGAAATCATCGCAATCTGTTTTGGCTTGAGCCTGGCCTTCTTCCCCGTGTTGATGGTCTGGACAAGCCAGGCAGGCCTGAGCTGGGACCGGGCGACGATGCTCTCGTTCCTTGTGTTGATCACCCTGGCTGCGATAATTTATACGCGCAAGGCGCGCCTCAACCCTGCCCCCTCCGAGAAGATAGCGATATCTGGCCCTTCTGCCTATTGGACGACTCTCTTGCTGGCGATCATTGTCTTGGGTAGTCTTATCGTGCGTTTCTTGATGATTCGCAATATCGAGGCGCCGCCCTGGGTAGACTCCGTGCACCATGGGCTAATCACCCGTCTCATCATGGAGAACGGTTCGTTTCCTCAAAGCTATGCCCCTTACCTGGATATTGCATCCACGGCTTACCACCCTGGATTTCATGCAGTTCTGGCCATTTTTTTGTGGGTGAGCGGGTTGGATCTTCTGAAAGGGATGCTCATTTTCGGCCAGGTGATCAATGCTATGGTTGTGCTCGTTGTTTACCTGCTGGGTGTTGCAATGACGAAAGAGCGCCTGGTAGGGCTGGCTGCTGCCCTGGTGACGGGCTTCTTTACACCCATGCCCGCTTACTACACCAGTTGGGGCAGATATCCTCACCTGGCAGGGTTGATCATGTTGGCCACCGCTTCGGCATTGTTTTTCACCTGGACAGAGCATATTGCCCGTTCACCCAAACCAAAACGCCTGTCGCTTTCCTTTTCTGCCAGTATTGGCCTGGCCTGCGCTGGTCTGTTTATCACCCACTACCGGGTCGCCATCTTCCTGGCAGCATTGCTGGTTGCTCACTGGCTCTGCTGGCTGCTCTCCCTCTCCCATTTGCAACTTCGCCCGATCAAATTGGAACTGGCAAATATTCGCCAGGCGGCACGGCCTACATGGCTTGCTCTGTGCGCATCTGCTTTCGCAGGCTTGTTGCTGGCGCTACCCTGGTTTCTGCCCGCAGTGGCAGACCTGCTGGTGCCAAAGCTTCAAGCCTGGCGCGGCAGCCCAGTCCGCCCATTCAGTGACTTCACCTGGAGCTACCTGACCGCGGCCCAGGGGATGTTAGCGTTGCGCATCGCTGCTCTGGGCTTGGCCGTGGGTTTGATCAGGCGCCAGGCAGCTTCTTTCTCCTTGCCTCTTTGGGTGGCATTGATGCTATTCCTGGCAAATTTGGATGCCTTAGGCCTCCCCGGAGGTGGCTTGATCAATGACGCCTCGGTCACCATTACTCTGTTCATGCCAACCGCACTCGCCGCCGGATTATTGATCAGTGGGATCGATGCCAGGCTGCGAGCCCTGCTCCCCAGCAGGGCAAAACCTTTCTACGTCCTGCTTCTCTTCGCTGGCGCTTTTACCTTGAGCGCTTACACGGCGAAATCTTTGGTGCCATTGCTGAATCAGGTCACGGTTCTTTATCACCGGGAAGATGCTCTGGCCATCCGATGGGTTGCCGAGCACACCCAGCCCGATGAGACGATACTGATCAATCCGTTCGCCTGGGGCTATGGCACCTACGCCGGTCAGGACGGGGCATATTGGCTTTCTGCTCTGGCGGGCAGGCGTACCATTCCACCCCCGGTTCTCTATGGCTTAGGAAATTCAAGCGCTGAGATCGAAAAGCTCAACCGGGAAATCCAACAATTTATCGACCAGGCGCAAAACCCAATAGCGCTGAGTGAGCTGATGCGCACGCAAGGGATACGTTATTTGGTTCTTGGCCGGCGCGGGGGCGTTTTCTCCCCAAAGCTGCTGTTGGAGAGCAAAGCCTTTCAATCCGTCTTCGAGAAAGATGGTATATGGATCCTACAAACTGCCTCCCAATGACCACAGTCAGCTTGCGCAGACAAACGGCGACAGCTATCGTAATCCGAGCAAGTTAATCCAGCTATGAATCTGCAAAAATATCCCCAGATGGCGCTTTCGGTTGAGATCATCATCTTTGCGCTGCATGAACAAAGTCTTCAAGTTCTACTCGCGCAAAGGACCGAAAATCCTTACCAGGGGCAATGGGCTATTCCAGGCGGCTTCGTCCAAGAGGACGAAAGTTTGGACAAGGCGGCCTCCAGAGAACTTTCTGAAAAGACCGGCCTGGAAGGGGTTTTCCTCGAGCAGCTTTACACATTCGGCGAGCCACAACGGGATCCGCGCGGCCGTGTGGTGACCGTCGCCTACTTTGCTCTGGTGCCAGCGGATGCCCCGATCCGCGAAAATAACCTCAGCGAGGCTGCGCACGTGGCGTGGTTTCCAGTCGAACGTCTGCCGCGATTGGCGTTCGATCACAACGACATCTTATCCTATGCCCTGCGCAGGCTGCGCAACAAATTGGAATACACTGCTGTGGGCTTTCAGCTCTTACCAGAGTACTTCACCCTCTCAGAGATTCAACGCACCTATGAGATAATTCTCGGTGTGAGACTCGATAAACGCAATTTCCGGCGCCGAATCCTAGGTGCAAACATCATCGAACCGACAATGTATAAACGCACCGGCGAGGGACGCCCGGCGCAGCTCTACCGTTTCCGATTGGATGCGGTGGCAGAAGTCAAGGCGCGCCGCCTCTTCCCATAAAATCGCCACCCTATTCCTCGAGAGGAAGCAATGTCTAAAAATTCAAAAACCACTCACCTGCATCGCAATATTTGGGCTCTCTCAGTAGTGTCTTTACTGACGGACGTCTCTAGTGAGATGATTTTCAATCTCCTGCCCTTGTTCCTCTACAATATCCTTGGGACGCGTACGTCTGTCATAGGACTGATCGAGGGTGTTGCGGAGACCACTGCCAGTTTTGTGAAAATTCTGTCTGGCGCATGGTCAGATCGCCTGGGAAAGCGCAAGTGGCTGGCAGTGGCGGGCTATGGGTTATCGGCCATCGCCAAGCCATTTATGTATTTCGCTGCGACCTGGGGTTCGGTTTTGGGCATTCGCTTTACCGATCGAGTGGGCAAAGGCATTCGCACAGCGCCGCGCGATGCCTTATTGGCCGGGAGCGCCAGTCCGAAAACGCGCGGCTTTGCCTTTGGGTTGCACCGCGCTGGGGATACCGCCGGAGCATTCATCGGTTTAGGCATTGCCGCTTGGGTGATCTGGCGTACACAGGCTGGCCAGGCCGCATTGGAGAGATCGACCTTTCAAGAAATTGTCCTGCTCAGCATCCTTCCAGCAACACTGGCGGTATTGGTTTTGATTCTCTTCGTTCATGATGTAGAAAGTCCTGTAGGACCAAGCCACACGTCTGTTAGAACCCACTGGAAGCAAATCGATCGCAGGTTCTTTATCTTCGTGGCCATCATGATCATCTTCACCTTGGGCAATTCTTCAGATGCTTTCATCATTTTGCTGGCCTCGGAGCGCGGGTTGAGCGCATTGCACATCACAGGCATGTTGCTCACTTATACTGCGATTTACTCGATACTCTCTACCCCGGCGGGCGCCATTTCGGATAGGATTGGCCGCCCCATCGTGCTGCTCTCGGGATGGCTGTTATATGCGCTTGTTTATCTTGGACTGGCCTTTTCCCAGACTGGTTGGCAGGTATGGGCGCTGTTTGGGGTTTATGGTATTTACTATGCCATCACTGAGGGAACTGCGAAAGCGCTGGTGGCCGATTTTGTCCCCCAACACCAGCGCGGCGTCGCATACGGACTATTCAACGCAGCAATCGGTTTCTCAGCGCTGCCTGCCTCCCTGCTGGCTGGCGCGCTCTGGCAAGGGGTTGGAAAGTGGCCGGGTTTTGGCCCATCTGCGCCATTTATTACCGGCGCCTGCCTGGCCATGCTCGCTGTTGGCCTTTATTATTTCCTTGTGTTTCGCCGCATCAGCGCAGGTGAGCGATTAAAAACATAGAGTGCGTTTCCGCACCCTATGTCCGCTCCAAGAATGAAGCTACCCCACCATGCCGTGTGCTGCTAAGTTTTGAACCTGCCTTCGCAGGTTGGGCGCCTACCCGGGCGCTCCGCCTTGGCCGGAGCCTATCGCGTCACACCCGTGAGATTGGAGCCCTTGTAGTGAGTGTTGGCTCAAAACCGGGTTGCGGCATCACGCGCACGGCAGGGCAATTAATTTATACCAAAAAAGCGTTCCGATGTACAGGTCATTTATGCCTTTTTCACTCGAATTGAATATTAGCCATCAAGGGTAAACCCGTTTAATCGTGCGAGGGAAGGGTATCGCCTCTCGGATATGTTTGATGCCCGTGATCCACGACACCGTGCGTTCGATCCCCATGCCAAAACCACTGTGTGGCACACTCCCAAAGCGACGCAAATCCATATACCAACGAAACGCATCTTCGGGCAGATTGTGCTCGTGTAGCCGGCGCCGCAAAAGATCCAGATTAGAAATTCGTTCGCTGCCACCGATGATCTCGCCGTACCCTTCTGGAGCTAAAAGATCAACGCTCTTGCATACTTCTGGTCGACCAGGCCAGGGTTCCATGTAGAAGGCTTTTACTTGGGTTGGATAACCATAGACAAACACCGGTTTTTCGAAGCGCCCGGTCAGCTCAGTCTCATGGGGAGAACCAAAATCCATGCCCCACTCTATTTGAAGCTGTTCACGCAGCTCGCTATCCTCGGTCTTCTCGCGGATATCCGCTAACATTTCCAGGGCTTCGTCGTAGGAAATACGAGGGAAGGGCGGCTCTATCTTCTCCAGAACGCTGGTGTCCCGTTCTAACGAGGCGAGTTCGGCTTTGCGTTCTTTTAGCACACGTTTGAGAATGTGGGTAACAAATTGCTCTTCAATCTCCATTAACTGGTCCAGATCACAAAACGCAGCTTCGGGCTCGACCATCCAGAACTCAGTCAGGTGGCGGCGGGTTTTTGACTTCTCTGCTCGGAATGTGGGTCCAAAGCAGTAGACTCTGCCAAACGAGAAGATGTTTGCCTCGTTGTAGAGCTGGCCCGATTGCGCCAGGTAGGCAACGCCCTCATCAAAATATGGCGTTTCAAACAAAGTCGTCGTGCCCTCGCAGGCCGCTGGTGTGAGGATAGGGGTGTCCATATTGATAAAACCATTTTGATCCAGCCATTCTCGCACTGCGCTGATCACTGTTGCGCGGATGCGTAGAATAGCCCATTGGCTTGGCATGCGCAGCCACAGATGACGATGATCTAAAACAAACTCGACGCCGTGTTCCTTCAAGGCCAGGGGGTATTCTTCCTCCGGAGCCTGCAGAATTTGCGCGTGGGTTACCCCCACCTCATAACCGCCTGGTATACCCGGGGCACGCTGGTCAGCGCGCACTTTTCCGGTGATGATCACCGATGATTCCTGAGGGACACGAGTCAATTGATCGAATAATTCTGCCTCGAGATCATTCTTGAACGCCACACACTGCAGAAATCCAGAGCCATCTCTCACCAACAAGAATACCAGTTTCCCTTTATGGGTGCGGTTGTACACCCAACCCTGGATGATCACTTCTTGATCGACATATTTGTGTATCTCTTCCACACGAACAATTTGAGTCATTGGATTCTCCTGATAATCTACGATCTTTCAACAGGCTGATTTTTTCTCATAGATCCAGCTTGATATGCAGTTCCTTTAGCTGCTCTGGCTCTACGGGTGAGGGGGCGTCTCCCATCAGGTCACGGGCATTCTGATTCTTGGGGAAAGCAATGACCTCCCGGATGTTCGGCTCCCCGGCCAGCAGCATGCACATGCGGTCAATGCCGGGGGCGATTCCGCCATGCGGCGGCGTGCCATAGGTAAACGCTTCTAACATATGACCAAAGCGCTGCCTGGCAACCTCCAAATCAAGGCCTATCAGCCCGAAAACTTTTTCCTGCAGGGCGCTGTCGTGAATTCTAATCGAACCGCCGCCAACTTCATAACCATTCAGAACCATATCATATTGCTGACCCCTTGCTTTACCGGGATCGCTATCCAATAAGGGCAGGTCCTCCGGCATCGGCGCGGTGAACAGGTGGTGGCTGGGATCCCAACGATGCTCTTCCTCATTCCACACCACAAAGGGAAAATCGACTACCCAACAGAAAGCCAGCACATTCTGGTCACGCAGCTGAAGCCGATCTCCCAACATTTCTCGCAATCGCCCCAGGCTCTCGAAAACAACGGCAGGCTGATCGGCGACAAACAGCAATAAATCACCCGCTTGAGCATCCATACGGTGAATAATTTGCTGCAATCGCTCTTCACTCAAGAACCTGGCAAATGAAGAGCGCCGCTCGCCGCTGGAGGTGATCGCCAGGTAGGCCAAACCCTTGGCCTTAAACTTTTGCACGTATTCATTCAGCTCGTCAATTTGCTTGCGCGAATAGTCTCCCAGGCCGCGGGCGTTGATGGCGCGTACATTCCCACCTGCTGAAACCGCATTCTCAAAGACGCTGAAGCCGCAACCTGCCGCCAGGTCTGTGAGATCATGCAACTCCATCCCAAAACGGATATCCGGGTTATCCTTGCCGTAGCGTTCCATCACCTGCTGGTAGGTGAAACGCGGCCAGGGAGAGGCAAACAAGCGCTTCTCGGGCACAATTTCCTGCACCAGCCTGGTAAACAGATCCTCTGCCAGGGCCATTACATCTTCGCGAGTGACAAAGGACATTTCTAAATCCAGTTGGGTAAATTCTGGCTGACGGTCGCCGCGCGTGTCCTCGTCCCGAAAGCAGCGCGCAATCTGAAAGTACCGCTCTACACCTGCCACCATCAGCAATTGTTTGAGTTGTTGCGGCGATTGCGGCAGAGCATAGAATTCACCCGGATGGATGCGCGAAGGAACCAAATAATCGCGTGCCCCTTCTGGGGTCGTTTTAAACAAGATGGGTGTCTCCACCTCCAGAAAACCTCGCTCATCCAGGTAATCGCGAATGAATTTCACCATGCGGTGGCGCAAGGTTAAGTTCCTTTTCATCCTTTCACGGCGCAAGTCCAGGTAGCGATACCGCAACCTGGTCTGTTCGTCGGCATCATCTTCCGAGCTGATCAGAAACGGCGTGACGCGAGCAGGATTCAGTATCTTGATGTTTTGCACCTCAACTTCGATTTCACCGGTCTCCAGGCGTGGGTTTTCCATGCCTGCCAGGCGCTTTCGCACCACACCTTCCACCTGTATCACCCATTCCATGCGCACAGGCGCCAGGGTCTTGTGGGCTTCTGGGTTGGCTTCAACGCTGGCAACAACCTGGACCAAACCGAAACGATCGCGCAGATCAATGAAGGTTACTCCCCCATGATCGCGACGGCGATTCACCCATCCAGCAAGAGTGACGTGTTGTCCGACATGACTGCTGCGAAGTTCGCCACAAGTGTGAGTTTTGTACATTGCATTCGCTCCTGAAAATAAGAACTCACCCGAAAATTCGAGGCAGGAGGGGGTTGTCGCGGCGTACAGGCCGCAACACCCCCCTCCCCCAAAGATTTTCGGTCAATAGTAAACAATGATAGCGCAAATGATAAAAAAAATCGCCCGTCGCTGGTTGCGTTGGGCGATAGTTGACATAACTTGCGATCACGATGCTGCTGGTTGGTTGCAACCCGCCCCGCGCTGGTATCCATGATTGCAATTATGATTATCTACTCGGGACGGGGTTGCTTTTGATTCCATTGCTGTACTGTTTTACCGGTTTCTGTCCTGTTTCTCTAACGATGCAAAATTATAGCACGAATGCGGCATAACGAATAGTAGAAAACTTGGCACAAAGTGATGTCATACGTCTTCGTCGCCAGATTCAGGCTCATCCGAATCCCCAACTTCCTCCAGGTGCAGATGATATTCGCTGGGGCGTTCGCCCTTCTCGAATCCCGACAGCACCACAATAGCCCGGCAAGTGGTCTTCTCGGCATTCCGCCAGCGGTGGTGGAGATTGGCGGCAAATAACAGGCTGTCGCCCGGATTCAAAATAAACCGTTGATCTTCAACCTCGTATTCCAATTGCCCGGAAAGGCACATCACAAACTCATGACCACTGTGCGCCATGCCAAAGCGCCCTGAATTGGCGCCTGGTTCAAGCGTTATCATGAAGGGTTCCACTCCTCCAACAAATGCCTCGCCGCCAAGTCCTTCCCAAATTCCGCGCGGAAAATTCACCCTGTTGCGGAGCGTAGAAGCCTGGAAAACGATTTCACGTCTCGGCGGTTCGATCCGGAAGAAAGCCGTGATGGGTACTCCCAGGGCCTCAGCCAATTTGTAAAGTGTGCTCACCGATGGCGATGTGCGCCCCCGTTCAATCATGCTCAATGCATTCGTGGACAATCCGCTGGCTCGCGCGAGAGCGCGCATGGACATCTGGCGTTCATTTCGCAAAGTTCGCAACCTGCTGCCCACATCAATCGAGTTGTGCTCAAAATCCATTAGCGCCATGGGAACGCTCCTCCCCGCCTTCTTCTGAATGGAACTTCCTTGGGTGATATAGAATTATTATACAACTATATCGAACGTATGGCACTCGTCAACCTTGATAAATATTTCCCCTGTAAAAATGGTATCTCCTACTATTAGGGTATAATACCCAATGTTAATCCACCATTAATCCTATAAACCGAATACTGAACACCTTGAAAATGTCATCATGTAAGCACAGAAATTCCCATCCACCCATAGTAGATCCATTGAAAACAGGAGAAGAGAATGCGATCTAGAATTCTATTGCTAATCTTGATGCTGGTTATTCTGTCTATGCTGATGACCGCCTGCGCCGGCCCTGCCGGACCACAAGGTTTACCAGGCCCCGCTGGCCCTCCCGGACCAGAAGGCCCCCAGGGTCCGAAAGGTGATAAAGGCGATCCCGGACCGCCAGGCGATGTCGCCTCCTCCGCAGCCAGCTATGTCGGCGCTGACCTCTGTGCAGCCTGCCACACCGAAATCTCCGAAGCCTTTGTGCAATCGGGCCATGCCTGGAAGCTTAACCCGGTGATCGATGGACAACCGCCAGATTACCCGTTCAGCAGTGTTCCCAACCCCCCCGAAGGCTATACCTGGGATGATATTTCGTATGTCATCGGCGGCTACCACTGGAAAGCCCGGTTCATCAATAAAGAAGGCTATATCATTACAGACGCCCCCGGGAGCACGGGGAACACCGCTTACTTGAATCAATACAACCTGGCTAACCCAATTCTGGGAAAAAATGCGGATTGGGTGACCTATAACTCCGGCGCAGAGAACCTGCCCTACGACTGCGGCGCTTGTCACACCACCGGCTATAGCCCTGCCGGAAATCAAGATGGTTTGCCCGGCCTGGTTGGCACTTGGGCAGAACCAGGCATTAAGTGCGAGGCATGTCACGGACCTGGCAGCCTGCACGTCACCAATCCACAAGGCTATCGCATGGAGATCGATCGTGATGCGGAAGCCTGCGGCGAGTGCCACATTCGCAACGCGATTGAAGCAGTCGATGCCAAAGACGGTTTTATTCAGCACCATGAGCAGTACGAGGAACTTTTCCAGAGCAAGCACATCACGCTAGACTGTGTCGTGTGTCACGATCCCCACACCGGCGTTGTCTCGCTCAGAGAAGCAAAACAGCCAACGACGCGCACCCAGTGTGAAAACTGCCACTTTGAACAGGCAAAGTTCCAGAACAACGAGTCGCACAAACTGCTGGGACTATCCTGTCTGGAATGCCACATGCCTCGCATCACGGTCAGCGCCTGGGGCGTGCCTGAGAAGTTTACCGGCGATATTCGCACCCATATCATGGCGATCGATCCTTACCAGATTGGTCAATTCTCTGAAGATGGCAAAACCGCTTTGTCACAAATTGGCCTGGACTTTGCCTGCCGCCATTGTCATGGCGCAGGACTCGGCTCTGCGAAAAGCGATGATGAATTGACCAATGCTGCCATCGACTACCACGCGCGCAGCGCTGATAGCACAATTAGCGGTCCCTGATTCAAAAGCACCCGCCGAGATCGTGATCTAAGATCTGATCAACCGCCTGTTTCTTCCAGGCGGTTGATTTTTTGTCTCTCCAATCTCGTAATAGAATCGTTCCAAATTGCACATATTACATCTGTCTCAGTGTGATCATGACATTCCTTACTTACATCCATTCTAAATTTACATAGAATGAAATAGTAGGAGTCTGTGAGTCTTGGGTATCCGACCCAATTGTGATTGGGTTGAGTTATCCAATTAAACTATGGAGAGTACACAATGACGATTCCCCAGATCACCAATCGCCGAAGATTTCCACACCTGGTTTTCGCCGTCTTTTTCATGATTTGTTTGATCTTCGGCGCATTGCTTGGGCTTTCGCAACCAGCTAATGCCGCCCCATTGGAGGGTCATCCAGCGCAGTCTACCTCTTACACAGGGGCAGAAAAATGCGCTGAATGCCATGAACAGATCGTAACCTTGTGGCAAGGTACCCGCCATGCCAATGCTTATTCATCCCCAATCTTCCAAAAAGACTGGGTTGAGAGAGGATCTGCTGTATCTTGCCTTTCCTGCCATACCACCGGTTATGATCCTGCCAGTGGGGAATTCTTCGAAGAAGGTGTGAGCTGTGAAGCCTGTCATGGAGCTTTCCAACCCGGCCACCCATTGCAGCAAATGCCCATCGAGCCCAATGCGGAGTTGTGCAGCACCTGCCACAAGAACACCACGGATGAATGGCGCGCCAGCCCTCACAACGCGGCCGGAGTTCAATGCAAGTCCTGCCATGATCCCCATGCTCAACAACCAAAAGCTGCCACAGTGACCGAGCTGTGCAGCAACTGCCACAAAGAGCGAGGCGACTCCTTTACTCATGGTACCCATGCCAATTCCGGGCTGCAATGCAGCAACTGTCACATGTACACGAAACCTCGCGAAGGAGACCCCATCGAAGGTCTTGTTCCCACCGGGCATACCTTCTCGGTGGGCTCCGATGCCTGCATTGGCTGTCACCAGGATACCGTTCACACCCGCGATACGATCGTCCAGTTAACGGGCTCCACCTCTGCTCCACCCCCCAGTCTTGAAGAGCTTCAGCAGCTCGTACATTCGCAGGAAGAAGAGATCAGCACCATCAAAGCTCAGGCCGATGTCCGTCTGTACACGGGCCTGGCCCAGGGTGCAATCGTCGGTCTGTTGACTGGAGGTGCTGCAGCCTGGGTGGTCAGCCGCCGTATCACGGTCATCGAGGAAGAAGACAATGGCTAAGAAGCGAAAGGTTAAAGTAAATCTTACCCGTCGCGATTTCCTCACCCTAGCAGGAACCGCGGCCGGCTCTATAATCGCTGCCCAAGCGTTGACCGTGGGCCCACTCTCGCCATTCTCGCGCCTCAAGCAGGCGCAATTGGAAGGCGACGAGAAGACCGGTCACGCCAATGGCGCACATCATTGGGGCATGGTCATCGACCTGGATAAATGTATCGGGTGTGAGTACTGCCTGCGCGCGTGCAGCGCGGTTAACGATGTCAACACCGACAAGCCCTGGAACATTGTTGTAGAAGAAAAGACCAGCGCGGGACACACTTTCTTCTTCAGCCGCCCTTGTTTGCACTGCCAGGATGCCCCCTGTGCAGAAGTGTGCCCGGTAAGAGCCACCTATGTGCGGGATGATGGCATTGTGGTTATGGATTATGAACGTTGCATCGGTTGCCGGTACTGCCAGGTGGCTTGCCCGTATGATGCCCGCAAGTTCAATTGGGAAGAGCGAACGGATGTGAACCCCTATATACCCACCTGGGGTATTGCGGAAGTTGAGCGGCGCCCCAGGGGTGTGATCGAAAAATGCACCTTCTGCCAGCACCGCATTGATGCAGGTCTACTTGGAGGCCTCGTACCCGGAGTCGATCCTGAAGCCACGCCTGCTTGTGTCGTTGCCTGCCCTGTCGGAGCGCGCGTATTTGGAGATTTAAAAGATCCTGATAGCCCGGTCTCAAAAGTGATCGCCAATAACGCCACCCTCCGACTGCGCGAGGAGCTTGGCACCGAACCCAGTGTTTATTATATCCCTCCAAAGGAAGGCCTATAGAGATGGCAAGTACAACGTTCTTCCGCCGCCTGCCCGGTATCAGCCCTGGCTTTTTATCCTGGCTGTCTTTTATTGCTGTATGCCTGCTCATCGGATTGGCTTCAGCCTTTGAGGTTTTTCGCAACGGCCTCACCATAACCAACATGAGCGATACCATTCCTTGGGGGCTTTGGATCACAATCGATCTCTCCTCGATCGCATTGGGAGCGGGCGCTTTCACATTATCCGCAGTCGTTTACCTGTTTGGATTAAAAAATTTCCAGCCGATCGTCCGTCTGGCAGTATTCGTTGGATTTATCGGCTACACCTCCGCCCTCCTGACACTCGTGATGGACATCGGGCGCCCCGATCGCTTTTGGCATCCCTGGGTCTATTGGAATGTGCACTCAGTCTTGTGGGAAATCACCTGGTGTATCACGATCTACCTGACGATCATGATCCTGGAGTTCTTTCCGGTTGTCGTCGAAGCTCCCTTTTTCGATCGTTGGCCTTGGTTGCGTAAGGTGGCTTCCACGCTGCACAAAGTCGCCCCGGTGCTCGCGTTGGGAGGCGTTTTCGTCTCTTTGCTGCACCAGTCTTCACTGGGAGCGACCTACGGCATCGTGAAGTCCAGGCCAATCTGGTTCAAACCGAGCATGCCAATCATGTTTATCCTCTCGGCCGTAGCAGTAGGCCCTGCATTGACCATGGCAATGGCATATATCATTGAGTGGCTCACCGGCAAGCGTCATGTCCCCCATGATCTATTGCGCACCATCAGCCGCTTCTCCGGTTATGCTCTCCTGGTCTATGCTTATCTCAAGTTTTGGGATCTCGCTGCTGTGACCTATTATGGGCGCACGCCAGCGGTGAGCAAAGCCTTGAGCTTGCTGAACCAACAGACTCCCTACAACTTCGGCTTCTGGGTTGGCGAGATTATCATCGGCCTGGTGATACCGGTGATGATGTTCTTATTGCCAAGATACAATAAGAAGCCCTTGAACCTGGTCATCGGGGCGCTCTGCGCAGCCATCGGAATCATTTTCAACCGCTGGAATGTCACTGTGACCGGCTTGTTTGTTCCTCTGAGCTACTCGCCAGGCACACAGTACATCGTTCCGGCTGGTACTTACACGCCAAACCTGATCGAGTTTGGCATTGCCATCGGGATTTTCGGCTATGCTGCGCTGATGATGACCCTGGGTGTAAAATTCCTGCCGCTCTTCAGCAATCACCATGAATAATGGGTCGATATCTTTGATGGAAATTACCGCTAGTTTGACTGCGTGCACTCTCCTCTTCTCACAAACTGTTGAGCGCTAATTGTTTCAATTGCGTGAGCAATTTCCCTCGAGCGTTTGATGTGGAAGATTGCAGGCGAGATGTGGACAAGAGCCGGCTCTTGTCCACAGCTCGCTGCCACTCAGGAGTCCTGTGCGCCGGGTCTTCATAAATCTTAAAAATAGTTAAATTTAGATTATACTTTGAGTAATTACCGGTGTTTGATTGTGGCTATTTTACCTGGCCTGCTCATCTTCTGACCCGAGCCCGCAATATAGGAGGATGCCATGCAAGACTCCGGAGCAAACCCTTTCATCGTCATACTTTTTTTTGTGGCGCGCTGCATCATTCCCCTTTTCATCATGCTGGGCATCACATACCTGCTGCGTCGGTGGGGGTTGCTGCAAGAACCACCCAAACCACCAAAGAATTGGGATGGGAATCAGAATGGTGAAAACAAGCCCATCAACCACAATCAAGGAGACGCGCTGCATGATCATGCATAAACTCGTCCTCTCACGCACGTTTTGGTTTGGCATCGGGCTGCTTTTGCTGGTATTCTTCTTTTTTCCTGCGACTGCTCTTGCGGAAGGTACAGAAGAATATTGCTTGTCTTGCCATGGGAACCCTGAACTGACTTTAACCATGGAAAGCGGCGAAACGCTATCCCTTTACATCTCTCCCGAGATGCTTGAACAGTCGATCCATGCTGCAAAAGGCATCACCTGCAATGCCTGCCACGCAGAAATTCAAACTTACCCTCACCCCAAGTTGGAATATGGGACTAAGCGAGACCTTTCACGCGCCTATTACCTGGCATGCCAGAGCTGCCATTCTGTCAACTACGATAAGACCATGGATAGCATGCACGCCCAGGTCGCCGAGGCGGGAAATCTTGCCGCTCCGATCTGCACCGACTGCCATGGGACACATGACATAAAATCTCCCAATCACCCGCGCAGCTTAGTCTCAACAACCTGTGGAAAGTGTCATACCGAAATCTACGATCAATACGCCACCAGTGTCCACGGCGGCGCGCTGATCCAAGAAGATAATCCGGACGTGCCAGTGTGCACGGATTGTCATGGTGTGCACAATATCCAGGATCCGCGGCTGGAAAGTTTCCTGATCGCCTCGCCGGAATTGTGCGCCAATTGCCACGCAGATCAAGAGCTGATGGCGAAGTATGGATTGAATGCAGATGTGTACAACCTCTACAAATTATCGTGGCACGGGGTGGATGTTACGGTTTACAAGGCTCGTTGGCCAACCATCTGGCATGAAAGCGCCTTGTGCATCGACTGTCACGGTGTGCACGATATCTTGAAAACCGATGATCCTGCTTCGTCCGTCAATCCTGCCAATTTGCTGGCTACCTGCCAGAAATGTCACCCCAATGCTGGTCCAAATTGGACTGGCGCGTGGACCGGTCACAATGAAATCAGTCGGGAACGGACGCCGTTTGTTTACTATACGAATCTTTTCTACACCTCGTTTACGCCTGTAGTGCTGTGGATTTCTGCCATCTATGTGCTGCTACAAATCATTCGCGCCACTGTCGAGCGCGGCCGGAGGGCTCTGCGATGAGCATACCTGAGAGTCTGAAATCCGTCGAGAATGATCAAGCCGCTGTACTAAGGGTATTCCATCGTTTCTCTCTCGGGCAAAGGTGGGAACATACGATCATTATCATCAGTACCCTGGCGCTCTTCCTCACCGGGCTGCCGCAAAAATATCGGACAGCCACCTGGAGCCAACATCTCTTATCGACGCCGGAAAGATTGAACTTCATCCAACAGGTTCATCACATATTTGCAGTTTTGCTCACCCTGGAGGTGGCTTATCACTTGTTCAAGGGACTATACCTGTTGTCGCGCAGGCGCCTGTCATCCGCCATCTTCCCCGATTGGCAGGACATCAGCGATGCCTGGCAAATGCTGCGCTATTTGCTCTTCTTGACCAAAGAGAAGCCCAGGTTTCGGAAATATAATTTCGAGCAAAAAATCACCTACTGGTTTCTGTTTTTTGGCATCGGTATCATGGTAATATCGGGCTTTATTATTTGGTTCCCAATCGCTGTGACCTCGTTTCTACCCGGAGGCATCATACCAGCCGCAAAATTAGCCCACAGCACAGAAGCCATCGTTGCCGCTATCTTTGTACTGATCTGGCACATTTACCATGTCCATCTTGAGCGGTTGAACCTCAGTATATTTACCGGTTGGCTCAACGAACGGGACATGCGTGAGTATCACGCGCTGGAATATGAACGCCTGACCGGCGAAAATGCAGAAAGCCAATCAACTGGAGGAAGCCAGTAATGGCCTCTACGAGACATCGATGCTACTTTTTTCTGGGAATTGCTTGTGTAATTCTCTTTCTGGCATTGCTTAGTGTAACAGCTACTGTCCAGGCCAGCAGCGCTCGACAGGATGCCACGCCGACCGCAACGCCCTCCCAGCCGGAGGGTGAGCCAGACCCCAGATTATCCCTCAGCGATGAATACTGCCTGGGCTGTCACGGACAACCCGGGCAGACCTACGAGCTGCAGAATGGTGAATTGCTGGATCTCTACGTGCCTGCCGAAGATCACAACAATTCTGTTCATGGCGAGATGGGGTACGCCTGCGTCCAGTGCCACAGAACAGTGGGTGAGTATCCTCATGAAGCCTTTACCGCCGTCGATCTGCGCGATGCCAGCCTGCGGCTGTACCAGGCTTGCCGCTTTTGCCACCAGACACAGTACGATCAGGCGCAGGACAGCGTCCATTCGACAGCTTTCGCCAACGGCATCCGTGAAGCAGCTATCTGCACAGATTGCCACAGCGCTCACGCTGTGCGTCGCCTGAATGATCCAAATACAAAAGAGAGACTCCCGGATACCGGCATCTGGGCGGCCCAAACATGCGCTAAATGCCACAGTGCGATCTACGAGGTTTATCGAGAGAGTGTGCATGGCTCTGCGTTGATCGGCGAAGGGAACCAGGATGTACCCACCTGCATAGATTGCCATGGTGTGCACAATATCGAAGACCCCACCACAGCCCAATTCAGGTTGAGCTCGCCGCAGCTTTGCGCGAAGTGTCACACCGATCCAAGAGTTATGACCAAATACGGCCTATCCACTGAGGTGCTCAACACCTATGTGGCTGATTTTCACGGCACAACCGTGGTGCTCTTCGAAAAAGAAACGCCCGACGCCGAAACCAATAAGCCCGTATGCTACGATTGCCACGGAATCCATAACATCAAGCACGTCGACGATCCAGAGAAGGGGTTGCAAGTGCGAGAAAACATTCTCGCTCGCTGCCAGGTCTGCCATCCAGACGCAACCGCAAATTTCCCGGATGCGTGGCTATCCCATTACATCCCTTCTCCAGAAAAGACGCCGGCAGTTTATTACATCAACCTGTTCTATCAATTTCTTATCCCCACCGTTCTGGGTGGATTTGCGATACTGGTAGGCCTTGATTTTGGCCGATCAACGCTCAATCGTTTCCGAGAAAGGCGACAAAAACGACCCGCCTCTGAAACCCATGAAACAGCTGAACAGCAGCCGGCGCCGGCTGAGGATAATTCAACCCCCAACAACGAGGCCGGCAATGAATGACCTGAATTCTTCCTCCATCGCTGACGCCCCTGCCATGAAAAACGAGAAGACTTATACTCGCTTCAGCCTCTCTCAGCGAATCGAACACTTCGTCCTGTTGGTTTCTTTCACTTTACTGGGAATCACGGGCCTGCCGCAAAAATACCCTACCCAACAATGGAGCGATTTTGTGCTGCGCATTTTCGGCGGCATCGAATCGGCGCGCCAGATCCATCACATCTCCGCGATTGCCTTGATGATCGTCAGTGTCTATCATGTCATTGCCGTCGCCTATCGCATCTATGTGCTACGGTCTCCGCTGACTATGCTGCCCTTGCTGGATGATTTTAAACATTTATTCCAGGACCTGGGCTATTACCTGGGCATGCGCAAGCACAAAGGCTATTACGGAAGATTCAATTACGCTGAAAAGGTCGAATACCTGGCAGTGGTGTGGGGCACCCTGGTGATGGCGATAACCGGTTTTATGATGTGGAATCCGATCGCCACTGCCAGATTCCTGCCTGGACAATGGATACCAGCGGCGAAAGCAGCGCATGGCGGTGAAGCATTGCTCGCCGTGCTCTCCATTCTTATCTGGCATTTCTATCATGTTCACTTGAAAAAGTTCAATAAGAGTATGTTTACTGGGAAGCTCACCCGTGAAGAAATGGAACACGAGCACCCTGCTGAATTAGCGCAGCTAGAGTCGGGCAGCAACCAAACCGACCCTGAGCCAACCATGCTGCGCAAGCGGCAACAGATATTTGCTCCTTTTGCAGCAGGTTTCGCATTGCTATTAGGCTTGGGAATTGTCTCTTTTGTCACATTTGAGGAAACTGCTATTCAAACTATCAATCGGGGAGAGAGCGTTGCAGTCTTTGTGCCCCTCACACCTACGCCAAGACCCACCCCTACACCCCTGCCGACGCCGGAACCCGGCCAGGGGGTGGGCGCGAATACCTGGTCAGGCCAGTATGAGGCGCTTTTCCGAAACCGCTGCGGCACCTGTCATGGCATTACCAGCGTTGGTGGCCTTTCCCTGGCTACACTGGAACAGGCCATCAAAGGCGGCAACAGCGGCCCAGCTATCGTGCCTGGCGACGCCGAGGAAAGTGTACTGGTACAGGTACAACGGGCCGGTGGTCACCCTGGTCAGCTCTCCGCCGATGAACTGGGGCGCGTGATTGATTGGATAAACCAGGGAGCGCCTGAACGGTAGGAAATGTGGTAGCGTTTTTCCAGGCCCATATCATCGAAGTTTTTTTTATCTATGGCCTGTCATTCTTTGCGATGGGGCTGGTCATCTGGATCGAGGCCAGCCGCTCGCCGGAAATTGAGTTCTCCAGAGCTCTGCGCCCCTTAGGACTGTTTGGCCTGATTCATGGCTCGCACGAATGGTTCGAGATGTATTTGATTTTCCTGGCCCAATTGTCGAGGCCAACTCTCGTGCAAGAAGCTATCGTCATAACTCGGCTCTTTCTATTGGCATCGTCTTTTATGATGCTGATCGTTTATGGCAGCCGGTTAATCATCGGACCCAAAAAAAGGCGTTGGTACCTGGGACTGGTGCTGGCGACTTTCGGGGTTTATTCGATCGGTTTATTGATCGTTCTCACCAGCGACCAGGTAGTCAGCATACGTTACGCGGCTGCGGATGTGTACACCCGCTATGCATTGGCAATACCCGGCGCCGCCCTCACCACCTGGGGGCTGATCCTCCAACAAAGAAAGCTCTCAGAAGGGGGACTGCAGCAGTTTGGCAATGATTTACTTTTAGCTGCCCTGGCCTTTGCCCTGTACGGCGGTGTTGGACAATCTTTTTCTGCCCCTGAAGATATTCTCAAGCATGCCTGGCTTACCACACAAACTTTTATCAACCTGTTCGGATTTCCCGTGCAGGTGTTTCGCATGCTCATGGCATGCTTGATCGCAGTATTTATTATCCGTTCCCTGCGAGCAATCGAGGTGATGACCTCCCGCCAGATTGAAGAACTGCGCGAAAACAAGATCCGTGACGCCCAAAAATTGCACGAATTAAACGCAGAACTGCTCCACCGCACCGTACGCGCTCAAGAGGCTGAGCGCCAACGCGTTGCTCGCGAGCTGCACGATGACACGGGCCAGGTATTGACCGCCCTCAGCCTGGGGTTGCGCGGCATGGGGGAAACAATCGACCGCGACCCAAAGCGCGCCATACAGCAGGCCAAACAGCTCGAGACACTGGCTACCACCGGGCTGGATAATCTGCAGCGCATGATCAGCGGACTTCACCCGCCCCAACTGGATGACCTGGGCTTAATGGCGGCCCTGCGCTGGTATGCCGGTAAAATTCGCTCTCAATTTAGCCTGGATATTCGGGTCATTAACCATGGCGAGAAGATACAACTGTCGGACGACATCCGACTGACATTGTTCCGCATTGCTCAAGAAGCGATTACCAATGCTGCCCGCCACTCAGGCTGCAGTTATGTTTCAGTCGAGGTAAAACAATACCCATCCTCGGTCCACTTGATCATTGAAGATAATGGAAAAGGCTTTGAAGTTCAATCCATTCTTGCACAAGGAAAACAGAGTGGCTGTTGGGGATTGATCGGAATGATCGAGCGCGCGACTTTGTTGGGAGGCGAGTGCACCATTTTGTCGCAGCCCGGTAGAGGGACGCGCGTCGAGGTTAAAGTGCCTCTGGTGGAGCAAGCCGCCAACGATGAATAATAAAATCACTTTACTTTTGGTCGATGATCATGAGATCGTCCGCACCGGCCTGCGCATGTTGCTGGAGAACCAATCAGACATGCAGATTGTCGGCGAGGCCAGCACCGGCAGGCAGGCGATAAGCCTTGCGCAAACCCTGGCGCCGGATATGATCATTATGGATTTATCGCTGCCGGATTTATCTGGCATCGAAACGACAAGGCTCATCAAAACGAATTTTCCGGAGATCGATGTCATCGCACTGACCATTCATGAAGATGAGCAGCATTTCTTTGAAATGCTCAAAGCCGGGGCTTCTGGCTATGTTCCCAAACGCGCCGCCCCGCAAGATCTCATCGCAGCCATACGTGCAGCGCACGAAGGACATGTGTACATTTACCCCACCCTGGCAACGATCTTGGTGGGTGATTACCTCGGGCAGGAGCGCACGGAGACAGAATCAGATTGGGGGGCGCATCTTACGCAGCGCGAACAAGAGGTGCTGGAGCTTTTGGCAGATGGATTATCTAATGATGAAATTGCTGAAAAGCTGGTTATCAGCCCTCACACCGTCGCCCGGCATCGAGAGCATATCATGAAAAAACTCAATCTGCACAGCCGGAGCGAGCTGGTGAAGTATGCCATTCGCAAAGGCATGATCGAACCATAATAGGGTAATCTCCCTACTTGAATTGGCTGACTGTCCAATTGACCCAGCCCCCCTTTTCTTATAGCATATAAACAGAATAGTATTCGAGGTTAAGAGTTAAGAAAGGAGGGCGAAATGGCGAACAAAGTTGGGGCAACGGCAGTGGTGTGGACACTGCTGCTGGCAATTCCCTTTACTGCTCTGGCGCTGGCAGGCACGGCGTATGTGACGGAACACCTCATCGACATCGCCACAGCCATTAGCACTTGGTCTGTTACTGTACTGCACATCCAGCGGGATTGGCTGCTCGAAGCTGAGCTCATTGGACTGATCGCTGGACAGGTGATCATCCTGGCTATCCTGGGCTTCACTGTCCTGGCATTGAGGGCCGAGAAGCAATCCAAACAATCCAAGTAGAATACCCCACCTCACCTCATCACCTAAACCACCCGGTCTTGTCAGCCGGGTGTTTTTTTTCAGGAGCGAAGCGAAATTGATGACATGTAATATGATTGTTTATGACAAATGACACTATTGTGAAACATCTCACAGATTTATCATATTCACAATTCATAGTATTCGAGTTTCCGCATAATTACAAGAGGTGTCCCGAATGATTACACCCAGTCTCACGCAAGAAATTACCCATTTGCACGCCGAGTTCTGCTCAGCCCTGGCTGATCCCCGCCGTATCCTCATTCTGTATGCCTTGAAAGACCATCCCTACAATGTCAGCGACTTGGCGGTCGAACTGGGCATCAGTCAACCGGCGGCCTCACGGCATCTCAACATCCTTCGCTCGTGTGGTATGGTCAGTCCCCAACGGGACGGGCAGTCGGTCATCTACACCCTGGCAGATGATCGAGCCATTCAGGCGCTGGATCTGCTCAGGTCAATTCTTGCAGATAAGCTACGCAGTCAAGGAGAATTAGCCTCTTCGGTTCTGGAACAAAGCTAACTGGTAGAAAGGAACAATCCATGAAAACCTTGCTGATTCTCGGCGCTGGCACGGGTGGAACGATGACTGCCAACCAGATGGCGCGCCACCTGGATCCCACTGAATGGAAAATCATCATCGTCGACCGAGATGAAAACCATTATTACCAACCCGGGTTCTTATTCATCCCCTTTGGCATTTACACTTCTGGCGATGTGATCAAGCCCAAGCGCAATTTCCTGCCCCCGCAGGTGGAAATGATTTTCTCTGATATCGAACTGATCGAGCCCGATGAAAACCGCGTGCGCCTGACGCGACAAAATCGCGTGATCCACTATGATTACCTGGTAATCGCCACGGGTACACACCTGGTTCCCGAGGAAACACCTGGAATGGTTGATGGCGGGTGGCGGAAAAATGTTTTCGATTTTTACTCGGTAGATGGCGCCACTGCTTTAAATCGCTTCCTCAAGTTCTGGAAGGGCGGCCGCATGGTCGTCAACGTAGTTGAGATGCCCATCAAATGCCCTGTGGCCCCCCTGGAATTCATCTTCCTGGCCGATTGGTTCTTCCACCAACGCGGGATACGCGACAAAGTCGAGATCATCTTTGCCACACCCCTTCCAGGCGCCTTCACCAAACCGCGCGCTTCTGCCATCCTGGGCAACATGCTTTCCGAGCGCCAGATTCGATTGGAATCCGAGTTCAATATCATGGAAGTCGATGCTGGTAACAATTTAATCCGTTCTTACGACAACCGTGAGATTCCCTACGATGTCCTGGTCACCGTTCCCACCAACATGGGCGCAGATGTGATCGAACGCTCTGGGATGGGAGATGAGCTCAACTATGTGCCGGTCAATAAACACACGCTCCAATCTCAGCGCTGGGAAAATGTGTGGGTGATCGGCGATGCCAGCAACGCGCCCACATCAAAAGCTGGCTCAGTTGCCCACTTCCAATTGGAAATCCTGATCGAGAATCTGCTCAGGCACATGGAAGGTTTGGATCCGCTGCCAAAATTCGACGGGCACGCCAATTGTTTCATCGAGTCGGGTTTCGAGAAAGGCATCCTGATTGATTTTAATTATGACGTAGAGCCTTTACCAGGAAAATTCCCCCTCCCCGGATTTGGACCATTCTCTTTGCTCAAGGAGTCTCCGGTAAATCACTGGGGAAAGATGATGTTCCGTTGGATTTATTGGAATGTGCTGCTCAAGGGCGAAGAGATGCCTTTCGAGTCCCAAATGTCGATGGCGGGCAAGTGGTCATAAGAGGCAGGCATGGACAGCGATATCAGTTTGCTTCATCAAAAAATCGATGCCCTGACCACCCTGGTTACCCTCCAACAAGAGCGGATCCAGGCGTTGGAAATGGCTAACAATGAACAAGACAGCTTGCACAAGAAGCTGGATTACCTGGTTAGCCAGGCGGAGATCCAGGTCCAGCGCCAGCAGGAATTCGATGAACTAAAAAATGATCTCGTCCCCATCGCCAACCACCTGATCAAGCTCTCGATCGACGAGCTGGCTGAGGTCGGCGCGGAGTTCAGCCTGGAAGACATTCTGTTCCTGCTCAAACGATTGCTGCGCGATACACACCTGCTGGTCAACTTGCTCGACCGCATCGAGGGCATGGTTGAACTCAGCGATGAACTGCAGGTCATGACACGCCAGGTTTTCCAACAGGCCACGCTCGAGCTGGATCGCCTGGAGCGCAAAGGCTACTTCGCATTCGCCCGTAGCAGTTGGAAAATCGTCGAGCGCATTGTCGAAGAGTTTGACGAACAAGATGTGAACGCCCTCGGCGATAACATCGTCACGATTCTATCCACTGTGAGAAATTTGACCCAGCCCGAAATCATGGCGATGACCAATCACGCGCTGCAAGCCTTGCAAGAGACTCCAGCGCCCGAGAAAAACATCTCATTGATCTCTTTAGTGCGCGATCTATCGGACCCTAAGGTGCGCAAAGGTCTCGCCAGGCTGTTGAATTTAGTACGCGCCTTGGCAGATCAACCCAGCATCTCGCAAAACTGAATGAGTAACCCCTATACACCGTAAGAGAGGACAAGATGACAAATCAAATTTCACCCCTTCTTCAATCCGTTGAGTTCGATGCCGAAGGCTTTATGACGGACCCCAATGCATGGACGCCTGAAATCGGCTCGGCCATCGCCCAGGCGTTGGGAATTACCCTCACCGATCGGCACTGGCTCGTGATCAATTTCGCCCGCCAGGAATTTGCAGCAACCGGTCAACCGCCCACGCTGCGCAAGATCACCAAGTCCACTCCGGTGGATACCAAGGAAATTTACCAGCTTTTTCCAGGTGGGCCGGCCAAAACCGCTGCCCGCATTGCAGGGCTGGGAAAACCAACCGGTTGTATTTAGTTCTCTACTCCGATAAAGAGGTGTTGCGATGTCTCTTCCAAACTTTCCCAATCTCGGCGGCAACGGGAACAGCCATCGTAAGCTGTGCCTGATCGCTTCGAAAGGCTCGCTGGATATGGCTTACCCGCCCCTCATTCTGGCAAACGCTGCCCGCATGAGCGGTATCGAAACGCATGTGTTCTTCACCTTCTGGGGATTAGATATCATCACCAAATCCAAGAACAAACACTTGCGCGTTGCTACCGTCGGCAACCCCAACATGCATCCCTGGTTCCACATCCCTACCCTGTTGGGAGCGCTGCCAGGCATGTCTGCTGCAGCCTCCTGGATGATGCGCCGCGAAATCGCCAAGCTGGATTTTCCGCCGGTAGATGAATTTGTCCAGGTGATCATGGATTCGGGCGCCTGCGTCTATGGCTGCAAAATGTCCATGGATATGATGAAGCTGACCAAGCAGGACCTGGTCGACGGCGCAGAGGTTCTGGGGGCGATGGAATTTCTCGAGATTGCCGACGGCGCACAGACGCTGTTCATATAACCCTGAAGTTTCGCCTCATTGATCTCGGCTGGCGCGATGTTGTCCAGCCGAGATTTTTTAATTAATCTCCGATTAACCATGTGACATTCGTCACAATTCTATGTGACAGTTTACACTAATAGGACACCGTGGTCGAATATTACAATCTTCACAAATACATTTATTCACTTATACGAATACATAGAATTTCTTTATGGATAACGCCTTTCTTTCTCAGGAAATCACCGAACTGCATGCTGACATCTGCTCGGCCTTGGCGGATCCGCGCCGTATTTTGATGCTGTATGCCATGTCGGAAAATACCCTCAACGTCAGCGACCTGGCAAACCAGGTCGGCATCAGCCAACCCGCTGCCTCTCGCCATCTGAAAGTGCTTCGGGAGCGCGGCCTTGTGAGAGCCGTGCGTAATGGCGCCTGTGTTGAGTATCGCTTGACCGATGACCGCTTGATCCAGGCATTGGATCTGCTCCGCGGAGTGCTCCGCGACCGGATACACTATCGCGCCAGCCTGATTGGCGATCCTTCAATTGATTGACAACATCCTGAAATCCAAATTTTCGAAGAGAAGGCTGAAAATATGAAAAACTTTCGTTTCATTTGGGTTGTTGGCTTGGTCGTGACGCTGGCAATCATCACTATCCCCCTGGTCATCTTTTGGCCGAAGGACACTGCACCAAAAGATGATCCTTGGGCGCACGTACCGGTGAGGCCACCGCACACTGATCATACTGCTTTGCTGCCAGGGCCTTTCGAGAATCCATCCGACGTAACTCGGGCTTGCCTCGAATGCCATCCCGATGCCGCTTCCGACCTGATGAAAACTACTCACTGGACCTGGGAAAGCGATCCGGTTATGCTTCCCGGCCGATCTGAACCGGTCACCATCGGAAAGAAGAACTCGCTCAACAACTTCTGCCTGGGTATACGCTCTAACTGGCCCGGGTGCACCACTTGCCACGCCGGGTATGGGTGGTCGGATGAGAGCTTCGATTTCACAAACCAGGAGCTCGTTGACTGCCTGGTATGTCATGACTCTTCGGGTCTTTATGTGAAATCAAAAAGCGGCTTACCCGCTGAAGGCGTGGATTTGGCAGCCGCTGCTCAAAGCGTTACGACTCCTTCTCGAGATAACTGTGGCAGTTGCCATTTCGATGGCGGCGGTGGCAATGGCGTAAAACACGCCGATTTGGACGAACATTTGTACAATCCCACGGACGAGTTGGATGTCCACATGGGCAAGAATAATTTCATCTGCATCGACTGTCACCAAACGAAAGACCATCTGGTCAGCGGACGCGCCTTATCGACCAGCATTACCCTCGAAAACCAGATTTATTGCACTGACTGCCACATCGCCACCCCTCATGCGGATGAGCGCCTCAATAACCACACTTCTTCGGTGGCTTGCCAGACTTGCCACATCCCTTATGGGGCGATCAAGGATCCCACCAAGGTTGACTGGGATTGGTCAACCGCCGGTCAGGATCTTCCAGAAGACCCTCATGAATACCTCAAGATCAAGGGATCATTTATTTACGAGAAAAATCTGGTCCCGGAGTATTACTGGTTCAGCGGTATGGAAACCCGTTACATTGTTGGCGACATCATCGATCCTTCTAAGCCAACAGTCATCAACCAGATCGCTGGGGATATCCATGATCCCAACGCCAAGATCTTTCCCTTCAAAGTCCACCGCGCCAGGCAGCCTTACGATACGGTGTACAACTACTTGCTCCAGCCCAAGACGGTTGGCGAGGGCGGCTTCTGGACCACCTTCGATTGGAAAAGCGCCCTCGAGGCTGGATCGAAAGCCATCGGGATCGAGTTCAGCGGCCAATACGGCTTCGCCGAGACTGAGATGTACTGGCCAATCACGCACCTCGTTGCCCCGAAGGAACGCGCTCTACAGTGCGAATCTTGCCATGGTCCGAATGGCCGTCTCGATTGGCAGGCTCTCGGTTACCCAGGCGATCCCCTTGAGTGGGGCGGTCGTGACCTCAACACCGGATTAACCATCAGTGCAGGAAAATGAGACATGTTCCAACACGCTTACTTCAAGAGAATCAACTTTCGGAGAACATCGCTTGTTTTGCTCGCCTTCGGGAGCATCCTGTTAGCAACTGCGCTGCTTAACCACCAGGCAGTATTTGCCAGCCCTGCTCAGGTTGATAACCCGCCAACCTCTCCGCTGCATCCTACCTTTGAAATCCTGGATGAAGCAGGTCAAAATGTGCTCCTGAGCGGCAAACCAGTCTCGACGATGAAAACATGTGGAACCTGCCACGACACAGATTTCATCGAGCAGCACAGCTATCACGCCTGGGTGGGGTTGGACGAGATGTTCTCGCCCGGTCAGAAAGATGGCTTTCGTGAGTGGGATACCAGTACGGGCTACTTTGGTAAGTGGAATCCGCTTTTTTATCGCTATCTGACGCCTCCAGGCGATGAACGCTTGGATCTGAGCACCGCAGAGTGGATCATGACCCAGGGCATACGCCACGTGGGCGGTGGACCAGCGGTGCGGGACCGCAACCAGGCTTCCCTGTTAAACCTGTCACCTTCGGCGTCAAATCCAGAGGCCAGCATTCTCGATGCGCGCACCGGTCAGGCGGTGCCCTGGAACTGGAGTGAATCGGGGGTTGTGGAGATGAACTGCTTCCTATGCCATATCCCCGAGCCAAACGCTGCCGCTCGAGCTCAGGCGCTGAGGGATGGATTATTTCGCTGGGCCAACACCGCCACTTTGCTGGGCAGCGGCCTGGTGGAGCAGCAAGGCGCTACCTATACCTGGAATGCTGAAGCTTTCGATAAAGATGGCAAGCTGAAAAGTGAGTACGTCACCATTCAAGATCCAACCAACGAAAACTGTGGTTTGTGTCATGGATTGGTGCACGATGACTTGCAGGATCCATTGTTGACCACCGGCTGCAAACCGGATCAATATCGCACTCAAACCAGCGGTCAGATCATCTCGCCACAACGCATGGCTGATTCGGGTATGAACCTGGCCAATAAGGTAAGCCTGGATCGCAGTTGGGATATTCATGCCGAACGACAGGTGACCTGCACAGATTGCCACTTTTCCTTGAATAACCCGGTGTATTACCAGGCCGACGCTAACAGCCAGCCGGATTACCTGACCTTCGATCCTCGCCGGCTGGAACTGGGCGAGTATCTGTACCAACCGCTTCATCAATTTGCCCGTGGACAATCTGCGCAAAGCACCGTAGCGCCGGAGCTCAAAGGCACGATGCGCTCATGCGAGTCCTGCCACAGTATCGAGAATACTCACGATTGGCTGCCATATAAAGAAAGCCACGTGCGCGCCTTGAGCTGCGAAACCTGCCATGTGCAGAAGATTTACTCTACCGCCTACCAGCAGTTTGACTGGACGGTTGTAAGAACAGACGGGCACGCCAGCACTGCCTGCCGCGGCGTCGAAGGCGAAAGCGGATCCCTGAAAGCCCTGATCAAGGGATTCGAACCCGTTATCTTGCCGCGCAAGAACATTGATGGTAATGTTCAGCTCGCCCCTTACAACCTGATCACGTCCTGGTTTTGGGTCTACGGCGAGCCGGCTCGCCCGGTACGTCAGATAGACCTCATGGCTGCCTGGCTGGTAGGGGATGAGTACGCTCCCGAAGTCCTGGCGCTCTTCGACCAGGATGGTGATGGCGAGTTGAACCCGGTTGAACTTCGCATCGATACCCCGGAAAAAGAGACATTAATTTCCAACCGGTTGCAAACCTTGGGATTAGACAATCCTCGCATCGTCGGCGAGGTGCAACCTTACAGCATCAATCACACTGTGGCTGCCGGCGATTGGGCAACCAAAGACTGCCGCGCCTGCCACACAAACGATTCGCGCCTCACCCAACCTTTCACCCTGGCTAGCTATGTGCCCGGCAATGTGATGCCTGAATTCGTTCAATCCACCAATACCCAGGCTAGCGGTGATATCCTGCTGCTCGAGAATGGTGAGTTGATCTACCAGCCGGATACCAGCCAGGAGGGTGTCTATATCTTCGGCCATAATGCTGTAGCTTGGGTTGACTTGTTGGGATCCCTATTTTTCATGGGCACTTTACTGGGCATCACAGCCCACGGCGGGTTGCGCTTCTATACCAGCCTGAAACGGCCTCGCCACACGCCAGAGCTAAAAACCGTGTACATGTACACCGTCTATGAACGCCTCTGGCACTGGCTGCAAACTTTTACCATCATACTGCTGCTGTTCACCGGCCTGATCATCCACAAACCGGCGACTTTTGGCATCTTCAGCTTCTCCGGCGTGGTCATCGTGCACAATATCCTGGCAGTGATTCTGCTGGTGAATGCGGCGCTCTCCCTTTTCTACCATCTGGTGAGCGGTGAAATCCGCCAGTATATCCCCCGCCCGTATGGTTTTATGGATCAGGCGATTCAGCAAGCCCTGTATTACCTGAGAGGGATTTTCAAGGGGGCCGAACATCCTTTCGAGAAAACACCCGAAAAGAAGCTCAATCCACTCCAGCAGGTCACCTATTTCGGGATATTGAATGTTCTCTTACCGCTCCAGGTGGTCACCGGCGCACTGATGTGGGGAGTGCAGCATTGGCCTGATGTGGCTGCCCGCTTGGGAGGCCTACCATTCCTGGCGCCTTTCCACAGCTTGATCGCCTGGCTGTTTGCATCTTTCATCGTTGGACACGTGTACCTGACCACCACCGGTCACGAGCCCCTCGCGGCAATCAAAGCCATGATGATGGGCTGGGATGAGGTGGAAGTCTATCACCCTGTTGAGGAGACCGTAGAAGCATGAGCACGCTCACTCGAACACAAGCTAAAGTGGAAAATCGGAAATTCTCCCTGGCTGCCGTCTTTGCCCGGCGCGCAGAGAAGCCCTACGTCAACCCCTACTTCGGAGGCGCGATCCTGGGCGTCATCCTCTTCCTGGCGTTCTTCCTGACCGGCAATGGACTGGGCGCTTCGGGCGGGCTGAATCGCATTGTCGTCTATTTCGAAGACCTGGTCGCGCCCGAACACATCGACCGTGTGCCCTACTTACTGAGCATGGCAGGCGGAGAAAAGAATCCGCTGGATAACTGGGTTGTGTTCATTGCCATTGGCACCCTGATTGGCGGTTTCACTTCCGGGTGGCTGAACGGTCGAGTGAAATTCACCACCGGCAAAGGCCCTAACATTTCGAATCGCCAGCGTTGGTTTTGGGCTTTCGTCGGAGGCGCAATCATGGGTTATGGCGCGCGCCTGGCTCGCGGTTGCACGTCCGGACAGGCATTGTCTGGCGGTGCGGTGCTGTCTGTCGGAAGCTGGGCTTTCATGTTCGCCGTGTTTGGTGGGGGATACGCCCTCGCCTATTTCGTTCGTAAGCTGTGGAATTGATGAAAGGAGCACGATGCAATGGCGCCGTTTCCCCTTAACTTAAACCAACTGCTGCAACCGATAGGTGTCAACCTGCTCTATGTGTTGATTGGCTTTGGCTTTGGCTATGCTCTGGAAATTTCCGGCTTCGCCAATTCTCCCAAGCTGGCTGCTCAGTTCTACCTCAAAGATCTGACCGTCTTGAAGGTCATGTTCACGGCCATCGTAGTGGCTATGGTGCTTATTTTTGCCGCTTCCAGCCTGGGTCTGCTGGATTACAACCTGATCTGGGTAAACCCGACTTACTTGTGGCCCGGGATTGTCGGCGGCTTGATCATGGGCGTGGGTTTCATCATCGGTGGTTTTTGTCCTGGAACCTCGCTGGTCGCCGCAGCAGTGGCTCGCCTGGATGGCATTCTCTTTGCCCTGGGTGGTTTGTTTGGTATATTCCTGTTCGGTGAAACCGTCGACAAGTATGCCATCTTTTTCAATTCATCCTATATGGGCCGATTCACGCTCATGGATTGGCTGGGTTTACCGGCTGGCGTAGTGGTGGTATTGGTTGTGCTCATGGCGCTGTTTATGTTCTGGGGCGGCGAACAGCTTGAGCGCATTTTTGGAAAAGTCGACCTTAAGCAGGCTCCGAAAGGACGCTATTATGCTGCCGGAGCGTTGCTGGTAGCCGCTCTGGGTGTGATGATCATCGGTCAGCCGGATACAACCGATAAATGGAATCGCATCGCGGCTGAGAAAGAACTGCTGTTGAATGCCCGTGAAGTCCAAATCCACCCCGGCGAGCTTCTGGCAACCCTTCATGATCATAAGCTCAACACAATCATGCTGGATGTGCGCTCCGAGGTCGACTACAATCTCTTTCACATCGCCGACTCCCGCAGGGTGTCGCTTGATGAACTGCCCGGCTTGATCCCAGAGTTACACCTGGAACCAAAAAACACGATCTTCGTCGTGATGAGCAACGATGAAACCGCTGCCACTCAAGCCTGGAAGATACTGGTCGCTGAGAGCGTGCCCAATGTGTATATCTTGGAGGGAGGCATCAACAATTGGATTGCAGTGTTTGGGGCAGAAGATTCGCGCATCCATCCCCTGGCCACCTCACCTGGGGATGATATGTTACGCTATGAGTTTTATGCAGCCCTTGGAGCCGCTTATCACGCCTCAGATCCACTGCCAGGTGAGTATAACATCGAATACACCCCCAAGATCAAGCTGGAATTCAAGCGTGGCACCAGCGGCGGTGGTTGTGGCTAATCAGCGTCCAGCTTGTGCTGGCTGATTCAACTGCCCAAGGTGTTTAGAAGAACTTGGCAATCATCATGGCGGTTGACTTCAGGGCTTCGTCGGTGCTCATGAACATTTTTGTGACAGCAATCCCAGTGAAATAGCTGGCAAAGCAACCGTTGAAGAAAAATTGTTTGGGAGAGTATTGAGATGCCCATCTTTGAATTTCTTTGTGATCATTGCGGCGAAACGTTCGAAGAGCTGGTGCGCAGCGCTGATGCCATTGACGGCTTGACCTGTCCAACCTGCAAAAGTGAGAGTATCCGCAAGAAAATTTCGCTCTTCGCCTCGCGGAAAGCCGGCGGAGTGGCTTTGGGCAGCGGCGCATTCAGCACGCAGACATCCGCCGGTTCGAGCTGCAAAACCAGCACCTGAGGTATTTAGTATCTGGCCGTGTGCCGGAAAGAAACAGCGAGCAAGGGGTGCACCCAA
Source organism: Chloroflexota bacterium (assembly GCA_029265355.1). Taxonomy (GTDB): domain Bacteria; phylum Chloroflexota; class Anaerolineae; order Anaerolineales; family UBA4823; genus JAJUJL01. The sequence goes on along the minus strand of JAJUJL010000002.1, from coordinate 161,153 downwards.
TAGTTGCACCCCTTGTTTTCCTTAAATAACGCACCAGTGAGGTAAAATCAAGCCTATGCCAACCGGTTTAATCGCTTATGGCAAGGCTGTCCTCCATTGGTTGAATAAAGACGATTACCTCAGCCAGATATTTCGCCTTGCCACACCGATTGCAATGCAAAGCGCCATCGTCTCAGGTCTGAGTATGGCAGCCAGTATTATGATTGGCCAGCTAGGAGACAGCGCCATCGCAGCCGTTGGCCTTGCAAACCAGATCTTCTTTTTACTGCAACTGCTTCTTTTTGGATTCAACAGCGGTGCCGCGATATTCACCGCCCAGCTTTGGGGCCAACAAAATCTGGATGACATTCGCCGGGTCTTGGGGCTATCCCTGTGGTTGAGTCTTGCCTCGGCATTGATTTTCTTTCTGGTCTCATTTCTATCACCTGCCGTTGTGTTGCAACTGTACACCCGCGATCCAGAAGTGATCGCCCTGGGCGCCGCTTATTTACGCGTCTTCAGCTTTTCATTCCTGTTCAGCGCAGGAACTTTGGCATATTCGGCTGTACTGCGCAGCATCGGCGAGGTGCGCTTACCCTTGCTGGTAAGCACCGGTGCGCTGGGATTGAGCGTTTTTCTGTCTTATGGGCTCATTTTTGGGCGCTGGGGGCTGCCGCAACTGGGTATTCTGGGCGGCGCTTGGTCGATACTCATCGCTCGATTGTTGGAGATGCTCGCTCTGCTTGCCCTGGTTTACTGGCAACGTTCGCCTCTGGCAGCTTCGATCACTGAAATAACCGACTTGCAGGCAGACTTCGTCTGGAAAGTGCTCCGACCGGTGCTGCCCGTTGCGCTCAACGAACTCATCTGGTCGTTTGGCATAACCACTTACAACGCCATCTATGCTCGTATGGGCACCGAAGAGTACGCAGCATACAACATGGTGATCAGCCTGGATTCGTTAGCGTTTGTATTTTTTATCGGCCTGGGAAACGGCTGCGCGATCCTGGTTGGCAACCAAATCGGCTCGGGTAATGAAGAATTGGCTTACCGCACCTCAGTGCGCTCGCTGGCATTGGCTATCTCCGGCGGAATCATCGTTGGGGCATTGCTGCAGGTCGTCGCCAAACCGGTCTTTGCTCTATACCAGGTTACCCCACAGGTCAGGCAATATGCATTTGAGGTCCTGCTGGTCATTACTTTCTCCCTGTGGTTGCGCTCGTCCAACATGCTGCTGTTGATAGGCGCTTTTCGCAGCGGGGGCGACACTCGCTATGGCTTGCTGATCGAGAGCGCCGGTATGTGGCTGGCTGGTGTACCCATGGCCTACCTGGCCGCCTTCTTACTGAAATTGCCCATTGCCTGGGTTTATGCATTCGCCCTGGGAGACGAGCTAGTAAAGTGGCTGTTCAGCGTGCACCGCCTGCGCACTCGACGCTGGATTCATAACCTGGCAGTGACGGTAGCGAACCCAGTGGTAGAGACACCGTCGGGTTAAAGGGCTGTAGAAGAAAGAAAAACTCCAGCATTCCCCTTGCTGGAGTTTTTACCCTTCAGGGTTGTCAGGATTACGCCGCCGACATTGCAAATTCAGAGAATCGGATGCGATTGCTAGCTAACTCAAAATCCGGCAAGGCAACTGGCTGGCTAACGGAGACCAGGCTTCCGGTCAATGCGACAGCCTCGATTTGTGCCGGGTCGCTGATCACCTGCTGAATTTTGCCATCTACCATCTGAATGATTTTATCCACATAGCGGGTCATGCGCAGGTCATGGGTAACCATGATACCGGCTCTGTTCTGTTCATGGATGAGATTGGCAAACGTCTCAACCACCTGGAAGGCGCGCTCCGTATCCAGGGCGGCAGTTGGTTCATCTGCCAAAACGACCTCTGGGTTATGCACCAGAGCACGGGCAATCGCCACTCTCTGCTGTTGCCCGCCAGAGAGTTGGCTTGGTAGGTTATTGAGCCGCTCGGCAAGCCCAAGCCTATCTAAAAGCTCCTGGGCGCGGGCTTTGCCCACCTTGTCCAACTGGCCATTGAGACGCAGCATCAATTCCACATTTTCTCGAGCGGTCAAGTAGGGCACCAGGTTATTCGCCTGGAAGGTGAAACCCAGTTTTTCCCGCCGAAAACGTGCCCGCTGCTTCTCCCCCATGCGCCCCAACTCTTCGTCCCCGATGAATATTTTTCCGGAGGTGGGCGAGAGTAGCGCTGCCAGCATAGCCAGCATCGAAGTCTTGCCAGACCCGCTGGGGCCAACCAGAGCGACAAATTCGCCGGGTAAAATCTCTAGAGAAACGTGATCTACGGCAATAACTGAAGCGTTCTCGCTTCCGTAAATTTTGGTTACTTCTTCTGTGCGCAGTGCAGCTTTCATTCTTACCTTCCTTGTACTTTCATTCTGAGCCAGCGCAACGACCGGATAATCCAGATTCCTCGCTTCACTCAGGGTCACCTTATTTTGCGGAAATAACTACCTTCAGCGAGCTTACGATGATAGCCCGATAGCCGTCAGGGGATCTATGCGCAACGCAAGCCGGATTGAGACCAGGCCTCCCAGTGGGCCGATAGAGAGTAACAGTGCCAGCGCCCCAATCACACTTGCCCCGGTGAACACGATGGGAATATTGCCTGGTAAACCCAACGATAACAGCAATGTTCCCAAAGCGCCAATACCGACGCCAATGATTGTAACCAGGATGATCTGGAGCATAACCGCCAATGCCACAGAACCACTCGAACTGCCGATGGCCTTCAAAACACCAATTTGAGCGACTTTTTGAAGCGTCTGGATTTGGAAAAAGCCTCCCACAACCAATACACCGATCAAAAGCGTGAAGGCTTGCTGCGTGTTGAGCGTACTCTGCTGCGCAGAATAGCCGGGCAGCGCCTCGATCGCAGTTTGTTTATCGGTGACCTCGATCCCTGCCACTCGCTCAGCGATGACGCGGACGACAGCTTGCGCCTGCTCGGGCTGCTCTAATTGCACCGCCAGCACATTGTAAATTGTTTCTTGATCCGAGGCAGGGGCAGCCTGCGGCTTGATCTTTTCCCATGTGGCCAGGGGCATGAATATTGAGGGTTGAAAGAAATACTGGCGCTCGTCAGTGATACCGACAACCATCAAAGTGTAATATTCTTCTTCTGTACCCTGGATTGTGCGCAGCGTGAAACGGTCGCCAAGTGATAAACCGGTTTGCCTGGCAATGCTCACGTCGATCACCGCATCGTTCGCTCGCCGCGAGCGCAAACCGGTGCCCTCGATCAGGGCTGGATCGCCTGGTTTACCGGGCTCGACGCCCACCATGGAGATATCCAACGGTTCTCGTGAGTCGTCAAAAACGATTGTTGCTGAGGCGAAACCAAGCGGCCCTGCGCTTTCCACACCAGGAATACGCCGCAACTCACGCAAGGCTTGATTACCTAACCTGCTCGATGTGACCTGCAAATCTACGTTTTCCTGGTAAACCAACAAGTCAGCGTCGAGTTTCTCGATCAACTGCTTGTTTGCGTTCGCCAACCCACCTGCCAGGGCAGCGATGAATAACACCAAAATGGTGATCAAGGCGATGACCAGGCTGAACAAGAGATAGCGCCCAAGATTTCGCCAGACTTCTTTGAATGCCAGATAAACAGACATAATTCTCCACCGTGAAATTGTTGTTTGGTTTCCGATAGCCAACATTGTACATCTTTTGTAAATATTTGTCAATGGTTTTGTATAGGTTTTTCGGAGTGCAGTCTGCTCACGTTCGCGCCCGCTTCGCTAAATTTCCAAAATGGTAAGCGGTCTGGCAAAAAAACATCTCCAGCCCGCTTACGCGCAACAGGCTGGAGATGCGGCGGTGCTGGTCAAATGCTCAGGCGCCGTAACTACCTGCGGTCACATCCCCACCCATCCCCGTCCAATTCGTGTGAAAGAATTCGCCGCGTGGCTTATCGATACGCTCGTAGGTGTGCGCGCCAAAGTAATCTCGTTGCGCCTGGATCAGGTTAGCAGGCAATTTTGCCTGTCGGTAACCATCGAAGAATGCCAGCGCAGAAGACATCGCCGGTGCAGGTATGCCAAGCGCTACTGCCTGACCCACGACGCTGCGCCATGCTGCTTGAGCATCCACCACTTCGTTGCGAAAATAATCATCCAGAAGCAGGTTTTCCAGCGCCGGATTCCGATCGAAAGCATCCTTGATCTTTCCCAAGAAAGCCGAACGGATAATGCAGCCGCCCCGCCACATCAGCGCAATCCCTCCGTAATTCAGGTTCCACCCATATTCCCCCGCTGCAGCGCGCATCATCATGTATCCCTGGGTATATGAAATGATCTTCGAAGCGTACAGCGCCTGGCGAATCTGGTCCACCATCTCCTGAGCATCGCCCTGAAAGCGGGATGTCAGCCCATGCAGTACTTGTGCTGCATGGACGCGTTCTTCCTTTATGGCTGAAAGGGAACGCGAATGCACCGCTTCGGTGATCAGTGTCAGCGGTACACCCATCTCCAACGCAGAGATCGCCGTCCAGCGGCCTGTACCTTTTTGCCCCGCCGTATCCAGGATTTTCTCCACCAAAGGCATGCCATCCTCATCCCGGTATCCCAGGATATCTGCGGTGATCTCGATCAAGTACGAGTCCAGCTTTCCGCGGTTCCACTCTGCAAAGGTGGCCTGCATTTCTGGATAGCTCAGGCCCAGGCCGTCCTTCATCAGGTGATAGGCTTCGCTGATTAACTGCATATCGCCATATTCAATGCCATTGTGCACCATTTTGACGAAGTGACCAGCGCCGTTTTCACCCACCCAATCACAGCACGGCGAGCCATCCTCCACCTTGGCTGCTATGCTCTGGAAGATTTCTTTCACATGCGGCCATGCCTGGAGCGAGCCTCCCGGCATGATCGAGGGACCAAAACGCGCCCCTTCTTCGCCGCCAGAAATACCCGTGCCAATAAAGAGCATACCCTTCGACTCGAGGTAAGCGGTTCGCCGTATCGAATCCTGATAGTTCGAATTACCGCCATCGATGATAATGTCGCCCTTCTCCAGGTAGGGAAGCACCATCTCGATGAAATCATCCACCGGCTTACCCGCCTTCACCATTAACATCACCCGGCGAGGACGTTTGAGCATGCTGACCAGCTCCGGTATGCTGTAAGCGCCTGCGACCTGGGTGCCTTTGGCCGCTCCTTGGAGGAATTCGGTTGTTTTTGATGAGGTGCGGTTGAAAACTGCGATCTTATACCCATGGTCATCCATATTCAAGACCAGGTTTTGCCCCATGACCGCCAGTCCGATCAAGCCAAGATCATACGTTGACATTTCAATTTTCTCCATCTTTGCATTTTTGGGATTTGATCAATTTGACACACAATTGGGGGGTTAGATGTTTTGGCAGGCTGCGCCTGCCAATCCACCCCAAACTCATTTATTCAATTATACCCGTAGACCTTGTAACAACTGGTGCTTGGGGTGAATAAATAAAGGGGGCGCCAGTGAGCGCTTCTCCGTGAGCCGAGATCATTTATCGCGTGACAATCGCACGAGTCGCCAGGCGACGATTGCCGCGATCATCAAGAGAAGCGGGACGCCAATTGCCAACACCCAGGCCAAGATGACCCGCCCGGGATAGCTCTCCGCGGATGGCACTGGCTGGGCTTCAACCACCAGGAACGCCGCCCGGTCGATCTCCATGCCGTCCGCCAATCGTCCACGCCCCTGCACCTCTATCCCGTACAGGCCAGGCTGGTCCGGCGCCCATACGAGCGCATACACCCCATCCTGTCCGGCCTGCAGCGGAAACACTTGAGCATCGCCCGCTGGCCCTTGGATCACGGCGCGCATCTCGCTGACCGAGATTGATTGGGCGGACATTTCGAATTGAGCGCTGAGGCGCACACTTTCGTTTACCTGGGGCAGTAAAATATCGGTGGCCGCGCTGAGGCGCGCGCCCCCGGAAAATCTCGCACTAATGGCATAATGCGCGCCTTCAGGAGGCGTGCGCTCTGACGAGAGCAGCGTAACTCTCCAGTTTCCCGGCTTTGGATTTTCAAATCCATATCCCAGGTACACGAGCGTGCTCGGATCATCAATTTCGATCAATCCGTTTTTCTCCTCGTCCAGTACAATCTCCTTGCCGCTCGCCCCAGTGACGCGCACCTGCAAAGAGCGCGTTGTATCGAACAGTGCAAAACTTGCCACACTGACACCCGGCTCGATGGCAATAACGATTTCCTGGCTTTCACCCGTTTCAATTTTCCCCGAATAAACCCGGGTAAATTGTTCGGTATGGTCATCTGAAGAAGATAACGGAGGATCGCTTTCCTCCGGAATTTTGCCGGCCGGCGATCTCAGCAGCGGTGATACAAAATCATCGAATACTATCCTGGAAGTGTTGAGCGCAGTATGCAATAATGGCAAGTCTCTGGCATGCAGCGGTATCGCCGTGGCGCTGGATACAGAAACAACAATATCAGTCGGAACATCCGTACAGGGTGATTGCAATGCCTTAACAATTTGGGTGCCCGCCAGCATATAAAAGGGCACACCCCGGCGATGGGTGATCTGCTGATTGAAGATATCTTTCACATAAGAAGGTCGGATCTCGAAGACAGCAGGTATTAAGATACCCAACGATGCGGGTAGATTAGCGCAAGCCGAGCCCGCCATCGGCGTCCCCAGCATGATCAACTGAGCTACCTTATCTTCCTCCATATACTTATCAAGGTAATAGCGAGAGATGAGCCCGCCCATACTGTGGCCTACGAGATCGACCTGTTGCGCTCCGGTCTCCTTTCGCACCGCATCGATATAATCGCCAAGGATCTTTGCGTTTTGTGCAATGGTGTTTGTGCGTTTCGTAGGGTCGGCCAGGCTGCCGGTATTCAATACCCCCGGGAACTGCCCATCGCCCACAGCAAAACCCTGCAATCCAATCCCGGCCAGGTACCCATTCGGGCCAAGATAATTCGTCCAGGCGCGCCAATCTGAGTTAAGTCCGTGCACCAGAACCACCGGCCTGGCAACGACCGAAACCTGCCCCGTTACATCCCTCTGTGATCCTACAGTCGCTGTCAGGGTCGCTTTCGGGCGTGACTCTCCCTCTGGTAGCCAATGCCAGCCCAACGAGGGAAACATTTCGGTCTGGCAGGCTTTCTCGCCAACCAATATTTCGCATTTTGCCGCCTCGATCAACTCCCCATCCAACAAAAACTCTACCGTGACTGGATCGTGCAATGCCTCGGCAAGTTCAACTCTCAACGAGATTTGGTCCCCATCGACAATCTGCTCAACCGGGCGACCATCACGATCGATCACCTGTAGCGATGCTGTAGGGCTTTGAAATCGCTCAACAGCCTGCGAAGGAGCCGTATACAAGAATGCAAAAATGGTAAGCGTGATGCTGAGCAAGGATAGTAGCTTATTCATTTTTACCTTCCTGGAGGAGAATATATTCTCTTGGCCTGGGCTATTGAGCGGGGGTGCGTTGATGGAATGTCGTCACCTAATTATATCAAATTGGTCTGAATATTGCGTGATTTTTGAAGTATCTGCTCGATTATTGCGCTTGTGCGATACAATTCATGGCAAACGCTCACCGGAAGAATTCTTTTTTTGCACCAAGCCTTTAGGAACTGAACATGGATAACACTCAGCTTGTCGCTTTCCAGGGTGAACCTGGCGCCTATAGTGAACTGGCTGCCCTGGAGTACTTTGGCCCTGGAATCCAGACCCTGCCATGCCCGACATTCGATGCCCTCTTCGAGGCGGTGTCTGCCCAGCGCTGCCAGCTTGGGATCGCGCCAATCGAAAACTCTCTGGCAGGCAGTATCCATCGCAACTATGACCTGATGTTGAGATTCGAAAACCTGCATATTGTGGGAGAATATCATCTGCGCGTGCAACATTGTTTGCTGGCGCTGCCCGGCGCAAAACTCGAGAACATCGTGCGGGTGCATTCCCACCCCCAGGCCTTAGCCCAATGTGAAGCCAACCTGAACAGGTTGGGGCTACAGCGCGAAGCAGAAGCCGATACTGCCGGGAGTGCCAGGCTGCTGCGCGAACGGGGCGATCTGCAGGCTGCTGCGCTTGCCTCGCGGCGTGCGGCGGAGGTGTATGGACTGCAGATCATGCTGGAGAACCTGGAAGACAATCCCGCCAATTTTACCCGCTTCGTGGCCCTGGCGTTGACACCCGCTCATGTGGATGATCCCGAGTCTGGCGACTACAAAACCTCGATTGTGTTCAGCCTGCAAAACCGTCCTGGCGCCTTGTTCAAAGCGTTAAGCGTCTTCGCCTTGCGAGATATCGATCTTACCAAGCTCGAGTCGCGCCCCATCCCTGGAAAACCGTGGGAGTATCTGTTCTATGTTGATTTTGCCGGGCATGCTGCTTCCCGCAATTGCAGCCGAGCGTTGGATCACCTGGGCGAATTAGCGCCATTTCTTCGCATCTTGGGCTCCTACCCCAGGCACCGCTGGCAGTGAGCAGGCCGGCCTCTCTCATCCATTTCCCTTAAGTGTGCTGGAGAAGTGAATCAACGCCAGCAGGTATGATCGCCAACCGAAACCGGTGATCTTTCCGGCGCACACGCCAGAGATGAACGAGTGATGGCGGAATTCTTCACGCGCATACACATTGGACAGGTGCACTTCGATCACCGGTATCGGAATCGCGGCGATGGCGTCTCGCAAGGCCACCGAAGTGTGGGTGTAGCCGCCAGGGTTGAAGACGACGCCCGACGCCCAGCTCCGCGCATCCTGGAGCGCGTCAATCAGAGCACCCTCTCCGTTGGACTGGTAGCATTTCACTTCCAAACCAAGTTCATCGCCCGCCGCTTTGAGGCGCAGGTTGATCTCTTCCAGCGTGAGCGAACCATAGACTTCTGGCTCGCGCTCGCCCAGTAAATTCAGGTTTGGCCCGTGCAGCACCAGAATGGCCGGCATTTTACTCATAGCGCCTCCCAGAGTAAATCCAGGTTGTTTATTTCCATACCATATTTCACGTCGCCCAGTCCCACCGGAATAACAAAGCGGAGCACTCCTGCTTTGCGCTTCTTATCGACGCGCATCAGTTCTTCGATCCGTGAGCGATCGATCGGCAGAGGAGGGCGCGTCGGCAGGCCCAACCCATCCAGTGCAGCGCAAATTTGATTGGCGATCCTCTCATCAAGATAACCCATCCGCGACGCAGCCCGAGAAATCATCGCCAATCCAATCGACACCGCCTCGCCGTGACGCAGCCTGTAGCCGCTTGCCTTCTCCAGCGCATGTCCCAGCGTGTGCCCCAGGTTCAAAACTTCGCGCGCCCCTTTCTCGAAAGGATCTTCATTGACCACTTTTACCTTGACCGCCATCGCCCGGCGCACAACCTCATCGAGCCGCTGCCTGACTTGATCCACACCGCCCGAGCAGATGTCGAAAAGCCTGGCATCCCCAATCACCCCGTGCTTCACCACCTCAGCCATCCCGCTGCAAAACTCTTCCTCGGGCAGCGTGGCCAATACTTCTGGATCGGCCAGCACCAAAGAGGGGGGGTAGAAAGATCCCACCAGGTTTTTTCCCTGCGGCAGATTCACACCCGTCTTCCCGCCCAATGATGCGTCCACCATTCCCAGCAGCGAGGTAGGCACTGCCACCCATCGGACGCCGCGCATATACAAAGATGCGGCAAAACCTGCCAGGTCAGAGACCATACCGCCTCCCAGCGCGATCACCGTTCCCGAGCGGTCCAACCCAAACTCCAGGAAGCGCCCCCAAAGCTCGGTGGCTGTTTCCATTGTTTTGCTGGCTTCCCCTTCGGGCAATACAATCAACCGCGTCGTCCTCCCACATCGCTCCAGGCTTTGCTGCACCTGGCTGGCGTACAGCGGAGCGATGCGGCTATCTGTAATCACGATCGCCTCTGCCTTACGAACTGGTTCGCCGAGCAGCATTCCGAGATCTTTCAATCCACCCGCTATTACTCTTACAGGGTACGCGCTGTTGCGACTGCCATCCTGCATGCCATGGATTCGGAAGCGGCCAAGCATGATCTGGAGTTCCCAGGCAGCCTGTTCGACACCCAGATTGCTGACATCCAAGGTAGAAGGAAATGATTGGTAATGGGAAGCGCGTTGATGCAGCAACCCTGCAAGGCGAGCTGGATCATCATTTTCCAACAGAGGGCGATCCACCTTCGACTGGCTCAACCGCTCCTGTATCACCTCGAATTGGGCTTTCAGCAGGATGATCTGCCCGCTCAACTCTGCCAGGCGGCGATTCTCATCTCGAAGCAGCGTTCCACCGCCCAGGGCAATCACCCGCTCGTCAAGACTGATCAACCGCTCGAGTAGGCGGCTCTCCCACGCTCGAAAACCAGCCTCGCCCTCTCGAGCAAAGATCTCTGGTATCGTCGCCCCGCTTTCCTGTTCGATCACTTCATCCAGGTCGGAAAAAGGTAAATCCAGATCCTGCGCCAGGCGTCTTCCGATGCCGCTCTTACCCACCCCAGGCGGGCCATACAAAAAAATGTGGGGAGTGCGCGCTCGATGATTTCCGTTCATTCCGGATCATCTCCCGTTGTTTCTTTTGGCCAAAACACATGCGGGGTGCTATCCATCCGCAGATCACCCAGGCGCGCTTTGCGCAGCTTGCCATACCGCAGGCGCATTTCTTCCAATGTATCTCCCCCCAGTTTCTCGATCAGAGCATCTGCCAGGACCACGGAGATCACCGCCTCCAAGATCGGTACGGCGCGGGGTACCGGGCAAAAATCCGATCTCTCATATTGGGTATCTGTTTCTTTGCCATTGGCCAGGTCCACGCTTTTCTGGGGAGTGAGCGTTGTGGCAATCGGCTTCATGGCTGCGCGCAGCAGCAAAGGTTGCCCGGTGGTCATCCCTCCCTCCACCCCTCCAGAGCGGTAAGTTGGCCGGGTGATCTGCTCTCCCTGCAGGCGAATGGCGTCATGCGCCTGCGTTCCGGGCAAGCGAGCAATTTCAAACGCAGCGCCAATTTCGACCCCTTTAATTGCCTGGACGCTCAGCACCGCTGCGCCCAGGCGCGCCTCGAGTTTGCGATCCCATTGCGCGTGCGAGCCAAGGCCTGGGGGTAGACCCAATGCGACAACCTCGATCACACCTCCCAAGGTATCTCTTTCCTCGATCGCCTGCCGTATCCGCAGGCGCATGCGCTCCGCGGCCGCCTCATCTGGACAGCGCACGTCGGAGGATTCCGCGATGACTGCTCGCTCATTCAAGGGGATATTATCAACTTCTGCTTCCACCTCGCCAATCTGGCAGACATACCCGCCAATATCAATATCGAACTGCTGTAGAAAATGCTTACAAACCGCGCCAGCCGCCACACGCGCCGCAGTCTCCCGCGCTGAGGCTCTTTCCAGGGCGGGGCGCAAGTCGTGATAACCATATTTGATCGCCCCAGCCAGGTCGGCATGCCCTGGTCGAGGTATGGTGAACGGTTCAACGGCGCGGCCGCGCCATTTATTGTGATCCAAATTCACGATCGAGACAGCCAACGGCGCTCCAGTGGTTTTGCCTTCCATCACCCCACCCAGGATCTCTGCCCTGTCCTTTTCAATCTTCATCCTTGGCCCGGCGCCGTAACCCTTCTGGCGGCGCAACAACTCATGGTTAATGATCTGTGCGCTCAAATCTAGACCCGCCGGTAATCCATCCAGGATTACCACCAGCGCGGGTCCGTGTGATTCCCCTGCAGTCAAATAGCGCAACACCATGCGCACCTATCCTCTCCTGTGCACAAAATCTGTCAGCCGCTGCATCGCTTCCCTCAACCGGTTTTCTGGCGCTGTTATAGCTATACGCAAGTAACCCTTTCCTTGCTCGCCGAAGACTTCACCGGGGGTCAGGGCAACGTGAGCAGACTCGAGCAGCTCCTGAACGAATTCCGCAGAGCTCCATTGATCGGGCGCTGGCAGCCAGATGTACAGCCCTGCCTTGGGTGCATCCACCTGCCAGCCAATTTTTTTCAGCGTTTGCAGCACAAGATCGCGCCGCAGTTGATAAATTTCATTCCTTTGGCGCATCCAGGTCTGGTCGCCTTCTAAGGCAGCCTCGGCTGCTTCCAATATTGGCAGGAAATGCCCGCTGTCGGCATTGCTCTTGACGATGAACAAATTGCGCAGCGCATCAGTGTTTCCCATCGCTGCCCCCACTCGCCACCCCGCCATATTGTGTGACTTTGAGAGTGTATTGAACTCAACCGCCACTTGAGCAGCCCCAGGAACCTGCAAGATGCTTGGCGCGACGTAGCCACCGTAGGTCACCTGTGCATAAGCTGCATCGTGACACACCAGCAGCCGGTGACGTGCAGCAAAATCAACCACTTGCTCGAAAAATCCCGTCTCCGCAACTGCGCCAGTCGGGTTGTTGGGATAATTCAACCACAATATCCTGGCGCGTTCCAGGACTGAACCCGGAATGGATCCCAGGTCAGGTAAATAGCCGCGCTCACGGATCAGTGGTAGAGGATAGACCTCGCCTCCGCTGATGCGCGTACTCTGCGCATAAGTCATGTAACCAGGATCGGGGATTAGCACAACATCGCCAGGATTTACAATCGCCAATGCCAGATGAAAAATGCCTTCTTTCGAACCCATCAGGGGTAAGACCTGCAGATCTGCATCTAATTTGACACCATACAGCCGCTGATAAGCTGCTGACCAGGCGCTTCGCAAACGAGGCGTGGCATTGTGTGATTGGTAACCATGCCGATCCGACCGCGCCGCGGCGTTTGCCAATGCCTCGATGATGTGAGCGGGCGGCGGCATGTCTGGCGAGCCAACGTCCAAACGTATCACATCATGACCCGCCGCGGTCAGCTCCGCAATACGGCGATTCAGCGCCGCAAAAAACTGAGGCGCCAGGGATTGTGTACGCTTTGCACCCACGATCATAGTGACTATCCCAATGAAACCTGCGAAGAAATTGATTGAACAGCCTTCCACATAACCTGGCGCGGTGTCTGGCGGCCAGTCCAGCGCTCCAGTGAAAGGGCTGCCTGTTCCACTAACATTCCCAATCCATTGCAAGCGCGATTTCCCGCGCGCCGCGCGCTTTGAACAAGCACAGTCGCTGGTGGATTGTACACAAGATCATACATAAAGGCTTTCTTCGGGAGATTTGCTTCCAACGGCCATGGCGATGAGTGCACATCGGGATACATTCCCACGGGTGTGGTATTGACCACCAGGTCTGGCTCGCCTGGCGCTTTAGACAGGCCTACACTGGATAATTCTTGGGCCTTCATCAGGCGGATATCTACGAATTCGCTCAGCGCTTCGACCAGCTCCTGAGCCTGCGCCAACCGGCGAGCAAACACAACCACAAACCAACCTGCCCGAACCAGGCTATAGCTCACCGCTCGCGAAGAGCCGCCCGCCCCCAGCACCCAGGCAACCGGCTGCTGGTTGTGCATTGGCATAGCAGCAGGCCAGCCCGCCTGCTGCGTCAGATCTTGAATAAACCCTGGGGCGTCGGTATTATCCGCCCAAAGTTGCTCGTTCTGGACGTATAACGTGTTCACAGCTCCAACAGCCTGCGCAGTGGGCGTCCAGGCGTCGATAAATTTATCCAGCGAGCGTTTATGCGGAATGGTCACATTCAATCCATCAAGTTTTTTAGCCCGCAGATCAGCGCAAAGCGCGCTGAGAAGTTTCTCACCTGCCTCTCCAGGAGGTACAGGAAACAGCGAATAACTGCCAGCTATTCCAAGAGCTGAAAGCGCGGCTTCGTGTAGAAGAGGTGATAACGAATGCCCCAGCGGATAACCGATCAAACCTAAACGCAGCACGCCCATTATTCTTCAGCCCAAATCTCTGCACCGAGCGCGGTTAGAGCATCCAGGAAACCGGGAAAAGACTCCCGGAAGATCTCAGCCCCTCTCACGCTCACTTCATCTCGCGATGCCAGGCCTGCCACAGCCAGGCTCATCGCCAGCCGGTGATCGCCTTCGGCCTGCACCAGTCCTCCCCTCAGCTCACCACCATGTAAAATAAACCCATCCCGCGTCTCTTGGATGTCTGCGCCGAGCTGGCGCAGTTGGCAGCACACGGCCTGGATGCGATCGGACTCTTTGTAGCGCAGCTCTTCCGCATCCCGCACAACCGTCACCCCTTGCGCAAAGGCTGCCGCCACCGCAAAAGCTGGAAATTCATCGATCATGCGTACCACCGTTGGGCCTGAAACTTCGATGCCATGCAAGCTCGATGCTTGCACAACCAGGTCTCCCACCGGTTCACCTCCCTGGTCGGGTTTCGTCTCCACGCGCAGATTGGCGCCCATTTCCGCCAACACATCCAGCAGCCCCGTGCGCGTTGGATTGGTGCTCACATCGCAGATCACCAACTCAGATCCGGGTGTGATCAGCGCGGCCACGAGCAGAAAGGCCGCAGCAGAAATATCCGCTGGTAGTGAAACATTCAAGGGTGAAAGATGCAGCTCATCGGGTGGCCGCATCCGAGTGATGTATTCGTTTGCGCCATCCCTGGTGGGCGCCTGGTCGCTCCAGACCTCTATGCCGGATTTTCGCAGCAACCTTTCAGTATGGTCACGGGAAAGCGCCGGTTCGCGCAAGATGATTTCGCTTTCGGCGCGCAAGCCGGCGAGCAGCAAACACGATTTCACCTGAGCGCTGGCGACTGATAGGGTGTGATCAATGCCTTTCAACCGGCCGGTGGTTGGGTGAAATTCCAACGGCGCGCCACCGCCGGCTGCGCTGACATTCACGCCCATTTGCTGCAGCGGGCTGACAATGCGATTCATCGGTCGCGAGCGTAATCCAGGCGTACCATCCAGAATCGCTGGGATGCCTGCTGCTCCCAACACACCAGCTAACAAGCGCAACGTGGTGGCAGAATTGCCGCAAAATAGGGGCGCTTCAGGAGATGTCAATCCACTCAACCCTTTCCCCGAAACATAGAGCGTGTTGCCCTCCAGCCGCCAGTTCACACCCAGCGCGCTCAGGCAGCCAAGCATCACCTCGGTCACCCCTGCGACTAAAAATTTATCTATCTTGCTTTCTCCATCCGCAATTGCAGCAAAGAGAGCTGCCCTGTGTGATAGCGACTTATCCCCTGGCAAGTCAATTTTGCCGCGCAGCGCTGTCCCTGGCCGAACGTGGAGATTCACCCATCACCTCCTATTGCCTGCAGTAAACGCTGGTGTCGTTCTTTTCCAAGGCTCAATAATCCGGCTAAGCGTTCCTCATTGCCTGCTGCGAGCGCGTCTTCCAATACCTGAAGGCTGTTGCGCACTCTTTCAACCGCTTCCAAAACAAAAGCCTGGTTGGTCATCAATATGTCTTGCATCATCACCACCGAGCTGGCCGCCACGCGAGTCGTGGAGCGAAACCCAGGGCCAATCAGCGGCGCAGCGTCGGGTGGGGTTGCCAACGCCAGAGCGATCGCCAGGAGGTATGGAATATGGCTGGAAGAAGCAACCCAGCGATCATGCAATGCTGCATCGAGCCACAGGGCTCTTGCGCCTACCACTTGCACGATTTCTTCACCCAGGCGGCGCGCACGTTCCGTGGTGCGAGACAATGGGATCAGCGCAAACGCTGCGCCCACAAACAAGGCTGCATCGGCGTGGTTTAACCCACTTTCTGTTTTCCCACACATGGGATGCCCGCCCAGCGCCTCAAAACGTTCCGGCAAACGCTCGAATGCCTCGCAAATCTCCTGCTTTGTCGATCCCAGATCGAACACAACCGCCTTTCCGGGATGCATGTCGGGGATCATCGCGATGAGATCGATAATCTTACGCACCGGCGCCGCTAGCACGATGACATCCGCCAGGGGGAGAATCTCCGCCGGCTGGGTTGAAAAACGCGTGACCATACCTTCGCGCAGCGCCAGCTCACCGGCCTGAGCATCGGGATCAACGCCGAGTATCGCCCGGCATTTTCCGGCTAAAGCCTTCGCCAGCGAGCCGCCCATCAACCCCAGTCCAACGATCGCTACACTGCTCTGGCTGAGAAACTCAGGCTCGCTCATGCGGGTTGATGAGGCTGTGGTATGGGCGCCACCGAGCGTCCAACCGCCAATGCAATCGCTTTCACCTGCTCCACCAACTCTGCGAAGCGTTCGGGCTTCAGTGATTGGGCCCCATCGCTCAAAGCAGAAGCTGGATCAGGATGCACCTCAACAATCAATCCATCTGCGCCGGCCGCCACTGCCGCGCGGGCGATCGAATTGACATACTCCCAATGCCCGGTGCTGTGGCTGGGGTCGAGCACAACCGGCAGGTGAGTGAGCGCTTTTAACACCGGAATAGCATTGATATCCGTGGTGTTGCGCGTGGACGTCTCGAACGTGCGCACGCCACGCTCGCACAAAATCACCCGCCGGTTTCCGTGGGAGAGGATATACTCGGCAGACATGAGCAATTCCTCGACCGTCGCCGACATGCCTCGCTTGAGTAAGACGGTGTGTTGGGAGGCGCCAGCCGCGTGTAGCAGGGCATAGTTTTGCATATTGCGAGCTCCGATCTGCAACACGTCCGCATAGCGCGCCACCAAGGGCACCAATTCCGGGGAAATAACCTCGGTGACAATCGGCATGCCGGTCAGCTCACGCGTCTCTGCTAGCAACTCCAGGCCCTGCTCACCCAGACCCTGGAATGAATATGGAGAGGTGCGAGGCTTGAACGCTCCGCCTCGCAAAGCGTGCGCGCCCGCCTCGCGCACTGCCAGGGCAGTCTCAATGATCTGGCTGCGGCTTTCCACCGAGCATGGGCCAGCGATGATCACAATTTCATCTCCCCCGATGCGTACACCATCCAGCGGAAATGTGGAATTCTCCGGGCTGAACTCTCGAGAAGCCAGCTTATATGGGCGAGAGATTGGCACCACCCGATCAACGCCTGGGAGCACAGAGAATTGGCCCCGATCTACCGGGCGTCCATCGCCAATTGCGCCAATCACTGTCCTTTCTGTGCCGCGCGAAAGGTGGGCTCGCAAACCATTCATTTGAACGGCATCTACCACCTGGGCAATCTGCTCTTGTGTGGCATTGGTGCGCATAATGATCATCATAATTGTTCCTCCTTTGGATTGTCTAAGAGAAAATTAAAGATCCGGTCTGAGCGATGACAGGCTGATTTCTTCAATGTCCGGGCGAAGTACACTTGCCTCACCCAGGTAAACATGATGGATCTGGCTTTGAGGTAGGCTTGAGTTCCAGTGCAGCAAGACCCGGATGCAACGGGGCAGAGAATCCGGCACATCGATTTCCTGCGCGCAGAGCAGCGGCACGCGATTCCAACCCAACTGGCGCGCAGCCTTGGCTGGATGGATCGAGCGCAGATCGGGTGTGGCAGTAAAGAAGATGCTGGCAAAATCATCTGGGTGCATTCCCGGGTTGGCTGCTTGAATGGCAAGCAACAGCTCTTGTGTTGCCTGCAAGATCGCTTCTGGTCGGTCTTCCGAACAGGTGATTGCTCCACGCACGCCACGTACTGTCATCCTTCGCCTCCAAGCAAATAAATGAAAAACGCGAGGCTGTTAGCCTCGCGTCTTGGGTTCTGAGATGTGCTCTTCGCCCGCTTAAGCGCCACTAACAGCCGCCGTGTTTCGGTGGCCGTAAAAATAATAGGCAAAAAAGCGGGTGTTAGCTGGTTGCATCACGATTATTTCCGAATGGAGGCATTCTACTTGCAGCAATTCGATCTGTCAAGAGTCAAAGTGTTAAAATCTCAAGGTCAGACAAAAGTTCGCCTGTTATGATAAGGCTGTCATCGTGAGCGACCGTGAAGCGATCTCCGTGACCAACCAGGAGATTGCCGCGCTTCGACTGGGCTTGCAATGACCCTTGAAATGGAAATTGTCCGAACTTTTGTCCGAAGGTCAGTCAAAATGCCTCTTTCAGGATTTTCACTAGTAGGGTTGTGTCTACCTTGTGAAAGGCCTGAGCCCTCTTCGAGCGCAATCTCTCCACACGGGGTAAAATCTATTAACCCCTCGGCATCCCTCAACACGTACAACGCTGCATGCTGATTCACTGCACAACCGTCAAATCGTCACCTGGTGAAGGGAAATCAAAAAACAATGAGCACACTAATGATTGATGGCAACCACCTGACCATCGAACAGACTGTCGCTGTTGCGTTTGATCCAACCATCGAAGTGCGCCTGGATGTGGCCGCCCGGCAGAAGGTGATTCAGGCGCAGCAAGCGGTGCAGAATTTTATTCAGGATGGACAGGTGGTGTACGGAGTGACCACCGGTTTTGGGGCATTTAAAGACCGTATCATCCCCAAAGAGGATGTGCCTCAACTGCAGAAGAATATCCTGATGAGTCACGCAGCCGGTGTAGGACCGCTGTTGGATACCCCCACGGTACGGGCGATGATGCTGATTCGTGCCAATACCCTGGCGAAAGGTCATTCCGGCATTCGCGAACAGACGCTGGAGCTGCTGATCGCCATGCTCAATCGAGGAGTTCATCCTCTTGTCCCCAGCCAGGGGTCGCTCGGCGCCAGCGGCGATCTTGCCCCTCTCGCCCACATGGCTTTACCTCTCATCGGGTTGGGAGAAGCCGAATATCGAGGAAAACGCATGCCGGGCAAACAAGCTTTGCAGCGTGCTGGCTTGGTACCGGCGCAGCTTGCGGCAAAAGAGGGTCTGGCGCTGACCAATGGCACCACCATGATGACGGCTTTGGGGGTGCTGGCTGTGCATGAAGCTGAGCGCCTGGCGTGCACTGCAGACATCGCAGGTTGCCTGAGCCTGGAAGCCCTGCATGGCACACTGCGCGCTTTCGATGCTCGCATTCACGCCGCGCGCCCACACCCGCGGCAGATCGAGTGCGCTGCTTTCCTGCGGGAGCTGCTTTCTGGCAGCACCTTTACCCGGCCTGATGACCCATTGAACGTGCAAGACGCCTATACTCTGCGCTGCATTCCTCAGGTGCATGGCGCGGTGCGCGATGCGATCGCTTACGCCAGGTGGGTGATCGAAATCGAGCTCAACGCCGCTACCGATAACCCGCTGATTTTCTTCGACTCCCAGGGCAATGCAGAAGTCATTTCTGGCGGCAACTTCCATGGCGAGCCAATTGCCATTGCCATGGATTATCTTGGCATCGCCCTGACGGAATTGGGCAATATCTCAGAACGCCGGCTGACCCGCTTGACCGATGAATCCAGCAACCGTGAGACCCTTCCCGCTTTCCTGATTCAGCATGGCGGATTGAATTCCGGTTTCATGCTGCTGCAATACACCGCGGCAGCGCTGGCATCCGAAAACAAAGTTCTTTCCCACCCCGCTAGCGCAGATACTATCCCCTCATCGGCCAACATCGAAGACCATGTGTCGATGGGACCAATTGCAGCCCGAAAAGCCCGCCAGATTGCCGCAAATGTCGAGCGCATCCTCGCCCTAGAGCTGCTTTCTGCTTCCCAGGGCATCGACTTCCGTAGACGGATTCTCGGCGCACAGGCCAGGCTGGGCAAGGGCACCGCCCCTGTTTACGAACTTATCCGCCAGCAGATCCCTTTTCTCGAACAAGACGACATCATGTACCCACACATCGAGACCGTTCGAGAAATGATCGCCGCTGGCAAAGTGCAGGAGGTTGCACTGGCTGCCTTGAAAACTCCTCCTGACTAACGAACCATTTTCTCGCGGGCGCCTTTATTCAAGTAATCGAATCCCAGCGCCACCAGGCTGCTCAGCCGCGAACGTTGTGCTGCGGATAACGCTGCTTCCTTTTTCACGGTCGCCAGTTCCAACTCACGCAGCAGATTGCCGCGCACACCGCTGCTGCGGCGCGCCCAAATCGAATCGGCAGATAGCTTTTCCAGGCGGCTGGCGAGCAAACTGGCCTGGTTGATCAACCACAGGTCGTCATCAATCACCGTCATACAACCGGACATTATCCAGGTAAGTGAATGTGTTCATATAACCATCGTAGCGATTCCAGTTCTGGAAAGACACCTTGATGGATTTACCGCGGTAATCTTCTGGGCTGATCAGATCGATCACCCCAGTCTTCCAACCGCTGGCAGGGATGCGATGCCAGACATTGCAACTGATCTCAGTATCCTGTCGACCATCAAAATATTTTAAGCTCGTGGTGCCAGATGCAGTGAGATAGACCTCGAAGCGGTCAAATTGATCGCTGCTGCCGCCATCCTGTGTGTAAATGATGTAATCGAAACGCAGTTCCAAGGTTTGCCCATCGGGAACATATGGTACGTCAAAGGTCTGTTCCACCGCAGCATATCCCAAGGGTACACCACCCGATGCGCAAGGGTATGCGCTCGAACCCAGCAGCGCGCTGTAGCTGCCTGCAGGCACCAACGGATCCAGGTAAGGCACGGTGGGATTTTCGGCCTGCAGGCTGGTTGCCAGGCCCACAGCCCCGCCGCTGACGAAGTCCCAATAATAGGGTTCACCTGAGGTGTCTGCACCAGCCTCAAAATCGCCATTCTGCAGATGAACCAGTTTCATGAATAAATCGGGAAGCAAAAGCTTAAACCCAGGGGACAGGTCGATGTAATAGGGTTCTTTTCCAATTACCAGTGTCTGGCTGGGGAGGATCGAATCGCCATCCACGTCATACACCGCTAAGGGCACCTCAGTCAACACCAACGTGTGATCAGTCCCATCCAGTGACCAGACCAACCAGGTGCGCCGATCAGGCAGGGTAAATTCATAACCTATCACACCAACCGCTGGGCTGAGCGGCCTGGAGAACTGGGCTTCCGCCAGCTTTGCAGCGCCAAATTTGAAGGCATAATAACCCGGGGTTGGGGTCAATGGGTCAAATAGCAAATCTGTGAATTTCCACTTTGCGTACGTGGCGTACCACATCGCCGCACGCAATTTTTTAGAATATGCTGCGCCATAAACTTGGGCGATGTAATACGCTTTGGTGTTTTCAAAATTGATATCACAGTTTGCGCTGCACACCAAGGCCACTTCTGACGCCATCAAGTATTTGTTTGATGCCCCATACGTTCCCAGCACAGACCTGATGAAATCAGCTTTTGCAGAAAGAACCGGGCCCGTCGTCTGAGAAGAACTATCCCAGTTTGAATTTTCATATCCGCCCAAAACACCGGTGTAGTAATCATAGGCGTGGAATGCAACACCATCGAAAAACGAAGCCCCCCCATTCACCAGGATGCCCTCGAGGAAGCGAGAAGCCGGATTCAATGTGCATACTCGATCAGGATCACAGTCGAGCAGCAACCCCCCGACCAGCACTTGCGCTTGTGGATCCGCCGCTTTGATGCGTGGATAAATGACCTGAAGCATGGCGGCGAACTGACCTCCCCCATAGTAGGGGTCATCCTGGTCTCCCCAACAGCCAAAACCGCTATCGGGCGGTACCAGGTCAGGATCGATATCTGGCTCATTCCAGATTTCCCAATACTTGACACGGTCCTTGTATCGATTAACCAGGTCGAACATAAAATTACCGAAGGCTGCCAATTTATCATCCGCAATTGGCCCGCACGAGTAACCCGGCAGCTTTTGTGCCCAGGAGGGTGTACTGTGCACCAGAACGATTGGTTCAGCGCCAAGCAGTTGGGCGTTGGCAAGCTCCTGGTCAAATTCGCTGAGCGCCGTCCATTGGCGATCGGTTTCATTCGGTTCAACCAGAGACCACAGGACACTGCTGCCATTAGCCCAACGAATTTCGGTCTGTGACATGAGATCCAGGCCGTGGTCAGGCAAAATCTTGACAAAGTCTGCACCAAAAGGAGTGCTGCCCGGGGCAGCGGTTTGCGCCTGGGAATTGACTCCAACCATGGTCGCCGGCAATATGAACAGGATAATGACCACGATCACGCGCAGGGCGGGGTGGTGAGCCACGGAGTTATTTTTAAGAAGTTTTTGGTTCATCTGCACACCTGTTGATGAATGGCTTGATATCTAGAGTTCGCTCAGTCTTCCCCATATTTACCTGGTGCCAGTCACTGATTCTTGTCAAGGGCGAATGCTTGGTTCGGTTGGCGTCGGGCGTGTGGATGGGGTGGTCGGAGACGGAGAAACCCCGGGTGCTTGCGTAGGAGAGATACCTGGTTTTGTCACCTGGCGGGTTGTGGGAGTCGGGAATATCCGAACGATCCAGTTCACAACATCCAGCATCAGGTGCGTCTCATCCGTCAGTCTGAAATCATCCACCACCGCGATCCATTCTCCCCGAATACTGGAGGCGATTTCAGGCGAGAAACTCAGGGTGACTTGAATCTGTTCTCCAGGGAGAGCAATGACGGATCCGCCCGTTGGGTCTGGTGTGATCTGCTGATCATCGATGAACAAGATCGGCACGAGCATTCGCCCACTGGTAACAGACAAGAGCAGGATCGAATTCCACTCGCACGAGCCGGTATTTTCCAATAACCAGGAGGCGGTGACCACGGGCGGAGCCTCTCCGGCTGTATATACATATCCGGGTTCGGGGGAGAGGGTTGGGCCATCCAGTATCGAATAGGTGTACGCCCGGCTGTCATCACAGCCATACAACGGCTGTGTCGGGGTTGCAGTTCGGGCAAGCGTGAACGCCAGCATCGTCTGAGTTGCAGCCAGGTCTGCTATAGGCGTCGAAGTGGACGTTGGCTGCGTGGTAGCCGTAGGCGTACTGCTTGGCAACTGCGTGGCTGTCGGCTGGGGTTGGGTTGCTGTTGGTGTATCGAACGATGCAACGGCCGCGGGGACAACCTGCGAGGGTCGGTTATTGCTTGAGGTGGTTGCGTACAGATTGTGATCTCCTCCCGCATTGATGACGATAGCCCACACAAATACAATCATGAGCGGAATGAATAACCCCACCAATGCCATCACCCAAATGCGTCGTTTTCCTCCAGTCTCGCCGAGTTCGAAAGGCGCTGCCGGGACCGTCTTCTTCTCGAATTTTGGTAACGAAATTCGCGGCAACCGCGCCCATACCGGTGCATTGCCTTCAAACACCGAACGGTATTTGGAAGGATTAGGGGAGGGATTCAGGTCATTGCGCACTGCACAGGTTTCAAATCGCCCGCTCAAACAATATCCCTGCTGATGTGCAATCCGGATAGGTTGAGGAGGATCAACGCGATGGCAGTGGTGTTCTGGGTTTTCCCAGGCAAAGTGCGTCACCGGATCGTCACGCAACCCCAGGTACGGGCAAGGCATCGCTGCGCCAAAATCGGGTTCGAAGGATGAGGTAGGGATCGCGGTCATGATCTTAAGTCTGAACGATCGGCACTTGTATTATTTTCACCTCAATTATATAACGATTTTTTAATGTCGCAGCTATCCTATTTATTATCTCGCGATTCATCGCCATTCTGAGGACCTGTGATTAAATCTCCTGTCACCCAGAGCAAAGCGAAGGAGCTCTCCAGTTAGGCTCTTCGTGACTCTCTGAGTGAAAAAGTCAATGATTTCACAGGCTCTGAGCGACTGCGCGGCGCCAGCCCGCCTCTCCATCGAAACAACCGGCTCACTCTATTCGGAGACCGATCTTTCCCGTTTCTCCGCAGCTTGCAGAATGTCCTCGATTTGCTTTAAGACGGCTGGTTCAAGCGCTTCTGGCACGTGGGTTCTTAATATTCTGTCCAGCTTTTCCTGGATGCGTTGTTCCATGCTTTTGCTTCCTTTCATCTCCCAATTCAGATAAGGAGCGCGATCCATCAAACCGGGTAACCAGGTCTCCTGCCGGCAAAGAGACGCCGAACGTGGCTCGGTAAGGAACGCGCCCCCAGGTCCGACCTGCTCGATCAGATCTAACATGATGCTTTCCCGATCGACGTTCAGACCGCGCATCACTCGCTGGGTCATGCCAACAACTTCATCCATCAGGACAAGCAATTGCAAGGATCCAATATCGGCGCAATCCAGGAAACCTGCATCGTGAACCAACGCTGCACCGCTCAGCGCTGATAGCACCACCTGCAAGGTGATCTCGGATGCCGCCTGCGCATCAACCAGCTTCGATTCGCTTGCGCCCGCAGTTCCCATGAAAGGCAAACCCAGGTAGCGGGCCACATCAACAGCCGCGGCGCTGTACAGGCTCATCTCAGGCGAACCATAAGCAGGCCTGGCTGTGCGGAGGTCCATCGCTGCCGGCACACTGCCGATCACCACCGGTGTCCCCCGCCGTTTGAGCTGCACCATGGCTAATCCACTCAAGGCCGTTGCCAGGTGAATGACCAGCGCGCTTGCCCCGCTGAAAGGCGATTCCAGGCCAACCGTCGGCCCACCCAGGTACACCACCGGCAACCCCTTCTCGGCTGCCCACAGCATATTTCCCAGCCCAGCAGGCGGGTGGCGCAGCGGCGATTCGTACGTCCCAAAGAAAGCGAAAATGGGTCGTTTTGCCAGCGCTTCTTCGCTGCCAGCGACAGCCATCGCCATACGGTAGATATCTTCCACGGTTTCGGGTGTATTTGCCCAGGCGACGATCGGCTTGGTTGTATTTGCCAAAGACTCAGCAAATTCATAAACCGGTGATAGGACTGGGGTAACGTCATCGAATAGACTGAGTCCCATGATGTAATCAATATTGGGCAATGCGTCACAGACCCTGGCGGTCAGCCCGGCATCGCCCTTGCGCGCCTTGCGTCGCTCACCAGTCTCGGGATCCATAAAATATGTGCAGGTTGGTCCTGGGCCAAAGTGCACGCGGTCGGGAGTGATGTGCATCTCGTGTTTACCATTGCGCCCCCACACGGTGAATGAACGAGGCGCACTCACCAACGCATCCTGGATGATGTGAGCAGGAATGCGAGCAACATGGCCATCGATCTCTGCACCTGCCGCCTCTAGCAACGCCAGCCCTTCTTCATGGTGTACCTGCACCCCCACACGTTGCAAGCACTCCAAAGCGGAAAGAAATATTTCTTTGCATTGGGTATCGGATAACACACGAAACTGAGGAGTCTGCTGGTTAGCAAAATTTGTGCGAATCATCTCGGCGTTCTCCTGAAATTGCCCTTCCAATCTGGCTCGGTGTTCATAAAATATGCAAAGCCTGGTCGAGATCGGCAATCAGATCGTTTGCGTCCTCCAATCCGACCGACATGCGAATCAATCCATCATCGATCCCGGCCACATCCCGCTCCGCCTGGGTCATGTGCTCATGGGTGATTGTCCGTGGGTGCATCACAATACTACGACTGGTGCCAAAGGTCACCGCATGGACGATCAGTTGCAGGTGATTCATCACCGCCGCTGCACCGCTCATACCGCCAGGGACCACGAAGGAGAGCAAGCCGCCGCCGGATTTCATTTGTTTCTGGGAGAGCTCGTGTTGCGGGTGACTCTTCAATCCCGGATAGTTGACCTTGCGCACCTTTGGATGGTTCTCGAGAAACTCAGCCACCTTTTGCGCGTTGGCGCTGTGCCGCTCCATGCGCAATGACAGCGTTTCCAGGTAATGCAACATCAGCCAGGCTTCGAAAGGCTGCAAAATTGCGCCGACAAATTCGGTGGTATTCCAACGGATATCTTCGACCAGAGCTTCGGGACCAATCACTGCTCCGCCGAGGACCGTCGCGTTGCCGCTTAAGAACTTGGTGAGCGAGAGCAATACAATATCAGCGCCCAATGACATCGGCTGTTGCAGCGCTGCCGTGG
Source organism: Chloroflexota bacterium (assembly GCA_029265355.1). Lineage (GTDB taxonomy): Bacteria > Chloroflexota > Anaerolineae > Anaerolineales > UBA4823 > JAJUJL01. The sequence goes on along the minus strand of JAJUJL010000002.1, from coordinate 135,591 downwards.
CTGTGGTATTGTCCACCATGAGAGGAACGCCATGCGCATGAGCAACTTCAGCGATTGCGGCTATATCGGTCACCAGAAGCACGGGGTTGCTGGGTGTTTCCACCCAGACCAGGCGAGTTCTTTTATCAATCAGGCGATCCCACGCTTTGGGATCGGTGAAATTCTTGACGAACCGAAATTCGACATTGCAGCGCTCAGGAAAAATGCTGGCGGCCTGTTTATATCCCTCCCCAAATGTGTTTAATGTGGTGACCACATTGTCACCCGGTCGGGCAATGGTAAACACCAGGTTGAATAACGCCTGCGAGCCGGATCCAGCGGTGACACAGGCCTGCCCACCTTCCAAAGAAGCCAGGCGTTCCTCCAGAACGCTGGTGGTCGGCGTCTTGCTCCTGCCATAGATATAATCGGGAAACTGATCGAAGCTCGGATAGGGATAGGTCATCGACTGGATCAAGGGGGGCGCAAAGGCGCGAAATTGCTCCACGTCGCGCAGCGGGTGGAAACCAGCATGCAACGCTCGGGTTTCGAAGCCCAGCCTGGCGTCAGGACGAGGGGACCTTTCTGCCTCCGGCTTGTACACCCAGGGATCTCTTAGGAAGAACGGCTTGTTTTCCATATTTGCTCACCTCACTTAACCCGCCAATTGCTGCTACCCATTTTTCGAATTTGTCCAGGCCTGTTCTCGCTCCACAATGCTGCGCAGACCTTTCAGCACGTCTTGCGGCAACGGCTCGACCTGGTGTTTTGCCAGCACCTGATCTACCTGGCGCGCTGCTCTCTCTTCCATCGTCGTACTGCCTTTGTCCACCCAACCCGAATAAGGACCCTTGTCTGCCAGCTTAGAGTAATAGGGCTCTTTATAATGCCGCAGGGTATGTTCATGGCCCAGATAGCTGCCCGTGGGTTGCAATTCATCGATCACATCCAACGCCAGGGTTTCATTATCCACCTGCACGCCGCGAGTCATGGCCCGGATAAATCCCAGGTAGTCATTGCATAAGGCAATCAATTGCAAGGAGCCTTGCATTCCACTGTCCATGAAGCCCACATCATGCACAATATTAGCGCCGTGCAGCAGCGAAGTCATCAAACTGATCGTGGTCTCGAAACCACATTGTTGGTCAAGCACTTTCGAATCCGTGCAACCCCCCAGACCAAACACGGGGAGATCATAATACCGTCCCATCGAGGTCGGCACACCTTGCTCATCAGCCAGGACGTAATTGCCGACCATCGATTTCAAGTTGTAAGGCCCACCGTTCCAGCCGGGCACACCCACTGGTACACCTTCGCGCACCAACTGCGCCAGGGTGATTCCCAGCAAAGTGCCTGCGTTCATGGATGCCATACATCCGGCTGTGGTGACCGGTGAATTGACGCCGCCGGCATTGAGGGGAATATACAACAACGGAAGACCCTTCTCTGCCAGGTAGATGCATTTTTGAAGCGCCTCAGCGTTAGCGATCATACCGGAGGTGACGTTGATATAGCAGGTCGCAAATGGGCGTTGCGCAAAAGCCGCTGCACCTCCCGCCACCAGCTCGCACATCTCCACGGCTGCCACGCATCCCTCAAAGTCTGGTGTGACGAACACGATCGGTTTGGAGGTGTTCGCCAACATGGCTTCCATTTGATAGCGATCATAGATATTCTGGTCCACATCCGATGGCAGGAAAGCAGACATCACAAAATCGATTTCTGGCAGTGCATCCATCAGCCGGCTTGCGTTGATCACATCTTGCAGCACCGGTTTGCGCCGTTCCTGGGTACGATGATCCAGAATGTTCAAACAATCCGAACCTCCCCCAAAGTACGTGTTGTACCCGCCCGCCCGCATGGCGACTTTCCCCTGGCGGTTGTATAAGATCATTTGCTTCGGGGCGGTGGATAATGCCCATCTCACCCGGTATTCCGGAATGCGCACCCTGATCCCATCTACTTTCGCGCCGCCTTTTTCCAGTATCTGGCGGGCGCGTTCATCATGCACATCAATGCCTGTCCTTTGCAAAATCTCCAGGCTGGCTTCATGGATTAACTCACATTCCTGGTTTCCAAGGCGCGCATAGTGCGCGCTTTGCATCGTCTGCCCGTGTGTATTGATCATCTCAGTTCCTCATCCGCTCTGTTTGGAAGAAGTGACGCACTCCAGTTATCCTATCATCTAATATATTAGTTGTCAATCATAGAATATCATATTTGCATAGTGATTGATCTTTGATATATCATGTGGTATGATTACACAAGAAATATGCGAGTTAAATGTCAAAGGCCAGCTTAACCATCCGCAACAAAATTTACCGAGATTTACGGCGCGCCATCATCACCGGTCGCCGCAAATCCGGTGAACGCTTTAACGTTCCCGAAGTGGCAGCCGAGTATAATACGAGCATTACACCAGTGCGCGATGCGCTGCAGATGCTCAGCCAGGAAGGGCTGGTCAATATCAAGCCGCGCTCAGGCTACTTCGTCACCAGCCTGACATTGAAAGAACTGCGAGATATGCTGGAAATGCGCCGCATACTGGAAGAGGCTGCCATCGAGCGCGCCGCCCAGCGCATTACACCAGAGCAAATCCAGGAGTTAAGACACGTGCATGCTGGCTATTCCGGGGACGACGAGATCTCCTACGATCGCTATACCGAGGAAAATCGCCGCTTCCACACCCTGCTGGCGAAAGCCTCTGGGAACCAGGAATTGGCTGAGTCGATTGGAAGGTTGCTCGATCGCCTGGCGCGCTTCATGGTTCTGCGCCATGCCGGCGCCTGGCAGGAAAGCAGCCATGCACGGATCATCGAAGCTTTGGAGGCGCGCAATCACGCAGCCGCCAAACAAGCGCTGATCGAAGAGATCGACGCCACTCGCGAGGCAATCCTCGATTTCGTCATGGAAGCCTCCGGTGGAGAGTGGAGCTTACAGGAACTACAGTCTTCTAGATGAGAATCGCCACATAACAACCCATATCAATCGAGAGGATACATCATGGAACTGAAAGATATCTACGAAAATGTCATCAATGGCCAGGCGCCCGCCGTGGAAGCTGGCGTCAAAGCCGCCTTGGCATCTGGTGTAGCCGCGGATGCCATCTTGAACCAGGCGCTGATCGCTGCCATGGATGAGGTTGGCCGCCGTTTTGAGGAAGGCGATTTCTTCGTCCCCGAGATGCTGATCGCCGCCCGCGCGATGCAGGCTGGACTTAATCACCTCAAGCCCTACCTGGCAGAGAGCAGCATCAAATCAGCGGGCAAAGTCGCTATCGGTACGGTCAAGGGCGACCTGCATGATATCGGCAAAAACCTCGTGGCGATGATGCTGGAAGGCGCTGGATTCGAGGTCAAGGATCTGGGAGTGGATGTGTCGCCAGAAGCCTTTGTAAAAGCTGCCCAAGAAGGCGCCCAGGTGGTTGGTATGTCTGCCTTGCTGACCACCACCATGAGCAATATGGAGAAAACCATCCAGGCCCTCAAAGACGCCGGGCTGCGCGAGAGCGTCAAGGTGATCATCGGCGGCGCGCCTGTTACGCAGGATTATGCCAACCGCATCGGCGCGGATGCCTTCGCGCCAGATGCTTCTTCAGCAACGCGCACCGTTCGTCAACTTCTCGGAAATTAATTCACCATGGAAACTGTACTGACCAATAAAGACAAACAGGTCATCATCAGCCCGGATCACCCGTTTGTCATCATCGGCGAGCGCATCAATCCTACACGGCGGAAGAAGCTTGCTGAAAGCATGGCGCAGAGCCGTTTTGACCTGGTGCAAGAAGACGCCATCAACCAGGTGAGCGCCGGCGCTCAGGTCTTGGATGTCAATGCTGGTATTCCTGGTGCGGATGAGCCTGCGCTTTTGCGAGGCGCGGTCGAGGCAGTGCTGGGTGTCACCGACGTGCCTCTGTGTTTCGACTCAGCCAACCCAGACGCCCTGGAAGCTGCCTTATCCATTTATCCGGGAAAGGCGCTGATCAATTCGACCACCGCTGAAGAGAGCATGATGTCGCGCGTGCTGCCTCTGGTCAAGAAGTATCACGCGGCGGTGATCGGCGTCATCACCGACGAGTCGGGCATCCCTGCCACACCGGCCGATCGCCTGGCGGTAGCGCGCAAGTTGGTGCAACGCGCCGCAGATTTCGGCATCCCTGCCGAAGATGTGGTCATTGACTGCCTGGCCCTGACGGTTGGAGCCGATTCCAAAGCCGGCCGGGTTACCCTTGACTCCATGCAGTTAATCCAGAGCGAGCTGGGTGTCAACCTGAGCCTGGGCGCCAGCAATGTCTCCTTTGGATTGCCCGACCGTAAAATCATCAACGTTGCCTACCTGGCGCTTGGCATCGCGCGCGGCTTAACGGCCGCCATCACCGATCCGACGGTGCCCGAGATACAAACCACCCTGATGGCATGCGATCTGCTGATGGGCAGGGACGATTACGCCATGCGCTGGATCCAGGCCTTTCGCCGCCGGGAGAAGGCCAAGGCCGCCGCACAATCTTGAACCAGCCGCATAGAAAATACCCAGGCAAGCCGCCCTTCCAGGCGGCTTGCCTCTTCCTGGGATGAAATGATGCCGCTTCCACCCCACACGTGAGGAAGGCAGTCACGATGGATCGATCTTCGCCCCACCTCCCTGCCAGGCTAAAGCTCATCTTCAGCACCGGCGACCTGAGCACGAGCATCCCCCTGGCAATTCTGATGTTCTACCAGCTCTACTTCTTGACCGATGTGGCCGCCCTGCGGCCAGATGATGCGGCCTGGGCAGTGGGACTGAGCCGCATCTGGGACGCCGTCAATGATCCACTGTTTGGCATTTTCTCAGATCGCCTGCGCACCCGCTGGGGACGCCGCAGGGTGTTACTGCTCTTCGGGGCGCTGCCGCTGGGTCTAAGTTTTATATTGATGTGGATCGTGCCACCTTTTTCTCCGCTGGGGTTGGTTGTTTATTACACCTCGGTGTACATCCTTTTCGACACTGCATTCACAGCCGTGCACCTCGGCTACAATGCCCTGACGCCAGAGCTCACCCAGGATTACGATGAGCGCAGCTCGCTCAACGGCTACCGCATGGTTTTTTCAATCTCTGGCACGCTGGGCGCGATCATCCTTGCTACCGTTTTGAGCTGGTACATCACAGATGCCAAACTGCTCTATCTGATCATCGGTATCGGTCTGGGGCTGATCTCAATCATTCCACCCTGGGTGGTGTTCTCAGTTACTCGGGAAAAGCCGGCCAGCGAGCTGCCCTCGGCACTTCCTGCAGCGCAATCTCTGCGCACAACGCTGTCCAATGCCCCCTTTCGAATGGTGATGGGGTTGTATTTGCTGAGCTGGACAACGGCCAGCATTCTTGCTGCAGTGCTGGTGTATTTCGCCAGTTATCATCTTCGCATCCCAGGACAGGCGAATTATTTCGTTCTGGTCGCCCAGGCTTCGGCGATCCTGTTCATCCCTGTCGTCGTCTGGCTGGCCAAAGTCATGGACAAGCGACGGTCGTTTATCATCGGTATGGTGGCATGGATTGCCGTGTTGCTGGGCATCTCCGGCTTGCGCTCAGACCAGGTGCAGCTCGCGTATGTCCTGGCAGCCCTGGCCGGTTGGGGCATCGCTACCGCTTATGTCATCCCCTGGGCGATGGTGCCGGATGTGGTGGAATACGACCAGCAGCGCACAGGCCAGCGCCGAGAAGGGTCATACTATGCCTTCGCCTCCTTCTTTCAAAAACTGGCCACCGGCGCTGCGATATGGGGTATGGGCCAGGCGCTGGCTTACACAGGCTATATCACCCCCTCGACAAACCAACCGCTGCCCCTCCAGCCGGAGGCAGCGGTGCAGGCCATTCGCTTTTTCGCTGGCCCTGTGCCAGCCTTGTTGCTCGTGATGGCAATTGCTTTCGCCTGGCGATATCCCATCAGCAGAGCCAGCCACCAGGCTCGCCTGGAAGAGCTATCGGTGCATCCCGATTAGCGCGAGAAAACTCGCACAGCCAGCCACGCCAGTGTCATGGTTGGCAGGAACTGGGTGCCCGGCACCAGACTCTCGATCAATGTGACATTGCGCAGCGGCGCTAGCCCCAGGCGCCCGAGAATTACCCAAGAAAAGGGAGCTGCAAAAAAATCGAGGGAGAAATCCAACACGTCCAATAACAGGACGACAGCCAACGGAGTGACTTTCAAGGCTTCCACAAAGGAAGCGCCTGCCGGGATATAGACTTTTTTCACGCGCCAGGCTACCCACCCTAGCAACAGCAGCGACAGAAATAAACCAGAGACGACCAGTATCGCGGCGATCCACAACAGATTTTCCCAATAGGTTGACCATTCAGCAGGTGTCATATCATATCCCTTCACCGAGGTAAGACAGGCGTTTGCGAAGCAGCCAGGGGGTTCCAATCATGAAAGCCAGGCTGAAGGCGCCCCCTGCGATCAACCCCATAAGCTGGCCAAGCAGCTCCGGCACCTGTAACATCACCGCGACCACCGGGGGAATGAAAAACAAACCCAAAGCCAGTCCGGCATAAATAACACTGACAAGCGGACCCAGGCAACCCACAGACCCGCTGATCATCTTCCGAGGATCATCCCAATCCAGCACCGCGCCAACAATTCCAAAACCCAGGTTCAGCCCAGTCATGCCCGCATTGCACAACAGCACTACCAATGCGCCGAACAAGACCACTCGAAGACTGGCGCCCTTAATAATGGCTGTCACAAGCAAGAACAGCAATCCCATCAATGCCGAGGGCAGGTAGGCGATCAAAAACTTGGCAGTGAGTAGTTGCCGGGCACTGAGCGGCGCAGCTTTGATGATCCAGAAACTCTTGCCCTCTTGTGAGAACGCCATCATACCAAGGCGCGTTAGCAACATCCAACCCACGAAAAGAGAGATACCTACGTTGCCATAATCCGCAAGCTGGCGCGCCGAGGCGAGAAACCACTCAGGTGCTTCTCCTCGCCCCACCACGGCCTCCTTGGCGCCGCGTAAAAACCAGAACGAATACAACAGGCCCAGGATAAGCGGGGTAATCAACTGCGAGAGATTGCGCAGGTCCCGGCGTAAAACCAGGTAATCTTTCACCACCAGTGCACGCACAGGCGCAGGCAACCAGCCCTCTACTCGTGTGCGCCACCCATTAACTTGGGCAGGGCGAACCGGTTGAGTCTTCTTCCGGCGCGCCTGTCCCTGTAAGCTGGCCCAGCCGCTATAGTACAACCTTTCTGAACTGGCAAGCGAGACGTAGAAGATACCCGTGCTGGCAAAAAAGGTGAGCGACAAATACACCAGGCTCACCGTCCAATCGCCCTCCCCAAGGCTCACCAAGCCTCTCCCCGCCCAGGCCAATGGCGACCAGGGTGTGTTGAACCACCTCACCACCTGCACTGCTTGGGCAACCTGTTGGGATTCGACTTCTACCCAATTAAAAATCTGCCCGGATTGGGAACAGATGAAAGTCGAAACGCCCACTACCAACCCGAGCACCTCGGCGACCCGGCGAGCAGGGAAGACGCGCACCACCACCATCACCATCAAACTGGATAGCCCCGCGGCCGCCAGCGCCATGGCGATTATCGTTAAGATCGAGACCGGGTAGAACAGCCAAACATAGTCCAACGCTGCCGCCAGGCCAAATAAGACGGGTAACGAGAACAGGAGGATCAAACTGAAGTTTGGCAACACAGCTTGCAACAGTTTCGAGATGAACACGGCGCGAATCTGTACTGGCGCGCTCAGCAGGAAATCCATATCACCTGCCAGGTACAGGGCCTGAAGCAATAAACCGAAACTGGTGAACAACACTCCCAAAAAACTCGCCGCAACCACTGAAACCGGCACACTCGCCAACAGGGGCTGTACATCACCAAAATACTGCGCCAGCTCTGGCGACAGTAAAAACTTCAGCATCATGAAACTTAGAAAAGTGACAAAACCCAAAAAGATCAGGACGCCAAGCACACCGAAGATGATCGCCAGCTTGCGGCCTGGCTTTGCCCTCTTGAAACTTCCCAGGGTGATCAACACCTGCAAACGCAGCAGCTTCCATACACTGGGCCACAGTTTTTCACCAACGACGGGAATCTGTTGTCCAGAGCTCACTTGAGCACCTCTGATATCTCTGCATATTCTGCCCCACCCGTCAGCTCAAGGAAGATATCCTCCAGGCTGGCGACCCCCTGGCGACCATTGAGCCTGCGTAATTCATCCATGGTGCCCACAGCGACTAATTCGCCTTGGTTGATAATGCCAATTCGATCACACATTCGCTCAGCAATCTCCAGGATGTGGGTGGAGAGAAAGATCGCAGCGCCGCGCTCTGCGAGCTGGCGCAAAATATCTTTGATCAACCGTGCAGACTTTGGGTCCAGACCGACAGTTGGTTCATCCAAAACCAGGACTCGCGGATCGTGCATTAACGCTGCCGCCAAGGCCGTTTTTTGTTGCATGCCATGGCTGTAGGTGTCGATCGTGTCGTCGCCAGCTTGCACCAAATCGAACAGCCGTAGCAGCTCATCGATGCGGCGTTGGATCTGCGTGCGCTCGATTTCATAGAGATCGCCGACAAAAGTGAGAAACTCTCTCCCAGAGAGCTTGGCATACAGGTTGGGAGTATCGGGCACATATCCGGTCAGAGCTTTCGCGGGCAGCGGTTGCTGGTGAATATCAAAGCCAGCGATCCGCACAATACCCGAGGTAGGTTTTAACAGCCCAACCATCATCTTGATGGTCGTTGTCTTCCCAGCGCCATTCGGGCCCAGAAATCCAAACACCTCGCCAGGAAAAACCTGGAAATTGATATTGTTCACCGCAATTTTTTCACCAAACTGCTTGGTCAGGTTTGAAGCCTCGATCAGAACTTGCTCATTCATTTGGGGATATCCTTACAGCGGTAGTGGTAGCAGTCGCCGGCTATACGCTTAGCCAGGCAGGATCTTCGAATCGCTGAATTTCCAGCATATAGCCATTTGGGTCGCGCAGGAAACAGTGATATATCCGGTAGCGTGGGTTGAATGCCGGCGGCTTTTCAAAGCGCACACCCAGGCTGCTCAGGCGCTCGTACCAGGCATCCACATCAGGCGTCACCAATGTAAGGATGATACCATCCTGCGCTGTTTCCGATTTCGCCCGCTCACAAAATCCAATGTATGAGTTGGCTGTAACACGGTAAATTCGGCAATTTCCCTGGTCGAGAGCCAGTTCCAGGCCCAGCAATTGCTCGTAGAATTGAGCAGTGGCAGGCAAATCTTGTGTGAACAAGAAAACAATTTGATCGGTGAACATCGGTTTATCTCGTAGTGGCTCGTTGGCCGTGCGATCATTTACAACCAACTAATTGTATACCGAACCAGGCAACTCAGGCAAATTGCGCCTGGCTTCTCCCATCTTTGCGCCAGATCAACGTACACGAAAGCCTGATCAGCTATAATTTGCAGCAATGGAACTCACATTCACCCAAAAATATCTGCAACGTCACATTGCCTTGCCCGCCGACCATGGCTCTTGGGTTTTTATCCTGAGCCCCTTATTGATTGGGGTATTTGCTGGCAAGCACTTCAGCCTTCCAGGCATCTACCTGATCGTTGCGGCTATGTCAGCGTTTCTGATACGGCAGCCGGTCACGATCGCAATCAAAGCCTACAGTGGTCGCCGCTCGCGGCGAGATTTGCCGGCCGCGCGTTTTTGGATGCTGGTCTACGGGACAATCGCGCTGGTGGCCACCATTGGGCTGGTTCTGAATGGATTCGCTTACATCCTTATCCTGGCACTTCCCGGTATTCCTGTCTTCGCCTGGCACCTTTTCCTGGTGAGCCGCCGCGCCGAGCGCCGCCAGATGGGCATCGAGCTGGTGGGAAGCGGGGTATTGTCGCTGGCTGCGCCAGCGGGCTATTGGGTGGGGGTGGGGAATCCCGACGTACTTGGTTGGTGGTTGTTGGCCTTGAGTTGGTTGCAATCTGCCGCATCGATTGTCTACGCTTACCTGCGTCTGGAGCAGCGAGAGCTGAAGGCGCAACCCACGAACATCAAAAAATTCAGCATGGCCTGGCGGGCGTTGCTGTACACCGGCTTCAATTTCCTTCTCACACTGGTGCTAGGGTTTTCAGGTACGCTTCCTCGTTACATCTTCACGCCATACGCATTGCAGTTCGCCGAGGCGATCTGGGGGACGCTTAAACCTGCCATTGGCGCTAAGCCAACCGCTATCGGACTCCGGCAACTGGCAATCAGCACGCTGTTCACTCTCCTCTTTATCCTGGTTTGGCGGTCAGGCCAACATTTCTAAAGCAACAAATCCGGTGAACAGGTGCGCATCTTCTAAGAATTCTTGTATAATGATTGATTGTAAGCATCTTGTGAAAACGCCCTGACATTATGTTAGAACAAGGAGAACCATCCATGGATAGTCAATTCAGCAGCACCCCCGAAATCACCAGTGACGATAAATTGTGGGCCGCGTTGGGTTACCCAATTCCGATTATCGCCATCATCGTCCTGCTAATGGAAGAAAAGAAAAACCGCCCCTTTGTTCGCTATCATGCTGTACAATCTCTGCTCGCCAATGTGGCCTTGTGGGCGCTGTACTTGATCCTCACTGTTGTCACCTTTGGATTCGGAAGCCTGTGCGCACCTGTGTTCTGGTTGGTCACGCTTTGGCCAGCGTACGAATCCTACAACGGCAAATACCTGGAACTGCCCGTGATTACCAAGCTCATGAAAAACCAGGGTTGGGCATAGCAACTATTCCTTAACTTGACTTTTCGACCACTGCCCTTTATGATTTGTATGACAACTTAGCGAAATCTGGGGAGAGTCTCGCACAAGGCGAGCACCGAAGGGGCAACCCGGACCTGCTGTCCGGTGGAATCTCTCAGGTACCAGGGACCCGGATTTTGTAAACCTCTGGAAAGCATCTGGCGATGGTTGAACGCCAGGCACCGAAGGGGCAAAGGCTGTGAACCAGTCTGAATCTCTCAGGTATACGACAGGGGCGCACGCGATGTATGCGTGCGCCTTTTCTTTGTTTCAGCCATTGATCCCCAATATACCCGAACAGGAGGCCATAAGATGAATATCCCGACCGAACTCAAATACACTGAAAACGATGAATGGATTCGCGTGGAAGGCAATATTGGCACAGTCGGTATCACCGATCACGCCCAGGAGCAGCTCTCTGACATCGTGTATGTTGAAATCCTAGTCAGCGAAGGTGACAGGGTCGCAAAAGGCGATTCCTGCGCAACGATCGAATCGGTAAAAGCCGCCGCAGATGTCTATATGCCTGTCAGCGGCAAGATCGTGGCGATCAATGAAAAACTGCCCGACACACCTGAAATGGTGAACAGTGATCCGTACGGTGGCGCGTGGATGGTAAAAGTTGAGCTGAGCAATCCTTCCGAACTGAATGGGTTGCTCGATGCCAGCGCTTACCAGGCAAAAATCGCCGCCAGCGAGTAAACTTTTCGGAGGCGCCATGTATTTCTCGCACACACCCGCAGAGCGGGAGGCGATGTTGCGCACCATCGGCGTAAAGAGCCTGGAAGATCTATTCCAGGCCGTGCCAGCCGCGCATCGCTTCCCTGATCTTCGCCTGCCTCCTGCACTCACCGAAATGGAAGCGCTTAGCGAAATGCAAGAGTATGCTTTAGCCAATGAAAGCATTCAAGAGCTCTCCTCATTTCTGGGTGCAGGCGCATATCATCATTACATACCCGCAGCGGTCGATTCCCTGCTGCGAAGAGGCGAATTCTACACTGCCTATACCCCTTATCAGCCGGAAATATCCCAAGGAACGCTGCAATCGATCTTCGATTACCAGAGCCTGGTTGTTGCCCTGACCGGCATGGAAGTCTCGAACGCTTCCCATTACGATGGCGCAACCGCTATTGCTGAGGCCGTCACCATGGCTCACGCCAATTTCCGTGGCAAACGCGCCAGGGTGGTGCTCTCACCGGCGGTGCATCCCCATTATCGCCAGGTGCTGCACACGTACAACCACGGCACGCCGATCGAGGTGGTCGGTGAAGACCTGGATCTCACCGCCGGCCCAGAGGCACTCATTCCGCTGATCGATCCGCAGACTGCGCTGGTGATTGTGCAATACCCCGATTTCTTCGGGCGCATCTACGACTTAACCCACCTGGCCCAGGCTGCTCACGCTGCCGGCGCGCTGCTGGCAGTCTCGGTGAATCCCACCGCCCTGGGACTGCTGAAAACCCCGGGGGAGTTTGGTGCCGATATTGTCACCGGTGAGGGCCAACCCTTGGGAATACCGCTTTCCTTTGGAGGCCCATACCTTGGATTATTTGCCACCCGCAAGGAATACGTGCGAAAGATGGCGGGGCGCCTGGTGGGTGAAACAGTCGACAATCGCGGCCAGCGAGCTTACGTACTGACGCTGACCGCCCGCGAACAGCACATCCGCAGAGAAAAGGCCACATCCAATATCTGCACGAATCAGGGTTTGATGGCGCTGGCAGCCACGATCTATATGAGCCTTCTCGGCAAGCACGGTTTACGCCAGGTAGCTGAATTATGCTATCACAAAGCCCACTACGCCGCCCAGAAGATCACTGCGTTGCCCGGTTATGCGTTGTGGTCCAACGCGCCCTTCTTCCATGAATTTGTTGTGCGTTGTCCGCTGCCAGTCGACGAAATCAACGAACACCTGCTGGAGTACGATATCCTGGGCGGGTACGACCTGGGGCAGGATTACCCTCAGCTCGAGAACCACATGTTAATTGCGGTGACCGAGATGAACAGCAAGGAAGAAATCGATCGCCTGGCGGATGCATTGGCGGTGTTGAGCTACGAAGAGGAGGCTTCTTATGAGTGAGCCTTTGCTTTGCGAATTGTCTGTGCCGGGTCGGGTAGGCTTTCGTTTTCCCGAGGTCGATGTCCCCCAGGCCCCTCTCCCTGAAGGGATGCTCCGCCAGGAGTTACCCTTGCCCGAACTGTACGAAGTGGACGTCGTGCGTCACTACACCCGCTTATCGCAGCTCAATCACGGCATTGATATCGGCTTCTACCCCTTGGGCTCTTGCACGATGAAGTACAACCCCAAGGTCAACGAAGAGGTCGCCCGCTTGCCTGGATTTGCACACGTCCACCCCTTGCAGCCCGAAGAAACCGTACAAGGCAGCCTGGCTCTGATGTACCAATTGCAAGAATGGTTGAAAGAGATCGGCGGATTTGCCGGCGTCACCCTGCAACCGGCTGCTGGCGCCCAGGGCGAGCTGACCGGCGTGTTGATCATCCGAGCCTATCATGAAGCCAATGGGCAATCCCAGCGCAACAAAATCCTGATCCCCGACTCTGCCCATGGCACCAACCCTGCCACTTCTGCCATGTCTGGCATGCGCGTGGTCGAGATCAAATCGGATGGGCGAGGCAATGTCGACCTGGAGGCGCTGCGCGCTGAGTGCGATGAGAGCCTGGCTGGATTGATGCTCACCAACCCGAACACGCTGGGCCTGTTCGATGAGAATGTCGAAGAAGTGGTGCGCCTGGTGCACGCCGCTGGCGGCCTGGTGTACGGCGATGGCGCCAATCTGAACGCTTTGCTGGGCATTGTCCGCCCGGGCGACCTGGGCATCGATGTGCTCCACTACAATCTACATAAAACCTTTTCCACCCCACACGGTGGAGGTGGACCCGGCTCTGGACCTGTCGGCGTGGCTGAAAAACTGGTCGATTTTCTGCCCGGCCCGCTTGTGGACATCATCGAACCCGGAGACGATGAAGAACCCCCACTCTATGGGTTCGTCTATCCTAAGAAGAGCATCGGCCGTGTGAAAGCCTTCCATGGTCACTTCGGTATGATGGCGCGCGCCTACACCTATATGCGCATGCATGGCAAAGAAGGCATGCGCATGATCTCTGAGTACGCCGTACTGAACGCCAACTACCTGCGCGCTCGCCTGCGCGATGTGTACCATGTGCCCTATGATCGCATCTGCATGCACGAGTTCGTTGCCGAAGGTCGCTGGCCAGATATCCCCGACATCCAGGCCCTGGACATCGCCAAACGATTGATGGACTTCGGTTTCCATCCACCGACGAACTACTTCCCGCTCATCGTTCACGATGCGCTGATGATCGAGCCCACCGAAACGGAGAGCCTGCAAAACCTGGATGCATTTGCCGACGCAATGATCAAAATCGCCGAGGAAGCGCGCAGCAATCCAGAACTTCTCAAGACAGCCCCGCACAACACGCCTGTGGGTCGCGTGGATGAGGTCAAGGCTGCCAAGGAACTGGTACTGTGCTGTGGATTTCGCTCTACTGATCTGAGCAGCAAGTGATCCGTGAGCATCCGCCCGGTGTGCATGCGCCATAAATCCGGGCGGATGTGATTTTAACTGACCACACAACTCAAGAGGTTCTATTCCATGACCCGACAAGCCATTGCCTCGCCAGACGCCGCGGCCATTGGTCCCTACTCACACGCCATACGTAGCGAAGATTTCGTGTACTTTTCAGGCCAGACGCCCATCGATCCAACAACCGGCAAACTGGTTGAAGGCGGCATCTCTGCCCAAACACAGCAGTGTTTTCGCAACCTGTTTGCGGTGTTGGCAGAATCTGGCCTTTCACCAGATGATGTGATTAAAGTCAATGTCTATTTGACCGACATGGGGGATTTTGCCGAAATGAATACAATCTATGCGCAACAGTTCAACAGGCCTTATCCCGCCAGGACGACCATCGGAGTCGCTGCCTTACCGCTGGGCGCCAGAATCGAAATAGAAATGATCGCTCGACGCAGCGGTTAATCAAAGCTCGCCTGGCTAACCTGTATTCCTTAAGCCGGCTGCAATCCCATTGATCGTCAACACGATCACATCTCGGTAGGCTTGCGCTTCTGCCCCTTCAGCATCCTCGAGCTGACGCAAACGGCGCAGCATTTCAACCTGAATGAAGTTCAGCGGGTCCACGTATGGGTTGCGCAGCCTGACTGAGCGCTGGATCACCGGGTCGGAGTCCATCAACTCACGATGCCCGCTGATCTTCAAGATGGCTTCCAAGCTCAAGCGATATTCCTCACGGATGCGCTCGAAAATTGTCGCCCGCAAGGTTTCATCCGGCACCAACTCGGCATAGATCTCAGCAATCCCCAAGTCTGCCTTGAGCAGCGACATCTCGGCGTTATCCAGCAGAGTGCGAAAGAAGGGCCAGCGCTGGTACATTTCTCTCAATTCGCCAAAACTGCCGTTTTCGGTCAGCGCGGATCCCAACCCATACCAGCCTGGTAAATTAAAACGGCTTTGCATCCATGAAAATACCCATGGTATTGCGCGTATCTTCCTGATTCCGCTGCCGCTGCCGCCGCCGCGCGCCGGCGGTCTGGAACCAATGTACAGGCGGCTGATCTCTTCGATCGGCGTGGCAGCGTACCAAAAATCCATAAAACCCGGCGTCTCATAAACCAATCCACGGTAGGCTTGGCAAGCCACCTGAGACATCTGGTTCATCAACTGACGCCAGGTTTCCGGCACATGGATTTCCTTTGGAAAGGATGCCAACAATGTAGCGCTGATGATCTGCTCCAGGTGGCGGCGCGCCAGGATCGGATTCGAATAGCGCCCAGCGATCGTTTCTCCCTGCTCGGTGACCCGAAAGCGCCCACCGATGGTGCCCGGCGGCTGCGCCAGGATAGCCCGATTGGCTGGCCCGCCGCCGCGCGCCACCGTGCCCCCTCGCCCATGGAACAGGGTTAAGCGCACACCCGCCTGCCGGCAAACCCTGGCGATGTTCTCTTGCGCCTGGTACAGGGACCAGTTGGCCGCCAGGTAGCCGCCGTCCTTGTTGCTGTCTGAGTAGCCAATCATGACCATCTGTTCGTTACCGCAGCTCACCAGGTGTTTCTGGTAAACGGGTAGGGAGAAAAGCTCTTCTAATATGTGCGGTGCAGCCGCCAGGTCATCCAATGTCTCGAACAGGGGAACAATCCCCATGCCCTCAGCACACCCGCTCCACCGCGCCATCAAAAGCACTCCCAGAATGTCTGCTGGGCTGCGCGTCATCGACACAATGAAGGGTCCCAACAAATCTGGACCATAGATAGATTTCACCCGCCCTATCAAGTGAAATAAAGCCCAGGTTTCAGCAGTTTCTCTCGTAATTCCGGGGTTAGCCGCCATTTGAGGGGTGGGCTGTGACAACAGCTCGACCAGCACGTGGGATGGGATACCCTGTCGCTCATCGATGTTGCCCACCTCTAAGCCCAAGCCGCGCAGCGTTTCCAACAGTGTGCTCATGATCTGGCCTGAATCCTCGCGCAGATCCAGGCGAGCTGTGTGCAGTCCGAAGCTGGCTAACTGCCAGCGCGTTTCTCGCAGCTTTTCCTGCGCCAGTATGGGGGGCAAAGCCTGGCTGATGATCTCCAGCGGGATGGCAAAATCTTCGGCGCGCGCCATTGGGGACTGAGCGCGGTGATCCATCAAACGCCCGGTCATATCATCCCTGGAAGCCATCTCCAGGTCTGCACTCAGCAGGGAGAGCGCCAGGCGAAATGGCTCATTCGTGTACCGTCGCTCAAGGTAAGCAGCGTGCGGCGGGAGGGGGTAGCGGGTGCTCAACCAGGCTTGCAGCTCAGGCGGCGCTGGAATGCGCCGCGAACTGATGCTGTAACGCCGCGCCAGGGTTTGCATCTCGCTGCGGTAATGTTCAACTGCCAGGCCGCGATGCAATCGCAGTGTCTCGGCCGTCACGGCAGCTGTCACATTTGGATTTCCATCTCGATCTCCACCGATCCAGGAAGCCAGGCGCAGCCAGGTCGAGGTGCACTTTACGCCTGGATAATACTGCTTCAAAGCCGCATCCAATTCAGTGTACATGCGCGTGAACAATGACCAGAACACTTCATCCACAAAATATAAGCCGATTCGCACCTCATCGGTCACGCTGGGACGCGTGGTGCGCGCCCGCTCGGTCAACCATAAACTGGTTATCTCAGCCTTTAGAGAAAACTGGTGCTCGAGGCGCTCGCGGGGCAGCAGATCCAGGGATTGCAAGCTGTTAATCAGTCTTGCGATGCGTTGCAGTTTCGACAGTATCGTGCGTCGCCGGGCTTCTGTGGGATGCGCGGTCAGCACCAGCTCGATGCAAAAATCTTTCAGCACAGTTTGCAATTGATCCGGGGAAACGCCGCGCTGCTTGAGCTGTTGCACAGCATCTGCGATCGATTCGCCCACCGGCTCCGGAAAGCGTTCCGCCTCCCGCTGGCGCAGCGATGCAGCTCGATAAGCTTCTTCTGCCAGGTTCACCAGGTCAAAGTAAATGGTGAAGGCGGCCGCCACTGCTCGCGCAGCATTGTAATCCAGGTTCGCAACCTCCCGTAGGAGAAATTGCTCTGCGCCTGGTTCGCCGGTACGCCTGGCTTTTGCAGCCTGGCGGATGCGCTCCTCGAGCTCGAAGATCTCTGCCGATTCTTGCTCGGTGAGCACCTCGCCAAGTAGCCCACCCAGGGCATGGATGGTGTCAGATAAATCCATAGATGAGATGCACTGGAGTGATGATCAGTAGCGGCCCCGCTCTGTACGAACAGCCGGGTTGTGCAATTCCTCTTCCTGGGCAATCTGCACACCTACCGCGCAAGCCTTGAACTCGGGTATCTTGGCCTCTTTATCCAATACATCAATGGTCAGCAGGTTGGCTGCCGCTTCAGCAAAATGCATCGGCAAGAAAACAACCCCAGGGTTTGCCTTTGGCGAGATGCGCGCCCGCACCACCACGCTGCCGCGCCGCGAGTAAACCCTGACCGGGCTACCATCCTGGATACCGAAATGGGCGGCATCGACTTCGTGCAGTTCTAATTGCGCCTCAGGATACAGTTCATCCAGGAGGGAGTTGCGCGTCATCGAACCGCCATGCCAATGCTCCAGCAATCTGCCCGTCGTCAGGATCAACGGATACTCATCATCGGGTGGTTCAGCCACTGGAATATATTCTACGGTAAAGAAACGCCCGCGCCCGGAAGGAAAATTCTCCGAAAACAGGAAAGGTGTTCCTGGGTGGTTTTCATCTGGCACCGGGTACTGCAATCCAACCTTCTCGATCCGCGCATAGGTCACCCCCTTGAGCATTGTGGCTGTGTTAGCCATCTCGCGAAAGACTTGTTCAGGCGAGGTGTAATCCCACCCAGCCGAATTTGGGCGTCCCAGGCGGCGCTCGATGCGCCGCGCCAGGTCGCAAATGATCTGCCAGTCCGGGCGCGACTCGCCGCGCGGCGCTATTGCAGGGCGCACGCGCTGCACCCGCCGGTCGGTGTTGGTAAAAGTGCCCTCCTTCTCAGCCCAAGAGGTTGCCGGTAAGAAAACGTCGGCAAATGCGCCAGATTCGTTGATAAAAATATCCTGCGCAACTAAAAATTCGAGCTCTTGCATGTGCTGGCGGGTCAGGTTCAGATTGGGTTCGGTCATCATCGGGTTTTCGCCCATGATATACAGGGCGCGAACGCCGCCCGGGTGAGCGTGGGAGAGTATCTCGGTGGTCGTCAATCCTCGCTTACGGCTCAGCCCACCCGGCTCCACATTCCAGGCTGCTTCCCAGGCTCGGGCGTTGGCTTCGTTGTCCACCTCCATGTACCCGGGGTAGTGGAATGGCATCGCTCCGGCATCCGAAGCTCCCTGAACATTGTTTTGTCCGCGCAGCGGGTTCAACCCGGTGCCTTTACGGCCGATGTGGCCGGTGAGCAACGCCAGGTGGATCAGCCCCAGCGCACTGGCGGTTCCCTGCGAAAGTTGAGAGATGCCCATGCCCCAGTAAATAGCGCCTCGTTCCGCACGGGCATACATCCGGGCAGCCTCCACGATCAGGTTTCTATCTACTCCCGATACCATCTCTGCATATTCTGGAGTAAATTTCTCGATAGAGCGCGCGAATTCTTCATATCCGAATGTCCTGGCAGCTACAAAGTCTCGGTTGACCAGTCCTTCCTTAATGATAACGTGCGCCATCGCAGCAAATACCGCCACATTGGTGCCTGGCTTGAGCGGCAACCACAGCGTGGCATAATCGCACAGCTCGATGCGCCGGGGGTCGATCACGATCAACCTGGCGCCATGCTTGCGGACTGCCGCTTTCATCTGCAGGGCGATGATCGGGTGATTCTCGGTGGTGTTCGAACCGGTGACGATGAAGCAATCGCTATGGATCACTTCAGAAGCGGTATTGCTCATCGCCGAGGAGCCCAGCGATTTGAGCAAAGCCACGACAGAGCCAGCATGGCACAGGCGGGTGCAATGATCGACGTTGTTGCTGCGGAACAACGCCCGGAACATTTTCTGCAGCAGGTAGTTGTCCTCGTTCGTCGCTTTAGCGCAGCAATAAACGGCCAGGGCGTCTGAGCCATCGCGCTGGTAGATTTCTACCAGCCGATCGGCTGTGTAATCTAACGCCACATCCCAAGACACTTGCCGCCATTCGTTCAGGTCGAACGCTGCCGTGCGCATGCCTGGCTTTTGCAGCGACTTGCGCAGCATCGGGGTGGTTACACGCTGCGGACTATAGATAAAATCGTAGCCAAAGCGCCCTTTGACGCATAAATTCCCCTGGTTGACAACCGCATCGAACGGTGAGGTCACCGAATAGATGAAATCGTCCTTGACATGCAGTTCCAGGTTGCAACCCACACCGCAGTATGGGCAGGTGGTTGAGGTGATGCGATCTGGGTGGATCATGCCTGCCTCCTAGTCATTCCCTGGGGTATGCTCAGAGCGCCGCTTGCGCCTCGCCTTTGAACGGGTCTGGCTCAAGACATCCTCAGCGCCCATTCCAGTCTCCAAGAGCCATTGCCGCTTCGGCTTCAATGCCCCAGTGGGGCACACACCAACACACTGCCCGCAAAAAACACAGCTCGTTTCCATCATGCCTTTGTCATAAAAAGTTGCGATACTGGTTTCATAGCCTCGCTTCGAGAAATTGAGGGCAAAGGTGTATTGCGCATCCTCGGCGCACACCTGCACGCACCGCCAGCACAGCACGCACTTGCTATAGTCGCGTATATACATCGGGTTATCATCGATGACCGGGTGGCTGCGCCGAGACGCATCCGGAAAACGCTGCGCATCGGCCGAGTACAGCGCCATCAATCCCTGGATCTCAGGCGCATCCGAAAGGTCGACAGACGACGCCAGCATCTCCAGGATGGTGCGCCGGCTGCGCTCAACTCGCGCTGTGCGAGTGTGCACCGTCATACCTTCCGCAGCCTGCGCCACACAGGCAGGTGAAAGCAGGCGCGCCCCTTCCACTTCCACCACGCACATGCGGCATAATCCATTGGCAGTGCAATGGTCGTGATAGCAAATCGTGGGTACCTCTTTGCCCGCCTGGCGAGCGGCGTCGAGGAGTGTTGCGCCTTCGTTAACATCGACTGGCTGTCCATCGATGACCAGGTGAATCATTCGTGGTTGCGAGTCTTCCATGGCATCATGTCCTCTTCCAATTTTCTCATCAGTTGGCTATTGGGCGACGAGTTCGGGCCACAGGCGCAGCGCACTCAGCACGGCGCTAGCCGCAGTTTGCCCCAAACCGCACAGCGATGAGTCGGTCATCGTCCAGCCGACATCCTGCAACCGTTCGGCATCCCCGGGTTGGCTCCGACCCGCAGCCACACGCTGCAGGATCTCGTACTGGCGCTGGGTACCCATCTGACAGGGATAGCACTTGCCACACGATTCGTGTGCAAAAAAGCGCGCCAGGCTCGCCATGACGCTCCCCATGCTGCGCTGCTGGTTGAAGACCATCACCACACCAGAGCCCAATGGTAAACCCGCTGCGCGCAGGTCTTCGAAGCTCAGGCGCACATCCAGGTGCTGGGCTGTCGCAAACGCCCCCGCCGCCCCACCCAGCAGCACCGCCTGCAACTCGCCCCCCTCGACGCCGCCAGCCAGGTCGAATAGCAAATGGCGCAAGGTCACACCGAAGGGCACTTCGTACAGCCCGGGCTGGATCACATCCCCTGAAAGACAGAACAATTTCGTCCCCGGTGATTTCTCCGTGCCCAGGCTTCTGAAGGCGGCAACACCATCTGACAGTATGAGAGGTACCTTAGCCAGCGTCTCCACATTATTGATCACCGTTGGCTGACCAAATAGACCGTGGGTGGTTGGAAAAGGCGGTTTGATGCGAGGAAATCCGCGTTTACCCTCGATCGATTCGAACAGAGCCGTCTCCTCGCCGCAGATATAAGCCCCTGCTCCAGCGCGGATTTCCACATCCAGCGAATAATCCGAGCCGACGATGTTTTTCCCCAGGTAACCTGCCTCCCGTAGTTGCCCTATCGCATCGTTCACTCGCCCGATAGCCAGTGAGTATTCGCCGCGCATATAACAGTAAATCTTGTGCGCCCCAATGGCGTAGGCTCCCAACATGGCGCCTTCCAGCACACGGCAAGGGTCGCCCTCTAATAAGACACGATCTTTGAAAGTTCCTGGCTCTGACTCATCCGCATTGATGACCAGGAATTTGGTTTCTCCGACGGCATTCGCAGCTCCCTCCCACTTAATTCCAGTTGGGAACGCCGCCCCGCCCATTCCCACCAATCCCGAGGCTTTGATCTCCGAAATCAGCTCTGCAGGGCTTCTTCTCTCACCGATCCACTTGTGCACCGCCCGCATACCACCCGCAGAGATATAGGTTTCCAGCGAGGCTGCTTTCACACCATTGCATAAGACCGTAATCAGGCGAGGATTGCCGGCAATATGATCTGCGGCCGCCCCACCTTCAGGATCGCGTAAGCCATAGGCGTAGCTGCGCGGCGCAAAAACGTGCTGCTCAGGCTCGCCTATATACTGCGGTGGCAAGCCCAGGTTCACGGCTGGAGCGCGGTTGCACAAACCCAAACAAGGCGCGCGTTCGACCGTCCACTCACCGTCTGCGCTCATCTGGCCCTCGACCACGCCATAACGCTGGCAAGCCTCATCCAGGGCTTTTTCGGAGCCGCGTAACTGGCACGCCGCATCTGTGCAGATGCGCAAAATGCTGCGACCAACCGGCCGATCATAGAACATGGAATAAAACTCAATCACGCCATACACGTCCGCCAGCGGCACACCCAGTGCTTGAGCCACCGCCTGGGCAACCCTCTCTGAGATATAGCCATACATGGCTTGCGCAGCGTGCAGCGCTGGCAAGAGCGCTGCACGTCCTTCGGGCGCCAGCCTCGCCAGCGTAGAGAGCAAAGGTTTCAGATCTTCTTCTGGCATCAGGTTCACCTCCAGGCGGGTAGATCGATATTTTGGTGCACCCATCAGTAAATGGCATTACGAAATTGGTAAGGACATTATATAATAGGCAGTCTGTCATGTACATTCAATTTCTACCATTCTGACCGATAATATTAGAACTTAGGCAGTAGGTGGGAAGTGGGGGTATGGGTGGCGGGCAATGCCCGCCACCCATACCCCCACACCCACCTGAAGTGTGTAACGCCTCAATAGTCAGAGATCGGTCTTCTGATCATATGGCGCAGGGTGTATGCTCAGACAGCGCCAGCCATTCACTCTGTGTTCGTGAGGAGATACCGATATGTGCCGGAGTATCATTCAACTGCGACAACTTGATCATCCCGTTAGCGACGAAGAAATCCACGCCGCGGCCTTGCAATATGTTCGCAAAATTAGCGGTTACCGAAAGCCATCTCGGGCAAACCAGGCAGCATTCGAAACAGCAGTTGAGGCGGTAGCCACAGCCACGCGGACGCTGTTGCAGGATTTGAATACATCCACATCCGCGAAACCTTTTCCAAGACCAGTTTCCCCCCACCCCAATAAAGTGCCGTTTTGATCAAGTGGGCTAAAATTTACCCGGTTCTGGATAGACTATGGTTGCACAAGGCAAAGAATTTAAATTTGTCCATCCCAGGTCAAATGTAGAGATTGAGCTTCCCGATAAACGCACCATCCGCGGCCCCCGCTGCGCGCCGGTTGGCGACTTCCTCAAGCTGGTGCAGACGGATGACATGCCACCCATCGTTGGCGCGATCGTCAACGGCGAGCTGCGCGAGCTTACTTTTCCCATCAAGATCGATTCGCGCGTCACGCCGGTCACTATGGGCGAGGCTGATGGCATGCGTATCTATCGTCGTTCGTTGACCTTTTTATTGGAGACGGCTTTCGAGCAGGTGTTTCCCGATGCTGGTTTGATCGTCGACCACTCCGTCGCATCCGGTGGATATTACTGCCATGTGACCGGAAGAAATCCGCTCAACGAGGACGACCTGGCAAAGCTGGAAGCCCACATGCACGCGCTGGTGAGAGCCGATAAACCTTTCTTGCGCAAGGAAATCCCCCTGGCAGAAGCCATCGAAATCTTTCGCAAGGAAGGCGCGCTCGACAAAGTCCGATTATTGATGTATCGCAAAAAGGATTATTTGACCGTCTACCAGCTCGATGGGCATCGAGATTATCATCATGGATATATGGTGCCTTCCACCGGCTACCTGCGCTGGTTCGGTCTGATGGTCACCGGCAACGGTTTTACCTTGCGCTTCCCACGCCGGCATGCGCCCACAACCCTGCTCCCACCTCCGGAGTATCCTAAGTTGTTGAACACTTTCTTGCAGTACGGCGAGTGGTTAAATCGCCTGGGGATCGATAATGTGGGCGCCCTGAATGAAGCCATTCAAAGCAATCGCTCTCGGGAAGTGATCCTGGTCACCGAGGCCCTGCACGAACAGCGTGTCAACGAAATTGCTGCCCTGATTGCCGCGCGCAGCAAAGACATCCGTGTGATCATGATCGCCGGTCCTTCTTCTTCCGGGAAAACCACATTCTCGAAACGCTTATCAATACAGCTCCTGGCGCGAGGCCTGTCGCCTTTTCCATTGGAGCTGGATAGCTACTTTGTGGATCGTGAACAAACGCCTCGCGACGAGAACGGCGATTACGACTTTGAATCCGTCAGAGCTCTCAACCGCCAACGCCTCAGCGAAGATTTAAGCCGTCTGATCGCTGGAGAGGAAGTCACGCTCCCCCACTATGACTTTCTGACCGGAAAGAGCACAACCGGTGATACCATCAAGCTCTCTCCGGAAGATATGATCATCCTGGAAGGCATTCATGGCTTAAACCCTGAACTGCTGCCTGGATTTCCCATTGAGCAGACCTTTCGCATCTTTGCCTCGGCGCTGACACAATTGAACCTCGATCATCACAATCGCGTCTCCACCACAGACACACGCCTCATCCGTCGTATCGTTCGCGACGCGCGTGAGCGCGGTTACTCCGCCGCTGCCACCATCCAACGCTGGGAATCTGTGCGCCGCGGCGAGAAGCGTTATATCTTCCCCTACCAGGAAAATTCTGATGTGATGTTCAATTCTGCCCTGGTGTATGAGCTCTCGGCGTTGAAACCGCTTGCCGAACCCCTGCTCCGCCAGGTGCAGTTTGGACAGCCCGAGTATGTGGAAGCCAAGCGGCTGCTGGCTTTCCTGGATTGGTTCTTACCTCTCGAAAGCGACCTGATCCCAGACAACTCAATCCTGCGCGAATTCATTGGCGGCTCCATCTTGCGGGAATTCAAATTGTGGCATAATCACCATTGATCCACGGAGGGTGAGATGCGCGAAGACAAAATCATGCGCACGGTGAGGTGCCGCAATGATCACCAGCCAGGCACCCTGGCTCAATTGTTGATGTCCATCGCTCATTTTGGCGCAGAAATCGGTGAGATTCGCCTGATTCAAGAGACACCTCGCCACATCGTGCGAGACATCACCATCTATGCCGATGACCAGGAGCAGTTGGAGCAGATTTTGCAGGCCATGCATGCCAATCCGGGCACCAGCGTGATGGCGGTGCGCGATGAGGTGCTGGAATTGCATCAAAAAGGCAAGATCGCTATCCGCAGCAGGTACCAGGTGGATAATTTGTACACCCTGCGCCGAGTCTACACTCCCGGCGTAGCGGAAGTGTGCCTGCGTATCGCCGCCGAGCCGGAATTAGCTCGCCAATACACCGCCATCGGTCACCTGGTAGCCATTGTCACCGATGGCAGCGCGGTTTTAGGCTTGGGTGATATTGGACCGGTTGCTGGCATGCCGGTGATGGAAGGCAAAGCCATGCTGATGGAAACCCTGGTCGGTCTTTCTGGCGTGCCTATCTTGTTGGACACCCAAGATGTCGACACCATCGTTGAAACGGTTGCGGCGATTGCGCCAACCTTTGCCGCCATCCAACTGGAAGATATCTCCGCCCCGCGCTGCTTTGAGATCGAACGCCGCTTGCAGACGAGATTGAAAATTCCAGTCATGCACGACGACCAACACGGCACTGCCGTGGTGACCATCGCCGCGCTGACCAATGCCTGCCGCCAATCCGGAATTGATCTTTTCTCGGCTCGCATTGGACAAATCGGCCTGGGCGCTGCCGGAAATGCCATCGGAAGGATGTTGGTCAAGCACACCGGAAACCCTGTCCTGGGAGCTGATCTTTCTGAGGACGCGCTGCGACGATTCGAGGCCGATGGCAACCAGCGCTCCACACTGCAGGAGATCATGGCGAATGCTGACATCGTCATCGCCACCACTGGTGTGCCTGGCCTGATCAAGCCAGAGATGGTGCGCCCTGGACAAATCATCCTGGCGCTCTCGAACCCGGTTCCCGAAATCGACCCGGAGGTTGCAGTGGCTGCTGGCGCGGCCTTTGCAGCGGATGGCAAATCGGTGAACAATGTGCTGGGTTTCCCTGGTATTCTGCGCGGCGCAGTGGATGCGCAGGCGCTGCGCATCTCACGGGAGATGTACCTGGCAGCCGCCCAGGCCATCGCCGACCTGGCGCCAAATGATGAACTGGTACCTAACCCTCTGGATAAAAAGGTTCACCAGGCCGTGGCGCGCGCCGTGGCGCGCACCGCCATTCAGCAAGGCCTGGCAGGCAACGAGTTTGTGCCCTATGCAGAGTCTTGAGTGAAAATATTCAGACCATTCTCAACGCTTTTGCTCCTGGCAGCCGTGCTGCTTCAGCAGGCCTCCTTCACCCGCGCCTCGCGCCTGCTGTATCCCGCCAACCCGGCGAGACTCGAGCAGGCGCAGCCCACTCCGCAACCCTTCACAGGCGCTTCGGATCCCATTCAGAACAGCTATGTGGTGCGCGCCTATTTCACCAACCCAGAGATGGTTCGCCTGGTGACTTCCCGTTGGGAACCATGGGAAGTGAATTACCAGGCCGGCTACCTGGTATTGGAGGTCGACGCATCTGGAATTGAATACCTGCGCGCTTCCGGTTTCGCCGTGGAAATTGACCAAAAGCTCACTTATCTGGTCAACCGCCCGGCTGTTTTCCTCCCTGACCAAACGGAGGGTATCCCCTCTTATCCCTGTTACCGAACGGTCGAGGAGACCTACGCCGCCGCTGAAGGGATCGCGACTGCCTATCCAAACCTGGCAACCTGGCTGGACATTGGCGATACCTGGGAGAAAATCACACCTGGAGGCAGCGCGGGCTATGATCTGATGGTGCTGCGCCTGACCAACAGCCTGGTTCCAGGCCCCAAGCCGAAGCTGTTCGTGATGTCTTCTTTGCACGCCCGCGAGTACGCCCCCGCTGAGTTGAGCACCCGCTTCGCCGAACACCTGGTTTCGCGCTACGGCGCCGATCCCGATATCACATACCTGCTGGATTACTTCGAGATCCACCTGCTCTTGATGGCTAACCCCGATGGGCGCAAAAAAGCCGAAACCGGCCTGGCATGGCGCAAGAACACCAACAACAACTTCTGCTCCAACACCAATTCTCGCGGCGTGGACCTTAACCGCAACTTCGATTTCGCCTGGGGCTGCTGCGGGGGCTCCAGTTCTTACGCGTGCGATGAAACCTTCCGCGGCTCATCCATCGCCTCCGAGCCGGAGGTGCAGGCCGTTCAAGCCTATGTCAGCAGCATCTATCCTGACTGGCGCTTGAATGATGACCTGACCACGCCGGCAGATACCAATGCCAGCGGCATCTTCCTGGATGTTCACAGCTATGGCAAACTGGTGCTCTGGCCCTGGGGCTTTACCAGTTCCCAGCCCCCCAACAGCAGCGCCTTGCAGACGCTTGGGCGCAAACTCGCTTATTTCAACGGCTACACCCCTGAGCAATCGATCTATTTGTATCCCACGGATGGCACAACGGACGATTTCGCCTACGGACGGCTCGGTCTTCCAGCTTATACCATCGAGCTGGGTACTGCATTTTTCCAGGATTGTAATTCCTTTCGAAACGTCATTGTTCCCGATAATATCCAGGCGCTGCTGTACGCTGCCAAAGTTTCTCAGGCGCCTTACCAGAGTCCCTCCGGTCCAGATGCATTCGATTTGCAAATGCTGCCATCCAGCGCAGCTCCAGGAGAGAGTATCCTGGTACAGGCAACCGTGGATGACCAACTAGTTTTGGGCGGGGAGCCGACCCAAATCATCAGCGCGGCAGAGTACAGCATCGACCAACCGACCTGGTCCAGCGCCGCCATCACTTATCCGCTGCAAGCCACCGATGGTTTTTTCGATGAAAAGACCGAGAGTGTTCAGGCGACTCTCGATACCTCCACAATCGCCCACGGAAAACATACCCTGTACCTGCGCGGTCGAGACGCGTCTGGCAACTGGGGTCCAGTCTCAGCTTTCTTTTTCGCGGTCATCGACCCTGCTATCGCGCCGCGCCTCTACGGATATGTGCGCGATGCCAGCAACAATATCCCGCTGGACGCGCTGGTGAGCGCAGGTAACTTCTCTATCCACAGTCAACCACTGTCGGGTTATTACGAGATCTATCTCTTAGAGGGCGAATACACACTCACCGCCAGCGCGCCTGACCATGCAACGCTGACAGTCAACAACGCCTTTCTGAAAAACGGCCAGTCCATGCGCCAGGATTTCTACCTGCTCCCCACCTGCCCTCTGTTCTTCGATGATATCGAGTCCGGCAATCCTGGCTGGGACGCAGGCGGGAGCTGGGCGATTTCTACCGAAGCCTTCCATTCTCCCATGCACGCCTGGAGCGACAGTCCTGGAGGGACGTATGGCAACAACCGCAATATCTCGCTCACCTCGCCAGTGATCGACCTGACCGGCGCCATCAATACGCAGCTCAGCTTTTGGCACATTTACGATCTCGAAGCAGGTTATGACTACGGGTATGTGGAGTATTCAACAGATGGCGGCGGCAATTGGACGGTTGCCGCCACCTATAATGGCGTCAACCAAACCACCTGGAGCCAGGTGACGCTTTCTTTGCCCGCTCTGGATGGGGTTGCCACCGCCCAGATTCGTTTTCACCTGGTGACCGATAGCACGGTGGTTGAAGATGGCTGGCATGTGGATGATGTGCAGATCAGCGCGGGGCAGATGAATTGCGCCCCCCCAATGGCGCCAACAGCCCAGTTCATGGCGGATCCCACTGCGATCACCGGGCAAGTGCTGCAGTTCATCAATCTGAGCACCGGAACTAATCCATTGAGCTATCAATGGGATTTCGGAGATAGCTCGAGCACAGTTGCCAGCTTCGAGCCTCAGCACAGCTATGTGCTGCCTGGAATATTTACCGTTACCCTGAGTGTCAGCAACACTCTGGGCAATTCGATCTACTATCAGCCAGTGCTGGTGGAACCATTCCTGCCCACAGAATTCATTTATTTGGGAGGAATTTACCTGTCTGCGCCAGCCGACTGATCAACGCGTGCGGCGACCATCTGGCAGCACCAGGGGGCTGCCATACTGGGGATGCGGTACCACTTGCACCGGCACGTGGTAGACATGGCTGAGCTGCTCGCTGGTCAGCACCTGTTGCGGCGCGCCCATTGCGTGGATGCGCCCGGCAGCGATCAGCGCCACCCGATCTGCGTACAGGCTTGCCAGGTTGAGATCGTGCAGCGCTGCCAATACGGCCAGGCCGCGTTCCACAGTCAACGAGCGCACCAAGTTGAGCAGAACCGTTTGGTGCTCCAAATCCAGGTGCGTGGTGGGTTCGTCCATCAGCAAGATTGGGGTTTCCTGCGCCAGGGCGCGCGCCAACAGCACGCGTTGCTGTTCGCCGCCGGAGAGCGACCCGACCATGCGCTCAGCCAGGTGCGAAAGCTGGGTTTGTTCCAATGCGCGCTGCACTGCCAGGTCGTCGCTCTTGCCCGTCTTCCCCAACCAGCCCAGATAGGGTGTGCGGCCCAAAGCCACCGTCTGGTAAACGCTGAAGGCCCCAGGGAGTTGGCGCGCCTGCGGCACAACGGCCATGTAGCGCGCCCGCTGCATCGGAGACAGGCTGCTGATCTCCCTGCCATACACCATCACCGCACCCAGGCGAGCCTTCAGCACGCCGCTGATCGTGCGAATTAAAGTCGATTTGCCGGCCCCATTGGGACCGATCAAAGCCAACACTTCTCCTGCTTGGATGCGCAACGACACGTTCTGCAGCACATCGTGGCCGTTATAACGAAAATAGAGCGATTCCACTTCCAGCATACGCCACTCTTTCTACCAAAACGCCTGGTCTTTAGCGCGTCGCAACAGATACAAGAAAAACGGAGCTCCCGCCAGAGCAGTTACGATACCCACCGGTAACACCTGCGGCGCCAGAAGCATACGCGCCAACAGATCCGCAGCCAGCAAAGCGCTGCTGCCCCCCAGAATAGACAACGGTAATAAGCGGCGATAATCGTGGGCGCTGTGAGGCGCGCCGCCCCACACCAGGCGAATCGTGTGCGGCACCACCAGACCGATGAACCCAATCACGCCAGAAAAGGCCACTGCGGCCGCGGTTGCCAGAGAAGCTGCCAGGATGAGCAGCAGCTTGGCGCGTTCAGTGTTCAAGCCAAGCTGCTGCGCTTGCTCCTCTCCGAACTGCAGCAGATTCAAGCTGTGCCCGGAGAACGAAAGAAATCCCAGCCCAACCAGTACATAGGGCAACGCTGCCCAAAAAGGATCCCAGCCATCCATCACGCTGCCACCCAACAGCCAGGAGAGCGCCCGGCGCAGTTCCTGATTGGAGCGCAGCATCAAGAAGGAGGTGAGCGAACTGGCAAAAGCGCTCACCGCAACACCCGCCAGGATCAAGGTTGTCGTCGGCAGCGTGCGGCCAACGCGCGCCAGCGAGTAAACCAGCGCAATCGTCGCAATCGCTCCCAGGAAAGCAGCCGCCGGAACGCTGTACATGCCCAGCAGGTTGCTCGGCCATTTCACAGCCAGAGCGAACACAGCGCCCAGGCCCGCCCCCGAAGCCACGCCAATCAAGTAGGGATCTGCCAACGGGTTGCGAAAAAGTCCCTGAAATGCCGCCCCACTGCCCGCCAGAGCTGCGCCGGTCAACGCCATCAGCATGGCGTGCGGCAGCCGGATGCTGAGCACGATGGTGGGCGCGAATTCTTGCCAATCCGCTTTCACGGGCAATCCTGGGATCTGCGCCAGCAACACGCGGAGCACATCGCCAGGTGATACAAACACCGGCCCCAAAGCCACGCTTGCCAGCAATGCCATCAGGAGTAAGGCGACAGAAATCAGGTAAGGGTGCAACCCTGCAGAGCGCTTCATTCCTCAAATCGCTCGGGATAGAGCAGTTTTGCCAGCGTTTCCAGGCCATCGACCATGCGCGGCCCGGGTCGGCTGGCGAGATTGTCATCGAAAGGATACACTCGGCTTTCTTTCACCGCCCGCAGTTCACCCCACCCGCTGCGCGCCGCCACCGACTCCACGGTGATGCCGCCCCATACGGCGTCACCCAGCAAGATGATGTCCGGATCCTGCTCGACCAATTTTTCGATGCTCAACTGCACCCATTCGCCTTCCAACTGATCGCCCAGGTTATCCCCGCCTGCCATTGCAATCAGGTTTGAGACAAAGGTGCCCTTGCCAGCGGTCCAGGGCGCGTTGGGATCGGTGGCATCCAGTTCATAAAAGACGCTCACCCGCTCGGGAAGATCGACCAGTTTTTCCTGCACCGCCTGGATGCGCGCCTCTAAACCCTGAATCTTTTCCTCCAGCCCGGCGGTGCGCCCGGTCAACTTCGCAACCAGGCGCAGGTTCTCGAACATACCTTCCAGGTCAGTCGGGTTGCTCAGGTAATACACTTTCAAACCGAGGTCTTCGAGCGCTTTTACCTGCTCAGCAGGCATAAGCTGCGAAGCCAACAGGAGATCAGGCTTCAGCGAGACAATCTTCTCCACATCGTATTCGCCAAAGCCGCCTCCGACGTCTGGGATAGAAGCGGCTTCAGCCGGGTAATCCGAAAACGCATCGCGTCCAACCACTTGCCCACCAGCGCCGATAAAAAACAGGATCTCAGTGTTGGAAGGCGCCAGCGATACCACTCGCTGCGCCGGCTGCGGCAGGGTGATCTCCCTGCCCAGGCCATCAATCAGTTCAACCGGTCCAGCCGTCGGTTCCGGTGCGGTCGCTTGCGGCTCGGGGGTTGCCTGCGCACAGGCTGAGACCAGAGCGGCCAAAATCAGGATCAATGTCCCAATGATCATGCGGCGTTGTAATAACATGGCTTTCTCCTCGTCGTAGCATCCAGAACGTATTTCCGGATAGAGTGTCTTTAATTGTGCCTGCTAAAAAGGTATCCCCTGGAAATAAAAATCCCCTGCCATCTGGTCAGGGGAGGTGATGATTTTCGGGTATCAACTGCTATCGTACACTGCTCCACCTCCTTGCCGCGAGGCTTGTGGAAACCTGGATCCAGGCGGGCGACCTGGCTTGGCGCGGCCTGGTAACTTGCTCGCGCCCTACAGTTGCGGGACAGCGCCGGACTGCTGAAATAATCATTGGCATGTGTTCTTCAACCCAATGATCGATCATCACCGGCTTCGCCTTTGAGCCTACCCATCCGGGGGCAAAGGCACCTGGATCCGTTATGCAATTGTTAAGGTGATAGAACCATTATAGCAAAATTCACGTCACATGAGCAAGTTTTTTTCAAATCGTGGAATGATGTCATACCAGATTGGTGATAAAAGTCATCCACAGGAGCAGCTTGTGGCTCAGGGCACTGGCTGGAGCAAATACAAGCGCCCGGTCAATGCCGCTTCTGCACTCCAACCCACCTGCCCATCAGCCCGACGCACCTGCCACCATAAGTACGCCCCGTCCTGGTATGGTCCACACACCGGTCCGCCGATGATCTCCAATTGGGTATTGCGCACATTGGTCAAGATGATGTTCGTAGCGACTTCCGGCGCCGAACGCATGTTGACGTTATCGGTCGTCAGCACATTATCACCAACTTCCAAGCGGGTGGGAAGCGCCAATGGACAGTCCACCACCCCGGTGACCACAACCGCGGTTGCTGTTGGGGTAACCTGCGCCGTGTTGGTGGCGGCAGGCATCGGACTGGGAGCAGCGACCGTTTCGGTCACGGCTGCGGTTGCGCTCGTTGGTGTCGCGGTGAGGGATCCAATGAACGCCTCTGTGGCAGTCAGCGCGATGGTAGCGGTTGATGTCGGCGCGCGAGTTGCCGAAGGTTGAACCGTGGCCGTGCTGGTACTGGTCAACGTGGCGCTTGGCTGGGGCAGGTCGGTTGGCGTTTTGCCGGGCGTAAGCGTCATCGCCGTTGCCGGCGCTACCGCAGCCGGAGGGTTGAGCTGGGCGGGACGCAGCATCAGAATAATCCAGATCACCAGCAAGGCCAGCGCCACCAACAATTTAAACAGGTCATAGCTGCGGTGCGACTCGCCGGCGTTCACCGCTTGCCCTCCTGCTTGCGCTGAGCCAGGCGGCGCGCTTGCTCCAAAAGCGACTCCTCATCCGAGAGTCGCTCGATCATCTCTCCCAGGATGGCGCGCAATTGGCTCACATCCAACGCCCCCAATTGCTCGAAAGTGGTGATACCAGCATCGTTCAACATCTTGGAAATCACCGGACCTATGCCTTTGATCACCTTCAAATCATCCGGGGGTGGTGGAGCTGGCGCCGTACCACCAGCATCGATCTCGACTGGCGTCAGGCGCCTGGCTTGTGTCTCCAGCTCCTGCATTTGCGACCGGCAGTGATCCAGCTCAGCGCGCAGCGCTACAAGCTCCACATCCAGCCGGGTGGCTTTCTCTACCGCTTCTGCTGCCCGCCGGGTTTGCGCCAGCAACTCATCCTCCTGCGCCTGTGATCGCTGAGCGCTTTGTTTCCACGAGCGTTCCAGGCGCGTGTAACGTCGCCGCCAATAGGTCCAATCGATCAACCACTCGACCAGCCATCCAATGAGTAAACCAAGCACAAATGCAGGTATCGGGCCCATGCTTCCCTCCGCTGTCAGTCAGTATCGGGGTCGAGTAGAATCGCACCCCCCAGATGCGCTGCTACCCATGGAAAGACAAATAAATACTGAGAGGAGTTACGCACCCGAGGTCGGCTCAGGTTTTTTGGCGGGCTTCACTCGCCCAAAAAACCGCTCCTCTCCACTGCATAAGTCCTGACTGATTCTATTGTACCTGATGTCAGGAAAAGCGGTATAATACGCCCACTCGGGCGCTTAGCTCAGTTGGTTAGAGCACTTCTCTTACACAGAAGGGGTCGGGGGTTCGAGTCCCTCAGCGCCCACACATATCCCCAGGTGAGGGGATTTTTTTTATTTCACCGCCCGCTGATGTATGCTTCGATGACGGTCACAGCCGCGCCGAGGCCATCCTCAGCGCGGATTTTCTCCCCCAGTTCACGTGCGCGCTGAATCATAGCGGGATCAGCATCGCCGCGCGTGCCAAGAGCGAGCATCGTAATCCGCATTGGGCCTCCACCAACAGCTTGTGGGCATTCTTCAAAGTGCCAGGAGCCTGCCCTACCTGATTATATCCTTGAGCGTGTTGGGTGGTGTCCAGATCTCACCCGATATTGATTATCTGCGCACCATTGAATCGGCCTTGACATATAGACAAATGTCGATATAATGACATATAGAAGGCTGTCTATATGTCACACAAACCCGTGCTCACCAAGATGGACACTGTTACCTTCGCCAAAGCTTTGGCAGATGAAACGCGCCAAAAGATCATGGCGCTGTGCTGTTGCAGTGCAATGAGCGTGAATGCCCTGGCAGAAGCCACCGGTGTCGCCCAGCCCACCGTCTCCCACCACCTGAAAATTCTCAGAGACGCCGGACTGGTGATCACCAGGAGGCGAGGCAAAGAGATTTATTACACCCTCAACCAGGCCCAATTGGCGAGCGCCTGCTGCCAGGTGGCTGAGAGTTTTGCGCCAGAGGTGCCAGTAAAGCTTGAAGCGTAAGTCGCGCTTTATTTTTGAGTGAACATATCGAAATATGTAAATATATCTATGTCATGGATACCGGATAGGCGCTCGCTCGGTCATCGCGCCGTATCATTCTGTTAGACAAGGAAGGCTACAATGAACAACGTGAATAAATTGATCTCTCCAGATGACATCCACCTCCAGGTGCGGGAGCGTTATGCCGGGATTGCTGAGAAGCAAGCCAGCGGATGCTGCGGCCCAACCAGCAGCAGCGCTTCGAGCTGCTGCGGGGGCGATCTTGCCCAAGAGACTGTCGTCAAATTGTCTGGGCTTTACCAAGCTGAGGATGTCGGCGAGCTGCCCGGCGAGGTCACCAATCTCTCCTTGGGCTGCGGCGATCCTGTGACGCTGGCCTCCTTGCAGCCAGGCCAGACCGTGCTTGACCTGGGCTCCGGTGGGGGTATTGATTGTTTCCTGGCAGCAAAGCGCGTCGGACCCTCAGGCAAAGTGATCGGTGTGGATATGACCCCGCAGATGATCGATCGGGCGCGCGCCAACAAAGAAAAGCTCGGCGCAGACAATGTCGAATTCCGCCTGGGCGAGATCGAGCACCTGCCAGTGGCAGATAACAGCGTGGATGTCATCCTCTCGAACTGCGTGATCAACCTCAGCCCGGATAAACCCCAGGTATTCCGGGAAGCCTTTCGAGTGCTTAAATCCGGAGGGCGTCTGGCTGTCTCCGATATCGTCACGGATGGCCCCTTGCCAGAGGTTGTCAAGCAGAATATGAGCGCCTGGGCTGGCTGCATATCCGGCGCGTTAGACCAGAGGGAGTATATCGCCGCCATCCAGGCCGCAGGTTTCGTCGATATCTCGCTCACCCCTGATTATTGGGACAAATCCATTGTCGCTGAAGCGCTTCACCAGCTTGACATCCGCAGCGAGGTGAAGCAGGGTCGCCGCTTGATCATCTATCAAGATGGCGCTGAGGTTAAGATCGTCGACCTGGGTGAAGCGCAGGGAAGCGATGATGATTGGGCTGCTAAAGCCGTTTTCAGCGCCAAGGTAACGGCGCGCAAGCCGTAAGAGACATTTCGAGAGGATCGATGCGCCACAGCGGGCTTGCCTGGTTGTGGCGCATCCTGATTTTCTCCTGGTTGCGCAATAATCCCAAGCCAACCGGTTAATCAAGATGGGAACATCTCTATGGCGAGGTAAATGATGAACGTTTATTTGGAGATTGGGAATAAGCGCACCTTTGCCTGCGCCGTGGACTGGCCCGGCTGGAGTCGCAGCGGGAGCGATGAAAGTTCTGCCCTGCAAACGCTCCTGGATTACGCGCCGCGCTACGCCCGCGTCGTTGCGCGGGCCGGGATCGAGGCTGAGTTACCTCGGGACACTGCCCGCCTTACAATCGTCGAACGGCTAAAGGGCAACGCTGGCACCGACTTCGGAGCGCCATCAGTTTCACCAGCAGCGGACGATTTGCCCGTTAGCGAGGCAGATTTACAACGCCTCCATTCGCTGCTCGGAGCGGTCTGGGACACCTTCGACGAAGCTGTGCTCGCTGCCCAGGGCAAACCGTTGCGCACCGGTCCGCGCGGCGGCGGGCGTAGCCTGGAAAAGATCGTCCAGCACGCGTTCGAGGCTGATCTGGCTTACCTCAATCGCCTGGGGGGCAAGTTCAAGCCAGGCGAGCTGCAAGCTGACCCGCGCCTGAGTTTCGCTCCCCTGCGCCAGGTCATCCTGGAGACGCTCGACCCGGCAGCGCGCGGCGCGCTGCCCCTGGTGGGCCCGCGCGGCGGCAAACGCTGGTCAGCGCGCTTCTACGTGCGCTATGCCGCCTGGCACATGCTTGACCATGCCTGGGAGATCGAAGACCGTCTCCTCTCAGGAAATTAGCCTATGGAAGACTTTCACCAGGCCTTCATTCGCCGCGCGATCCAGATCGCGCAACGAGCCAGGGAGCACGGCAACCATCCCTTCGGGGCTTTGTTGGTAGACCCGCACGGGCAAGTGCTGCTGGAAGCTGAAAACACGGTCATGACAGCCAGGGATTGCACCGGCCACGCCGAGCTTAATCTTGTCAGGCAAGCTTATGCATTGTTCGACGCCGATTTCCTGGCGCAGTGCACCCTCTACACCAGCACAGAGCCTTGCCCGATGTGCGCGGGCGCAATCTTCTGGGCGAATATTCGCCAGGTGGTTTATGGCTTGAGCGAGAACGAGCTCTACACAATGGTTGGCGAGAGCGCTACAGAGGTGCTCGCCCTGCCATGCCGGGAGCTATTTGCGCGCGGCAAAAAGCCGATCCAGGTGATTGGACCCCTATTCGAAGAGGAAGCCCGCCTGGTGCACCTTGGTTTCTGGAAATAAAGTGGTCACAGACCCTCTCCCTGGCAGGCGCGCGCCCTCTCGATAGCGTTTGCCAGACCTCTTATCAAGTCGGCGCC
This sequence comes from Chloroflexota bacterium, assembly GCA_029265355.1. Taxonomy (GTDB): domain Bacteria; phylum Chloroflexota; class Anaerolineae; order Anaerolineales; family UBA4823; genus JAJUJL01. The sequence goes on along the minus strand of JAJUJL010000002.1, from coordinate 99,022 downwards.
GCCATGCCTGGCAGCCAGGCCAGCGCTGTGGTCCATCAGCGCCAGCACAGCGTACAGCCCTGCCCTGGAAGCCTGGTATAGGCGCGGCAGGATCGTCTCCGGCAGGTAAAACGCCAGCCTGGGCAACACCAGCAGGAGCTCTTTGAGATATTGATTTTGGGCAGTTTCAGCAGGCAACGCTGCTAACACCATCTGGTGCACCGCTTCATGCTCCAACAGCCCCAGAAGCCTCTCTCTGTCAACCAGCTCACACACTGCCAGCAAAGTGTAGTAATCGAACGAGCTGCCCTGGATCTCCTGCAACGCCCGGTTAAGCAAATCCTTGCAGGTAACATCCTCGATGCCCGCCAGCGCCTGTGCGGCCTGCAGGAGTATCGCAGCCCGCAGGTTGACCGGCATATCCTCCTTCAGGCAGGCTTGCGCCTGGACGGCGAGATGCCGGATGTTCTCTGGCGTGCGTTCAGCCGACGAGAGAAAATCCGCCATCCTTCCCCACGCCAAACCCTGGTACAGTGGGTCGGGAATCGCCCGGGCAAACTCTTCCGCTTGCTGCAGTGAAAAACGCGCCAGGCTGCACGCGGCGCGCATCAACGCCAGCGAAACCAGGAACGGATCTTCAATTTGATTGAGCCACACATTGGCCATCATCACATGAAAGGTGCGCACGGCGTCATCATTCGCCCTCCCAGACTGCGCCACAAGCTGCTGCGCCTGTGCTACAAAGTTTTCCAATGAACCGTCCAGCAGCGAGTCTGCACTCTTTGCCAGGATGCTGTGCTTGAGGTAATCCACCGGAATTGCCTGCAACAACTGTGCGTTGTACTGGGGATGGAATCGGACACAGCGCGCGGCCACTTCGACTAACCCCTGCACCCAAAGGTGCATATAAGCCCGCACCTGTTGAGGATATTCGCCTGCGGAAACCATGTTCAGGAATGATTTGCCCGGCGGCTGGAGCTGATTCAACCATTCCGCAGCCTTATGCAGCGCCTGGTCAGCCAAATCCGGCTGCAGCAACGCCTGGGCTTCGAAGAAACCTGCAAAGGCGATGGCTGCTTCCAGGGGATCATCGATTTGTTCTGCCAGCTCCAGAGCCAGGCTCGCATCCTGACCGGCGATGCTCTCGCTCAGGCAGCGCAGCGTGCGACCCAGGCAGAACGGGCTGGCAATCGAGTAGAGCTGCCAATCGTTATAGGACCGGATCACTTCCACCGGGTCGTCAAAGATGCGCCAATTCCGCATCGCAATCCAGTCATTGTAGCCATTCAACATACCCATTGTGTTGAATAGCCTTTGATCCGGCGAAATGCGTTCAAAAGCATCTCCCGCCGCCCAGCTCGGCGTGGTCCGCCTGCCGAACTCGCGGGCGGCCTGCTGCAACCCTTCACGCACCTGGGTCAAAATCTCATCCAACAGCGCCTGAGCTTTCGTTTGCGCCAACTCGTCTTCCACATCCAGCCATCCCAGGGCTGCCTTTGCCAGCAGTGACAGGCGGTCGCCCTCGGTTTCATCCCAGGTCAGCCTTTGGATTTGCCGGGCGTAAGTCTCTGCCTGCAGGGGATTGAACCGCGCCAGGCCGCCAACCAGCTCAGCAAGATCGAAATCTTCCAGCAGCGAGCCTGGTTCAGGGCGCGCCGCTTCCACCGCCAGTTGGATGATCTCCGTACTGCGTGCAGGATCGATGGGCTGCATGGCTTGCGCAGCGCGCTCCAGCAGGCGCCAACGGTAGCGGTTGGTGCGCTGCAGAGCGCTGGCGATTATGGCTTCGATCCACTCTCGCGCTTTATCGCGCTCGCCCAACCGCAGCCACTCTTCCGCTGCCAGGATCGAATATTTGTGCCACTCGTCCAACAAATAAAGCACCTCTTCGTCCACATGGAAAACTGCGCTGTTGGGTTCCAATGCTTCCAGGCAAGTCCGCGAAAACTGTGGGTCGCGCCTCTCAAACAGGCAAGCGCTCTCCCAAAGGGCCAAGAGGCGGGCGCTCACCAGATCTTGCCAGGCGTAGCGCGCTTCATCAGCATCAGGCTGCGGGGGCAGTGGTGCAAAGAGCATTTGCCGCAGCTCGTCGAGCAACGGTTGGCCACGTGACAGATCCAAGCCATACCAGGCCGCGGTGAACAAGGCAGCCAGTTCACCATCTTTGGCTGCTTGCGAGGGGTAGTCCGGCAGCGCCGATAGGTCGTTAAGCGCCTGGCGCAGCGTTTCTTCCTCTTCCTCCAGATTCATAAGCCGGCGAATGAGCGTTTTATATAAATCCACGGCGGGAGAAGGCTTTTTCTCCTGACCGTCGCTTCCATTTCCATTTTCAAGCTCGGTCTGCGGTTGAAGATTCTTATTCTGAGCCAGTTCCTGGCGCAGCAGCGCGAGCGCTTCCTCAGGCGTTCGTGCCTGGAGCGCGGCTGCCAGGGCGTCTTTATGCGCCGAGATGATGAGGTAGTCCGTTTTGACGCGCTGGAGGATTTGCAACGCCCGTGGGTAATCCTGTTCAGCGGCGAGCCTGGCAACTTCGGCAATGGCGTGTTCGCGCTTGTTCCACTCGTTGCCCACCTCCTCCGCCAGTTCGAGCAACCTTTCAATATCCAATTGGTCACCCATGTGCTGGCGTTGGCGAGCATTGGCCTGGATGTAGATTTCCACCGCACTGCGAAAGCGCTGCAATCCAGGATTCTTCAATACCAGGTACATCAGCGCCTGATCCACCCGTCCCAGGCGGGTCATCAATCCCAGCGTCTTGGGAGAGAACCAGTTGCCCGAGCGCGCTGTCTGGGCGCGCGCCAGCGCCAGGAAGAACACCTGCGGCAAAGCTTTGGCTATGTCCAGCTCTCGCAACACTTGCCCTGCCGCGCGATCGACCAGAGACTGGAAGGCAACGTCTGTCTGAAAGCGCGTCAGCATCGCCTTGCGCACCGGCCAATTCACCAGCTCCACAACCTGGGCAGCCAGTTCCGCGCCACTGGCTTGCAAGTGAGCCGGAAGTTGCAACAGACCGTAATCATCCACCTGTTCGAAGTCCACCGCATCCCAGCTCTCGGCGCCCTTGCGGTAGGCCTGCACAATCCTGCGGTGCGCTTCCTGAGCATTCACCGCCAACTGCTGGTATGCCGGGTTAGCCTGCGTTTCTGGCGCCGCCAGGAATTCCGGGAGGCTGGCGTGGTAAAAGCTGAACACTCCTGGTGTTGGATTCAAGATCTGGCGCAATGCTCCCAGGGCGTCGCTGACGTATGCTTCATCAGCAGGAATCCCACCCAACCGGCGCACCTGCGCCATTGATAGCGGTTGGCGTGCAACGCTCAATACCCCCAGGATGCGCCGGTACACCGCTGGCCAGGCCTTCAGATAATGGCTTTCGCCCGTATTCGCATCCACCACCTCGATGCTTTCGTTTTGCACGCGCGCCTGGATTTGCTGCAAGAAAAAAGCATGGATGCCATTCAGCGTATCGGGCACCTCTTCGAGGTTGAGGGCGCGCGCGAGCATCTCCTGATCACCAGCTTCGAGGGCTGCATCGATTGTGCGCCCCAATGCATCCAGGTACCCCAGGTTTCCGTCCGCTTTCTGAACAGAGCGGCGCACAAAATTCCATTTTTGCTCTGCTCCCAGGGCAGCCAGAGCGGTTGCCACGGGCGGTTGCTCTGCCAGGGCTGCGGCGTAAGCTTGCACGTCTGCTTGCACCGCAGCATACCCCTGTGGATCCTGGGCTTGCTGCACCTTATCGGTGGGCAACGGCAGCTCGCGAAGCCAGGAGGCTTGCGCTCCTCGGAAGACCGCCAGTAGCTCATCATCTGGGCGGCTGCTGAGCACCAAGCGCACATTGGCGGGCAGCTCCGGGCAGCTCGCCAGCCATTTTAAGATATGATCACCGCCTGGTTGATAGCGCAGCTCGTCCAGGGCATCCACCAGGATGACAATCTTCTCCTGGCTGCCAGCGCGTCGCAACGCCCTGGCTGGGTGAAACAAAGCCAGCATCTGCAGATTATCCAGCTCTAAAAAGCGTTCTTCAACCACTGCCCGGCGGATAGAAATACCCACCAACTCACCCGCCTGGATGCCGACCTTCTGTTTCACTTTCAAGGAGGTCTGGAAGAATGGGGAAACTTGCAAATCGTCTATCTCGATGCCAGTCGCTCTGCCGCTGGCGGCATTCTCTTGGATATCTTGCTCGACCTCCACCTTCAGTTTATCGGGATCGAATAGCTCAGGTTGCGATGCTGCCAACTGGTGTCCAATGGCAAACAGGAATGAGCGTGCATCTCCTGAGCTGAGCGGTTGGGTTGAAGTGCGGCGGATAAAATAGCGCAGCCAACTGGCATGGTTGTGGGCAAGCTGCGCCATAAAGGCCGTCTTGCCTGCACCGGGTTCACCCGTGATTAGCACAAAACGACAGTCCGCCTCATCCAATAAATCCTGAACGCGCTTTTCCAGCCATTGACGCGGCCGGAAGCGCGGTTGTTTCACGTAGCTGGCAACCACATCTTCGAAGAACAGCGCCCCCTGCTCCTGCGGGATTGTGTTCATCACCGCTCCTCCTTTGGCTATCAGAAACAAACCGCACCCGCTCTCAGTTCCCCCTTTCCCACCCGTGGGTTGAGGTTTATCATACCACTGTTGGACATTGTCCGGCACCCACAACCAATGAAAGTGACGATCCAGTCATTCGGAGATGATCAACGTATGGAGACGCTATTTTATACTTCGGCAAGCACACTGGCAAGCATGATTCGCAAGCGGGATATTTCTGCACAAGAGCTGCTCCAGTTACATCTGCAGCGCATTGAAAGTATCAATCCACGCCTGAATGCATTAGTAACGATCAATCCTCAGGCCTTGGAGCAAGCGCATCACGCTGATGAAGCGCTGCAGCGGGGCGAGAACATTGGTCCTTTGCATGGCGTGCCTTTCACCGTTAAGGATTGGATCGACGCTGCTGGGCTGCCTTGCACAGGGGGAGACCCGGCCTTCCGGGAGCGCATTCCCTCTGAGGACGCCACCGTGGTCGCTCGCATGCGCCAGGCAGGCGCAATTCTGCTGGGCAAGACCAACGTGATGGAAGACAACCCGGTCTATGGGCGCACCAATAATCCATACAACCTGGCGTTCAGCACCACCGGCAGCAGCAGTGGCGAGGCGGCGCTGATTGCTGCGGGAGGTTCGCCAGTTGGGTTGGGTTCCGATTCGGGGGGCAGCATTCGCCAACCAGCTCACGCCTGCGGCATCGCCGGACTAAAACCCACCAATGGTCGCGTGCCGCTGACTGGTCACTTCCCGTTCATCAGCGCCATGAATGACCCGCGCACGGTTATCGGGCCGCTGGCGCGCTTTGTGGAGGACCTGGCGCTGGTGCTGCCGGTTATCTCGGGTGTGGACTGGAAAGATGCCAGTGTGATCCCCATGCCGCTCAGCGATTGGCAGGCGGTTGATTTGCGTTCCCTGCGCGTCGCCCACTATACGCAGCACGCAGAAGCCGAACCCTCCATCGAAACGGTGAAGACCTGCCTGGAGGCTGTCAGCGTCCTGCAAGAGATTTGCACTCGAGTCGTCGAGGCCGTTCCACCGCGTGTCGAAGAGGCTTACACCATCACACGCCAGTACTGGCAGCGACCCGAGTCTGCATCCGCTCAGGAGTGGATGCCAGACGGCGAGTTTAAGCTAAGCAGCGAAGAGGTCGAGAAGCACCTCTTTACATGGGATCGCTTCCGCCGGGCATTGACCTCCTTCATGGCAGATTACGATGTGATCCTGACGCCAGCCGCAGAACTGCCCGCCACACCTCACGGCGCCTACCCTGGGCGTATTCCATACACCCTGCCCTACAGCCTGGTGGGCTGGCCTTGCGTGGTCGTGCGTTGCGGCGCTTCTCCGGAGGGCATGCCCATTGGCGTGCAGGTGGTTGCCCGCCCCTGGCGCGATGATGTCGCCCTGGCGGTCGCTCACCATTTGCAAGATGCGCTTGGTGGATGGCAGCCCCCCAGCTTGAATTAGGGAGGAACCTGATGGCAGCCTCCCCAAAAACAATCACCCCAAGTGTCATTATCCAGATACTCGTCGTTCTGTTGGTGATGCCATTCCTGCCGCTGCTGATTTCCCAGCGCTGGGACTGGTGGCAAGCCTGGATCTATGCCTTCATCAACATTGGTGGCTTCATCATCAGCCGAGCGCTGGCAGCTCGCCGCCATCCAGGCTTGCTGCGCGAGCGCGCTCAATCCATGCAGCAGAAAAATATCGAGCCCTGGGACCGGCTTTTAGCTCCCCTGGTTGCATTGGGCAGCGGATTTATTGTAGTGGTCGCTGGATTCGATAAACTCTACGCCTGGTCGCTGGATAACAATCTTGCGCTAGAGCTCGTTTCTTTGTTGCTGATACTTGCCGGTTATGCAATTGGCACCTACGCGCTCATGGAAAATCGGTTCTTTTCTGGCGTGGTTCGCATCCAGAACGACCGGGGGCAGGTGGTGGTATCCAGCGGACCGTACGCCTGGGTGCGCCACCCTGGCTATGCCGGTGTGCTATTGGCCTACATCGGGATGCCCTTCTTCCTCGACTCTCTATGGGCTGTGCTCCCGGCGATCTTCTCTGTGATTGCCCTGGTAATCCGCACCGCTCTGGAAGATCGAACCTTGCAACAGCGGTTGGAAGGCTACCCGGAATACGCGCAACACGTGCGTTACCGTTTGCTGCCCGGCATCTGGTAACCGCAATGCGATCATGATTCTGGCTTCCGCCTTCGCTTGCCAGACCACTTGCAGAGGCGCAGAGCGCCTGTCGCAATCTCTGCGCCTCTGCGTATGAATACCGGCATCAGATCAGAATTTTTCACCCTACCCGCGTGATGCGCCTCTGCTCGCTCACCGGGTGATCACCGGTAAATACACCCAAAGCCCCGGCTGGCCTCGCACCTGAAAGCCGAAGCTCAAGCCTCACTCGACCCTCGGCAGGCAGACCACGCCTCCAGCCGCGGGCGGAAGCTCACCCTCGAAGCCCCCCTAAAAATTGCCTTGGGTTAATCAAACGATTCGAATTGGGTGATCTACAGGTATTTCAAAACCGTACCTGTATTGAACAGAATGATCCGTTCATCCGGGTGCACCCAACCACGGCGCACCAGCTCTTTGAGCGCGGCCAGCGTCGCAGCGCCTTCCGGGCAGGCAAAAATGCCCTCAGCCGCACCGAGCTGCTTTTGCGCTTCGCCAATGGCTTCATCGCTCACCGCCACGGCTGTGCCGCAGGATGCGCGAATCGACTCCAGGATCATGCGATCGGCAAAGCTCTTCGGCACACGCAAGCCGGAGGCCACCGTTTCCGCCCCAACCCAGAAGTCGCAGTAACTGGCTCCCGATTCGAAAGCTTTGACCACCGGTGCGCAGCCAGAGGCCTGCACCGAGACCATGCGCGGCCGGGCGCCGTTCTTCAACCACCCCAGTTGTTCCAGTTCGTTGAATGCCTTCCACATGCCCACCAACCCGGTGCCGCCGCCAGTCGGATAGATGATCACTTCCGGAAGCTCCCAGTCGAAAGCTTCTGCCAGCTCATACCCCATCACCTTCTTGCCTTCCATGCGGTAGGGCTCTTTGAAGGTCGAGACATCAAACCAACCCTCCGCGCGCGCTTTTACCCCCGCCATGCCTGCCGCCTCGGAGATCAAGCCATCGATCAGGTCAACGGCGGAACCGGCAATCTGGCACTCGCGCATGTTGGCAAAGGGCGTGTCTTTGGGCATGAAAATGTGTGAGCGCAGCCCGGCACGCGCCGCATAGGCCGCCATGGCGCTGCCGGCGTTGCCGGCAGTCGGGATGATCACTTTATCGACACCCAACTCTTTGGCCTTGGAAACAGCCGCCGACAGACCGCGCGCCTTGAACGAGCCGGTCGGGTTGACGCTTTCGTCTTTGACGAAAAGCTGTTTTAGCCCCAGTTGTGAGCCGAGATGGTCTACACGCAAGAGCGGCGCATCTCCCTCCCCCAGCGTGATCACATTCTCTGCGCTGCGCACCGGCAGCAGCTCTCCCCACCGCCACATCCCTTTCGGTCGGCGGCTGATCCGATCCCGATCCACGTGCCGGCGCGCGGCATCTAAATCATAGATTGCCACCAGCGCCGCCTGGCAGTCTGGACAATAGGTCTGGATTTGATCGACATTAAAAATGCGACCACAATCCGAGCAAGTTAAGTGCTTGATATAGGAATGAATTTCAATCATTGTTCATTGGCAAGAAAGCTTCGACGCGCGCCCAAAGCTCACGGATATTGATCGGTTTAGACATGTAAACATCGCAGCCAGCCGCCAGGGCTTTCTCAGCATCGCCTTTCAATGCGTTTGCCGTGATCGCAATGATCGGTGTGTATACCAGCCTGCTGTTGCCGCTTCCCCGCAACCGGCGCGCCACTTCATAGCCATCGATATCCGGAAGATTGATGTCCAGCAAGATCAAATCTGGGTAAATGGAGGCTGCCCTCTCCAATCCCAACATTCCATTCTCCGCCGGGAAGAACTGGTAGCCACGCGACTCTAACGCGCGCTGCACCAGCCGCATATTATCGGGATTATCCTCAATATACAATATCTTAAAAGCCATCTAGCTCTCCTTGCGTGCGCTGGCGCGCTGTTCGATCACCTCTACCACCTGATTGGCAAATTCGCGCGGGGGCAGCGACCCTTTTTGATAAATTGCTTCGGTCTTTCCATTCAGGCGAGACTTGTCCAGCTCATCCAGGTCCTTGGCGCTGACCACGATGACCGGGATGTTGCGAGTGCGGGCGTCCAACTTCAGCTCTTCTAACAGGCTGATCCCATCCATTTCCGGCATCATTAAGTCGGTAACAATCAGGTCGGGCAATCGCTGGCGCGCCTGGGATAAGCCGTCCCATCCATCTGCCGCGTGGAAGATGCGGTACGGTTTACGGGCTTGTAGAAATTTGCCCACCAGGCGGGCATCATCGGGATTGTCGTCGATGAGCAAGATAGTTGTCGTGCGCTCGTCCAGCCGCTCCAGGGCAGCCTGCAAGCCTTCATGCACCGCATCGTTGGCATGGCTGCGTGCCAGCGGCAAATCGACTTCCCAGCGATCACCCAGGATATGCTTCTCCACCGGGAATGTGTGCCCTGTGCAGTTCACGACCACCAGCTCGTCATCCTTCACCTGTCCATGGCGGATCAATTTCTCCAGGCCAGCAAATGCCACAGCCGTGGCTGGTTCGACCGCCATGCCATCCGATTTGGCTAGTGTACGCATGGCATGAAAGGCCTGTTCATCACTGACGCTTTCCATTGTACCACCGTGACGCTGCACCAGCTCCCACAGGTAGGTGTACGTGCTCCCTGGATCGCCAGTGGACAGGATCGCTATGCGAGTTTCGGGCACAACCGGGTCGGCTTTCGATTTTCCAGCTTTGAAGGCTTGCACCATTGGGGCGCACCCCTCGGCCTGGATAACCGCCAGGGCAGGTATGCGCTCGATCAAACCCATCTCATACAGCTCCTGGAAGCCATGGTACACACCCAGCGGGCCAAGACCGCCGCTGACTGCCTGCACGTACCAATCCGGGGCGCGCCAGCCCAATTGTTCGACGATTTCATAGGCGATGGTCTTCATCGACTCGCGCGCCGGCAAGCTGGAAGCGCCGCGATCGTACAACAAGCCGCGCCGCTGTGCGAACTGGGCGGCGATCTTCTTCGTATCGTCATACGTACCGCTGACCTTGATCACTTCCGCCCCGAACAGAGCCACCTCGCGCAGCTTCTCTGCCGGCACCATACTGGTCATGAACGCCCACAGCTTAATGCCCGAGCGGGCGCATGCTGAAGCGTAGGCGACCGCGGCATTGCCGGTGGAGGCGATCACCGCTTCCTGGATACCAGCATCCGCCATGGCAGCTACTGCGACTGCCGCCTGGCGATCTTTGAATGAGTTGGTCGGCCCATAGCGCTCATCTTTGATGAATATTTTGGAATGGCGCAAATAATCACCGTAACGATAAGCCTGGCGCAGCGGCGTTCCACCTGCACAAATTAATCTCGAATTCTCGCTGCACCCAGCTTTCTCAACCGGTAATACTTCGTGGTAGCGCCACAGGTCGAAAGACCTGCCTGGCAATCCTTGCAGCAATAGGCGCTTGAAATTTGGGTAATCGTAGCGCGCCTCCAACCAGGTGGACTGGCAGCGCTCGCAAAGCGTGGGCGCTAAAGGTTGGTATGGCTGGATATTTCCACAATGAACACAGTACAATGATATAGGTTTCGCCATCGGTCATCATCCTCGGGGAAATTCCAGATAGAAGATCGAGCCCTCTCCATACACGCCGCTGCTTTCCGCCCATAATCGCCCATTGTGCAGTTCCACCAACTTGCGGCTGATGGGTAAGCCCAGGCCAGTGCCACCCACCTTGCGGGTCGTAGAAGTGTCAACCTGGCTGAAAGCCTCGAAGATCGTTTCCAGCTTTTCTGGCGGGATGCCTATGCCGGTATCGTGAATTTCGATGCGCACGCGCTCTTCGTCCTGGAAGAGATGCACAGTGATCCCTCCCGACTCGGTAAACTTGATGGCATTGCCCACCAGGTTAATCAGCACCTGGCGGATGCGAGTACGATCCAGCTCCAATTGCACCGCCACTTCCGTGTGCTGCTCCAGGCGCAAGAAGAGCTTGCGATCACGCGCCAACGCCGCGGTCGTCTGCAATACATCCTGCAGCAGCTCTGCCAGGTCCACTGTCTCCAGTGACAGGTTGACTCGTCCAGCCTCGATCTTTGCCATATCCAACACATCGTTGATCAGGTTGAGCAAGTGTCGCCCATTCTTCTCGATAAGCTGTAAATCGCTGGACATGTCCTCGGTAACAGGTCCGTCCAGTCCCTCCTGGATTACCTGGGTGAAGCCCAGGATGGAATTCAAAGGCGTGCGCAACTCGTGGCTCATGTTCGCAAGAAACGACGATTTTAGATGATCCAGCTCGCGCAAGCGCTCCACGGTGACCAACTGCTCGGCATACAACTCTGCGTTGCGCAAGGCAACCGCTACCTGAGCGGCCAGGGTAGAATATGTCAGCAAGTCTTCGCTGCTAAAGCGCCCAGGCGAATCGCTGAGCACATGGAATACACCCACCAGGCGCTCACCGAGCAGCATGGGTATCGCCATCTCTGATCGAACACCCGGAAGCGAGGGCACTTCCCAATCATCATTGTCTGCAACAACATCGCTAACGATCACACCCTGGCGACTATTGGCGGCTCTCCCGACAGGAGAGCGCAGATTATCCAGCGATATCACTTGCTTTTCCAACGCACTGCTATCGCCAATTTTGCCCGAGGCTGCTTTGAGCTCCAACAAATTTGTCGCCTCATCGAAAATAAATACCTGCGCATGGTACAGGTGAAAGCTGTGACTGGTCAAGTTGACCACCGATTGCAGCAGCACATCCGGATCCAAGGTGGAGGCGGCTGTGGTGCTGACTTTGGCAACAGTTTCCAGTTCAGTGGCGCGTTTATCCAACTGCTGGCGGCTGCGTTCGGTTTCATCCAGCAATCGCAGGTTCTCGATGTGAGTGGACAGGCGGCTGGCGATCTCTGCCAGGAACGCCGCTGAGGCCTCAGGATTACTCTGCGGTTGGATAACTGCCAGTTTGCCAATGGTTTCCTCTCGCACTTTCAGCTCGCACACCAGGGTGCCTGCCTCGGCCAGCGCGATGCTTTCTGGCTCGACTGCCTCGACCCGGTGATCGCCATATTGATAGGCGTGGATTGGCGCGGCAGGCGAGCGCAGGTATTCGTCCCACGCCGCGTGTGTCAACCGACGGGAGGCTTCTTCTGCTTCACGGCGATATTTTTCAGCTTGTTCCAATAGTCGCAGGTTCTCGATGTGCTGCAACACCTGCTGAGAAACCGCAGACAGCATAGCGGTTTCTTCAGGGGAGAGCGATTGATGCTCCCCAATCTCCAACTGCAAGGCGCCCAGGCGCTCGCTGCCAATTTCCAGAGGCAATTCGAATAGCTTGGCCGCCTGCTCTTTCTCGCTGGTTGAAGTTCGATGATCTTCATAACTGATGCAAATCTGGTCGCTGCGCTCGATTGCATCCAGGTAATCTTCCCATCCAAGGGAATCTACAGCACTTGGGCGGGCTGGCTCTGCCTGAAGCGAGTGGTCCTTGGAGTCCGAGGTTGGCATTGCTAAGCCTATGCCAGAGCCCGGATTGTCAATCTCCCCTGCTTTCCTGCCGTTGCCGTTGGATGGCTTCTCCGCTTTTTTCCCGTTTCCAGGGGCAGATGGCGAATACGGCGAGGAAATGCGCCGTACAGGGGCTAGTTCCTTGGAAGGCACACCGCCCTCATTCGCCTCAATCCCCAACCGGCCAAACAGCTCATCAATCCGCACTTGTATGTCTTTGCGTTTTGCCATGCGCACGCTCCCGTGATCTCTGAGATAAGCTGCTACTGGCTGGTCTTGCTCTTCCCATTGTTGCCGTTGGAACCATTCCCGGTTCCCACCGCTGCTGCCTGGGGCTCGCGCTTTGGCACACCCAGTTGAATGGTCGTCCGCTGAGCGCCCAGCGTCCGACCCAGTTCCCGCACCGCCACCTGCAAGGCTTCCTCCACGCTGGTCGTCGCCTGGATGCGCTGGCTGATCATGTTGATGGACGCTTCGCGCTCCGCCTGCTGCTGGGTGCGTTGGAAGAGCTGAGCATTCTCGATTGCGATACCCACCTGCTGTCCAACGATCTGCATCAATTCGAGCGACTGGCTCAAGTCGGTTTGAGACTCTTTGCTGAACGCGCAAAGCGTGCCGAGCACCTTGCCGCGCGCCTCCAGCGGCACACCCTGGTAAGCGTGGATGCCCAGCCCAACCAGGCCGCTGGCATCGATGGGCGAGTCTTTCTCCAGGTCGTTGATGCTGATAGCTCTCTGCTCGTTGTAAACCATGGCGCACAGCGTGCCCTTCAAACCCTGAATGGAGAGCTTCCTGACCAGCGGTTCTGGCATGGCGTGGTGTACTGCCAGCGCCAGGTCGCCAGTGTCAGGATCCACCATGCTGATCAAGCCCATATCCAGATGTGTGGCTCGCAGCACCTGCGTGAGCATCTCGCTCAGAATTTCATTCAGTTCGAGCGAACGAGTGGCGGTGCGGGTAATTGCGTACAAAGTTTCTGACTTTTCCAGGGCTGCCTGGGTCTCGCGGTACTGCTGGGCGTTCTGCAAGGCGACCGCCACCTGAGAGGCCAGCGTGGTCTGGATACTGGCATCCTCGGCGGTGAAGTGCTCCACCTGGTCAGACTGAACATCCAGCACCCCCACCACGCGGTTGCCGACCACCAGCGGCACCGCCATTTCGGAACGCGTCTCCGGCAGCAGCTCGTTGGGCAGGAACTCGGGATCAGCGCGTACATCGTTCACTATCACTGCCTGGCGAGTGCGAGCAGCGCGAGCCACAAGCGATTTTTCGGAGGTTGCGGAGATCTGCCAGCCAGCCATCACCATCTTGCGCCCCACCTCGCCAGCGCCTGCTGCCAGGTTCAAGCGTTCACCTGTTCCATCCATCAGGTAGATATGGGCGTGATAGAGACCGAAACTTTCCTTGACCTGGTCGACCAGGCTTTGCAGCAGCTCATCCACCTCGGTCTGGGTCGTCACCTGGGTGGCTAACTCCGCAACCTTCATCATTTCAGCGGCGCGGGTTGCTAGTTCAGCTTCGGTGCGGCGGGTTTCTTCCAACAGGCGCAGGTTCTCAAGGTGAGTGCTGAGCTGCCGCGCCACTGCTTGCATCAGCTCCTGACTTTCCTCATCCAGGCCATTCTCACTCACCACGCCCAGTTCGCCAATCTGCTCACCGCGCACCTGCAACGGCAACAGGCTGGCGCGCTCAGGGTAGTCATTGAGCTCAGATACTAGCGGAGAAACCATCTGTCGGTCATAGACATAACCAAGGCGCTCTTCATCCTGCGAGTGCTGGTAGGACTCCCAGCCTTCGCGGGTCAGGCGCTGAACCACCTGTTCAGCTTCCTGGCGGTACTGCTCCGCTTGGGCCAGCAGGCGCAAGTTCTGAATCTGCTCGCCAACCTGGCGGGCGACCTGGCTGACGAATTCTGCATCTGCCGCATCCAGGGCTCTCTCTGGCTCGATGCGGAAGCGACCCACCGGCTCCCCAGCAATGGTAATGGGCACTTCAAGTTCCTGCGCAGAAGCGGGTTCTGAGAGTGGCTCTTCCAATGGTGTGACGCCAGCCATATTGAAGGCAAATCCAATGCGCTCGCTACGCTGCACTGCATCGAGGAATTCCTGCCATCCTTTGCGCGTCTGCCATTTCATTTGGGCCTCTACTTCGAAGCGCGCCTGTTCAGCTTGCTCGAACAGGGTGGCATTTTGGAGAGCGACAGCTAGCTGGTTCGCCAGCGCCTGGAAGGCAAACAGGTTTTCTGCCTGGAAGGTACCTGGCTGGTCTGCTTGAAGGTCGAGCACACCCAACACTTTCTCACCGACAACCAGCGGCACCGCCACCTCGGAGCGCGTATCAGGCAGCAGTGGGTTAGGCCGGTGTACACCGCTGCTGGCGGTATCCGTAACCAGCACTGGTCGCTTTTCCATGCCTGCCTTGCCGTTGATCGAAGTCGCATCCAGGGCGAGGCGGTGGCCCCGACTCAGCAGCTCTTGGCCGACTGACCCTGTGCCTGCTCGCAGAACCAGGCTTCGCCCAACTATATCCACCAGGTACACCTGGACATAGTAGAGATTGAAGTGCGAGCGGATCATCTCAACCGCTTCTGACAACAGCACGTCCAGGTCTTTCACCTGAGAGATGCTCTGGCTAACTTCGGCTGCCAGCTGCACATCCCGCATCCTCTCGCTTACTTTCTGTTCCAGCGAGCCTATCAGATTGCGCAACTGGGTAGTCATGCTGTTGAACGCGCTTGCCAGGATCGCCAGCTCATCCTTGCCTTTCACGATTACCGTACGGCCCAAGTCGCCGGATGAGATCGCTTGAGCCGCCTCTGTCAGGCTGCCAATCGGTCTCAGGGAGCGGGTAAGCACCCAACCGACTGTAGATGCAGTGAACAGAACTGACATCAAGATGGAGCCTATCGACATCATATTGCGTCTATTTTGCTGCTGCACCAGCGCGGTGCGATCATAGATAATATCCAGCACGCCGATCGTTTGCCCGCGGAAATCTACCAGAGGAGTAGAGTAAACCGCATAGGATATCCCAGCAGATTGCATTCGCGTTACTTGCGGTTCACCACTCAGCGCTTTTTGATACGCTTCCGGTGTGGCGAAGAAAGGCTCAGCCAGGGTGCTGGCTTGCAAGAGCAGGTCAGCATTCGGCCCTTGAATCTCGGACGTCGAACCCTCGAATGTGGCAATCTCCGCCGGGCCCCGGCTGAGCAATATCTGCCAATCTGCTTTGAACTGCTGCTTTAAGGAATCGATCAAGGTCTGGTCAATATTCAAGCCGACCTCGACTGTACCAATATGCCTGCCCTGATACTCCACGGGCACAACTCCGCGCATGCCCAATCCTCCGCGACCGATCTCTGTTCCGCCTACAGGCTGCTTGTGGATGTTGGCGTCGATCACCGTGAACCGGAACGATGAAAGATCGTCGTCAAATTTGTCCAACTGATGAAGGCGCAAAAAAGAGGTTGCCGGAGGCAGGTGAAACTGAGCCTGAGGCACATCAAAAGCCTCATTAACTTTTAGGTAAGCCGGCAAAGTCAGCTCGATCAGCCGCTCGCGGTCGTAGGCGGCAAAAGCTGCTTGAACCTCTGGGGTGTTAGCCCACTCCATTGCCATTCCAACTGCAAATTCTTCCAAGGAGTCCAGCCGACCGGTGAATACCTGAGATAAGAGGGCTAGTTGTTCGGTTTCTTGCTGCTCTGCCTGCCTGTTGCTGGTGGAATAATCAAACAATGCACGCACTATGCCTACCAGCAAAATCGCAAAAACAATCGGGATAAGGGCTTTCCGAGTAATTTTCATCGCATCACCTCCAAAGGCAGCCTGTTAGCCCTGGTTGATCCCACTGGATTGCTGGCTTGCCAAGCCTACTTCAACCCGGGTTTGCCGGGCGCCAAGCGCCTGCCCCAGCTCGCGCACCGCGGTGCTTAATACAGCTTCGATTGACGCACCGCTTTGGATCTTGCGGAAAATCACCGCTGCCTGTTCCTGGCGCTGCGCCTGTCGCTCGATGCGCTCATACGAACGGGCATTCTGCAAGGCGATTGCTACCTGGTTGGCGATCGATTGCAGCAAGCTGGCATCGTTTTCCGACAACCCCCCAGCAGAGTCGTGCTGCACATCCAACACGCCCAGCACTTGATCGCCCAGGAGAATGGGAACAGCCAGCTCGCTGCGTGTTTCCGGCAGCAATGGATTGGGCAGCCAGTCAGGATCTTTGGCTACGTCTCCCACGAGAACTGCAGATTTAGCTTCGGCTGCCTTACCGACCAATCCCTTGCCTCGGGTAATTTTATGGCCGCTCTCCAGCAACTTGAGACCCGCCTCACCCGTGCCTCCAGCCATGATCAAGTATTCCTGAGACTCATCATACAGGTAGATGTGGGCGTGATAATAACCAAAGGTCGCTTTCAGTAGCTCAACCACTTCCCTCACAAGCTCTTTCTTGTTCAGGACCGTTGAGATGCGTCGGCTGACCTCGATGTTCGCCTGGAGCGAACGCGTGCGCTCATCAACTTTTTGTTCCAATTGTTGCATTGAACCGCGCAGTTGATTGACCATCGTTTGGAGCGATTGCGCCAGGTAACCAATTTCATCCCTGCGCCCCACTGGCAGCTCAACTTCCCACACCCCATTTCCCACCTGTATTGCCTGCTCTGCCAACTTCTGCAGGGGTTTGACGGTTCGGTTGATCAAATACATGCCCAGCAGGATACCGGTGACCAGGATCAAGAGCACGGCAGGCAAGGCGCGGCTCAACACAACATTTTCATAGGTCCTGGCAAGCTCAATCTCCAGGCTGGTGATACTCTGAAGAATCTCTTCTTCGCGCACGACGCTGCCCATGCTCCAGCCCGTAGTTCCTAAAGGCGCATAAGCAACGAACAGGTTACTGCCTGGTATATTCACCGCCATCACCCCGCTTGAACCTGATAGCATGCTGGCGACCAGATCGGAAAACGCCGCCTGAGATTGCTTCATATCTGGAACAGCCTCAAATTCGGCGCCCGGTTTTCCGAAGAAATCCAGATAACCCTGCTCTGGCAGAGCAATCGCTTGCCCTTGTTCATCCAGTAGAAATCCATAGCCTACTTTCAAGAAATTTGATCTCTCGATGATATCTTTGAGTCCAGCCAATTCATAATCAAAGCCAACCACACCCAGGAACTCATTCGCACTGGTGTAGACTGGCACAGCCACAGTGGTGACCAACCCTCTTCCGGTTGCATCGGTATAGGTCGGAGTCCACCAGGGCGCGCGTTCGGGATTCTTTTCAGGGGTGCTTCCCGTGAACCAGATGCGCTCGGTTGCCTTAAAATCCGCCGGTAAAGCCGAGCCAAGGTCGATATTAGGATAATATCGAACGACATTCCTTGGCGAGGCGTAATAAATCGCCGCGATATTGGGTGCGCTTTTGAAACTGTTCTCGAAGGTCAAATCTAAGAAAGCCGATAACTCGGCATCTTGCTTGACTTCAGCGTTCAATTCCTGGAAATTCGGTACGAATACACTGGAGATCTCTTCCGGATGGTTGGCGTATTGACCATCCGGAAGCCGCACCATCTTCTGATCCGCCGACCAATACACCTGGTTGTTGAAGGCCCCCTGATGATCATACAACTGGCCCATGTATTCAGCCAAATTCCTGGCTTGTTGAGTCACATTCTCGAGGATCAGGTCAATCTCGCTTATGCTCTGATTGTTCGTTTGGGTCAGGTAGTCTTCTGCTTGTTGAAGCAGGGCATCCCTGCTGATCCGGGTAGCATCCTGGCTCGCTTTTTGAGTGATCACTAACGCCACCGCCGCCAATGAAATGATGGCGACGGCAGTGATGCCCACCAGCAATACCAACAAGCGGGTGCGGATACTGAGGATTGGGGTGCGGGACATCTGCTTGTTTTTTTTCATCTTTCACACTCCTGTGTCATTGATCGCCATGTACCAGTAATTCTCACTCCACATTGATCCGAACAACGGTCTCTGGAGCGCCAGTTGCTCGACCCAGCTCGCGTACCGCAACCTTCAAAGCATCCTCTACCGAGGTAGTCGCAAATATTTGCTGACCAATGGAGGCCACCATCGCTTCGCGCTGCGCTTTACGCCGGGAGGCTTCGTAAGCCCGGGCATTCTGGATGGCAATGGCGACTTGGTTAGCCAGGGACTCGAGGAGCTTAATTTCTGTGGGCTGGAAGGCATTAACCACGTTGTGCTGTACATCCAACACGCCCAGTACCTCTTCGCCCAACGCCACGGGGACCGCTGCTTCAGAGCGTGTCTCTGGCAACAATGGGTTGGGCAGCCAGTTTGCATCTAAAGAGACATCTGCTACCACCACGGGCATATTGGTGTCCGCAGCGCGTCCCACCAGGCCTCTCCCTCTCTGGACACGGTGGCCGCGCTCGAGCATCAGTCGCCCAGCCTCCCCGGTGCCGCCCACTAAGACCAGATGCTCTCGATGATCGTCAAACAGGTAGATATGGGCGTGGTAAAATCCGAATGCTGCTTGGATTTGCTCTACCACCTCTCGCACAAGTTGATCTTGCTCGATCATCGTCGATAGTCGCCGGCTGACCTCTACGCTGGTTTGCAGCGCTTTGGTGCGTTCTGCCACCCGACTTTCAAGTGTGCCAATGAGCTCGCGCAATTGGGAGATCATACTGTTGAAAGCCCTTGCCAGAGCGCCAATCTCGTCTCCCCCCATACCCACAATTTCGCGGTTCAAATCGCCGTGGGATACCGCATCTGCTACCTCAACCACCTTCTCAATGGGTTTCAACACAATTTGTCGGAGTACCTGGTAAAGCACAACCGCTACCAACAAGATCGCCGCTGCAAAACCACCACCTAACCTGACCAGGAGCATCGAATAACCCTGCTGAAACTGTTCCTGGCTGAAATCCACCATGATGTCGCCCAGGATCTGTTTTTCCGTGCCATGGCAGGATTGGCAGCGCTCTTCGTTATACAGGGGGATGGAGTTGCGAATCACTTGCCGCCCCTCCACAGTGACGACCAGATGGGACGGTCGTTCTTCAGGGGGCAATTGGTGGCACCCCCAGCAGGATGGGTCTTCGACGCTGGTTGGCATGCTGCTCTTCTGCACCGATGGAGTGCCAGGAAAACCGCTGGCAAACGAAGTCAGCCGATAATCATCGTCGTAGACCGCGATGCTGTAAAGCTGCTGGTTACTCACGCTTTGACCCAACTGCTGCAGTGTTTCCTGGATCTGATCCTTGCGCCCGGCCATCATGGCTTCGATCAGCAGGCTTTCTGCAATCGAGTTGATATTCTCGGTCTTTTGGATCTCGCTTTGCCACAACAACGATCGAAAGTACTGAGAAAGGGTGATAAATACGATTCCCAGTGCGATGACCATTGTCGCCGAGATACCGAATGCTGCCTTGAAGTTGAGTCCCAGTTTCTGCCACCATCTCATGCCACACATCCTTTTTGATGGGTCATTCCGAGGGAGCCCTTCGCTGACCAACCCGCGGCCTGGCGCCCAAGAAAATCGCCAAAGCCTAAGAATCTGGTTGCTTCGCTCCGTTCAGCATGACATCATGAAGCATGGTCTGCACAAAACGACCACCTCTAGGGTCTCGTCTTGCCAGCCACATCTCCACCAAGGTCTACCAGGCTATCGAATAAGACCTGGATGATATAGGTGCTGTTATGCGCATAAGCGCCTGCGTCATGTGCAACATAATTGTAGTTGTACGCCGCCCGCAACAGTCGAGGCGACCAGCTATTGTAGACATTCTCCTTAGAGACTTCTTCCGCATCCACCGACCCGTTTTGATTGGTGTCTATGTAGAAATAGGGATGGTGAGCCAGATCATACGCAATGGGTACCCCCATCCGATCACGAGCGTACACCTGGATCGCCTCCAGGAGATCGGCTTGCAGTTGATTGATCTCAAAGGCAATCCCTTCGGTGGTATCGCCGTCGCCATCGATGTCATTGGTATACACGCGGATGGCTTTGACATCTTCTCCGGTGAAGGTGTGACACTCAACACAGGTGTCAATTTTGATTTCCAGCGTGTGCTGATCGTGACAGCGTGTGCAGGCAAAGAAATCATCCCCGCGTGTATACCGGCCACGATAGGATTTCCCATTGTACTCATACGCCCCCTGCACTTCGGAGCCAAATGAAGTCGCGGCCGAAGTGGAGTGGCTGTTCAAGAATTTCAGGTCAGGACTGGGGGTGTCATCGCCGATCAGGTTGGCTTCGGTGATGCGGATGTTGAGCGTCATCGTCGAGGCGCGTCCCATGTGGCAGGTGATGCAGCGAGCTTCCGGACCAAGCCCACCGATGCGCTTTCCTGAAGGGAAAACAGCGCTATCCAGCGTATACGTCGCTTCGTTGTGGCAAACATAGCAGGTGATGGTCGTGCCAATTTTCGCTGGGCTATCCACCACACCCACCGCTGTGCCATCGACCCCCAGGTAATCCAGGAAGCCAGTCCGACTATGGCAGCGAGCGCAATCCACCGGTATCTCCTGAGGAGTTTCAGCGTCCCAGTGCCGGAATGCTTCTGCATCTTCATCAGCATGGGGGGAAGACGCCCATTGCTCATTAAAGCTGACCACCCGAGGGGCTTCGACGGTCGGGCAATCCGCAACAGGTGCGATTACCGGAGCCACGCCGGCTCCCGCCATCGATACACAAGCCGATAAGGCCAGACTCGCCCCAAGCATCATGGCAACCATCAACCAGATGCGCGATCTTCCAGAAATTGTCTCACTTTCCATATTTTCTCTCCTTCGCATACTTTTACATCCCATTCTTCTAACCCTGACACAACGATGCGTTCGATACAGTTCAGGCAGGTATGATCTGTGGCAAATGAACCGTAAACGTGCTACCCTTACCGAGCGTGCTGTCGACCGTAATCTGGCCGTTGTGCCGTTCCACGATGGATTTGACAATTGCCAGACCCAGCCCATTGCCTTCGATATTTTCGGTTTGCTCGCAGCGCACGCGATAGAACTTTTGAAACAGGTTGGGGAGCGCCTCGGCTGGTATGCCGATACCGGTATCCTGGATTGCCACGCACACCTCGCCATTTTCGACCCGGCTGGAGATGGTCACCACCCCTCCATCCGGAGTATATTTGATGGCGTTGCCCACCAGGTTGCGAGCAACTTGCTGTAATCGTTTCAGGTCGCCGCGCACTATCTGGCTGACAGGCGCGAGGTTGAGTACGAGCTGGTGCCCCTTCATCGCCGCCTGCGGCTGGAATTCATCCTCTATGGCTGTGAGCAACTGCCCGATATCCACATCCTCGAGGTCCAGCTCAATGCCCATCTCCATGCGCGCCATCTCTAAGAGGTTGATGACCAATTCGTGCATGTGCTGTGCGGCGTGTTGGATGCGCTTGAGAAAATCCGACTGCATTTCATTTAGCGGACCAGCCTTGCCAATCAGGTCGCTAAAACCCATCACCGTGGTGAGAGGATTCTTTAAATCATGAGAAGCAGTGGCGATGAATTCGTTCTTGAGCTTGTCGAGAGCTTTGAAATGGCTCACATCGCTCAGGACCACCACCCAACCCTCTTGCTTCACAGGCGCAATCGAGATCATAAAGGTGCGCCCATCCGGCCAACTGGCCTCACCGCTCAATCCAGACTCTTCCTCTTTAGCCTGTTTGAGCATGTCAATGAGTTCATCATAGCCTTTGCCCCTGGGCAGCGGTTGGCCGACCGCTGCGTCTATATCCGTGAACAGCCGCATACCTGCCGGGTTGGTAATCTGGAGGCGCTCATCTTGATCGAACATCAAGATGGCATCGGCAGCGCTGTCCAATACCGCCGCCAGGCGGCGTTGCTCGCGGTTGACCGATTCGAACAAGTGGATGCGTTCCAATGCAGAAGCCACCTGTGACGCCAAGGTTTCCAACACCACCCGATCGGAGTCCTGTATCTGTCCCGGATTTGGACTGTACACGGCCAGAACACCTGCCAGGCTGCCATGCAATAAAAATGGCGCTGCTGCCACGGAGCGGAACGCGTGGGAATTTTGCTTCAATTGCCCGGTCTTAAGCTTTCCAGCCGGGCTATTCGACACCAGCCCAGAGACCAGTACGGCGCGGTTGTTGGTTGCTGCCTGCTGCGGAGCCAACGACAGCGAACCCTCATCACCCAGCTCGATATCGGCTGCGCTTGCGTGGCTGCGCAGCTTGAGCTGGATGGTTGGCTCCTTTTCGGATTGATTCAGCCATAAAGTCACCATGGGGTATCCCAGGGTGGACTGCATCAAGGCTGGGAAGGTATCCAGCAGCGTGGTTGAGTTGGTGAAACTGCTGATCTGCCGAGAGAGCATATTGAGCGCCACTAGTTCCTGAACACGTTTGTGCTCGTTGTTGTAGAGCTGGGCGTTTTCAATCGCCATCGCTGCCTGCGAACTGATAGCCTGCAAAAGCACCAGGTGCTCGGGTCGAAAATACCCGGGGCGCTCATGGGTGAGGGTCAACACGCCGATGACATCCTTCCGCCCGAGCAATGGCGCGGCGATCAGCGAGCGAGTCTTGCCATTCAATGGCAGATCCCATTGGGTCTCCACCGCGGCATCCGAAATGATGATCCCTTGCCGAGTCGTGGCGACGTGCACACTCAGGCTGTGCTCGGCTGAATTCTCGGGCTTGTGCTGGATTTTGCTGCGCACAGCCCTCTCGAATAATTTTCCGTCCGGTTGGATGATGGCTGCGTAGGCGTCCGAAGCATCCAGGGCTTCCATCGTGCGCAGCAAGGTTTGCTCCACCAGCTCTTCCAAATCCAGGTGCAAGCTGATGCCCTGGCTGATCCCGGGTAGAGCGCTCAATTCCTTGTTTTTGCGGCGCAACTCATCTTCGGCTTGCTTTACCCGCAGTTTGGTACGAATGCGGGCGATCAGCTCTCGCCAATCGACGGGTTTGGTTACATAATCATCTGCTCCCAGGGTCAAGCCTTCGCGCACATCTGCCGGTCCGATCCTCGCCGCGCTGACGATGATCACCGGCATGCAGGCCAGTTCTGGATCGGCGCGCATCTCCGCCAGCACCTGGAAACCATTCTTTTTGGGCATGTCGACATCTAACAGAACCAGGTCCGGCTGCTCGGAGCGCACCTTTGCCAGGGTTTCTTCACCGTCTGCAGCGGTGATGTATTCATACCCTTCAGCCTTCAGGCGCACTGCCAGCAGCCGGACATTGTCGGGGTAATCATCAGCGATCAAAATCCGGGCGACGTCGCTCTTTTGAGCGGTCACCGCACTGCGAGCGACATTCAACTCGCGCAAGGTGTTCAGGACAATTTCCTGGATGCGATCCGGTTGCACGGGCTTCACCATGTAATCCTGAATCCCCAGGCGGCGGGCGCTGATTGCCAGGCCAGGCGTATCATAAGCCGTCATCAGGATCGTGTGGGCTGGCTTGAGCTCCCCGCTGAAGCGCTCGATCAACTCCAGCCCATTCATTCCTGGCATCATAAAATCGGTGATCAATACATCAACCGCTTGATCTCCGGCTTTTTCAAGCGCCTCCTCACCACTGCGAGCAGTCAACACGTTGATATCGAGGGCGATCTTTTGCAGCACGCGCGCCAGCATGGCAGCGGTATTGGGATGGTCATCGACAATGAGAATACGCGCAGAATGGTTGGTTTGATTCATAATTTGCACCAACCCTATTATCCGCAGAAATTAATGAATATTTAGTTTGCTTTCAGGAAAGATAAGTTTGCAAAAGTTGGCAGCTCAATCCACGATTAACCGATAGCCTGCCCCGCGCACATTGAGGATGAGCTGCGGCATTTGGGGATCAATTTCCAGAGCCTGGCGCAGCCCATGAATATGCCATTTTGCCAGCTCACGCGCTTCATTGGGAGTCACCAGGTAATTCTGCGCTTCGGCTACCAGTGTCTGGTAGCTGACCACATCCGGCGCATGACGAGCCAACACTACCAGGTAATCAAACGTCGAAGGGGCCAACTCCAACGATCGCTCAGCCAATGAGGCGCGGCGGGCTTGCAGGTCAATAACCAACCGTCCACGGATCAAGTAACGATCTTTAGATGCAGGTACACCCGCATCCGGAGCTGCTCTTTCCACCATTCCCTGCTCGATCGCCTTTAACTCAGCCTGGAGCGCTTCGATCTGGTTTTGTATCTCCAGCCTGCGGCGGTGTAGCACCTGTTCGCGCACCAGCGCTTGTGTGCGATTCACCAGCAGTTCAGGATTGACCGGTTTGAGGATGTAATCGGTCGCCCCGAGGCGAATCGCATCCAAGGCGGATTGCAAGGAACCATGCGCGGTGAGCAGTATGACCGGTATCCGAACATCCTGCTTGCGGATGCGCTCCAGCACTTCCAATCCACTCAAACCGGGTAAGCGAATGTCCAGCAAGACCAGATCGAAGGGATTGTTGGCCAGCCGGTGTAATGCCTCCTCGCCATTCGCCGCAGTCGTCACTTCGAATCCGCTGCGTTGCAAGATGCGCGTCAATGTTTGCCGTAAGTTGGCTTCATCATCGATCAGCAGGATATTTCCGCCCAGGGATTTCATCACGATCTGTTCGATTCAGGAAGGAGGGTTAGCCGCGACCGGAAGCCAGACGACGAATTCTGTGCCATGGCCAACCTCGCTGCTGACATCGATGCGTCCCCCGTGTTGGGCGATGATATCATGAGTGATGGTCAAGCCAAGACCGGTGCCGCTCTCCTTGGTCGTTACGAACGGTTCAAAAATGGAGGGCAAAACCTCCGCCGGTATGCCGTGTCCAGTATCCGCAATGCGCAGGTAGACTTCGCGGTGGTCGCTGGTTGAACCTGTCTGGACGATCAGAGCACCCCCATCCGGCATAGCTTCCACCGCATTCATGAAAAGGTTCAAGATGACTTGTTTGATGTAAGCGGGGACAATAGAGGCTTTGGGCAGATCTCCATCTGGCTGAAAATCGTAGAGGATATTGCTGTGACGCAGGTGGGTTGCGACCAGCCGATACACTTCATCCACCAAAGGATTCAGGTCAGCAGGTACCAGTTCGTCGCTGCTTACGGGTCGGTACACCGTGCGCAGTCGAGCGATCAGATCACCCATGCGCTCTGCTTCGACGAGAGCAACTTGAATATCCTCGCGTGCCTGCTCACTTTGATTTTCATCGAGCATGAGCAAATAAAGCGCGTTGTGGATTGCCTGAAGTGGGTTATTCAGTTCATGCGCCACAGACGCGATCATCTTTCCCATGGCCGCCAGCTTTTCATGTTGCACCAGTTGGGCGCGCACCGATTTCTCCTGCTGCAGAGCGCGTTCCAGGTCATGGTAAAGGCGCGCATTCTCGATCGCCAGCGCCGCCTGCACACCCAGCGTGGTCAGCAATCGCTCATCTTCTGGATAAAAAGCGCTGGCTTTTTCACTCTGTACACTGATAGTACCCAGCCGCTTCTGCCCAGACTGCACTGGCACAACCAGCAGCGAGCGTATCTCGCCCGGGTTTGCCAATGGTAGAAATCGCTCGTCACTGCTCGCATCGCGAATATTAATCGTGATGCCTTCTGAGATGACCTTGCCAGCCACACCCTCTCCGGGGCGCATGTGGTAGTTTTCAGAGTCTGGATCAACCAGGCCAGTCATCGCCACCGGCGAAAGCGCCTGGCGCTCTTCATCGAGTAAATGGATTACTGCGCGCTGCGCGCCGGGCAATAACTGGTGGGCAGCATCCACGATCAACTGCAATACTCTCGGGATCTCCAATGTGGAGGCAATCGCCTGGTTGATTTCGGAGATGGTCTGAGTTTCGCGCAATCGGCGTGTCAGGTTATCGTGCTGTTGTGCATTCCGGATAGCAATCGCCGCCCACTGCGCCGCGGCCTGCAGGACTTGCAGCTCTTCAGGGTGAAATATGTATGGATTGGTGTGAACAGCTTCGATCACTCCAATCACTTCAGCATTCAGTATCAAAGGCGCAGCCAGCATCGAGAAGGTCTCATAACCGGATACCTGGTCAATTGCCTTGTAGATCTTGCTGCGACTTAAATCATCCCCTACCCATACTGGTTGCGCCGTCTGGATGACCTCACCAGCCACTCCGGCAGTGGCCGGAATGCAGACACCCACCAGGATATCCGCATCTTCACCGCTGGTGGCAGCAAAGCGAAGCTGATCGCCCTCCAGGAGCAGCACCGAGACGCGATCAGCGTTCACGATGGTGCGCAGCTCGTGGGTGACTCGCTGCAGCACAACCGAAAGATCCAGGCTGGCGGTGACGAGTTGTCCCAGCCGGTGAATGACATCCAGGCGCGCACTTAAGTAGTCAGCTTTCACGGAGTTTTGTTCCGTAGATTCAAAGTCGGGGATCAAAGAGCCAGCGCACATCTATTTAGGCGTTATACACTTCAGTTGGGTTCGAGAGTGTTTTGGTGGGCCTTGCCTGCCAAAACATTCCCAATTCCCCGTCAACCGCGTATGTCCTAATATTAAAATCATTAAATTCTGATCTTATTCTACTATTGTAGCACTATTCAAAAAGAAAGGGGGGCTCAAGTTAAGGGCATGCGGTGTACGGAGAGCGAGTCGCGCGATTTTCCACAAGCGTTGCCACGCGCGGTACACAGGACGCCCAACCGGCGGTATCCTACTTGACCCATATTCTTAGCCGTACTACAATGATGATGAAAGAAGCGCTGCGATTTCCTATATAGTACACGCAGTCCTTCTTAACTCATCATTCTCACACTATGTTTTGCAGGAGACCTCCATGTCTGATTTTCTCTTCCGCGGCTCATTAGCCGATCTAGACGCAGATGTTTTCCAGCTCACCCAAATCGAAGCGGAACGCCAGGCTCGAAAATTGATCTTGATTCCCAGCGAGAGCGCCGCACCTCAGGCAGTGCGCGAAACGCTCAGCTCCACTTTCCAAAATATTTACGCCGAAGGATATCCAGACGAAGAAACCCGCCTGATGACCCAGGAAGAAATCCTGGACTATGACCGGCGCCTGGCGCACTTCCGGCGCTACTCCGACCCCCGCTACTATAAAGGTGTGGAATACGCCGATGCAGTGGAAGCCCTGGCGCGTCGCCGCTGCGCTGAAGCGATGGCTGCCAATGGCGTCAGCGCAGACCAGATCTTCGTCAACGTGCAGGCGCTCTCCGGCGCACCCGCCAACAACGCCGTCTACCAGGCGCTGGTCAATCCTGGCGACACGATCATGGGAATGAACCTGCTGCACGGCGGACATTTGACACATGGATCGTCGGTGAACCGCTCAGGAAAATACTTCAACGCTGTCCATTACACCGTCGATCCCGTCACCGAGCAAATCGATTACAACGCGGTGGAAGCGCTCGCCCGGCAGCACAATCCCAAGTTCATCATCGCCGGCTATTCTTCCTATCCGTGGGCAGTCGATTGGGCGCGCTTCCGACAGATCGCAGATGCTGTTGGCGCTTATCTCTTCGCCGACATTGCCCATGTCGCCGGCCTGGTTGCCGCGGGCGTGTACCCATCCCCTGTCGGTTATGCGCATGTGATCACCTTCACCACACATAAATCGCTGTGCGGTCCACGCGGCGCCTGCATTTTGACCACCGACCCCGCCCTGGCGCGCAAGATCGACCGGGCAGTGTTCCCGGGGGAGCAAGGCGGCCCGCATGTCAGCACCTTTGCCGGCATCGCAGTCGCCTTTAAGCTCGCCCGCACCGAGCAGTTCCGCCAGCTCCAATCCCAAATCGTCAAGAACTGCGCCGCCTTCACCCAGCGCTTCCAGGAACGCGGCTTCCGCATACCTTACGGCGGCACAAACACTCATCTGATGAACCTTGACACCAGCACCATCAAAGGACCAGACGGCGCCACGCTCTCTGGCGACCAAGCGGCTCGCATCCTGGATATCGCCGGTGTAGTGGTCAATCGCAATACCATTCCAGGCGACACATCCGCCCTGGACCCCTCTGGTATTCGCATGGGCACGCCGTGGGTCACACAGCGAGGCTTCAAAGAGCCGGAAATGATCGCCCTGGCGGATGTGATCGCCGATGTGCTGCAAGCCTGCACGCCGGTCAGCCTGGAGGGGCGGCGCGGCGAACTGCGTCGGGCGCGGGTCGATTTTGAGGCGCTAGAACAAGCCAAGCTCAAGATACGGGATATGGCAGCCCAGGCTGGCATCGATTACGAACCCGCCCGGCACGGTTACCCACACTTCTATTACCTGGACGACCAGCCCGAGCAGCAAGCTGGCTGGTCGGTATTCGATCTTATGGGGGATCGTGTCAGCCAATTCCTGGATTACGCGCTCAGCGCCGATCTCTCTGCGCTGCAATCCGGAGAAAGCGTACCCACCTGCCTGCACACGCCAAAAGGCACCGTGGAGGGCGCAATCACCTTCTTGTCTGCGGAGCACTACCGCTTGAGCGTACCTGCCTTCCAGGCCTCGCTGGCAGCCGCATGGCTGCGCGACCTTTCCGATGGCTACGTCGCCTTCGATGACGACGCCCAGCGTAAGTTGCCCGGGCCCGTGGTTGTCAAGGCTTCTCAGGCGGAGCCTGTCCAGAAGACTTGCAAGGATGCGCCTGTCGTGGGTAAACCGGCAGCAGTCAAGCCTTACTATGTTGGCATGCCAACCGGCGCCGGTGAACCGTTGCCCCGCTTTGAGTGGCAAGAGAAAGAAGCAGCCCTGCGCCGTACACCGGTCTACGAGGTGCACAAAAAGCTGGGCGCAAAATTGATCCCCTTCGCGGGCTGGGAAATGCCAGTCTGGTACAGCGGTGTGATGGAGGAACACCTGGCGACGCGCCAGGCAGCGGGATTATTCGATGTGGCGCACATGGGCGTCTACCAGGCTGAAGGGCCACAGGCGGCTGCTTTCCTGGACAGCGTATGCGGCAACGATATCGGTGGATTGGGCGTCGGAGAATCTTGCTACACGCACTTCCTCACTCCAGAAGCGGAAGTCATCGATGATACCCTGGTATACCGGCGCGGCCCTGAAAAATTCCTGGTGGTGGTCAACGCTTCCAACGATGATAAAGACTGGGCCTGGCTCAATGCTGTCAAGGAAGGCCGCGTGCTGATCGACAATCGCCGTCCCTGCTCGCGCGCCTATGGCAGCGGTGTCGTGCTGCGCAACCTGCGCGATCCCAAGGAAGGCCCCGACATGCGCGTCGATATCGCCCTGCAAGGGCCAAAATCTCGCGAAATACTGCTGGCATTGGGTTGCGACGCTGCGACGCGCAAGCGCATCATGGCGCTCAAGCGCACCCAATTGTGTGATGCGGTCGTCGGTGGATTCGACCTGGTGGTTTCCCGCACGGGCTACACGGGCGAGAAGATGGCCTTCGAATTGTTTGTGCATCCCGACCGGGCTGCGGAGCTATTCGAGACGCTGCTCCAGGTTGGTGGCATGGCGGGATTGAAACCCATTGGCCTGGGGGCGCGCGATTCGCTGCGCACCGAAGCCGGGCTGCCGCTCTATGGCCACGAGATGGGCGCTGGCTCAGGCCAGCGCGGCCATGCCGATCTCGGCGTTGCAGAAGGCGGTTTTGGCACCTATGTCAAAACCTACAAGCCCTGGTTCATTGGGCGAGAAGCCTTTATACAGCGCGAGCAGCAGCGCAAGGGTGTGGTGGTGCGCTTCCGCTTCCCTGAAAAAGGCGTGCGCATGGCGCACAACGGCGATCCGGTACTCGATAAGCGCGGTAAAGTCATCGGTTGGGTCACGAGCTGCGCAGTGGACAGTGATGGTCTGCTGACTGGCCAGGCGTTTGTCGATTTCAAAAATGCAGAAGAAGGCACACAGTTGTATATCTACCAGAGCGCCCCTGAAAAGACTGGCAAAGCACCGGCAGAGTTTCAGCTCGGTGAAAAAGCCTCCTTGCCTACCCCAGCGATTGTCCTAAGCCGGTTTCCATAGGAGAATTGGATGCACACACCTTGGGAGCATCGTTATGCCCAACGCACGCAGCGCATGGCAAGCTCTGCCATACGCGAGCTGCTCAAACTGACAGAAAAGCCCGATATCATATCGTTTGCTGGAGGTCTACCCGCTCCAGAAGTTTTCCCCACTGAGGCTTTCACCGAAGCTTGCCAGATCGTGCTGAAGAATCACGGTGCACAGGCCTTGCAATACAGCACCACCGAGGGATATTTGCCGCTGCGCGAACAGATTTGCCGGCATACCGAACGCTATGGCATCCAGGTGACCCCAGACAATGTGCTGATCACCTCTGGCTCGCAGCAGGCATTGGATCTGATCGGCAAAGTGTTCATCAACCCGGGCGACCGCATCCTGGTCGAATCGCCCACCTATTTGGGAGCTTTGCAAGCCTGGAATGCCTACGGCGCTGAGTACGTCTCCGTGCCAATGGACAAACAGGGCATGAACACCGATTTTCTCGAGGAAGCCCTGCGCACCGGCCCGAAGTTTATCTATGTGTTACCCAACTTCCAGAATCCCACCGGCGTGACCTTATCCATCGAACGGCGCCAGCGTTTGATCGAACTGGCCGACCACTACGGCGTGCCCATCATCGAAGATGACCCTTATGGGCAGCTTCGCTATGAAGGAGATCACCTGAAATCGGTGGTGGTGTTGGATGATCAATATCGCAACAATTCCACGAACTGCTACCACGGCAACGTCATCTACCTGAGCACCTTTTCAAAGATCCTGGCTCCTGGCCTTCGCCTGGCCTGGGTCATTGCACCACCAGAGGTGGTTCGTAAACTGGTGCAAGCCAAGCAAGGCGCCGACTTGCACACCGCCACCTTCAACCAGATGGTGGCCCATCAAGTGTCTAAAGACGGCTTTCTCGACCAACATGTCAGGCTGATCCGAAAAGTGTATTCAGAGCGCAGAAATGTGATGCTGGCTGCCATGGATCGCAGCTTTCCCCCTCAGGTGGATTGGACCCAACCGCAGGGAGGCTTATTCTTATGGGGCACACTGCCGGAGCACCTGGATGCCGCTGAAGTGCTCACGGCCGCGGTCGCCCGGAAGGTCGCCTTCGTGCCGGGGGCGCCGTTCTTTCCCAACGGCGGTGGTTTGAATACTATGCGGTTGAACTTTTCCAATGCCTCGCCCGAAAATATCCAGGAGGGCATCGCCCGTTTAGGCCAGGTGCTCAGCGAGCAAATTTCCCAGGCGGAACGTCTCGCAATCCACCCATAATAACCACCTCTCGATAAAAACTGCGGGGCTGGTAAATTCCAGCCCCGCAGTTATTCTTAAACAAGCGACTAAAGAGCAGGTGAGGCAAGCGCCTTACTTGACAACCGGCAGTTCCGCCGCCACCCAGGCATTCATGCCGCCATTCAAGTTGCGAACCTCACTATAGCCCGTCATACGCAGGTACATCATACCGATCGCACCACGGTGCCCGGAAGCGCACAGCACCACGATTGGCGCGGCCTTATCGGTCGGCAGCGAGGCCAGGTTTGCAGGCAGGTCGCGCAGCGCAACGTTGGTAGCGCCTTCGATGTAACCGCCCGCAAATTCTTCAGCCGAGCGCACATCCAGGACAAATGGCGCTGGATCGCCAGCCAATTCTACATTCAAGTCAGCTGGTTTCACCAGGAACCAACCCTCAGGGAGAGCAGTCAGGAAGGCGTCCAGGTCGCGCAAACGAGTGGCGTCAACTTCTGGGGCCGTTCCAGCCACCAGCTCCGGCGGCGCGCCAGCTTCAACCGGCAGTTCAGCCTTTTTCCAGGCACCCAAACCGCCACCCAGATTCTGCACGTTCGTGTAGCCCAAAAGCTGCAAGGCCGCCATCGCCATACCCCCACGGTGACCAGAGCCGCAGTAGATCACAATCGCTTCATCTTTACCAGGCAGCTTATCCAGATTTTTGAGCAGATCGCGCACTGGGATGTTCACCGCACCCTGGATGTGTTCGGCTTCGAATTCAGAGACCTCACGTACATCCAGCAGGAATGGTGGGGTATCCACAAGCGACTCGCTCAATTTTTGGGCGGTGATGACGAAGTAATTATCCGGCATCGCCGCCAGATACTCAGCCCACACGGTTGGCCAATCGACCCATCCCAACACGGGTAGATTGGCTGCTTTCCAGGCATTGAGGCCGCCGTTGAGATTGCGGACATTCTCATACCCCATCAGCCGCATCGCCATCATTACCATGCCGCCGCGATGGCCCGAGGCGCAGAGCACGACAATCGGGGTATCCTTAGCAGGCAGCTCGCCCAGGCGGGTAAAGAACTCCGAAAACGGTATATTGACTGAGCCCTCGATATAGCCCTGGGAATCCCACTCGCCGGTTGTGCGCACATCGATAATCACGGGCGGTGTGCCGGTCAACTCCTCAGCCAACGCGTCAGACTTAACTGTGTAGAAATTATCCGGCAGGTTGCTCAGGAAACCATCCAACATCTCGTACAGAGGCTGATCCTCGATGATCGCCGTGCTGATGGCCTGGGGCGCTTCTGGCTTTGAACCGGTGACCACTTCGAGGTTCGCCTTCTTCCAGGCGCCCAAGCCACCGCCCAGGTTGCGCACGTTGGTGTAACCCAGCAGGCGCAGGGCAGCCATGCCGATCCCGCCGCGATGTCCCGAAGCACAGTAGATGACGATCGGCTCATCCAGGCCTGGCAGTTTATCCAGATTCTTGAGCAACTCACGAATAGGAATATTGACCGCGCCTTCGATGTAGCCATCTTTCTCAATCTCAGCAGCTTCGCGCACGTCTACCAGGAAGGGCGGTTTATCCACTAGCTCTTCATTCAGCTTGGCAGCCGATACCGCGTCAAAGCCCTTATCGGCAGGCAGGTTGTCGAACAGCGCCGAGACAAGCGCTTCCACATCGGGTGGTTCTGGGGTCGGTGTGGGCGGCACCGGTGTGGGCGGCACCTCGGTGGGCGGCGCCGCGGTTGGAGCCTCGGTCGCCACAACCACGGGAGCTTCAGTCACCGCTGGTTCAGCAGGCGCCGGAGCACAAGCTCCCAGGATCATGCTGAGCATGATCAACAAAATCACTGGCAGGTACATTTTCTTCGACATATTCATCTCCTCTTTTGATTTCTATTCATAGGGCACCTGGCGATTCCAGTACGCTGTGGCTGGACGCCCAGGCTTAACCCTTACTTCACAACTTTATGGCAGGTCAGGCAGCCCCAGTCCTCTCGTCCGGCGTGATCCGGTGGATTGGGCGGTGCATCAGCCACGCCGCGATCATGGCACAGCCTGCATTGGGTAGCGCCTTCGTGCAGGCGAGGCGTCATCGTGGGCGCATTGAAAATTTGGTCCATCGTCGGCGGCATGAACTCGACGATCACGCCAGCATTTGCTGCCAACTCGCTCTCCTTCACCTTGTCCGCGGTCAGGAAGATTTCGACATTGGCATGACAGCCCTCGCAGGAAGCGTTCTGCGGCGTCTTGAGTTGGATATTATGCGGTGTGGTATAGGCCCAGGTGGGCAGTGCGTCGAAGTTCGAGAGCAGGTTTTCACCGTAGAAAGCGAAGCTGTCTGGCGAGACCGGCACATGCCGCACTAAGACATAATCATAGGGGCGTGTTTCGCTCTGTCGCGGATTACGACCAATGAAGAAAGTGGGATAGGTCGCCTCCGTCTCGAAAAAGGGATTGCCGGATGTTTCACTCACCGCCACATGGCAGCCATCACAACTGGTGTAGGTGATCGAGTGGCAAACCTGGCAGGATAGGCGGTCGCCGTGGGCATTGTGCATCATGTTGTCTGTCTGACCCGGGCCGGCCTCCGGGTGGCAATTGATACAGGCAGGCATCTCCTCGCCAGCGTAACGGTGAGGGGACTCGCTGCTCTCCGCAGCGTCATCCACCGCGCCATGCAACTCCACTGCCTCGTGGCATTTGATGCAGCTCATGCGCGCTTCTCGGAAATGAACATCACCGGGAAATCCTTCGTTCTTTCCCAGGAACTCATTGCCAACCCGGCTGCCGTGGCAAGCCGTGCAGGAGCGAGTCATGGGCGGAGATTTTTCGAAAACATGCCCGCTGAACAGGCCCCCACCGACGTTCTTCGGTTGAGAGATATGACAGCTACCACAGGTCGTGTGGCAACTGGCGCAGTGATTACCAAACATTGTCTCCAACTGTGCATGCGACTCTGGTGCGCTGCGGGCATCCAGGACTGTCCAATAGCCTTCTTGTGTCGCGTGCAGGCTGCTGGAAAAAACGCTGCTTACCTCTGCATGGCATGCGCTGCACACACTGTTCTCGCCGGTGCTTGGATCCGGGTTCAGGTTGGTGTGGGCAGTTGCCTTATCAGGAGATTGCATGCCGCCGTGGCAGTCGATGCAGGTTTTATTCTCGCCATGCACACTCTGCAGGAACTTTTCACCATCTACGAGCACCTTTTCCCATGGCTCCAACGGAGCCACTTCACCCCCTCAGCCAACGCCTTTGGATTCGGATTCCTTGGGAGGTTCAGGGGCAGCCGTATCAATCAACCGTTGCTTATCGGTATGGCAGTTCAGGCATTCATCTTGTGGCGCTTCCGTGGGAAGTGGAGTGGGCGCCAGGGTAGGCTGTTCGATAGCTACGCTCACCGCAGTGGGTGAGGTTTGAACGGCAACCAGGGTGGGCTCTTGTGTGGAGCTGGGTGTAGCTTGAGCACAAGCTGTCAAGAACAAGCAAGCCAACAACAGGAAAAGACGGCGAAAATTTGGTCCCATTGGCACACCTTTCGTTTGTGTCATAATTCACGAATATATTATAAAAGAAAATGTCATGCTAACAAGCGACAAAGATAACATTTACTTATAGGTTATGCTTATTTTATCCATAAGCAAATCATATAGTAAAATAAATTCAGACAGGTACTTAGCTTATTGATTTTGTGCTAGAATTCACATAGAAGGCCTCCTATGCTCGACATCCACCAACTCAACATATTCCTGACTGCAGCCGAAACCTTGAGCTTCACCCAGGCAGCGCAAAAGCTTCACCTGACTCAGCCCAGCGTCAGCCAGCATATCCAGGCTTTGGAGCGGCGATTTGGTACAGAGCTGTTTATTCGCAACGGGCGCAGCCTGGAGCTGACCGATGCAGGGCTGGCGCTGGTACCCTTAGCGCGCGAGGCTGTAGCGCTCTCTGTGCGCACAGAAGAGGCTATGCGTTCGGTAAAGGGCGATGTGGTCGGCCACCTGATGGTGGGCTGCAGCACCACCCCCGGAAAGTATGTCCTGCCCCAGTTACTGGCGCGTTTTCACCAGCGCTATCCACAGGTCAGGGTTACTTGCCAGGTATCTTCCCAGCAAATTACCATGCAATTGTTGATGGAGGGGGGCGTGCACTTCGCCTTGACCAGCCTGGTAGAAAGCGCCGATCCAGAGCTGGAAATGAGCCGATTTTTGTGCGACAAAGTGATCTTGATTGCCCCTCAGAGTCATCCCTGGGCAGAGAAAGGGCACATCGCGCCCGAAGAATTAACCCAGGCCACCTTTATCATGCGTGAGGAAAGCGCAGGCACGTACGCTGCCGTGCGCGACGCGTTGGCGCAGGTCGGCATTTCGATCCACCACCTCAGCACCCTGCTCACCCTGGGCAACGCTGAGGCCATTGCCATGGCGGTTCAGGAAGGATTAGGTGTGGGTTTTATCTCCGAGATGGTGATCGAGCGCCTCGGACCAGACCGGGTGGCGCGCATTCAAATCGACGGGCTGCAGATATCCCGCGATATCTATCTCAGCCGGAATTTACGCCGTCCAGCCACGATCGCACAGAACGCCTTTTGGGAATTCGTCCACAGCAAAGACAATCCCCTGTACTGCGTGGACGTGGCTCAACGGGAGCGCATTCTCGAGCTTACTTGACCATCTCCACCAGCTCGACATCGAAAATCAATGTGGCTTTGGGAGGAATCACCCCCGCATAGCCGTCATCCCCGTAGGCCAGGTCGGAGGGGATGATCAAGCGCCGCTTGCCGCCCACTTTCATGCCTCTGATCCCTTCATGCCAGCCCTGGATCACCGAGCCGCGATCGATCGTAAAAGTAAACGGGCTGCCCCGGTCCAGCGAAGAGTCGAATTTCGTTCCATCCGTGAGCCAACCGGTGTAGTGCACCGCCACGGTATCGCCAGAGTCGGCGGTTTCACCGTTCCCAACCACCAGATCCTGGTATTCTAGGCCCGAATCCATCTTGATCACCTCAAAATTGGGATCAGCGCCAGTGACCGCCTCGCCACTGTCCATGTTTGTTTCGCCCGCCTGCGGCTGGCTGAAATAGACGAAAGCGGCTAACACACCGATGATAATCAATGCTGCCAGGCTGATGAACAGGATGAGATTTCTTCGCCGGGCAGAGCGCGCCTCTCGGCGTTTTTCTCGGGTGGTTTTGGGGGATGATTTGAGTGTCATGATCGGCCTCCTGATGACGATCGCAAATATACCACAACTGAATTGCCCTGCAAAAAACAACTCTCCCAAGAACTCAGCTCAAGAATTTTCCAGCAGCGGCATCCACCATCCA
The DNA here is from genome assembly GCA_029265355.1 of Chloroflexota bacterium. Taxonomy (GTDB): domain Bacteria; phylum Chloroflexota; class Anaerolineae; order Anaerolineales; family UBA4823; genus JAJUJL01. Next base: position 62,430 of record JAJUJL010000002.1, on the reverse strand, counting down.
GGTAAGAAAACCGGAGCTTGGGCGCACCCTTTGGGCTGGCAGCAGGTTGGAGTTTTCATGCTGGGCAAGGAAAACACGCTCCAAAATGGGAGCCTTAGTCTCTCCCGAGACCAGAAATAGCACGTGACGTGCAGCGTTGAGCACCGGCAGTGTCACACTCAGTCGCGGCACCAGCGGAGGCGGCGGCTGGTCGTGGGGCACATCCACCACCCAACGCCGAGCCTCATCCAAAGCCAGGCTGCCTGGAAACAAAGAAGCAACATGCCCATCTTCGCCCACGCCCAGCAGCGCCAGGTCGAAATCGGGTAGATCTTGCCCATCGAACAGTATGCGCAATGTTTCCTCATAGCGCGCTGAGCCCAGGGCTGGCAAAAGTTCACCCGGCATCGGAAAAATGTGCTGTGATGATACCGGTACGTGGGCCAGCAGGCTTTCATAAGCCATTCGGTAATTACTCTCTGCATGGTCAGGCGGAACACAGCGCTCATCTCCCCAGCACACCTGCAACCTGGGCCAGCCGCTCCAGGATCGGTTTCGGCTTGCCAAGAGCGCGTACAGGCTGCGCGGCGTGCTGCCGCCTGCCAAAAGTAGCCTGCACCATCCCTGGCGCTGGATAGCCAGCTCGCAAATACTTAGGAATTCGTCGGCAGCTGCCTCTGCCAGCGCCGTTCTGGATGGAAAGATTTTTAAGTCCGCCATTGCCTGCACCTGATCTGCACCCATTGAAGCTTACAAATTTATTTGAATTTTCCAGAATGGAAAAATTTTGCTACAATACATCATGAATTCATTTCAGATTGTAAATTGTTAGTGATTGTGATAAACTAAATATTACCAATTCTTTTTGCGATATTTTATCCTGAAAATGACTTCCGGAGCAAATTGCCACCCGGCACAGGTGTGCAGATAAGGTTTGATGGAGGTTAGGGCTATGTTATATGAGGATCGCATCCGACGAGAACGCCCGGAAATGTCCAAGAGTTTTTCACGCCTGGCCGATTTTCTGCTGGATTCCTATGTCGAAGCCGCTTTCATGACCGCCAGTGAGCTGGCTCACGCCCTAAACCTGGATGCAGCCACGGTCGTGCGCTTTTCTCAGTTCTTGGGGTACTCTGGCTTTCCCGAATTGCAGCGTGAAATTCGATCGCGCGTCAAAGCTGACCTGCTGATCCGGCCCAAACAGGCGCAGGATCCAGATTCCGCGCCAGGAATCGCCGCCATTGCCATGCACGAACTTTCTGTCGCCCTGGAACAGACGCGCATCTCATTGGATACCGAGGCTCTCGAAAAGCTGGCAGAGCTGATGGGCCAGGTGCGCCGGACAGTAGTTCTCGCAGAGGGTCCCGCTCAACCAACCGCCTACAGCCTGGTGCACTATCTGGAACAAGGCGGCTTTCCAGTTTACATCGCCCGTTCTGGTATTGCAGATCTGGCACGCACCGTGAACACTGCCACGCCACAAGACCTGCTGCTCGCCATGGAAGTGGTCGGGCAGTCCGCGTACATCGCCCGCGCCCTGGCAGAAGCCCAGGCGAAGGGTATCCCCACGGCTGCCCTGGTGGGAGCATCCTCGCTGGCTTCAGCGCGCGCTGCCAACATTGTGCTGGCAGCCCAGGCTCACCAATCCTTGGGAATTGGAATTATTACCATTGAATCGATCGTCTACGCTCTGGCTCAAGTTCTCCGCTGGCGTTTCGCAGAGCGTTTTGCGGGTACTGAGCAATCCATTGTCGAATTGATGAATCGCATTCAGCAGCCATTTGAATAAGAAATCTCATTTATAATTAGTGGGACTTACGCAGTTGGCGAGAGGGGGGTTTGGCCCGGCGACTCCTGGCTGAATCCCCTGAATATTTCTGGAGGAAAGTATGCGCATTGTACGTTACCAGCATGCCAGCGAAGCGCCGCGTTTTGGCTGGGTACAAGATAACCTGGTGGGTGAGTTAGAAGGCTCACCTTTTGGCGAGTACCGTCGCCTGGATGTTGTCTACCAGTTGGGTGAAGTTCGCCTACTGGCGCCGGTCATCCCAAGCAAGATCATCTGCGTGGGACGTAACTATGTCGCCCATGCCAAGGAACACAATGCGGAGGTTCCAGAAGTGCCGCTCTTGTTCCTCAAGCCTCCATCCTCGATCATCAATCCGAATGACAAAATCATCCTGCCTCCACAGTCCAGGCAGGTTGAGCATGAGGCCGAACTGGCGGTTGTTATTGGCAAGCGTGGGCGGTGGATCGCCCTGGAGGAAACGAACGAATATATCCTGGGCTACACCATTGCAAACGATGTCACGGCGCGAGATTTGCAGCGCTCTGATGGCCAATGGACCCGAGCAAAAGGTTTCGATACCTTCTGCCCGTTTGGGCCCTGGATCCAAACGGATTTCGACCCTGCCGATGCACTCATCACCTGCCATGTCAATGGCGAGATGCGCCAGATGGCTTCTACCCGTGACATGGTGTTCAGCGTCAGGCAATTGATCGCCTACGCTTCCTCCGTGATGACCCTCGAACCGGGCGACTTGCTTCTAACTGGAACTCCAGCCGGCGTCAGTCCGCTGAAATCGGGTGACGTGGTAGAGGTGAGCATCGAAGGCCTGGGCAAACTGGCCAATCCTGTTGAAGCTGACCTGGAGCACCAGCCCGGCTGATGAAGCCGACTGCAGTTGAAATAGAGTTTTTCACAGCAGCATAGCATATTTGGTTCGCGATGCCCCAACTAGATATTCGCACGGGCGTGCTCACCGCCCAGGCAATTCTCATTCTGCTCATCATTATATTCCTGTGGCGAGGCGTATCTTTGATTGCCAGAGCGCGTGCGCTGAGATTTTTTCGCCTGCGCCGCGAGCAGAACCTGCGTGGTTGGCGCATGCTGTTGGTCGGCATCCTCTTGATCGGCCTGGTCTACCTGATCGGTACCCAGGCAGAGCCAGTGCTATACGCCTACTTCCCACCCACGGTAACTCCCTCCATCACCCCCACCATCAGCGTCACACCGACCATCAGCCTGACGCCCACTATTACCCTCAGCCCGACCATCACCCCGACACCCTCCGTCTCCGACACCCCCACCATCACACCCACGCCGTTTATTCCATTGGCAATCGAAGCGCGATTCGAAAGCACCATCACCCCAAATCCGGATGCGGTATTCAGTCCATTGGTTTTCACCGATGGCCTGGATGATCAATATCGCCCGCTAAAACCCGGGGAGACTTTCGAAAATCCAATCGGGCACATGTATGCTGTGTTCTCGTATGATGGCATGATCCGTGGCTCGCAATGGACCGCGCTGTGGTATCGCAACGGTGAGCTGGTTCACTATGAAACCATCCCTTGGGACGGCGAGACGGGCGGGTTGGGTTTTACAGACTGGAATCCACCTCCCTCCGAGTGGCTACCAGGAACCTACCAGGTGCAGTTATTTGTTGGATTGATCTGGAAACAGGCTGGTTTCTTCACGGTCACTGGAGATCCACCCACGCCAGCCCCGACCAGCACGCTTACCCCGACTCTGACGCCCACCCGCACACAAACCGCCACACGCACACCCTGGCCGACAGCCACACCGGTTCCCACTCGCACGCCCAGGCCCAGCCCCACCATGACGCTATCACCGACCATTACACCCACGCGCACGCCTTATCTGAGTCCAACCCCCACCCTTACCCGGACGCCCTGGCCTACATTAACCCGCACACCGGTGACGCCCAGTATCACCCCACAACCCACGCTGACGCGCACGCCTACACGCACTCCGAGTCCGTAGCGTCTTCCGCTCGTTATGAATTATTGGGCATGGATTGGGGCAGCCAGGCGCCGGTTAGCTCGTCCCAGGCGTATCCACCATGTATCTTGCAATCTCCCCGGCAAGACGGGCATTGTTCAACAGCAAAGCCACGTTTGCTGCCAGGCTCGCGCCAAACGTTTGACGATTGACGCGCTCGAGCAGGAAGGGCGTTACAGCCTGCCCACGGATACCCTGCTCTTGCGCCTCTGCAAGCGCCTTGTTGACGGCTCGCTCGACCTCTTCCTGTGGCATAGCGTAGTCTGGAGGAGGTGGCGCGACAACCAGCACCGCGCTGCGCAGTCCCAGCGCCCAGTGCGCCCGGGCCAGGCGAGCGATCTCTTCCGCGGTATTCGCCCGCGCTGAAGTCTTTAATCCGCTCTTGCTGGTGTAGAAGGCGGGGAAATCATCCGTTTGATAACCAATTACCGGTACACAGGCCGTTTCCAGGTACTCTACCGTAGCGACCAGGTTCAATATCGCCTTGGCTCCCGCGCATACCACAATCATCGGCGTATTTGCCAGCATGATCAAGTCGGCTGAAATGTCCATGCTCCCCTTTCGACTTCGAGAGATATCGTGGTGCACACCGCCGATCCCTCCCGTGGCAAACACACGTATCCCCACTTGATGGGCAATAGCCATCGTACCCGCAACCGTCGTGCCTCCGCTGGCTTGTTGAACGATTGCTGCGCCCAGATCTCGAGAGCTGAGCTTGCGCAATTTACCACTGCTTTCTGCCAGAGTGAGCAAATTGGGAACTGTTAAACCCACGCGGATTTTTCCATCGATTACAGCAATCGTCGCGGGTATAGCGGACTGGGCGCGCACCTCGTCTTCCATGTCTTCCGCAAGCGTATGATTTTCAGGATAGGGTAATCCATGCGTGATCACCGCCGATTCGAGCGCCACGATGGGTTGACCCTGATCCAGGGCGCGTTTGATTTCAGGCAATACTTCGAAAAATTTGGGCAGTTCGTTCATGTTTAGATAACCAATTGGTCGTAGAGTTTTTCGAGAGTCAGATTGGGCACAACCGCCCCACGATAGCGTAAAGTCAGTGAAGCCGCTGAAACGCCCAACCTAACCGCATCATCGATAGGGATGTCGTTTAACAGAGCAAAAATGATCGCTGCCGAAAGCGCATCGCCAGCGCCAGTGGGGTCCACGACCTCTGTGCGCACCGCGGGTATGTACCCATTCGTCTCCGATGTTGCGTAGCAAAGGCCAATTTCACCCATCGTAATCACAGCAATTTCAACTCCCTGTGAAACCAGGTGCTTGGCTGCCTCTAACGCCTGGCGCCGGGTGTTGATCTCCACACCTTTCTGACAAAACACCTCAGCTTCGTGACGGTTGGGTGTGATCAACCTTAGCCGGGGCAAATAATTTCTCAGGCGCGGCGCCAGGCTGGTGGAAGTCGGATCTGCACAGATGGGCAGCATGGCTTTGCGCGCCTCAGACATGATCGTGCGCAGGGTGTCTTTTGGCAGGTTGGCATCCACAAACAACACCGAAGCATCCATAAACAACTGGCGATTCTGGCGGATAAATTCGGGCGTCAGCGCTGAAATGGCGCGCATATCATCCAGCGCATATTGCAAGGCGCCGCCCTGATTAACGGCTGCCAGGTATGTGCCCGTTGGGTGTTCCTTCGAGCGGGCGGCGTGAATATGCACACCAGCCGCGCTGGTCGCCGCGCACAGTCGTTCGCCAGTTTCATCCTCGCCAACTGCGGTGATCAGGTACGTTGGCTGTCCCAGGCGCGCTAAATTCTCGGCTACATTGCGCGCCACTCCGCCCCAAGAAAATCGAATTTGGGCTGGGGTAGAGCTACCAGCGATCAAGTCGTTGCGCAATCGCCCGACAATGTCAACGCCTGCTGCGCCGATCACCAGCGCTGGAGCCTCGGGGCGGTCACTAAAATGTTCTCCGGTCATGTCTCAGTTCCTACCCAGGGATAAACGTAACGCGTTAATAGTTGCGCCACCCTGCGAGTGCGTTGTTGATCTTCTTCGAGTTGCTGAAGCTGGTGCTGCAACAGATTAATTTCAGCCCGCAACTCCGTCAGCATCACGTTCAGCCGCTGCGTATCACGTTCATCCTTGAGTTCTGGTGGGAGTTGCTCGATGATCAGCAATTGTTGGCGTGTATCGCTCTCTGCATCCTTCAGGTTTGCCAGGCGCAGATCCAGTTGCTCCTTCAATTGCGGGAAGGTACTGTTTAGCGTCTCGCGCAGAAAGTTTGCAAAAGCATTCAAAGACTCTCTCAGATCGGCCTCGTCCAGGCTTTTCTTGGAGCGCAGCGAACCATAAGATTCAAGCGCAATGGATTGTACGAGGCGGGTGAATTCTGCCGCCCGACTGTCGCTTTGCACGCGATTGAGCGCACCAGGGCGGCGACTGATTTCATTTTGGCGAGTGATCCTCCAGGCTTCCTGATGTTGCCCAGACAGGCGTTCCACCGGCCCTCCCCAGGTGCCGACCCCAATCCATTCTAGCTCAATGCCCCGGATAGGACTGAACTCAATATTGGCCTGATAGAAACGCTCGGTGAGCATATTTCGCGACACGAACTGGTTTCTCTTTTGCTCTCCAGAATCGCGCCCGCTCTGATTCGGCGCCGAACGGCGAGTTCCTGCCAGGCGCGTGGAGTCTAATCCCCCGTTGCTTCTCAGGCTGTCTGGCGCCTCGATCATAGCCAGGAACTGCTCCAGGGTGTGGCTTCCGAGAAAATCACGAAACTCGGCCTGGATTGCTACCGCCATGGCGGTTTGCCAGGCACCGTGCCCTTGATGGTAAACCAGCCGGCGTACAGCTTCAGCAGAGAATGGATAGGGGACTTTCAAGCTCGGTTGCTGTCCATTGCGATTCACCCGATACACCACCTGCACATCGCGCGCCTCCAAGGGCACACCATCCCGCGAGCGGCCGCGTACATCAAACTTTTCCTGCTGGTCCCGCAGATCGATGATGCTTCGTAGACGATCGTAGCGATACAGTCTCCTGGCGCCGCCTTCGGCGCGAATGAAATCCCTAAAAAATGTGAATCTCAAGGCCTGGTAAAAACCGTACAGCAGCGTGATGATGATCAAAGGTGAATATCCAATGCTTATCGCTACCGCAAACGCCAGGATAAATGTGACACCTGCTACCAGATACATCCGAAACCAATCCGGCTCGTGTGTGCCTGTGGGCCCGAGAATCATAGCTCTGCCGCCGATATCCTCGAAAACTGCTACGTTCTCAAGGTGCACGCGCACCCGTCCAGGCCCGCCGATGCGAAAGACAGGCAAGCGCTGCTGGTAAAACGGCACCTGGGCATCCTTGATATCGATCACATTCAAGGGATTCGCCAGGGCGGTTTGCAACAAGAAGTGTTCGCCAAGGCGATCATCGTAAAGATTATTCAAGCGAGTCGTATAGTGAGCAGCAGCCTTGAATCCTAACCAGATTCCCAATGTCACCATCAAGACGTGGCGAAAGCGATCCGCAGAGAATAACAGGAGCAGGGGCAGCTCAAAAAAGAGCGGCTCGAATGAGAATGAACGCGCCTGAAAGAAGCTGTAGCAGCGAAAATCCGGCTGGTTGTAGATCGTGCTGGAACTGATGGCATTGCGCACATTGCAGAATACATACTCGATCTGGGCGCGTGTCAGGCCCCATTCCAGGCTGCGTGGGAGCTGAGTGGTAGGCAGAGTCGCCAGGAAAGCCCATGCAATGGCGCCCAGCCCGATCAATAGGAAAAAACGCGCTGTTCGCGAGCGCCCGCCCGTCGATAAGGCGTAATCCGCCAGCAGGTCAGCCAACAGCCAGGAACGCCCCAAGAATCTGCGCAACGGTTGTGGGAGCAGGGTGAGCAAATCGTCGCGTAGTTGGCGCAAACCAGCGTAGACCTGGCTCAAGATCCCCCGTTGATTCATGTGCGCCCCTTTCCAAAGCGGTGCAGCCAGTCGATCACCTCAAGGATCTGCCGGATCTCATTGGTCAGGCGCGCGCTCAAGGATTGGTCTGCTGAAGCGCCGAAAACTGCACCGCGCAGCAACAGCTCCAGCAGTCGCTCAGCCTGCACACGCTGGTCAGTGGCATCGCGTGGGCGCGATGGCTGAGACATCTCTCGCTCCACGGCGCGAGCCACTTGCACGGTGAACTCGCGCTGGCCTTCGTAAGTTCCCAGGCGTTGGCGTTCACTGCGCAGGGCTTCGATCTCCTCACGCTCAGCGCGCGCCCTGATCTGCCAGGTGTTCAACCAATCGTTAACCAGTTGGTCTTCGATGCGCGCCGGGAATCGATAATCGCGGATTGGGGCGTACAGCACCTCGATGCCCCGGTCTTGTAGCAAGATATACTCACGGCTGAGCATGCGCTGAATGCGCACAGGTTCGCCATCTTCATCCCGCAAGATACGACCATTGGGAAGCTCGACCAGGCGAGATTCACCATCATCGGAGAGGGCTCGCTGCAGCATTCCCTGCGCGTCGATGACATCCACATATTTTTCTTTCAGGCGACTGGCCACCATCATGCCAATCACTTCCAACGCTGTGCGACCAGCATAGCGCACATCCTGATAAGCAGGGTCGTGAGCATCCAGGGGATTGAACAGCTCCTGAAAGGAAAATTTGAGCAGGTATTCGCGCCATAAATCCGCAGCCATGTAGGCAGGGAGCTGGTACCAGGGTCTTTGCTTTTCTTCCGCAGAGAGATCCCGCTCACGCTGGCGATCCACTCGCACGCCGATCACTGCCCGGCGCACAGCCTCGTCGCCATATCCAAAGCCGCTGGCAACCATATTCGGGTTTCCCCCCCATTCTGGGTACATGCGTTCGTTCCTGACAAATTCAGGATCGTCGGGTCGTTTCAGATTTGTATCCAGCTTGCAAACAGCAAAGATCCGGGGCACTACCTCGATCCCATCGCGGGTCTTGCCGCTGGTCTGTATCTTGCGCGCCATTCGCTCTGCATATTCTGCTTCTGATTCTTTGGCATCTTTGGGTGCAAAGGGATCCTCAGCATCTCCCAGTGGTCCAAAGGGTGGCCAGGGCCACATCTGGCGATGCAAATCCACCGTCTCTGCAATGTACTCATCTGGGCGAGCAAAGACCAACCCAGGACCCACTGAGCGTGTAAACTCGCCAGGCTTGCGCAGCACCGCCGCGCTGGCGGTGTCCAGATAGATCACGCCCAGGCCGCGCTGCGACTGCTTATCATAGAAATCGGGCAACTTTCCGTTGTCAATGCGCACCAGCGGCCCGCGAAAGGGCGTATAGTACAGGGGCAGGTAGAGCATCGCCTTGATCCTCTGGCTCAAATTGCGCACAGGCAGCCCGAACTGGGCAAAAAAAGCCATGCTCAGCAGCATGAAAATGACCACCAGGGCCAGGTCCAGAAACACCAGCCAGACTTTCTCAGGTATGCTGCCCCACAGAAGAATGAAGAACTTTACAACCCCCTTGATAAATTCCATCACACTCACAGGATCATCCAGCGAACGCGCCAGGTAAACATACAGCCCTAACGCTGCAAGTGTAACAATGACCACTTGAGAGAGCGTGCGTACCGTCTGCGCCCGCCGATCTTCCATACCCATGATTGTAAACACAAGTCCCAGATTACGCAACTGTAAGCTGCAGGTTGCTGCACTACCCCACTCTGCAAAATCTTGTTAGAATAAAGACGCCGCCTTGCTGCGGAAGGAGTCTCTGTGCTTCAAATTTTATCAAGTCTATCAGCACTGGCGCTGGTCGTGATATTACAGATGGCAGCCATGATGAGCGTTTCGGCGGATTCCGAGCGCTATTTTTGGTTTGCCGCTCTGGCGATTCTGCTCTGGGGCCAGCTCTTCAGCTTGAGTGATCCGTATCGCACAGATCGCAGTTTGCTCAGGGTAGTCACTTACCTGGGTTTTTTTCTCGCATCCATCGCCCTGGCGTATATTTTTGCGCGCTGGCAGCCCTATTTGATCGCAGCCGCTGCGTTTGGGCTGGGCCTGTTGGAAATGCTGGTCAGAAGGCGGGTGATGAAAAAATTCAAAGAGACGTCTGCTGGATAACATCGATCTCATGGAGGCAAATTGAATGGCTGACTTTCCTGGAAAAGGCAAGGTTGCTGTATTGAAAACCTCGCCAGAAACCGTTCTGGATGATATTGAGAAGTTAATGAAACTGGCCGAGTTCGAAAGTGTGCTGCGCAAGGATATCACGACGGGCCTTAAAATCAACATTTCCTGGCAAACCTGGTATCCAGCCTGTTCCAGCACGCCCTGGCAACTGGAGGGTGTCATTCGTACCCTCAAGAACGCCGGCTACACAGACCTGGTCGGTGTGCACAATGACACCGTGGTCGTGAACACCGCAGACGCTGAGGTGAACAATAAGCACCGCTTCGTGACGGACAAATACGGAGTCCCCTGCCTGTATCTTTACAATCAAGACTTCGAATGGATCGAGTATCACCCGCGTAAACCGCTGCTGGTGCTGGATAAGGTCTACCCCCAAGGCGTGTTTATCCCAAAGGCTTTGGTGGGGATGAATATCATCCACCTGCCCACGGTGAAAACGCACGTCTTCACCACCATCACCGGCGCTATGAAAAACGCCTTTGGGGGTTTGCTGCACCGCAACCGTCACTGGACACACGCCGTGATCCACGACACCCTGGTTGATCTTCTGACCATCCAACAAGATATCCACCCGGGCATTTTTGCCGTCATGGACGGCACATTTGCCGGAGACGGCCCAGGCCCACGCGCCATGCGCTGGCATGAGAAGGACATTCTGCTGGCTTCTTCCGACCAGGTAGCTATTGATGCGGTTTCCGCCCGCTTGCAAGGCTTCGACCCGATGCAGATCCGCTTCATCCGCAAAGCCCACGAGCTTGGGTTGGGGGTGGGCGACCCACGCCAGATAGAAATTATTGGGTATGACATCGAACAGGAACGCCCGTGGAATTTCGTCCAGGAAGATACCTTCGCTAGCAAGGGCCAAAAACTGATTTACCACGGTCCGCTCAAGCCATTCGAAAAAATCCTGCTGCAAAGCCCCCTGGTGCCCTGGTCTTACTTTGCCAGCAATTTCTACCACAATGTTTACTGGTATCCATTTGTGGGCCGCAAACGCGTTGAAGCAGCCCTGCAAACTCGCTGGGGCAGATTGTTCCAATCCTATGGGGATGGGGGCGTGGTTATGCCTGGAATGGAGCCCAAAACGGTCGTCCAGGCTGCGGTTGGCTTGACGGTTATCGCCGCGGCAATGCTCGGCTTGGGGTTGCTTTTACGCCGACGCGGTGGATGAGCAACCCGTTCGAAATGAATGCCAAACCCGCCCCATCCACGGGGTGGTTGATCCGCAGGCTGGCTCTCGGCCTGGCATTCGGGGTACTGGTGCTGGTTGGGGTTTCCCTGTTCGGAGACCTGCGCCAGGTGAGCACAGAGGTGCTGGCATTTCGCTGGGGCTTGTTTCCTGCCGTGCTGCTCTTCACCCTTTTCAACTATAGCCTGCGATTTATCAAGTGGCATTTTTACCTGGGACAGATCGGCGCAAACCAATTGGGTTGGCTGGAAAGCGCTCGCCTGTTTGTTGCTGGCTTTCCCCTGGCGGTCACGCCCGGAAAGGCAGGCGAAGTCCTCAAGGGACTCTGGCTGGAGCAAGCAACCGGCGTGCCCGCCGCGCGCGGTGTGGCAGTGGTTGTGGCAGAGCGCATCAGCGACGGGCTGGCGGTTTTGTTCCTCTCCACCATGGGAGTCATTGCCTACCCGCAGTATTGGCCCGCTTTCGCTGCCATCCTGCTTGTCCTGCTGGGGGTGGTAATTATCTCCCAAATCAGGCCCGCCGCGCTGTGGCTGATTGAGCGTACTGAGCGGCTGCCGATCATCCGGCGTTTCTCGCACACATTGAGAGAATTTTACGAGGGCAGTTTTGCCGTTTTCCGACCAACCACTACTTCATTTGCTGTGCTGCTCGGCATGATTTCCTGGCTCGGGGAGGGCATTGGCATGTACTTGATCCTGGTTGGGCTGGGCGTCGATCCGGGCAGCCGCACTCTGTTTGTCGCCGTTTTCACGCTCTCGTTTTCGATTGTTATTGGCGCAGCTTCTGCGCTTCCCGGCGGGCTGGGTGCCTCAGAGGCTTCCATCGCCGGTATGCTTGCCCTGCTGTTGGGATTGTCCGCTTCGCAGAGCGCGGCTGCCACGTTGCTGATCCGGTTTGCCACCTTGTGGTTCGGCGTTAGCCTGGGATTGCTCACCTGGATGATCTCCCCCAGGCTGCTCGGCTTTGGTAAGCCGCAAGAAAGACCCGCCTGAGATGACCAAATGCTGCTGACCGAATTTCACAGCCATACCATCTTTTCCAAAGACAGCCTGACCACCCCCCACCAGTTTCTATCCGCCTGCCGCAAAAAAAGTATCGAGCGGGTGGTGATCACCGATCACAACACCATTCAAGGCGCACTTCGCTGTCGCCATCTGGATCCGGAACGAGTGATCGTCGGCGAAGAAATCATGACTCAATCCGGCGAGCTGTTGGCAATCTTCGTGCAAGAGGAACTCCCCTCTGGTCTGCCAGCTCTGGAAGCGATTGCCCGGCTGCGCCAGCAGAATGCGTTTATCAGCGTCTCACATCCATTCGATCAATATCGCTCCGGACACTGGAAGCTGCCGGAGCTGCTCGAGATCGCGCCCCTGGTGGATGCTATCGAAACCTTCAATGCACGCTGCATTTTTCCGGAATCTAATCGCCAGGCGCAAGCGTTCGCTCGTCAGCACAATCTCCCTGGAACGGTTGGCTCCGACGCGCACGCTCCCTTCGAGTTGGGACGGGCCTGTTTACGCATGCCACGGTTTGAGGATCGCCAGGAGCTGCTCGAAGCCTTGCGCCAGGCGCAACCAATCCTGAAACTTTCACCTGCCTGGGTGCACCTGTTTTCCCGCTACGCGGTGTGGCGCAAGAAAATGGGATTTCGTTCGCAGGTCTAAAGCCTATTCCTGCGTTTCTGCTTCGTGTCCGACTACGATGCGGTCTCCACCCTCGGATTTCGAAGCGTATGAGGCTGCATCTGCCGCCAGCAGTACACGCTCGGCTGTCAATCCATGATCGGGATAGGCGGCAACACCAATCGAGAGTGTGATTGCCCCAACACTGCGACCCTCATACCTGATATCCAGCTTCTTGACATTTTCACGAAGCTGCTCGGCGCGCCGCCACACATCCACCAGGCTTGCCTCCGGCAGCACAATCGTGAATTCGTCACCGCCGTAACGACAGGCGACATCCTCCCCTCGGAAGGAGTTTAGCATCAACCCTCCCAGCGTGCGTAGCAGCAAATCGCCTGCGTCGTGTCCGAAAGTATCGTTGATCGGCTTCATCCGATCAATATCGAACATGATGATCCCCACCGATGTGCCATGCCGGCTGGCGCGGCGAATTTCTCGATCCAATGTCTCTTCCATGTAGCGCCGGTTGAACAAGCCGGTCAATGGATCACGGATGGCCTGGCTGCGCAAAGTATCCCGTAAATTCAAATTGGCCAACGCCAGAGCGATGTACTCTGCCACGCGGCTGGCCAATTGCTGTCGCTCCACACTCAAGGGTTCGCCAGCCGCCTGGTTGGCAGTTTGGCGCAGGTGCAAGACACCCGCTGATGCGCCTTGCGCGATCAATGGCACGCATAAATAGCTTGCCGGGTAAGGCTCATGCACATGCGCGCAAATGGGCTCTGACTCCGGATTCAGCACGCTGTGCAAACGCCCACGACGCAGCCCCCAGCAGTCGTTTGGACCAACATCGTTTTCGCTTGGGCCTGGCGGCGCATCTCCCCAAGAGACAACCTTCTCAGCGGGGTCTGCTGCGTGGCGCACGAGATACAGCGCGCCAGACGTCTGGGGTAGGAGACGGCTGGCATAGCGGGCAATAATTGGATACGCCTCATCCGCCGTGCGGCAGGCCTGTAGCAAATCACCAATCTCTGCAATCAAGGCGCTTTCCTCAGCGCGGCGTTCCAGCGCAGCCTTATCCAGGTCCGCCTTCTTCAGGTGGGCTTGCTGATCCTCAGCGCTCCATTTTCTCTCCAGGACGCTCACATACATCTCGGCGCAAATCTTAAACAATGAGAGAATTTCTGGCGACCACTCCAGCTCTTTCGTTTTGTTCTCCAGCGCAAAACAGCCCACCAGAGAACGGTTTGCGATCATGGGTATCGCGGTGAACGAAAAATTCCCACTCTCATTCAAGAAAATAGAAGCGTCTTCAGAATCCCCGTGCTTCTCAGCAGATTTTACGATGTGTACCATCTCCAACTGGCTCAACCGTCCCAAGAGCCATTGGTTGTGGGGTGAATCTGGATGAGCCAACTCCACCAGGTTATCCCCAGGCTGGCTGCTATAGCCAGCGAATTTGGCGCTTTTTGTGTGATCATCTCCCGGTAGGAGAGCGATGAATACACGATCTGCGCCGGTAAATTTCGCCATAGACTGCAACGAGCGCGTGATGGCTTCGTCGATCTTAGGCGCAGGGATCTGGATGAAACGTGCTGCGATGGCGGAAACGAGTCTCTCCAGGCGGAGCCGGTATTGATACTGCGTCAGCGCCTGGTTGCGTTCCTCATATTCGCGCTCACGCGCCGCAAGTTGCCCTGCCCTCTCCAAAGCCGCAGCCGCAATCGCGGCAAACAGGCACAGATTGGCCAGGATAGCTTTTGAGAAGCCCTTTTTTTCAGCCGCGTAGTAGACACCCAGCACCCCGAGAATATCGGTATCTGCCTTGATCGGCGCGGCTGCAGCGCTTGAGAAACCGAGCTTCTCCAGGCTCGGGTGGCGTTTATCCACGCTTGAATAATCAGCAGCGAACGCCTCCTGTCCTGACTGCCACACTTTCCCAGGCAAATCATCGCCCGGTTTGAGGCGCAAATCACCCAAATCCGTCAATTTTCCAGCGCCAGCCCGGGCGAATAACGTTTTGCTGTCCTCATCCACCAACCACAGACAGACATGCTCACTTCCAGCCAGACGGCTGGCCGATTCGAGGATGGTTTTGTACAACTCAGCGCCATAACCGCCCCTGACCAGCCTGGAGGTTGCCGCGTGCAGTTCCAGCAATGCGCGGTTATCTTGCTTCAATTGCGCCGTATCCTGGCTCCAGGCAGTGATGTCCTGAGCGGCCATCAGAATGCCCGAGAATTTGCCCGCTGCATCCTTCAGCACTTCTCGGCGCACTCGTAAAGATCGCAATCCAACAGCACCGTGCAGCTCTTCGATCTCTTCCTTTTCAGCTCCACCCGCTAATAGTCGTTCTTCTTCCTGCTTAATGAGGTTAGCAAGCGAGCGAGGGAAGTAATCGTAATCCGAGTGTCCCAACAAACTTTCGACAGACTTGCCCAAAAAATCGGCATAAGCCTGGTTGGCTGCCACGTAAATCCCATTTTTATCCTTGATCACCAGCAATTCTGATGCGCCATTGAAGCCCTGAAGCAGCAACGTCATCTTGTCCTTGAGCATTTCATCCGTCACACGCTGCCGCGCCAGTTGCCTCGAAAGATCGAACAAGCCTGATGCCAGCAAAACGGCCCCCGCCAGACCAGCCGCTGCGGCGATCTGCTCGATCTGGGGAATGGCGGAGATCCTGATTGAATAAAAGATGAAAGCGCCGGCAACACAGAAAGTCACTAGCGCCAGGCTGACCATCAGCCAGGCGCGTTTATAAACACCCCCCAAAGCCTGTCGCAATGCGATGAGTGCGGTTGCCAGGGTGATCGCCGCGAGCGCAAGGCTGGACCAGGTCAATATCTCCGCATTCCCCACAGCACTCCTTTGTCACCTCACACTGGTATCTGAGTACTATTTGATTTTAGCAAAAAAATCACTTTTGAATAGCGGGTTGGTACAGTTTTTACCCGCTTTCCACCTTACAAATCTATTTGCACCCAAGCAAAATTTCAGGTATCATATCATTGATCTTAAACACCCGGGGCGGTGGCGAAAAGGCAGACGCAGTGGACTTAAAATCCATCGGCCGTGAGGCCATGTGGGTTCGACTCCCACCCGCCCTACACTCCTCCACTCGCCAATAGCGAGTGGAGTTGCTTTTACGGGTAAAATAGCGGCTATGAACAAACCACGCATTGTTTTCATGGGTTCACCCGCTTTTGCACTGCCCACCCTGCAGGCGCTCAGCCAACACTACCCGGTGGTGGGCGTGGTCACCCAGCCCGATCGCCCGTCCGGGCGCGGCCGGGCATTGACCCCACCTCCGGTGAAAATACTGGCGCACTCACTGGGACTGCCAGTGATCCAACCTCAACGCCTGAAAGAGCCTCAGACCATGCAGCAGCTCCGGGATTGGCAGCCCGACCTGATCGTTGTGGCAGCTTTTGGACAAATACTGCGCCCTGCTGTATTGGACCTCCCCCCACATGGCTGCCTCAACGTGCACGCCTCCCTCCTGCCGCGCTGGCGCGGCGCCGCACCAGTAGCTGCAGCGATCCTCCACGGCGATGAGAGCACCGGCGTCACCATCATGCGCATGGATCCAGGCATCGATACCGGACCGCTGCTCCGTCAGCAAGAAGTACCCATCCTTTCCCAGGATACCACCGAGACATTGGGCGAGCGCCTGGCAACCATTGGGGCGCAACTGCTGTTGGACACTTTGCCGGGCTACCTGGATGGCTCCTTACAACCCACCCCGCAAGATGAAGCCCTGGCAACTTACGCGCCCATGCTGCAAAAGCAAGACGGCGAACTGGATTTTCAACAAACCGCGCTGGAACTGGCGCGCAAGGTGCGCGCTTTCAATCCCTGGCCTGGCGCATTCACCTTCTGGCGCGGCGAACCGTTCAAGATCCACATGGCGCATGAAGTGGATGCGTCCGGCGCTCCGGGCGAGCATCTCGTCATTGATGGCCTACCAGCCATCGCCTGCGCTGAGGGCGCCCTGGCGCTCGACCTGGTGCAACTTCCTGGAAAGCGACCCGTATCCGGCGAGGTGTTTTTGCGCGGCGCTCGTTTTTGGATGCAGACCAATGCATAGCTACCAGCCAGATCTTCGCCTGCAGTTATTCCCGGTCAGCGCCAGCCTGGAGAAAACCCAGCAGGGAGAGCGTCTAGCCATCGCTGGGCTGGATGTGCATGACCTGGCTCAGGACTATGGCACTCCCCTCTATTTGTATGACCAGGCAACCCTACAGCAATCCCTGGAAGACTATCAACAAGCTCTGGCGCGCGATTACCCTGGCGAGAGCCGCATCACCTATGCCGGAAAAGCATTCCTGTGCACCGCCATGGCGCAGTGGTGCCATCGCCAGGGACTGGTGGTTGACTGCACCGGCGCGAACGAAATTCTCCTGGCAGCGCATGCCGGTTTACCCCGCCAGCAAATCCTGGTGCACGGCGTCAATAAAAGCCTGGCAGATCTGGAGACGGCGATTAGCTGTGCAGGAGTGCTGGTGATCGATAACCTGGCTGAGTTGGATCGCCTCACCCAGCTTGCCCAGCAGAGCAGCGACCTACCCGAGCTTTGGCTGCGCCTGAGACCCGGTCTTTCCGTCGACACTCACAGCTATACGCAAACCGGCCACTTGGATAGCAAGTTTGGCATGTCAGCGCAGGAGTGTGTGGTCGCCGCCAGGCGCTGCCTGGAGCGCAGTCTACCGTTGACTGGCTTACACTTTCACCAGGGCTCCCATTTCCATGATCCATCTCTCGTCAAGCCGGCCATCGAGTTTGCGCTCGATCTGGTTCGAGAAATCCGGCACGATCTTGGATGGCTGCCACAAACCCTCTCACCCGGCGGCGGCTGGGGCGTGCCTTACCACGAGGATGATTTGCCCCACTTGCCAGTCGAAGAATACGTGCGCACCATCGCCGAGGCGCTGCACTCCGCGTGCCAGGCAAGGAATCTCCCCCTGCCGCGCTTGCAGCTCGAGCCTGGCCGAAGCCTGATCGCCCGCGCTGGCGTGGCAATTTACCGGGTGGGCACCGTCAAGCAAACTCCAAACCGGCGCTGGCTGCTGATCGATGGCGGCATGGCAGATAATATCCGCCCGGCTTTGTATGGCGCACGCTACACCGCCTTACCAGCGTTCAACCCCCACCGCCAGCCGGTCGCACCAGCCTGGATTGCTGGACCCTACTGCGAGAGTGGAGATATCTTGATTGAAGACCTGCCACTGCCTGAAATCGAACCTGGAGAGCTGTTGGCGGTGCCGGTGAGCGGCGCTTACCAGTTGAGCATGTCCAGCAATTACAATGGCGCAGCCCGCCCCGCTGTTGTGTGGCTGGAAGACGGTGCCCCCACCCTGCTCATCTCCCGCCAGGTAGCCGGCGATCTCTACCGTAATGATCGTCCCTTGCCTCAATAAAGTCGCTCACCTGTCCCTCTTTCGCCCCGCCAGGGACAGCCTGCCTGCTGCAGCACGTGATATACTCAGCGACATCTGTCATTTATTTGCGGAGATAGAAGATAGGTATGGTTGGAGAGGATCAGGTTTATCACATCATCTTGCTGCGCCACGGAGAATCGGTTGGCAATGCTGAGGGCCGACATCAGGGACAATCCGACTTTCCGCTGACCGACACCGGCCGCGCCCAGGCGCATGCCCTGGCTCGCCGCTGGCAATCGGAAGGCGTCGGCTTCGACCAGGTAATCGCCAGCCCCTTGCTGCGCGCCTACCAGACCGCCGAGATCATTGCGAACACGCTGCACCTCTCGCTTGAGGTTGGGGAAGTGTGGATGGAGCGAGATAACGGGTATTACGCCGGGTTGACGCCTGAAGAAGCCAATCGCCTGTACCCCCGCCCGGCCTTTATGTCCCCCTATCGTTTTGTCGGTGAAACGGGAGAAAGCCAGTGGGAGCTGTACCTGCGCGCTGGACGGGCAATCCAGGACTTGCTCGATCGCCCCGCAGGCCGGTACCTGGTAGTTTCACACGGAGGCTTACTCAATATGGTGCTGTATGCCATCCTGGGTATCGCTCCACAGGCCAACTTTCAAGGGCCACGCTTCCGCTTCAATAACACCGCCTTTGCCACGCTGACTTACTACCCGGATCGCCACATTTGGGCGCTATCTGGAATCAATGACCGCTTGCACTGGCCGCAGCCGAGTCCCGCCCTATAACACATGCCTGACCACAGTGCGATGCATCTGAGTCTGCTTTCTTTCGGCGCTGGCGCAATTGGCACGTACATCGGCGGCAGCCTGGCGCTGGCAGGTTATCGCGTGGTATTCCTAGAGCGCCCTGAAGTCGTGCAAACCCTGCGCGCAAGCGGCCTTAAACTGGAGATCGGCGGAAAGCTGCACACACTGCCCCAACCCGAGCTGGCTTCCAGCCTGCCGGAAGCATTGGCGGCTGGCCCGTTTGATGTCGCCCTCTTTGCACTAAAATCCTACGACACAGCCGCAGCGCTCGAGCAAATGCGTCCCTTTGCCAGCCAGCTCCCACCGGTGATTTGCCTGCAGAATGGGGTCGATAATGAAGCTGCTCTAAAAAAAGTGCTGGGCGAGGATCGAGTGATCGCGGCGACAATCACCAGCGCCATCGGCAGGCTTGGGCCCGGCTCGATCGTTTTGGAGCGCCTGCGCGGCGCAGGCCTGGATGGCAACCATCCTCTTTCACCTGCGCTGCTCTCAGCCTTCAATGCAGCGGGGTTGAATGCCCGCCTTTACGCCCATGCTGATGAGATGAAATGGTCTAAACTGCTGACCAACCTGCTGGCAAATGCAACCTCGGCGATCCTTGACTTCACGCCTGCCCAGGTTTTCGCCCATAACGGATTATTTCGGCTGGAGATCGCCCAGTTGCGCGAGGCTCTGGCGGTGATGAGAGCTCTGGGCTATCGGGTTGTCGATCTGCCTGGCACACCGGTGCGCGCCCTGGCCTTTGGCGCGCAACACCTGCCGCTTTCCTTAGCCCGTCCATTGATGGCGCGCGCTGTCGGCGGAGGGCGCGGCAATAAGATGCCCTCTTTCCACATCGATTTGCACACCGGGCGTGGTCGCAGTGAAGTAGCCTACCTGAACGGAGCGGTGGTGAAACATGGCTTGTCTTTGGGCATACCCACCCCCGCCAACCGATTATTGACCGAAACCTTGCAGGCGCTCACCGACGGATCTCTGAGCATAGAAAGCTTCCGCCACCAACCCGAGCGCCTGCTGCAGAATTTTGTCCCCACAAGCTGAACGGGCATTCAGCGCTGGTTTTCCGAGAGAGAATCTGCCTCACTCGCCAGCGCGAACGACGCCGTAGAACAACGGCAACACTTCGACAGGTGCCTCGTTCCAACCGATTGCCTGCACCAAGTGTCCACGCGCCAGGTCCAGGCTGGCCTGGTCACGCGCATGCAGGGTGAACAGCGGCTCTCCCTGGCGCACTTCATCGCCAACTTTGACGTGCACCTGGATGCCCACCGCCGGATCGATCGGTTCGCCTTTGCGCGTCCGGCCTGCGCCCAACAAGACGGCAGCTTCCCCCACCCGTTGCGCATCCACTTTTTGGATATACCCTGCTCGCGGCGCCTCGATCACCGAAACGATGGGGGCCGCAGGCAACTTATCCGGGTGCTCAATGTAGCTTGGGTCTCCACCCTGCGCCGCCACGAAAGCTTTGAACTTCTCCCAGGCGCTCCCGTCTTTCAGTGCCTTTTCTGCCATTCTCATTCCCTCTTGGACATTGGAGGCATGCTTGCCAAGAGCCAGCATTTCTCCCGCGACAACCAGGCAGTGCTCTCGAAAATCTTTCGATCCCTGGTCGTGCAGGGTATTAATGGCCTCTTTCAATTCCAGGGCATTGCCCACAAATTCACCTAAAGGCTGATTCATATCAGAGATCAAGGCGATCGTCTCCCGACCTGCCAGGCGACCGATTTCCACCATCAGTTTTGCCAGCGATTGCGCCTCGGGAAGCGTCTTCATGAACGCTCCGGAGCCAACTTTCACATCCAGCACAATCGCTCGAGCGCCAGCAGCGATTTTTTTGCTCATGATGGAAGAAGCGATCAAGGGGATGGATGGCACGGTACCAGTCACATCCCGCAGAGCGTACAGCTTACCATCGGCTGGCGCAAGATCCGCGGTTTGCCCGGTCACGACCACGCCGATCCGAGACAACTGCGATAAAAACTCTTCCATACTCAGATTAACTCTGAACCCCGGTATCGACTCGAGCTTATCCAGCGTTCCACCGCTGAAGCCCAGGCCACGACCGGACATTTTACCCACAGGCAGCCCACAGGCCGCCACCACGGGCGCCACCACCAGGGTGGTTTTATCCCCGACCCCTCCGGTGGAATGCTTATCCACCGCAAAACGCACTGCGCTGCTGAGGTCGAGCACTTCTCCAGAATGCGCCATCGCCATGGTCAAATCGGTCGTCTCCTGGGGGCTCATCCCTTTGAGTACGACAGCCATCGCCCAGGCCGACGCCTGGTAGTCGGGTATTTCTCCACGATTGAAACCCTGGATGAAGAATTCGATCTCCTCTTTTGTCAATTCTCCCCCATCCCGTTTTTTGATAATGATATCTACAGCGCGCATTGTCTTTTCCAACTCGATGAAATTGATGTACATTTGTTTGTTGTTCTTGTCCATTATATCCCCACTGGCAAAACAATCACAATACATCGCCATCTATCCAAAAATTATCGGGTAGAGGGGGGTGTTGCAGCGCTATATGCTGCAACACCCCCCTCTCCGTATTTTTGGAAAGGTTCTCAGCGTTACATCGAGGCTGAATTCGCCAAAGCGGCGGACAATTGCCAGACCTGGTCGAACATCGCCGTCGTTAAGCGTCCGGTTTGGGTATTCTGCCGGCTGGGGTGGTACGAGGCCACCAGCCAGGGTTTACCTTCTCCCAATGCATAATGCGAAGCATGCCTGAAGATTGCCCTGGCTCGCCCATCCTGTGCGGGGAACAAACGCAGGATGGTATCGAAAGCAATCCTGCCCAGTGCAACAATCACTTTCAGCCCAGGCAGAAGGAGTTCCATCTCGCGCTGCAAAAAAGGCGTGCAATTCGCTATCTCGCTCGAGGTGGGTTTATTTGCCGGGGGTGCGCAACGACAAACCGCTGTGATGTAGATATTGTGCAGTGTGAGACCATCCTGAAGATGCGCTGCCGTCGGCTGGTTGGCAAAACCAGCGCGAAAAAGCGCTGGGTAGAGAAAATCTCCGGAGGCGTCGCCGGTGAACATGCGCCCGGTGCGGTTGGATCCATGCGCCCCAGGCGCCAAACCCACCACCAATATCTGAGCTTGATGATCGCCGAACCCAGGCACAGGCCTGCCCCAATACTCCCAATCCCGGTAGGCGCGTCTCCGCACTTGGGCGACCTGCTCCCGCCAGGCGACCAACCTGGGACAAGCCCGGCAAGAGGTGACATCATCAAGCAATGCAGGCCAGGCATCCATACTTGCTCACTCATTCCGATCCGGGAGCGTGAACCAAAATGAAGCGCCTTTCCCTGGCAACGAGTCGACCCCGATCGTGCCGGCGTGCGCTTCGATGATCGAACGGCAAATCGCCAGTCCCAGGCCTGTGCTCTTCTCTCCGCCAGTGGGTTTCGCTGACAGGCGCTGGTAAGGTTGGAAAAGGCGATGGCGGTCTTCTGGTCGGATCCCAGGTCCTTGATCAACGATTTCCACCCTCCAACCCGCCGGCTGGCGCTGCGCCAGCATTCGCACCTGGCTGTTAGGCGGCGAATACTTCACCGCATTCGACAGCAAATTGTACAACAATTGGCGCATGCGAGGTGGGTCAATCAGCACGATGCCGTCGTCTTTCATCACCAGCTCAATGTGCGTACCCTTGGCAGCCGCCAACTGAGATTGTACACGCACGGCTTCTTCCAGAATATCGGACAACCTGGTAGACTGGAGATGCAACTTGAAGCGTCCCGACTGAATTTCACCTAAATCTAGTAAATCGTCAACCAGGTGAACCATGTGGCGCACCTGGCGTTGAATCCCTTCCAGGAAGGTCGTTTGATGATCGCGATACATCGCGGCATCCGGCCCGGTGATCAAATCGATCGAGGTCAATATGTAGCTCAGGGGGCTGCGCAAATCATGGGCTGCGATTGCAATGAAGGTGTTTTTCAATTCATCCAAACGTTGCAAGGCTTCGTTTTGGTGCTTGATCTCCTGGCGACTTTGTTCCAGGTCGGAGACGAGCTTCGCCTTTTCTACGATAACGACCAGTTGTGAAGCGATTTGCTGAAATATCTCGATGTGCTGACTGAGGTAGGTGTTCGGTTGAGTGCTCGAGAAAAATAAAAATCCGACTGGCTCGTTCCTGACCACCAATGGGCAGGTCAGAGACGATCGCATCCCTTCCGTGACGATCAATCGAGTGGAGTGAGAATTCGGTTTGGCGTCCAGATAAGCAACCAGGTCGTTGAGTATACGGGGTTGCCCGGTTTGAAGTATGGTTTCCAGGCTGCTCCCCGCCAACGGGGCTGTGAATCCTGCAGCCAGGTGAATATGCCCGGCATCGCTGCGCGCCCAATAGGCGCGCACCAACCCTTGAGGCTCGATCAACGCCAGGCCAATCCGGTTGTACGGAACGATCTCTCGAAATTCGACATAGATCTTTTCCAACACATCCTGCAAGGTGAAACCGGCATTGATATTGTTAGTGATCTGCTCGAGTTTGCTGCGCTGCTGGTTGCGCTGGTCAAGGGTGCGTGCCAGCCTGGTCAGAAAAACCAGCTTTGGGTCGGCTGTACGCTCATCGATATCCGGGATGGAGACGCCAAACTCCCCCCTGCTCAATCGCAGGAGAATTTCTTCCAATTCTTCAGCAAAAACATTACCAGGCGTCATCGGCTTTCCCAAAGTAAGCATACATTAACACAAAATTCCCGCAAGATCGCTATCAAGTTTGCAAGCTGAAAGCTGCCTTCTGGTTTCACAGATGCGCTAGACAATTAACATGGCATCACCGAAAGAATAGAACCGAAAACCCAGGCGCTTCGCCTCTTCGTAAGCAGCCAGTACGCGTTGCCTGCCTGCAAAAGCGCCCACTAACATGATCAAAGTCGAACGCGGCAGATGGAAATTGGTAATCATGGCGTCCACAACCCGAAAAGTGTATCCGGGCAGAATAAAGAGATCTGTCAGTCCTTCGAAGGCTGAAACAGCCTGGCCTGCACCAGCATGCCGGGCAGCGCTCTCCAATGTGCGCACACTGGTCGTTCCAACTGCAATGATCCGGCCGCCCTCGGCGCGGGCGGCATTGATTGCGGAGGCCGCCTGCTCATTGAGCTGGCACCACTCGGTATGGATTTGATGGGTGCGAGGATCCTCTTCGTTGACCGGCGCGAAGGTATCCAACCCAACGTGCAACGTCACCGATGCGAAACGGACTCCTTGAGCCTGCAGGTTGGCGATCAACTGCGGTGTGAAATGTAATCCCGCGGTGGGCGCGGCTGCCGAACCTGGTTGGCGGGCATACACTGTCTGGTAGCGCTCGGGGTTTTCCAGGGGGGTGTGAATATAGGGTGGTAACGGGGTATGACCAATTCTGTCAAGATGCGGCTCGATCGGAGAATCAAACCTTACCAGGCGATTGGAGCCATTTTGCTCAGCGATGATCTCTGCGTATGGACCTTGCTCGATTTCTAACCGGGTGCCAGCCCTCGGGCGTTTTCCGCCCACCAGCGCTTCCCAGGTCAATGCATCGCGGCGCCTGAGCAGCAAAATTTCCACCCGCCCTCCTGAAGGCACTTTGTGGGCAAATAGCCGGGCGGGTATCACTCGCGTTTCATTCAGTACCAACAAGTCGCCCGGATGCAGGAAGCGTCCGATGTCGCGAAATACCGCCGTTTGAAGTTCTTCTCTCTGCCGGTCGAGCACCAACAAGCGCGAAGCGTCGCGCGGCTCTGTGGGTGTTTGGGCAATGTATTCTGGCGGCAATTCGTAATCAAAATCAGAGGTTTTCACAGGTGACTTGTTCAGCGGTTGAGATATCGCGCCAGCAAACTGAGCAGCAAAGTCAGCAGGATAGAAAGCAAGATCGAAGTGGCCAACGGGAAAATGCAGGTAAAATTGCCGCGCTGAATGACAATATCGCCAGGCAGACGCCCGAGGGGCAGATTTAGCTTCGCCACCAGGTAGAGCAAGCCACCAGTTGCCAGGATAATCACGCCTAAAATCATTAACGTGCGCGCAAGCTGCAGCATAAGCTACTCGAATAACCTGGGCTGCGCATCGTTCTCTGGGCGCAGCCCGAGATGTTCATAAGCCAGGCGCGTTGCAGTCCGGCCCTGCGGGGTTCGTTCAAGGAAGCCGAGTTGGAGCAGGTATGGCTCGACAACATCCATAATCGTATCCGGCTCTTCCGAAATCGAGGCGGCAATCGTGCTCAAGCCCACCGGACCGCCGCGATATTTTTCGATGATAGTGGTCAAAACGCGCCGGTCCATATCATCCAGTCCAAGCGCATCCACGTCCAGCAAGTCCAGGGCTTGCCGGGCTACCTGCCGGGTGATGGCGCCATTGGCGCGCACCTCAGCGTAATCCCTCACCCGTCGCAGCAGGCGCAGCGCAACACGCGGGGTGCCCCGGCCGCGCAAAGCGATCTCATCCACACCCTCGTCGTCGCTCTCCACTCCCAACACGCGTGCACCGCGCGAGACGATCTGCCGCATCGCATCCAGGTCGTAAAAATCAAGGCGGTAGACCGCCCCGAAGCGAGCGCGCAAAGGCGAAGTCACCAAGGCCAGGCGTGTCGTTGCCCCAATCACCGTGAAATGCGGCAATTTCAAGCGTATCGATCGCGCCGATGGCCCTTTACCGATGATGATATCCAGCGCAAAATCTTCCATCGCCGGATAAAGCACTTCTTCAATTGCCCGGCCCAGGCGGTGAATTTCGTCGATAAAGAGCACATCGCCAGCGCGCAGATTGGTCAAGATGGCGGCTAAATCACCAGGGCGCTCAATCGCCGGTCCTGCTGTGATCTTAATATTGACGCCCATTTCATTCGCCAGCACATGCGCCAGGGTGGTTTTACCCAGGCCGGGGGGACCGTAGAACAAAACATGATCCAATGGTTCTCCACGCTGGCGAGAAGCATCGATCAAGATTTGTAGATTTTCCTTGACTTTATCCTGCCCAATCAAATCGGATAGCAGGCGCGGGCGCAAGGCCATATCCAGGCGATCATCGGGTTGAGGCTGGGGATTGACCAGGCGACTTGAGCTATTTTCCATATCTGTGATTATAACCGCTAAAGCGCCTGGCAAAACATCTCACAGAGCTGGCCAAATCCTCTATAATATGAGAAATGCAAACCCCAACCCTGGAGAAAACCCATGCCCAATGTCATCCCATCTACCCATCCCCTGGTCGCACATAAACTGACCCGGCTTCGGGATGTCAACACCGAACCCAAAAAATTCCGCGAACTCATCCGAGAAATTGCCACGCTCCTTGCCTATGAGGCTACCGCAGATCTGCTCCTGATCCCCAAGCCAGTTCAAACCCCTTTGATGCAAACAGAGGGCATGGAGTTGAAGGAAAAAATTGGCCTGGTACCCATCTTGAGAGCGGGTCTGGGCATGGTGGAAGGCATCTGGAATCTCATGCCTTCAGCGGAGGTCTGGCATATCGGTTTGTACCGCGATGAGCGCACCTTGAAACCAGTCGAGTATTATAACAAGTTGCCCGTCGAGCCAACGGTGTCCGTTTGCCTCGTATTGGATCCAATGCTTGCCACGGGAGGCTCTGCAGTCGCCACGATCGACGTGCTGAAGCGCTGGGGAGTGGCTAAGATTAAGTTCGTCGGCATTTTGGGCGCGCCCGAAGGGATTGCCTTGATGGAACAGCACCACCCGGAAGTGCCCATCCACCTGGCAGCCATTGACCAACGCTTGAACGAGCGCGGTTACATCCTTCCCGGCCTGGGAGATGCTGGTGATCGCCAATTCGGCACCGGCTGACGGCGCAATCAGTACACGAATGGAATAAACAGTTTCGTTCGTTGCTGGTAGGACATAAACTCGGCATAGCGCGCCAACGATCGGTCTTTCCGGCGCATATTGGGCACCCAAATCACCAGCACCCAGGCCAGGAGATTCACCCACGGCAGCCAGTGCAAGGCCAATGCACTGAAGCTGCTGTAGATGAGCAATTCGCCCAGGTAATTCGGATTCCTGAGACGCGCGAAAAAACCATCCGTGATAAGCGAACCAGGTCGCAATTGGAGCGCTGTGAATTTCTGCATGTCCGACGAAAAGTGCAGAAATACACCCATTGTATACACACTAATGCAGACCGCCAGCAGCCACGCCGGAGCATGTACATCGCGTGCCACCACCAACCAACCGGCAATCCAATACAGTCCCAACCCAAAGAAAATCACCAGGCCATAAGCCCAACCGGTAGCTTGTTCCCACTGCTTGTCCGGAAAGATTCGAGACTTCAGCACCCACAAGACGCCATACGTGCCGTGCAAGGCCAGGTAGATCCAGGCGGTCACATTCTCCCAGCGCTGGTAAGATGCGATCAACGCCAAAACCACCAGGAAGGTGATTCCTTTGTTAAGATCGATAAAATGCTTTTGCTTCATCATGACACCTCGGATAATAGATTGGCGCTGCTGCTGGTGAGAAAATTATATCAATCCCCTTCCGGTTCCGGTCAATTCTGCCGGGTGATCGCTCGATAGCACATTCAGGTGTTTTCGAGGCGGTGGGCTCACCTCCCACCTGCAGCGCCTAACGGTAGAAACTAACGAAGATGACAGCCGATTCTCAACTCCTGGCAATTCTCTAGAAATTATTCCATAGTACAATAATTTTATCGTTCACCAGCGCTTACCCTCAACGAAATGACAAAATTATGACTATCGAAAGAATCGGCCGCTACAAAGTCAAATCTGTTTTGGGTCAGGGTGGCATGGCCACGGTTTACCACGCTTATGACCCGAATTTCGAACGGGACGTGGCCATCAAGGTATTGACGGTTACGCTTCAAAGCGATGCACAGTTTCGCGCCCGATTCGATCGCGAAGCCAAGACAATTGCCCAATTGGAACACCCTGCCATCGTGCCAGTCTATGATTTTGGCGAGCAGGATGGACAGCCGTACATCGTTATGCGCTACATGAGCGGCGGCACCCTGGCGGATCGCTTGAAGAATGGCGCTCTCACCCTGGAAGAAACCTCTCAAATCATCGCCCGCCTGGCGCCAGCATTGGATGCAGCTCATGCGCGCGGCATCGTCCATCGCGACATTAAACCGGGCAATATTCTGTTCGACAAATACGACAACGCCTTCCTGTCCGATTTTGGCATCGCCCGCCTGGCGCAGCAGGAGAGCCTGACCCTCGCAAATGCCAATCTGTTGGGGACGCCAGCCTATATGAGCCCTGAGCAGGTTCAGGGAGATGCAGAAATCGATGGGCGCAGCGATGTGTATTCTTTGGGTGTGGTGCTTTACCAGATGTTGACTGGTCAGCAACCCTACCGGGCCGACACTCCGGTAAAAATCATGCTGATGCATATCAACTCTCCCGTGCCTGACTTGGCGGCCGCCGGCGCCAGGCTTCCGGAGACCTGTCAGCTTATCATCAACCGCAGCCTGGCGAAAAATCCGCAAGATCGTTACCAGACCTGCGGCGAACTTGCCCAGGATCTGCAATCGGTTCTGCGCGGGCAAGGCATCGCTCATCAGCCCAGCGCTCAGGCGTCAGATGCCACCATTGTCGGTGGGCAAACGGTCTTTCGTCCCCTACCGCCAAACTCGACCGTGGTCTCCGCAAGCCCGCACAACGCACAGGCTGCCCAACCCGGCGGGTCTTCCATCTTGAGAACATCCCCCGCAGCAGCGTCTACCCCTCAAGGGCAAGCAGCACAATCCTTAATCAAACGACGTTGGCCTTGCCTGTTGATCGGCCTGGGTGTGGTTGCACTGGCAGCGATTGCCGTATTTGCTTTGGGTGGATTGGCTATCTTCAGCGCTGGCAGAGGCGCGTCATCGACTGCTCAAACCCAGGCAACGGCCGCGCAGTCGCCGGTGGCGGTGGCGGTGATACCAGCGACGCCTACACAGCAGGCGCCCACCGTCACACTTGCCCCCACAGAAACGCTCTTGCCCAGTGCAACCCTGGCGCTCACTGATACACCACTCCCCCAGCCAACGGATACAGCAACCCCTGAGCCTACCGCGGCACCGCTCGCGCCGGTCATTGGTGGCGCGGATAAAATTGCATTTTTTATGAATGGCGATGTTTGGGCAGCTAACCTGGATGGCAGCGACCTGATTCAGCTCACATCGGATGGTAGCCAAAAGTCCTATCTGCGCTGGACGCCGGATGGCTCAGCCTTGACCTATATCACCGGAAAGTGCGTCCAATCGGTAGAATTAGAATCCGGACGGTTGAACCAATTGGTATGCTTCAACTATGTGGATACACTGAAGGCCTTTGAAATTTCTCCCGATAACAGCCAGGTGGCCATTTCGCTGGACAACCAGATGTACATCGTACCATTCGATACCGCCGCGCTGAGCGCGGTTACCACGCGCACTGGCCTGACAGATATGGCAACCTGCAAGGATTTTGCTCCGTATACACGCAACCTGATCACCGGAGTCCGCTGGTCGCGGGATGGCTCGCAAATCGCCGCCCGGCTTATGGCGAACATCGGCAATGGCTTACAGGGAGACCTGATCCAGATCTTTGGCGTCAATGACTGCCTGCCCAACCCTCGCGCTGTGGATAACTTTCCAGCCCAGCGCTTCACCATCAAGGGCTACGACAAGCAACCCGTCATCCAAAACTATGCCTGGGATGGCGTCTTTCTCTTCGCCTTTACCAACAACGTTCGCAATGGGGGCTTTGGCGACCTTTACATCTACAATTCTGATCTGCATAAAGCCCAGATTGCGGTCAATCCAATCGACAAGTCCTGCTGTTATCGCGACCCGTCCTGGAGTCCCGATGGGACTCACCTGGTGGTGGCATACCAGGATATTGGCGGTGGCGCTAGCAGTATCACCCAACTTTATTTGATACCATTTGGTACAATCACTACGGGCGGTGAGTATGAACCGTTACCGTTGCCTGCCATAGAGAACCCTCGCGAGTGGCCTGAGCCGGTGCTCAGACCCGCGCCCTAACCTTCGCTGTGCAAGGCAGGCAGGCTCATCGCCGGAGATTTTCACAGCGGCGAACAATGAGCGTAGCATGGCACTGCCAATCGTCTTGCGCACCAAAATCACTCCACCCGCGCGCAGTCCACGCACATTGGTGCGCCCGCGCCTGCAAGCCGTTCTGGAGCAGGCGCTATCCCACCGCTTGACGGTCATCCAGGCCGGGGCAGGCTATGGAAAAACCACCGCCCTTGCCAACCTGGTTGAGCTTGGTTACCCTTTGGTGTGGTATCAGTTAAGTGAAGAAGATGCAGATCCGCTGGTTTTCTTAATGCACCTGTGCGGCGCGGTGAGCCTGGCTCTCCCAGGCTTGCCAGGTCTCCCGCTTCCCTTATTGGAAACCTGGGATAGCTCCCAGGGACCACTTCCAACAACGGCTGTCTTAGACCAGATATTGAACTCGATCAGCGAATTTACTTCGCAACCGGTTATATTGGCGGTAGATGATCTCAACCTGGTAAGTGAATCCCCAGAAATCGCACTTCTCCTGGACCGGCTCATCAGCCTCAGCCCAGCCCACTTGCATATCCTCGTCGCCACTCGCCCCCCCTTTAAGTTGCCCAATCTTTCCAGGTGGAAGGCAATGGGATCGGTATTTTTTATCGACCAGTCCATGCTGGCATTTACACCCGAAGAGATCGCCACACTCTTTACCCGCCATTACGGTTACGAGCTCACCCCCGAAGAAGCCGAAGCTTTGCATAACTACACCGAAGGTTGGGCGATTGCTGTGCAGCTCGTCTGGCAAAGTTTGCGTTCTGCTGCCTCGGGCGCAACAGCCGCAACATTGGAAAACTTCCTGGCTCGTCCCGCAGCTTCATTGGAGAGTCTGTTCGAGCTGCTCGCCAGGGAGGCGTTCGATTTACAACCTCCCGATGTGCAAGATTTCCTGCTTATTTCTGCCACTTTACGGGAAATGACAGCCAGCGCCTGCGACGCGCTGCGTGAAAAAAAGGATAGCGCTGCTATGCTGGCTTATCTCCGCCGCCAGGACCTGTTCGTTGTCGACCTGGGCCATTCTACTGATGCGGGCGCGTATGGATCCCACTCTGACGCATCGCTTCGCTTGCGCTATCACAATATCTTTCACGATTTTCTCCGCCAGGCCTCCACTGCCGAGCAGCGTATCCACTGGCACAGCCTGGCCGCGCGGCACTACGAGGCTAACCAGGACTTTGATCCAGCAATCTACCACCGCCTGCAAGCCCAGGATACAGACGGCGCGGCAAAGCTGCTCGAGGCTTATGGCCCTCAACTTCTCGGTGTGGGTCGCCTGGATACGCTCACCAGCTACCTGGATGCACTGCCTCCCTCGGCGCTGCGCATGCATCCTGTACTGCTCTCATTGCACGGTGACCTGGCGCGCCTGCACAGCCGGTTTTCGGAAGCCCTGGCATGGTACCAGCAGGCCGAGACAATTTGTCGCCAGCGCGGCTTGATCGAAGGCGCGCTGCGAGCGCTGCGCGGCCAGGCGCGCGTTTATCTAGATACGGTCAACCCCAGCAAGGCAGAAGAAATTTTGCAACAAACGATTCGCCTGAGCGATGGCATCGAAGATCGCGAAGCGCAAGTGCGCCTGTACGAACTATTGGCGGAGAACCGTCTGAATGCCGGAAAAGTCGAGGATGCCGAACGTTTGCGCCAGCAGGCTGAAGCTTTGCGCACCGAAGCGCCTTCTGATTCGCAGCTTCTCTTGCGCGTACTGCTGCGTACCGGGCGATTGAATGAAGCCCGCCAACAATTGGAATCGCTCGCCGCATCCGAGCGGAGCCAGCCTGTACACACCCCACGTGCCCATCGCGAGACGCTGCTCCTGCTATCCCTGGTCTATTCTCTCCAGGGTTTCGGAGAACGGGCGCTGGAAGCAGCCCTGGAAGGCACCCAGCGCGGCACTGACCTGCACTCGCCATTCATTAATGCGGTGGGACATATCCGCCAGGGGCATGCTTTGATGCTGCTCAATATGGGTGAAAATTTCTCCTCCGCACGCCGCCAATTCGAACGCACGATAGAAATCAGCCAGCAATTGGCTGTGCCCCGCCTGCTCGCCGAAACCTATTGGGGATTGTGCAGGAGTTATGGCTACCAGGGAGATATCCCACGAGCCCTGAGCTATGCTCAGCGCGCAGTTGAAATTGCCTCCCAGGCAGGAGATGAATGGGTAGCCTCACTGGCACGCCTGGCCATGGGCAGCGGGTTGGCCCAATTGGAAAGATCGAATGCCGAAGATCCTCATCCTGAATACGATCTTCAGCAGGCTGAAGAATGGCTCAACCTGGCCTTGCGTGGCTTTCAGGAGTGCAGCGACGCTTTTGGGCAAGCCATCACCCGTATCTGGCTGTGCCAGACCTGGCAACGCCGCAAAGATCTGGACGAGAAGCAGCGCATCAGCCTGCTCGAGGCCGCCTTGCCGCGAGCGCTGGCAGCCTGTCGCCAGAATGAGTATGATTTTATCTTTACCAGGCCAACTTTGCTGGGACCAACAGATGAGCGCTTATTTACACCCCTGCTGATTATTGCCCATAATCAGGGGTGGGAAGCTGACTATGCCGAGCGATTGTTAGCAGAGCTTGGTCTTGAGAATGCCCGCAGCCATCCCGGCTACCGCTTACGCATTCAGACATTGGGCAGTTTCCAGGTTTGGCGTGGTCTCCACCCAATCCCTTCCAACGGCTGGCGGCGGGAAAAAGCTCGCCAGCTTCTACAGGTATTGGTCACATTCCGCAAGACCCCACTCGATCGCGAACAGATTATCGAGTTTTTATGGCCCTCTCAGGACCCAGTCGCTGCCCAACGCAGTTTCAAAGTGGCCTTGAACACATTGTTTCAGGTGCTCGAACCTGAGCGCGACCCGGGCAGGGAATCTTCTTATATCTTTCGCGAGGGCAGCCTATACGGCCTGCGTCCCGAGGCCGACTTGTGGATCGATGCTCAAGAATTGCTCGATCTGTACCAACAAACATCCATAAATAACGCAGCACTACCCTCCTCCAAACGCTCGCCTGGCAAAACAAACCGCCTGGAACACCTTCATCGAGCGCTGGCGCTATACCAGGGCGAGTATCTGCCGGACGCCCGCTATGAAACCTGGGCAGCCGCAGAGCGCGAACGGATTGCTGTAGCTTTCCTTCACCTGGCTGATCAACTGGCCTCCACCATGCTCGAGATCGACCAACC
The DNA here is from genome assembly GCA_029265355.1 of Chloroflexota bacterium. GTDB lineage: Bacteria > Chloroflexota > Anaerolineae > Anaerolineales > UBA4823 > JAJUJL01. The sequence goes on along the minus strand of JAJUJL010000002.1, from coordinate 29,327 downwards.
GAAAGACTGTATAGATATCTGTCACCGAATTCTTGAGCAGGACGCGTGTTGGGAGCGCGCTTACCGCATGCTGATGCTGGCTTATCACCAGCTTGGCGACCGCGGCCAAGTGGCGCGGACTTACCAGCGCTGCTTGCATGCGCTGCGTCAAGACCTGGACGTGGAGCCCTCACACGAGACAAACTTACTTTACCAGCAATTGACCCGCAACCAATAGCCTAAAATCAACGTCTCTCAAAGCAAGTCCTTTTTCAACTTGTAACTGCGTTGTGACTTGGCCATGTTATGATCCTGGCTGAGAGACAGCGACATGGAAAACCCACCCACCTTTCCAACCATCTCATCCTTCGTTATTCGCTTTGTCCAGGCAGATGCAGCCGGCCCAAACACCGCTTCACCGCCGCGCGCCACGCGCGGCGTTATCCGCCATGTGCAATCCGATCGTGAAATCGCTTTCTCGCGCTGGCAGGAAGCCCTGGATTTCATCCAATCCTTTGTCACCCTGGAAGACAACGCGCCTGAATGACACAAATGCTAACTGCCCGCATGCAGACCATCTTTCCTTAAAGGTCACCGCACCTCGAAAAAAACAAACCACGTTCTGCTAGCCAGCAATGAAGCCTATGCAAAAAGCAGCCCAAATTAGCGCCACAGGATTATACATACCCGAAAAAGTGTTGACCAACCAGGAGCTGGATCGCATCCTGGGACAAAACGTTTCCGATTGGCTGGTCGAGAATGTGGGCATCCGCGAGCGACACATCATGGCGCCGGATGAGACCACCTCCGATATGGCGACTGCGGCTTCCCGCCAGGCGTTGCAACGCGCCGGGCTTGAGGCGGGTGAGTTAGATCTGGTGATCGTTGCCACCGATACGCCCGATTACCTCAGTCCAGCCACCGCCTCCGCCGTCCAGCAAAAGCTTGGCGCAGTCAATGCGGGCACGTACGATATCAACTGCGCCTGCGCTGCCTGGGTCACTGGAGTGGATGCGGCTGCCCGTTACATTCTTACGGATGCGGAGCTGAATCATATCCTGGTGGTCGGCGCATACGGCATGACCAAATTCCTCGATTGGAGCGACAAGTACACCTGCACACTTTTCGCTGATGGCGCTGCAGCGGTCATCGTCTCGCGCGGTGAGCAACCCGGCTTTCTGAGTGGAAAATTGCAGGCAGAGGGCAGTTATCACGACGCCCTCGGCATTTACACCGGCGGCACCTTTCGTCCAGCGACCCTAGAAGTTGTCTCTGAACTGGGCAAACCCAGGGTACAATTCGTGCGCAAGTTTCCAGCCACGTTCAACAGCGAAAGATGGCCTCCATTGGTGCGCTCGGTGGTCGCCAAGGCTGGCCTGACCCTGGACGAGATCGATTTCTTCCTGTTTACCCAGCTCAACCTGCGCACCATCGAGTATGTCATGGCGAACCTGGGGCAGCCGATGTCCAAGACACACACCATCATGGACAAATGGGGCTACCTGGGATCGGCCTGCATTCCAGCCGCGCTCCACGACGCGCTTGAAAAAGGGGTTGGCCCCAAACCCGGAGATCATGTGGTCTTCTGTGCCACCGGTGGTGGTATGGCGATGGCTGCCTCCGTCTGGCGCTGGACGATGGAGGGGTAATATGTACATCGGCGATTACCTGGCTCGAAGGGAACTCTATTCGCCAAATCACCTGGCGATCGTTGATGCTGGAAAAACTCCGCAGATCAGGCTGACTTATCGCCAGTTCAACCAACGCGCCAACCGCCTGGCCAACTGGCTGAGAGCAAACGGGGTGCAAAAGGGCGATCGTGTGGCAATCCTGGCGCGCGATGGTGTGGAACACCTGGACGTCTTCTTCGCCTGCAGCAAACTGGGCGCTATTCACACGGCCCTCAACTGGCGTCTGCACTGGCGCGAGCAAGCAGATATTTTCACCAAAGTCACGCCGCTGGCGCTGATTCACTCGGATGATTTCAGGTCCGATGTGGAGCAAATTGCTGCCCAGTATCTCAATTCCACAGGTATTCACCTGAAATTGTTGCATCTCGAGGGCTCTGGTTTGCCGGAGAGCACCGCCTATCAATTTGCGCTCGATCACTCCCCGGATTCGCCGGTCACCTGTGAGACTCTGGAGGCTGAGGATATTGCCGCTTTGATCTTTACCGGCGGAACCACCGGCTTGCCCAAAGCAGCTCAGGTCTCGCATCGCATGATCGCCTGGAATACGCTGAACACAGTCATCCATGATGTCACCCACAACGATATTTATCTCAACGTCTTTCCGATGTTCCACACCGGAGGGCTGTTCGTCTATACGCTGCCCCAGGTCATTTTTGGAGGCGTCACCATTCTGATCCGCCAATTCGATCCGGTGCAGGTGCTGGACCTGCTGCAACAAGAGAAAGTGACAATTTTCGCCGCTGTGCCAACCATGTACCAGATGCTGACACAGGCAAAGAACTGGCCAACTGCTGATCTTTCCAGCCTGCGTTTCTGCACTTCCGGCGGCGCGCCATTGCCGGTGCCGCTGGTCGAACAGTACACGCGTGAAAAGGGCATTCGCTTCAAACAAGGTTTCGGCATGACCGAGTTTGGTCCGGGCATCTTCGCCCTGGCGCCTGAAGACGCCATTAGCAAGGCTGGCTCCATTGGTCGCCCGAATTTCTTCGTGGACGCCAAAATTGTCGATGATCAAGGCGTTTACCTCGGACCCAATCAAGACGGGGAATTGGTGCTGAAAGGCCCATCCTATTGTTCGGGCTACTTCAACGATCCGCAAGCCAGCGCGGCGGCAGTGGATGAGCTTGGCTACTTCCACACCGGCGATATCGCCCGCTATGACGAACAGGGGTATTTCTATATCGTTGATCGCAAGAAAGACATGTTCATCAGCGGCGGGGAAAATATCTACCCGGCTGAGATCGAGAAAGCGCTGTACCAGCATCCCGCGGTGCACATGTGCGCAGTGATCGGCGTCCCCGATCCCAAATGGGGAGAAGCTGGTAAAGCCTGTGTCGTGCTCAAACCTGGTTTCCAGGTTGAGGAACAAGAGCTGTTGGACTTCCTATCCCAGCGCCTTGCCAAGTACAAAGTGCCACGCAGCATCGCTTTCCTGCAGAGCCTGCCTATCTCGGCTGCTGGAAAGATTCTCAAGCGAGAGCTGCGCCAGCAGTTCATACAATCTACCGAAGATTAGAATAAGGAGTTGATTGCCATGCCAACCGTACCCACCCTACCTGGAATTACTTCCACCATTGTGCCCACCTCCCGCCTGAAAATCCACTTGCTCTCGCATGGTTCGACCACAGATGTTCCCGTCATCTTTTTCCACGGCAACGCCTCGTCAGCAACTTACTGGGAAGAGATCATGCTCAAACTGCCCGCCGGCATGCGCGGCCTGGCGCCGGACCTGCGCGGCTACGGCGATACCGAGGACCTGCTCATCAACGCCGAGCGTGGCATGGGCGACTGGGTCGATGACTTCCTGGCGCTGAAAGCCGCCCTGGGAATTGGAAAATACCACCTGGTCGGGCATTCGATGGGCGGCACCATCGTTTTTGCCATCGTCGCCGCTGACAGCGCTAACGTGCTCTCTGCCACCGTGGTCAATCCGGGCTCGCCGTACGGCTTCGGCGGCAGCAAAGGATTGGATGGCTCACCGTGCTACGACGACTTTGCCGGATCAGGCGGCGGCATTGTCAACCCAGAGTTCCCGAAATTGATCGCCGTCGGCGATCGCTCCAGCGACAACCCACAGGCTTCACCGCGGGTGGTGATGAACGCCTTCTATTGGAAACCCCCCTTTAAGCCACAGCGCGAGGAAGACCTGCTCTCCTCGCTGTTGACGGAAAAGATCGGTCCGGATCGCTACCCTGGTGACTTCGTTGCCTCCCCCAACTGGCCGCATGTTGCCCCGGGCAAGTGGGGACCCATCAACGCCCTCTCACCTAAGTATGTTGGCGATTTTGTCCAGCGCTTCCTGGCAGTCCAGCCTAAGCCTGCTTTCCTGTGGGTGCGGGGCGACTCGGATCAGATTGTCTCCGATAATTCCCTATTCGATTTTGGTACACTGGGACAGTTGGGATTGGTGCCCGGCTGGCCTGGCGCGGAGGTTTACCCGCCCCAGCCCATGGTCAGCCAGGTGCGTTCGATTCTCAATCAGTACGCCTCCCAGGGCGGCAGCTACCGGGAAGTAGTGATAACCGACACCGGTCACTCCCCTTACATCGAAAAACCTGAAGTGTTCATGGCTTCTTTCGCTGCTTTTCTAGCTGAAAATTCCTGAGGAGGGAGGGTATGCCTGCAACAAGATCTCTGCCACGCCCGGTTGCCATCGTAGCGGCTGGCATCAGCAAGTTTGGCGCTTTCCCGGGCAAATCCAGCCGCGATCTGTTCGTCGAAGCCTTCCTTGACATGGAGAGCTCCGCCAGCAAGGGCATGGATGCCAGGGCCATCGAAGCTCTTTACCTGGGCAATTTCTCAAGTGAGTTGTTCGAGCATCAGGGTCACACTGCGCCGCTCATCGCGGAAGCCGTGGGCTTGACGCCCATTCCCGCTGTCCGCGTCGAAGATGCCTGCGCCAGCGGCGGCGTAGCGCTGCGCCAGGGGGTCATGGCGGTGGCCTCCGGTATGTACGATGTGGTGCTGGTTGGCGGGGCGGAGAAAATGACCAGCTTGCCCACCGCCGAAGTCACCGACGCCCTGGCGACCGCCGCTGACACGCAGTATGAAATTCCCGCTGGTTTCACCTTCCCAGGCTTCTATGCCGCCATCGCCACAGCGTATATGCATCGGTATGGCATGCGCCCTGAACACCTGATGAACGTCGCCATCAAAAACCATGAGAACGGCGCGCTCAATCCAAATGCACAGTTTGGCGTCAGCATTTCGGATTGGATGCAAAGCAGGATTGCGGCTGCCATCAAGAAGGGCAAGCCCGCCCCCACCTGGCAGAACGTTTGGGATTTCTTGCACGATGACTCTGCCAACCCGATGATCGCCTGGCCATTGCGCCTGTTCGATTGCTCACCGATCACCGACGGGGCCGCCGCTCTACTGCTCGTCTCTGCCGAACGCGCTGCAGACTACACCGACCACCCTATCTACATTATTGGCTCCGGGCAGGCCTCGGATGTACCACTGCATGGCAGGTCCGACCTCACCACGCTGAGCGCGGCGCGCAACGCTGCTCAGCAGGCCTACCAAATGGCGGGCGTCACCCCGGCAGATATCCGCTTCGCTGAAGTTCATGATTGCTTCACCATCGCCGAAATCGTCGCCACCGAAGACCTGGGCTTTTTCCCTCCGGGCGATGGCTATAAGATGGCGGAAGACGGCGTGACCGCTCGCAACGGCGCCAAGCCTATCAACGTTTCCGGAGGCTTGAAATCCAAGGGACACCCCGTTGGCGCATCCGGCATAGCTCAGGCCGTGGAGGTTTTCAAGCAGATGCACGGGCTGGCCGGCGAGCGCCAACTGAAGGGAGATGTTTCCCTTGCCCTGACGCACAATGTGGGCGCTACAGGATCTACCTGCGTGGTGCACATCTACGAACGCAAAAATTGAGAGGAGCCTGGCATGAACGAAACGACAATGCTACCCTTTACCCACGCCTCCTTCCAGCAACACCTCTCCGCTCACCGGCTGATGGGATCGCGCTGCGCGGCCTGCGGGGCCATGCACCTGCCTCCCCGAGCGATCTGCCCGGCTTGTCGCAGCGCACAGATGACCTGGGTGGAGTTCAGCGGTCGGGGACGCCTGGCAGGCTTCACCTCGGTCTTCATTCCACCCACTGTCATGGCGCAGGCCGGTTACGGGCGCGAGAATCCTTACCTCTCCGGCGTAGTCGAGCTGGAGGAGGGGCCCAAAATCAGCGCTCGCCTGCTGGGGCTGGATGCCGCTCATCCGGAAGGCATTTCAATTGGCCAACCTTTGGTGGTGGATTTCATCGATCAAGGTGATGGCGAAAAGCGCAGCACCGTCCTGGCTTTTCGCCCCCTGAGTTGAACGCTTATGTCTGGTGTGGAGAATTTTTCTGTTGGGATTGCCAGCTTCGGCACCTACCTGCCAGAAGTGGTGCTGACCGCGGCTGAAATTGCCTCCATCTCGGGACTGCCAGAATGGGTGGTACGTGAAAAGCTGGGCATCACCCAAAAACACATGGCTGGCCCAAACGACCACCCCAACCGCATGGCAGTCTGGGCTGCGCAGGACTGCCTCTCGAAGACGGATATCGCCCCGAAAGAGATCGACGTCGTACTGTGCACGACCGAGGAATGGAAAGAATATACACTGTGGACGGCGGGCGTCAACCTGGCGTACGAGATCGGGGCGACCAACGCCTGGGGCATGGATTTGCACATGCGCTGCGCTACCACTGTCGGGGCGCTCAAGCTGGCGCGCGATATGATGATCGCTGACCCGGAAATCAACACCATCCTGATCGCTGGCGGTTACCGAGTGGGCGATTTTATTAACTTGAAAAACACCCGCACCTCGTTCATGTTCAATATCGGCGCTGGCGCTGGCGCCCTGCTACTGCGCCGCAACTGGCCGCGCAACCAGGTGCTTGGCTCCCACCTGATGAGCGACGGCTACATGAGCAACCACGTGATCGTGCCAGCCTCTGGCACCGTGCAGTTCCCTACCGATCAGGCAGTCGCCCAGGGTTTGTTTTACTTTGATCTGCTGGAACCAGAAGCGATGAAGGAGCGCCTGAACCAGGTATCTATGAAAAATTGGCTGCACTGCGTGGACGAAGCCCTGCGCAAAAGCGGCAACAAACCCGGCGGAGGCGCTTATGGGCGTTCCGACCTGGGCTATCTCAATATCTTGCTGATCAAGCCCTCGGCTCATCGCGAGATGTTGCAGCACCTGGGGCTGACTGAGGAGCAATCCACCTACCTGGGGCATATCGGTCACATCGGTGAACAGGATGCCATTTTCAGCATTTCCGAAGGTTTGAAAACCGGGCGCTTGAAAGACGGCGACTTGATGGCCATCGTCGCCGCAGGTATCGGTTACGTATGGGGCGCCAGCATCGTGCGCTGGGGCCCGTCAGAAGCTTAAGTCACATTGGGAGGAACTATGCGTCTGAAAGATAAAGTCACTCTGATCACCGGAGGCGCAGCCGGCATCGGCAAAGCCACCGCCCTGCGCTTCGCCGAAGAAGGCGCAAGAGTGGTCATCTGCGACCTAAATGAGGTGGCAGGTCAACAGACAGCCCAGGAGATCGGCGAACGCTGCACGTTCTACAAAGTCAACGTCGCTGACCGCCAGGAAGTGCAGGCCTGGATCGATGAGGTTATGGCGCGCTACCAACGCATTGATGTGCTGGTGAACAACGCAGGCATCCTGCGTGACGGTCTGCTGGTCAAGGTCAAGGAAGGCCAGTTGATATCCCAGATGTCCGAAGAGCAGTTCGACCAGGTCATCGCCGTCAACCTGAAAGGCGTGTTCAACTGTAGCCAGGCGGTTGCTCCGGTAATGATCCGCCAGGGTGGCGGCGTCATTCTCAATGCCACCTCCGTGGTTGGGCTGGATGGCAACTTTGGTCAAACCAATTATGTCGCCAGCAAAGCTGGTGTGATCGGCATGACCAAGGTTTGGGCGCGCGAGTTGGGGCGGTACAACATTCGCGTCAATGCCGTCGCCCCCGGTTTCACAGCCACCGAGATGGTCGCTGCCATGCCAGAGAAGATTCTGGAGAACATGAAGGCGCGCACGCCGCTGGGCCGCCTGGGCGAACCGCGCGATATCGCCAACGCCTATGTGTTTCTGGCCTCCGATGAAGCCAGTTTTATCACCGGAGATACCTTGCGAGTCGATGGCGGCATTGTCGTCGGCACCTGACGAGGCGCTGGCATGCACGCTGCTGACCTGCTGACCAGGCGGGCGGAATTAACGCCGCACCGCATCGCCCTCAAGGATTTGCACACCGGGCGCAGTTTCACCTATGCTGACCTGAACGAGCGCGCTTGCCGCCTGGCAAACCTGGCAACGCAGCTCGGCGTCCAAAAAGGCGACCGGGTCTCGATCCTGGCGCATAACAGTCCCATCTACTTCGACCTGCTGTTTGGCTTGCCCAAGATTGGCGCCATTTTTGCCCCTCTCAATTGGCGGCTCACCGCGCATGAGCTGCGGTATATTCTCAACGACAACCAACCAAAGTTACTCCTGTGCGGTCCAGAATTCGCCAACACCCTGGCAGAGATGCGCGCAGAGATGGATCTTCCCCAAGTTCTGAGCGTGGAAGGGGCGCAAATTCCCGGGGCTTCCTCTTACGAGATCTTGCTGGCCGCCAGCCGCCCTAGCGAACCGCAGCGCCCCCCATTGGATGGAGAGGACCCTTACTGCATTTTGTACACCTCGGGCACTACGGGGCATCCCAAGGGAGCGGTGCTGCCCCACCGACAGATTTTATGGAACTGCATCAATACCGTGATTTCCTGGGGATTGACCGAAAAAGATGTCTCGCCGATCTTCACACCGCTGTTTCACGCCGGCGGTCTATTCGCTTTTCTGACGCCCATCGTTTACGTTGGCGGTCGCCTGGTGCTGGCGCGCACCTTCGAAGCCGATGCCTCGCTGCACGCCATCGTGGAGCAGAACTGCACGGTTATCCTGGGCGTACCAACCCTGTTCCAGATGTGGCAAGAGACCGGCTATTTCACATCAGCCGATTTCAGCCGGGTACGCTTCTTCATTTCAGGCGGCGCTCCCTGCCCGGTGTCGTTGATGCAGCACTGGCGCCAGCAGAAAGGCGTTGTATTCCGCCAGGGCTACGGGCTGACCGAGGTGGGCACCAATTGCTTCAGCATGACCGATGAAGAGTCGCTGCGAAAATCCGGCTCGGTTGGCAAGCCCATCTTCCACAGCCGCATGCGGTTGATCGATCCAGAGACAGGCGCGGATGTGCCATCTGGCGAGACTGGCGAGTTGCTGATCTCTGGCCCACATGTCTGTTCGGGCTACTGGCGCGATCCTGAATCAACCGCCAGCGCCATTCGGGATGGCTGGTTCCACACCGGAGATATGGCGCGCAAAGATGAGGATGGCTTCTTTTACATCGTGGGACGCTATAAAGACATGATTAAGTCGGGTGGCGAGAACATCTACGCCGCGGAGGTCGAAGCGGTCTTCCGCCAGCACCCTGCAGTGGCCGACGCTGCCCTGATTGGGGTGCCGGACCAAAAGTGGGGTGAGGTGGGCGTCATCTTCATCCAGCTTAAAGCCGGTTCTCAGACCAGCGAGAGAGAGCTGCTCGAGTTCTGTTCCGGACAATTGGCTCGTTTCAAAATACCCAAACAATTGATTTTCATCCCATCCCTGCCGTACTCGCCCTATGGCAAAGTGTTGAAGTCCGAGCTGCGCAAACAATACCCAATGCTCGCTGCATCCGATTCAGGAGGTGTCCATGCCCTTGATTGAGGTCAACCAGATACACCTTGCGTACGAAATCCACGGTCAAGGTCTGCCATTGGTACTGATCGCTGGCCTGGGGTACGATCGCTGGATGTGGCACAAGATGGTGCCCTACCTGGCGGATAAGTTCTAGGTGATCACCTTCGACAACCGAGGCGTGGGAGAAAGCGATAAACCCGCCGGGCCATACACAGCCCAGATGTTGGCAGACGATACCGTCGGTCTGCTTCAGGCGCTGGATATCGAGAAAGCCGTCATCATGGGGCATTCCATGGGGGGCTTTATTGCCCAGGCGCTGGCCCTCTCATATCCCGCCCTGGTGCATAAACTGGTCCTCTCAGCGACCAACTTCGGGGGTCCGCGCCACATTCCCATCACTCCTGAAGCGATGGCAGTGCTCGCAGATACGACCAGCGATCCGCTGACCCGCCTGAGGCGCGGCATCCTGATTAGCTGTGCGCCGGGCTTCGAGCAGCGCCAGCCTCAGGTGGTTGAAGAATGGCTACAGTACCGCGCCGCCCACCCCATCGATCTGCAAGGCTACCAGGCGCAAATGGGCATAGGCCTGGCGCTCCTGGCTGAAGCGGCCTCCTTTGAGAGTCGGCTGCCCCACATTCAATCGCCTACGCTCATTTTATTTGGCGAACATGACCGAGTGGTGCCGCCCGGCAATGCCGCCTTGTTGGCTCGCCAGCTACCCAACAGCCAGGTGATTATCCTGCCCGGCGCAGGCCATTTCTACCCCCTAGAGACTCCGGAAGCTGCCAGCCGGGAGGTCATCGAATTTGTAACCCGCCAGTAACCGGTGGGTGGTATAGAGATACGTATGCAATAGCCCAACCCTTTATCTTCTCAGGAGGAGAATTTCATGAAATCACGTAACCGCACCCCTCTAATATTGGCCAGCTTGCTGCTGGTCGCTTCGTTGCTGCTAGGCGCCTGCCAGACAGCGACCCCTGAAGCGACTCCGGAAGCTGTGGCCACGGAAGAGCCCACTATTACTGAAGCGCCAGTCAAAACCGAAGCCCCTCCCCCAACGGATACCGCCGTCCCACCCACTGACACACCCGAACCTACCCCAGAGCCAGTTGGCGAACCGCTGAAAATCGGAGTCATGTCTGACCTGACTGGCGCTCTAGCCTTGTTCGGGAATGAAATGTGGAGCGGGTTGCAAATTGGCTTCGATTATGCCACCGGCGGCACAATGACCGTCGCCGGTCGCCCAGTCGAGCTGATCATTCGCGATGACACCAGCAACGTCGAGACCGGAGCAGCCGTGGCCCGCGAATTGATCGAGTCCGAAGGCGTCGAGATCTTGATCGGCAACTCCAGCTCGGCGGTTGCCGCCCAGGTGCAACAAATCGCCAATGAAAATGAGATCGTTTACTTCGCCGCTCCCGCTGCCTCCCACGATATCGTCGGCAAGAACTGGAATCCCTACACCTTCCGCGTTTGTCGCGATTCTGCCCAGGATGCTCCCACGGTTGCCAAGTGGGCTATCGAAAATGTGGGCACCAAGTACCTCATCCTGGCCGAAGATTACGCCTTTGGCCAGGCCACCGCGGCGGGTTTCCAGGCCACCTTTGGCGCGATGGGCGCCACCTTCCTCACCGAAGCGCCCATCTTCGCACCTTCTGACACCACCGATTTCACTCCCTACATTCAGCAAATCCTCTCGCTGGAACCCGATGGCTTGATCTTGATCTGGGCCAGCAACACCTCGGCGCAGATCCTGTTCGACCAGCTCACCACCCAGGGCGTTACGGGCAACATCCCCTTCATCACAGGATTCTCCTCCAACGACCTGACCAAACTGCTGGATGCCGGTACAGTCGGCTCAGTTGGCTTGATCGTCTACCACTACACCATGCCCAGCACGGCAGAGAATGACTATCTGACCGAACAGTACATCGAGCGCTTCGGCACACCCCCAGATCTGTTCAGCGAATGCGGTTTCGCTACCGCCCAGGCAGTCGTGGCCGCCCTGGAAGCGAGCATGGGCGACACAAGCGGGGAAGCGCTCATCCCCGCTCTGGAAGGCCTCACATTCAATGGCCCGAAGGGCACCTACACCATTCGCCCAGGAGATCACCAGGCCCTGGCGCCGATGTATGTGGTGCGCCTGGTAAACATCGACGATCCCGATGAGAAGTTCTTCGAGAAGGTGGCCGAGGTATCAGCAGAGGAATCGGCTCCACCTTGCGACGCGCCAAACTGCGAGTAAAATACGCTCAGCGGATTGCGGGAAGGGCGTGCGTCGCCCTTCCCGCAGCCACTGCCCATTTCCTGATCACGCTTCACAGAAGGCATCGTGAGCGAAGGCGAAACCGGTCAGTTGCCCCTGGAAATATCCCCGCCAGCCGCCCCAATCCTGGAAACGCAGGGGCTTTCGCGTTACTTTGGCGGTTTGAAAGCCGTGGATGGAGTAGATTTTAAGCTCTCCAGCGGAGATTTCCACTCGATCATCGGTCCCAACGGCGCAGGAAAAACCACTTTTCTAAACTTGCTCAGCGGCGTGCTCAAACCGACCCAGGGAAAAGTGATCTTCAAGGGGCAAGATATCACCCACCTCCCGGCTCATCGCATCGCCCACCTGGGGATTGGTCGATCGTACCAGATCACCAATGTTTTTCCCAACCTGACTGTCTTAGAGAATGTGCGCCTGGCAGCGCAAGCCCTGGGCAGAGATAACTTCAAGCTACTCACCCATTATCAGCGCTTCGATGTCTATATACAGCGCGCTTGGAGGGTGCTGGAACGCGTTGGACTGGCAGGCGTCGGGCATTCCCTGGTATCCTCGCTGCCGCACGGCGATAAACGCCGCCTGGAGCTGGCAATGTTGCTGGCTCAAGATAACGAGATCTTGCTGCTGGATGAGCCAACCGCTGGGCTGGCAACCGAGCAAGTGCCTGAATTTATGTCCCTGGTCAAAGAAGTCGCCGCCAGCGCTCAAAACCGCAAGACAGTCGTGCTGGTCGAGCACAACATGAGCGTGGTGATGAGCTTATCGGATCGCATCTCGGTGATGCACCAGGGGCGCCTGCTGGCCGAAGGCACCCCCGCCGAAATCGCCGCCAACCAGACGGTGCAAGAAGCCTACCTGGGCAGCCTGTACAGCGACCTGGATATCTAAAAGGCGCCGCCCATAGTCGAGCTGAGTATGCCGAATATCCTGGAAGTTGACGAGATCTACACCGATATCGGACAGTTCCACATCTTGGAAGGCGTCTCATTCCAGGTACCCGAAGGCAGTGTGACCGTGCTGCTAGGACGCAACGGGGCAGGCAAAACCACCACCCTGCGCAGCATCATGGGTCTGTGGAAACCCCATCGCGGTAGAATCAACTATCAAGGCGCCGACCTGGTGGGCAAACCAGCTTACCAAATTGCCCAGTTGGGCATCGGTTATGTACCGGAATACCGCGCCATCTTTCGCCACCTGACCGTCGCAGAAAATTTGCGCATTGCAGAGCGCAAGCGTGGCCAACTGGCTGAGCGCCAGAGATTCATCTTCGATCTTTTCCCGGACCTGGAACGGCTTTACAACTGGCCTGGAGGACAGCTTTCAGGAGGGCAGCAGCAGATGCTGGCCATTGCCCGCGCCCTGGTGGCGGAAAACAAACTGCTCTTGATCGATGAACCCAGCGAGGGGCTGGCGCCAGTGCTCATCGAGCAGATGATGCAAGCCATCCGCCAGCTCTCCTCGCATTCCACGGTTCTGCTGGTTGAACAGAATTTCCGCGTCGCCAGTCAGCTCGCCGATTTCTACACCATCATCGAAGATGGGAAATCTGTTCATCATGGAGAAATCAAGCAATTGTTGAAAGAGCCCGACTTAATCCGGCGCTACCTGGGAGCTGCCTGAACTCATGTCACTCCAAACCGCAACCGTTCTGCGATCCAACACTTTCCGCAGCTCATTGCTCTTTTCCGCGGCATTCATTGCATTGCTTGTGTTGGTCAATTTTGCCCTCTTCAACCCAGGTCAGGTGAGCGTGGTGGTTTTATCCGGCTTATATCAAGGGATGCTCTTCTTCCTGGTTTCAGCGGGCTTCTCGATCGTCTTTGGATTGTTGGATGTGCTCAATCTGGCGCAAGGCAGCTTCTTCATGCTCGGCGCTTACATCGGCTTCGCCGTATATGGCAGTTTCCCAGAGGGCACGCCGGTGTGGGCGCGCTTCATGGCTGCCATCATGGCTGCCACGCTGGGTGGCGGGCTGCTGGGCGCCTTGACCGAATCGGCGCTGATCAGGCCGCTGTATGCTCGCCCCGTCTTCCAGATTGTGCTCACCTTTGGCCTGGGCATCGTGTTTACTGAGCTCGTGCGCGCCATCTATGGCCCGGCTGGGCTGATACCGATCCAACCCCCGGCAGCGTTGGACACCACCTTCCCGATCCTCGGGGCGCGCTTCGAAACCTACCGAGTTTTTATCATCGTCGTCGGTGCGGTGTTGATGGCAGCTATTCTGCTGCTGCTGCAGCGCACCCGCATTGGCATCATCATCCGGGCAGGTGTGCAGGATAGTGAGATGGTGCAGGCGCTGGGTATCAATATTCGACGCATCTTCACCCTGGTTTTCGCCCTGGGCTGCGCCGTGGCTGCCCTGGGCGGCATCACCGCCGCGCCGTACCTGGGTGCTTTCCCCTCGATGGGCGATCAATTTTTGCTGAGCGCGGTGATCGTCGTGGTACTGGGAGGGATGAGCAGCTTCGAAGGCACGGTCATTGCCAGCATCCTGGTCGGCTTGACGCGCGCCACCGCCGAACAAATCTCGCTGCAATATCTGCAAACGCCGGTGCTGGCCAGCCTATCCATCTTACTCATCATGATCGTTGTGCTGCTGGTGCGCCCGAGCGGCTTGTTTGGGAGGGAAAACTGATGCAAACGCCCGGCGCTCTCTATGAACAGCCCAACCGGGCCTCTCACAAGGGTTTCCTGCCTGGTATCCTGCTGGCAGCCTTGTTGGCTCCTCCCTTGATCGCGGCGATCCGCGGGCAAGCGCCGCCTGATGTCTCCGGTTTCGAGCATTTTACCCGCAGCCTGGCGGAGGTCGCTTGCGCCGATGGGCTCAATCTCGTCGGAAGCCTGTATATCGCCGAGACCATCCTGCTGGGCATGCTGACTGCCGTGGCATTTGCTTTTCCGCCTGGAAAGCATCCTGTATTCACCGCGCTGCGAAACCAGGGCGCCTTGCTCAGCGCGCTGCTTCTGCTGATCGCCATGCCTTTTGTGATTGCCTGGGGAACCGACTCATCCATCTGCGAACGGGGCAAATCTTTCTTCTGGCAATCGGTGTTCATCGAAGCCTTCATCCTGGCCGCCCTCGCCATCAGTTACAACCTGATTTTTGGTTTCATCGGCGTCATTTCATTTGGGCACGCCGCATTCTTTGGCGCAGGGGCTTATGGAGTAGGTTTGCTCATCCACCACCTGGAATGGCCGCTGGGCAGCGCGGTGCTCGGCGCGCTGCTGGTCAGCGTTGCGATGGGCGTCTTTGTGAGCGTGATCGCCTTGCGTATCCGGGGATTGTATTTTGCCATTTTCACGCTTGTGTTTGCCGAGATTTTTTTCGTGTTGGCGCAAAACCGGATCATGGTCAACATCACCGGCGCTGAAGATGGCTTCACCTTTGCCGTTCCCGATTGGATCAACGCCACCAAGAACCGGATCACATTTTATTACCTGGGACTGGCATACCTGGTTGGCGCATTCTTACTGGTGCGGCAAATTGTCAATTCCCCCACCGGCCGAGTGATGCATGCCATACGCGACAACGAAGACCGCGCCATCATGTTGGGTTACAACACCTTCACCTACAAAATGCTTGCCATCGTCCTGGCGGGAACGCTGGCTTGCGGCGCAGGTATCTTGCGCGGCTTGCTCAACAAAGGCGCCAGCCCAAGCGTGTTGTCGATCAGTTTCACGATGGATCCGCTCCTGATGACGCTCATCGGCGGAGCAGGTACTTTCATCGGACCCGTCATCGGCGCTTTCTTACTCCACCTGGTTGAACAAGCCTTGCGAGACACCGTGATCCCCATCGCTGGCATCGAGATCAATATCGGAGAGCGCTGGTTCTTGATCCTGGGTGTGATTTTCATCGTGATCGTTATCGCCTTTCCCACGGGCATCGCCGGCACGCTCCAATCCTGGTGGAACAAGTGGACCGCTCGAAGGAATGCCAGAGCGCCCTCGCGATAAATGAGCCTACCATTTGAAGCCATCCAGCAATACCGGCAATCGACCTTTCGACTGCTGCCTCACAATCGCATCCAACAGCGGGATCAAGCGATCGATTTTGTCAATGAGCGCGGTTTCATTTACTTCTGGCCGATCAAGGACATCACCTTCCCCAGCTTGTGGACGGCAGTCGCTGGCAACCGGCCGGTGGCGGACGCTCACGATGATCCGGGGCACATCACCTGGGGTTGGAAAGACTCGCTGCTAGGCGGACAAGCCTGGTACTACGCCAAGGTGCTGCGCAAACGCGCCACCATGATCTCTTTTGAACTCGCCCCATATTTCTACGCCCTCACCGAGAATTACGGAGTCCCAGAAGAAGATCATCTGGTGCTCTATGAACAGGGCCGGCTGACTCTGGAAGCTAAAGTGGTGTACGAAGCCATCTTGGAGCACGGCCCGCTGGACACCGTGGCGCTGCGCAAAAAGGCTCGCCTGACCAGTCCCGACAGCGAGGCGCGCTTCAATAAAGCCCTGGCCGATTTGCAGGCCGACTTCAAACTCGTCCCCGTGGCAGTGACGCAGGCCGGAGCCTGGCGCTACGCCTTTGCCTATGATATTACCGCACGTCACTACCCGCAAATTCCCCAACAAGCCCGTTACATCAACGAGCGCCAGGCTCGCCGGAGGCTCACCCTGTGTTATTTTAGATCGCTGGGGGCTGCCCAACCAGGCGACCTGGCGCGCCTGATGAGCTGGAAACTGGCGGAAGCAAACCAGGCCATACAGGATTTAGTCGCAGCCGGCGAGCTCACCAGCGGGGTCCACATCGAACAGCAAAGCGGCGATTGGGTCGTGCTGAACAGCCTGCTGCAATCAACTGGCGCTTGAGGCGCGACGGCTCGCCATGCCCTCGGCTGAAATCCACCTGGTTGCTCACGCTGATTGGAGTATCACCCCCAGAAAACGGTGGGCTGCTGTGGCGTCGCGGAATCCAGGCGGCGGCTGGCGCTTACGGTCCCTTGGAAATATCTTGGATGCTGCAAACTACCTGCCGCAACTGAAGACAGCCTGCGGCGAACAGGGTTGTGTTCTTGCCGGATTCGACTTTCCCATCGGGCTGCCCATCGAATACGCCCGCCAGGCTGGTATCACAGAGTTTACCACAGCGCTGCGCCAGTTCGGTCATGGCCCCTGGCAGGATTTCTACCAGCCGGCCACCGACCCAACCCAAATCACCCTTCACCGCCCATTCTATCCACAAAAACCCGGCGGCAAGCGGCTACAGGATTTAATCAACAGATTGGGAATCCGACAATTGCGGCGGCGCTGCGAACTTGCTCATGCCAGGCGGCGGGCCGCTGCACCACTCTTCTGGACAATGGGCGCCCAGCAAGTGGGCAAAGCTGCCCTGGCAGGCTGGCGCGAAGTTCTGGCGCCCGCCCTGCAACAGCCCGCATTGGGGTTAGCTCTGTGGCCTTTTGCTGGTACGCTGCAGGAGTTGCGCTTGCCAGGAAACGTGATCGTCGTGGAAACCTATCCGGCAGAGTTCTACCACCAACTGGGGATCGTACGCTTGCCTGGGAAAATGGCCAAACGTCGCCATGCCGATCGCACCCACCTTGCCGGGGCACTGTTTTCACTGGCGCAAAGACTCCACCTCGCATTGGACCCCGCTACCAGCCGCCTGATTTCAGAGGGTTTCGGGAACAGTCCACAAGGTGAGGATCGTTTCGATGCCTTTGTTGGTTTGTTGGGCATGCTCAATGTGCTGACCAACCCCACCATCTTGTGGGAGCCAGATGTTCCTGAGTTGAAACAAATCGAGGGCTGGATATTCGGCCAGGGCAGCCAGGCGGATTTCCACCTCCAGCAATGATCTTAACTGGCTGCTTTCGTGTACAATAAGATCAACAAGTCAATTTCTGCAGTTCATTCAATCTACGCAGGAGGTCATATGCCACCAAAGCTGGTTTCTCATGCCCGTATTATGACCATTGAGAGACACATCCTTGAAGAGCAAAAAATCCACCCCGAAGCCACCGGCACGCTGACAAACCTGTTGTACGACCTGGCATTGGCAGGCAAGTTCATCGCCAGCAACACGACGCGTGGCGGGTTAGCTGAAATACTGGGGGAGACCAATGAGGTCAACATCCAGGGCGAGCGAGTGATGAAACTGGATCAGCTCGCCGACCAAACCATCTACCGCATGAACGACCACACCGGTCGCCTCGCTGCCATGGCTTCGGAAGAGCATGAAGGACTGCTGCCCATCCCAGAACGTTACCAGACCGGTAAATACGTGCTGCTGTACGATCCCCTGGATGGCTCATCCAATATCGAAACAAACACATCCATCGGCACCATCTTTTCCATTTACCGGCGAATTTCGGACAGCGGCCCGGGCACGATGGAAGACTGTCTGCAGCCCGGACGCAACCTGGTAGTTGCTGGCTACCTGTTGTATGGCGTCAGCACTATGCTGGTCTATTCAAGCGGTTCGGGCGTGTTCGGATTCACCCTGGACCCTGACATTGGCGAATTCCTGCTGACTAACGATAACATCCAGATCCCTAAAAAGCCAAAATATTACAGTGTGAATCACGGTTACCAAAAATACTGGGGGGAGAGTATGGTGCGCTACACGCAATATCTCCAAGGACTGGATGGTCAAATCCCGCCCCTTTCTTTGCGCTATGCTGGCTCACTGGTAGCTGACTTCCACCGCAATCTACTCGAGGGGGGCGTATTTTACTACCCCGCCGATCACAAAGATCCCCAAAAGCCATCTGGAAAGTTGCGTTTGCTCTACGAAGCTGCACCCCTGGCATTTATCGCCTCGCAAGCAGGCGGCTATGCCTCAGACGGTCACCAGAATATCCTGGATATCGTGCCCACCTCCCTGCACCAGCGCACACCTCTCTTCATTGGCAACCGCACTCTGGTAGAAAAGGCGGAGGAGTTTATCAGGCAGTATGGTATATAGTTTTGTTCATTGATAAATTAATCGCAAACCAAAGGGGGACATCCATATGGCGATTAATGCCCGGCAATCAATATCCAGCCGTGTTTCTTTGCTTGCAGGCCTCGCCTGGAAAGGTGGAACGAGATGATTGAGAAGAACAACCATCCGCCTGAACTGACGCCAGATCATCTTCGCTTACTCTGTCAACCAGAAACCCTGGGATTCAATACCACAGATGATTTGCCCGACCTCACCGATGTCATCGGTCAGCCACGCGCCCTGCGCGCCCTGGAGTTGGGCAGCGAGGTCTCCGGCCCCGGATACAATACATTTGTCATCGGCCAATCCGGCTCTGGTCGCACCACCTTGAGCCTGGAATATTTACAGCGCATCGCTGTGCAACTGGACACCCCGGATGACTGGTGCTATGTCAATAATTTTTCTAACCCTCGCCAACCCAAAGCCTTGCGTTTTCCAGCCGGAAAAGCCGACGAGTTCCGCCAGGATATGGAAAACTTGATCAACACCTGCCGGAGAGAGATCCCTAAGCGATTTGAATCCGAGGAATATACCAAAGAGCGCGACCGCATGGTGGCGGAATATAAAAAGAAACAAGAGGCCGAATTTATCCGACTGCAAGAACAGGTCGAGAAAAACAATTTCCTGATCGCCCGTACACCGGTTGGATTTTTGCTAGCGCCTGCAGTGGGCGGGAAACCGCTCACGCCGGATGAACTGGAGAAACTCTCGCCCGAACAGCGCGAAAAGCTCTCCAGGCTGCAGCAAAAGCTCAGCGAAGAAGTCGATAAATCGCTCAATCGAATGAAGGAGACGGAAAAGGAACTCCAGGAAGCGATCGCCCATCTCGATGAACAAACTTTGCTTTACCTGCTCTCACCGTTGCTGAAAACAATCGAGGAAAAATATGCTGACCTGGAGAGTGTGTTAAAGTACCTGCAATCCGTAAAAGATGACATCCTCGAAAACCTGGACAACTTCCGCACCAGCCAAGTCGCCAACCCCAACGAGCCAGTCGCCATTCTGCAGCAGCGAGAGTGGTCGCGCCGCTATGTGGTCAATGTGCTGGTAAGTCATAAAGAACGCAACGGCGCGCCGGTGCTGCTGGAAAGCTACCCAACTTACAACAACCTGATGGGACGCATCGAACACGAGGTGTCGATGGGCCTCTCCCGCACCGATTTTACCCTGATCCAGGCAGGAAGCATGCACCGCGCCAACGGCGGCTTTCTGGTCATCCCTGCGCGCGACCTGCTGATCAACCCTTACGCCTGGGAGGGGCTGAAGCGCGTGCTTCGGGATGGTGAAATCCGAATGACCGAATTGGCTAACCAATTGGGATTGATCAGCACGGTCACCCTGGAACCCGAGCCGATTCCTCTCAATATCAAGGTATTTTTGGTCGGGACACCCCTGCTGTATTACTTGCTGCGCGCCTATGATGAAGATTTCGCCAAACTATTCAAAGTGCGGGCTGAGTTCGCCACCACCATGGAAAGGAACTCACACACCGAGTATGAGTACGGGCTGTTTGTAAAATCCGTCGTGGATGACAACCATTTACCCCCCTTCGATCGTCAGGCAGTCGCGGCCATCATCGAGTACAGCGCCAGGCTGGCAGAGGATCAGCATCGCCTCTCGACACGGTTTGGAAAAATTGCCGACCTGGTGCGCGAAGCTGCCTATTGGGCGCGCAAAGATGCCGCAAAGGGAGATGGCGAATCTGTGCTGGTTTCCCGCGATGCCGTTCAACATGCCATCAAAGAAAATATCTTCCGTAGTGATCTCATCGAAGAACGCATCCAGGATATGATTGCCAAAGGTACGATTCTGATCACGCTCACCGGCAAGGTGGTCGGCCAGATCAATGCACTCTCGGTGATCAGCCTGGGGGATTACGCCTTTGGTCGCCCCAGCCGGGTGACTGCTATTGCTCATCCAGGCAGGCAGGGAATCGTGGATATCGAACGGGTAGCCAAACTTGGCGGGCCGATCCACACCAAAGGTGTACTGATTCTGTCGGGATTATTGGGCCAGCGCTACGGCCAGGAGCAGCCGTTGAGCATGACAGCCAGCCTGGCATTCGAGCAATCCTATGAGGGTATCGAAGGCGACAGCGCTTCGGCTGCAGAATTCTACGCCCTGCTGTCTGCCATCGCTGGCGTACCGCTGCGCCAGGACATTGCTGTCACCGGATCGATCAACCAACATGGGCAAATCCAGGCGATCGGCGGCGTTAACGAAAAAATCGAGGGTTTCTTCTATTCTTGCCGCAAGAGCGGCCTGACCGGTGAACAGGGCGTCATTATTCCTGCCAGCAACATATCCCACTTGATGCTGTCTGAAGAGGTTGTCGAAGCTGTCTCAAACGGTCAGTTTCACATCTGGGCTATCCAAACGATTGATGAAGGGATTCCGCTTCTCACAGGAATGGAGGCCGGCGAACGTCAACCCGATGGAACTTATCCCACCGGCAGCCTCAATTACCTGGTGATGGAGCGATTAAGAAGTTTTGCGAAAAGCGTGGCGCGTTCTACCGGTGATGGCGAAAGCAGGTCTGGCAATGATCGCGACCTGCCATCCCCCACACCGAACAACGATCATTAGCCAGGAGATGAACATGGAAATCGCCATTATGGTAGAAGGTCAAAATGGTTTGAACTGGCCCCGCTGGCAACGCATCGCACAGGCGGTTGAAGACCTGGGATTTGCTGGCTTATACCGCTCGGATCACTATACCAACAGCGAGCCGCCCGACCTGGACTCGCTCGAGCTTTGGGTCTCATTGACCTGGCTGGCAAGCCATACCCGGCGGATCGAATTTGGTCCCCTGGTCTCACCCGTCTCATTTCGTCACCCGACGATGACCGCCCGCATGGCTGCCGCCGTCGACGACCTGTCAGGCGGACGGCTACGATTGGGCGTGGGCGCGGGCTGGCAGGAACGCGAGCACACGAACTACGGCTGGGACTTGCTCGCTGTGCCCGACCGTTTCGCACGCTTCCAGGAAGGACTGGAGGTGATCACCCGTTTGTTGAAGAGCGACCAACCCGTTGATTTCAGTGGACGGTACTACCGCCTACAAGATGCCATTTTGCTGCCTCGCCCAGCGCGACCAGGCGGACCGCCCATCATCATCGGAGGTGTCAGTGCAAAGTGGACGCTTCCCCTGGTAGCTCAATATGGCGATGAGTGGAATGGGTTCTTGATGCCTCCCCAAGAATTTGCGCGCCTGAGCGCCAGGCTAGACGAATTGCTGCTCCAGGCTGGGCGCCAGCCCGGGCAAGTCCGCCGCAGCTTGATGACAGCCTGCATATTTGCTCGCGACCACGGTGCCCTGGAGCAAGCTGTTGCCCAGCGTTTTCGAGGGCGTCACACCGTTACCAGCCTGCGCCAGCGCGGCGCGGTTGCCGCTTCACCCGATGATGTTCGTGAAGTGCTGCTGCCATTCCAACAAGCCGGTGTACAGTGCATCATGTTGCAATGGCTGGAGCTCGACGATCTCGTAGGATTGGAGAGATTGGCTCGCGCTGTTTTTCCGTTTTCTGCGTAGAATATTGTAGATTGCGACTCCGACCAGGGTGTATTTTCTCACCTGCCAACTGCAGAAATCTGGACAGGAAACGGATGGTAGCTATGGATCGAAAAACTGTACAATCGGGAATCTGGCTGATCGGCATCGGTGTGCTGTTGCTGACAGGTTTTTGGTGGCCTGGAATTTTGATTTTGATCGGCCTGAGCATGCTTGCCAATGCAATGATCCCTGAAGACACCCCAGCCAGGGTGGATATGCCAGCGACAACACCCGTTGTGGAAGAATCAGGCTCCACCCCGGAAGCTGAGGCCGGTATTCCGCCTGCCCTGGGCGAAGGCTACTCGCCCACACCGCCAGCCCACAGCACTGCGCTGCTGCCCGATGTTTGCCCCATGTGCGGAGGCCCGGTGCTTGCCATGCAGTCTGAATTGGATTGGACCGGTTACCAATCAGCGCGCTGTCCATGGTGCGCAGTTGAGCTGCCCATACCCGAACCGACGGCCTGAGATCAAGGGGATTCCATCGCGATACCCCAAACAATTCTCCTTGCCCAAGCGTTGCCGGATTCATGGAAGATTGCTTCAGCCGGCGCCGATTGCCGGATCCGCCATGACAGGCGGTGTCACGGTGAGCGACTCAACGAGGCTTCGCCCATCTTCTTCCGAAGCAAACTGTCATGTCCGCACCATTGAAGTGCCGAGAATGGTGCAAGAGCTTGATAAAGAGCACATCAAAAAATTTGACCGTGGATAACAAGTTATAATGAGCAGGCGAAAACTTTATCTCATCAGGAGGTATGGATGAAGCCTCGAAGATATCGGATAGCCTGGCTTGCCATCATCGTTTTGATGGCTGCAAGCCTGTCTTGCAATGCCATCAATCGTGTTGGCGATGCCCGTGAGACGGTGCAAGCTGTTGCAACCAGCGTCTCGCAAGGCCGAGACCTGCTCGCTACCCTGGGAGCGGTCGGCACTCAGGTGGGAGGCGCTGGTTGGCTGGAGACCGCTCAAGCCCTGGCTACCCTGGCTGGCGAGTCCGGGCTGTTGGAGACCGCGGTGGCCTTTGCTACCGAACAAGGCCCTTCTGCACTCGCCACTGCCCAGGCTTTCGCCACAGAACAAGGTCCGGCGGCCATTGCAACCGCACAGGCCTTTGCCACCCAGCAGGGACCCTCTGCAATGGCCACGGCCCAGGCCTACGCTACCCAGGTAGCTGGCAGCCTGGGAAATCTGCCCCCAGACGTGCCCATCGTGGATGGTGAAAAGGATGCTTTTGTCAAATCTTTAGAACTGGTATCCTATATCACCCCCATCGAATATGCTCAGGTGGTGGATTTTTACAAGCAGCAGATGCCAGCCAACGGCTGGGTGCAGGCTTCCAGTGGTTGGATCGAAACCGCCCAAACCACCATCTTGCGCTTTGAAAAGCCCGACCGGCTCGCTACGGTGACCATCACCCGCAATCCGGTGGATGGCCGCAGTGTCGTCTTGATCACGATCCAGGCGCGCTAGGCGCTGCCAGCAGTAACCAATACAACCCAACTATCCAGACTTCCAAGACAGCCAAACCTGCATTGATGAGCCTGCGCAGCAAAATTAGCGCCTATCTCCTGGTCAATTTAGCCACCCTCTTCTGGGCAAGCAATATCGCCCTGGGTCGAGCAATGCGCGATGAAATCGGTCCGGTGACGCTCAGCGCAGCCCGCTTTTTGGTGGGCGGCCTGATCTATGCGCTTTTATTCCAGGCAATGACCGGAAATCGAGCGCCCACCCCGGCAGGCGTCACCGGTATCAGCCACACGCCGAGGCATTATGTCATACTGGCAGGCATGGGGCTGAGCGGTGTATTTGCCTTTCCGATCCTGCTCTACCAGGGGTTGAAGTTCACCACTGCCGCCCATGCAGCTTTGATCATCGCCACCGGCCCCTTGTTTACACTGCTCTTCTCGGCCGTGCTACTGCGCCAGAAGGTGCAGCTCAAATCGGTGATTGGGATGATCATTTCACTGGTCGGCGTCGCTTTCGTGATTGGCACAGAAGCGCTGGCGCCGGGCGGGCAGGCGCAGGTAAACCCAGGCGATGTGATGGCTCTGGTTGCCTCGGCGTTGTGGGGTCTGTACTCAGTGCTGGCGCGCCTGGCAATCCAAACTCGCTCTACCTTCTCGGCAACCGCCCTCTCAACCTGGATGGCAGTGCCGTTTTTGCTGTTGGCGGGAGGCATGGAGCTGCGATCTGTCTCTTTCACACCCACCATGCCGGTGCTGCTGGGAGCACTTTACATTGGCATCTTTCCCACGGTGATCAGCTTCCTGGCATGGAACGAGGGCATCCGCCGCGTTGGTCCTGGCCAGGCAATGGCTTTCTACAATATGCTGGTGGTGTATGGAGCATTGTTGGGAGCGATATTTCTGGGCGAGTCGCTCACCTGGCAGGTCATGCTGGGCGGTGCACTGGTCGTCGCGGGAGGCGTGACCGCGGCTTAGTGATGATAAAATTGATCAGCCTGGAAAGGATGATTTGCTGTGAACGTATCAGATGCTATCCGTTTCAAGCGCGCCGTGCGCAATTTTAAAGAAACCCCCCTTCCCGAAGCCACCATACGCGCCATCCTGAACGCGGGGCGCCGGGCGCAATCCTCCAAAAATACCCAACCCTGGCACTTCATTGCGATCACCAACAAAGAAATCCTGAAGCAGCTTTCCGAGTGTGGCGATTGGGCGGGACACCTGGCAGGCGCCGCGCTGGGCGTTGCCATAATCCATCCCGATCCAGCCGAAAAGTTCCAAACGATGTTTGACGTCGGCCAGGCTGCCGCCTATATGCAATTGGCAGCCTGGGAGCTGGGCGTCGGCTCCTGCCTGGCCTCGATCTACCAGGCGGAAAAGGCCCGCCAGGTTTTGGGATTTCCCCAGGATTTACACCTGCGCATTGCCATCTCCTTCGGTTATCCCGCCGACGAACAGGTGCTGACGCGCTCGCCTCGAGCTGGCGGTCGCAAGCCGTTGTCTGACTTCATCCACCAGGACCGCTGGTAAGCCTGGCGCTTGTCCTGTTCGAGCGTTATTCTCCCTCCATGCAACTCTTCTACAGCGATCGTTTCACCCTCCCCCTCCCAGAAGGGCATCGTTTCCCTGCCGAAAAATATACCCTGCTCAGGCAGCGTATCCTGGAGCAGCGCCTGGTACCGGCAAGCAATCTGCGGGTAGCTGAACCAGCCAGCGATGAGGAGTTGCTGCGCGTGCACCAGGCAAACTACCTTAACCGGCTGGTAACAGGGGAGATCACGGAGCGCGAGATGCGTCGCATTGGCTTTCCCTGGTCGATCGAACTGGTTGAGCGTTCCCGGCGCTCAGTTGGTGGTACGATTGCCGCCTGCCGGGCTGCGCTGCAGCATGGTATCGCTGCCAACCTGGCCGGCGGCACTCATCATGCTTACGCAGACCACGGGGAAGGCTACTGTGTATTCAACGACGTTGCAGTTGCTGCTCGCGCCATGCAGGCAGAAGGGCGCGCTGCCAGGATCGCCATACTGGACTGCGATGTTCACCAGGGCAACGGCACCGCTTCGATTTTCAGGGATGATCCCAGCGTGTTCACCTTCTCGGTGCATGGCGAGAAGAACTTCCCTTTTCACAAAGAGCCATCTGACCTGGATATCGCCCTGCCTGATGGCGCTGGCGATGTCGAATATCTCACCGCCGTTGAAAACGGTGTGCGTCACGCCCTGGAGGCTTTTCATCCAGAACTGGCAATATTCCTGGCAGGGGCTGATCCATACAGCGGCGACAGCCTGGGGAGGCTGGCCGTCAGCAAAGCCGGCTTGCAACAACGGGATCGCCTGGTATTCTCACTATGCCAGGCGCATGCTGTCCCGGTCGCCGTGACACTTTCCGGGGGTTACGGCAAACGCATCGAGGACACCGTAGATATCCATTTCCAAACCATCCGCCTGGCCGTATCGCTGAGCGCCGCGTTTACCACTGCACAGAAGTCATCATGACCACCTATAACCACCACCTCAGTCGATATCACGAAGGCTTGTTCGCCATTGAAGATCAAGCCCTGAGGTTTGCTAGAGAAAACACCCCCAAAAAGGGACTGCCTCCTCTCAATGTGCGCCCGGAAGAAGGTCGTTTCCTGCAAATTGTAGCCAGGATGTGCGGAGCGGACACCGCTCTCGAGATCGGCACACTGGGAGGCTATTCAGCGATCTGGATCGCCCGCGGGCTTCTGCCAGGAGGGCGCCTGATTACGATTGAGAGGGATCCGTACCATGCCGAGATTGCCCGCCAGCACCTGCACATAGCGAAATTGGATCAATGCGTGGAGGTGCGTGTTGGAGAGGCGCCTGCCGTATTACCAGGCCTGGAAGACAGCAGCCCTTTCGATTTCATCTTCGTGGATGCCGACAAATCCAGCTATATCGATTGTTACGATTGGGCTATTCAACATCTGCGCATCGGCGGTGTTTTTACAGCGCACAATGCTTTTCGCGGTGGAGCAATATTAAATGCTGAGACCGCCGATTCAGCCGCGTTGCACATCCAGGCCTTCAACCAACACGTGGCAGGCGATGAGCGTGCACTGAGCATGATTTACCCGGCAGGGGATGGTACTCTGGTGGCTGTAAAGATAAAGGATTAGACGATCAAAGCTCGCTACCTGGACCAAAAAGCGATCACCCCCTCCGCGATCTTTACTGGCGCCTGGCTGCCGTCGGCTGCCACCACATAGATTCCTTCAACCCCACTCGTTTCTTGGGCGGCGAACACCAGGCGGCGAGAATCGGGCGACCAGAAAGTGCTGGAGCGCTGGTACTGGTCAAAGAATGGGACAACTTCCAAAAAACTCTCCGTGGGGCGAAACAATGCCAGTTGCTGAGATCGGCGCAGTCGAAGATCGTACACAAATAACCCCATACGCAATTGTTCTCGGGTTTGGGCTACCCGATCGCCTCCCTTCCCCATGCTGTTGACCAGCATGAAGCAAGCGATCTTTTGCCCATCTGGCGACCAAAACCAGGCCAGCACCGGCCCGCGAAACAATTCTTCCGCCGCCTCATCCGTAAATGGAGACACCAGGTTGAGCGATTTTGCCTCCAACTGAGAAGCGAATGGATCTTGGATCGAATAGGCTAAGGACTCACCTCGTGGAGACCAGGCAAATGCAATTGCGCCATCAAATTCAGCCAGATTGCGCAGAATTTTGCCCTCTGCGCTGGCAAGCACCAGGTTTTGCTCACCTCCCGCCGCCTCGACCGCCAGTATCACGCCTTCTCCATGCGGCGCCCAGGCCGGCGATTGAAAATCAGACGGATTCAGATCAAAGGCGTTGAAGCCCGCCCTGTTTGCCAGTTCCAACACGCCGAGAGCCGCTGCCTGGTTTTGGGCGCGGCTGCCGCCCGTGTGCACTATGATGCGCCGACCATCGGGTGACCAATCCCAATAAAATGGCTGGCCTGTGTGCAAGATGCGATCCGCCTCTCCGTCCGAATCCACCAGGTGCAAGAACAGGGAAGATGAGCCGCGCGAATTGCTCAACAAGGTCACATATTGTCCATCTGGCGACCAGGAGAGATAAAACGGGAAGTGTTCTCTGCTGGAGAAGGCCTCGATGGAAACTCCAGATCCAGCCTCCACCACCAAAAGGCTGGCTGTGACAGGTTCTCCGCCAACCGCAGCGTATTTCAAGATCGCCAGGCGTCTACCATCCGGAGACCAGGTGGGACTCTCATAAAGTGCGAGCGGGGAGTCCTCCGATGCATCCAGGTTGGCGTCATCAGTGATCGCCTGAGGTTGCCCGCCTGCTGGAACAATGGTATAGACATTTCCATCCAGGCCGAGATAGGCGATCGAGCCTTCGCCAGTCTGTCTTGCGCCAGTTTGCAGAGTTGGGGCGGCAGTGGGTACCTGTGGCGTCTCATTCGCTCCAACTCCCCCCAAGACCAGCGATTCGGCAAATGCACAGGATAGGCTTGCCGCAGCCATCAACAATGCCAGGGCAAACCAGCGAAAATTGTATTTCCACTGCGCATGAGACGGTTTCATCTGCAATATCCTATGAGACAAATTCTAACTTAGATGATTGGCAATATCTTAAATTCTCAGTTTAATCTTATTTTCTTCCAGGCTACCATCTTGCAACCAATCTGCTGAGTTTGCGTATAAATGAGTGATACGGTTTCTAGAGAATACCTTAAAGGAGTAAACCGCAATGTCCACAAGTCGAGCCCCATTACGCCGTTCCCGCCGCAACCGCATCTTCCTCGGCGTCTGCGGAGGACTCGGTGAGTTCTTTGGGATCAGCGCGTTTTGGTTTCGCCTGGCATTTCTGATCGCCCTGTTGCCTGGCGGCGTTCCAGGCATCCTGCTCTATCTGTTGCTCTGGTTGATCATCCCCAGCGCCTGATTTAGACGCATGCCCACAAATCGAAACAGGTTGCAAATCCGCCCCCATGGATTTGCAACCTGTTCTCTGGTTAAGCTCGAGCAGCGCCGCTGCAGTTGTAAAGCTCTTCTTGCTGCTAGCTTGTAAAATCGCCAACCTTGTCTCCGTTCAGGTAAATCTCGTAATTTCCGCTGGGGAAGCTGCCCAGGTTGATGCGCTCCTCAAAGAACTGCAGCATTTGCACGCACATCATGTCTGGGTCAACCAATGAGTAGAGCTCGAGATCAATTCGGTTCTTTTCGTCTGGCGGATTCATCACCATGCGGAGCTGGTGGCAGGGTGTTGGCAGCGTTCCGTTGACCACCAACACAATCTGCACTGGAAAGCTCTCCAAAACCTGAAGCTGTGAACCATCGATAAACACCTCTCCCCGCGACAATTTTTCTTCATCAGGCAATGGCTCCAGCGGTGAGCGGGTGCTGCCTGTGACAGGGGTTTCACTACTGACAGGTTTATCTTCGCCGCTGGTTAAACTCTCAACTGGCGTGGGTTGAGCCTCTGATGGCTCGAATTGCTGCGAAACTGGCATGCACCCGCTCACCAACCAACTGATAACCAGCAAGAACAATCCCAACTTGTGCATCACGAGTCCCTCCAAATGATGGTCAATACCCACAGGCGTTACACATTTCGGGTGGGTTTTGGTGTGTTTTGGGGGGGGGGGCCCCCCCCAAAAAAAACACAAACTAACAAATAAAAAAAATTTCAAACATTGGAAAAAAACCCCCGAGACACAACCCCCCCCGAAACCAAGTGGTGAGCCCCC
>JAJUJL010000062.1 GCA_029265355.1 Chloroflexota bacterium | reverse complement strand
TATCGCGCAGCGCACCGCCCACTACGGCGTTGTGCACCCTGGTCTGCAGCAGCCAGCCCAGCCCGTTGTAGTACTTGCGCATGGTAAAGCTGGTGTTGGCGTCGATGCGCTGCGTGGCTTCGGTGTAGAACGGCGTCGCCGAATCATAATACGCCAGGCTCACCGTCGGGTTGGTCAGGGTATCCCCTGGTTTGGCAACCTTGGCCAGGCGGCCGAAGGCGTCGTAGGCCGCTTCGGTGACCTGCTCGTTGGCGTCGCTCATCCACACCGGTTGGGCGTAGGCGTAGTCATATTGGTAGCGGGTGTAATGATCCACGGCGTTGCGCTCCCAGCCGGGAAGCTGTGGTAGCTGTCTGGTACTCAGGTCCTATCGTCACTCAACTCTCTAGTGAGGTATCTTGAGCTCATATACTTGGTTCAGATTGAAAGGAGCGATCACCCCCTCTCGCTGGATGGGTGCTTTATTACCAACCTGTTGTTGACGGATTTACGAATCCCCAGTCTTTACACAATGAATTGGCAGTCAAATCACTTTGACTTCCGTTTCTGCAACCATTTACCAAATTCAAGCCACCAATCTGCTAATTGGTATGGGCTTGTAACTGACTGACCTAATATAAAACTGATAAAAAGGTCCAGAAACAGCAAAGGCCAAAATATACTAATAACCAGTGGGTTCCAAATCATCCAGATTATCAATCCCAAAGTGAGAGAAAAAAATGGTAAACCAATGGCTAGAAGCCCGAGCCACCATCGATTTTCCCTAATTCGATAAAAGCCTCCAAAGATTAAGTAAAAATAGCCCAATAATCCGCCCGCGACTATTATCGAAAGAAGAGCAGTTATGGTAATTCTTATCCAACCACTCCAAGCACTATTCATACTCACTGTCCTCTTGCCTTGGGTTTAAGATTTCTATATATCCGGGGCTATAATCAGGCTTCACCATCCTAATCTGTCTTAGCCCCCAGGCTGGTTCTTCACCTTTCAATCTGGCAATATCGTAAGAAAGCGTTATCACATTAGCGATGGTATCTGTTAGTGCATCCGGAGTTATAGGAGTATTTCCAACGGCTATGCTTGCTAAGCTAAAGGTGGTATCAGCACCTAAAACGAACTCTGTTGCTTCTTGACCACTAATCGGATCGTACATTCTTCCCAACTCGTGGTTGTTATCCAACGCATCCGCTGTCGCAACCAGACCAAAGGAAATTGCACTCAATGTATTTTCCACAGGATTTAGTATCCCGTTGTAGAGTGCCACCCCCGCTGCGAGACCTGTAACCCCATCTACAGCAGGTATGGGAAGTCCTTGGACATGCCCGCTCTCGTGTTTGGCCGCCCGTTCGATTCCGCTCACCTGAGATCGGTCAGGCTACCACCCTGATCCAAGCTCGAAACTGTGTGTGAATCCACGCCCAATCTGGAACGCGCCTGGACCGGCTGGCCGGTTCTTGCCAGCACACATCCAAAGGAGGTTGGACATATGCCGCAAACCGATTCTACCCCAAAGCGCAGCGAAGCTGCGCACCGTTTCGTGGGACTGGACGTCCACAAGCACTACCTGGTCGCCACCGGCATCGACCGCCAGGGATACCAGGTCTTTGGGCCTCACCACGTGCCCATCACCAGACTGGAAGCGTGGATCGTCAAACATCTCACCCGTCAGGATGCCGTGGTGCTGGAGATGACTACCAACACCTGGAAGATGCACGACCTCTTGGCTCCGCACGTGCTTTCAGTGACGGTGGTACATCCACCTCATGTGGCGCTGATCGTGCGCGCCCAGGTCAAGACGGACAAGAAAGCCGCTCTCACCCTGGCCCAGCTGCATGCTGCGGGTCTGCTGCCTGGCATCTGGGTTCCGACCCAGGACGTGCGCGAGCTGCGAGCGCTGGTTGCCCAGCGCCACAAAATGGTACGCCTGGGAGCGACCACCAAGAACCGCCTGCACGCCCTGCTGCATGCCAAGCACATCCAACCACCGGAAGGCGCAAAACTGTTCGATCCCGAGACGCGTTCCTGGTGGGAGAACTTGCCACTCTCAGCGCTGGAGTTGTACCGCCTGCAATCCGACCTGGACGCGCTGGACTTCGCCAAAGAGCAGGTAAAACGCCTGGAACGCTGCCTGGCCGAGTTCGCCGCCAGAGACCCACGCATGCCACTGTTGGTACAGTTGCCTGGGATCGGCTTGATCAACGGCATCACCATCCTGGCGGCCATCGGCGACATCACTCGCTTCCCGGATGCCAAGAGCCTGGTCGGTTACGCCGGGTTGGGCGCACGGGTTCACCTGAGCGGCACCCTGCACGTCACCGGGCGCATCACCAAGGCTGGCCGGCGCGACCTGCGCCGGTCGATGGTGGAAGCCGCACATCATGCGGTCGAGTGCAGCCCGCACTGGAAGGCCGAGTTCGAGCGGCTGGAGAAGCGCAAGGGGCGCTCCAAGTCGGTGGTGGCAGTGGGGCGCATGCTACTGGTGGCTCTCTGGCACATCCTGACCAAGGCCGAAGCCGACCGGCACGCCGCTCCACAGCAGGTGGCCACATCGCTCTTCACCCTAGCGCACCGGGTGCGGGTGCAGAACCTGCCGGATGGGCAGACGGCCCTCGAGTTCACCCGCAACCAGCTTGACCGCCTGGGCATCGGCCAGGACGTTACCCACATCCCGTGGGGTTCCAAGCGCTTCAAGCTGCCACCGAGTATGTTGAAGTAGCGCGCCTGGGTGACAAACGAAACTCGCTTTTGCGTTTCGCTCTCTCGCGAAGCGCCGGTTTCGCGCGCCTTTTCATGAAATTGTTAAAGTTCCGATAAGGATTAAGTTTATCGCTTTCTGATCCATTGCCAGGGCAAGCAAAGAACGCAAAACCTTAGCGCTCCTTGCTGACGGTGAATTGGAATAATCAGGCCAACCCCCAAGAGAGCGGAACAGGTCCTTTCCAAATGGCTTGTTTCGCTTTTCATTGTTAGAAGGGTCCCGTTTATTCTCTTTTTCTCAAAATCCTCCTGGCCGAATTGGTCGTCACATATAATAAAACACACTGAGGTAGAAACATGATTAATCCTTTTGGCCAGGTAAATATCAAAATTGACACCAACAGGAACATCGAACAGATGAACAAAACATAATAGACCCACCCGAATACTGCGCCCACCAGGGCTATTCTCGCCGCGAGGCGAGGATTTGTAAAAACTATCGCCGCGCCAATCGCAAGCAGCAGGACAGAAATAGATAGTGATAGAACTGGCCATGCAGTATAGATGTCCTCCAGGCGGATATTCCGAATACCCTGGGCAGCGAAATCCAGGTGGAAGTATCCAGAAATAATCATACTCAGAGAGGTCGCCAAATAAAGCATGGATTGCCTTATTTTTTCCGGTAGGCCAAAAATGGTGTTCATAGGTCTGGAATTCCCATCACCGGTCACCCAAGTGGTTAGCCCTACCCCGCTAGCGTGCGGTGATCCTTTGATTGGGAGCAATCGGGCTCAGACCTATGAATGGACCATATCTCTCCTCAAACTGACCTAAAGTGTACTGATAATCGCCGTCCTTGTAAAAGTAGACCTCCAAACTTGGGTAAGGATCCCGATCCAAAGATGTGATCTGATAGTTGCCGCCATCGCCGAGAGAGAGGGTCATCTCGCCGTTGATAGAGGCCAGTCCATAGCTGCCGGCGAGGACTATGTTTGAATACAAAGGCATAGCACCAATCGAGCTCTCTTCTTCATATGCCTCGTTTGCATGTTCTCGGAGTTCGCCAGATACACCATTGAGCAAATTCCAGGTGATATTGATGTCCCCGCTGGCACTCTCTTGACTGACAGAGAAATCGTTAAATTCATCGGCTGGGCCAAAACAACCACGCACAGTACAGGACTGATTGACAGAAACTTCGCTTCCGATTACATTGCCAGAGTCGTCAAGGTAAATGTAAGCATAAGCTCTAGATGCTTCAGGGGCGGAGTTGGTGTCAAAACCACGATTATCTCCATAACCCAAGCCAAAAACGATCTTCTTAGATTGGATGAAGAGGTCTACACAGATAACATTGCCCGAACCACTCGCCGGTCTTGGACAATGGCCATCGGGGTCAATATACTTGACAGGGTTGCCATAACTGTACGCATATCTGTCCCAAGCCTGGCTCCCTTGCACAGCCTCAGGTATGATCGAATCCGGGCTCAGCCACCGCCCCAGCACAGCGTCATACCAACGAGCCCCATAATCATACAGCCCATCCGTCCCGCCCAACTGCGCTTCCTGCCGCTGACCGGTGAAGGCGAAGGTGCTCGCCATTGCGCCGCCGAACCTCCACTCCCCCCAGGGACGGTAGCGCCGCTGGCTATTGATTGAGCCATCTACGTTGGCGATCTTGGTCGTGCTGCCCAGGTGGTCGCCGATGATCCACAGCAAGCCGCTGGTGCCCGTCCCGCTGCCGGTCCTCGTGCGCAAGCGCGCCGCAATCCTCTGCGCGCCGGCGTAATAATACTTCTTCATCGTGCTCGTGGAGCCCGTCCACTCGAACCAGTTGCCAACATAGGCGGTCGCCGTCCCATTGATCGTGCCTTTCACCCGCACGCCATCGCCGTCATAGCTGAACGAGGCGCTCACGCCTGCGCCTGAGACAGTCACCAGGCGGTTCTCGGCGTCCCAGCCCTGGGTGTAGGT
>JAJUJL010000027.1 GCA_029265355.1 Chloroflexota bacterium | reverse complement strand
GCGATACCCGGCCGGATCGAAAGGCCTGGGCGGCGGTGTGCCGGGTAGAGCGCCTGGCTGGTGCAAACCCGCCCCTACCCGAGGCCTGTTCGATTGTCACCCGGCTTCCCATCGCCGGGGGCGCCCACCGCCTGGGGGCCGATCCTGCGGGCGGGCAGGGCGGGTTTGGGCGATACCCGGCCGGATCGAGAGGCCTGGGCGGCGGTGTGCAGGCAAGGCGCGCCGGCGCGCACGGCCTTGCATCAGGGTTTTCCAACCAGCCAACCAGGGCCAAAACCCACCCCCGCCCGGCCGATGGGGCCGATCGTGCGGGCGGGCAGGGCGGGTTTGGGCGATACCCGGCCGGATCGAAAGGCCTGGGCGGCGGTGTGCCGGGTAGAGCGCCTGGCTGGTGCAAACCCGCCCCTACAAGATTCTACACATTCAATCGCCAACTGCTCCTGCCGCCAGCGGGCTGGAGGCGTGGTAGTGGTAATAGGCGGCGCAGGCGCCTTCGGAGGAGACCATGGTGGCGCCCAGCGGACGCTCCGGCGTGCACGGGTTGCCAAAGGCCGGGCATTGGTGCGGCTTCTTCAGACCCTGCAGGATCTGACCGGCGATGCACACCGAAGGCTCTTCGGGGCGGATTTCGCTCACCGCGAAGCGCTGCTCGGCGTCGAACGCGGCGTATTCTGGGCGCAGGCGCCAGCCCGAGGCGGGTATCGTACCGATGCCGCGCCACTTGCGGTCGCACGTCTCGAACACCTGCTGGATCACGCCCTGCGCCGGGCGATTGCCCTCGTAGGTCACCACGCGCGTGTAGGCGTTCTGCACATCGGGTCGGCCTGCTTCCAGCAGGCGCACGGTCATCAGGATGCCGTTGAGAATGTCCAGCGGCTCGAAGCCGGTCACCACGATGGGTGTGCGGTAGCGCTCGGCGATGGGGGGGTATTCCCAGTAGCCCATCACGGCGCACACATGCCCCGCCGCCAGGAAGCCCTGCACGCGGTTGAGCGGCGAGGACAAGATGGCGTGCATGGCGGGAGGTACGCGCACGTGCGAGACCAGCACCGAGTAGTTCTTCAAACCCAGCGCCTGGGCTTGCAGCACGCTCATCACGTTGGCGGGGGCGGTGGTCTCGAAGCCGATGGCAAAGAACACCACCTGGCGCTCGGGGTTCTCCTGCGCCAGCCGCACCGCGTCCAGCGGCGAATACACCACGCGCACATCCCCGCCGCGGGCGCGCACCGAGAACAGGTCGTCGCGGCTGCCGGGCACGCGCAGCATGTCACCGTAGGAGGTGAAGATCACCTCAGGACGGGCGGCGATCGCCAGGGCCTTGTCGATCAGCTCCAGCGGCG
Source organism: Chloroflexota bacterium (assembly GCA_029265355.1). Lineage (GTDB taxonomy): Bacteria > Chloroflexota > Anaerolineae > Anaerolineales > UBA4823 > JAJUJL01. Next base: position 49,735 of record JAJUJL010000027.1, on the reverse strand, counting down.
TGACGCACACCGGGCAGCCCGGTCCGTGCACCAGCTCGATCTCAGCCGGCAGGAGCTGATCCAGCCCGTAGCGCAGGATGGCGTGCGTCTGCCCGCCGCAGATCTCCATGATCACCCACGGACGGGTGACGGTGCGGGCGATCTCTTTGATCACACCCTGCACCAGGGCGGCATCGCGGTACTCGCTCAGGTGCTTCATGCGCCCTCCGGCGGCGTGGGGGTTGGTTGCTCCGGGGTCACCCCCAGCTCTGCCAGGGCGTCATCGCCGCCAGCGGCAGCCACCTGGCGCAGCAGTTCCAGCGTCTCCATGGCTTCTTCTTCACTGATCAGGTGCAGGGCAAAGCCGACGTGGATGACGGTGTAATCACCGATTTTGGCTTCGGGCACATAGGCCAGGCAGGCTTCGCGCCGCGCTCCGCCGAAATCGATCATGCCCATCAGCAGGCCGTTGCGCTCGTACAGGTCAATGATCCTTCCAGGAACTCCCAGGCACATGGCTACCTCCTCAAGTCTACTGCTTACGAATGGGTCAATCGCCAGGCGGCGATCGCCGCCTGGCCCAAAGCCAGGCCGCCATCGTTGGCGGGGACGCGCTGGTGGGTGTAGAGCGTGAAACCTTGCGCCTGCAAGCCGTCAGCGACCCGGCGCAGCAGAGCGCGGTTTTGCCACACGCCGCCGGAGAGCGCCACGGCGCGCACGCCGGTCGCCTGGCGCAGGCGCAGGCAGACGGCGAGCGCCATGTTGGCCAGCCCGTTGTGGAAGCGAGCGGCGATGGTGGATGGGGGAACGCCGCGCAGCGCATCCTGCGCCAGGTTGTGCAGGCACTGCGTATAGTCGATGATGATCGGGTCGCTGCCGAAAAGCTCGAACGGGTAGGCGCTGGTCTCCAGCGGGTCGATCATGGCTTCGAACTCGATCGCTGCCTGGGCTTCGTAGTTGACCCGCTGGCGCACGCCGGCCAGCGCCGCGGCGGCGTCGAACAGGCGTCCCAGGCTGGAGGTGGGCGGGCTGTTGATAGCGTGCTCGAGTTGGCTGCGCAGCAGCGTGCGCTCGTCGGCGCACAGCTCCTGGCAGGGTGGCAGCTCCGGCTCCCACGCCAGCTCGCACTGCCACAGGAAGGCCAGCGCAGTGCGCGCCGGGCGGCGGATAGCGGCGTCGCCGCCGGGCAGCGGGGCATAGCGCAGGTGCGCCAGGCGCTGGAAACCCTGGTAATCCGCCAGCAGGAACTCGCCACCCCAGATAGCGCCATCCTCGCCGTAGCCGGTGCCATCGAAAGCCAGCCCCAGCGCGGGTTGGCTGCCATCCAGGCCGTTGTCTGCCAGGCAGGCGGCGATGTGGGCGTGGTGGTGCTGCACGCCCAGGGCGGGCAGTCCCTCTCGTTCGGCGCGCGCCAGGGCGTAGCGCGTGGCCAGGTAATTGGGATGCAGGTCGTAGGCGATGGCGGTCGGCGCCACGCGAAACAGGCGCTGCATGTGCTGGACGCCGTCTTCGAAGGCCTGCAGCGTCTCGAAATTCTCCAGGTCGCCGATGTGGTGGCTGAGAAAAGCGCGCTGCTCCCGCGCCAGGCAGAAGGTGTTCTTAAGCTCGGCGCCAGCGGCGAAGAGGGGCGGCGTCTCCCAGGGCAGGTAAAGCGGCGAGGGGGCGTAGCCGCGCGAGCGGCGCAGCAGGGAGGGGACGGCCGGCAGGTCGGCGCGCGCCACCGAATCGTCGCAGCGCGTGCGGATGGGGCGGTTGTGCATCAGGAAGGCGTCCGCCAGCCCGCCCAGCCTGCGGCGCGCCTCGTCGTTGTCGGTGGCGATCGGCTCCTCGGACAGGTTGCCAGAGGTCATCACCAGCGCCTGGGGTGGAGTGAAGCCGGGCGCCAGCGGGTGGGCAGCGAAGAGCAGGTGGTGCAGGGGGGTGTAGGGCAGCATCACACCCAGCGTGTGCTGCTGCGGCGCGACCTGCGCAGCGATGGTCGATTCCGGGCGGCGCTGCAGGATGACGATCGGGCGCTGGCGCGATTCGAGCAGCGCGGCTTCTTCATCGCTCACCCGGCAGTGCTGGCGAACGGTCTCCAGGTCGGGCATCATCAAGGCAAAGGGCTTGTCCACGCGCAGTTTGCGCTGGCGCAGGCGCTCGACTGCCTCGGCGTTGGCGGCGTCGCAGGCGAGGTGGAAACCGCCCAGGCCTTTGATGGCCACGACCGCGCCGGTTGCGAGCAGCTTCTGCGCCTGCAGCAGCGCCTCGTCGCCGCTGATGCAGGCTGAGCTGTCAGCTTGTCCTTCAGCTTGCCCTACGGGGTATTCCAGCCATATTTGCGGCCCGCACTGCGCACAGGCGACCGGCTGGGCGTGGAAACGGCGGTCGAGCGGGTTGTGGTATTCGGCGGCGCAGTCCGCGCACAGCGGGAAGCCGGCCATGGTGGTGTTGGGTCGGTCGTAGGGGATGTCGGTGACGATGGTGTAACGCGGTCCGCAGTTGGTGCAGTTGATGAAAGGGTAGCGGTAGCGCCGGTCGGACGGGTCGAAAAGCTCGCGCAAGCAGTCCGGGCAGGTGGCGACATCCGCCGAGATGGGCATGAAAGCGGCGGGGATGGGCTCGGATTCGAGGATCTCGAAGGCTTGGCAGCCGTTGGCGGCTGCCGCTTCCACCCGCAGGCTCTCGATCTGCGCCAGCGGTGGGGCCTGCGAGCGCAGCTCAGCGGCGAAGCGCTGCAAGACCGGCTCACCGCCCTCTGCCAGGATGTCCACGCCGGCGGAGGTGTTGCGCACCCAACCGGTGACGCCCAGGCGCTGGGCCAGTCCATACACAAACGGGCGAAAACCGACCCCCTGGACGATGCCCGTGATGTGGATGTGGACAGCGCTTTTCCGGTTCATCGGCAGGCGGTTGTCAATGGCTCAACGATGCTCGCCCTGGCGGCGCCGGGTCTCGCCGCGCAGCCAGTCCAGCCAGGCTTCCAGGCCCTCGCCGGTGCGGCACGACAGCGGGAAGGTGCGCAGGCCAGGGTTGAGCAGCTCGACGCCCTGGCGAAAGTAATCCATCCTGAAAGGCACGTAGGGCAGCAGGTCGATCTTGTTGATCACCAGCGCCTCCACACCGCGGTACATGCCGGGGTATTTATAGGGCTTGTCGTCGCCCTCCGGCACGGAAGCCACCAGCACAGAGAGATGCGTGCCCAGGGCGAAGCTGGCGGGGCAAACCAGGTTGCCGACGTTCTCGACGATCAGCAGGTCGACGGCGCGCAAATCGAGCTGCGCCAGCGCCTGCTGCAGCATGACCGCGTCCAGGTGGCAGTCGCCGCCGGTGTTGATCTGCACGGCGATAGCGCCGGCGGCTGCCGCCCGGTCGGCGTCCAGGGAGGTGGCGATATCGCCGTCCACCACCGCCAGGCGCAGCTCGGCTGCCAGGCGGGGGACGGTTTGCTCGATCAAGGAGGTCTTGCCGGCGCCGGGTGAAGCCATCAGGTTGATGGCAAACACGCCGTGCTCGTCCAGCAAGCGGCGGTTTTCGGCTGCCAGGCGGTCGTTGGCATTCAGGATTTTCTCAACAACGGGAATGCGTTGGTTCATAGGTTCAGTTCTCGATGTCGATGGCTTCCAGGTAGAACTCTTCGCCGGAGATCACTTTGACTTGCATACTCTCACACTTCGGGCAGGCCAGCTCGCCGGGCAGCGGGGTGTATTTTTCGCCGCAGGCCTGGCATTGCAGCACGGCCGGCAGGCGGCGAAATTCCAGCTTTGCGCCTTCCGCCAGCGTGCCTTCGGCGATCATGTCCCAGTAGAACTGCACCGAGTCGTCGATGATGCTCGAAAGCTGCCCGATCACCACGTAGATGGTGCGCACGCGGCGGGCGTTGTGCTGCCCGGCGTGGCGCAGGGTGATGTCCAGGATGGATTGGGCGACTGGCAGCTCGTGCATGCGGCGCTCCGTGCTCTTGAGCATACCACAAGCGCAGAGCAGCGCACAGTGAGTTCTGTCATACTAAAATCATACCATTTTTCTATAAATTCCCCCACGGCATGCCCGCCCCACGCTCTGGGCGTGCTAAAAAGCCGTCTGTATCATCAAAGCCGCGCCTGGTGCGATCCTGCCGTAGAGCCCGGCGTGCATCACACCGTCGCTGACCAATTTTCCTGCCTGCGCCTGTGAAACAGCAACCACCCGCCCACGATGGCAATGGCCGCGCTGGTATCTTGAATATAGGAATGGAGACCGCCTTCCATGATCGCCAGGCGCGGCGCCTGCAGAAAATCGGATTGCAGCCCGCGAACCAACCATTCGGGCCCGCTGGCGAGCAGCGGCAGGTAGAGCACCACGGCTGCGCCCAGGGCCAGCCACACCGCCCCCAGCCAGCGATCCGGTTGCAGGCGGAAGGCCACCGCCCACGCCAGCAGCAGGATGGCGCCAATGAAAGCCGCTTCCAATCCAACGAACAGCCAGATGCGCGGCGAGATTTGTAAATCGCTGGCGGTTTGCTGACGCATGATCTGCGTTAGGTGTTTCGCCGGAAGTGTTTTTACAAAAATGTGAACGAGCAGCGGCGAAACCCTGGAGTAAACCGCCGACGCAATGGCGGATTTACTCTAAACACTTTCGGCGGTTTACTTAGCTTCTCGAGCACAGCGGAGAAGTAAATCACCAGCAGCGCCAGCAGAAACGCGATCAGGTTCCTCATGGCAGCCTCCCTCCAGGGTCTGAACGGCTGACCAGGTATCCAGTTTTATTATCGCGCTGAATCGCAGCAAAGAAATTCGCCAGTTCGGTGAACAGTTTGGACAAAGATGATCAGGCTGTCATCGCGAGCGACAACGAAGCGATCTCCGCGATCATCCAGGGGATTGCCACGCCTCTTCGGGGCTCTTAAGAAACAGTCATGTCACAGCGAAGCGTGACCGGTCACTGCGAGTGAAACGAAGCAGTCTATTGCCAGCCGGGAGATTGCTTCGTCGGGCACAGTGCGCCTTCCTCGCAGGTATCTGCCTGAAAGAAAAGCACCTGGCGCTGTGGAATTACTCGCCATGACCCGTGAAGCGGCAGCCCGGCATCCTGACTGTTTCAGGGTTTCTTATGCGAGCTCCTCGCGAGCGACCCCTGGCGCTTCCAGAGCGAAATCGGCGCCGTAAACGCGCCCGGGTGTCTGAAATCCGGGCTGGAAATCGCCCGCCAGGACGCGCTTGACCACCGCCAGCGCCGCCAGGGTGGTCCAATCCACGCCCGCTTCAGGACCGTGCAGGCGCGCCGCGACGCGATTGCCCCGGTTATCGGTCGCCTCGCCCCACAGGTGGGTGGTGGTCTGGGCGCGCTGCTCGGGCGTCGAACCGGAAGGCACGAAGGGCAGCGCCAGCTTGCGCACTTGCTCGTACTTGAAGATGGGGCGCACCCGCGAGAAGAGCGCCAGCATCCGCACCATGCGCGCCGGCAGCACGATGTAATTCTCGATGTTGGGAATGCCCGTGCTGTGGTAAGCCATGAAAATATCGCCCCACGAGATCAGCCCGGCGCGGCGCAGGCCGTAGCCGAAGTCCACCAGGCGGGTTTTGCCGGGATCAGGCGCAGCGATCAACTCTCCGCCGCGCCGCACGCGTGTTGGGTACTGCAGATTCTCGATGCTGGTGCGCGCCGTTCCCGGTGGGATGCCGCCCGGCCCACGGCTGTGAAAGGCCAGCGCCAGGTAGGTGGCGGATGGCAGCCGCTCTTTCAAGTGCACCGCCAGGCAATCGCTGGGCACCACATCAAAGCCGGCGCCCGGCAGCAGCATCACGCCGCGCTGTTTGGCCGGCGCGTCCCACTCTGCCAGGGCGCTGTACACAGGGATCTCGCCGGTCAGGTCCAGGTAATGAGCGCCGCGGCGCAGGCACCCCTCGGCGATGGCCTTGTAGGTGTGAATGAACGGACCGGCGCAGTGCAGCACGACGGGCATCCCCGCCAGGCCGCGATCGACTTCATCGGGATCGGCCAGGTCGAAAACGCGGCGCTCCACATCCAGCGTTTCGCCCAGGGACTGGATCGCCGCGGCGTTGCGCCCGGCGACCACCGGCTGCAAGCCCTGCTCGACTGCCCGGTGAGCGATCACCCGACCGACGAAGCCGTTGGCGCCGTAGATGAGAAATGGTTGTGCCATGCTTGTGCCTCCTGACTCCCACGCTCTTCGACCTGCGCGTAGGAGATTGCCTGAAAGCCATTGCTGTTCCCCGGTTAAGTATCATACCCCACACGCCGCTTTCTGGCAAACGGGCAAACGCCGCTGTCGCTCGTCCTTGCGGACTCGGCGGGCTGTGCCGGGTGTAACAACCTCCATTCACCCCCTGGGAGATCGCGGACCAATTCTCTCCTGATGAAACCGCCGCAACCCGAGTGTAAGGGTCAATCCTCTGGCCTCGCCTGTCATTGCGAACCCGGCGTACTGTGCCGGGTGAAGCAATCTCCATTCATCACCCCTTTCTGCGGGTCTGTTTGAGCAAGCCGGGATATAATTGATTAAGGCCCGTTGTTCAAAACAAACCCGGAGGTCAATATGCACGAGAAAAGCATCGAATTGCTCAATAAAGCGGTGGCCGATGAGCTTTCGGCCGTACACCAGTACATGTATTTCCATTTTCACTGCGACGACCAGGGCTACGATTTGTTAGCCGGTCTCTTCCTCAAGACTGCCATCGAGGAGATGGGGCACATCGAGCGCTGCGCCGAGCGCATCCTGTTCATCGGCGGCGAAGTCGAGATGGTGCCTGCCCAGCCGGTGGCCAAGATCCACGATGTCAAGAAGATGCTGGAAATGGCGCGCGATATGGAAGCCGCCAGCGCCAGGGATTACAACCATTGGGCCAACGAGTGCGCGGCCCACGCCGACGCCGGCACCAAGAAGATCTTCGAGGCGCTGGTGGACGACGAAGAGCGCCACGGCGACCAGTACGAAACCGAGATGGAAAACATCGCGAAATTCGGTGATCGCTACCTGGCGCTGCAGTCGATCGAGCGCAGCAAGAGCATCTCAGCGCCCGGCCCAGCAGCCGAGTAAACAGGCGGACCCCAAAGGATGAGAAACCCTTTGGGGTCTTTTTTTAGCCAGTTACCCATACACTTCCGGATTCACGCAGTGCGGCAGGCGCTCGCCCTTCAGGCCGGCGATCAGGTTCTGCGCCGCCAGATACGCCATCCTGTCCCTTGACGCGTAACTGGCGCTGGCAATGTGCGGGGCGATCATCAGGTTGTCCAGCGCCAGCAAGGGGCTATCCAGGGGCAATGGCTCCGGATCGGTCACATCCAGCGCGGCGGCGGCGATGCGCCGCGCTTTCAAGGCCTCGTACAGCGCCTGCTGGTCCACCACTGGGCCGCGGGCGGTGTTGATCAAGATGGCGGAGGGTTTCATCTTCGCCAGCTCGTCGGCGCCGATCAGGCCGCGCGTCTCGGGCGTGAGCGGGGTGTGCAGGCTGATGAAGTCAGACTGGCGCAGCAGGGCGTCCAGATCCACCGCCTGAACCCGGTTTTGCTCCGCTTCAGGAATCGGATTGGGGTCATTGACCAGGATGCGCATGTTGAAGCCGGCGGCGCGCTGCGCCACTGCGCGCCCGATGCGCCCGTAGCCGATAATGCCCAGCGTCGCCCCGGCCACATCCGCACCCAGCAAAATGGATGGCCCCCAGGTTTTCCAGCGCCCCTGGCGCACGTATGCGTCCGCTTCCACCACCCGCCGGGCGGCGGCCAGCAGCAGGGCGAAGGCGAAGTCAGCGGTGGCGTCGGTCAGTATGCCGGGCGTGTTGCCTACGGGTATGCCGCGCCGCGTGCAGGCGGCGATGTCCACGTTGTCCACCCCCACGGCGTGGTTGCTGACCACCTTGAGCTGCGCACCGGCGGCGTCGAGCAGCTCATCATCCACGCGGTCGGTGAGCAGCGTCAGCAGCCCGTCCACGCCGCGCGCCCGCTCCAGCAGCGCCGGGCGCGGCGGCGGAAGCTCGTCTGGCCACAGGTCAACTTCGCAGAAATCTTTGACCAGGTCGAGCCCCTGATCGCGGATGATGCGGGTGACGAACACTTTGGGCTTGGACATGCGCTGTGCTCCTCTCGGGGGTTTGGATTGAGGCCGGGCGTTGGTTCGAGGCGGGTCTTGACTTCAGAGCAGATCTTCCAGGCAGGGTGCTGCCTTCAGACTGGGATGCTCTTGCTCGATGCGCTGGATTTCCGCGGCGAGCTGGTTCCACAGCGTGGAGGGCAGCGGGGCGTCCAGCTCGCCCAGGCTGTGCAGGCGCTGCTGCACGCCTCTAAGGCAGGCGTGGTACAAAGCCAGGCTCTCGCTGCTCGCCAGTCGCTGCTCATACAGCCCTGGCGTTTCCAGGTTGGCAGCCCGCCGCATGGCGAGCAGAATTTCGATTTCGTCGATGAACAGCTCGGTGACCGGGTTGAGGGGGTTGACCTCGAAAATCGGCGCGGGGGAGGTCAGCACGGCAATGGTTTGATTTTCGCCCGGCTGAATGCCCAGCGCGCCGCCGAAGGTGAAGGCCTGCACCTCTTTCCCAAGGCGATCCACGGCGATCAGCGGCCCGCAGCAGGCAAGGTGTTCTTCAGCTCGCGGCCAGGGGTGAGCAACGCGCAGATGGCTGATCTGGGGCGGCGAGCCGGTCAAGATCTCATCCAGAAGCACCTCCTCCGGGTCGAAGTGATGGTGGGTGGGGGCGCTGCGCAGGTGAATTTCCAGGCGCGTGTGGGCGTGCAGTCCAGCGCCGAGGCGCGGCGTGAAGGAATAGCCAAATTCAGCGGGCAAGGTGTTCATCATTTTTTTACAGGCAGGCAATCACTCGCCACCTGAATTATACCCGGCGATAAGTAGGACCGGCTGTCAGCCGGTCTGAGTGGGCAAGCTAACCGCGCGCCCTACTTGCTTTTTCTGACGATCATTGCTACAGTAGTGATAACCAGTTGTGGAAGCCTGCGCCTGCGGGGGCGCGCTCTATCTTTGGGAGGGTGAAGATGAGTATCCGCAAGCGGCTGTGTGCGGCCAGCGCTGTGCTGTCGGTCGTGGCCTGCCTGGCGACCCTGGTTGCTGCAGCGTTGACCCAGGATATTCCTGGGCCAACCGGCAGCGATGACTTTGGCGCAGCGATTACCGTGCTGCCCAATGGCAACCTGGTGATCTGCGATCCTGGCTACGACGCTCCTGGTGCAGCGGATGTGGGGGCGGTTTACCTGTACGATGGCAAGACGGGCGCCATGATCAGCGCGCTCACCGGCAGCACTGCCGGCGACCAGGTTGGCTCAGGCGGCGTGACCGTGCTGGCCAATGGCAATTTTGTGCTCTCTAGTCCCTCTTGGGACAACGGCTCAGCCGTGGACGCGGGCGCCATCACCTGGGGCAGCGCTCTCAGTGGCGTTGCTGGCGTCGTCTCGCCTGCCAACAGCCTGGTGGGCAGCGCCAACGATGACCACCTCGGCTCTGCCGCCCAGGCGGTGGTGGGGCTGCCCAATGGCAACTACCTGGCGCTGTCCCCGGATTGGGATAACGGCGCGGCCATTGACGCCGGCGCTGTCACCTGGGGCAATGGCGCGAGCGGCGTCACCGGCGAGATCAGCGCCGCCAACAGCCTGGTGGGCGGCTCGAACGGCGACCGGATCGGCGCCGAGGGCAGCCTGGTGGTGCTGAAAAATGGCGACTACCTGGTGCTCAGCCCGGAATGGGACAATGGCGACCAGGTAGATGCCGGCGCCGCCACCTGGGGCAGCGCCGCGGGCGGCGTCTCTGGCCTGATCAGCGCCGCCAACAGCCTGGTGGGCGCCACCGCTTACGACCAGGTTGGTGTGCTGGACCCGTTGCAACTGCCCAATGGCAGTTACCTGGTGCTCAGCCCATTCTGGGATAACGGCGCAGCCGTGGACGCCAACGCCGCCAGCCCACAGTCGGGTTATGCGCTGGCAGTGGATGCTGGCGCTGTGACCTGGGGCAGCGCCGCGGGCGGCGTCTCTGGGGTGGTCAGCCCCGCCAACAGCCTGGTGGGCGGCTCGACCAACGACCGGGTCGGCGACCAGGGCCGGGTGACGATCCTGTCCAACGGCAACTACCTGGTCAGCAGCCCGCTGTGGGACAATGCCAGCGCCGTGGACGCTGGCGCCGCCAGCCCACAGTCGGGTTATGCGCTGGCTGTGGATGCTGGCGCTGTGACCTGGGGCAGCGCCGCGGGCGGCGTCTCCGGGGTGATCTCGCCTGCCAACAGCCTGGTCGGTAGCTCGCCCAATGACATGGTTGGCTTCCCCAACACCATTTACCCGTTGCCGAACGGCAATGCAGTGGTCGCCAGTTACCTTTGGGATCGCGGCGCGATCGCCGATGCCGGGGCGGTCACCTGGGTGGATGGCAGCCAGGGACTCAGCGGCCCGGTCAGCGACGCCAACAGCCTGGTGGGCAGCGCCGCAAATGACCGGGTCGGATCGGGGCGTATCAGCGTGTTCCCAAGCGACCATTACGCCGTCAAGAGCCCGTCCTGGGACCGTGGCGCGCTGGTGGACGCCGGCGCGATCACCTATGTGAACGGGGCGACCGGCCTGGTCGGCGAAGTCTCGGCTGCCAACAGCCTGGTGGGCAGCTCGGCGGGAGACAATGTTGGCCTGGGCGACGCGGCAGAAGTCGGCTCAGCCGGATGGGTGGTGCTCACTCCAAACTGGGACAATGGCGGGCTGGTGGACGTCGGCGCGATCACCTGGCTGAGCACTGCGAGCAGCGCCTCGGGCGAAATTTCCATCGCCAACAGCCTGGTAGGCGGTAAAAACGGCGACCGGCTTGGATCGGGTGGGCTATTCTTGCTCTCCAACGGCAGCTACCTGGTGCACAGCCCGGAATGGGACAGCCCCATGGCCAGCGACGCCGGGGCGATCACCTGGTCGAGTGGGGCGGCGGGACTTTCGGGTGTGCTTTCATCGGCTAACAGCCTGGTCGGCAGCGCCTCGGGCGACCTGGGTGGGTATGCTCCGGTGATGGAATTGGCGCAGGGCAATTTCGTGATCCGCGCCCCCGACTGGGACAATGGCGCCATTGTGGATGCCGGGGCGGTCGTTTGGGGCAGCAGCGCCGCTGGCATTGCCGGGGAGATCTCCGGCGCCAACAGCCTGGTGGGGGTCTCCGCCGGGGATCGGGTGGGGACTGAGCTGTGGGCGCTGGAAAACGGCAATTACCTGGTGATCAGCCCGGATTGGGACAACGGCGCGCTGGTCGACGTTGGCGCTGTCACCTGGGGCGACGGCGCGGCGGGCGTGCGCGGCCTGGTCTCTCCCACCAACAGCCTGGTGGGCGCCAGCGCCGGCGATCGCATCGGCTCGGCGGGGATCAGCGAGCTGTACAACGGCAATTACGTGGTGCGCAGTCCAGAATGGGATAACACCGCCGCCAGTTTCGCTGGCGCCGCCAGTTTCGCTGGCGCCGCCAGCGCACAGTCGAATCAGGCGCTGGCGGTGGACGCCGGCGCCGTGACCTGGGCGAACGGCGCCACAGGCATTACCGGCTTTGTCTCCCCGCTCAATAGCCTGGTGGGCACTCACAGCAATGACCTGGTCGGTTTCTACCCCATCGAGCGCCTGAACAACGTGATCGACGGCAGTTTTCTCGTCCTGAGCCCGGATTGGGACAACGGCAGCATTCCGGATGCCGGCGCGGTCACCTGGGTGAATGGGCAAACCGGGCGGGTGGGCGCCATCAGCGCCGCCAACAGCCTGGTGGGCGGCAGCGACGGCGATGCGGTCGGGCAGGAGATTGTGAGCCTGGGGTTGGGCAGTTACCTGGTGCTGAGCCCGCTGTGGGACAACGGCGCAGCGGTGGAGGCTGGCGCCGTCACCTGGGGCAGCAGCCTGGGCGGCGTTTCCGGCGTGGTTTCGAGCGCCAACAGCCTGGTGGGCAGCAGCGCCAACGACAACCTCGGCGCGCACAACAGCGTCGGCGGCTCGGAGCGGGGCGATTACGTGGTGCTCTCACCGCATTGGGATAACGGTGACATTTTGGATGCCGGGGCGGTCACCTGGATGGATGGCCTGGAGAGCGCCACCACCGGCGAGATCACCGCCCAAAACAGCCTGTTGGGCGCGGTGGCTGGCGGCGGCCCCAGCATGACCTTTCACCACGACAGCCTGCTCGGCCAATACATCATTGGGCGCCCGGCGGAGAACATGGTCAGCCTGTATCGCCAGCCGCCGCTGCAACACAAGCTCCGCCTGCCCATCATTTTGAGGTAAACTCGACCTCACCGCACTCGCCCAGCAGCCAGGCCGCGCATCGAGACTCGCGCCGTCGCCGCCTGGTTGGCGCGGAAGTCACCCTCCTGAGCCGCGAGCGGATCGAACGGCATGGCGTCTCTTGCAAACAAGCTCCCGCTCCGCCAGCCTGGCCAACCTGCGCCGCGCTGGCTTCCGGCAATGTTGATCACCGCGGGTGTGCTGGCTGCCTCGCTCTGGTACCTGCGGCCCACCCCGTTGGAATTTCCCATGGATGATACCTACATCCACTTCGTCTACGCCAGGAACCTGGTCGAGCACGGTCACCTGATGTTCAATGCGCCGGGCGAGAGTGGGGTGGGCAGCACCAGCCTCCTGTGGGTGCTGCTGTTAGCGGCAGGCTACCGGCTGGGGCTCTCCCTGCACCTGACCGCCAAAGCGCTGGGCATCGCCGCGCTGGTTGCCACGGGCATGTTGCTTTTCCACCTGCTGCGGCCCAAGGCGGGCTGGGGCCTGTCACTGGCGTGCAGCCTGCTCACGGCGCTCTCCGGCAGCCTGCTGTGGTTTGCGCTGAGTGGCATGGAGACGGTGCTCTTCCTGGCGGTCGGGCTCACAGCGCTGCTGCTCTACCGCCAGGCTCGTTGGGTCTGGTTGGGCGTTGCCTTGGGCTTGCTGGCGCTGGTTCGACCGGAGGGGCTGGCGTTGGCGGTGGTGATTGGGCTGCTGGAAGTATGGCGCGCCCGGCGCGTGCCCGTCGGTTTGCTGCGCGCCGCGGCGCGGGCTGCGCTGGTCTGCGCGCCGTGGTTCATCTACCTGTATGCCCGCACCGGTCACTGGTTGCCCACCAGCGGGCTGGGCAAGCAGCTCACCACCACGCTGGCGCTGAGCTTTGCCATGCAGCGGGTGGAAGGATTGGCAGAGGTGGGGCGCTACCCGCAGTTGCTCTACCTCCCTTTGTGGATCATCTATCTGCTGGAATTCGTGCTGGGCGGCGCCGCGCTGCCCCCGCCGCGCCTGCAGATCGAACTTTCCGATGCCCGCATACCGTATTGGCTCTCCCTCTGGGCGCTGCTGGGTTGGGCGGTGGTGTTGACGCCGCTGCTGTGGATGGCGGGGCGGCGGCTCGCTCGCCAACCCGCCTGGAGGCGCTGGCTGGATGAGGCGGCCTTTCGGCCCTTGCTGGCGCTGGCGCTGTGGGCTGTGCTGCACAATCTCATCTACATGCTGGTATTGCCCACCCCGGGCACCGCCAGCCGTTATGGCGCGCTCAATCATATCCTGCTGTGGTGCGGGCTGGCTCTTACCATCTTTCGCTTTGTGGAAAGCAAGCGCTTCCGCTGGCTGTGCGCCGGCTGGCTGCTGGTCACCGCCCTGTGCAACACGGTCTATTGGAACAGCGTCTACGACGCCAACCTGGCCCACATGCAGCAGGTGCGCATCCGCGCCGCCCGTTACCTGGCTGAAAATCTCGCCGTGGGTGATTTTTGCGCCGCGGTGGATATCGGCGCGCTGCGCTTCTATGCTGGCGCGCCGCTGCTCGACCTGGGCGGGCTGGTGGATCCAGAGCTGGTCAGCGTTTACACCAGCGGCCGCCTCGAGCAATACCTGGCCAGTCGCCGGGTCACCTGCCTGGTGTTGCCCGACCGCCTGGCCGCTTCCGGCGACGGCTGGCTGGAGCTGAGCGGTGTCATTGGGGTGGCTTCCCCGCCGCTCTTCCACCTGCAGGAGATCGCTGTGTTTGCCATCGACCGCGAGCAATGGCTGGTGGGCTATCGCCCGACGATGAACTACCAGGCCACGGTGACCATCTACCGGCTGATCAACAACCCCGCCCCCCAATGATTTTGAGGGAGGTCCTCAGTCGCCGCGCTGCTCGTCGGGGGAGAGCTCCAGCGTCGCTTCCAACCCGGCGCCGGGCTCTTCCGTCTGGCGGGAGATATCCGGCGGCTGCGCGCCTCGCGAGAGGATCGCCCGGTCGCTGGACCAGAACACGTGCTCGCAGCCGATCTCGTCCATGAAGCCCATGCGCTCCAGCAAACCGTCCACGCGGGGCTGCACCGCGGCCAGCAGCAGCTCCCCGCCGCCTTCCCGCTGGCGCTTCAAGAGCTCGCGCAGTACCTCCACGCCGGTGGCGTCCACCAGCGGCACACCGCGCATGGATAGGATCAGCGTGCTGGAAGGGGGATCATGCTTCTCGATCTCTTCGATCAGCTTGCGCGCTGCGGCGAAGAACAGCGGCCCGCTGATGTAGTAGACAACGATCGTGCGCTGTGGGTGCACGAAGTTGTGACCGGCGGCTGCCATGCGCTCCACATCGGCGGTTTGCCGCCCGATGTGCAGGTCGCTCATCTGCGCCATGAAGATCAAGGTGCTGATTCCAAAACCGATCACAATCGCTTGCGTCAGGTCGAGCAGCACGGTTGCCAGCAGGGTGATGACGAAAGCTGCAATGGCATGCTTCAAGCGCCGCTGGAAGTAGAAGCGTATGGCGTGCCACTCGTTCATGCGCCAGGCGGTGACCAGCAGCACACCTGCCAGCGCAGCCAGGGGGATGCGCCCGATCACCGGGCCAAGCGCCAGGGCTGAGGCGAGCAGCACCAGCCCATGCAGGATCGAAACCAGGCGCGTCACCCCGCCGCTCTTGATGTTAACGCTGGTGCGGGCGATGGCAGCCGTGGCTGGCACGCCGCCAAAGAAGGGAATGAGCATGTTGCCGATGCCCTGCGCCGCCAGCTCCACGCTGTTGTGCATGCGAATGCCAGTCATGTTGCCAGCCACCGCGCCGCACAGCAGGCTCTCGATCGCGCCCAGGGCCGCGAGGGACATGGCGGGCACCACCAGGTTGCCCAGCTCGTTCCAAGGGAGTGCATCCAGGCGCAGGCGGTCATCCAGCAGGATGCTGCGCGGGATGGAGCCGATGACCGGCACATCCCAGCCTGCCAGGGTGGAGAGCAGCGTGGCCAGCACGATGCCGACCAGCGAGCCGGGCACCTGTCGCCCGAAGGGCAGGCGCGGCCACAGCGCCATCGTCAGCATGACGATGAGCGCCAGAAGCAACGCCTGCGGATTGGGGCTCAGCCCCGCTTGCGCATAGCTGGAGAGCTTCTCCAGCACATTTTCGGCAGCCGGCGTCTTGATCCCCAACAAGTTGTCGATCTGCCCAATGGCGATGATCACGGCGATGCCGCTGGTAAAGCCGGAGATCACCGGCGCCGGTATCAGCGACACCACCCGCCCCAGGCGGAAGATGCCCAGCCCCAGGATCATCAGCCCGGAGAGCAAGCCCGCCAGGAACACTCCTTGCAGACCGTGGCGCGAGGCCAGCACGATCAGCACCGCCGACATTGCGCCGGTCGGCCCCGAGATCTGGTAAGGGGCGCCGGAGAGCGCGCCGATCACCACCCCAGCCAGTATGGCGGTCACCAGCCCGGCGGCGGCCTCCGCCCCAGACGCCACGCCGAAAGCCAGCGCCAGCGGCAGGGCAACCGCGGCGACGGTTAAGCCCGCGAGCAGGTCCTTCTGAAAAGTGGCCACCGTGTAGCCCTTGAATTCGGCGCGCAAAAGCTCGAGCCATTCGATGAATAAGTTCGACACGATGCAATTTCCTTCGCTTGAAAAGTGTAGCGGCGAATTATACACCCAAAAACTCTCATGGCAATCTTTTGAACCGCCAGCGCAAAAATCACCCCGCGTATCCCCCCTGGGGGTGACGACGGTCGAACACGGTTGGACTATGATGCTGGGTGGTGAGAAGCGACCCCGCCAGATTCCTCATTGGCACAGAAAGGATGTTCGTATGACCTACCAAGCTGATCAGGTATTGGATTGTTCCGGCCTCTCCTGCCCCATGCCCGTCATCAAAACCTCCAAAGCCATCAAGACCATCGAGATTGGACAAATCCTCAAGATGATTGCCACCGACCCTGGCTCCCAGGCCGATATGGAAGCCTGGTCGCGCCAGACCGGCAACGAGATGCTCGCCTCGCTCAAGGAAGGCGATAAGTTCGTCTACTTTATCAAGCGCAGCAAATAGGTGTTTCGCCGGAAGTATTTTTACCTAAATGTGAACGAGCACCGGTGAAACCCTGGAGTAAACCACCATCGCGATAGTCGATTTACTCTAAACACTTTCGGCGTTTTACTTAGCCATCCGGCAACCATGCCAAAGGAGATTGCCATGAAATCCGATCCGAACGCCCCCAAACGCCTGGCAATGATCGCCAGCAAGGGTACTCTTGACTGGGCCTACCCCCCGCTCATCCTGGCTTCCGCAGCCGGCGCTATGGGTTGGGAGGTGGGCATTTTTTTTACCTTTTACGGCCTGCCGCTGCTGCTCAAAGATCTGAAGCCCAAGGTCTCGCCGCTGGGCAACCCCGCCATGCCGATGAAGATGCCCTTCGGCTCGCAGAGCTTCCAGGGCATCAACTGGCCCATTCCCACCCTGGCGATGGCGCTGCCCGGCTTCAACGACCTCACCACCACGCTGATGAAACAGACCTTCAAGAACAAAGGTGTGGCTTCCATCCCCGAACTGCGCGACGCCTGCCTGGAGATGGATGTCAACATGATCGCCTGCCAGATGACGATGGACGTCTTCGGCTTCAAGAAAGAAGATTTTATCGAACAGTGCACGGTGGGCGGCGCGGCCACCTTCCTGGAGTACGCCGCCGACGCCGATGTTCAGCTATTCATCTGAGCGGGAGGACGCCATGAGCCAGGTAGCCGATTTCACCGACATCGATATCTCTGCCGAAGAACTGTTCAACCGCATCAATCGCAGCAACGATCTCTTGCTGCTGGATGTGCGCAACGATGAAGAGTATGAAGCCTGGAAGATCGAGGCGCGCAACACCCCGCCGACGCTGCACCGCTTCTATGGCGAATTTGTCGAGGACGAAGAGGCGTTCGTCGCTCATCTGCCCAAGGATCGCCCGATGGTGGTGGTGTGCGCCAAGGGCGGGGCCAGCGAATACGTGGCGGACAGGCTGCGCGAATTCCATAACATCCCGGCGGTCAACCTGGAAGGCGGTATGATCGCCTGGGGCAACTTCTACCGCCGCCAGGCAGTCGTCACCACCGAGGACTATTCCATCTACCAGGTGGACCGTCCATCGCGCGGCTGCCTGAGCTACATCCTCGTCAGCCAGGGGCAGGCGGCGCTGATCGATCCAGCCCGCCACGCCCAGCAATACCTGGATTTTCTCCAGGAAAAAGACGCCGAATTGGCGCTGATCCTCGACACCCACGCCCACGCCGACCACATCTCCGGCGGGCCAGCCCTGGCGCAGCACACCGGCGCGCCCTATTACCTGCACCCATACGACGGCATCCACCCCTTCGATATGCTGCCGGCGACGATCGCTTATGAGATGCTCAAGGATGGCATGACTTTCACCCTGGGCAAGCTGACCCTCCAGGCGCTGCATGTCCCTGGGCACACGCTGGGGCTGGTCAATTTCCTGGTAACCGCTCCCGATGGGCAGGCTTTCTTCTTCACCGGCGATAGCCTGTTCATCAATTCCTTCGGACGACCCGACCTGGGAGGGCAGGGGCAGTCCTGGGCGCCGTTGGTTTACCAGGCGATCTTCGAGAAGATCAAATCTGTGGTGCCGGGCGAAGCCCTGGTGCTGCCCGGTCATTACGCGCTGCACAAAGAAGCCAATGAAGACGGCCTGTACGCCATGCCCCTGGCTGAGCTGTGGCAGAAAAACCCCGACCTGCAGGTGGGCAAGGATGAGTTCATCGAGTTTGTGCTCAGCCATCTGCCCACTATGCCCCAGCAGTACATCGAGATCAAGCGCGTCAACGCCGGGCTTTCTCGCCCCGATGAGCAGCGCGCCATGGAACTCGAGCTAGGCAAGAACGTGTGCGCCCTGTCGACTGCGTATTAAAAGGCATAGGGGTAAAGCATCCGGCACAATCCACCACCTGTGACAGCACCTGTCTCCGGCCGGATGCATTACCGCAATGCTGATTTCCACAACCACCTGGGTGGAGAATATCACCCGGCAGGCTGCTCAAGCGCCTTGCTGTCGTGAAGGTTTGCGCAATTTCAGCCAGCCGGCAGGATAAAAATTCAGGTATGTATTACAATGGATTCCAGGCCAACCAATCCCCGATCGAATGGAGAGCAAATGAATTACGGCTTCCTCATTGACAACAGGAAGTGTATCGGTTGCCACGCCTGCAGCACAGCTTGCAAAGCGGAAAACGAGGTGCCGCTGGGCGTTTACCGCACCTGGGTGAAATACACGGAGAAGGGCGAGTTTCCCAACGTGCGGCGCTCCTTCCAGGTGACGCGCTGCAATCACTGCGCCAACCCACCCTGCGTGCGCATCTGCCCCGTCACCGCCATGTACCAGCGCACGGACGGTATTGTGGAGTTCGACCCGCGCATCTGCATCGGCTGCAAAGCCTGCATGCAGGCCTGCCCTTACGACGCCATCTACATCGACCCCGAAACCCACACCGCCGCCAAGTGCCACTACTGTTCGCACCGCGTCGAGGTCGGCCTGGAGCCGGCTTGCGTGGTGGTGTGTCCAGAGCACGCCATCATCGCTGGCGATCTGAACGACCCGCACTCCGAAATCAGCCAGCTCATCGCCCGCGAGCAGGTCTCCGTGCGCAAATCCGAGCAGGGCACGGCGCCCAAGCTGTTCTACATCGAAGGCGACCAGGTCAGCCTGACCCCCACCGCCTCGCCCATGAACGGTTCGTTCGCTTTCGCCGACCTGATCACCGAGCAGGAAATCCCGGTGTGGGGCGAGAGCCATGTCGCTTCTGGCAACGGCAGGGGCGCAGCCGCCAGGACTGCCAGCGCCTATTCCGGCGTCGCCATCCGCACGCCGTCCGCCCAGGGGTTGGGCCGCGAGCAAGGACCGATCATGATCGGCGAGGGCAGCATGGCAGAGCACATGGTGCAAACCGCCTACAACGCCCAGCACAAGGTTCCCTGGCACTGGCAGGTTCCGGCCTACCTGGTGACCAAAGCCATCGGCAGCGGGGTGTTTGCTTTGATGGCGCTGTTCTTCGGATTGGGATTGGCGCAGTTCAACGCGCGCTTCGCCCTGGCAGGCAACTTCATCTCTCTTCTTTTCATCGGCCTGACCACCGGTTTATTGGTGCACGACCTGGAACAGCCGCGGCGCTTCTTCACCATTTTGACTCGCCCGCAGTGGAAATCCTGGCTGACGCGCGGCGCCTTCATCTTGATCGCCTTCTCCGGCGTGGCCGGCGCCTGGTTCCTGTTGGAGGGCGGCATCCAATTGGGCTGGCTGCAGTTCAGTCCACCCGGCTGGCTGCGGCTCTTGATCCTGGCGGTCGGCTTTGTGCTGGCCATCCTCGCCGCGATCTACACCGCCTTTCTCTTCGGGCAGGCCGAAGGGCGCGACCTGTGGCAGTCCTCGCTGCTGCCCTTCCACCTGGTGGTGCAGGCTTTCATGGCTGGCGCGGCTGCCCTGCTGCTGCTGGCGCTCTACCTGAACCCGCCGCCCGGTTTCGCCGCCGCGTTGCTGCTCATGTTCGGGGTATCGTTGATCCTCGACCTGTTCATCACCCTGGTGGGCGAATTCAGCATGCCGCACGCCTCCGAGCTGGCAGCGCGCGCCGCCCACCAGATCAGCCACGGCAAATACCGCCTGCACTTTTGGATCGGCGCCATACTGGTGGGGCATATCTTGCCCCTGGCGCTGTTGATCTCGGGCTTCTTCCTGCCGTTCAACCAACCCGTGTTGGTCACCACCGCCATCGCCGCATTGGCAGGCCTGTTTGCCTATGAGTATGCCTTTGTGATGGCCCCCCAAGAGATCCCCAATTCATAAAAAGGCAATTATGACCGAGAGACTCAAACGCTTGCTTGCAAACGTCGAAGCGCTGGTGCAATCGGGCCAGCTCACCCCGGCGCTGGCTAGCGCCGGGCAGCCGGGCGCTCGATCGGCTGCGCCCATTTCACCAGGCTCAGCGCAGACCCACCTGCACAGCCGCGCCGAAAGCGTCCCAGGCAGCCCTGCCGAGACGACCGCGCCGGCCGTTTCACAGCGCTACGCCGGGTCGCTCCACCGTCCCGGCACCGGCCTGGCCTCCTATCCGCCAGTCGAAAAGTGGGACGACTGGGTGGAATTCGACCCCAAGGCCTGGCCCGAGCGCAAGGAGCGCAACTACTGGCTCATCCCAACCGCCTGCTTCAACTGCGAATCGGGCTGCGGTCTGCTGGCTTACGTGGACAAACAAACCCTGGAGGTGCAGAAATTCGAAGGCAACCCGCTGCACCCCGGCTCGCGCGGCCGCAACTGCGCCAAGGGCCCCGCCACGCACAACCAGGTCTACGATCCGGAGCGCATCCTGTACCCGCTCAAGCGCGTCGGCAAACGCGGCGAGGGCAAATGGGTGCGCGTCACCTGGGATGAGGTGCTGGACGATATTGGCGCTCGCCTGCGCAAAGCTTTCCAGGAGCAGCGCCACAACGAAGTCATCTACCACGTCGGGCGACCGGGTCACGAGGGCCTGATGGAGTGGATCCTGTTCGCCTGGGGCGTCGACTCGCACAATTCTCACACCAACGTGTGCTCCGCCGGGGCGCGCGCCGGTTACGCCTTCTGGATGGGGCTGGATCGTCCTTCCCCCGATCACGCCAACGCCAACGTGATCCTGCTCGTCTCCGCACACCTGGAGACCGGTCACTACTTCAACCCGCACGCCCAGCGCATCATCGAAGGCAAGATGCGCGGTGCAAAGCTCATCGTCCTGGACACGCGCCTCTCCAACACCGCCAGCCACGCCGATCACTGGCTTTCGCCCTGGCCCGGTTCAGAAGCCGCCATCCTGCTGGCGATTGCCAACCACCTGATCCAGACCGGTCAGTACGACCGCGAGTTCGTGCGCCAGTGGGTCAACTGGGAGGAATACCTGAGAGCCGAATGGCCCAACGAGCCGCTGACCTACGATGTTTTCGAAAGCAAGCTCAAAGCGCTGTACGCTTCCTTCACTTTTGACTACGCCGCCCAAGAATCGGGCGTCGACGCCGATGTGATCGCCCAGGTGGCACAGATCGTGGCGGAGTGCCAGGGCAAGCTCTCCTCGCACACCTGGCGCTCGGCAGCCGCCGGCAACCTGGGCGGCTGGCAGGTGGCGCGCGCTTTGTGGTTCTTGAACGTGCTCACCGGCTCGATCGGTGTACCTGGCGGCACCAGCGCCAACGCCTGGGATAAATGGGTGCCGCGCCCGCACAACCTGCCCCCGCACCCCGATCGCTGGAACGAGATCACCTGGCCACGCGAGTACCCGCTGACCTTCTATGAGCTGAGCATCTTGATGCCGCATTTCCTGAAGGAAGGCCGCGGCAAGCTGGACACCTATTTCACCCGCGTCTACAATCCCATCTGGACCAACCCGGATGGCATGTCCTGGCTCGAAGCGCTGACCGACGAAGACAAAGTCGGCCTGCATGTGTGCCTTTCGCCCACCTGGTCGGAGACCGCCTGGTTTGCCGACTACGTGCTGCCCATGGGACACGGCTCCGAGCGGCACGACATCGTCAGCCTGGAGACGCACGCCGGGCGCTGGATGGCTTTCCGCCAACCGGTGCGCCGCGTGGCGATGGAGAAAATGGGGCAGAAGATCACCTACACCTACGAAGCCAACCCGGGCGAAGTTTGGGAAGAAACCGAGTTCTGGATCGAGCTTTCCTGGCGCATCGATCCAGATGGCGCGATGGGCATCCGCCAGTATTTCGAGTCGCCCTACCGCCCCGGCGAAAAGATCACCGTGCACGAATATTTTTCCTGGATGTTCGAGAACTCCCTGCCAGGCTTGCCGGAAGCCGCTGCCGCCGAAGGGCTGACCCCGCTGCAGTACATGCAGAAGTACGGCGCCTTTGAGATGCGCCACGGCGTGGAAGCGCCCTACCGCCAGCCGCTGCCGGTTGAGATCACCGCCAGCGCCAGCGTCGACCCGCAGACGAAGATCGTTTACACCACCCAGCCGGCCCCAGCCTCGCCCAATATCACCCCCCACCCGGCTTTCCCCGGCGACCAGCGCGGCCGCCCGGTGGGCGTCGAAGTGGATGGGCAGGCGCTGCGCGGCTTCGACACCCCCTCGCGCAAGCTGGAATTCTACTCCTCCACGCTGCGCGATTGGGGCTGGCCCGAATACGCCCTGCCCACCTACATCCATTCTCACGTCCACCCCGAAAAGATCGATCGCCAGGCTAACCAGATGGTGCTCATCCCCACCTTTCGCCTGCCGAACTTGATCCACACCCGCTCGGGCAACTCCAAGTGGCTGTACGAGATCTCCCACAAGAACCCGCTGTGGATGCACCCCGAAGACGCCGGGCGCCTGGGCGTGGAAACCAATGACCTGGTGCGCGTGACCACCGAGATCGGCTACTTCGTGATCAAGGTGTGGGTGACGGAGGGCATTCGTCCCGGCGTGGTGGCCTGCTCGCACCACATGGGTCGTTGGCGATTGCAGGACACTGCCATGGAGCGCTGGTCTTCAGCGCTGGTGGAGCTGGAGCGCGAGGAGGATGGCTGGCGCATGAGCCACATCGAGGGTGTGAAACCCTTCGAGAGCAGCGATCCCGACTCGCAGCGCATCTGGTGGACGGATGTGGGCGTGCACCAGAACCTGACCTTTCCTGTGCACCCCGATCCGGTCTCGGGCATGCACTGCTGGCACCAGAAGGTGACTGTCGAAGCTGCCCAACCCGGCGACCGCTACGGCGATATCTTCGTGGACACCCGCCGCGCCCACGAGATCTACAAAGAGTGGCTGGCGATGACGCGCCCCGCCGAGCGAGTCTCGCCGGATGGCACGCGCCGCCCGTACTGGCTGCTGCGCCCCTTCCGTCCCACGCGCAGAGCCTACGCGCTGCCGGGGCGGCAAGAAGAGTAGCCCTTGCTCCCCCTGGCTTATCCGCCGAAACCTGGCGAGCCGGGGGGAGCTTTACGCCTGGGTATGAGCACCCTGAGCCTGCCTGCCGCCTCCCGCGCGGCCCGCCGCTTCAGCGGGGACTTGTTGAAATATCTCTCTCAGCCGCTGCACCACCTGCGCGGTTACCAGCGCGCTGACCTGTTGCCCGACCTGCTGGCAGGCCTCACCGTGGCGGTGGTGCTGCTGCCGCAGGCCATCGCCTATGCCCTGATCGCCGAGCTACCGCCCCAGACCGGGTTGTACGCGGCCATCGTGGCCGCCATCGTCGGCTCGCTGTGGGGCTCCTCGCGCCACCTGCACACCGGTCCCACCAACGCCGCCTCGCTTCTGGTGCTTTCCACGCTGCTGGCGGTTGCCAGCCCAGGTACGCCGCAGTACCTGGCTGCAGCAGGCTTGATGGCGGTGATGGTGGGCGTGGCGCGCTTGCTGATGGGCGTGGCGCACCTGGGCGTGCTGGTCAATTTCGTCTCCGATTCGGTCATTATCGGCTTCACCGCCGGGGCGGGTGTGCTCATCTCTGCCAACCAACTGCGCCATTTCTTGCGCATGGAGCTGGCTTCGGAGCTCTCGTTTGTGGAGACCCTGGCGCAAACCGCCCGCCACCTGCCCGAAGCCCACCTGCCCAGCCTGCTGCTTGCGGCGGGCACCACGCTGGCGATGGTGCTGCTCAAGCGCTTTCGTCCCACCTGGCCAAATGCGCTGATCGGCATGGCGCTGGCCTCGCTCGCCGTGGGCTTCTTCGATCTGCACGAGCAGGGGGTGCAGGTGCTGGGTGAGTTGCCGCGCTCCCTGCCGCCGTTGGCAAAACCGCCGCTGCTGGACCTGCAACTGATTGGGCGCATCTCCACCGGCGCGCTGGCGGTTTCAGCGATTGGCCTGGTGGAAGCCTTGTCGATTGCGCGCTCGATCGCCGCTCAAACCGGCCAGCACCTCGATTCCAACCAGGAATTCGTCGGCCAGGGCATGGCCAACCTGGCGGCGGGATTTCTCTCCGGCTACACGTGCTCGGGCTCGTTCACCCGCTCAGCGGTCAATTACACCGCCGGGGCGCGCACCCCACTGGCGGGCGTTTTTTCTGGTTTGTTTGTGCTGGGGGCGGTGCTGGTTTTCGCTCCCCTGGCGGTGTACCTGCCGCGCGCCGCCCTGGCAGGTGTGCTGATCGTCACTGCCTACAACATGATCGATCGCGATGAGATGCGCCGCATCTGGCGCGGCTCGGCTGGCGATTCGGCGATCATGACAGCTACGATGCTGGCGACGCTCTTCCTGCAGCTCGAGTTCGCCGTGCTGGCCGGCATGATCGTCTCTTTCGCCCGCTTTATCCTGCGCACCAGCATGCCCAATGTCTACCCGGTGGTGCCGGATGCCAGCTTCCAGCATTTCGTCAGTCAGCAAGATTTGCCGTACTGCCCACAACTGGGGATCATGACCATGGAGGGACCGCTCTATTTTGGCGCCGCGCACCACGTGGAAGAGGCTATCCGCGCCAACCAGGAAAAACACCCGGAGCAGGCCTTCCTGCTGCTGCGCATGCACATGGTCGATCACCTGGATGTCTCCGGCATTCACATGCTGGAGAGCGTGGTGCGCCTGTACCGCAAGCGCGGCGGCGATGTGTACCTGTCTGGCGTCCGCCGGGGGGTGCACGAGCGCATGGCAGCGGTCGGCTTTGACAGCTTTTTGGGTCACGATCACTTCTTGCCGCGTGAGGAAGCCATCTCTTTCCTGTTCCACAAAGTGTTGCAGCCCTCGGTGTGCATCTACGAGTGCGATGTGCGCGTCTTCGCCGAATGCCAGGCGCTGCCCAAGACCAGCCTGAAAGAGCACCTGCAGGCTCCGGGCGATATCACCCGGCACATCGTGCCCACCTGGCTGCCCTCCACCTTGCGCGCCAACCTGGAAAACGGGCAAGACGTGCTGCTGGTGGATGTGCGCGAACCGCGCGAGTTCAAAGCCGGGCATATCCCCGGCGCCAGCCTGCTGCCTTTGCGCATGCTTCCCCAGCAGGGCAGCGAGCTGCCCCGTGACCGCACGCTGGTGCTGGTGTGCCGCTCGGGGCGCCGCTCGCGGCTGGGGGCGATTATCCTGCAGGACCTGGGCTACAGCCAGGTGTATAATCTCAACGGCGGTATGCTGGCCTGGGAAGCGGCGGGCTACCCCATGGCGGTTGAATAACACCCCGCCGAGTGAATCTCTGGCCGGCGTGGATTTTTCCACGATGACAGCTAAGATCAAAAAAAGGATAGAATGTCCAATATCGACGCTGCCGAACAAGAAAACGCCATTCTGCGCAACCTGGGGTTGAGCATCCTGAGAGCCACCGAAGCGGCTGCCCTGGTGGCTGGTCGCTGGGTGGGCAGGGGTGAAAGAGAAATCCCGGATACCCAGGCGGCGCAAGCGATCGAGGCGGTGATGAAGACCGTTCCCATCGATGGTCGGGTGGTGATCGGCGAGGAGCAGCGCTATGCGGGTGTGTCGCTCACCGGCGGATCGGCGGTTGGCTGCGGCGGCCCCGAAATGGACGTGCTGGTGGATAGCATCGAGGGCATCCGCCTGCTGGCGGAGGGCCAGCCCGAGGTCGTCTCGGTGATTGGAATTGCCCGGCGAGGGGCGATGAAAGATTTTGGCCCTTCCCGCTACATGCAAAAGCTGGTTATCAACTCGCTCGCGGCGGGCGCCGTGGGTCCCGAGGCGTTGGACGCCCCGCCTGCCTGGGTATTGGGCATGGTGGCGCGCGCCCTGGGCAAGGCGGTGCCCGACCTGACCGTGTTTGTGCTCAACCGCCCCCGGCACCAGGCGTTGGTCGCCGATCTGCGCAGCGCCGGGGCGCGCGTGCTGCTGCGCCAGGAAGGCGATGTGGCCGGCGCGCTGCTGGCGGGTCTTCCAAATAACGGCGTCGATCTCCTGATGGGCACGGGTGGCACACCCGAAGGACTGGTGGCAGCCACAGCCCTCAAAGTGATGGGCGCTGGCCTGTACGTCCGCCTGGATCCGCAGAGCGCAGACGAACGACAGGCGCTGCAGGAGCGGGGGTATAATCCGGAACAGATTTATTCTGCCGATGAGCTGGTGGCTGGCAGGGACGTCTTTTTTGCCGCTACCGGTATCAGCGATGGTCTCTTGCTGCAAGGTGTGCGCTACCATGCGCGCGGCGCCACCACGCACTCGCTGGTGCTCAATGGGCGCTCTGGCATCTCTCGAACGATCACCGCCGAGCACCCTCTGAAAGAGCTGGAATAATGAGCTTCGACGCCTTCATGCTGCTGGTCAAATTGATGGGGCAGGCCTGGTTGACCGAAGTGCGCCGGGAGGATGTGCGCCTGCTTGCCACGCTGACGGACCTGGGCGGGCATCTCCCCCAAGACGCGGCGGGCTTGCTCGAGCTGGCGGTCGAATACCAGCGCCTGCTCGGTTTCAACCTGCCGCCTTATGAAAGCATTTTCGTGGATCCCTCCGGGTTGCTCGGCGCTCCGGCGGCCTCGCTGGTGCAATCGCTCTACCAGCGCGCTGGCTGGCAGCCGCCGACCAACGCCCGCGCCGCCGCCAGCGATCACCTGGGTTTGCAGATGCTGGCGTTGGCTGACCTGTGGACTGCAGCTCGGTTGCCTTCCGCGGCCGAGAGCTTACCGGCCAGTGCCGCGAATGGACAGGCTGTGCGCGGCGCGACGATGGCCGGGTGGGTCGATGTGGATCTGAACCACAACCCGCAAGCGGCCGCAGCCCTGGCGCTGTGGCGTGACCACCTGGCCCTGTGGGCGCCGGTCTTTCTACTTACCCTGCGCCGCCTGCACCCCCATCCTTTCTACCAGGCGCTGGGAGAATCCACCCTGGAGCTGCTCCTGGCTTACCTGCCAGCCAACAGCCCGCTCCCCCCCGCCGGTGAGCAACCCTCGAATCTCTTCCCGGCCCTGCCGCCCGCGCCCAAGTACCGAGCCAACCTGCCCGAGGATGGCTCAGAGCTTGCCAGCCAGGAAGACATGGAAACCGACCTCCCCCCAGAACCCGCCAGGGCCGGTCTCAAGGCCCTGCTGCGCTGCCTGCTGACGCCGCGTGAAGCTGGCCTGTACCTCACCCGCCAGGACCTGGCCGGCCTGGGACGGGCGCTCGAGCTGCCGGTGGGCGCCGGTGAGCGCTTACGCATGCTGCAGTCGCTCTTCGAGCTGGCAGACCAGTACGATGTGCTCGACCAACTGCTGGCGCGCTTGATCGGCGCACTCTCCGACGCTGGGCAGGAATACGCCGCCCTGGCGCGCCAGTTTCCCGCCTGGAGCCCGTACGCCCAGGCCTGGCGCGGTCGGCTGGATGCTTCTCGCCAGCTCCTGCGCCAGGTGTTGGATTGAGCTTCGATCCGAAGTTTATCGAGGTGTGGGGGTGCTGCAGCTCACAGCGCCGCAGCACCCCCACCTGGCAATGCCCCGTTGGGGCAGATCAGCTCGTGCGGCGCCTGATCAGCGGCGCAGCATGGGCAGGTACACGCTGCTGATGGTTGGCGCGTAATACGCCACGCGTATACCACAGTACTGCAATGTGTTGCTGGCTGAATCCGGCCAGCCATAGAGCATGTAGGTGTAGGCGGCGGTGTTGACTGTTTCGGTGATCTCTGGGCTGACCACGAAGCCAGCTCCGCCGGCAAAAGCATTGGTCGAACCGGTGAAGACCAGGTCGGATACGCTGGTTCCCGGCGCGTAGCGTGTCAGGTAGGCATCCACACCAGCAGAGGCGTTGATGTCGTAGTAGTACAGCCGGATGTATTTGATCACCGAGTCATCGGGGATATGCAGGCCGGAGCCAGAAAGCAGCCCGGTTCCGGTGCCGGAGGTCATGTACGAGCAGCCTGAGCTGCCGTATGCCTGGTTATTGGCTGTGGTGCGCGGTTGCATCTCGGGACCGACGATGGTGTAGTATGAAAATACGGCGCTGGGCGCGCTCGGCGAGTTGGCCGTGACCGGCGGGTTGTCGTCTGGGGCAAAGCCATCCACGTACACCGCCGAGCTTTCCACCTCTGGTTTGATGCCCGTCTCGGTGGCAGCCTGGCTGCCTTCTGGCGCAATGGCTTCCTGCAGCGCGCCATCCGGTTGACCCTGGGAACCGAGCGCTTCGGCGCGCGCCCCGCCCTCGGTGGCGGGCAGGTTGTTTTGCGCCAACGTGACGCCACCAATCAGCAGTATCGCAGCGACTGCCAGCACGGCGATGAACCGCAGCATGGTTGCAAGGTTTCGGATATTCATTTGTCCTCCAATCTGATAAATGTGGCTTGGGGTAAAAAGTTGCTTCGGGTAGTTCGCGGTATTTCCGATATATTCTATCATCTATACGTAATTATTTTAAGAGCACAAGGTCTGGAACCTAGGGCAATTTCGGAAATTGTGCGCGGCGCCTCTGTTGGTTAAGACGTTTCAGCAGCCCAACGGGTTCCCGGGCCAGGGGAGTTTTCTGCCCGCGAGGCAAATTCCCTCAGCGTGTTTTGGTTTGCGTGGTAGACTTGATTCAAAGAGCGCCCCTGATCCATTCATTCCCGTCGGAGGTCCCCGTGGACGAAAACAGCGGTCTGAATTTTGTGCGCACCATCCCCGCCCCAGCCGAAGAAGTCTTTCGCGCCTTCACCCATGCCGCGGCGCTGCGTGACTGGTTGTGCGACGCTGCCAGCCTTGAGGCGCGCAAGGGCGGGCACCTCTTTTTGCGCTGGGAGGATGGCTACTATGCCGCCGGCGCGTTCACCGTCTTCGACCCGCCCCACTACCTGGAATTGACCTGGGATGGCTTCCTGGAACCCGGCTTGATGGAAGTGTGCGTGACGCTCAGCCCGCAAGGGGACGGCGTCCGGCTTTCTTTGGAGCAGCAGGGCCTGGGCGAAGGTGAACATTGGGCGGCCACTCGCAGCAACCTGGCCGCGCTGTGGCGCTCAGCCCTGGAAAACCTGGAGTCTTTTCTGGTGGAGGGCATCGATTTGCGCTTTGCGCACCGCCCGCGCCTGGGTATTTTCTTCGATGAGTTCAACGCTCAAATTGCCGCGAAATTGGGAACACCGGTGAGCGAGGGCGTGCTGCTGGGCGGCGTGGCAGATGGCAGCGGCGCCCAGGCTGCCGGACTGCAGAAAGACGATGTGCTGGTCAGTTTGAACGGTGTACCTCTGGTGGGCCCGCATTCGTTCAGCCTCGCGCTGAAGGGACTCAAAGCCGGCGACAGCCCGCTGGTGGCGTTCTATCGCGGCGCAAAAAAACACACCCTCCCGCTCACGCTGGGCTCATTTCCTATGACGCCCCTGCCGGAAAGCCCTGCTGCCCTGGCGGAGAGCGCCCGCCAGGTTGATGCCCGCGTGCATCACGAGATCAGCCGCGTGACCGCCGGGTTGAGCGAAGCCCAGGCCGCCCGCAAGCCTGAGCCGGGCGAGTGGTCAGTGAACGAGATCATCGCCCATTTCGTCCTCACCGAGCGCGAATTTCAATCCTGGGCAGCGGACATGCTGCGCGATAACGAGGCCAACGACGATTTGCAATTTCGGCCGAATGTCGATGAGCGCATCGCTGCGCTGGTGAAACGCTGCGGCGGCCGCCAGGGGCTGCTGGACGAGCTGGCGCGGGCGCAGGAGGAGACCTGCGCACTGCTGGAAGCGCTGCCCGAATCTTTCACCCGCTGGCGCAAGCACTACTACCGCCGCCTGGTGCAATGGGCCACGCAGGTCACTCCCGCGCACCTGGACGATGAGCACCTCATCCAGCTCCAACGCGCCATCGCAGCCGTGACCCGAGAGTAATTCTTTGTCTTATCTGTTTCGATCGGTGTTCACCGGTGGATTCCGCACAGTTGTAGAAAGCGCCACTGCTTCTTCTTGAGTTCTCACCATAAATTGTATATAATAATTGCAGCAGAATATCTTGCTTGCAATTTCCGGGGGGAGAGCGAAAGGATTCGCCAAAGCCAACGCCATGAGCGGCGCGCGCCGCCTGGAAAGCGCCCATCCAGTTCGCTGCTAAGGGATTGGCGCGACCCGGTTATTTCTCTTGTTGTAGGAGGTTCTCCACGATGAAACGATCCGCATTCACCATCCTGGCAGTTCTCGTCATACTGGCGATCACGGTCCAGATAGCCCTGGCTGGCAACCCGTTTCGCAAGGAAACCAGCACAGTCAACGGCTACGCCACCTGGGACTCGGATATGATCAACATCGAGCAGGTGACTCAAACCGGCGCTGGCGTGTATGTCGCGGTGCTGGACACTGGCCTGGTGCCTTACTGGCGCGATTATTTCCCCGAGCCGCGCGTCGCCACCGAACTGGGCACCGGCTTCGAACAGCAGGTGATCTTCAAGCAGAAGAATGACGACCCCTGCGGCCTCGAAGTGTACATGGATAACCTGCACCAGACCACCTGGGTCGGCTCGACGGGTTCCACGCACGGCACGCATGTCGCCAGCACCATCCTGGGTTATTCCTACTACAGCAATTACGATGCACTCAACGGTTACCCGCTGCCGCCGATCATGGTGCGCGGCATCGCCCCCGAAGTGACCGTCATCCCGGTCAAGGTGCTGACCGATTACACCATCCCAGCCTTGCCGCACTGCGACGATCCTGGCCCGCTGCCATCGGAGAAAGTCGTGTTCGGCACCGATCAGATGGTGGCGGCTGGCATCAACTACGTCACCGACCTGGCCATCCAGGGTTACCGCCCAATGGTGATCAACATGAGCCTGGGCGGCTCGGAGCTGTCGCCGATCGAGCAAGAGGCGCTTGACCGGGCAATCGCCAACGGCGTGATCGTGGTGGCGGCTGCCAGCAACGACGGTGAAGCTGGCATGGATTATCCTGGCGCTTACCCGCCGGTCATCTCGGCCGGCGCTGTCGGTTGGACCGGCGAGTGGCTCTTCCCGGATACCCAGGAGCCGCGCTACCGCATGTGGTGGCTGCAATACTTCGATGATCCGATGATGCCGGGCTCGGGCGAGGTCGCCGACCCGACCGTGGCGGAGGATGTTTATGTCACCGATTTCTCCAGCCGCGCCTGGGCCAGCCTGGGCGAAGAGCTGGACGTGCTGGCCCCTGGATCCTGGGTGCGCGGGCCATACCCCGGCGTGCCAGGCTACAGTCACCTGCCGTGGTGGTCGAAGGGGATGGGCGATGTCTACGGTGTGAACCCTGGCAACTTCTACTACGTCGGCGGCACGTCCATGGCGACGCCGCACGTGGCGGCTGCCGCCGCGCTGCTGCTGGAGAAGAACCCAACTTTGACGCAGGCGCAGGTCGAGCAATTGCTCAAATCCACCGCCCTGCCCATGCCAGCCATTGACAGCCGCACCGTTTTCGATTTCGATCACTGGGCAGTTATCGCCTGGGACACCGACTGCGGCGGCGAGGCCTGCGATCCGGTAGGCGCTGGCTTGCTGCAGGTCGATGCGGCCATCAGCGCCACGCCGTAAGCGACCCATCGCGTTGAAAAGAGGCTCCAAAGGTTTTCAAAACCTTTGGAGCCTCTTTATCTCAGCTACACACATTCTCCCAGGTCGCAGCGCCCATTCTGGTTGCTGTCGGTGTAGCGCCGGCAGTGACCGGGATAGCTGCAGCCCCGGTCGCAGCGCACCACGCAACCGCTGGAGAGGGCGCTGCTCTGCGCGCCGCCCAGCGAGACGGTCTGGCTGCTCGCCGCGCTGGCCTGCGCCTCGTCGCCCGCCAGCGCCTCCACCGCCCCTGGCAGCGCCCGGCTGACGGCGATCAGCGTGGCGACACCGGTGACGCCCACCAGCTTGAGGAAGGCGCGCCGCTCGGCGTTCAACAGCCGCGGCGCGCCGCGTGGCGCAGCTCCTGCCGATACGCCCCCGGCCGCGCCTGCCCGTTCGCGCCCGAAGCTCCTGTGGAGCGCCTGGTTGATCCAACCGCTGTGCAGGGCGATCTTCACCACCACCAGCCCGGCGGTGAGGATCGAGCTCCACACGTGGAGCAGGCGCAGGAGGCCAAAATCAGCCAACGCCAGGTTCAGCCAGCTCGAGATCAGCAAGCCGGTGATCGTTATCAGGCTGAAGCCGGCCATCAGCAGCACGTCCAGGATGTAATAGCGCCGCGCTTGCGCCGATGTGCGCCCGAAGAAGCGCTCCGAAACCGCTTCCACCCATTTCTGATGCAGTAGCAGGTGATAGACCGCCGCAGCCGCCAGGGCGACGCCCAGCCATTGGTGCAACGCCAGCCCGGTCAGGTCGAGCCAGAATGCCAGCCAGAAGCCAACAAACAGCCCGGCGTCGATCGTTAAGTGTTTGATGTGTGAATTGAGCTTCATGCGTACCTCCAAGGCAACCTAACACCGGTCAGGTTGTTAAATGATGCCCAAATCATAGCGCCAGCCTGTTCAGAAGTTGTTAGCTTTCGATGTGGAGTTTGTTAGCGTTTGAGTCTATCGGATATAATGGGTGGGAATTCGACCGTTTATTGGTAACTTCTTTTGGAGACTCAACCATGAAAATTGCCAGGCCTGTGTATCTTTGGATTGGACTGATCGTCGGGATGGCAGCGTTTTTATTTACCGGCTGCAGCCCAGAGACGCCCGCCACGCCGATCGCAACCGAGCCAGCCCCCTTGTCGCAGCCAACGCCAGCGCCGCCCACTTTGCCCCCGCCGACGCTGGCTTCCAGCCCGCAGCCTGCCGACGCCCAACCGCCGGTCGAGACGCCCGCCAGCATCCCTGTCACCTATTTCACCCCTGCCCAGGCGGAAGGCCCTTACTACCCGCAGCAAAAACCGCAAGAGCGTGACAACGACCTGACCAGTGTAGCCGGCGCCCCGGGCAGCCCGGCGGGCGAGCGCTTGCTGCTGCAGGGGCGCGTCTACGACCGCAACGGGCAGCCGCTGCCCGGCGTGCTGATCGAAATCTGGCAAACCGACGCCAACGGCATCTACCTGCACCCCGGCGACGCCAACACCGCCCGTCGCGACCCCAATTTCCAGTTCTACGGCGAGGCGCTCACCGCCGCGGACGGCTCCTACAGCTTCCTGACCATCGTCCCCGGAGAATACGAGCCGCGCCCGCGCCACATCCATGTCAAGATCAAGCGCGATGGACGCGAGCTGCTCACCACCCAGTTCTATTTCCCCGATGACTTAGCCGCCAGCGCCGATGGCATCTTCGCCTCCGCTGGCGATGCCGCCAATGCTTTGCTGGTGGCGCTGCAAGCCGGCAGCGATGCCCAGGGCGAGCTGCTGGTTGGAACGCGCGATCTCATCCTGGATTTCGTTCCCTAGCGGCTTTCGAGAGCCAGCAGATGCGGCAAAAGTTGTTCCAGGCGCACCCCCTCCAGGCTGGGCAGCACCACGTCCGCCGCGCCCACCCGCTCGACCGGACCCAGCCCGATGCTGCGAAAACCACCCGCCCGCGCCGCGGCAATGCCGGCGGCCGCGTCCTCGACGACCACACACTCTGCGGGCGGCACCCCCAACCTTTCCGCCGCGTAAAGAAACAGGTCGGGAGCGGGTTTTTGGCGGGCGACGCTGCTGCCATCGGTGATCACATCCAGCAGCTCGGCGATGCCCAACTGCTGGACCACCTGGGGCGCGTTTTTACTGGCGGAACCCAGCGCAGTCTTGAGACCTGCGGCGCGCAGCTCTTGCAGAAATTCTCGCGCCCCCGGAAGCAGGTCGCCTGGTGAGACCTCTCGGATGTACTCCAGGTAGTAGCGATTCTTGCGTTCGGTTAGCTCGAGGATGCGCTCCTCGGGCAGCGTTTGACCTTTCAAGATCATCAGCAACGATTCCCGGCGGGGGATGCCGCGCAGGGCCTCGTTGTCCTGGCGGGTGAATGGCCAACCTTCTTCATCGGCCAGGCGCTTCCAGGCGCGGTAGTGATATTCAGCCGTGTCGGTGAGCACTCCATCCAGGTCGAAGATAAAGGCGCGTACGGGCATGCGTTTCCTACCGTTCATTGCGCAGATCGACGCACTGCGGCTCGCCGCGATAGTAGAAACGAAATGCCAGCCGTTTCCAATGGGCAGGCAGCCGCGGCGAAACCGTCCAGCCCTCATCGCTCACTTTCAAACCAGCGAAACCGAAGACGGTCGCCTGCCAGATGCCGCCGGCTGACGCAGCGTGGATGCCATCGCCCGCGTTGCCGCGCACATCGTGCAGGTCGGCGCGCGCCGCCTGGATGAAGTGCTGGTAGGCTTCTTCGATCTTCCCGGTCTCGCAGGCGGCAATGGCCTGGATCGAAGGACCCAGGGATGATCCATAGGTCAGGTCGGTGCGGGGGGTGTAGTAATCATAGTTGACCCGCAGGATGGCATCGCTGTACTCGCTGCGCAGCAGGTAGAGCAGCATGAGCACGTCGGCTTGCTTGAGCACCTGGGTTTCGTTGCACCCTTCGATGCCGAACAGCACCTGGGCCGAGACGGAGCGCGGCTCGAGGGCTGCCAGGTTGACATCCCGGCGTTGGAAGTAGCCTTCGAACTGCTCGATCAGACCATCATCGCCGATGGGCAGGAACATGCGCTGAATGACGTCCTTCCATTTTTCCAGGCGCTCGGCGTTCAAATCCAGGCGCTCGATCAGGCGGCTGGCCTGGTGCGGGGCGTGGCGGTGCAGCCAATCCAGCACGCTCAATGCGGTTTGCAGGTTCCACTGCGCCATGCGGTTGGTGAAGAAGTTGTTGTCCACGTGCTCGTGATATTCGTCCGGTCCGATCACATCCCGGTACTCGTAGCACTGCCGCTCCGGGTTCCATTCAGCGCGCGAGGCGAAAAACTTGGCGGTGTCCAGGATGATTTCAGCGCCCCGTTCGATGAACCAGTCGTCGTCGCCGGTGACCTTCCAATACAGGTGCACCGCATAGGCGATGTCGGCTGAGATGTGGATTTCGATATCGCCGGTCCAGATGCGCACCAGGCGGGTGGGGTCGGAGAAATGCGGCACCCAGGTGGGGGTGACCTCCTCCCCGCTGTCGGCGCTCTCCCAGGGGAATTGCGCCCCCTCGAAGCCGTGGGCGAGCGCCCGGGCGCGGGCGGCTGCCAGGCGCTGGTAGCGGTAGTTGAGCAGGTTGCGCGCGATGTGCGGCGAGGTGAAGATGAACACCGGCAGCATGAAGGTTTCGGTATCCCAGAAGGAATGGCCGCGGTAGCCAAACCCGGAAAGCGACTTGGCGCCGATGTTCACCCGGTCGTCCTGGCGCGGCGCGGCGATCAGCAGGTGGTACAGGCTGAAGCGCAGCGCCTGCTGGGCGATTTCATCGCCTTCGACGACCACATCGCAGCGCGCCCACTCTTGCGCCCACGCCTGGCGCTGGCGCTCGAGTGCAGAGGCGAAACTGTCAACCTCCTGCAGGGCTGCCAGCGCCAGCCCAGGCGCGTCTGCGCCGTCCCGCGAGGTGGCAATGCCCACCCACTTGACCAGCTCGATCGGTTGACCGCGCCGCGCTGGCAGTGTCACCGCAAAGGTCGGGCAACCCCGCACATCCCAGAACTCCGGCAGGTCTTCACCTCCGGCCTGGCAGCGCATTGCCAGGGCGAGCTCGATGCCAGTGCGCCGGGTGCGGGCGCGCAGCAGGGCTGCCCCGTTCTTCAATGCCTGGTCCACCAGGCGCCAGTGCGCCAACCCCTCGTTGTCCATGAACAGGTTCAAGCCGGCCTGGAAGCTGAGCGAACCATCGAAATCGGGCGTCACCACGCAGCGCAGCGCCAGCAGGTGCGGGTTTGCCAGCGAGGCAAAGCGTTCGAAAACGATCTCTGCGCGCCGTCCCTGGGGCGAGCTCCAGCGCACCCGCCGGGTCAGCAGCCCGCAGGAGAGATCGAGCTGGCGCTCATAAGCCTCCAGCCTGCCATCCGCCAGGTTAAAGCGCTCGCCATCCAGCAAGACCTGCACGGGGAGCCAGTCTGGGGCGTTGGCAAGCTCGGTGAACACGATCGGCGCATCGTCGAAGACGCCGTGCACGAAGGTGGCGCGCTGCTCGCCGGGGTAGCCTTCTTCGAACGCGCCGCGCGTGGAGAGGTAACCATTGCCGGTGGTAAAAATGGTCTCTCTATGGTTCTGATGAGCTGGATCAAAGGTCGTTTCAGTGATTGTCCACATAGGATCAGCTTCTGTTGTGGGATGTTGGGGTAACCGGCCTCAGGCCTCTTTCGAGCCGGTGGTGGCGATGCTCTGGATGAAGTAGCGCTGGAAGAGGAAGAACAGCACCAGGATGGGCAGCGTGTTGAACAGCGATCCCGCCAGCACGATGGAGTAGAGCGTGTAGTACTCGCCCCGGAACCACTGCAACCCGAGCGGCAGGGTGAAATTCTCTGGGCTGCGCAGGATCAAGAGCGGTTCCATGAAGCGATTCCACTCGCCCTGGAAGGTCAGCAAGGCCAGGGTGATGAGCTGAGTCTGGCTGACGGGCAGCACAATGCGGAAGAAGGTGCCCAACCTGCCGGTGCCGTCTATGGTGGCAGCTTCTTCCAGCTCCTTGGGGAAAGACTTGTAGAACTGGGTCATCATGAAGACGCCGAAGGCGTCGGCAACATGCGGCAGGATGACGCCTCCCAGCTTGTCGATCATGTTGAAGCCCGTGGGAATCGTCAGGCTGCCGATCTCCAGCCCGCCGCGTAGGATGCCGGGGCCGATGATCAGGAATTTCGGGATCAGCGTGACCACGCCGGGCATCATCATCGAGAGCAGCAAGGCGTTGAACAGGAAGTTCTTGAAGGGAAATTCGATGCGCGCAAAGGCATAGCCTGCCATCGAGCAAAACAGGACGCGCAGGGCCGTGGTCACCACAGCGACGATGGTGCTGTTCATCAGCCAGCGCGGGAAGAGATCGAAGGAGCGCAGCACCGTATCGTAGTTTGCCAGGGTGAAGGGGGTGGGCCACCAAATCGGAGCGGTGTAGGCGTTCTCCACCGGCTTGAGCGAAAACACCAGGGTGAAGTACAGCGGCGCCAGGCAGATGATCGCCCAGGCGATCAGGATGGCGTAGAAAAACGGGGTTTTGAACTGCTCCAACCGGTCGATCCAATCGGGCTGTCCAGCTTGCTTGGGAAAAGACTGTGTTCCAGTTGCCATGGCTGCCTCCTATGCGGTGCTGCTGCCGCTGCCTTCGATGACGCGGCGCTGCAGCAAGGTAACGCCCAGGATGATCAGGGAAAGGATCACCGCCGCCGCCGCCGCCTGTCCCATCTTGATGGTGGTGTCGCGGAAGGCCCACTTGTAGATCAGGTAGGTCAGGGTGGTGGTGCTGTCCAGCGGGCCGCCGGCGGTCATGACAAAAATCTGGTCGAAGACCTGGAAGCAACCGATGACCCCCACGGTGACGACAAAGAAAATCACCGGTCGCAGCATGGGGATGGTCACGTATAAGAAAGACTGCATCTTATCCGCGCCATCGATCTCTGCTGCCTCGTACAGGCTGGTGGGAATATCTTGCAGCCCAGACAGGAAGATGAGCATCAGCGTGCCGCTGGTGGTGAAGATGTTCATGCCCATGATCACGTAGAAAGCGGTGTTGACGTTGTCCAACCAGTTGACGCTCAGCCTGAAAATCTGGTTGATGACGCCCTGCGGCGCAAACAGCCAGACGAAGATCAGCGAGATGACCACCGAAGATGTCACCGACGGCAGGTAGAAAATGGTGCGAAAGACGCGCCGCAGGCGCAGCTTCTGATCCATGGCAAAGGCCAGCACCAGGCTGATGAAGGTTTGCAGCGGCACGACGATCAGAGTGTATTTGAAGGTGTTGGGCAGCGCCTTGGTCATGAACAGCTCGTCGCTGAGCACGCGCCGGTAGCCTTCCAACCCCCACACCTCGGGCGGGCTGAGCAGGTTGTACTTGGTGAAGGAAAGATAGAAGGCGTAGCCGATCGAGAACACGATGAAGGTGAAGAAGATGAACAACCAGGGCAGGGTGAAAAGATAGCCCATCGCGGCTTCATTCCATTTGGCGCGGTTGAGACGTGTCGCCATGTTTCCTCCTCTTGATACTTGGCAGGCGCGGTGGCCGCGCTGCCATGCGGGTATGGTAGCTTTGGCTGCCCTGGCAGCCATCCACGGGTGATTGGCATGGAGAGCAGTTGCGCCTGCTCTCCATGCCGCAAGGAGAAGAAATTACTGGTCGGCGAGCGCTTTGCGCACAGCTTCGGCGGCCTGCTTCATGGAATCGGCGACAGCCTGTCCCTCTTTGAAGATGCGCTCGATAGCTTTGCCCATCTGGTCGTTGACATCCGAACCCACCGCGCCCCAGAAGAACGGGCGAGCGCCGTTGAAGGAGCCGTTGAAGATCGCTGCAGAGTTCGGATTGTTCTTCAGGTAGTCGCTATCCTTGAGCGCAGTGCGGGAAGGCAGGGCAAACCCGCTCTCCAGCACTGTCTTCTGGCTGGCTTCGTTGGTCAGGAAATCCACCACGCGCCAGGCGGCCTCTGGATTCTTGGAATTCTTCGAAATGCCCCAGGCCACGGTGAAGATCAGGTTACCCTCGCCGCCCGGACCGGCAGGCGGCATGACCACACCGTACTTGGTGTTGGGGAATTGCTCGCGCAGGTAGGGGATCAACCAGCCACCCTCGTACACCATCGCCAGTTGTCCCTTGCCGAACAGGGTGCCCTGCCAGCCTTCGCCCAGGTCGGAGGGCAGCGCGCCGATCTGGAAGGCGCGTAAGTCGGTGTAGAACTGGGCGGCGCCGATGGCAGCTTCGCTGTCCAGTTCGGTATCAGTGAAGTCGGCGTTCATGATATTGCCGCCGTTCTGGAACACGAACACCGGGAAGCGCCCCGGGTCGGCCGGCACGCCAAAGCCGAAGACATTGTTGGCGGGATCTGAAAGCGCTTCCGCCGCGATGGTCAGTTCGTCCCAGGTCCAGTCGTCGGTGGGATACTCCAGGCCAGCCGCATCGAACATATCCTTGTTGTAGAACAGGCCCAGGGTGTTGAAATCCTTGGGGATGCCGTAGACAACGCCTTCATAGGTGAAAGCATCGATCAGCGCCGGGATAAAATCTTCTTTTTTCACGCCGCTGCTCGCCATCAGATCGTCCAGCGGTTGCAGCACATCGTTCTTGGCCAGCTCCTGCCACCAGAAGATATCCATGTAGTAAACATCCGGCTCGGTGCCGGCGGCGATCGAAGTCAGCAGGGCCTGCTTGTAGTCGCCGGTGATCGGTTCGTACTTCACCAGGATGTCCGGGTTTTCGACAGAGAAGCGGTAGAGCAGCGACTCGAGCAAGGCAGTCTCGGACGGGCTGGAAGCCCAACCGGAGAGACGCACCACGGTCTGCTCTTTTTCGACCTCGACGGTCTTCTCCACCTGCACCTCTTTCGGCACTTCGACCACCTGGGTCTCACGAACGACGACCGTCTCGACGATCTTCTCGGGGGTGGGCTGCGCTTGCGGCGCGCAGGCTGACAGGGCAAATGCGGCGATCAAAAGCACGCTCAGAAAGGCGAATACGCGGTTCATTTCAAAGTTCTCCTTCCATTAGTTATTCGGGACTCAGTGAGTAGGCAAATCAGCCAAAATATGGTAAAAGTGATGCGCCTCGGCTTAATCGATCAGATATCACCTCCTTTGGTTGGTGGTAGAACAGACCAGCAAGAGAGCAGCGCGCTCGCCAGCACCTCGCTCTCTTCTGGCAAGATTGGAGCCGGGGCTTTTTTTATCCCGAGGCTCGCACAACCAGGCTGGGCTTGAGCAGTACTTTATCTTCTGCCGGCTTCTCACCTCGCATCAAATGCAGCAAAATCTCGACGCACTTGCGCCCGGCAGCGCGGATGGGCTGCCGCACGCTGCTCAGCGGGGGGAACAGGTACTGAGCCATCGGCGCATCGTCAAAACCGATGATGGCGATATCTTTGCCGATGGTCAACCCCAGGTCGTGGGCGGCGCGCATGGCGCCGATTGCCTGTGTGTCATTCAGGGTGACGATGGCGTTGGGCCGCCTACCGGCGGGCATAGCCAGCAGGCGCGAAGCCGCCTGGCAGCCAAACTCGAACGTACCTTCGCCGCGCAACACCCAGTTCGGGTCGGGCTCGAGACCGGCAGCCGCCATCGCCTGTAAAAATCCCGCCAGGCGTTCATTGCCTACCCGTGAATCTTCTGGCCATGCCAGGATGGCGATGCGCTGCCGCCCAGTCGAGACCAGGTGTTCTACAACCTGTCTCAACCCATCGGCGCCATCGACATCGACGTAGGAAAAATCATACTCAGGGTTGGAGCGCCCGAAGGCCACAAAAGGAAATCCGCGCTTCATCAGGTACAGGATGCGCGGATCATCGTAGTTCACGCTGGTGATGACAAAGCCATCTACCATGCCGCTGTCGATGAGCTGGCGGTAATCCTCCACCTGGGCGCTGCCATCGCGGTAGGTGAACGGCAGCAGGTGGTAGCCGGCTGCTTCGGCTTCCTCCACCATGCTGGTCAGTAACTGGTCGAGGATGTGGTTGACCTGGTCAGGGCCGGTGGGTACCCAGGAATAGCCGATCATGAAGCTGCGCTGGGCGCGCATATTGCGGGCAATGGCATGCGGGCGATAGCCGAGCTGGCGGGCGACGGCGCGGATGCGCTCTTCGGTTTCTTTGGAAACCTGGCCGTGACCATTGAGCACTTTCGAGACCGTCTGGTAGCTGACGCCCGCTTCGAGGGCGACGTCCTTGAGGGTGACCTGGCGCTGCATGCTCTCTCCTGTCAAAGCGAACGTTCGGGCGAACGTTCGCTTTAAAGTATATAGATTTTTATCCCCATTGTCAAGTGCCAGATTCTTCACCCGGCACACAACGCTGGGTTCGCAATGACAGGGAGTCGCTGTCCGCTCGGCCAGGCTACGGTTCCAGACCCGCCGCCATCAGTTTATCATGCGCCTGGTTGAACTGCTCCACCTGCGCCTGGGTCACAGCGCCTTCCGCCAGCAGGGCAGCGAGGGCGGCCGCCTGGCGGATATCCATCGTCTCGCCGGGAGCGGGGGTTGCCTGCGCCAGGCGCTCTTCCAGCAGCGTGTGCAGCAGGGCGAAAGTATCGGCCTCGTCCTGGGTGAGTACGCCCTGCGCCACGGCTTTTGCCAGGGTTTCAGCTTGCTGTTGGGCTTGCTGCTCTGGCGATAACGCCTGGCCGCCGGAGGCGGCCTGCGGCGTCACCTGGCCGCTGCCCAGGGCGCGCAGGTAGGCGATCGTCTCCCAAATCTGCTGCTCGCTGAGCGTATCTTTCCAGGCGGGCATGGCGGAGGCAAAGGGGGCGCCGCCTTCGCTCATGCGCCAGAACAGGTAAGCGTCGGACATGCGTGTGCTGGTGCGCGCCAGGGGCGCAGGTGCGGGATCCAGGCCCTGTGCGGCGGGCCCATCGCCCCAACCGCCATCGCCGTGGCAGGAGGCGCAGTGCTGCGTGTAGATGTCGGCAGCCCGCGCCAGCGCGCTTTCATCAACCGGGGGAGCGGTCAGGTTACTGTACGGCTCGGGGATTGGCGCATGGTGGCGAGCCGACATGCTCGAGCCTGGGCCCATACCCATACCCATACCCACCCCGGCGCTGGTGGTGGGCGTCGGGGCAGCTTCGGGGTTGGCTGGCAGCAGGCTGCATCCTGCCAGCAAGACCGACAGCAGTATCAGGGTGGCGCATCTTGTCAACATAGGAGCCTATTTCATATCCTCTGGCAGGGCGGGAATTTTGAGCGCCATCCCCGGGCGCACGCGATTCGGATTATCGCCGATCAGCGCTTTGTTGGCTTCGTAGATCAGCTTCCAGTAGGGGGGCGTGGCGTGCCCGTAGTATTTCAGCGCCAGGTGGCTGAGCGTCTCGTCGGCGGCCAGGGTGTGCTCGGCGATGAACTGCGCTGATGGCTCGTCAGCCGGTCGTGTTGCGCCGAGCGGCGCTAATGGGCGCGGCGCTCCGCCAGGGCTGGCTGGACGCGCTGGCCGGCTGGCGGCGGGTCGAGTGCGCTTCACCGGATCTACAGCCGAAAGATCCTCGGGTTCGCCATCTTCAGGGCGGGGTTTGTCTGTCATCTGTCCTCCTGTTGGGTGGGGGGAGGAATCGTTCACCGCTGGATCGCCAAGCTCACCTCCCCAATTTCTGTCTGCATTACCAGTGTATATGCATTCTGAGAGCGTGTCAATCATGTGTAGGCTTGCCCACCGCGCCCTGCCAGCTTAACAGACTTGTTAGGTGCTGGTTTCTATCCAAGCTGTGCGCGCCGGGGCGTAAAAATTGGGTTAACATAGGTTAGTTTACCTTGCTTTGGATCGATGTCGGGTCATTGACCATGAATTGGCGGTGGCTGCCCTGGATTTTGCCGCAC
The DNA here is from genome assembly GCA_029265355.1 of Chloroflexota bacterium. GTDB lineage: Bacteria > Chloroflexota > Anaerolineae > Anaerolineales > UBA4823 > JAJUJL01. Next base: position 7,415 of record JAJUJL010000027.1, on the reverse strand, counting down.
TTGATGCTGATCGCTGCGCTGCTCTACAGCCTGGCGAAAGTGCAAACGTCCCTGCGAACCAACCATACCCGGATGACGTCCGTGATGATGGCAGGCGGCATCGCCTGGGTGGCTGCGGATGCGCTGGAGTACGGCAACCTTTCCATCTCTTCGAAGATTTGGTGGGACAACGTGCAGCACGCCATCATCGCGCTGCTGCTGTTGGGTTACTTTCTGCTTTCCACGCGACGCAGGCGGAGAGAGCCAATTTCGACCGCCGTTGTCGTGGCGATCAGCCTGGGATTTACGCTGCTGTTTTTGTTCAGCGCCGGACAGCGCTGGGTGACTGTCGCCTATTGGCTGGTCTCCGCCGGGGGTAATCAATGGCTTCAACAGCTTCGCCAACCGACCTACCTCCTCTTCCTTGGATGGGCTCTCCTGATTGGCGGATGGAGCAGCCTGCGTCTCTGGTTGGGGCTGAGGAACAGCCCCACCGGCGCTCCATACCAGGCAATCAACCTGTCGGCTGTGGCGCTGCTCACCCTGGTCACTGCCGGATTGGATTTGAGCCAGGCCAGCCCAATGCCTTACTACCGCTTCACCTCCCTGGTCTACAGCAGCCTGGCGCTGGGCGTCACCTGGAACCTGGCGCGGCTCAGCGAGCGCGATGAACAGATCAGGCTGCGCTGGAATGCGCTGGAAGAGTTGACCGATCCCTACCTGGTGCTCGACCGCCAGGAGAGGATTGTGGATGCCAACCAGGCTGCTCTGCAATTGATCGGCGCGCCGCGCCAGGCCGCTTTTCGCCGCCCGCTGGCGGAGGCCTGGCCCGAGCTGACGCAGCGCATCTCTCAGGCGCTGGCAGCCCAGCCCACCCTGGGCCGCAACCGGGCCTGGGATGTGCTGATCAATTTGCAGGACGGTCCGCTCATCCGCCGCTACCGTGTGCGCCGCTCCGAATTGCAAGACAGCGCCTGGTTGCCTTTTCGCGCTCTGCTCACCCTGCGCCTGGCTGATTCCGCCGATGACCTGGAGCCGCAATTGGGACGCGTGGTACGCGAGCTGGGCAGCAGCCACTACATCACCGAGACGATGCTGAGCCTGGAAAGCCTGCCGGTGGTGATGGATCGCGTGGCGCAAGCCCTGGTTTCGAGCCTGGACCTGGATGCAGTCTGGATCGCTCGCCTGGGGGGCAGGGAGCGCAACCTGACCTGGCTGGCATACCGCCACCAGCTTGGCAATCGCCTGGCGGGGGAGATGCTGGGACTGATCGGGGGCGACGCTCGCCGGCAGGCCCTCCCTGCGCAGCCGGCGACCTTGCCCGACGACCAGGCGCTGGTGTACCAGCGTTTGCTGCGGGGCGAGACCGTCATTGACCAGCGCCTGGAGGCGTATTTCACTCCCTGGACTTCTGCCGTGCACAGCCAGCAAGTGTTGAAGCGCTCTGGGTTGAACGCTTGCTGCGCTGTGCCGTGCCAGGTGGGCGGGCTGGTGTTGGGATTCATCCTGGCGGTTGCCCGCTCTGTATCGCTCACCCCCTACCAGCAGGAGACGCTGCGGCGCACAGCCGCCCAGGCGGCCATCGTTATGGAAAACCGTCGCCTCCAGGAGCAGCAGGAGCAGCGCGCTGAAGAGATCGAGCGCTCGCGCACCCTGCTGGCTGTCCTGGGGCAGGTGGCTGCTCTGTTGCCGGTCTCTGCCGATCCGGATGAGATCATGGCTGCCGTAGGCGCTGGCTTGCGGCGCCTGTCGCTCACCTGTTATTTTGCCGATTACGCTGGCGATCCAAGCCGATTGCGGCTGCGTTACATCTCTACCCACCCGCAAATGCTGGCGGCTGCGGAAAGGTTATCGAACCTCTCGCGCTTTACCTACCATCTGCCGGAGAATCTCGGCCCTTTGGAGCCGGTTCTCAACCAACAAAAGCCGGTCTTCCTGGAGGATATGACCGCCTTCAGCAGCGCATTTTTGCCCCAACTTCCCCCGGCGATGGCTTTGCAGATCTATCGCATGGTGGGCGTCCCTCCCGGCACACCGGGCGCTTACCTGCCGCTCAACCTGGGCGACGGGCGCGTGGGCATCTTTGGCGTGTGGGGCAGCGATCTGCGCCAGGAAGATCTGCTGGCTCTGGAAGTCTTTTCCAACCAGATATCGGCTGTACTGCTCCGTGGTCGCCTGCTGCAGCAAGAACAGCAGCGCGCAAAATCTGCCCGCCGCACGAATGAGCTGCTGGCGGCGCTCAGCCGGGCAGCAGCCGCTCTGCCGTTGAGCATGACGCCGCAAGAGGTGATGTCCACGGTCGGCGTCCAGCTCAGGCAGTTGGGGCTCAACTGCTATTTTGCTGAGCTGGATGAGAGCGGCATGCTCCAAATCCCCTACATCAACCTCGAAGATGGGCTGCTGCAGAGAATTGAGCGCGTGCTGCGCCTCTCTCGCAGCGCCTACCGGGTAAACCCGCGGATCCAGCCTTTGGATAAGGTGCTGCAGAGTGGGCAAGCTGCCTATCTCAGGGATGGCAGCGCCTTGTTCCGCTCTTTCATGTCGGGCCTGCCAGATCACCTGGCCAAGCGGGTGTGGAAGATGCTCGGCCTGTCTGAATCAGCGCCGACCGCCTACGCGCCGCTCAGCCTGGATGGGCGCACCATCGGCTTGATCGGTGTGTGGGGTGCAGAGCTGCAGGCAGAAGATGTGCCTGCCATCGCCATCTTTGCCTCACAGGTGTCCTCGGCGCTGAAATTCGTGCGCTTGTATGACATCGTGCAGCAACGCGCTGCCCTGCTTGGGCGCTCCAATGAGCGCATTGCCGCCCTGGGCGAGATTGCTGCCCGGCTGCGCAGCCTGCTGCAACCGGATGAAGTGCTCAAAATGCTCGGGCAAGAGCTGAATAACCTGGGTTTGGAGTGCTACGTGGCGGAGCGGCATCCCGATGGGAGCGGTTTATTCGTGCGCTACATGTCCGTGAACCTGGGCAGGCTGCGCATCATGGAGAAGCTGGGAGAGGTGACGCTGCCAAAAGTGCGCCTGTCGGAACACCTGTACCCGGCGCGCGACGTGCTGGCGGGCGAGACGGTATTCATCGATAACCTGCCGGAGCTGCTCGGCGACTACATGACGTTCCTGCCCAGGCGAGTGATCCCACAGGTGATCCAACTGGCAGGCGTCAACGAAAGCAGCCACGCCGTTTGGATGCCGCTGCGCACTCCGGATGGTGTGCAGGGTATCCTGGCGATTTGGGGTGAAAACCTGCGGCGGGAAGATATTCCCGCCCTCAGCATCTTCGGCAACCAGGTGGGGGTGGCGCTGGAGATGTCGCGCCTGCACGCTGAGACCACCCGCCAGCTCCGCCGGCAAACCCTGCTGCGGGAGGCCTCCGAAGCCTGGCACAGCAGCCTGAACATGGAGCTTGTCTTGCGCCGGGTGGCGGAGCAGTTTGGTCGCGCCCTGGATGTGACCAGCGTTTACCTGTGCAGCATCGACCCCAGCGCCGGGGACACCAAAGTGCTGGCCGAATTCATCTCCGAAAATGCCTCCCCGGCGGAACAGGTTTCGGACCTTGGTAAGAGCTACACTGTCTACGCCGAGACTGGCCTGCGCCTGTCGCAGGGCGTGATGCAGTATGATTGGGACGATGACCTGCTCAGTCCCGAAGAGCGCCAGCATCTGGAAGCCTATGGCTGCCAGACGGTGGTGCTGGTGCCGCTGGAAGTGCGCGGCCAGGTGGCATTCTTTGCCGAACTTTGGGAAACCCGCGCCAGGCGACGCTTCACATACGATGAGATCGAGCTGTGCCGTGACCTGGCCAACATCGCCGCCACGGTGGTTGAGAACGCGCACCTGTACACCGAGCTCCAGCAGCGCCTCCAGGAGCGCAGCGCGGTGATGAGCGCAGCCGATGTGGTGCTGGCTTCGCAAGACCTTTCCGAGGTCACCACCCGCCTGGCGGAAACCCTGGGCAAAGCGATCGACGCCACCAGCGCTTATTTCATCTTTTACAACACCGAAGAGCACAACTATGCCGTGATCGCGGAATACATCGGCCCGGCGGCCGCCGAGCAGGAGCGCCAATCCGACCTGGGGGTTTCCTACTACGATGACACCTCCGAGCTGATGTTCATGTTGCTGCAGGGGGTACCCGTGGTGCAGCACGCCGGTCAGTGGGTGTTGAACCCGGAGTACGAGGAACACCTTAACCGGCATGGAGTGCAATCGGTGCTGTTTTTGCCGCTCATCCAGGCTGGAGAAGGTTTGATCGGCTACATCGAAGTGTGGGAGACGCGCCAGCGCAGGGAATTTAGCCCAGCGGAGCTGCGCCTGTGCCAGGCAATTGCCCAGCAAGCCAGCATCGCCATCGAGAAATCGCGCCTGTATGTCACCGCGCAGCGCGAGATTCGCGAGCGCGAGCAGGTGGAGAAGCGACTGCGCCAGTCGGAGCAGGAATACCGCAGCCTGTTCGAGAACGCCCACGACGCCATACTGCTCTTCGACCTGCAAGATGGGCGCATCCAGGAAGTCAACCCGCATGCCTGTGAGATGTACGGCTACTCCCGCCAGGAGCTGCTGGAGATGGATCTGATGGCGCTCAGCCTCGACCCGGCAGCCGAGCAGCGCCAATGGGAAGCGGTGCTGGTCGAGAACAGCAGCTTCCACCTGCGCACCCTGCACCGGCGCCGCGACGGGAGCGAGATGCACCTGGAAGTGACTGGCGCCCCGCTCGTCTACGGCGGCCGCCAGGTGATACAGTGCATCCTGCGCGATATCACCGAGCGCGTGCGCGTCGAGGAGCGCCTGCGCTACGAGGCTTTTCACGACGGGCTGACCAACCTGCCCAACCGCGCCCTGCTCCTGGAGCGCCTGGAGCGCGCCAGCGCCCGCTACCACCGCAACCGCAAGCATAGTTTTGCAATCTTGTTCCTGGACCTGGACCAGTTCAAAAAGGTCAACGACACGCGCGGTCATTTCCTGGGCGACAGGATGCTGGTGCTGGCGGCGCGCCGCCTGGAGACGTGCGTGCGCGCTGTCGACACCGTGGCTCGCCTGGGCGGCGATGAATTCGTCATCTTGATGGAAGATATCCGCGACATTCTGGATGCCAGCGCGCTGTGCGAGCGCATCCTGATCCAGTTCCGGCAGCCTTTTTACCTGGAGAGCGAGCCGATCTATCTCACGGTCAGCATCGGTGTGGTGATGAGCGACCCGGCCTACACCACCAGCGAGGCTTACCTGCGAGACGCCGATATTGCCATGTACCGCGCCAAGTCTGCCGGGCGCAACCGCTTCGAGGTGTTCGATGCTGAGATGCGCGAGCAGGTGGTCAAGCGCCTGGAGCTCGAGAACGACCTGCGCCAGGCGGTCGAGCTGGAACACTTCCAGGTCTGCTATATGCCGATCGTTGAGCTGCAGACCACCCGGGTGGTGGGATTCGAAGCCCTGCTGCGCTGGAATCACCCGCAGCGCGGAGCGGTGCCGCCCATTCATTTCATCCCAATTGCCGAGGAGACCGGGCTGATTCTGCCGCTGGGCGAGTGGGTGCTGCACAAAGCTTGCCGCCAGATGCGCCAATGGCAGGCGCTCCTGCCATTGGGCAGGCGGGTGACAATCCATGTCAATATCTCTGGCCTGCAGCTCGCCCAGTCCGACCTGGTGGGGGTGGTGCGCCACGCCTTGGAAGCCAGCCGTCTCTCGCCGCAGAGCCTGTGCCTGGAGGTGACCGAAAGCGCCTTAATTCGCGATGTGGAGCGCACCCTGGGCATCATCCGCGAGCTGAAAGCGATGGGCGTCTCGGTGCATCTCGACGACTTCGGCACCGGCTATTCCGCCCTCAGCTACCTGCGCCAGTTCCCCATCGACGCCATCAAGATCGACCGCTCCTTCATGAGTGTGCATGGTGACGACCGGCGTGGCTCAGACCTGGTGCGCACCATGGTGCTGATGGGGCATGAACTGGGCATCCAGGTGGTGGCGGAAGGGATCGAGACTTCCGAGCAGCTCGAGTACTTGCGCGCGGTGAATTGTCCGTATGGGCAGGGGTTCTTCTTTGCCCGCCCGCTGCAAGCCCGCGCTGCCGAAGCTTACCTGCTCGAAAATTAGCCGGAAAAAATTCCCCTCATGGGTGTTCCATGCTCTCGTCGATGTAGCCTGGTCTCAGCACCGGGTTGACGGTTTGTGCGACGGTCTGGCGCAGGCGCACCTGCCACTTGGGCAGCAGCTTGAGCGGCTCTTTCTGCAGCTCAAGCTGGGCAGACCGATATCCCAGCTCGAACAACTGCGCCGCCTGGGAGAAATCCCAGAAGCGCACCTCTTCCGGGGCCCTGAGGTGCAGGACGCGCACCTGCGCGCCGGTCGCCTCCGCCCAGGCGATCTCCATGTGCGCCTGGCGGTCGGAGATCAGCGCCAGGGCGTAAGAGCTGATGCCGAACAAGTCGGTTGCGTTTTTGCTGTTGCCCATGGCGTTCTCGATGTTGACGCCCACCACCTGGGTTGCGCCGCGCTCGATGGCAGCCAGCAGCGGCAGCTTGGTCAGCACCCCGCCATCCATGTAGCGCCGCCCGTCGATGCGCCAGGGGGAGAAGTAGGGCGGCAGGGCGATGCTGGACATGGCGCCGTCCAGGAGCAGGTCCTCCGGGTGATCGCCCATCACCGCCACCTGCCCGCTCTCGATTTGCACCGCCACGGTGTAAGCGCGCACGCCTCGCAGCCGGGCGAGATCGCCAAAAGTGCGCAGGTCGGCGGGCAGGTTTTCCAGGAAAAAGTCTGCCACTGGCTCGATGGGATACAGGCTATCCTGGCGCGCCAGCAAGCGGCGCAGCCCGGTGAAAATACCGCCTTTGCCCACCATATCCGGGCGGACGCGTTCCCAGATGCGCCCCAGGGCGAAGGCGCCCTCGCGGGTCGGGTCGCTCGCCAGGTAGATGGCGTTCATCGCCCCGGCAGAAGTGCCCACGATCAGGTCGGGCTGCAAGCCGGCTTCGAGCAGGGCGGCAGCCGCGCCAGCCTGCAAAGAACCGAAATTGGCTGCTCCGGAGAGAACGAGTGCGATCATGATTTAATCATACAGAAATCGAAGGTAAGAATCAAGAGGCAGGCAGGTAGGATAAGTGTCAGCTTGTCCAGGCCGGCGCTGGGGAATGCCTCCCGCCCAGCGCGACCTCTCCCAACCCCATTTTCACATGCTGGGGCGACCCAGGCGAGAGGTGATCGCTATCCGGCTGGCGATTCAACATGGCTATGGCGCCGGATGGCAGGTAAGGTGCGGGTCGCCCATGCCCTGCGGTGGGGTGCGGGGGGCCCGTTTTCCGTCGGGGCGACCCAGGCGAGAGGTGATCGCCATCCGGCTGGCGATTCAACACGGCTATTGCGCCGGATGGCAGGTAAGGTGCGGGTCGCCCATGCCCTGCGGTGGGGTGCGGGGGGCCCGTTTTCCGTCGGGGCGACCCAGG
>JAJUJL010000057.1 GCA_029265355.1 Chloroflexota bacterium | reverse complement strand
GGGAGAGGAGAGCACATCGCCGCCCTTCATCAAGCCGTCGTAGGAGGCCAGGCTCATCTCGTGGTAAGAGGCTTCGGTGTTGCCGAAGTGGCAGCCGGCGCAGGCCTGCGCGCCCACGAACCACACGCCGTTCTCGGTGAAGAGCGGCAGAATATCCACCTCGAAGGTGGCCGGGTAGGTATTTCCGTCGATGCCGGTGTAATTGAACGCCTCCGTTTCCGGCGCGCCGGCCTCCACCCAGGCCGCGATCAGGTCAACCGCTTTTGCGGCTGCGCCGAATTCGCTGAGCGAAATCTCCGCTTGATCCACCTCTGCTTCGGTCGCCGGTTCCAGCGAGGAGGATGTGTTGATCAGGGCGGTTTGGGTCGGGGTGGGGGTGGCGGTTTGAGCCGTGGGCTGAGGCGCGAGCGCCTGCTGCACCAGCCAAACCACGATCGGCGCCACTAAAATCATTAACATCGTGAAATATAGCGTGTATTTTCGCATGTGATTTCCCTCCGCAAGATCGGATCCCTTCCAACCGGTGCAGATTGACCCTCCCATGACGGACTCAATGAGGCAGGTGCACCAAGGGTTAAGAAGTGCTTAAATTGTATGCCCGTTCTTGCTGCGCCGTATCATCCTTAGGTATGATTTGATAGGATGATTAATGACTAGTGCCGGACTAGACCGATCACCCCCGCGGGCCGAGCTGGATGAGATCGCTGCGCGCCTGCGCCGGGCGCTCTCATGAGCAGAGACAGCGTCTCTGTGCCATTCGGGATCGACCCCCCCCTCCCACCGCATATTGTAGGGGCGACCCACGTGACACCAATCGCCTCTTCGCTGGCGCGGCATGCCGCATGATTTTCCCTCCGGCTGCCGCGCACGGGTCGCCCTGCGTGGAGGGGGTGTAGGTGGGCGACCCGTCCGTTGCCCGCCCTGGAACGAAGGGCGCCGCTCGTCTCCCCAGCCGGGCGGCGCATTCATCTCGCCTGGGTCGCCCCTACTCCCCTTTCCTTTAGGGAAGGGGTCGGTGGATAGGTCCCCAGCAATCTATCTTTCAACCATCCACCTCACGCGGTATACTCTCCCATCGAATGGAGGTGCCCATGTCCTTTGCTCGCCTGCCTGCCACCCTGCTCCTGACGCTGGCGCTGCTTCTCGCCGCCTGCCAGCCGCCAGCGACGGCGACGCCTGCGCCGCCCACCCAGGCCGTTCCCACGCCCTCTTCGCCCGAAGCCACGCCCACGCTGCTGAGCGGCGACCCCTCCTGGGCGCTGGTGAAGGACCCCACCACCGGCGTGGGCTTCGCCGTGCCGTGCTGGTGGCAGGTGACGTTGCCCGCCGCCGAGGGCGCAGTGCGCACCATCAGCGTCGCCAATTACGACCAGGCCTTCTTCAAGGCCAACTCGGAGCGCGGCGTTTGGAAAGGCGGCCAGGCGCCAGAAGGGGTGATCTCGTTCGACCTGACACTGGCGACCTTGGAAGATGAAAGCGCATCCGACGAAGCCGCTGCCCGCCAATGGTTAGAGTCGGATATCCAGGCGGTTGAGTCGGTGCAGCCCGCCGCGCTGGGGCGCTACCCGGCGCTGCAGGTTCAGCTTCGCTCCACGGTGAACAGCGAAGTCTCGACGGTGTACGCTGTGCGCGCTGCCCCGCGCTGGCTGGCGCTCTTTGCCATCACACCCCAGTCCAGCTTCTCGAGCGCCGACATCCAGCTCATCCTGGCTTCACTTGCCCTGGATGACTCGCTGCCGGTGCTCCTGCCCACCATACCCGCGGATCCGCCCCTGCCTGGCGTCTCGCCGTTCTGCGCGCAGTGACAGTTGTTCTTGCGGGAGGAAATTTGTGCAGCGCTGTGGGGCTGCCCCTGGCAAACCCGAACCGGTCATTGTAGGGGTCAAGCATTTGCCACAGCCCCCCAATCCAGGTGATCCCTGATCCAGGCAAATGCTTGACCCGCCCACCACCCCACAAAACGCGGCTGCAGCGGGCAAAGCATCCGCCTGGAGATTGGCGCGCAATGGCAAACCGCTTGTGGCGGATGCTGTTGCCCCTACGCCGTGGGGGTGCGATGCGTATGCAGCGGGCAAAGCATCCGCCTGGAGATTGGCGCGCAATGGCAAACCGCTTGTGGCGGATGCTGTTGCCCCTACGCCGTGGGGGTGCGATGCGTATGCAGCTTCAGCTACTTTATTGCCCCTGCCTTGGCCAGCAGCTCGCTGATGACGCTGGCTGGCTGCGGTTTTGAGAACAGGTATCCCTGGGCGTAGCGGCACTGGAAACCCTTGAGCTGGTCCATCTGCTCGACCGTCTCCACCCCCTCGGCGATGGCCTCCAGGTGCAGGTCGCGCGCCAGTTGGATGATGGTCTGGACGATATCCAGGCTGCGCGCCCCGTTTTGCATGTGCTGGATGAAAGATCGATCGATCTTGATGATGTGCACCGGGAAACGGTTCAAATAGCTCAATGAGGAGTAGCCAGAGCCAAAGTCATCGATGCACACCCGCACGCCCATGGCTTCCAGCTCCTCCAGCAGCACGCGCGCTTTGATCGTGTTTTCCATCAGGTAACTTTCGGTCAATTCGATGCGCAGGCTGTCTGGCGACAGGCCGGATGATTCCAGGGCATGCTTGATGTGCCCCAGCAGAGCGTTGCTCGTGAACTGCCTTGGGGAGATATTGACACTGATGAACTGCGCTGGGTCGTGGGGGAACTGCAGTTGCCACGTTTTCATCTGCTGGCAGGCTTCATTCAGGATCCACTCGCCCAGCGGGATAATCAAGCCGGATTCTTCCGCAACGGGGATGAAAGTGGAGGGGGAGAGGGGTGGGTATTCCTTGGGGTGCCAACGCAGCAAGGCCTCGAAACCGATGATCTGCTGCCCTTCCAGGGTGAGAATGGGCTGGTAGTGCAGCTCGAATTCGGCTGGCTCAACCTGGCTTTGCATCTTGTCCAGGCTCTGGCGCATCAGCGTTTCCATCTCCAAAGAGACCAGCAAGCGTTTGCGCAGGCCCGGTTCGAACAGCTCGTAACAGGCTTTGCCACGTTCCTTGGCGCGGTACATGGCAATGTCGGCATCGCGCAGCACATCCGCAGCCCGTTCGTAGAATGGCTCGCCGAAGACAATCCCGATGCTGGCGCTGGGGATGATTTTTTGCCCGGCGATCTCCACGGGGGCTTTGAGCGCCTCCAGCACGCGCTCGGCCACGGTGCGCACATCTTGCAGATCGACCACCCCTTCCAGCAGGATGACGAACTCGTCGCCGCCCAGCCGGGCGGTGGTATCGGTGGCGCGCATCAAGCGCGTCAGCCGTTGGGCGATCTGCACCAGGAACTCATCTCCGGCGGCGTGTCCCACCGAATCGTTCACCATTTTGAAGCGATCCAGGTCCAGGAACAGCACCGCATAGCGGTCGTTGGGGAAGCGCCGCGAGCGCTCCATGGCCCGCTCCAGGCGGTCCATGAGCAGCGCCCGGTTGGGCAAGCCGGTCAGCGTGTCGTGGAAAGCATCGTGCAGCAGTTGCTCTTCCATGCGCTTGCGGCTGGTGATATCGGTCTGCGAGCCAGACATGCGCATGGCCTCGCCTTTCGCATTGCGCGTTGCCAGCCCGCGGGTCAGCACCCACATCACGCTGCCGTCCTTGTGCAGCATGCGGTGTTCGAACTGGAGCTGCGGCACCAACCCTTGCAGGTGGTCTTCCAGGGCGGTGCGCAGGCCTTCACGATCGTTGGGGTGCGCCATGCGCAGCCAATCGGCCAGCGTGTTGCCCACCTCATCGTCGGCGTAGCCGAGCATGGCTTTCCAGCGCGGCGAAAAGTACAGCTTGTTGGTGCGCAGGTCCCAGTCCCAAATCCCATCATTGGCGCCGCGGATGGCCAGCTCGTAGCGCTCTTCGCTCTCGCGCAGGGCGCGCTCCATGCGGTGCTTGTACAGCGCCACCTCGATGTTGATCGAGAGCAGTTGTTCGTCGAACGGCTTGAGCAGGTAACCGAACGGCCCGGTGAGCGCTGCCCGCCGGATGGTTTCCTGGTCGGCGAAGGCGGTCAGGAAGACGATGGGCACGTCCCGCTCCGCCCGAATCTGCTGCGCGGCTTCAATGCCATCCAGTCCGCCGCGCAGCTTGATGTCCATCATGATCAAGTCGGGGTTGGTTTCCAGCGCTAATTGCACGCCCTTTTCCCCCCGCGTGGCATGCCCGACCACCTGGTAGCCCAAATTTTCCAGCCTTTGGCGCAGGTCGAGAGCCACTACACTTTCGTCTTCGACGATCAGAATCCGTTCTGAACTCATATCGATTGCCCGGTGGGTCTGTGGTGTAGCCGCATACATGCTAATTTTATAACGATTCTGGAATGATCTTGTTACCAGATTTGTTAGCTATTGAGAATTATCAATCTAAATTGCTTTGCAAAATGGGCGGATGCGGGGCAATTCGCCGCCCGGCGGGCGCTGGGGTGCCTGCCAGGCCTGCCCCGGCGAATGTGCCCATCGGAGCGGATAATTGGATTAGAATATCTATATGAACAAATCCTCTATCCTCTCCCTGTTTGGCTACAACCGCTGGGCCAACGCCCGCATCCTCGACGCGGCTCAGAAAGTCTCCATCGCCCAGTACACCGCCCCGTATGCCATCAGTCACGGCAGCCTGCGCGGGGCGTTGGTGCACATCTTCAGCGCCGAGCAGGTGTGGCGCATGCGCTGCCAACAGGGTATCTCGCCGCAGGCCATGCCGGGGGAGGGGAGCTACCCGACGCTGGACGCGCTGCGCAGCGCCTGGCAGGAGGAAGAGCAGTCCATGCACCTCTACCTGGCTTCGCTCGGCGACGACGACCTGCAGTGGCCGGTACACTACCGCAACACGCGCGGCGATGCTTACGAGGAAACCCTGTGGCACATCCTGGCGCACGTCGTCAACCACGGCACGCAGCACCGCGCCGAAGCAGCCGTGGCGCTGACCTCCTATGGTCATTCGCCCGGCGACCTGGATATGATCCGCTATTTTCGCAGCGGATAATCATCGATTGCGGGATGCATTATTTTTTTAGGAGCTGGCATGGAAAATATCCTCGATCTCACCCGTCGCGTGCTCACCACCACACCCGCGCGCTGGCAGTCGCTGATCTCGGCCCTGCCCGAAGATCTGCTCCGGCGCCAGCCCAAGTCTGGCGAGTGGAGCGCGCTGGACTGCCTGCAGCACCTGATCGACACCGAGCGCGGCGTCTTCCCGGTGCGCATCCGCATTTTCCTGGCGGGAAAAGACTCCTTCCCCGCCTTCAACCCAGACGCCGAGGGAACGCCTGCCGGCCAACGCTCGCCGCTGGAGATGGCTGCGGAATTCACGCAGTTGCGCCAGGCGGGGCTGGAGGCGCTGGAGCGCGTCACACCCGCCGATCTGAGCCGCCAGGCGCGTCATGGCGAACTGGGCCTGGTCACGCTGGAGCAGATGATCCACGAGTGGGCGGCGCACGACCTGATGCACACCGTGCAGGCCGAGCGCGCCCTGATGCAACCCTTCATCCTGGGGAGCGGCGCCTGGCTGAAGTATTTCATTGATCACATTGCCCTGTGATAAGCTGCTCGCACGATGTGGGACACGCAAAATGTTCTGAGTAGGAGATTGCCACGACCAGCACAATACGCTGGTTTCGCAATGACAGCTAAGATCAAAAAAGTATGAAAGCGCAACAGATCGCACGTCTGGCGCCACTGAGCGCAAACCCCGAGCCGCTCACGCTCACCGAGCTGCCCATCCCCGAGCCGGGAGCTGGGCAGGCGCTGCTGCGGGTGCGCGCCTGCGGCGTGTGCCACACCGAGCTGGATGAGATCGAGGGCCGCGCCGCGCCGCCGCGCCTGCCGGTGACGCCCGGTCACCAGGTGGTGGGGGAGGTGGTTGCCCTGGGTGTGGATTGCAGCCTTCTGCGCATAGGCGACAGAGTGGGCGTGGGCTGGATATACTCGGCCTGCGGGCGCTGCGAATGGTGCCGCTCCGGGCAGGAAAACCTGTGCCCTGAGTTCGCCGCCACCGGTCGCGACGCCCACGGCGGTTATGGCGAGTACATGCTGGTGCCAGAGGCTTTTGCCATACCCATTCCTGAGTCGCTCAGCGACCTGCACGCCGCACCGCTGCTGTGCGCCGGGGCGGTGGGTTACCGCTCTCTGCGTCTGGCGAACCTGCCGCCCGGTGGACGCCTGGGCTTGACCGGTTTCGGCGCTTCCGGACACCTGGTGCTCAAGGCGCACCTGGGCCTGCATCCCGGCGCCCAGGTCTACGTCTTCTCGCGCAACCCCGACGAGCGCCGCTTCGCCCTGGAGCTGGGCGCGGCCTGGGCTGGCGAGATCGGTGAGCGTTCGCCGGTGAAATTGCACGCCATCATCGATACCACCCCCGTGTGGAAGCCGGTGGTCGAGGCGCTCTGCGACCTGCTGCCCGGCGGTCGGCTGGTGATCAATGCCATCCGCAAGGAGTCCATCGACCAGGAGACCCTGCTCGGCCTGGATTACGCCCGCCAGGTGTGGATGGAGCGTGAGATCAAATCCGTCGCCAATGTCACCCGCCAGGACATCCGCGAGTTCCTTGAGTTGGCTGCCAGGCTGGGTTTTGCCCCCGAAGTGCAAGCGTACGACCTGCAACAGGCCAACATGGCGCTGCGTGAAGTGCGCCAGGGACAGATCCGCGGCGCCAAGGTGCTGCGCCTGGCCTGAGCGCAAAAAAAAAACCCAAAGGCCTTTGCAGACCCTTGGGGTTTCGAGAAGCGGCGCGGTGGCGCCAGCGCCCTAGGCGGTGTGCTTGGGCAAGAGCTGCAGCGCCGCTGAGCGCCCTTCCAGGCGCTCGGTGTGCTGGCTGTAATCCGGCATTTGGCGCTCGTAGAGCTCGCTCATCAGCGGCGATGAGATGACGTAATCCGCGGTGGCGCGATCGCAGGCGACCGGTATGTTCCAGACTACGGCGATGCGCAGCAGCGCTTTCACATCGGGATCGTGTGGCTGCGGCGAGAGCGGATCCCAGAAGAAGACCAGCAGGTCCAGCTTGCCAGCGGCAATCAAGGCGCCGATTTGCTGATCGCCGCCCAGCGGACCGCTCTGCAGGCGCACCACCGGTGTTTCCAGGCTCTCGGACAGCAGGCGACCGGTGGTGCCGGTGGCGTACAGCTCATGCTGGGCGAGCAGATCACGGTTGAAGCGCGCCCATTCTAGCAGGTCTTGCTTCTTGTGATCGTGAGCGACCAGGGCGATGCGCTTGCGCGTCGCCGCTGGGGGCTCGGGCAGCGCCGGTGCGTCAGCGGCGGCGCGAGCGGCTGATTCTTCGAAGTCGAATGTCATGTTCATGGTTCACTCCTTTCGTCTGCTCCACACAACTCCCAGCATCTCTCTCCGGGCGCGCGCCCAAAGGGGACTGGCCAGCGCAAGCAAGCGGCGGTGCACCCTGAAGCGGGTTGTTTCAGCGCCTGTCATTCTTGAGAAAGGGAAGGGGGAGGGGGCGGAGGTATCCGTCCCAATGTGGAGAAGGTTACTCGGATTATACCACGCCTGGATGAGAAAAATCCACCCGCTGGCTCATGCGGCAATTCCCCATCCGGATCATGCGCGATAAACCTGTCGGGTCACAGGCGGGGACGCCTATAAGCACCTCGCACATCGTGGACCACGCAAAAGCTGCTCGCACGATGTGGGTCACGCAAAATGATCTGATAGGAGATTGCCACGACCAGGGCTGAAGAAAGCGCTTCAGCACCAGGCGGGTAAAAAAACACCCGACGCTGGTCGACTCATGACATATTTGTCATTTCTTCATTTGAGTGCCGCCTGGCGGCATAGCCGAATCTCGCAATGACAGCTAAGATCAAATAAGGAGCCAATCTTATGTCATCCCAATACGGCCGAAAAATGATTGTGTGGGCGTTTTGCGCGCTCCTGGCAGCGATGCTGGCGGCGCCTGTGCGGCCTGGGCGCGCTGACATCGGTTGGCCGCCGCTCAACCCGGCCGGCGCATCTCCCGGTCTGCCGATAGGTGTCGAGACGAATGTGCGCATGCTTTCGGAAGAAGTCAACATCACCATTGAAGCCCACGCGCGGCCGGCGGCTGGGCAAGGGGAAGATTCGCCCGCCAACGCGATGCGCGCCCAGGTGGAGGCCGTTTTCCTGATGCGCAACCTGGGTCAAGCCGACGAGACCTTCGATGTGTGGTTTCCGCTGGCGGCCTCGCTGCGCTACCCGGGCATGCTGCCCTATTTTCCAGATAAATATTTGCGGGATTTCAAACTGTGGATCGATGGCGAGCCCACCCGCTACGAGCAGGTCAAAGCTCCCGACGTGGGCGACCCGTCGCAGGAGAGCCTGTGGGCGCGCTTCCCCATGTCATTTCCCGCCGGCAAAGACGTCCACGTGCGCTTGAGCTACCTCCTGTACCCTACCGGCCGGCGACCTTTCGGCGGCTTCGAGTACATCCTGCAGACTGGCGCCGGCTGGAAGGGCACCATCGGGCAGGTGAACCTCAATGTCTACTTGCCCGACACGATCACGCCGGAGAATGTCTCCCTCTCGGGGCGCTCGATCGAGGGGTTGCCCATCCAACCCCAACCGGAAGGCTATGTCATCGAGGACAACGTTATCCGCTGGCAGTTCACCGACCTGGAGCCCACCGCTGAGCACAACCTCTACGTGGATGTGCTCGAGCCGCAGCGCTACCGGGAGCTGCTCAGCGCGCGCGCCCAGGCGGAAAATGCGCCCAACTCCCCCGAAGCCCAGATCGCCCTGGCGCGCGCCGCGCGCGGCGCGGTCATGGTGGTGAAAACGGTGGGACAGCACGGCGGGGGCGTGGCGCTGGGCGAGCAGGTCAACGTCGCCTACCGCCGCGCGATCGAGCTGGCGCCTAACCGCGTCAAGCTGGTGCGCGAGTACGCCGACTGGCTGATGCGCACGGTGGGTTGGATGAGCCTGAGGGGCGAGGCCGCCTGCTACCCCGAGCTGTGCGCCTTGCTGGAGAAGGGATTGCAGGATTTCCCCGGCGACCCGGAGCTGAGCGAGCTCTATGAAAATATCCAGCAGCAGATCGAGGAGAATGCTCCTTACGCCACCCAATGGGCGCTCACCCAGACCGCCACCCAACAGGCGTTGGACACCCAACAAGCGTTGGTCACCCAACAGGCGCGTGAAACCCAGGCAGCGGTGGAAGCGACACGCCGGGCGCTGCCCTCGCCCACGGCTGTCATCCCAACCAACACGGCCATAGCCGCGGCCGCGGCCACGGTTGCACCCGTGGTCACGCCTCCTGTGGAGACGCCCGCACAGGCAACGCCCACCGAGGCCGCCGCGCAATCACCGCGCATCGAGTGCTTTTCGATTGCGCTGCCGATGGTGGGATTGGCGGGCGCGCGGTGGGTCGCCCGGCGGCGGAAGGCCTGACCCCCACCCGAAGCCCTGCATTGCGGCCTCCCGTAGGGGCGACCCACGTGAGATGAATTCGCACCCCGGCGGGGGAGTGGAGCCGCGCCACTCGCGCCGCGCCGGGCAACGGACGGGTCGCCCACCCACACCCCGAAGCCCCCCATTGCGGCCTCCCGTAGGGGCGACCCACGTGAGATGAATTCGCACCCCGGCGGGGGAGTGGAGCCGCGCCACTCGCGCCGCGCCGGGCAACGGACGGGTCGCCCACCCCCACCCCGAAGCCCCCCATTGCGGC